>NZ_JBIOSW010000001.1:1017500-2330000 GCF_051714985.1 Enterococcus sp. AZ078
TCCGTCGCGGGCGTTGGAAATTTGAGAGGAGCTGTCCTTAGTACGAGAGGACCGGGATGGACTTACCGCTGGTGTACCAGTTGTTCTGCCAAGGGCATTGCTGGGTAGCTATGTAGGGAAGGGATAAACGCTGAAAGCATCTAAGTGTGAAGCCCACCTCAAGATGAGATTTCCCATTTCTTTAAGAAAGTAAGATCCCTGAGAGATGATCAGGTAGATAGGTCAGGAGTGGAAGTACAGTGATGTATGGAGCGGACTGATACTAATCGATCGAGGACTTAACCACATTGGTAAAGAAAAAACTCGGTAGAGTTTACGAAATACTTCAAATCCAGTTTTGAGTGAGCAAAAGCAAACTCAATAATGATAACACCACAGTGTGGTGGCGATAGCGAGAAGGATACACCTGTAACCATGCCGAACACAGAAGTTAAGCTTCTTAGCGCCGATTGTAGTGAGGGGTTGCCCCTTGTGAGAGTAGGACGTCGCCACGCGGTTTATATAAACCCCATAAGTTTATCTTATGTGTGTGTTCGTTGTAAAAAACGAACAAGGTGATTCCGGCATAGCTCAGTTGGTAGTAGCGCATGACTGTTAATCATGATGTCGTAGGTTCGAGTCCTACTGCCGGAGTTCTCATTTATGAGAAAGAGTAATGAGCTTCTTTCACTCTGGAGAGTTGTCCGAGAGGCCGAAGGAGCATGATTGGAAATCATGTAGATGGTTCACGCTGTCTCAAGGGTTCGAATCCCTTACTCTCCGTAGCATTTTCCTGGCCCGTTGGTCAAGCGGTTAAGACACCGCCCTTTCACGGCGGTAACACGGGTTCGAGTCCCGTACGGGTCATTAATTGAAAAATGGAGGTTTAGCTCAGCTGGGAGAGCATCTGCCTTACAAGCAGAGGGTCAGCGGTTCGATCCCGTTAACCTCCATAATGAACTGGTTCCGTGGTGTAGGGGTTAACATGCCTGCCTGTCACGCAGGAGATCGCGGGTTCGATTCCCGTCGGAACCGTCATTCTTTTTCAATTAATACATTTTAAAATTTGGCGCGGTAGCTCAGTTGGTAGAGCAACGGATTGAAGCTCCGTGTGTCGGCAGTTCGATTCTGTCCCGCGCCACCATGGAGGAGTAGCGAAGTGGCTAAACGCGACGGACTGTAAATCCGTTCCTTAGGGTTCAGTGGTTCGAATCCACTCTCCTCCATTACATAGGGGCATAGTTTAAAGGTAGAACAGCGGTCTCCAAAACCGTTAGTGTGGGTTCAATTCCTGCTGCCCCTGCCATGGCGAATGTGGCGAAGTGGTTAACGCACCGGATTGTGGCTCCGGCATTCGTGGGTTCGATTCCCATCATTCGCCCTTCTTTATTGGGGTATAGCCAAGCGGTAAGGCAAGGGACTTTGACTCCCTCATGCGTTGGTTCGAATCCAGCTACCCCAGTTCTATAATTTCATTTATAGATTGAAAATAGTATAATGGCGGTATAGCCAAGTGGTAAGGCAGAGGTCTGCAAAACCTTCATCACCGGTTCAAATCCGGTTACCGCCTTAGTACTAATAAAATCAACTTGCCGGCGTGGCGGAATTGGCAGACGCGCTGGACTCAAAATCCAGTGCCCGTTGAGGGCGTGCCGGTTCGACCCCGGCCGCCGGTATTGACTAAGATGTACTCATCTTAGTTTTTTATTGAGAAATAAAATAACATTGTTTATAATGGCGAATGTGGCGAAGTGGTTAACGCACCGGATTGTGGCTCCGGCATTCGTGGGTTCGATTCCCATCATTCGCCCTTTCTTATTGGGGTATAGCCAAGCGGTAAGGCAAGGGACTTTGACTCCCTCATGCGTTGGTTCGAATCCAGCTACCCCAGTTTTTTTACGCCGGCGTGGCGGAATTGGCAGACGCGCTGGACTCAAAATCCAGTGCCCGTTAAGGGCGTGCCGGTTCGACCCCGGCCGCCGGTATCATAATGAACTCCTAATGTGTCTTACATTAGGGGTTTTCTTTTTGGTCTCTTTGTTAAATGATGTTGATAAAGAGAAATCTTAGAATCGTTTGGACAGAAAGAAGAAAATTTCTTTCTGTTCTTTTTATTTAATTAAAATAGTTTTACCTTGATAGATAATGATCCGTCGTTTAAAAGGATAAAAATTTCGAAAACTCTAAGCATTGCGCTTTAATACTTTGATAGGATTGTTTAAACATTCTAGTAGTTCATTTGAATAACTGTAGCAGAGAAGATTTTTAGTCTGAGTCAGAAACCTTTTAAACGTTTGTAAAGTTGTTGCACAGGTTTCTGGTAGATGGCTGATTTCTCTGCTTAAACAATATTCTTCGAAATAGATAGTTAGGTCTAGAATAATTAGGGTATCTTTAACAAGCTGTGTATAAGACATTGTGAACCCTCTTATGAATTGGTTCATTAAATTAATTCTAAAGGATTTCAAGGTGTCTTTTTTGTACTTTTAAATCATAAAAAGATTTTGGCAAATTTTACCAATATTAAAAAGTATAGAGCCGATTACTTTCAAAAGAATTAGATTTAAAATTATAGAAGGAAGTATATCAGTATATTCTTTTTCTATAGAATGAAATAGAAAAATTAACGAAAATAATCGTAGAATATGATAAGAAAGTAAAGTTAATATGACATTGTGAACAATTTCTGAAAGCGTTATATTAGTGTTGTTTAAGACATACTAAATAAATAAGGGGGATAAAGTATGTGTCAAGAGATAAAGTCAGGTCAACCATGGTTTGACACAGATGGTAATCGGATTCAAGCGCATGGTGGTAGTGTAATTTACGTGAATGGACTTTATTATTTCTATGGTGAGAATAAAGAGAACACCAAAGTTGGCTCTGGTATTTGGCACAATGGAGTCAATTGTTATTCATCAGAGGATTTGGTTAATTGGAAATTTGAGGGGACTATTTTAAAGTCATCTAATGATTTAGGAAATCCGTTACATCCATCAAGAATCATGGATCGCCCACATATCATTTATAATAAAAAAAATGATGAATTTGTTATGTGGGTGAAACTTGTAGGAACTGACGAAAATCCAAGAGATTGGAACTACCAATATATGGGAGTAGCTACTTCCAAATCAATAACAGGAGAGTTCAAAATTGTTAATAAACTGATTCCATTGGACATGAGCAGTGGCGATTTTGACTTATTCGTAGATGACGATGAAAAAGCATACTTAGTCTTTGGTAAGGTTCATACAGAAATAGTAATAGCTGATTTAACTGACAATTATCTAGATTTAACAGGTAAATACACAACTCATTTACATTTTTATGGACCGCCGATTGCAAGAGAAGCACCTGCTGTATTTAAGAAGGATAATGAATATTTTATGATTACCTCTGGAACGACAGGTTACTATCCAAATTCATCGTTAGCAGCGAAAGCATCTAATATACATGGTCCATGGTATATAACAGGTGATCCGTGTATAAATGATAATGAGAAAAATTCTTTTAATTCACAAATAAGTAGTGTATTTAAAGTACCAAATAAGAAGTTGTACATCGCAATAGGCGATCGTTGGGTTGTTGACCTGACGAAAAAAATTGAGAAAAGTTCATGGAACATAGATACAAGCATTTCAGAATATGTCTGGCTACCTATTGACTTAAGTAGTGGAATACCACAAATAATTTGGCATCCACACTGGAATCCGAATAAATAGAGAAGGGGAGCCCAAAATGAGTTTGAAAGAAATGGCAAAACAAATTGTAGATGAAGTTGGTGGGAAAGACAATATTGTAAGTGTCACCCATTGTGTAACAAGATTAAGATTTGTATTAGCAGATGAATCTAAAGCAAACGATGATAAAGTAAAAAAAATAGATAAAGTTCTTGGAGTAATGAGAGCAGGTGGGCAATATCAAGTAGTTGTTGGAAATATTGTGAATGATGCCTATAAAGAAGTAGAGAACATTTTGAGTAATGAAGCAAGCAGTAAGGTAGTAACAGCTGATGGAGTTGAAATGTCTGAGGATGCTACTGGAATGAAGGATAAACTTGATTCAATTCGGGACAAAAATAAAGAAAAACTGATTAACAGAGTTTCAAGGATGCTAATGAATACAATTTATCCACTTGTACCAACAATGGCAGCAGTTGGGGTATTTAAAGGATTGCTGGCTCTGTTTGTTTTAGCTGGATTATTAAAAGAGACTGATGGAACTTATATTATTTGGGCAGCAGCCAACGATGGTTTTTTATATTTAATGCCACTAATGATTGCGTTTTCTACAGCAAAATACATGAAGTCAAATCCATATATTGCGGCAGCAATTGCTTCAAGTATGGTATTTCCTGCAATTGTTACAGCTTTGGGTGTAGAAGCAGAGGCTATTAATTTTCTTGGTATTACTGTTCCACAAGTAGGGTATGGTAATTCTCTATTTCCAATGCTAATTAGTACAATGATTGCAGCAAAATTTGAACACTTTTTAGATAAGTATATTCCGCAATTTTTAGAATTTATCAAGATTATGATTGTTATTGTTGTTATGATTCCTTTAATGTTTCTTGCAATTGGACCGGTATTTACAGAAGTTGGGAAACTATTAGGTGGCGTTGTAACTGGAATGTATGGTTTAAGCCCAATTCTTGCAGGGTTATTCTTCGGAGCATTTTGGCAGGTATGTGTAATGTTTGGTATCCACTATGCTTTGATTCCTGTTTTGACGGATATTGTTTTACGAGAAGGTTCTAGTGCATTTAACCCAATTTTAGGTATGGGAGTTTGGGCATTAGCAGGTGCATCACTTGGTTTTGCTTTGAAAACAAAAGACAAAACGAAAAAAGCTCTTGGTTTTTCAACAATGACTTCTGCCTTATTTGGGATTACAGAGCCTGCAATCTTTGGAGTTGCTTTGACTTACAGAAAACCATTTCTTGCGGCTATGATTTCTGGTGGTATCGCTGGCATGCTGTCTTCATTTCTTGGAGTTAACCAATATTCTCCAGCAACAGTTGGAGGCGTTTTAACATTTGGTGCTCACATGAATCCAAATGGTAATCCCAATTCTTTGATTGGCTGGATAATTTGTTTCTTCGTTGCATTTGGTATTAGTGCAGTCTTAACAATCTTTATGACAAAGCCAGATGAAAAACTGGATATAGCTTAGTATAGGTGTAGTAATCAAATTAAGAAAGGTTTGAGAAAAATTGAATTATCAAAATGCAAACTTATCAAATGTAGAAAGAGCTCATGATCTTCTAAAACGATTAACAACAGAAGAAAAAGTAGCTCAATTACAATGCTACAATCCGAAAGACAAAAATGGTCCTAACTTGGAAAATGATTTTTCTCATGGTGTAGGGGCAGTGGCTTTCCTTGCAGCTGCATGGGATGATTCAAAAGAAATGGTTGCAGAGAAGTTAAATAATTACCAGAAACAAGTGATGAAAAATAGTCGGTTTTCTATTCCAGCATTGTTTCATATAGAAGGATTAACTGGTGTATTGATGCCTGAAGCAACGAGTTTTCCTACTGGAATAGGCAGAGGTTCTGCTTGGAATCCATCTTTAGAAAAAGAAATGGGACAAGTAGTAGGAAAAGAGATGGACGCAGTGGGGATCAAACATGCTCTAGCCCCAGTTCTTGATGTTACAAGAGATGCTAGATTAGGAAGATATGGAGAAAGTTACAGTGAAGATCCTACATTAGTCTCAGCACTGGGTACCTCATATGTTTCAGGAATTCAGAACTCAGGTGAAAATTCAAATTACAAAATTATGGCAACTAGCAAACACTTTATTGGATATCATGCCGGGCAAGGAGGGATCCATGCAGCAGCAAGCAATATCCCTCCTAGAGAATTACAAGAAATATTTGGCAAACCATTCCAAGCAGCAATAGCTAAAGGTAATTTGAGATCTGTAATGAACCAGTATGGTACCGTTGACAGTGAACCTGTTACGGCTTCAAAAAAAATCTTAAAGGATTTGCTGAGAAAAGAAATGGGATTTAATGGATTACTAGTATCTGACTATGCTTCAATTGAAGAATTGTATACTCGTATGCATGTTTGTGAGAATGCCGATGATACGGCTGCTAAAGTATTAGATGTAGGATTTGATATGGAATTTCCAACACCTAAAGCCTATAGTGATAATTTAGTTAAATTGATTGATCAAGGAGAAATTAATCCCAAATTACTTGATGAGGCTGTTCTACGAATTCTAATCGAAAAATTTAAATTAGGACTTTTTGAAAGTCCATTTGCAAAATCTGAAGAAGAAATTTCGGAAATATTCAACCTTAAAAGTTCTAAAGAGGTTAGTCTGCAATATGCAAGAGAATCACTAGTTCTCTTAAAAAATGAGAATATTTTACCATTAAATACTGATAATAAAAAAATTGCAATTATTGGTCATTTAGGTAAATCAGTAAGAAGTTTGTTTGGCGGTTATTCATATATGAGTGTTGTTGAGTTAGCTATGGGTGCAAGAAATACAATGGCAGGTATAGAAGTTCAAGATTCTGACGTATTATGGAGAAATCAAAAGAAAGCAACTTATCCTGGTAGTATGATAGAGCTTGAAATTCCTAAATTGGAACAAGTTGCCAGGAAAGCCTACGAGCATTGCAACAATATTTTTGAAGAATTTAAAACAGCATGCCCTACAGCAGAAGTGAGTTATGAATATGGCTATCCATATGTTGGTGATGATATGAGCCAACATGAACCAGCATTAAAACTTGCTGAAGAATCTGACATAACGATTGTCACGGTAGGTGGAAAATATGGTTGGGGGACATCTTGTTCAACGGGTGAAGGTGTTGATTCAAGCAGTATCAATCTTCCTGTCTGTCAAGAAGCATTTCTGGAAAAACTAGGAGAAAAGGGAATTCCTTTTATCGTTGTTCATTTAGATGGTAGACCTATTTCAAGTAATGCTGCTGATAAATACGCTCAAGCAATTATTGAAGCTTGGAATCCGGGGGAATACGGTAGCCAAGCAATTGTTGAGACAATTACTGGCAAAAATAATCCTAGTGGCAGATTACCAGTTTCTATTGCCTATAGCTCAGCGCAAGCACCACTTTACTATAATCATAGTCAAGGATCAAGCTACCATGTAGGAACAGATTCACCTTTTTCGACTTATATTGATTTACCTCATACGCCAAGATACTACTTTGGTTATGGATTGTCATACAGCACTTTTGAATACAGTGGTTTGAATGTTGAGAATAAAGAGATTAAGCCATTTGAACAAGTATGTATTCAAATTACGGTGCAAAATATCAGTGATAGAACAGGTATAGAAACTGTGCAGGTCTATGTTCGAGATAAAGTTGCTTCAATGGTTAGACCAGAGCGCGAATTAGTAGGATTTTGTAAAGTGGTATTAGAACCAAATGAAAGTAAGCAAATTGAATTTTCTATTTCACCAAGTCAATTTGCATTTCTAGATGAAGATATGAAGTGGAAGATTGAAGCGGGCGAATTTGATTTGTTAGTAGGGAGTTCAGCAAACGATATTCATTTGGAAGAAAAATTCTCCATTAGTGAAAGCAAGTATATGGCAAGCAAAGATAGAAACTTCTATGCTTCTCACAAAATTTTAGACTAAATAATAATGATTAAGGCCGTGAACTTGTTCCCTTGTTTCTTTTAAGGTAATAAAACAAGTCATGGCTTTTCTTGACGATAAAGTATGTTAAAAATTTAGGAGGAAATACTATGTTCAAAATATTTAAAAAGAATAAAAGTAAAGATATTACTATTTTTAGTCCAGTAAAAGGAAAAGTTATCCCTATTGAATATATCAACGATGGGGTGTTTTCTGAAAAAATGTTAGGTGATGGATTTGCAGTTATTCCTAATAGTAATGAAATATATTCTCCAGTCATCGGTAAAGTAGTAAATATTTTCCCAACAAAGCATGCGATAGGTATTCAAACAGATGCGGGATTGGAAATACTTATTCATATAGGTTTAGACACAGTTGAGCTGAATGGAGAACCTTTTGAGTTGCTGATAGATATAGGGGAAACGGTTGATGAAAATACCTTATTAATGAAGGTTGATTGGCCTTTAATAGAAGCCAAAGGGAAAGGAAACCCAGTGATAGTTGTGTTCACGGATACTGAAATAATAGACTTGATAGAAATGAAGACTGACTCTGATACGGTTGAAAAACAACCAATTGGATTAGTCCAGCTAAAGTGAAAGTTTAATACTATGAGAACTCGATACTTGCTATGGTTCAGGATATAGGGATGTGGAAAAAATTGAGTGTGCTGTCTTTAAAAAACGGTAAAGACATTAATATATCAGTCTTCAATTATAAAAAAATGAGTACATGGCTTCTTTTATGCCGAATCAACTAAGCAACTGGCCTTACAAAATATCTTATAAGAATATAGAATTGTCTGTCGAATTTGAATGTATAAAAACAAATAAAATATTTCATGGACTTGTAGAAACTAAAGGTTCAGTTTTTTCTTATACTGCAGGTAGAGGTCATAGATATTTAATCCATGACAAGAAGTATTGTGAGCAGCAAAGTAACTGGGTAAGTGAAAGTTTCTCTTCTCAAAAAAAGAGAGAAGAGAAATTCTTTTAACGCAAGAAGACAGTTGATTTATTATGACGACATTTCTTAAAAAGTAGCTAAACAATTTTAGTTACTTTTTAAGAAATTTAAAGTAATAGAAGTCTGTTACATTGCGTCTGCTATCCTTTATTATCTTTCCGAAGGTAGCTTATTGAATTTTTCTTTGTATTTATTATAGAAGAAAGTTGGGTTTGTAAAACCGGCTGCAATGGCTACATCATTAATTGTTAAGTCAGAATGTTGTAATAGCGCATGTGCACGATCTAGTTTTTTCTCTAAAATAATTTCTGAATAACTTTTCCCAATTTTCTTTTTCAATAAGGTGCTTAGATAATTTGGTGTGTAATTAAATTTTTTGGCCAATAAAGATAAATCCAAACTTTCATAATTTGTTTCCAAATATTTTAGAATTTCCAATATTTCCTGTTCTTTGCGGCTTGTTTGACCGTTTGTTTCATAATCAAAGTCTCGAAGTAGCTTAATAAAAAAGATACTAAGATAATGACTAATGACTTGTTTATCTCCTATATTTGGAGAGTACGATTCAAGCAACATATCACAAATTGTAGAGTGAATTTTTTCAAAGTCCCTGTTTTTAAAAATAATGTATTGACGGTGATTGGCAGTTTCAGATATGACATTCATTATGAAATCTGTAATGATACCTTTATTTAAAGAATTTGAGAGCAGCTGGTTTTTAAAGTAGTTTTTATGAATCAATATATTGATTATAATATCTTGTTCTCCTGTTTCTTTAATTGAGTGAGGGACATCTGTATCAATTAGACAAATTTGTCCTTTGGTAAGGAGAACTTCTCTGCCATCAATGATTTGTGTGCATTGACCATTAAAAATATAATTGATCTCTATGAAATTGTGTATGTGTGTAGGAACTGGAGCAAATCGATTATGTTTTTGAATGGTAAAGTCGTCATTTTTAGGAATATAGCCATCAAATATATAGACTTTTTGTTGGTTAATCATCTTGAATTTCATGAATTCATAAGATTTTGAAAGAGTGTGGGTTTCTAAATAACGCAGTTCACTTTTATTTTTCTTATACAAGTTTTTTTCTAGTAATTGCAGCTCCATGAGAGTAGAAGCACTCCTTTCGTAGAAAATGATATAAAAATACATGTGTTTTGACATTGATGGATGAATGTAATCATAATACCATATTATAAGAAAATAAAAAATTTTCTTACATATGTATGAAAAATAGAAAGTGAGGAAATTAGATAATTGAAGAAAATTGTTAAGGCAATTAACCGAGAATATGATAATCATTTTTTACCTTTTTTATGGATGCATGGAGAAGATCATCAGATAATTGGTGAGTATTTAGAAAAAATCTCTGATGCAGGTATCCAATCAATTTGCATTGAATCAAGGCCGTATGAGAACTTTTTAGAGGAGCAATGGTGGTCTGATTTGTCATTTATTATTAAAGAATGTAAAAAGCTAAACATGACTGTCTGGGTACTAGACGATAAGCATTTTCCAACAGGCTATGCAGCGGGAGTAATCGAAGCACAGTATCCTCATTTACAAAAACAGTTCTTAGCAATGAAGTCATTGGATTTTGTTGGACCACGAGAAAATGCAGAAATTCTGCTAGATTGGTTGGTTTCAGAACGGCCAAATATAATGAATGTTGGGACAGAGGTAGAAAAGCTTTCGGCTCATTCAAATAACATAAAAAATGAGATTTTGGGTATTTTTGCAGCTAAGAAAACAGCCTACAGTGAAATTGATGAAGAAATAATTATTGATCTTAGTGAGTATATGAATGAACGTACGCTATTTTGGAATGTACCTGAAGGTGAGTGGACCATTTTTGCTTTGTACACTACATTCGAAGGTGGGGAAGAAGCCACAAAAGGGTACTTAAACCCATTAGTTAAAGAATCCACACAAGTATTAATAGATACCGTTTATGAGCCTCATTATAAGCATTTTGGTAAAGAATTTGGAAAAACAATTGCTGGATTTTTTTCTGATGAACCACGTTTTGGTAATGTTAAAGGACCAAATGCATCAATTGGAAGACAAGAAATGCAACTATCATGGAGAAAAGGGTTAGAGGTTGAATTAGCAGAAAAAATGAGGATTCCTCAAGATAAAATATACCCCTATTTATTGCTATTGTTTACTGGTGAAAATAAAGAAGCGCACGAAGTTCGATACCAGTATATGAATTTAGTAAGTCAGTTGTATTCAGAGAATTTTTCCGAGGTCATTGGAGAATGGTGTAATAATCGAAATGTTGAATATATTGGTCATGTGATTGAAGATAATAACGCTCATGCTCGTTTAGGTTATGGTGCTGGACATTTCTTTAGGTCAATGGCAGGACAGCAGATGTCAGGAATTGATGTTGTATTACATCAATTGATTCCTCGCCAAAACAATGGTTTATTTAAGTCGTATACAAGTACCGGTTGGGATGGAGAATTTTTCACATATGGATTAGCAAAATTAGGTTCCTCACTAGGTCAATTAGACCCACAAAAAAAAGGAAGAACGATGTGTGAAGTTTATGGAGCATATGGCTGGTCTGAAGGACTTCGTTTAATGAAATGGATAACAGATCACATGCTAGTAAATGGAGTAAATTATTTTGTTCCTCATGCATTTACAATGAAAAAATTTCCAGATCCTGATTGTCCACCACATTTTTATGCACATGGTCATAATATGCAATTTCCATATATGAATAAGTTGATTGAATATGTAAATCGAATCAGTTATTTGCTTTCAGAAGGGAAATTTACTAGTTCAGTTGGAGTGTTATATCATGCCGAAGCAGAGTGGTCTGGAGACTATATGTTATTTCAAAAGCCTGCTAGAACTTTAACTGAAAATCAAATTGGTTTTAATATCGTTTCTGCAGACATGCTAACCAACCAAGCACTTATTGTTGACTCAAAATTTGTGTTAAATGAAATGACATTCAATACATTGATCATACCGTATTCAGAAAGACTACCAATCAAATTGCTTAATCAGATAACCCGTCTAGCAGATAAAGGCGTATCAGTTATTTTTGTAGACGGCTATCCATTAGGGACTAGTGAAAACATAACGGATACAGAGTTATTTGAGAAGATCAAAGAAAAATGTAAAGTAAGTAATTTAAGCGATTTAAATAATAATCTTAGAAATCAAGTGGATCAATTAGAAGTAGATAAAGTTTCTCCATATTTGAGGTATTATCACTATACTCAAAAAGATGGAGAGATATTCATGCTATTTAACGAAGATCTGTATGAACCACTAGAATTTGCTGCTTCATTTCCAACAAAAGAAGATTTATTAATCTATAATCCAATTGAAAATAGGATTGTTCGACCAACTAAAATACAAGGTAAGTACCAGGTCTATTTAGATCGCGGAGAAACACTTATTTTTTATACTGAAAATGAACTTAAACAACGTATTGAGGTGGATGAAGTTGGAATAAATGAATTATCTTTAAATCATTATCCTTGGTCTGTGGAAATTGTTAGAGGATATGGATTACCTGAAAGAAGAAATTGGAATTTTGATAAGCTGCCGAATCTAACAAAGTTACCTGAATTTAGTGATTTTTCTGGTGAATTAATTTATAAAACTTACTTCGAATCTAAAAGCGAAAAGTTATCTCTGAATATTTCAGATCTATCTGAAATAGCAACAGTTCGATTAAATGGCGAGGAGATTGGAACTAAAATTTCATATCCGTATAATTTTGATTTATCCGAAAAACTTAGGGTAGGTAAAAATGAATTGGAGATAGCTGTTATAAATAATTTAGGTCGTCATGTGAAGGACTACTTATCTCAATACTTATATTTAGACCCAGTAGGAATTTCAGGAAGTGTTACATTGATTGAATATTAAATGTCCGGTCTGCTAGTTAAAATAAAGATTAAGAAATTTATAGAGAATTGATTTCTTGATTTTTATACTATCACTGCTTGAGAAACTCGTTTAATCGCTTTGTTGGTAATTTTATGTAGGAGGGAAATGAGTGGGTAACGTGAATTTTTCAAAAGAAGTTGCTGTGACAAATAAAAGGAATGTATTTGATGCATTTTCAGCAACTGTTTCAGGTATTTTTTCTCCCGTTCTAGGGATATTAGCTGCTTCAGGTACAATTAAAGGTATATTGTCTATTCTGCAAGTAAGTCATATTCTTAAAGATGATTCAGGGACATATATTATTATATTTGCTATTTCAAATACATTTTTCTATTTTATGCCAGTTGTACTCGGTGCCTCAGCGGCAAAATATTTCAAAACAGATAGCTATTTGGGAATGATTATTGGTGCGTCAATGATTTATCCTTCACTTATTCCTTATATTTCAGAAGGAAATTTAACTTTTTTAGGTCTCTCGGTAAATATGACAGATTATACTTTTTCTGTCTTTCCAGTAATTATAGCAGTATGGTTTGCTTCAAAAATTGAAAGACAAATTCAGAAAATCCCATTAAGAGAGGTACGTTTTTTAATTCAACCAATGCTTATTTTGATAGTTATTATTCCTAGTTCTTTATTAGCTATCGGACCTTTTGTATCTCGGTTTAGTAAAATTATCGCTGTAATGATGGACTTAGTGTATAGCTTTAGCCCAATTATAGCTGGAATAGTATTAGGTGGAACATGGATTTTATTAATTATACTAGGACTACATTGGCTATTTATCCCTATTTTCATTAGCAATATAGCAGTGCAAGGGTATAATCCAATTTTAGGACTATTACTAGCAAGTCAATTTGCGATTGCAGGAGCATCTTTTGCTGCAGGACTGAAATCAGAAAAGGAAGATTTAACAGCGTTGTGTTATTCAGTAGGAGTCACTACTTTAATAGGTGTTGCTGAACCAGCTCTTTATGGAGTATTACTTCCGTTGAAAAGACCTCTTATTGCAGCTGTAATTGGTGGCAGTGTAGGGGCAATGATTGCTGGTATGACAAATACAGTACAATATGCTTTGGGCGGATTTGGACTATTAGGAATCCCGTTAATTATCAATAGTAAAGGAATTGATGTCGGTTTTTATGGAGGAATAGCTTCTCAAATTATTGGTTTCACTGTTGCTTTCCTAATAACATTGGTTTGGGGATTAAAAAAAGAAGTAAATAAAAAGGAAATAAAAGCAGATCTATCGATGTATTAGTTAAATAATCACCCAGATGATGTTGGTAAAGAGAAATCTTAGAATCATTTGGACAGAAAGAAGAAAATTTCGGCGCTTTGTCAATAAGAACTGATGCATGGTGTAAAAAAAATCTGAGACAGAATGAGGTTCATTCTGACCCAGATTTTTTTGTTATAGAACCATTTTCTTTTTGAAGCGTTGTCCTACTCTCTATACAGAAAATCATTCCACATCATGAAAAGAACCGTACCTACTGCCGTACTAGAAGCTAAAATGAATAGAGGTAATGAAGATGAAGAAAACGTTTTTCTATCTGATGATTTTTATGAGTTGCTATCGCTACTACAAAGAGCAGAAAATGGTCCTTATCATGGGTGAGGGTTCTACAGGGATTCAAACGTTAGATAGCCTATGATTTTTCTGGCTTCTAGGTATAGTGAAAGTCGTTTTTATCCACTCATCTGTGTTTGAAATAATTCATCTAATCAAACTGAGCCAAGAAAATACAATAATGGTAATCATCTAATTTTAAAAAAATAGGGATCTATCTATTGTTTTTTTGAATACCTCAATAGTTTAAAATTGCTCCCACTCTATACAATTATGAATTAAATGAATTGGACTTTAGTCTAATGTTTTTTACATTAATCAATACTATAATTAATATAGTATTGTGGATTTAAGAAAGTAAAAAGGAAAGAGAAAATATAGATGTTAGAGTTAATTATCTCCAAATTTTTTTTGGTACATATTCTATTTTTATTTCTAGCCTATTAAAGTCAAATTTGCTTGTTGGAGGGATTATGGATAATAAGAATCAAAAACTATTTATTGCTCAGTTTATTGCGACGATTTGTGTTGTTGTTATTCATTGTGGGACCATTACTAGTCACCTGATAGTGCATTTTTTTCTAAAAAGTATGGTTTGTCGTATTGCTGTTCCATTCTTTTTTGTAAATAATGCATATTTCTTTCGGATAAATAGTAAGAGGGAAGGCTATTCGAAGATGTGGCTAAGAAGAATAGTACGTCTATATACTATAGTGTTTTTGCTGTACATTCCGTTTGGTGTTCAACTGTTACAAGATACAGTTGATATTCAGTGGAATTTATGGTCAATATTATTGGCATTGGTAGTTAGTTTCCTATATACTGGAAGCTTCTATCACTTATGGTATTTTCCTGCTTTGATAAGTTCATTAGCTATAGTTAAATATATGGTTCAAAGATTTAGATATAAATGGATTTTTCTGGTTTGCTTTTTATTTTTTTCAGTTGGTTCCCTTGAAACGTATTCCTTATTTATATCAAATCCAATGGTCATATCAGTTATGGAAAAATACTTTAATATTTTTTTTACTACAAGAAATGGGTTATTCTTTAGTCCACTCTTTATTTCCATAGGATTTGTTTTGGCTGATAATGTACATAATTTAGAAAAGCATCGAAAGTTATTCATATATGGACTAGTCGCTGCGTGTTTTTTAGGAGGAGTCGAAGGGATAATCACATTTTATAATCAAGGAATCGATAAGAATTTTATGTATTTCACAATCCCTTTTATTTTTAGTTTGTATGGACTGTTGGTTATTTCTAAAAGTAAAATCAAAAGTTTTGAAAATTTAAATTCCTATAGTAAGAATATATTCTTGTTTCATATGATACCTATTCAAATCTTTAATATGAGGCATGGCGAAATAACACCTATAAATGGATTATTCCGCTTGATGTTAGGGGTGTTTGTTCCAATAAGTATTGTTTTATTTTACAATAAAATTGTGAAACAAATATCAATTTTTTACAAAATTAAAATGTGAGATGAATTGATGCAGCATATTTGTTTGATTATGCTGAATTAGGATTTAAGTCAGCAGTCTTGTTTTGAAATAAATCATCTAGTTAAACTGAACTAAGAAAATACGAGATGGGTAATCATCTAATTAAAATAATCAGGGTTCTAGCTAAACCCCAGCCTTCGGGTATCATAGAACCACTAATGAATCTTACATTTTTGGTCTCTTTGTCAAATGATGTTGGTAAAGAAAATTTTTAGAATCATTTGGACAGAAAGAAGAAAATTTCTTTCTGTTCTTTTTATTTGGTTAAAATAGTATTACCATGACAGATAGTATTCTAGTATCTCTAAAAACGAATAAACGGTGTTCAAACATCAGCTCCTTGAAATAAGCCTGAATTTTTCAAAACATGAGGAGCTGTTTCAAAAAATTCTTTCTTATTGTCATCAGAGCTACCCGATGTTTTCACGACCTCTGATTCACGGTGTTCAAAGAGCTGACCTTCGGCGATAAGTCAAAAAATCTCAAAACATGGGAAGCTGTTTCGAGATTTTCATCCTTAATGCTCCTGCGATTACTCGTCGCAGTTTTTACTTGGTGAGCGCTCAGGTCAAGACACTCTTTTCACAACCTCATGAAATAATGAGGGAGAAGTAAGAAGTAGTTAGTCTCTAAGGATAAACGATCGCCTGCGATAGCTGGGTTATTAATAGGTAGTATGATAAAGTATGAGTAACATATAAAGGATGGTGAATCATATGAAAGTTTTTAAGTTTCTCGTTAAAATGTTCTTAGCTGTAGTAATTCCTGCTTATGCCACTTATGGTTTGTTATCTGATAGGAATAAGTCAGACAGTAAGAAATCAAAACGCACTTAGATTGATTTGATGATTTTATTCGTTGTACCCTGATCCATGGGAATCGAAAAGCTAAAAAGGAGCAAAACTATCAGAGGATGGAATGATTGTCGAACTTTATTTTTGACCTTATTAATACATAATAATGTAAAGGCATTCATTGGAAGGTGAGTTAAAATGAAGAATATTATTGAGTATAAGATACCCTTTAGTTCTAAAAATATTGAAATACAAGTCAAAGAATTTTTGAATTATTATGGGAAAGATAAAACCGTCTTTCACTCGTATGAAGTAGCCAACAAGGCGAAAGAACTTGCAGAAAAGTTTAACGTACCAAAAGATAAAGCCTATCTTGCTGGTTTGTTACATGATATTAGCGTAGTCATTCCTGATGATGAAAGGATAGAACTACAAAAGAGTTTAGGGGAGGAAGTTCTAAAAGAAGAAGAGAAACTACCTATGATTCTCCACCAAAAACAATCAGTATGTATAGCAAAAGAACTATTCAATATCAAGGATAGAGAAATATTATCAGCTATTGAATGTCATACAACGCTTAAAAAAAATGCTTCTAGTTTAGATAAAGTTGTTTTCATTGCAGATAAGATTAAATGGGATAGAGACCATAGTGCTCCTTATTTAAAACAATTGAACAAAGCTTTAGACATCTCTTTAGATCAAGGGTGTAAAACCTATATTGAGTGGGCTTTAACGGATATTTTCGTTTTACATCCTTGGTTAAAAGACGCAATGTGTGACTTAGGAATGTGAGTTTATGGGAAATTTCTATTTGGTTCAATAAAGAATTTGTGCTTTTTTATGATTATATTTTCGTCAGTTAATTTTATAGAGAGATTACTATTTTTTATGTCGAATGAGTGCAATCACCGATGAGGACTAGACAAACGGTTATTCTCAAAGCAGTAAAAGACATACACAATTTTACTTAGTAGTTTGGCGTGATCAAATAAGTTCTTTCAGATTGATGGGTTGAATAACTTCATCTTAGCGGTAGTGTGGTAGTTTTTTATAAAAAAATCAGGACGGATAGAATACTCTATCCGTCCTATAATGATTGAGTTTTCGTCTGGTATAGAGACTAAAAGGTGAGTGTCCTAGACTTAACATGTTTTACTAGATCTGCTTTAAACGAAAGCAGAAGAAGTTGTCTACTGAGATCACTATACAATTTATTCTGATAATGGAATCAGATTCATTTCTTCATGATAAGACATTTCCCAAAAAAGATACTCAAATTCCAAACTTGATATAAAAATTTGTTTTATTTTTTGTTGGTCTTTCGCACTTTTCATTTCGACTAATTCATCCAACAGGTCAAACATCCACTCAAATGATTTTTCAAAACTAGGATCTGCATATAAATCAATCCAGGAGCGATAGGGGTTCTTTTCTAAACTCGATTGATATCGTTTTTTTAAACGACTCGCATAATCGTAATAGGTCCAAGCGCAGGGAAGGATAGCTGCGATGATTTCAACTACACCTCCACTATGGCCGATCGCTAGCATATTTTCTGTATAAGAGCGATTGTAAAAAGAAGGTTGTACGGTGTTAAATTCTTCTTTTTCAATAGCATAATCCAACATATATTGGCGATGTAGGTCAAGTTCTGTTGCTAGAATACTGTATTGTGCTTCCACAAAATGAAATAATTGATGTTCATTGTCTGATTTGGTGGCAGCTAATGCGAATACTTTAGCATATTCAAATAAATACAAGTAATCTTGTAGTAAATAAAATTGAAATGTCTTTTTAGCAAGAATACCTTTTCCTAATTCTTGAATAAATGGATGATTAAATCCTTTTTCCCAGCTGTCATAAGCTTCGATTTTTAAATTTTTTGAAAATGACATTGATTTACCTCCCAATCGTCTGATCAATCAATCCTAAAAGTTCCTGACTGGCTTTTTTGATATCTTTTTTTGACAAAATAGCAGATACGACAGCAAAACCTTGAATAGGAAGTGAGTGAAAAGCTGGGATTGTTTGCTGATTGATTCCACCGATCACAATGATTGGAAGCGAGACTTGCGCACAGATTTTTTCTAATTCTTCAGTTGTGACATGTATTGCATCTGGTTTGGTGTCTGTAGGAAACATTGCACCGACTCCTAGATAATCCGCACCATTTTTTTCTGCTTCGATGGCTTCTTCAACCGTTTGTACTGAAACACCGATTAGTTTATCTGGTCCAAGATGCTTACGAGCTATAGTTAAGGGTAAGTCATTTTGACCTATATGGAGACCGTCTGCATCACATGCCAGAGCAATATCAAGGCGGTCATTGATGATCAAGGGAACGTTATATCTTTTGGTTAATCGTTTTATCTGTATGGCTTCTTCGTAAAACTTTCTAGAATCTAACTGTTTTTCTCGGAGTTGAACAGCAGTAACGCCTCCTTCAAGTGCTTGTGAGACAGCTTCTAGCAGTGTATTGGTAGTGAACAAGAGTGGATCTGTTACTAGGTAGAGCCGGTAATCAATCATCGAATGCAATATAGTCACCTCGTTCTGATAAGGTTTGATCCGTTAGTTTACTTATTTCATCTATTAAATGGGTGCGTAAACTACCTGTTCCTTTGGTTTTTGCCTTTTCAAAAGCTAATTCACCAGCAACTCCCATTGCAATCACGCTACTTACGGCTGCTTCAAAAAAATCATCGGAATAACCACCACAAAAAGTAGCAATTAGAGAATCTAACATACAACCAGTACCAGTAACATGGCGCATTGCAGCACAACCATTTTTTACCTGCATCGTTCGAACACCATCTGAAACGATATCGATTGCGCCGGTTATGACGATGATACAGTGAAAAGAAGAAGCTAGTGTTCGTGCAATATTGATGACTTCAGTTTCTTTTTTTTGATTCACAAGCGAAGTGTCTACTCCTTTAGCTGAAGTTTGAATACCTGCTAGACAAAGGATTTCTGAATAATTTCCACGAATGACTGTAAAATGGATACTGTTTAATAACTTTTTAGTCACATCCATACGAAATTGAGAAATACCCACACCGACTGGATCGAATATGACCGGAATTCCATGCTTGTTCGCTTCTTTGCCAGCAAGAATCATCGAATCGACGGTTTGTTCATTCAAGGTTCCTATATTGAGAACGAGTGCATCCGTTTTAGCTGTTATTTCTGCTACTTCTTGAATCGCATCAGCCATTATCGGAGAACCACCAATAGCTAAAGTAATATTGGCACAATCATTGACTGTTACATAGTTCGTTAGGTGGTGAACCAACGGATTGCATGCACGAATCTGTTGGATAATCGTTTCGAATGATGACATAAAATTACTCCTCTTCAACGGTATTTTGGTAAAGCGAGTAGAAATGATTCGTAGGACCATGTCCTTGACCGATCGCCAACGAATGTTGGATTGCAAGTGTAACGTATTTCTTTGCTTCACAGACAGCTTGATCTAAGGATTTCCCTAGAGCTAATTCAGAAGCAATAGCAGAAGATAACGTACACCCTGTCCCATGAGTATTTTTGGTTTCGATTCGTTCTGCAGTAAAATGATAGACTTTCTTTCCATCAAAGAGCACATCGGTAGCTTCACCAGATTTATGCCCACCTTTGATTAAAACAGCTGTTCCACTATTTTCGTAGATGGTTCGTCCGACTTGTTCCATATCTGCTATTGATGAGATCGTACATTGAGCAATTTTTTCTGCTTCTGGGATATTAGGTGTAATCAAGTTAGCTAAGGGAAGAACCGTCTGAATCAGTGTATCAATCGCAGTTGGCTCCATCAACGCATTGCCGTTTTTAGCGTACATCACTGGGTCTAAAACAATATTTTGTGGTTGCCATTTTTTTAAACTTTCAGTCACTGCAAGCATTGTTTCTTGGCTAGAAAGCATCCCAATTTTTACGGCGTCGGGAAAAATGTCTTCAAAAACCGCATCCATTTGATCTTTGATGATTTGAGGGGAAATATCTTGATACGTCAATACACGAACCGTATTTTCAGCTACGACTGAGGTGATAACCGACATTCCATACACTCGATGAGCAGAAAAAGTCTTTAAATCGGCTTGTATACCCGCACCACCACTACAATCTGATCCTGCAATACTAAGCACTTTTTTCATCTGTAATCCTCCTTAAAATAGAAAAAGACATTCCCCTAGAAAGAAGAATGTCTTGTTTGTTTTGATTTCGCATCAACAAAAAGGACATTTGCTCCCTACGCTGGTATCAACCAAACAGGTTCAAAGGGTCAGGTTTTACCTTCTCAACGCAACAGCGTCCCCCTGCAAACAAAATCATATTTTATTACTTTTTAATCATAGCGGAAATAGTTAGGAGATTCAAGAGCAGATAAAGGAAACAGGTGAGAATCGGAACTGCTCTTACGTAACTTCCGTTTTTGTTATTGCTAAATATCCATATGAATCAAGTGATCCGCAATGGTGTCGGTAGTAATGATGGAGTCAATCAGTTGATTTTTACAAGCATAATAGATTCCTTGCCATTTCGCATCATCATAAGCAATAGCGATGGTTTCAGGAATCGCTTTAAGCTCTTCAAGACTTAAACCAACCACATGCTTATTGATTGGATGATTTACTTCTTGACCATCTTTATCATAAAAACGGGAGTTGATGTCCCCAACTGCACCAATCCCTCTTAATTGTGCCATTTCTTTTTTATTAGTATACCCGATTTCTTCCATCGTGTTGAAATGATCAGGGGAGGAGATACCGACAAGTGCTAATTCGACTTTTTTGGCTTCAGAGAGAATTTTATCAATGTAGATATTACCTTCAAATTCTTGACGAATTATCTCATTAGAAACCAGTGCTGGAGTGTAAAGATATTTTGAAGAACCACGCGTCTTTCGAGCAAATTCATGGCAAAGTTGATTGGAGTGGATATCAAAATGATCATATCCCATGCCGCCGATTAATGGAATGAATGTTGTATCAGGATAATTCTCAAATGGAAATTGAGTAACTAAGCTTTTGATTGACTTTCCCCATGAAATCCCGATTGTTTTCGCAGCTGCAATCTTATCTTTTAAAGAGATTGATGCAATTTGTCCAACCATTTTCTCGATTTCTGGATAAGATAGATTAGTTGTGTCCACCACTTTAACAAAAGATAAGGCAAATTTTTTCTCTAGTTCGGTTTCTAATTCAATGGCATAGATATTTTCACTATTAATAAAAAATTCAATGAAACCTGCTTTTCGAGCATCAATTAACCATTTAGAAATGAGTGAACGAGAGACTCCCATTTTCTTAGCAATCTGTGCTTGTGTCAGACCTTCTTTATAATATAAAGTTGCTACTTTCACCATGTTTCTTTCTTCAGACTTACTCATTTTTTCCTCCAATTGATCGTTTCACTCCAGTTATTCATAACTGTCATACATTTAATAAAAAACATTTCCATTTTTAGTGTACTTTATTTTTTCAAAAAAATCAATTGACATTAATTTTGTCAAATGATATATTCTTGGTGTGGTATCATATGACAAATGAATTGTCTTTTGATAAAAGCGCGCAATTTGATCTTAAAAGGAGGAATGGGATTTGAATTTTCTGGTGAAGTTGTCAGATGGCTTTATGGGAATGTTTCAAGCTGGAGCAGATACTTTTGTTGGATTTTTAACGACTATCGTTCCGCTGTTGATTTCTTTGATTCTTTTTGTAAACGCTCTAATAAAAATTATCGGAGAAAAAAGAGTATTTGGATTCATGCAACGATGTACGAAATTCACGTTATTACGCTATACATTGATTCCGTTTTTAGCGTGTTTCTTTTTAACAAATCCAATGTGTTATACATTTGGACGATTTTTAAAAGAAGAACACAAGGCAGCTTACTATGATGCAACGGTTTCAATGCTTCATCCCATCGTGGGATTATTTCCTCATGCAAATTCAGCTGAACTATTTGTTTATCTTGGTGTGGCAGCTGGCTTTGGTAAAGTGGGAAATCAAAGTGAATTAGGTCTAAGATATTTATTAGCTGCTTTTATGATTATCTTAGTACGAGGAATCATTACAGAAAAAATTGCTCATTTCTTAACACAAAGAGAAGCAAAAAAAACAACAGAGGCATAGACGAAACTGAGAATGGAGGTAGAGATGGAAGCGAAAAAACTAATTATCCATAAAGGAAATGGAGGCTGGGGAGGACCATTAACCATTCCGTTAAATGATGAACGTAAGAAGTACGTTATCAGTGTAACCGGTGGGGGCATTCATCCCGTCGCTGAAAAGATTGCGGAATTAGCTGGGGTAACAGCGGTTGATGCATTTAAAAATCCAGTGGAAAAAGAAGAAACCTTGTGTGCAGTCATTGATTGTGGCGGAACAGCACGCTGTGGAACGTATCCAAGAATGAAGATCCCAACAATCAACGTAAAATTGCAAGCGCCTTCTGGGCCGTTGGCGAAATTTATGACAGAAGATATTTTTGTTTCAGGAACAACGATTACAAACATAGAAATTATTAGTGAGAGCGAAGCTGCACAAGTACATAATAAAGAAGATAAGAATGAAAAAACATCAAATATCAACACAAATAAACCGGAAACAACTACAGAAATAACAAAAGAAACCACTGAAAAGAAAAATCATAGCAATAAAAAAGGTGGGATTTTTGGCTTGATCGATACCATCGGACGTGGTGCGGGGAGCTTTATCAATATCATGTATCAAGCAGGGCGTGAAACGATCGATACCGTGCTAACAAATATTATTCCATTTATGGCTTTTGTTGCAACTTTGATTGGTATTATCAACTATACAGGAATTGGGGATATTATTGCGAAGTTTTTGTCACCTTTAGGCGGTAGCTTACTTGGCTTAGTTCTATTAGGTGCTATTACTAGTTTGCCGTTTTTATCTCCTTTATTAGCACCAGGGGCGGTGATTGCTTCGGTGATTGGTTTATTGATCGGAACAGAGATCGCTAATGGTACAATCCCGCCACATTACGCTCTACCAGCACTGTTTGCTATCAATTCACAAGTTGGCTGTGATTTTGCACCCGTAGGAATGACTTTGGGAGAAGCAAAACCAGAAACGATTTCTAATGGTGTGCCAGCTGTGTTGTTTTCGCGAATTTTAACTGGGCCGATCGCAGTTATCATTGCGTATGCCTTTTCAATTGGATTATAGAATAGGAGTGAAAAAATGCAACCTAAAAACATAACGTTTGGCTATTTAGCTGAGAAGAAGAATGCAAAGATCAAGGAAATACCGATGCCTGAATTGGCAGAAGATGAATTGTTAGTAAAACAAGAAGCTTGTAACATTTGTACAACTGACTATCAACAATGGTTAGGACTTAGAGAACATCAAGGCTATCCTATGGCTGGCGGACATGAATGTTCAGGAATTGTCGTAGCAAAAGGCAAAGCTGTCGGTGATACCTACCAGATCGGCGATCGAGTCAGTGTACTTTATGATTATTGTGGTTACTGTGATGAGTGTAAATTTGGTGAAATTACGAATTGTGAAAACAAACGGCAATTTGGAAAGAATTATTCAAAAGAGTTTTATGGGATTTTTGGATTTGCGAATTATTTTGTTCGTAAAGCCAAGAGCTTCGTCAAGATGAGACCAACTTTATCTGCCTCAGAAGCTGCTTTTGTCGAACCCTTATCCTCCGTCGTTCAAAATATGAAAAAATTACGAATAGTGCCTGGGAAAGAAACGATCGTGATCATCGGTGGAGGAACAATGGGACTTCTCAATGGACTAACAGCACGAGCAATGGGCGCAAGGGTCATTATTTCTGAGGTCATGCCTAAAAAGTTAGCTCTAATCAAGGAATTAGGGTTTGAAGCGATTGATGCAAGTCAAACCGATCCAGTCCAAAAAGTCAAAGAACTCACAAATGGGAGAGGGGCTGACAGCGTTATTGTCGCAGTTGGATCAACTTTGGCGATGAATCAATCCCTTGAGATGGTGAAAGAAAAAGATGGGAAAATCTCGATTTATGCTGCGGGTTATCCTGCGCCTGAAATGGCTATCCAGCCAAATACGATTCATTATATGCGTCTCGAAGTGATCGGTACGTATGCTTCCACACTAGAAGATTTTTATGACGCAGCTACACTCCTAAATGAAGGGCGTGTCGATGTATCAAAATTGATCGAAACCAAAATTCCATTAATGGATATTCAAAAAGCATTCGAGATCGCTAGTACCCCAGGAAGCTATCGGGTATCAGTTGTATTAAATGAGGAGGGGAATAAAGAATGATCAAATGTTTAGCAATCGCAGATTTATTTATTGATCGAGAAATGATGGAAGAAGGCTTGAAAGATTTAGCCACAAAAGGAATTTCTGTAGACATCAAAGAATGGCGACATTCTGATTTAGATAGTCTGCAAAAAGATAATATCAAGGTTGAAAAACAAGGGTGTGATGCAGTCGAATTACCAGAGTATCTCTTAGAAAATATTGAAGAGTATCAGTGGATCATTACTCAATTTGCACCGATTGGTAAAAAAGTGATCGACCGAGCAGAAAATCTGGAATTAGTTGGCGTACTGCGAGCAGGTACAGAAAATGTCGCTGTTAGCTATGCCGAAGAAAAAGGAATTGCTGTTTATAATACTCCTGGCAGAAGTAAGACTAGTGTGTCGGAATTTACTGTTGGTTTGATTTTGACAGAAATTCGAAATATCGCACGAGGAAATCAAAAATTAAGAGAGCATCAGTGGCAAAAGTACTATCCTAATGGGCTATTAGCACCTGAATTAAAAGAGTCAACGATTGGTTTAATTGGTTATGGCGAAATTGGCCAACGAGTTGCTCATTTGTTGCGACCTTTTGGATGTAACATTCTTTTCTTTGATGATTATTTTGATGGTACGTCCCCTGATACTCAAGTTAGCTTAGAGGAACTGGTGGAAAAAGCAGATATCTTTTCGATGCATTATCGATTGACTCCTCAAACAAAACATATGATCAATGAGTCGCATTTCAAGAAAATGAAACCTTCTGCTGTTTTCATCAATAGTGCCCGTGCTGGATTAGTCAATGAACAAGATTTGATTCAAGCATTAAGAAACAAAGAGATTACGGGAGCGGCAGTGGATGTTTTTGAACAGGAACCATTACCCGCAGACCATCCTTATCTAACATTAGATAATCTCACGATCACCCCTCATATTGCGGGCTCGACAATTGGTAATTTTGCCAATTCGCCTAAAATATTAGTGAACCGAATCTTTAGAGAATATTTATAAAAAACACATAAAAAATTGAATGAGTGGAGGAAATACATAAGATGACTTTATATGGTGAATTACAATTAAGAGAAAAAACAGGTAATCCAATCAAAGTGGGAGTAATTGGTGCAGGACAAATGGGCAGGGGAATGATTGCACAAATAGCGTCAATTCCAGGGATGATCGTAACAGGGATCAGTGACTTGTCCCTTGATTATGCACAAAAAGCGAAAGAAGCGTATCTAGCTTCGGCAAAAGTTAAAAATGATGTCCTTATTTCAACAGATGCTAAAGAAATTATTCACTCTGATTGGAATGAAGTAATCGTAGATGCTACTGGTGTACCTGAAGCAGGAGCAAAAATTGCGCTTGAAGCGTTATTAGCAAAAAAACATCTTGTCTTATTAAATGTTGAAATCGATATCACTATTGGACCTTTGATGCATAAACTCTATGATTCAGCGGGGTTGATCTATACAGGATCAGATGGCGATGAACCTGCAGCAACCACCGAATTATTTGAATTTGCTTCGTCTATGGGGATGGAAGTCTTAGTTGCGGGAAAAGGGAAGAATAATCAATTGAATATTTCCGCAAATCCGGCAACTGCTGAAAAAGAAGCTCAGAAAAAACAAATGGCTCCTCATATGCTAGCTGCTTTCCAAGATGGAACAAAAACAATGGCTGAAATGAATCTTTTATCAAATGCGATTGGCTATATCCCTGACAAGGTAGGTATGCATGGTTTGAAAGGGGATCTAGATTCTGTCATTACTTCGTTAGATTTAAAAGAAAATGGTGGGGTCTTATCTCAATTTGGTGTAGTGGAATATGTGGATGGTTTAGCGCCAGGCGTCTTTGTTATCGTTAAGGGGCAAAATAGCGAAGTAGCTGAAGAAATGAATTACTTGATGAAGAAAGGGGAACGGGATCATCATATCTTATATCGCCCGTATCATTTAGCAAGTTTAGAAACACCAATTACGATTGCAAAAGCTGTCTTACAACAAGATCATGCCATTGTTCCATTAGGCGCCCCAATTTCAGAAACAGTTGCGGTAGCGAAAAAAGATATTCAACCTGGGGATCATTTAGATGGAATCGGTGGTTTTTGTGTCCGAGGAGTACTTGAGACCCACGAAGAAATGAAGCGAGAGGGACATATCCCGATCGGACTGATCTCTGGAGAAGTAGTAGCAAAACGTTTTATACGGGCGGGTTCTTTCTTAACTGAAGATGACGTTGAACTAGATGCCAGTACCACTGTTTGGCAGTTACGTCATTTACAAGATACGACGTTATCATAGAAGGAGGAGAAAACCATGCACACAACAAAGATTGTTGAGGTTGGTTCTTTAGTGGAAGAATTTGCGGCAGAGTACTTAATGATTCTTTTCGGACAACAGGTACCACCTGAATTAAAAGACATCTGTGTGGTCCATGACAATCATGAAACGGCTAAAAATGTCATCAAAACAGGGGATATACTGACCATCGGCAACCAAGAATATCAAATCAAAGAAGTTGGCAGTGAAGCCAATCATAACTTTGAAACCCTCGGTCATATCTCCATTTATTTCCGCACAGGAGAAAACGAAGTCTTGCCAGGAGCAATCGTTGTAGAGCCTCAAATCTTTCCAGAGTTTGCGATTGGAGATACCATTCGATTTGGAGAATCACAATAAGTAGTCGCTAGTTGTTGAAGAACGGTTGGGATTGTTCCTGATCGTAGTAAAGAACTAATGTGTTTGATAGTATATCAATAACTGCTAGATCAGAAGAAAAAAACTAACTCTGCCTCGTGAAAATTTAGGTAGAGTTAGTTTTTGTTTGATAACAGTTATCGTTTTTTCTTTTTTACAATATACAGTAAAAAGACAATAATGAGGATGAGAGCGAAAATAATACCTCCAGCTAGCCAAAGGAGCCAATTGTTTTGCGGCTCATCCTTTGTAGTAGATATATTTTGTTCATTATAAGTTGCAGCTGTTTTTTGCGAAATAGTAAAATTTATCTTTTGCTGCCAATTGATTTCCTTGTTTTTGACATTCGTCATTAGCTGATAGGTTCCTGGTTCGAATTCTTTTCCTTCTAAAAAAATCAAATAGTCCGTGCCGCTGTTAGGGGCGAACGAAATGGGTTGAGTCCCAGTTAGTACTGGGGTTTGTTGTTGTTCTTTTTTGATCTCATAGTGTATACGAGCACTAGATAGATAAGCAGCATTAGTATTTTCCAAAGTTGCTTTGATGGCATTTCTCTGGTTGATTTGGGTAGGTGCTGCTTTTTTTAGTTCTAAGTTCGGTTGGATTTTGTTTAGTTGTGTTTTAAGTAAGACAGCAATCTCTCGAGAAAAAACATGTTGGATATTTCCTTGTATATCTTTTTTTGGTTCTTCTTGGAGATAGAGCCCACCCGCAATTACTCCATCAAAATCTTTTTCTGGCATTTTGATGGTTAAAGGAATCTTTTTTTGTTCATGTCCCGCAAGAGTAAACTTTTGCTTATCAACAGAAACAATTTTCTCGATATCAATGGGCAAATTATTAGGACGATCTTGATTTCTACCAGAATATTCAACAACGCCTAGTTGATTGGTCTTTGCACGATTAAAGGACGGAATGATCGTGATCTCAGTTTCTTTTAGATTCGTGACTAAGACATTCAAAGTCGATTCCTGTCCAGGTTTTAGTTGTAGATCAAAATAATTGTCGTTTGTTGATGGTGTTGATTCATTGACTTGTATTTGTGCATCAAAACTTTGTAAGGATTCGCCGTAGATGTTAAGATTTCCCATCAGTAGAAAGAAGAAGGGTAGTATCCAAAACCACTTTTTCACGATCATTCCTCCTTTCTTAGTTGGTTGGACTGAATGAGAAAGTCCAATTTAATATAGTAGTATATTGTTCGGCTACTTTATTTGTATTCGCTGGAACAGATAAGCTGAATTGATTGATCGCTAGTGCAGTATCACCCGAGTTTTGACCTGCGGTTGCATCTAAAATCGTAGCATC
The DNA here is from genome assembly GCF_051714985.1 of Enterococcus sp. AZ078. Classification (NCBI taxonomy): domain Bacteria; kingdom Bacillati; phylum Bacillota; class Bacilli; order Lactobacillales; family Enterococcaceae; genus Enterococcus; species Enterococcus sp. AZ078. The sequence continues at coordinate 1,046,139 of NZ_JBIOSW010000001.1, forward strand.
TTGATTGAATACTTGGATCGCTAATTCATCGTTTTCATAGGCACTGGTAGGGGCTAATCCTAAGTTATTTGTAAGTGCGCCAAAAGATAAATTGAGCTGTGCACCTGATAGCTCAACATCATCCGCTGTTTTGAACTGGTCAGTTTGAGATAACTTGACTGTCCATGTAGCTGCAGGATTTCCTCGGTTGTCTCGAACAGCTACGGTTCCAGTAGTAGGTGTAGAGCCGGTTTGTTCACCTGTAGCAGTAGCAATCCAGTTTTCAGCAGCTGCAGTTTGCAAGGGATGATCCCCAAAGTCTAAATTAGTTGGTATACCGCCAGCATAGTCAAATTCAAGTGCGCCTTCCACATAGGCCACTTCTCCTTGGGTTTGTGAATCAGCAAAAACGAGAGAACTTGAAAACAAGCTGATCCCCAAGACAAAAAAAGATAACGTTTTCTTTTTCATTTCTTCTTCCTCCTAAATAAATTACGGTGTATCCGATAAGAGCCATTCCACCATTGTTTGGTAGGTTCCCTTTGTTTTCAGACTTTCTTTGGGAACCGCTAATGAGAACTGATTGATTGCTAATTGGACTTGACCAGGATCAGTTACACCATTTAATTTGAGTAATGTTTGTTGCGTGCCTATAGATAGAGGGACCATTTGATTAGCAGTACTTGTGATCCCAGTGATAGGAAAGGTAGTTGTTAAATCTGCTGTTGAGATTTGTAATTGGGACGTTAATTGATTGGTTCCGTTTTGCCAAGGACTAAGTTGTTGGACTTTTATTTGCCAATTTTTTACAACTGTCCGTGTATCAGTAATCGAAATCGATCCGGTAGTTACTTGATTGTTATTGGTGGCTACTAAGTGCTCATCCTGTTGGGTCTGGATCAAGTGCTGACCAAAGTTCAAGTGAGTCGGCAAGCTTGTGGTCTGCCAGGTGAGTGCTCCGGCTGAAAAATAAACAGGTGTTGTACCAGTAGTAGGTCCTAACTGAATCGTCGACTGATCTGTTTGAATAAAACCGCCCTTAAAATTAGCTGTTAGATCTTGGGTCAATTTGGGCGAAGATAAAAGAAATGGTAGCGAAACACTCGTATTACCTAAAATCGAAGCAGCAACCAAATTTTTACTATTATCAGAAGTTGGTGAATTTAAACTCGTAATAAATTGAGACAAAGCTGTGACAAAGGGGGACAATAATGTTCCTAAAACAGTCCCAATCAGCGGTAAAGCTTGGACGATCGTTAATAAATTTTGAATCCGATTTTTTAATGTCGTTGTCAGGATGGGTAATAGCCCTTGACTAATCGCTACGCCATATTGAGTGCTTGAGCGTGGGACGATAGCTAGAGTAAGATTCTGGGCACCAAAAGTTTCCGAACGTAATTCTGACAATGCCTGATTAACCGCTGTTTTATTTTGTGTGGAAACTAAAGGTGAGTTGACGATCAACGAAATCACAGAGGTTATGGTCGGCAAAATCAATTGTAAAGGGGACTGACTAAGTGGCACAGTAACAGTAGTTTGAACAGTCGCATTCCCATTAGGTTGGATATACCCGACCATTTCAGTCGGTGCTTCTAAAATGGCATATTTATCGCCAGTTGTGATAACCCCAGCGCTGATGCCATTTTTTCCTTCAATGAGAAAAGTGACAGGGACATTTACTCGATTTAAAAAAGGCGCATTTGGACTGGTTTGACTGTTATTAGTTGCGGTAGTCGTACCAAATAAATTTAACGAAACTGCTTGAACAACATTTGTTTGTGCAAGCACTGACAGAAGTGTCAATAACAGAAAGATTACTTGTTGAATCTGTTTTCTTTTTTTGTGAAGCATCGTGCCCCCTCCCTAATGAGTGAACCATATTAACTCGACAAAAAAATGGCGAACGCTAAAATGATTGCAACTCTGATTAATTAAACTATAGCAATTTTTCGGAAATCTAGCTAATCAAAAACTCATTTTTTCCTAATTTTTATAATGGAAATCCATATTCTACAGTTTTTTCAAATGAGGAATGTTTCTATTTATCTTTAATATGATGCGTTTATAATGAGGGGGAGCCAAGAAGGATTTTCCAAAATGAAAGTTAAAAGAGATGATTTGAGAAAAATGGATAGTTGGATCTAGCACTTACATTCATTTTTCTGTTTCGTGAGTAGAGGTCGAAACAAAAAAATACGCCCCAAAAATTGTCGTTTTCACGTACAACTTTTGGAGCGTACCTCATTATAGAGTCTTTGAAAAAGAGACTTTGAAAAAATAATCCGATGCATCACAACCTTCGTCCAATATTAGTTAACCGAAAGCGAAGAAAGCCAACTTTTTGCGGCAATTAATTCAGCCTTTGTTAATTGATGACCAGTAAACGTTTCTTGGAATGTGAGGTGAGCTTTTTGCATTTCAAAATCTTTGATCAGATTCGTAATCGCTATAGAGGAGACGATTGGATCGGTCTTGCTGTAAGAAAGCCAGATCTGAGTATCAGTCATTACTTTTGCTGGATAATTGACGTTTAAAGACATTGGATGAAAAAGGATTCCTTTTCGCAGCTCAGTATTTCTTGATAATAGCAAGTGAGCAGCGATATTCGCTCCATTGGAATAGCCTACGATCACCCAGTCATGTAACGAGATGTTTTCTTTTTGGCTAACTGCTGAGATTTCATGGTATAGAAGCGCTGTTTCTTCTGCTAAACTCTGGTAATCGAATTGATTCAACCCATTCCGTCGAAAGAAGCGATTCATTCCGTCTTCTTTGATTGAACCACGAAAAGAAAGAATCGTAGCATCCGGTTCAAGGAACTGGGCGGTTTCAAGTAATGAATATTCATCGCCACCTGTACCATGAAGAAGGAGTAAATTTCTACTTGTTTGTTTTCCCGCTTGAAAAAAATATTCCATGATTTGACCTCTTTTTCTTGAAAATTATGTTTCTTGAAAACGACTGTCTGGATAGAAAGAAGATCATTCTCGTTGTTGGTTGGCATCCTGAGTATCGAAGGGACGAATGTACGCTTCGATTTCTTCTCTTTTACTTTCGAGTTGTGGTGGGAGTGATAGTTTTTCGCCAGCTGTATCTGCTGATTCATCTCCAAAAAAACCAGGTCCATCTGTTGCTAATTCAAAGAGAACGTGGGTGGCAGCTAAGAAGTATTCTGATTGGAAGTAGAAGCGATCCACAAACCCTGAACTTGGTACGTTTATCTGATTGATCACATGGATCCAGTGACGTAAGGCTTCTTCATCAGCGACACGCAAGGCAAGGTGATGGATATTGCCGAATCCTTCGATTGCTTTTGGTAAATCTGCTCGCTGTTCAACAATGATGCTTGCTCCATTACCGCCTTGACCGACTTCAAAGAGCGAAAAAGCTCCTGTTTGATCAGTAAGTTTAAACTCTAAAGTCTGTTCTAATAGTAACTGTAATGGTTCCATTTGACTCACTCGGACAAAAACTGGTCCCAAGCCTGTAATTGCATATTCTGATGGAATATTGCTGTTCTTCCAAGGAGTACCACCAGCAACACCTGTATTGTTTTCATCAGAAATCAATTGATAGAATTGATGGTCAAAGTCTTCAAACTCCAGATATTTTTTTGAAAAACGTTCCTTGATCGCAGAGTGAAGAACATTCTTTTCTTCAAAGCGTTTGAACCAATAAGTCAATGCTTCATCAGTTGGTACTCGAAAAGACACTCTAGAAATCGTATCCGTTCCTTTACTTCCTTGAGGTTGATTAGGAAAAGCGAAAAAAGTCATGTCAGTTCCAGGGGAGCCGTATTCATCTGTAAAATAAAGGTGATACGTTTCGATATCATCTTGGTTGATCGTTTTTTTTACTAAGCGCATTCCTAAAATATCCGTAAAAAAACGATAAATTTTAGTGGGACTTGAAGTCATAGCGGTAACATGGTGGATGCCTTTGATTTGAGTATCCATGGGAGTTCCTCCTTTGAACTTACAAAAAGTAAGTATTGTGTTAGTTACAGTATAGTGAGTGGGAACGTTTCTGGCAATTATTCTGTTTGACTCTGCTCTTTTGTAAACACCAAAAAATCCGTTTCACAATAGTTTCCTATTTTTGAAACGGATTTTTTTAGTTTGAACGGACATCAAGTAAGGAATAGTTGCGGACATCAAACCGATTTCTACTAGATGAATATTCGATGGGCTGACCATCTTTTAGATAAACGACTTGTTGCACATCCAAAACAGGATCTATTTCCGAACAATTCAAGTATTCCTGATCAAAGTGCGTACTTTTATCTGCTGAAATTGCTCGATAGGCGCCTGCAAAATGAAGATTTAGATCTTGGTGCAAGTAATCATAGATAGAAGAAAGCAGATGTTCTTTTTTTAGCCCTGGAACTAAATGTACAGGCATAAATGTATGTTCCAAAATATAAGGTTCGTTGTCTAAAATTCGTAAACGGTGAATATTATAAACAGGTTGTTCGGCACCAATCATTAATTTTTCTTGAATAAATGGGTTCGGAAACTCGACATCAAATTGAATGATTTGACTCGTCAGTGAACGATGACGACGCTTCATTTGATGACTGAGTCCCTCATACTCATTGGCAGGGGAGGTATCTTTCTCGATAAAAGGATGATCTAAAATTTTGGTTCCAGCCCCTCTTTGCGAATAAACTAATCCTTCCATAGCTAGAATATTGATGGCTTTTTTGATGGTCATTCGACTTGCGCCAAATTCTTCGACTAAAGTGATCTGATTAGGCAAAAAGCTGTTTGGTGGATATTCTTTTGAACGGATTCTTTCCCTTAAAACATTTGCGATTTCTTCATATTTTGGCACGTTATTCACCTCGTATTGAGTATAACGAAAGTTATTTCGTTCGACAAGAAAGAAATAACGAAGTTTAGTTGTTGAATCACTCATTTCAATGAAACAAGCATGAACAAATCAATTCACATCATTCCATGTTTTGACTGTTCATGCTAGATTATAAAATTTGCTTAATCTCTATTAGAAAGAAGATGATTTGCTTCACAGGTGAGTAGATAAGGCTTTACACAACGTCTAAATCAGGTTGTTTATCTAATACTTTTAAGAATGGGTACCAAATAAAAGCGACGATCACAAAATCGACTACTTGTAAGAGACCGCCTAGCCATGAATTGGTAGCTAAAACACCACTAGCAATGATCGGCACAGTCCACGGAACTGAAACACCTGTAGGCGGAGGAACGATGCCAGCTGCCATCATCAAGTAGTTGAACGTTGTCACGACCAAAGGAGCAACGACCCAAGGAATCAAAATGGTTGCGTTCAATACGATTGGTAGACCAAAAATTGCAGGTTCATTGACATTGAAGATTCCAGGTGCTAGCGCTAAACGACCAACATCACGGTATTGTTTTTTCTTCAAGACAAAAGCCATCAATAATACTACTGCTAACGTCATTCCAGAGCCACCGATACCAACGGTAAAGGTTTCCATAAATGGTTTTGTGATGATATGTGGTAGTTCTTTCCCATGCTGATAAGCTTCTAAATTATCAAGCATCAATGTATTCCAGATAGGGTCCATAACAGAATTAACAATAATTTGACCGTGAAGACCAAAGAACCACAAAAATTGAACAAAGAATAAGGCAATCAACGTGGCAGGTAAACTACTACCTAAACCAGTTAGAGGTTTTTGGATAACTTCATAGACTAAGTCATGAAGGTTCGCATTAAATACGCCAGTCATGACAGCGTTGATGATCAAGAAAACAGTCAATGTGACTACAGCTGGAATCAAAGCGGCAAAAGATTTCGTTACTGCAGGTGGTACGCCATCAGGCATTTTAATTTGCCAACCACGTTTGGTGATTCGACAGTAGATTTCCGCAGCTAAAAAGGCAGCAATCATTCCAATGAACATTCCTTTAGCACCTAGACGATCAAGTGATAGGACACCCGAAACTTCTTCACCACCAGCTGTTGTCATCACAAAAGGTGTGAGAATCAAAAAGCTTGCGAATGAAACAGCGCCACCAAAAATACCTTCTACATCATATGATTTTGATAAATAATAGCCGATACCAAATGTAACAAAAACGGACATGATACTCATCGTCGCATTTTGACCATTACCAAAAAGGGTGCTTAACGTGCCTTTGGTACCATCACTGAAGAACGGTAGATTATTCACAACGACCACAATTGATCCAAACATTGTTAGCGGAAATGACAACATAAATGCATCCCGTAACACAGTTAAGTAACGGTTTTGCCCTAAAAGATTGGCTAAGGGCATAATTTTTTGAGAAAGTTTATCCATAAAACCATTCATTTTTTTCACCTCAAATTTATTTTGCAATCGATTACAAACGTAGTATAACGTCTGTCTGTTTAAATGTCTAGTCATTTTTATCAAAAGTATTGATTTATTTTCAGTGATTGTTTATGATTACGGTAATTACTAAAAGAATTGAGGGATTATGAAATGAAACACTACGATTTTCCAAAGAATTTTTGGTGGGGAACCGCCGCAAGTGGACCACAAACAGAAGGCAGAATCAAAGGAGATGGGAAAGGAGAAAACATTTGGGACTATTGGTATGATCTAGAGCCAGAAAAATTTTTCAATCAAGTTGGTCCTGAGAAAACCTCTCAAGTTTACACGAAATATCGAGAAGACGTTCAATTGATGAAAGAGACAGGTCATAATACTTTCCGAACATCCATTCAATGGAGTCGTCTATTCCCTAAAGGAAAAGGAGAAGTGAATCAACAGGCTGTATCATTTTACCGTTCATATTTTACAGAATTACTGGAGCAGGGAATTGAACCATTTGTCAATTTATATCATTTTGATATGCCTTTAGAATTACAACAAACAGGTGGCTGGTTGTCTCGTGATACGGTTGACGCCTATGTGGCCTATGCAAAAACCTGTTTTGAGTTATTTGGGGATTTAGTAAAGAAATGGTTTACCCATAATGAACCGATTGTTCCAGTAGAAGGCGGTTATCTCTATCAGTTTCATTATCCTAACCATATCAATCTAAAAGAGGCTATTCAAGTTGGTTTCCACGAAAATTTGGCAAGTGCCAAAGCAATTGAAGCCTATCATAAGATGGGACAAAAAGGAGAAATTGGAATCATTTTGAATTTAACTCCTAGCTACCCGCGAGACGAAACAAACCCTGAGGATGTCAAGGCTGCTAGAATCGCTGATGCTTTTTTCAATCGTTCTTTTCTTGATCCTGCAGTAAAAGGAGAGTTTCCATCAGAGTTGGTTGCTATTGTGAAAGAATTAGCGATAATGCCAGAGATGGGGCCCGATGACTTAACGATTATCAAAGAAAATACGATTGATCTATTAGGAATCAATTATTATCAACCTCGGAGAATCAAGGCAAAAGAAACACCGATTGATCATCAGAATGGACCAATGCCAGAAGATTATTTTGATTATTATGATATGCCTAATAAAAAAATGAATATCTATCGTGGTTGGGAAATTTATGAAAAAGGGATCTATGATATCTTGACGAATACGAGAGAGAACTATGGCAATATCAAATGTTATATCTCTGAAAATGGTATGGGTGTAGAAGGGGAAGAACGTTTCGTTAACTCGGAAGGCGTGATTGAAGATGATTATCGGATCACTTTTGTCACAGACCATCTGAAATATGTGCATCAGGCAATCCAAGAAGGAACGAATTGTGTGGGTTACCACATGTGGACTTGCATGGATAACTGGTCTTGGACGAACGCTTATAAAAACCGTTATGGACTGATTGCTGTCGATCTAAACAAAGACGGTAAACGGACGATTAAAAAGTCGGGCCATTGGTTTAAAACCGTAGCCATGAAAAATGGGTTTGAAGCCTAAAAATTTTTGTAAATAGTTTTTAGAATAAAAACGAATGAAACTGGGACAAAAAGTTGTGAAGTACAAAGGTCATAATCACAATAAACGATTTTATTATTTTTACCAATCTTCAGAAATTTCAGCTTATCGGCTTATTTCTTGAGAATAAAAACTTTTTGTCTCAATTTCATTGGTTTATTACATAAAAAATGGTAGGAAACAATACTAAAAAGCAGTGTGAACCGACACAGTTATCCATACTAGTAAGAACAAGGATACGAGTGATTAAAATTTGTTGCAATTTACAAAAACGGACGATAAAGAAAAGGAGATCGAATGGAAAAAAACGAAGGTTTATTTAATGTATATTTTAAAGCAGATCGAGTGGACTATGGAAAAAATGGCTATGAATCGATCAATTTAAAGAATAACCCGAATTTGATGTCAGATAGTATTTATTTATATAATCTTTTATTCATGAATAAGCCGGCATTTGTTCCAAGGGATTGGGAACAACACCAAGTTAACTTTGAAAGATATGTTATGCCGCGTTTAACTGTGAACGAACAATCAATAGTTAGAGAATGGATAAATACTCTTCATAAAAATGAATTGTTACAGTACAGATCTTTAGAGGAAATGGCGAAAACTTACGTTACTTTTCATAAGCTGTTAAAAAAAATAACTAATGAAGCGGAACAAGCTTTTGAAGATCAGTTTAAAGATGTTCAGTCATTAGATCAGCAATCACGAAAGAAAACAATCGATATCTATAGTTTTTATCATAAGATTTCTAATGAAAAAACAGCAGAATCAACTAAAAGACTAGAAGCGCAGGTCAGTGATTTGTTGATCAAACCAGTGGTAAATAAAGGTGAAAATAGTCCTAATTGGTTTAATGATTTAGTGAGAGCAGTTATGGTTCTGGAGCGAGGGATAGAGTCAGAGAAACTAAAAACAAAAATATTTACTGAAATAAAAAAATCCGGTAATCAACCTGTTCTTGAAGAAAAATGGGATTCATTCATCAAAAACCATGCGATTCCACGCATGCAAAAAAATAATGGTTTGGATAAAGTCTATTATGAATTATCTCAAACAATCAATGTTTTGAACAAGAAAATTAAGGTATCTGTAGAAGAAGCACAGTCTGTTTCTTCTGTTTTTTATAATAAAATATTTCCCAATTTACTCCGTTTGCCTGACATGTCTCATCTGGAAAAAATAGCAATTTATGAAATTTATATCGATGAAAGTAACTTATTACAGAAAACCAAAAATAAAATAAAAAAAACTTTGGAGAAAAATTTATTAAAAAAAGAAAAAAAGAAACTTGAAGAAGTCAAGCTTTTAAAAAAACAAAATATTCAGATGATAGAAGAGGTAGGACCGCATGATTTATTAGCCCTTGAAGAAATACAGCGAGGAAAGCAAAAAGCAACAGTAGATTTTTTTACAGCTATTTATAAAAAGTATGGTGCATTAAATAGAACAACAATGACTAGAGAAAAATATTTAAGTGAAGAAGTACAGCGAGGAAAGCAAAAAGCAACGGGGGATCTTTTTACAGTTATTTATGAAAAGAATGGTGCATTGAATAGAACAGCAATTTCTAGAGAAGCGAAGAAATATTTAAGCAAAGTAGGCTATTTAGAATTTGAATTTATAGTACATAATAGTGAACAAAAAAATCATATAATAAAACAAGAATCCACTTCTTTAAGTGTACTTAAATCTATGCTTAAACGGAAAGATTTATCTCCTTATGCAGTGAAAGCTTATTGTTTAGCCTATTTAGAAGAGCGACAACTGGAAAGCAATATCAAAAAACTTTGGAGAAAACCTTTTTTGAAAGATTTAACACCAGAAGAGATTAAAGTAGTGGAGAATCTAGTTTCTGAAAAAAGATTATGTCTACAATTGGGGAAGGAAGTAGGACCAGAACTTGCAGTCAGATATGAAAGAAGCAATCAAGATAATCAAGTAGAACGACTGAAATTGTTCAATGAAATGGCTCAAAAGGTTTTTTCAGTGACTTGTCGCCAATTCATCAAAGAGCAAGCTAAAAAATGTTTGAGTGCAACGAATTATACTCGATTTGAAGTAGCTCAAATGATACGAAATATAGAGAGAAAAAAAGGGTTACAGGAGAGAGAAAAAAACAATTTTTTTGATCCGATTATTAATAGTCAAGATTTATCTTCTAACGAAATTAGAGCCTATTGTCTAGCCTATTTAGAAGAGCAACAAATGGAGAGCAACATCAAAAAAAATTTGAGAAAACCTTTTTTGAAAGAGTTGAAACCAGAAGAAATATTGAAAGTGAAGAATCTAGTTTCAGAAAAAAGATTATATTTACAATTAGGAAAAGAAGTAGGTCCAGAACTTGCAACTAAGCTTGACAATAGCAAGGAAAGCGACCAAGTAGTCCTATCTCAATTGTTCAAAGAGATGGATCAAAAAGCTTTTTCGGTAACTTGTCGCCAATTCATCAAAGAGCAAGCTAAAAAACATTTAAGTGAAGAAAACTATGTGAGATTTGAAATAGGTCACGTGATACGAGAGGGAGAGAGTAAAAAAAATTTACAGGAATGGGAAGAAACAGATTTTCTTAATCCATTTCTTAGTCGCGAAAATTTATCTCCTAACGAAATTAGAGCTTATGAGATAGCTTATCTAGAAATGAAATACGAACCATTTAGCCAAATGAATAGTTGGAAAAAGAGTTTACAACAATATTTTGAGAAAAACTTAACAAGTGAAGAAAGAAATGAAGTGCAAGCCTTAGTTCCTCAAAAAAGAGTTCTTATCCAATTGTCAAAAGAGCTAGATTTAAAAAACGTATTCCAGCTTGAAGAAATACAGCAAGGAAAACAAGAAGGAAGGCTTGGTTTTTTCACAGATATTTATGAAAAATCCTTTTCAACGACTAACCAAGAATACATCAAAACACAAGCAAAAATATATTTAAGTCCTGCTAACCATGCTGAATTTGCAGTGAAAAGTCAGATGCAAGATGCATTGAGAGAAAAAGGATTAAAGCTAGCGAATATTAAGTTTAGCGAAGATAAAATTCGGGTGTTTCTTGACCAGAAAATGCAATCACCACTTGAAATTAGAGCGTATTACTTAACCTGTATAGAAGAACAAGTTATACCAATGGATATCAAAAAAAGTTTGATACACGCTTTGAAAAAAGATTTAACTGTAGACGAAAATCTGAAATTGTCAGAACTCATTTCAGAACAACAAAGACTTATCCACTTGTCTGAAGAAATAGGCCCAGAACGTACATTGGAATTCTTAAAAATAAAAAAAGAAAACAAAGCAGCAACAATTGATTTCTTTACAGATTTATATAACAACGTATCTTCCTATACCCAACAATGGATAAAAGAACAGGCATCGTTACATTTAAATCAAAAAGAACATTTAGAGTTTACTAAAAAAATCAAACTAAAAGAAATAATCAAAGAAGGTGGGCCTGATTTAAAAGCATCTGCAGTCTATAACCAATCTAAACGAGTATTCGAAAAAGCAATGAGTCTTCCAGTCATTGAAGAGCTGCAAGTGAAAAACGGGCTGCAACAAGTCAATGCTAATCTTTTAGATCCTCTTGAACTTAGGCGATTAAACAAGGAACAACTAATCGATTCTTTGGTCAAAGTCCAAGTGAGATTTCCACATTGGGAACAACGTTTAAAAGATCAAGCAATCGACCGCTCCATCTCGCATTTAAACGATTTAGAAAAAAAAGAGATCAAGACTTCTTTAAAAGTTAAAGAATTGAAAGGATTTTTAAATACAGTTAAGTTTCATGATTCCGATGGATTTAGCTCAATTTGGGGTTATGCGAAATTTCACGTTGACAATGATCGTAGAATTATTAAACTCCAAAAAATTAAAGAACAACTAGATGAGATCGCACCAGCCAATTTACTTCAGCCAGTTGTTGTAAAAATATTAACGAATAATAGGTGTGATTATCGAGATCTAAAACTAAGAGAAGCTATTGTGTCCCATGATGAAACAGCGATTGAAATCAATCGTCAATTAAAAAGTGAATTTAAAGCAATGGGTGTAACATTTAAAGAGGTAAGTAGAAATCAAATACTAAGAAGAATATTCAAAAATCTTGATAAGGGACTAAAGTCAGAAAAAGAACAAATTGCGGAGGTTCTGTCAGATTCCAACTTACACTATAATAATTTACTAAATACATTGCTCGTTCAGTTTGAAAAGAAGGTACATGAGTATATTCCATATTTAGATACGTTGATTCAAAAGGATTATGAGGATAAAGGTGACGTGTCATTAACGAATAAAAGGATTTTAGAACTTGTAGAAAACGAACCGGGCCTTAAAGATTTACTCGTTTGTTGCCAAAATATGCTGCCTTCTTATCCTTTAAAAAATTATGCTCAGACGATTCCAATGGTGTCTACCTATTTTGCTAATTTAGCGCATCAAATTGAGGAAACATATCAAAGTCCAGGAAAAAAATTAGCAAAGCAAATTTTCATGCTAGGGAAACTGGATCCATTATATTGTGCAAAAATGATTCAGTACTTGAGCGCACAATACACTAATAAGCAACCTAACCCTTTACCAATACATCCAAATATTTTAATACAAAATAAAATGGAGAAGATAGTAGAAAGCTATCATGACCTATACCCACTTCCGTCCATGCGTAGCGAATTGACTGGCAAAAAAGTAGTTAATAAAGTGGCTAATGAAGTAGTTGGAAATGTTGAAAGGCCAATCTCAACACCAATCATAGAGCAATCAAGTCAGCCGTTTGATTGGAGTCCTTCTGTCATTTTAAATCAGGAAGTAAGACCGACTGAAACAGCTAAGGCAATTGTTGCGTTTCACAATAAATACCATGATCTAGAGATGACTAAGCAGTTTACAGCTTTTGCAACGAAACCAAGGCTTGAGAGAGAAAAAGACAAAACCAATACAACTAAAGAAGAGAGTCTCAAAGAAGTTGCCTACCAAGAATTTCTTAAGAAAAAAAAGAGCTATAAAAAATCAAAAACTTCCGCTGGAAGAGAGATTGCTCATGAAGAAATGGAACTAGCATTAAAAAAATATCAGCATGTCGTGCAAAAAAAACAAGATCAAAAAGAATGTGCGAACAATATGGAGAATCAAGAATTAGTTCGAGCAGGTGTGTATTTGACTCAACAATTACAGTCAGATGAGCTGACGAATTATCTGGTGGAACGAATGATTGCTCCTGAAAATAGGAGACCCGCTAATGTTCAATTGCAATATTTTATTAAAGAATTAGTACATGATTTAAATACAGCAACAGAAAGAGAAGCGGCAATTCAAACGATCATGCAACCCTATTTAAGTGTGGAAGAAAGACAAAAGTTTTATGCTTTTATGAAGCAGGATACGTATCTTCAACAGTTTCTTAAGCAAGAAAACCTATCGAAAATTGAATTAAAAGCATGTGTTAGTGCTTGCCTACATAAAAGTGATTTGCCATTTAAAGAACAAGTGGATCAGAAACTAGATGTTTTTTTAACAGACAAGGAACAACGTCAGTTGAAAGAAATGGTTAGTCAAAAAGAGATAGTACGTGTCTTAGCAGAACAACGGGATTATGAAACAGCAGTGAAATTTGAAAAGGTATTAAAGAAAGAAGAAGTAGGTGAGATAAATTGGCTAGTATCCATTTATGATGATACGCCATTCCTATTAATAAAAGAATCAATTACATCACTGATTGATTCTTCTTTTAATGAAGCAGATCGTATGCAATTTTATAATAAAATTAACTCTAACCATAAGCTGAAAGACCTTAGCAAACAAGTATCTCTTACTACAGCAGAAGGAGAAAATTCTCGGTCAAACAAGGAAGACATGTTTTCGTTAGTTTCTGCAATCAGTCCAGAAGTTGCAGAGAGGATAGAAGCAACTAACTTAAAACGATTGCCATTAATTGCTGAAATAAAAGAAAATCTAGAAGAGAAAGGGATCAAGTATTATCTTCCTGAAATAATCAAAGAAATTGGAAAGATAGATTGGAACAACCATCAGGGAAATTCTGAAAATGAATTAATAAAAGAAAAATTGAGACAAGTAAGCATAACTTGTTCAGATGAGCAAATAGAAAATTGGAGAGATATATTTTTTGATAACTTTATAGAAGGCATAAGGATAGGGGATTTAAATGAACAAAAAGAAATATATCCTTTAAGTGGAATGGGAGTAACATTTAACACAACTATTGAAAAAATAAACGAACTTTTAAAGAAAAAAAATGAGGAACAAATGAATCAAGTGGAAAGCCCATCAATGAAGAAATCTTTAGATGAGGCAAAAGAAAACTTAATCGAAGAAATTGAACAATCTGTGCGTATGATTAACCCAAACGATAAAAAAAGGACTATAGAAGATCAATTTGTTGAAAATTTTACTCGTTGCAGCATTCAAAAGTATGGAGGAAAAGGTTTCCCAGTCAAAAATATTTTAGAGGAATCACCTACATTGAAAAAGGTATTGTTAAAAAAATTACCCGCTATTAATCTTTCTTACCCTATTGAATTACGTAAGCTAATCAATGAATGGTATGAAAATACCCCATTCTCTCCATTTTTAAAAGAATATAATGAAACAGAACAAGAAAGAATCCAAGTTGAGAAATCCATTTACAAATTATTTTATAATGATGACAATTATTGTGCAGAAAATATGCGTGTGATGCTTGTCGATTATGCGGGTATATCGGTAAGTTTAGACCCAAGAGATAGAGAAATGTATGGTTATCCCCTAAGAAAGAAGGCAGAATCAGTACTAGTGGGCTATAAAGAAGTAATGAAAAAACAAGGTATATCAAAGATACTTCCGAAAGAATTACAAGAATTGCAGAAAAACATTCCTGGGCAAACAAAAAGTACTATGATCTCATTTGATTTTATCACGCAAAATGATCAATCAGTGAAGGGCAATCAAAGAACGCAAGTTAGCATGCAACAAATAATGGAAAAAGCAGGAAATTGCTCTACTAATTCACCATTGGTACCAGAAAGAACACACGGCACGTCAATAAACAGAGGTGAAAGCACAAATGAGAGGAGCATGCCTAACGATAGACAATTATCAGAAAAACTTAGTTATAATCGATGAATTTGGAAATCATCTTTCTTGAGTTCAGTATTCTTCCTGATTGCCATCTGACTTGAAGAAAAAGTCAGTCAATCTATTGATTGATAGAAAATTAGATAGATAAAAACATAATGAGGGCAAATTCTGAATAAAAGGAGCAAAACAAATGGGAAGAGACTCTTATAAGAAAGACTATATGCAGATTAAAGGAAGTAAAGTAACTTGTAAAGAAAATGAAGAGTGGATCACAATTAACCTAGACAGTAATCCCAACTTATTGGCGGATAGTATTTATTTATTGAATAAATTATTAGATGAACAAGATGTACTACCTCGAAAGGATACGGAGGAGAAAAAAGAAATTTTAAAAACAAGTATATCAGAACGATTGGTAGGAGATCAGAAAAAAATTTTTTTAGATTGGCAAGAAGTCACCCAGGCAATCTCTGAAGGCAATCTTACAACACGACAAAAACTTATGGAGGTGTTCCATAAGAAAAGATTATTTTCTTTAGAAGAAAAGGCGAAAGTTTGTGTGCTTTTTCAAGAGTTGATAAACGATATCAAAGATAAAAAGGAAAAAAAGTTTAAAGAGCAATTTTATGCTAATTATTCATTAAATGATAACGAACTAAGTGAATCCATAGAAGTTTATCATTATCTACATCCATTCGAGAATGAGAAAATAGCCAAATCAATGAATAATATCGAACAACTATTTATTGATTTGGTGTCTCCTTCCAGTAGTACAGACAAAAGACGTAAAATGTATGATGTAGTCAGAGCCAGTTTGATTTTAAAACGGAAATTATCCTCGATACAATTGAAAAATGATTTACTCAAAAAAATGGTGGAACCTCAGGTTTTTTCCCATGAACAACCCGAGTTTGATACGTTTATGGAGACAATCGTTAACCCCTATCTTAAGAAAAATCCTGCCACAGATCCTGACTATAGTCGTTTTCCAATTGAAAACGAACAGGAACAAGTTGAATTATCCCTGACAAACGAGGTAGAACCATACTACTTATTAGCATTGAAAGAAGTCCGAAAAGGATTTAGAAAAGCATCAACAGAGCTATTCACACATATCTACTTACAGACAACGATTGAAGAGAAAAGAGATATCATTGATGGGTATGCAAAACAGTATTTAACTAAATTTGATTATTTGGATTTTATGTTCAGGATAAGACAACAACATATTCAGAAAAAATGGAATAAAAAAAATTCTTTACAAGAAAATTTCCATCTACTCCTAGATGGGAAAAGCAGAACGGCTTACGAGGAACGAGCGTATTATTTAGCTTATCTTGAAGAGACGACATTACCAAAGTCTCTAAAAGATACTTTGAAATACCTTTTATTGAACGAGCTAATTTCTGGTGAATACAGACAAGTGATAGAGCTTGCTCCTGAGAAAAGACAATTGTTGCTGTTGGCAAAAGAAATAGATATAGAGACTGTATATGAATTTGAAGCAATCCAACAAGGCAAAAAAAAGGTGACGTACGCTTATTTCTTAGAGTTATATGAAAAAACCAATTCGAAAAAGGTTCAAGAAATTATCACAGAACAAGCCAAAAAACACTTAACTGAAAGTAAGTATGTTAAATTTGAAATTTATACCTATTTTCAAGAAGAATTTAAAAGAAAATCAGTTACACAACCGAATGTAGATTTTAAAGAAAAAGTATTCAGACGATTTATTGAGAGGGAAGACTTATCTGCTAATGACATTCGAGCTTTTTACTTGGCGTATATAGATGCACAAAAATTTCCGAATGATATCCAAGTAATTATTGAAGAACGCTTAACAAAAAATTTAACGGATAAAGAAAAAAAAGAAGTGATAACTCAATCTTTAGAAAAAAAACAATTGTTACTGATGGGGAAATACTTAGAAAGCGACATTATATTAGAACTTGAAGCAATCCAAAAAGGTAAAAAAAAGGGAACAGATGATTATTTTCTAGCGATATATAAAAAGAGTGACTCGATATTGGCTCGAGAAGTGATTAAAGAGCAAGCTAAAAAATATTTGACTGAAAGTAATTATCTGGAATTTGATATAAACATCCAACTCCAAGAGGAAAGTAGAAAAATGGACGTCACTTTACCGACAGTGGACTTTAAAGATGAAGCACTACGGTATTTTGTTGACCATGAAGTATTATCCAAAAATGAACTGATTATTTATTGTCTAGCCTATCTTGAATTTAAAGAAATACCCAGTGATTTAGAAACAATAAGAAATTTAAAAAAAGCTGTCGTAACTCCAAGTCAAATCGATGTCGAGGATTTGGTTTTAGAAAAAAAACAACTTTTATCAATAGCTAACAAAATAGATCCAAGTGTATATGAAAGATTAAGAACTAACGCAGGAATATCAATCGGTGTCTTTACGGAGATGTATGAAAATGTGAAGTCTAATAAGCATCATCAATTTATTAATAAACAAGCACAATTATTTTTAGATGCTGAAAAACATTTAGAATTTAAAAAACGCATTGCACTTTATGAATTAAGCAAGTCTGACGAACTAACCTCTGAAGTTGCTTTTTTTATTGGACTGCAACGTCATTATCAACAAAAAAATGGGGAGAACCATCGAACGAAAGTCAGTCTCCAAGACATAGAAGAATTGAGGAAGCAAAACCTGTCTTTTCTAGCTAAGACGATGGTTTTAAATCAGAAATCTACCGAAGGAATAGAAAGCAAAAAAAACGATGAACAAAAAACTGTCAAGGAAGAATTAAAAGATTTCATTACTTTAATTTCTCGTTTTGATAGTAATGATTCATATACATTTATAGATAGTAATTTGAAAGATATATTCAGGTACGTCAGACATTATGCTCATCGGAGGAACCAAGTTTATTCTATACCACAATCAGTTAGAACGTTTAATAAATTGAAACATCTGAGGGTACCATTTATTGAAGAAAATAGAAGTAACTGGCTGTTCGTGTTAGATCTGAATGACAAGAAACAATCGAAGTATATCAAAATAATTAAACAATTCATTTTATTGCCTGAATGGCAATTTGTAGCTGAAATTGATCCTTTATTTATCGCTGTAAAGAAGAGAATAGAGAAAAAATTAGAACGATTTAGCCAAGAGGTGGAAGCAAGTCAACTGAAAACGGATGAAGAAATTTTAGCGCTCGCAGAAAAAGACCCTAAAGTCAAAGAACTACTTACATACTATCAAAAAATTGCTCCGGCAGTTCCGTTGAAAGATTTTGCAAAGGCGACGCCAACCGTCGTTGCTCATTTTAAAAATTCAGCACATCAACTTGCAAGAGAATACTTTGGAAAAGATGCGGAATTATCTCAACAAATTTATGAATTGGGAAAGCGAGACCTACCGTTTTGTGTAGATGTAATTAGGTATCTGCTATTAACTGACAAAAATGAGAAAGCGAAAGGTATTCCGAAATCTTTTGATAAGGAAAGTCAAGAAAGAGCCGAGTATATAATAGAAAATTATCATCAAAAGTTCATAAAGCCACGGCAAACTAAGCAATCAAAAAAAGTTCTACAAAAGGAAAGGAAAGAAAAGCAGATTGCAAATGATACCCAACTGAAAGAATTAGTAAGACATGGCGTTTATAATTATCAAATGGGTGAGGGGAAAGAAATACATATAGGACAGGATAATATTGGTTCTGTTTCGGGCAACACTCGATTACAGCAATTTATAAAAGAACTAGCTGAAAAGTTAGATACAGATATGCAAAGAGAAGCAGCGATTCAAACAGTAATGAAACCAAATTTAAGTTTGGAGGAAAGGAAAGAGTTTTACGCTTACCTAAAAAACGACCCGTTTCTTCCATTATTCTTACAGAAGGATAACTTATCAAAACTTGAATTAAAAGCTTATGTAGATGTTTGTCTTAAAAAAACAGACTTATCTTTTAAAGGGAAAGTTTCTGGCTGTTTGAGGGATTATTTAACAGTAGCTGAAAAAGAAAAGCTAAACAAATTGATTATTGAAAAAGAAGTTATCCGTGCAGTTGCAGAAGAAATCGATCATCAGACAGCATTGGAATTGGAGCAAGTAGTAAACCAAAAAAAACAAGAGATTGATCCACTCGTAGCAGTTTATCGTCAAACATCCTTTACACCAATTAGAGAGTTTATCCTACAACATGTTGATTCATCATTGACTGGTGAAAATCGCTCTGAATTTTATCAGAAAATTGATTCTGCAGCTTCTATAAAGCATCTAGATCAGACTAATTTTGGGGCACACTTAACAAACAAAGAGGAATTAGGACAAGAAACTAAAATAGGCTTTCTTTCACTAATTAATGAAATGAAAGAAACATTAGAACAACAAAAAATTGCCTATTACTTTCCTGAAATAGTCGGAGAATTTAATTCTCATCAAGTAACGAGAGAAAGTTTGGAAAAATTAGGTATCCATTTTACAGACGAGCAAATGAAAAATTGGGAAGCTACATATAAAAAAGGCCCGATAGTAACCGATAATATTCAAATATCCATACTTCAAACAATCGCAAAAGTAATTGAAAAACATATGGAACGAAAAGGAACTTTAATAGAAAATATCCCCACCGAAAAAGAAGAAAAAAATAGCATAAAAGAAAGACTGAAAAAAGAAATCGAACAATCAGTAGCTAAGATTAATAAGAATGACCCTAGGATCAGTATAGAAGAGCAGTTTATAAGTCATCTTTCGACTCAGCCAATCTTCAACCATTTAGTAAGGAAAGAACCTAAAATAGGGGAGAAATTATTGAAAAAATGTCAGAACAGACTTCCTTTTATTTCGCTACCTTCTTCAAAAGAATTTCTTCAGATGATGAATAGAGAGTTCCTCAAAAAACATACCGGGATTAGACGTTTTGCATTAGAATATGCGAGAGAAAAAAGAGCACGATTGTTTGAAGAAAGAAAAATTTATAAGTTGTATCAATAAAATCCATTCTGGTGTTGTGAAAATTTACGAGTGATCCTCGTCAATTATGCTGGGTTCAAGAAGAAAAATTTAAACCCAATATATAGACCTGAATTATACTCTTTTCAAGTGGATAGGAGTTTTAGTCAGCAGAGATTACTAAATAAAGCCAAAAAAATAACCGATTTTTATATAGATATCTCTTTAGATTTAAAAAAAGTATTACCTAAGGAACTTCAAAAAAAAGAATCAACGAATAAGGAAAGCCAAACTGAAGTATCATTTGAGTCAATAGTAAGCGACCAAGAGAAGTTAAATAATGATATGGCTTTAACAGAGGCGAGAGAAAAGAAGAGGTTATTTCCTGCCACAAATCATTTTGAACCGAAAAGTAATTTAGGACAAATGGAGCCGTTAGACAAAAAACTGCGTTTGACTCAGATAAAAGAATCAGCGAATAAGGAAAGTCAAACTGAAATATCATTAGAATCAATAGTGAGCAAGCATGAGAAGTTAAATAATGATATGGATGTAACAGAGACGAACGAAAAGAAGAGACTATATCCTTTTCTTGGTCAATCCGAATCAGAAAGTAATGTAGGACAAATGAAGTCGCTAGAAAAAAAGCTGCGTATGACTCAGATAGAAAAAGCAAGCCAAGAAGGTTACAGCTCTAATGAGAGAAAAACGCATGAACAAGTTCAAAGACAAGCGAATCGCTAAGTTTGGTCAGTGCTAGTAAATTAGTTGTTCCCTAAAAAACTAAGTATATTAATGAAGAACGGAGAAATGCAAATGGAAAGAGACTTTTATGAGAAAGAATATATGGAGATTAGAGGAAATGAAGTATCTTGTAAAGAAAATGAAGAGTGGATCACAATTAACCTATACAACAATCCCAACTTATTGGCGGATAGTATTTATTTATTGAATAAATTATTAGATGAACAAGATGTACTATATGGACATGTTTTTCAGAATAAAAAGGAAATTTTAGAAAAAAGTATATTGAAACGATTGCCAGAAAATCAAAAAAAAATATTTTTAGACTGGCAAGAGGTTACACAGTTAATCGCTAAGGCTGACTATGGAACAAGACAAAATTTTAGGGAGTTGTTCCTTAAAAAAAAATTATTTTCTTTAGAAGAAAAGGCAAATTTTTGTGTGGCTTTTCAAGAGTTGATAAACGATATCAAAGATAAAAAGGAAAAAAAGTTTAAAGAGCAATTTTATGCTAGTTATTCATTAGATGATAGCGAACTAAGTGAATCCATGGAAATTTATCATTATTTACATCCATTCGAGAATGAAAAAATAGTTAAATCAATGAATAATATCGAACAAATATTTATTGATTTGGTGTCTCCTTCTAGTAGTACAAAAAGAAAATGGGGGAATCAAATGGATGATGTAGTCCGAGCCAGTTTGATTTTAAAACGGAAATTATCCTCGACACAATTGAAAAATGATTTATTTAAAAGAATGGTGGAGCCCTATGTTTTTTCTGATAACCACCCCAACTTTAATACGTTTATGGAGACAACCGTTAACTCCTATCTTAAGGAACATCCCACCACAGATCCTGACTATAGTTATTTGCCAATTAAAAAAGAACAGGAACAAGTTGAATTATCTCTGACAAACGAGGTAGAACCATACTACTTATTTGCATTGAAAGAAATCCGAAAAGGATTTAGAAAAGCATCAACAGATCTATTCACACATATCTACTTACATACAACGATTGAAGAAAAACGATATATCATTGATGACTATGCAAAACAGTATTTAACTACATTTGATTATTTGGATTTTATGCTCAGGACAAGACAACAACGATCTCAGGGAAAATGGAATGAAAATGATCGTTTACAAGAAAGTCTCCATCTACTCGTGGATGGAAAAAGCAGAAGGGCTTACGAGGAACGAGCGTATTATTTGGCTTATCTTGAAGAGACGACATTACCAAATTCTCTAAAAGATACTTTGAAATACCTCTTATTGAACGAGCTAACTTCTGCTGAAAAAGCACAAGCGTTAGAGCTTGTTCCTGAGAAAAGACAATTGTTACTACTGACAAAAGAATTAGATAGAAAGACTGTATATGAACTTGAAGCAATCCAACAAGGCAAAAAACAGGTAACAGATGATTATTTTTTAGTGGCCTTAGCGGCGTATAAAAAGACCGATTCGAAAAAGCATCAAGAAAGAATCAAAGAACAAGCCAAAAAATACCTAACGGAAAGTAAGTATGTTGAATTTGAAATTCATACACAATTTCAAGATGAATTTAGAAAAAAATCAGTCACACAACCAAATGTAGATTTTCAAGAAAATGGACTAAGTCGTTTTCTTAAGAGGGAATACTTATCTGCTAATGAAGTTCGGGCTTTTTACTTGGCGTATCTTGATGCACAAAAATTACCGAATAATATCCAAATAATTTTTGAAAAAGTTTTGATTAAAGATTTAACGGATAAAGAAAAAAAAGAAGTGATAACGCTATACTCAGAGAAAAGACAATTATTATTGCTGGCAAAATACTTAGAAAGCGATATTGTGTTCGAACTTGAAAAAATCCAACAAGGGAAAAAAAGGGGAACAGATGATTATTTCAGAGCGATATATAATAACAGTGATTCGATACTAGCTCGAGAAATGATTAAAGAACAAGCTCAAAAATATTTGACTGAAAGTAATTACCTAGCATTTGATATAAACAACCAACTCCAAGAGGAAAGTAGAAAAACGGACTTTACTTTACCGACAGTTGACTTTAAAGATGAAGTACTACGGTATTTTATTGACCATGAAGTATCATCAAAAAGTGAAATGATCATTTATTATCTAGCCTACCTTGAAGCTAAAGAAATACCAAGTGATTTAGAAACAATAAAAAACTTGAAAAAAAATGTCGCAACCCCAAACCAAATCGATATTGATGAATTGATTTTAGAAAAAAAACAACTTCTAACAATAGTTAACGAAATAGGCCCAAGCGCATATGAAAGATTAAGATATGACATAGGAGTATCAATCGGCTTCTTTACGGAGATGTATGAAAAAGTGAATTCAGTTGATACTCAGCAGTTCATCAAAAATCAAGCACAATTGTCTTTAGATGCTGAAAAACATTTAGAATTTAAAAAACGTATTGCACTTTATGAACTAAGCAAATCTAGTAAATTAACCTTTGAAGTGGACTCTTTTATTCAAAGACAACGTCATTCTCAACAAAAAAATGGGGAGAACTATCGAACAAAAATCAGCCTTGAAGACATAGGAAGATTGAGAGAGCATAATCTGTCTTCTCTAGCTGAGAGGATGGTTTATGTCCAGAAGTCTACCGAAGAAATAGAAAGCAAAAAAAACGATGAACCAAAAAGTGTCAAGGAAGAATTACAAGTTTTTCTTGCTCTAATTTCTCGTTTTGATGATGATGATAAATATAGATATATGGACAGTCATTTTGAAAATATATATAGTTCAGTCAAAAAAAAATCTCATAATGGGAAACACATTTTATCTCTACCAAAAAAAAATAAGGCTTTAAATAAATTAAAGGATAAGTGGGTACTGTATGATAAAGAAAAGGGAAGAAACTGGCAGTCAGTATTAGAACTTAATAAACAGAAACAATCGAATATTACCGGTTTTATTAGCCGAATCATTTTATTACCTACATGGCAATCTGTAGCCGAAATTGAGCCTTTATTTATCGCTGTAAAGAAGAGAATAGAGAAAAGATTAGAACGATTTAGCCAAGAAGTGAAAGCAAGTCAATCGAAAACGGATGAAGAAATTTTAGCGCTCGCAGAAAAAGACTATAGAGTCAAAAAACTATTTACATACTATCAAAAAATTGCTCCGGCAGTTCCGTTGAAAGATTTTGCAAAGATAACGCCAACCGTCGTTGCTCATTTTAAAAATTCAGCACATCAACTTGCAAGAGAAGATTTAGGGGAAGATACAGAGTTATCTGAACAAATTTATGAGCTAGGTAAGCAAGACCTCCCGTTTTGCGCAGATTTAATCCAATATTTGGCATCAACTGGTATCAATGAAAAAGCGAAAGATATTCTAATATCTCCTAATGAGGAAAGTCAAAGAAGAGCCAAACAAATAATAGAAATTTATAATCAAAAGCTCGACATGGCGCAGCAAAAAAATATTTTGGAAACTGAAAAGAAGCAGCAGATTGAGAATGATAACCAACTGAAAGAATTAGTAAGGAATGGCGTTTATAACTATCAAAAGGATGGGAGTAAAGGAATACAGATAGGTCAGGCTAATGCTGATTCTTTTCCGAGCAAAAATCAATTACAGCAATTTATCAAAGAACTAGCTGAAAAATTAGACACCAATATGCAAAGAGAAGCAGCGATTCAAACAGTAATGAAACCAAATTTAAGTTTGGAGGAAAGGGAAAAGTTTTACGCTTACCTAAAAAACGACCCGTATCTTCCATTATTCTTACAGAAGGATAACTTATCAAAACTTGAATTAAAAGCTTATGTAGATGTTTGTCTTAAAAAAACAGACTTATCTTTTAAAGGGAAAATTTCTAGCTGTTTGAGGGATTATTTAACAGTAACTGAAAAAGAAAAGCTAAACAAATTGATTACTGAAAAAGAAGTCATCCGTGCAGTTGCAGAAGAAATCAATCATCAAACAGCATTGGAATTGGAGCGAGTAGTAAACCAAAAAAAACAAGAGATTGATCCACTCGTAGCAGTTTATCGTCAAACATCCTTTACACCAATTAGAGAGTTTGTCCTACAACATGTTGATTCATCATTGACTGATGAAAATCGCTCTGAATTTTATCAGAAAATTGATTCTGTAGCTCCTATAAATCAACTAGATCAGACTAAATGGAAGGCCCCCTCAACAAATAAAAATGTAAAACAAGAAAAGGATAGATTCTTATTTTCATTGATGGATGAAATGAAAGAAACATTAGAGCAGCAAAAACTTGTCTATTACTTTCCAGAAATAGTTAAACAAATTTTGCCTCCTAAAATTAGGAATTTGGAGGAAATAGATAAAGAATATCAAATAACAAGAGAAAGATTAGAGGAAACGGGTATCCATTTTACATACGGGCAAATGCAAAAGTGGATAGACACTTTTGATGAAGGTCCTATAGTAAACGATAATAATCATATATCAATACTTAAAACAATTGCAAAAGTCATTGAAGAAAATATGGAACGAAAAGGAACTCTAAGAGAGAATATTCCAACCGACAAAGCGGAAAATAATATAGTAAAAGAAGAATTAATAGCAGCAATCGAACAATCAGTAGTCAAGATTAATAAGGATGACTCCGATAAAAGCGTAGAAAAAAAGTTTAGGGATCATCTTTCGAATTATCCAATTATTCTAAATTTACTAAAGGAACAACCTGAAATAGGGAAAAAATTACTGAAAAAATGTCAGGACAGACTTCCTTTTGTTTCGCTAACTTCTTCAAAAGAATTTCGTGAAATTGTCGATAATGAGTTCGCTATAAGAAATACTAACATTAGGAAGTTTGCACGAAAACATGCCCCGCAAGTAAGAAGCCAAATGACAGTAGAAAAACAAATCTATGATTTGTATCAAGAAAATCCAGCTTGGTGCTGTGAAAATTTACGAGCGATCCTCGTCGATTATGTTGGGTTCAAGAATATAAATTTAAACCCAATTTATAGACCTAAATTATACTCTTTTCAAGCGTGTGGTAATTTTGATCAATGGAGATTACGGGGTAAAGCACAAAAAATAATCAATTTTTATACAGGTATCGCTTCAAATTTAGAAAGAGTATTACCTAAAGAACTTCAAGAAAAAGAACCAGTGAATAAGGAAAGACAGACTGAAATATCATTAGAGTCAATAGTGACCAAGCATGAGAAGTTAAATAATGATATGGTTTTAACAGAGACGAACGAAAAGAAGAAGTTATTTCCTGCCACGGATTATTTTGAATCGAAAAGTAATTTAAGGCAAAGGGAGCCACTAATAAAAAAATTGCATATGACTCAGATAAAAGAAAAAGCAAGCCAAGAAGGTTACAGCTCTAATGAGAGAAAAACGCATGAACAAGTTCAAAGACAAGCGAATCGCTGAGTTTTGTCATTGCTAGTAAATTAGTTGTTCCCTTAAAATAATCGTGCTACACTGATTGTAAAGGAGGCGGTTTCAATGGCAGACACCTATAAAAATATATTAGTAGCAATTGATGGATCAGAAAAAGCAGAAAAAGCCTTTTCTGAAGCAGTTACAATTGCAAAAAGAAATCAGGCAAAGCTACACATTTTGTACGTAAACGAAGTAACGGGTAACTATTTCGGTGATTTTGCATTTGTTACAACGAACTTACAAGAGGAATTAGATGAAGTTGCAGAAAACCAAATGAAAGAGCATCGCAACTTAGCAATTGAAAAGGGACTAACAGATATCGAGACGTATATTTTGTATGGATATCCGAAAACATTGATTGCAAATTTCAATGAATCAAAGGAAAAAATTGATTTGATTGTTATGGGGGCTACAGGATTGAATGCCGTGGAACGTGTCTTAGTTGGGTCAACTACTTCTTATGTAGTCACACATGCACCGTGCAATGTGTTGGTAGTAAAATAACGTCACTCGCTAGTTAGTGAGAGGATGCTAGAACTGAGCAGTACACTGAAGAAGCAAATAAAAAAGTAAGCCGAAGAAGCTGAGCATCATCTCTTTTATGTCAGTATTCTTCGGTTTTTTTTATGCTGTATTTTGCTTATTTCATCTTTTTAACTAATTAGTAAGTGATTAGTTAAAAAGATCACTATTCTTAAGGAGATATCTTGAATTTTACTAATTTGACAAAAGCTGCAATCAACAATTGTCCATCCACTACGATTTGATTCCTTAAAGTAAGAAGTGGTATAGTTGTGTAGAATAGGGAATGAGTTGGAAAAATAAAAAAGGGAATGAAGCGTATGAACGACCAATATGTACAAGTCATGACGATCGCGGGATCAGACAGTGATGGAAGTGCAGGAATGCAAGCAGATATGCATACTTTCTTTACCCGTGGCGTCTATGGTGTATCAGTTATGACGGCTTGTGTGGCAGGAAATTCTTATGGGATCGGAGCAAGTGTGACCTTACCAAGTGCGTTCATTGATAAAGAATTTTCTTTGATCGCTGAAGACTACCAAATAAGAGCGGCTAAAACAGGTATGCTAGCTGATGCAGAATTGATTGAAACAGTAGTTAAAAATTATCAACAGTATAACTTTGGTCCTTTAGTGGTCGACCCAGTAATCGTGACGAAGCATGGAAATCTATTATTAGAAGAGGCTGCTTTAAGTAGTCTGAAAGAAAAACTAGTACCGTTAGCGACTGTCTTGACGCCGAATTTCTATGAAGCAGAGAAATTAACTGGACGAACCTTAACGACAGATGAAGATTATGTTCAGGCCGCTGTTGATTTACAAGCAATGGGTGCCAAAAATGTGATGATTAAAGGATTTCATACGAAAGAAAGTAATCAAGAAGAAGTAAGAGATTATGTGTTGCTGGAATCTGGACGATCATTTTGGTTAAGTGCAGTCTTTTATCCGACAGATCGAATCAACGGTACAGGAGACACATTGTCGGCTTGCATCGCTGCAGAATTAGCGAAGGGAAAATCAGTAGAAGAAGCAATCCGAACGGCAAAAGACTATGTCAATATTGCAATTGGTGAAGAAATCATTGTCGGTCACAAGTATGGTCCCATCAATCACTGGGCAGCAGAAAAGCAACTCTCAGCAAAAAACTGTTCTTCAAAAAAGAATCAATAGCTATCTAAAAGAATCGTTTTTTTTTGCTTTTATAATTTTTCAAAAAAGTATAAGTGAATCATAATGTTTTTAATAGTAAAAATGAAAATGGGACTGAAAAAATCAATTCTGATTCTTCAGTCCCATAAATTATAGAGCCTTTTTTGTGGATCAAGCAAAAAACTCATTTTAAATTTGAATGTTTATGATTTATAAGATAGGTGAAAACAAACGAGAAATTTGTTGTTTGAATAACAACCAGCCAGACATTTCTTTGACTGTTTCCGTGGTCATCGGTGTACATTGTTTTTCATCTTGTAAAAATTGATCTGCTAACTGGGTTAAAAAGGCTGGATCATAAATGACAGCACTGGTTTCGAAGTTCAACCGATAACTTCGAACATCTTGATTGGCAGAGCCGACCATACAAATTTCATCATCCATGATCAATGTTTTCGCATGTAAAAAACCATTCTCATAAACCAAGATTTGAACGTTTTCTTTGATCAATTGACGTGCATAATATTGGGTTGCTCGGTAAATAAACGGATGATCAGGTTTATTAGGAATCATGATCTTGACTTCTACGCCAGAAGAAGCGGCAATTTTTAAGGCAGCGATCACACTTTCATCTGGAACCAGGTAAGGTGTTTGAATCCATACCCGTTTTTTAGCAGCTGTGATCAATTTAATAAAGGAT
The DNA here is from genome assembly GCF_051714985.1 of Enterococcus sp. AZ078. Classification (NCBI taxonomy): domain Bacteria; kingdom Bacillati; phylum Bacillota; class Bacilli; order Lactobacillales; family Enterococcaceae; genus Enterococcus; species Enterococcus sp. AZ078. The sequence goes on from NZ_JBIOSW010000001.1 coordinate 1,074,515, forward strand.
AATTTAATTTGTTCACGTTCGTTGTTAGGACCGCTTGATACTAGTTGAATCGAAGTATTTTCATGCTTGTCGTCTTTCCCAAGTTCTTTTTGAAAAAAGTAATCAAGATGATAGGCAACCTTCTTTTGTTCGGGTACTGAAACATTCCAATCCGTTAGAAAACGTAGCTGTAATAATGAAGCAGCAGCGCCATAGATTCGAATATGAGTATCACGCCAATAACCAAACTTTTTGGTTGGATTGACATATTGATTGGCGATGTTAAAGCCACCGGTATAGCCGATTTTACCATCGATCACGACGATTTTACGATGGTCGTGATAATTTAAGCGGAATCGAAGTAATGCTCTTTGTGACGTGACGAATGTATGGACGTGACCACCATTTTGGATCAAACGGTTAAAGTCTTTCGGTTTAGTGCCGTGTGAGCCAAACGCATCATATAATAAGCGGACTTCAACCCCTTCAGCAGCTTTTTCTTCAAGTAATGTCAAGATTTGTTGTCCGATGTTGTCCGTGACGAATGCATAATATTCGATATGAATTGAATGCTTTGCCTGCCGAATATCACTTAATAGAGAAGTTAATTTTTGTTGACCATCTGTTAATAAAGTGACGGAATTACGTCGGGTTAATGGCATACGATTTAAAGAAGAGAAGAAGTCAACGAATTGTTGATGCTCTTCATTATCCATGACGGGATCATAGTGATCGATCGTATCTCCTTTGAAATCTTGAAAATTTTCTAGTTCTTTCAAGTCGCTTTGTCTCAAATAAAATTTTTTCTTATCAGTCAATCCGCGACCGAAGAAGAGATATAGGATAAATCCAAGACCTGGAAGAGCAAATAGTACGAGCAACCACGCCCAGATTGCAGCTACGTCACGAGGTTTGATTAAAATAGTTACTAAAGCAATTAGTGCATTGATGAAATAAAGGATCGTGAGAATAGTGATAACCAAAATAGCTTCCTCCTTATTTAGAATAACAAACAGTATTATATCATGAGAATCCTTAGAATCCTAAATTTGAAGTTGCAGAGATTATAAAGTGGTTTGAAAAAATAAAGAACCACAAGGCAAAGTGGTTGCAATTTTCTATTCATTCATGTAGGATAAGAATATAGTTGAATATCTCCTTAGGGGAGTAACCGACAACGTTTGTTGTGATAATATCAACAGTAAGTTAACCATTTGGTTTTCTGGTATTGTATGAAATGGTGAGACCTAAGACAAATCCGCATTTGTCTTAGGTCTCTTTTTTTTCAGTCAGAAAACTTTTTGGTAACGAAAAACAAAATGGGGGATGGAATTTGGAAAACAAAGAACAGGCTCAGCAAGTTGTCTATAAAGAACCAATTGACTCGCTGATGCAAAAAACACAGAGCTCAATCGATGGTTTGAGTACATCACAAGCAAAAGAAAAGTTAGAAAGAGACGGATTGAATCAGTTAAAAGAAGCACCTAAGAAGCCAACGTGGAAATTGTTTTTAGAAACTTTTAAAGATGCAATGGTTATTGTCTTGTTGATTGTCGCTTTGATTCAAATGGTCATGGGAGATTATATCGAATTTTTCGTTATTTTTGCCGTATTGATGTTGAACTCCGTGATTAGTGTGATCCAAACGAAGAAAGCAGAAGGTTCTTTAGAGGCATTGAAAAATCTTTCTGCACCTGATGCACGTGTGATTCGTGATGGAAAAGAAAAAACGATCCCTGCGAATGAACTGGTTGTAGGAGATATCGTTTTATTGGAAGCAGGAGATTATGTCCCTGCCGATGGTCGGTTGTTAGAAGCTGGATCATTGAAAGTGGATGAAGGGATGCTAACTGGTGAATCGACAGCATCGGAAAAAGAAGTAACTGATATTAGTCAGACAGTGCCGATTGGTGATCGTATCAACATGGTATTTAGTGGAACAATCATTACTTATGGTCGTGGGAAATTCTTAGTTACCGCTACTGGAAATAACACAGAAATCGGTGAGGTGGCAGGGTTACTTGAATCAACAACTGAACAAGTAACACCACTACAGCGTGGATTAGATAAATTTAGTAAGAAGTTAAGTTTAGCGATTTTAGCTTTATCGTTAGTTATTTTAGGTATCCAATTGTTCCGAATCTATCTTGGCGGCGGCACAGGTGATTTAACTGCTGATATCGTTAGTGCAGTAATGTTTGCAGTCGCTGTTGCGGTTGCTGCCATCCCAGAAGCATTACAATCAATCGTAACGATCGTTTTATCCTTGGGAACCAATAAAATGGCGAAACGACATGCCATTATCCGAAAATTACCAGCAGTGGAAACACTGGGTTCGACTAGTATTATTTGTACAGATAAAACTGGGACATTGACCCAAAATAAGATGACGGTAGTTGATTATTATCTAGCGAATGGTTCGACTGGAGATTTTACCGATGATCCAAAAAAATGGACAGACGATGAAAGACGGTTGATTGAAATCAGTGTATTAGCCAATGATGCTTCCATCAGTGAAGATGGTACGAAACTTGGAGATCCGACAGAGGTAGCGTTTATTGATTTTAGTGAAAAATTGAATCAACCGTATCAAGAAATCCGTAACAACTATCCAAGAAAAGCTGAATTACCATTTGATTCTGACCGAAAATTAATGTCGACTGCTCATAACATTGATCAGGGACACTATCTTTTTGTTAAAGGTGGACCAGATATCGTGTTTGCTCGCAGTAAAAAGGTCTTGCTAAATGGTGAAGTTGTACCAATGACAGAGGAATTAATGAAACAATTCAAAGAACAAAATGAAGCTTTCTCAAACAAGGCATTGCGTGTTTTAGCCTTTGCTTATCGCCCAATTGAAAGTCCAGAGTTGTCATTTGAAGATGAAAATGACTTGATTCTAGTTGGATTACTTGCCATGATCGATCCTCCAAGAGCAGAAGTCACACAAGCAGTTAAAGAAGCTCGAAGCGCTGGAATTAAAACGATTATGATCACTGGAGACCATAAAACGACTGCTGTTGCGATTGCGAAAGAAATTGGGATCTTTGCAGAAGGAGATCAAGCACTTACAGGGACAGAGTTAGATGAATTGACCGAAGATCAATTAAACGAAGTCTTGGAAAAAGTGACTGTATACGCACGTGTATCTCCTGAAAACAAGATCCGAATCGTACGTGCATGGCAAACAAAAGGACACATTTCTGCGATGACAGGCGATGGTGTTAATGATGCTCCGGCCTTGAAACAAGCGGATATCGGTATTGCCATGGGTACGGGTACGGATGTATCGAAAGATGCGGCAGCGATGGTCTTGACCGATGATAACTTTGCTTCAATCGTTAGTGCCGTAGAAGTAGGACGTAATGTTTTTGATAATATCAAAAAGGCGATTGCCTATTTATTCTCTGGAAACTTAGGTGCGATCATTGCGATTGTCTTCGCTTTAGTTGCTGATTGGTCCAATCCATTTACAGCATTACAATTATTGTTTATCAACTTAGTCAACGACTCATTACCAGCGATTGCTTTAGGAACAGAAAAAGCCGAACCAGCTACAATGAAACGTCCACCAAGAGATCCAAATTCAGGAATCTTTACCGATAAAACATTGATCTCGGTTACTTATCGTGGCGTACTAATCGGTATCGCAGTCATTTTTGCGCAATGGTTAGGGATGCAACATTCACCAGAATTTGGCGTAGCAATGTCATTTTCTACATTGATCTGGTGTCGAACATTACAAACGTTCCCTGCGCGTTCTAACACACAAACAGCGATCCAAGCAGGTTTCTTCGCAAATCGAAGCGTATTGTTAGCTGTTGTAGTATGTAGTGCATTGTATTGCTTGACGATGATCCCAGGCTTGAAAGAAGTCTTTTCAATTCCAGCAGCATTTGGTTTGACAGAAGTCTTTACGTCAATCGGGATTGCCTTAGTAACGATCATTTTAATGGAAATCACAAAACTGATCCTTGTACACGTACAAAAAGAGAAATAAAAAGGAATACCTGGGATAATTTTTTGATGTGCTATTCAAAAGTTAATAGCAGAGTATTTCACCAACAGGCTGGTATGGCTTCGGGATTCAACCGAATGTATACCAGCCAGTTTTTTGTTCGATGACAGCTTTATTCTTTACTTGATGATAGCTGTCTAATATACATAGTGAAGAACTATATCGGCAATTTAAAAATTTGGCTCTGATGAGATAGAAAGAAAGGAAAACACATGTGAATCATGTATAATGAAAGGACAGAAATTTTAAAAATAATTATTTCTATAAGCCTAAGAGCAGGTAGGTTTTGGTTATGAATTAGTCAGTATATTATTTATTCCGAAAAGTGAAAAAGCGATATAAAAATAGAGAAATAGAGGAATGAAAATGAACGAAGAAGAATGGGACGCCTTTGCAAGCGATTACTACATGAATCAAAAAGAATCAGACAAAACAATTGTCCGAGATGTCATTGAGTATCTAAAAAAAGAAGCTGCATTACCAACTGAGAAAATAGTGGATGTAGCAGGTGGCGCTGGACGCTATCTAGCGATGTCAAAAGAAGCAACTACATATGAATTGATAGATTTTTCGGATGAAATGTTGAAGTTTGCTACTGAAGAAGCAGCTAGATTGGGGAGGGAAAACATTCATCTAACGAAACAGACTTTTTCTGAATTTCTGGAAAATGGAAAAACGTATGATTTTATTTTCTCTGCTTCTAATCCGGCTTTAGACGATTCCGTAAAGTTAAGTAGAATGTTAACAAAGATGAAAAAATATTGTGTCATCCTAAGAGTTGTCTCTTCTAAAGAAGATCTGTTTACATCGTTGGAAAAAAAATTAGGAATTTTCGAAGAAGATGCTGTGACTTCACCAGTAATAATGGATCAATTGGAAACTTATTTAAAAGACGAAGAATGGTCCTATAAAAGAAAAGAATTTACGTATACGTTTAAAGAAGAAATTACGGAAGATTTTATGAGAGCTTATTATCAAGAATGTCTAGAAGAAACAATTTTTAAAGAGTATATTCAAAAATATTTTGACCCAAAAGAAAAAATTTTTAGTACAACGATGTTGACCTATCGGCTACTACTAATCAAGAAGGAGTGACCCAAAATGGGCATGACTAGTTTTGTTTACTCTAAGAATATAGAGAAAAACGATTTATCTCTTAGGACGGATTGACGAGGAATGACTTTTTGACCACCGTTTATCCGTCTTTAGAGATATGATGAGAAGAGACTGAGGCAAGTTGTGATATGCTCCCCCTATACAGGACTTTTATTATTTCAGTGTCCTATATAGGGGGAGCATATCAGATTGGCTCAGTCTTTTTTTGTTGTGGCTAATGGAGTAATCGAAAATTAACGTAAAAGACAAAACACTTATATTTGATTGTGTCTTAACAATTCACTCTAAGAAATCGGCCTAAAACTATTTTTTGACTGTTGGTTATCTTTCTAAAATAATAAACGGAGAAAAATGAGTTGTCAGATATATTGGTATTATGTTTTCTTAACTGTTTTAAATCATTTTTATTATTTTATAAAATAACAAATCATTGAAATGTTTGTTTTGGAAAATTATAGCTTGCATCTTAATTATTTCTTTAAAAAAATAGTTTAATTGAAGTGAAAGTATAATTTTTATTGTGGTTGTTGACTATTTTATTTATACTTAAATGTATACGATTGCTTTGTTTGATTAGATGGCAATTTGTATAAAATTACATAACAGGAAGTTTTTTGTTTGAAAAAGATTTTTTTGATAGGGTTATCAGTGTTATTTTTTGGTTGTTTGTTTTCTACGAATGTTCAGGCGCAAGAGGTAATTAAAAAAGAGATTTTTAGTATTCCTGAACCAACTTGGATCTTCAATGCAGGGATGAGTAAAGGGAAATACCACGATCGCCAGGATTTAGGTTTTATCTTAGGTGAAGATACTGAGTTGAGAGTGAGACAAGTAAATACCGACTTTAAAGGTGAGTTAACGCTTCGCTTACTGGGAAATGATAGTAAATACGAAAAAAGTGTAAAACTTGGTTCTGACTGGGTAAGTATTAGTGCAACACAAGCATTGGTTCCATTCATTGATACACCGTACGGAGACCAAGGAGCCCAAATCGAATATGAAGTGGCTTCTGATGGAAAAATCAACCGATTTCCAACGTATTCTTATAACCAAGATGAATCAATGTTTTTTGCTATGTGGGACAAGTTCGATGCTGAATTTGCACTAGTCAAAGGACCAGATTTTCAACTATTTATGCCTAAAAGGGATAAAGAATTATTGCGAAACTTAAAAGATTTTTCTTCTATTAATGAATTGATTGAATATTATAATGAGGTATTTGGTTTATTCAACAAAATAGCTGGTATTGATGGTTCAGCACCAGAAAATCAAAACGGAGCCAATCGTTACTTTTTAAAAGCAGATAAAAGTGGAGCAGGTGCTGCTTATTATGGAAGTAATTGGACAGCAAATAAAGAAGATACAACAGATATGTGGTTAGAAAAAGGACGTTGGGCAAGTCTTCACGAGATTGCACATGGCTATCAAGCTGGCTTCGATAACATAGGGATGTATACAGGAGAAGTCTCGAATAACTTATTTGGTGTGCAGTATCAATATCTTATCTATGGAAAAGAAGCAGATGAAAAAGGTTGGCTATTTAATTATGGTAAAAAAGAAGCGGTAGAAAACGCACTATACGAAAAGCTAATCAATCAGAATGGAACTTATGCTGATGCTGATCTGCGCGAAAAATTAATTTTATTAACAATGTTAAAACAAAAAGCAAATGATGATTCGTTTACAAAGATGTATCAGGAATACCGTAAAATAGCTAATCAATCAGATTTTAATCGCAACGATTATCCATTACCTGATTTAATGAATCGTATCTATAGTGAAAATAGTCAACTAGATTTTTCAGGTGTTTTAGAGAAATGGGGATTGACGCTTGATCAAGTACAAGTCCAAAAAAATCGTGCGCATGGTTATCCGGCAGTCGCTTCTTTAGCTGATGTCGTACCAGAAAGTGAGTTGGCACGTGCGCGTGAATTAGTTGACCCATCTTATTTGATCAATTCAAATTTTGAGATGGTGCAAAACGAGGAGATTGCTGCGCTAAATCTAAAAGGCGATCTTACGATTGAATTAAGTTTGAAAGATTTAAACCTATTAAAAGGTGCCAAAATAACTTTAAAAGATGGAGCGAAAGAAATAGCTACTCAAGAAATCACTGGAGGAGTAGTCACTTTTAAAAACATTCCTAATGGCATCTATTGTGCAGAATTCTCTGGAAATCAAATGATGTATTTCATCCCACAGAATAGTTATGTTTACGTGAAAGAAGCAACAAATCATGCGGTTATTACGTTGGACGAAGTAAAAGATAGCCAAGTCATTGATTTTCATGGAGTGAATGACAGGAAGTTTGGCTCATTTACATTTAGAACAAACAAGAACAGTGATACTCAAGAAGCAATTGTTTCAGTTACGCATTCGAGACCTCATTATCGTTATGAGAATGAAACTTATGTAAAAGTAATGGTCAAAAGTAGTACAGGAGAACTGAAATACGAAAAAACGATCGAAGGCATAGAGTCTGTTACTGGTGAAGAAAATGTATCATTGAAAATAGGTGATATCGTTGAAATTTATCATGCAGAACCTAAAAACCGCTTCATTTCTTCTGAAGGGATCGTTGATACTACGCAATCGACCAATCGTTGGGTAGTAACCCAATTTGGATTAGAAAACCTAGCTTTGAAAAATGATGCCAAAGAGGATCTCAAAAAAAGAATTACGTCATTAGCCACTCAACTTTGGGATAAAGAGTTAGTCAATCCGGTTCCAAGTGACCGATCACCAGAAAAGAAATTGTTATGGGTGATGATGGATCAAACAACATTAAAAGAAAAATCAGAATATCGAACTTTATATTATATACTATTCAAAAAATGGTTCTAAATATTAAGAAGCATCATATAGTTTATGAAATAGGATAGAAAATCAAATAGCGACTTACAGTTATTTATTGTCACAACAATGTTGACAAAAGTAATTGCAAGCCGCTATTTTTTGTTTTACTGCTTTTTGTAGCTATATGTTAAAAGTTGCTTTTTTGCAAACATTTTTGATTACCTATTAAATCAATCAGGCAGTTGTCTCATATGGTTACTTGTAGTAACGAATGTCATTTTCAACTTTATAGATTGAAAATGGTACATCGGAAGAATATTCGGCTGTTTCCCCATGTTCAGGTAATTTTTCCTTGAAGATTGTTTCATATTGATCGACTGTGACAGCTTCTCTACCTTCTAACATTTCTTGATGTAGTTCAGTCAATAGGAAGTCTTGATAGCCGTCTTGTAAGTAACCTGTGAAAAATTCACTGACAGCACCCGAACCATAGCTGAATAAGCCAATTCGATTACCTGATTTTAACACTTGTGAGTTTTCTAAAAGAGAAATCAATCCTAGATAAAGAGAACCAGTATAAAGGTTACCAATTCGCCGACTATAACGAATACTTTCTTCATAGCGAGTTAATAAGCGATTTTGTGTTTCTTCATCTGTCTGATCCAAGACACTTTGTAAGGCTTTTTTCCCCATTTTTGTGTAAGGAATGTGAAAACTTAGCGCATCATAGTCTTCTAAAGTAAATCCTGTTACCTCTTTATGTCGATTCCAAACTTTTTGAAAAGATTCGATATAAGTGGAGTTGGATAAAGGACCATCAACCACTGGGTATTGCGCATAATCAGGACGCCAAAAATCATAAATATCTTCGGTTAAGAAAGTACTATCGTCTTCGATAGTGATGATTCGTGGATCTTTGGTAACCATCATAGCGACAGCACCCACACCTTGTGTCACTTCTCCACCACTAGCTAGACCATAACGGGCGATGTCACTAGCGATCACTAAAACTTTTCGATCTGGATGATTTTTTACATATTCTTTTGCCATGTGGAGAGCAGCAGTTCCACCATAACAAGCTTCTTTTACTTCAAACGAACGAGCAAAAGGTTGGACTTTCAATAAATGATGGATAATTACAGCACTCGCCTTTGAATGATCGATGCCAGATTCCGTTCCTACGATAACCATATCGATCAGCTCGCGATCTTCATTTGTGACGATCCTAGTAGCTGCATTTGCTCCTAAAGTCACGATATCTTCTGACACTCGGTTGATGGCCATTTGATCTTGGCCAATACCGATATGGTATTTAGCAGGATCATCTCCCCGACGTTCAGCTAACTCTGTCATATCTAAATATAAATTTGGAATAAAAAAGGAAAGACGATCAATCCCTACTTTCATTTCAACACCTCTTTACTCATGATAAAAAAACTTACTTTACTAAAGTATCATAAAAAGATTAAAAGAAATATAAAAAAGCGAATATTTAAGGATTTGTAAAATTTATTCCTAGATTTTTTTGAAGCTGTAGTGAGGTATTTGTTTTTAGCATAAACAATGGTATATTTTTCTAGGAGGTGACTGACTTGAAGGAAGTCGTTATTATAGATGCTGCGAGAACGCCAATTGGAAAGTATCGTGGCAGTTTAAGCAGTTTTTCTGCTGTAGAATTAGGAACAATCATTACAAAAGAACTGTTAGAAAAAACAGGTATCCATAAAGAAAACATCGATCAAGTAATATTTGGAAATGTATTACAGGCGGGGAATGGTCAGAATGTTGCCAGACAAATTTCTGTCAATAGTGGGATCCCTGTTCAGGTTCCTGCCATGACAGTCAACGAAGTATGTGGCTCAGGAATGAAGGCGGTTATTTTGGCTCGCCAATTGATTCAGTTAGGTGAAGCTGATCTAGTAGTCGCAGGAGGCACTGAAAGCATGTCACGTGCGCCACTGCTTCAGCAATATGAAGCAGAAAATGCAACTTATGAAGAGCCGATCTCAAGTATGGTCAATGATGGGCTGACAGATGCGTTCTCAAATGCACATATGGGCTTAACTGCTGAAAAAGTAGCGAACGAATTTTCCGTTACGAGAACAGAACAAGATCAATATGCGCTCAACTCACAAAAAAAAGCAGCTCAAGCTAGTGAAAACGGGGTATTTGAAGCAGAAATTATTCCCGTTACTTTACCTGATCAAAGAATCATGGATAAAGACGAAGCCATCCGAGGGAATAGTACACTGGAAAAATTAGGGACTTTGAAAACTGTTTTTTCCGAAAATGGGACTGTGACAGCAGGAAATGCTTCTCCGTTAAATGATGGAGCATCGGTATTGATTTTAGCTTCAAAAGAATATGCGATCAAACATGGGCTTCCTTATCTTGCAACAATCAAGGTTGTTTCTGAAATTGGGATTGATCCGAGCATCATGGGAATTGCACCTATCTCAGCAATCCAAACATTATTGAAAAAAGCAGAAATTTCTATTGATCAAATCGATCGTTTTGAGATCAACGAAGCATTTGCGGCTTCATCGATCGTGGTCAATCGCAACTTAAAACTAGCTGAAGAAAAAGTCAATGTAGATGGTGGTGCCATCGCACTCGGTCATCCGATTGGTGCAAGTGGTGCTCGTATTTTGACAACATTAAGTTATGGCTTGAAACGAATGAACCAACAATATGGTGTGGCTTCTTTATGTATTGGTGGAGGCTTAGGACTAGCCATGTTACTTGAAGCAAATCTAGAAACGGAACAATCAAGTGACCAAAAAAAAAAGTTTTATCAACTGACGCCTGAACAACGTCGGAGTCAGTTGGTTAGTGAAGGAATCATCAGTCAATCACAAGCTGATGAATTAAAAGTAGGAACACTCTCTGAAGAAGTAGCCAATCATTTGATTGAAAATCAAATCAGTCAAGTTGAGATTCCTCTAGGGATTGCACCTAATTTTCAAATCAATGGAATCAAAAGGCAAGTACCGATGGCGACAGAAGAACCGTCTGTAATTGCTGCAGCCAGTAACGGTGCAAAAATATGTGGAGACATTACAGCAATTACACCACAACGCCTGATGCGTGGTCAGATTGTACTATCAGGGGAACTGGATAATCGAGGCATAACTGATGCTGTCATCGCCAGACAAGATGAACTACTAGCATGTGCGAATGCAAGTTATCCCTCGATCGTGAGACGTGGTGGTGGAGTGCAGGAAATCGCAACAAGAAACTTTAAGGGCAATAATTTGGATTACTTATCGATCGATTTCTTGGTTGATGTAAAAGATGCGATGGGAGCTAATATCATCAACGCTATCTTAGAAGGTGTTGCCCAGAAAATACGTTCCTGGTTTCCTAAAGAAGAGATTTTGTTTAGTATTTTAAGCAATTTCGCAACAGAATCATTAGTAACAGCTAGTTGTGAGATTCCCTTCGAGCGATTGGGAAAAACGATTGAAGCAGGAAAGAGAGTTGCTGAAAAAATCCAACAAGCTTCCGAGTATGCTAAATTAGATGTTTATCGGGCAGCAACACATAATAAAGGGATCATGAATGGCATCGAAGCTGTCATTCTTGCTACTGGAAACGATACGAGAGCTTGTGCAGCTGCCGTTCATGCGTATGCTGCGAAAGATGGTGCTTACCAAGGCCTGTCAGACTGGCAAATGATTGGAGATAAGTTAGTTGGACAATTAACGGTACCTTTGGCAGTGGCAACAGTTGGAGGGGCTTCTAGGATTCTTCCAAAAGCAAAGATTGCACTAGACATGTTGAAGATTGAATCAGCAAAAGAATTAGCTCAAATCATTGCTGCCGTCGGTTTAGCACAAAATTTAGCTGCTTTGCGGGCATTAGTGACAGACGGTATCCAAAAGGGGCACATGTCGCTTCAAGCTAGAGCCTTAGCGATCACAGTCGGGGCACAAGGAACTGAAATTGAACAAGTCGCTGAATTTCTAAGAAAAGCCGAAGGAATGAATCAGGACGTAGCTAGAAAATTTTTGATGCAATTACGTAAAAAATAAGTATTTATAAAAAAGAGAGACTGATTGGGATAACAGCAGAATGGATAAAAAGCTACTATATATTTATTATATTTATTCATATATTTATTCATATTATTCCTAGTCAAAAGCTCTCTTTTTTTGCTAATTGCCGGTAAAATTAAGGAAAAGGTTAAATATGACTAAATTTTTGCGAACTTTCTACGGGATGCTATTGTGAAATTGTTCGTTAAAGGATATACTTTTTTCAAATTTAATACTTGTTAGGCGAGGCTCCTAAACAAACATAGGCTATTGCGCAGAAACGTCGAAAGACGCCAATGTGTAAAACAGGAATTGTCGAATTAAGGCTCTTCATAAGATAGCTAAGAGAAATCTTTACGTTGTTTAGTGTCAAAACTCACACGATGAGATAGTTGTTGATGTACGCAACTTTAACAAATAAGCCGAAACTTCTAAAAATCTTTGCTGATTTTTGTGAATTTTCGGCTTATTTTTTGGAGTTGGATATTTACACCACTTACTTGAAAATAAATCACAGCACATTTTGATCACGCTACTTTTATTTTTCCTCATGTGAAAGTGACTCCTTTTGCCTAATAGAAAGGATGGCAAAATGGATACTAGTTGATAACGGATGTTTTGATAAGAAGATTAGAGAAATTCTGGTTACGAAAACTTTCGTTTAAGAGGTGTTGTGTGTGAAATCAAAATCATTTGAGTTTAATTATGCGTTATTTTTGCCGATTTTTCTCTTTTATTTATTAAGTATCGGTGTGCAATATGGAGCAGCAGTCTACGACCAAGTGCCTTATAAAACTATTGTTTTAAAACAAGTGATATTTTGCATTGCTTCATTAGGACTTTTGTTACTGACACAAAAAATCAAGACAGCGTTATTGTTACGATTGTCTCCTTATTTTTATGCCATTTCATTAGCAATTATGAGTTTGCTCTACAAATTTTATGATCCGGTGATGTACCAATTAACCGATACGAAACGTTGGCTGAGGATTGGTAGTTTTACTTTTCAACCTTCTGAATTGGTTAAATTGACTTTTGCATTAGTTCTCGTTTATTTCACCTTGCTTTATGAAAAGAAAGTCAGTGAACGTACCGTGAAAACGGATCTGATCTATGTCTTTCAAGTTCTGTTGATCAGTTTACCAACTTTCTTGTTGATGTATATGCAAAAAGATTTTGGGACAAGTTTGGTATTTATTATTTGTTTGGGGGCTCTGTTCATGATTGCAGGGGTCCATTGGAAGATCTTGGCCGTATGTGCTAGTTTTTTATTTATTATTGGGGTCATATTGATTTGTCTAGTTTTTACGAAATACGGTAATGAGATCCTTTATAGTCTGAACTTTAAGACGTATCAATTAGACCGGGTGAGAGCTTGGATCGATCCTTTTGCTTATAGTCAATCGATCGGATACCAACAATCACAAAGCTTATTATCTGTTAGTGCAGGTGGATTTAGTGGACGACCAGCTGAAATACCACCAATCTATGTACCAGTACGTGAATCAGATATGGTATTTACTGTAATTGCCGAAACGTTTGGTTTTTTAGGTAGCGTGACCGTCGTTTTTCTATATTTCTATCTTTTCTACCAAGTTATTTACACTGCGATACAGACAAACAATAAAGGAAATCTATATCTAGCGGTAGTACTCGTATTTGGACTATTATTTCAAATCGTAGAAAATATCGGCGCTTCGATTGGTTTACTGCCTTTAACAGGAATTCCTTTGCCTTTTCTAAGTCAAGGAGGAACCTCCTTGTTGATCATGGGAGGCGGATTAGGTATGATTTTAGGTTTTAAAAAAGTAGAATAAGTCATTTGTTTAGTCAGATGAAGTTAGAAAGTAAGTGAAAGTTTTATGAGTGATTATCAACAAAAAGCACTGAAATTATCAATCGTTCCATTATGTCTTTTGATTGGTTTGATTTTATGCGTAAAAATCAATCCTCCATGGTTCGAAACACTAGATTTAGCGGTTTATACAAAGATCGATTTACCTAATTTTCCACAACTAACAGCGATTGTTCGTTTGTTTGCTAAGTTAGCAACGATTGGTCCGACCTTATGTTTCGCCTTTCTTTTTGCTTTTTATATTTGGAAAAAGAATTACCATTTGTTAGCGATTTGGAATATCTGTAATATCTTTGCGGTTAGTTTTTTTGGGTATATTCTAAAAAAGCTCATTGCACGAATCAGACCTGCCGTTTCACAATTGGAAATACGTACGAGTTACTCGTTTCCTAGTGGACATTCTTTATTATCCTTTGCGCTTTTCCTAACAATTATCTTATCGTTAAGTATTATTTGGAGTCGTCAGGATACCAGAAGAGTTGCTTGGTATCTTATCAGCTATCCATTGCTGATTGCAGCAACTCGATTATATCTAAGAGTCCATTATCCAAGTGATATTTTAGCTGGATTCTCGTTAAGTGCAGTAGTAGTTTTATTGTCTTATGTTATTTGTTTCTCATTTATCTCCACAGATTCAATATTGAAAACAAGGCAACTAGAGAAGAAAAAAACGCTTTTTTCTAAAAAGCAAAAAGTAGTTTTAGGTCTTTTAGTCCTTTTACTAGCAGTAATTATTACTGGTGTCGCTTATGAACTGAATGTCTTTTATCATGCGCATGGGTAAGCTGGAAAAACATAACCAATAAACTAAGGGAAAGAGACCGCTTGGTTTTTTGGTTCTATCTTTTTTAAGATTGGTGAAGATTATTGACAACTTTTGGTGATTCAAAGTAATAGAAAAAATATTTACTATAAAAAAATGAGCAGAGGGCAATTGCCTTTCTGCTCATTTAACATTTTATGATTTCTCATTACCGGCATCATTTGACAAAAAGCCGTTTTTGGATGCAGTGGATAGATTTGTGAAACTGGTTATCTTTCTGAAATAGCTGTTGCAGCAAACTGTTCGATCAATGGGATCAATGTCAGTTTCACTTTGTATTTGCGTTCTAACGCTTTTTCAATTGTAAATTGGTTTTCTGCTGTCATTGAAATTTCAGCTAATTTACGTGGTTCATCTGAGGTTTTCTCATAGATGACTGCTGCATCAGCTTCTTTTTCTACATAAAATTTTGGATATTCCGCTACTGCGCTTGAAAAATCAGCGAAATTCAAAGCGGCAGTTTCAGTTGAGCGTTGTTTTTCAGTTGTTTCCGCTTTTGATACTTCAGCTGTTTTAGGTGATTCCACAGGTTTTGAGTCAGTAACTTTTGTTTCAGCAACAGGTGTAGAAACCTCTTGAGCAGTTGGTTCATCATTTTTAAGACGTTGATCATTCCAATAAGAAACGATTTCAATCAATAAGTTGTCACGGAAGCGTTCAAAAATGTCTTTTTCTCCTGAACGGATTCGTTTTAAGACAGTTGTGAAATTATCATCAATCGGTACATTGATGCGAGTATCTTCATTTGTTTTTCCTGCAAGTCCAATCGTTAAGATGTGGCGGTCTTTCGGATCAAGCATGACTTGTAAAGGTAAGCCGTAACGACGTAGACTTTCATCCTCTAAAGAATGAAATAATTGACTTCTGATTCCATCTAAAGAAGGACGGAATTGATTGAGTAATTTTTGTTTTTGTTTTTTCTTCATATGTTCTCTCCTTCGCTCATACCCTTTCGATTATAAGAAAAAAAAGATGAAATGAAAAGGATTATACGAAAAAAACTTAGATATGTATGTATTTATACGCATTTTTTTAGGAAAATATTTGTTTTTATCAGAAATGTTTCCTCTTTTTAGGTGTATATCAAAAGATAAGCCGATACGACACCGGCAAGAAAAACTCAGTGTGTATCGGCTTATCACGATCATTGAAGTCAGCTACGTTGTTTTGGAACAAGGAATCAAAGCAAAGACAGACAGTTCAGGTGAATAGATCACTTCATGTCCTTGCCAAGTCGTAACCATTAGCGAATGATCGAAACGATGGGTTAGCTCTTGGATTTTTTGATCATGGGACCAGTTACGTGCTGGAAAGTGTTGGATCTTATCTGGTCCGATTAAAAAGATAAAATCAGAATGAAAGGTACGAGTGATTTCTTCTGAGAGCCTTTCTAAACGTTCAATCGGAGTCATTGTTATCAAACATCCTTAAATTAAAATTGGGTAGTATCTGGATCTTTTGCTTTACCAACTACGCCATCTAATTGATCGATTTGTTGCATTTCTTCTTCTGACAGTTCAAAGTCAAAAAGTTCAGCATTTTCTTTGATCCGACTAGGAGTTACGGATTTTGGCAGAGGCAAGAAACCATGTTGTAAGGACCAGCGTAAAGCAACCTGAGCAATACTCTTTTGATGGGCTTTGGCAATTTCCTGCATCTCTGGTACATCGAAAATTTTCCCTGTGCCAAGTGGGCTGTAAGCTTCCAGGATCATTTCGTGTTTTTTGGCATAGTCAACGACTGCTGGTTGCAATTCACCAGGAGCTAAGAAAATTTGGTTGACCATTGGCATGATCTTGGCTGTTTTTTGTAACGCATCTAGATGATGGGGCAAGAAGTTGCTGACGCCAATGGCTTTGATTTTTCCAGCTTCATACAGCTCTTCAAAAGCTCGCCAAGTTTGGGCGTTTGCTTCTTCCCAATTGTCACGGAAAGCCACAGGATTAGGCCAGTGGATCAAGAAAAGATCAATATAATCTGTTTGTAATTTTTGTAGTGATTCTTCAAACGAAGACATCACTAAGTCATAACTGTGATTGGCATTCCAAAGTTTTGTTGTTAGAAAAATCTCTTCTCTGGGAATCCCACTTTCTTTGATCGCTTGACCGACGCTTTCCTCATTTTTGTAACCTTGTGCTGTATCAATGTGGCGATAACCAGCAGCTAGCGCTTCTTTGACTGAAGAAACTGCGACATCGCCATCCGGTGTTTGCCAAGTACCAAAACCAACAATCGGAATTTCATAACCATTTGATAAACGATACGTATTTGTTAATGAATCCATATTCTCAACTCCTTAATTTTTAGTTCACTTTTAAGTGTAGCGCATTTTCTCAAAAAAGGAATCCATTTTGTTTAGGAGACAATTATTTTTTTCAAAAAAAGGAAAATAATGATTTTCGTTCTGGTATTTTGTATTGATTTTCCGTAAACTAAACCAGAAGGGAATGAGAACATGGATATTTATTTAAAAAAAGCAATTATGCATATTATTGATCGTGAAACGGGATCACCCGTATTTTCTCAACAAGAATTGGATCTGACTAAAGAGTTTATTCGAGATTTTTTACAAAAGAAAATCCAAAAAATTTCTTCTGCACAAACGAAAACAGGACAGCTGTCACCTGAAAGTATGATGGCGAAACAAGTCCAGGACTGTCAAGAAAACTTTGTAGCAGCAAGTGAAGGGATCGTTCAACGCTGGTTCGAGATCTATCAAGAAAGCGAAGAAGCACCAAGCGCTGATGTCTTTGTTGTTTTGTATGAAGTAGATACGGTGATGTATGTGGCTTTGTTAAAAGTCAATTACCGAGAATCCTATACACATTTTGTAGAGGCAGACGAAACAGGAATCGCCAATCAATTGATTTTGAATCGAGCGATATTGGGGGCAAAATCCCAAAAGGCAGATGAAGCGTTTGCGGTGGCGTTAACTGATTTAACCTATGAACTGATTGAAAAAAAATATGAGTTTTCTGGAAAAAAAGAACTCTATTTTTCGGGGAGAGTCATCGAAAGTGTTCCTGCGCCTTCATTAGAAGAGAATGTTAAAGTGATCCAAAAAGTAGCTAAAAGTTTAGGGAAAAAATTTGAAACTGAAGAATTTGATCTAGTGGCTGATTTAAAAGAGGCTGTTTATGATACGATCGAGGAAAAGGGCAGACTAGACCATGAAATGATTGCGGAAAAAGTCTTCAAAGAAAATATCACAGCGAAATTAGCTTTTCAAGAAGAAGTCCAAGAACAGGGATTTGTTGCTGAAGCTTTGCCAGTCAGAGAAGTCCAAGAAATTTCTGAGAAAAAATTTGGTAAACAAAAATTCAAGTTATCCAATGGAATCGAATTGATCGTCCCTGTAGACGTCTACCGAAATCCAGATTTGATCGAATTTGTTAATAACCCAGATGGAACAATCTCAGTGATGATCAAAAATGTAGACGAAGTATTAAATCGTTTATAATTATTAAAAGAATGCTTATTCAGAGAATACAATAAAATGTAGCAGACAAGAAAAGAGCCAAGAGAAACTATAGTGAACGTTAAAAGTTGGATTAAAAAGTTAACTTTTTTCGGTCAGTATAAAGTTTTCCTTGGTTTTTTTGCAGGTGTAAACTATATAAGTAGTGCATATCTTTAGATGTTTCAGAATGACAGCTTTCTTTTTACCAGATAACACCATTTCTTTTGTGAACTGATCACTAAGAGCAAAAGCCAAAATAATCACATCATTCTTTATCAAATAAAGAGAAAATGGTATAAAGGATAGGAAGAGATAACGAAAATATAAAGGAGTGTTACAAAATGAAAGTTGAACATATTGCTATTTGGGTTAATGATTTGGAAAAAATGAGAGCGTTTTATGAGAACTATTTTGCTGCAGAAAGTTCAGAGAAATACACGAATCCTAAAACCCGGTTTCAATCTTACTTCCTGAATTTCACCTCAGGAAGTCGGATTGAATTGATTACAAAGCCTTTTTTATCAGATCGTGCAGTCGATACTTTTGGTTATGCTCATTTAGCAATTTCAGTGGGAACAAAAACAGAGGTGGATTCATTTGCTGAAACATTTGTAAAAGATGGCTATCCATTGATTAGTGGTCCAAGAACTACGGGCGACGGTTATTATGAAGCGGTTATCCAAGATCCTGAAGGAAATCTGATTGAGTTAACGACAGATTGAGACAGATTACATCATACAAAAATATAGCAAAGGATAGAAAGCACATGGAATTCAGCGAAGAGAAAAAAATTGACCTTGATGCATTGTTCGCGCTCTATACAGCTGTAGGATGGTCAGCCTATACGAAGGACATCCAACAATTAGCTCTGGGAATCCAACAATCTCTCAAAGTGATAACGGTATGGGACAAACAACAATTGATCGGATTGATCCGTAGTGTCGGGGATGGCGAAACGATTCTTTACATTCAAGATTTGCTTGTTCATCCAGCTTATCAAAACATGGGGATTGGGACACAATTAATCGAAAAAATGGTACAAGCTTATCCAAAAGTCAGACAAAAAGTTTTATTGACAGAAAATGAACAACGAACCCGTCGATTTTATGAAAAATGCCAATTTAAATCGGTAGCGACACAAGAAATGATTTGTTTTTATCGCGAATATTGATAGTTACGAAAGAGCCCATTGCAGTGAAAACAAGGAGATAGTCACAACAATTACGCATGGTTGGCTGATGAAAAATTAGTCATTAATCAGCATAAGTGTTCTTGGTTGACTTTGACCAAGTTTGACGTATAATACAAATTGTTCGATACTTACAAAAAGTAAGGCGGACAGATTCTTTTTGGATTTTTCCAAAGAAGTCTATAATGGACAACAGATAAGAGCAAAACTTTAAAGCTCTAAATTAATTAGGAGGTTTGTTAATTATGGCAAAAGAACATTATGATAGAAGTAAACCACACGTAAATATTGGAACCATTGGACACGTCGACCATGGGAAAACTACTTTAACTGCTGCGATCACTACAGTACTAGGTAAAAAAGGCTTAGCAAATCCTCAAGACTATGCTAGTATCGACGCAGCACCAGAAGAACGTGAACGTGGAATCACGATCAATACTGCTCATGTGGAATACGAAACAGACAAACGCCACTATGCACATATCGATGCACCAGGGCATGCGGATTACGTGAAAAACATGATCACTGGGGCAGCTCAAATGGACGGAGCAATCTTGGTTGTTTCTGCTACGGATGGCCCAATGCCTCAAACTCGTGAACACATTTTACTTTCTCGCCAAGTAGGCGTGAAATATTTGATTGTTTTCTTGAACAAAACAGATTTAGTCGATGATGAAGAATTAATTGACCTAGTAGAAATGGAAGTTCGTGAACTATTAAGCGAATATGGATTTCCAGGTGATGATACACCTGTTATCAAAGGATCAGCATTAAAAGCATTACAAGGTGATCCTGATGCAGAAGCAGCTATCATGGAATTGATGGACACAGTCGATGAATACATCCCAACACCAGAACGTGATACGGACAAACCATTATTGTTACCCGTCGAAGATGTATTTTCAATTACTGGACGTGGAACAGTAGCATCTGGTCGGATTGACCGTGGGGCTGTTCGAGTCGGTGACGAAATTGAAATCGTAGGGATCAAACCAGAAACGCAAAAAGCCGTAGTAACAGGAGTTGAAATGTTCCGCAAAACGCTTGATTACGGTGAAGCAGGGGATAACGTAGGTGTGTTATTACGTGGGATTCAAAGAGAAGACATCGAACGTGGCCAAGTGATTGCCAAACCTGGTTCAATTACACCTCATACTAAATTCAAAGCAGAAGTGTATGTTTTGACCAAAGAAGAAGGCGGACGTCATACACCATTCTTCAATAATTATCGACCACAATTTTATTTCCGCACAACTGACGTAACAGGAACAATTGTTTTGCCAGAAGGAACGGAAATGGTCATGCCTGGCGACAACGTAACGATCGATGTAGAATTGATTCATCCTGTTGCTATTGAAAACGGGACGACTTTCTCCATTCGTGAAGGTGGTCGTACAGTAGGTTCAGGTATCGTAACAGAAATCGAAGCCTAAGAACAAAGGATAGATAAATAAAAAAGACGCACGATTCAACAAGTCAGATGACTTTTAGAATCATGCGTCTTTTTTTCTTCCATCATTAGATATAAGTTATCATATTCAGCGTTTTTGTAACCATTTCTTTAAACCTACTAATCGCTTTTTATGGTCAACTGGTGCATTATCAATGATCAATAATGCGATCATGACATAGGCAATCCAACTGTCACGTGAATAGGAAGTATAGCGGGAGGTCCAATGAGTCGCATATTTATCTTTATACTCACGCAAGCCATGGAAAGAGTAAAAATGCGAACCAAATTCATAAACTAAGTAAGCAATTCGTTCTTGAATAAAACTTTTTCTTGAGGTTCCAACGTTGGATAATGGCGCCATCCCCAAGTTGAAAAACTCAATCTGTTCCTCTTTCATATACTCAAATAAATGAAGGAAAAGATAATCCATACTTCCGGCTGGTGCTTTCTCAGGATCATAACGCATCAAATCAATCGTGCCGATTTTGTTATCTGTGTAGGTTGGCATGATCGAAGCAAATGCTACTAAGTCTTGTTGTGGGTCTTTTAAAACAGCGATCGGTGCCCGCTGTAGATAATCTTCTGAGAAGAACCCCAGTGAAAAACCTTTTTCTTTTCGGCTTCCTAACCATTGATCAGAAATTTGTTTGAGTTCAGTCATCTGTGTCGCAGAAAAAGGTGGCTGAATAATCTCAAAAGTAAAACCTTCTCGGTCAATCCGATTCAAGATCGCACGTGACCCTTTCATTTTCTTTCCAGAAGTAGTGAAATTGGCTAATTCAACATGTGCTTCTTCGCCCATTTTGATGAAATCATAGCCAAATTCATGTAAAATCATCACGATTTCTTCACTCGTTTCATAAAAGACGGGGAGGTAACACAAACGATCAGTTTCTTCAATAAACGCTTCGATAGCAGCAGGAAAATCTTCTTTTTTACCCGAAGGATCGCCCATCACGATACATTTATTATTGTAACAAGCAAACTGTAATAAAACCGTTCCAACTTGGTCTTTTTCGTAAATAAACATGCGCTTGTCTTTTAAGAAAATCAATTGACTGTCAGAATTTCCGCCAAAGGTATGGAGGATATTTAACGCTTTTTCTTCATCCAACGGTTCGCCGACTTGCTGTTTCTTTCCTTGTAGGAAGTGGACGAAAAGAATGATGATAAAGCTTACTGCAATAATAGCAAATAATCCAGATAACCAAATCTTTTCTGACGGGAACAAAAAGAACGAAATAAAATGATGCTTACGATGAGGAAATGTTGGCAGATTATAAACGCCAATAATGATGTAAAGCAACGCTAAGGCACCAATAATCACACCATCAATCGTCAACCATTCCCATGAATAAATGATTTGTTCTCTAAATAATTCATTTTTCGAAGCAATTACGATCAACAACAGTAACAATAGGAAAATAGCTGCAGTAAAGCTAAAGTCAATAATCGTCACATAAGATGCTGCTAAAAAGATCAGTGCAATAGTTGGCCAATAGGCTCTTTTGACTCTTGCAGCAATCCCACGCCCCATGATGACAAAGAGAAATCCTAACAACATACTTGGGAATTGAATAATAAAATGCAACCTTAACGGATTGATACTATGCAGCCAACGAAACTCGGTAAAAGCTTGTGGGATCGTTGCTGAAAGAACCATCATGATACCAGAAAAATATAAAAGGACGACGACGGCTTTATGAGCAATCTCTGTTGCCAGTTGCTTAGGAATACCAGAATAACGTTGATCAAAGGTTGAGCCAATATTCTTAAAGAAAAAGACGATCCCGATCAAAAAAGGAATAATGTAATAAAAAATTCGGTACAGTAAGATCCAAACGACTACAGTTGCCTTTGGCACACCTATGGCAGAAAGACCGATAATCATCATGATATCAAAACTACCGATTTCACCAGGAATCATCGAGACGATTCCGATAACTGAAGCTGCGATAAAGAGCGGTATCGTTTGCCACAAATCGACTTTGATATCCATAAGTGCCCCAACTGCTAGAAAGGTGAACAAGACACCAGACCACTCTAAGATCGAGACAAGCAGCAATTGTCCTTGTGTTTTTAATGAAAGTCCTCCGAGGTAGCCCTCTTTTTTTAAGGTAGTGACTACAAAAACAAGTGGGAAGTATAACCCACCACCGATCAACCAAATCCAATACTGCTTAATAAAAGGCGCAACCGGTGCAAAAAAGACCATAAAAAAAGAAATCAAACTATAAATAGACAGTCCAGCCATTAGAAATAAAAAGATCTTCGACAAAGCTTGCATCAACTGCTTACTGTCTTTTTTATGACCGTATAATTCGGAGCGTAATCCGATGCTGACAAAGCCGCCAAAACCGGCAACATTGTTGATGGTATTGATCAACCAACTTGTTTCAAATAAATAACTCTTTTTTAATTTTTGTCCCAACAAGCGGTTAAGGATGATGTCATACCCAATCATCGGTGCAACAGATAGTAATCCAACAATGAGCATCAACCCCGTCTTCCAAAGTGGGATCGTTGCAAATGTTTCGGCTAATTGAGCGATCGATAGTGTTTTGCCAATATTGATCAATTCACTAACGATAATGACAACCACAGAAATTAAAAAGATTGTTTTAAAGAGACCTAAATGGTTTTTGAACCATTGTAAGGCTTGTTTTAACAAAAAAATCACCTACTATTCTTATTATTCAGACAAAAAATCTAATACTTCTTGATTGAAACGTTGAGGATCTTTTCTAGCTAACTGATGTCCTTGTTCGTTCACTAAAACAAAAGAAGCATTTGGGATCGTTTTTGCTAGGTAAAGGGAGTGTTGCAGTTTGATCACATCTTTTTTTCCAACAATAATCAATGTTTTACATTTAATTTTCTCTAAATCTGCTGTTGAAAGACCGATATCTTTTAACAACAATTTGATCACCAACAAATTTTTTCTAAGCGATGGGCAAACTAAAGAAAGCAACCACATACCAATATAATGACAGTAGCTAAGCAGTCTCGCTGAGAATAAAACCCCTTTAACTAAAGTATTTCCTGAATTTAATATTAATCGATGTACTTTCTCTGGATAATAACTTGAAAAGACCAATCCAAGATTAGCTCCATCACTAAAACCTAGTATATTTGCTTTTGTAATTCCTTCAAGTAGCATGATGGTATAAAGATCTTCTGCCATCAAACGAAAAGACAAGGTATTTGCTTGATTCGTTGAACGTCCGTGACCTCGACTATCGATGAGATAAACGGTATAAAACTGACTAAAGACAGGAACTTGTTCTGAGAAGAAACGACCACTGCCATCATTACCATGGAGTAAAAACAGAGGCATGCCATTTCCGCTTTTCTCATAATAGATCTCTGTTCCATCAGTCATTTTTGCATATTTCTTTTCTTTTTTCACATAATCACCTACTGGTTAAAGTATAACGACAATTCTCCTATAAGAGCAATTGTTTTCCTAAAAAAACAACGATCATTTTCGTAAGATAGTAAAAAATTCCGAAAATTTCAGTTTTTATTAAGGAAAGGAACAAATGATTAGTAAGAAATAGCCAAGAACGATAATAAATAGTAAGATAAAAAAAGATGTCAAAATAACTAGGTGAATGTTTATGAAAAAAAAGAAAAAATCAATCTTTCGAAGAATCGTCTCTTTTTTAGTGATTGTCTTGGTCATAGGAGTATTGATCATCTTAGGAAAAACCTATCAATCGATTAAAAGAGTAGAAAAGTACGAACCAGAAATAACAACAGCAATCAAAAAGTACCATATGGAAGAGTACGAGTCTTTGGTCAAGGGGATCATTTTAACAGAATCAAAAGGCAAGGGGATTGATTTGATGCAAAGTTCGGAAAGCGCCTATGGTAAAGCCAATGTGATCGATAATCAAAAAGAAAGTATCGATCAAGGAGT
The DNA here is from genome assembly GCF_051714985.1 of Enterococcus sp. AZ078. NCBI lineage: Bacteria > Bacillati > Bacillota > Bacilli > Lactobacillales > Enterococcaceae > Enterococcus > Enterococcus sp. AZ078. Next base: position 1,099,163 of record NZ_JBIOSW010000001.1, read on the forward strand.
CAGCTACTTAGCAGAAATGATCAATGAGGCAAAAAAACAAGGATGTGATCTTGATACAGCTATACAAGCCTATAACTTCGGTAAGGATTATATTGTCTACGTAAAAAACCGAGGTGGGGAAAATACTATGGAGATAGCAGAAGAATATTCCAAAAATGTCTTGAGTCCACTTTTAGGTAATGAGAAAAAAACCAAGTATCGCTATTGGCGAGTCCCCTCATTGCTTTACAATGGCGGTTATCTTTATCATAATGGAGGGAACATGTTTTACACAAAAGTTGTCAAGATGAATGAAGACCTCATTGAGTTATATGACAAAGTTTTTAACTAATTGAGTGTAATGCTGAGATTTTTTGCTAGATCTTTATCTTATCAGAAAGAAGGAGTGCTCAAAAAAGTGGAAAAAGAACAAATCATAACAGAAAAGGTAGCGAAAGATTCAGGGAAAGACTGGCTATTGCGCTTTGTAAAGGGAATGTTTATCGGTTCGGGTTTTATTTTACCGGGGGTAAGCGGAGGCGCTTTAGCAGCTGTTTTTGGGATGTACGAACGATTGATCTCTTTTTTAGCTCATCTAACCAGAAATTTTAAAGAAAACGTGCTTTTCTTTTTGCCTGTCGGATTAGGAGGCATCAGCGGAGTCTTTTTGCTTTCCTTTTTGGTGAGTTTCTTATTAGGGACATATGAAACGACGATTTTATGGTTTTTTGTTGGGTGTATTGTAGGTACTGTTCCAGCGTTGTGGAAAGAAGCTGGAAAGAAGCTGGAAAGAAAGGGCGGCAATCAGGTGATATCATCCTGATGATCGTCACATTGATCGTGGCTTATTTCTTTTTACTTTACGGATCACAACTATTTGATGGTCAAGTTGAACAAAACACAGTAACTTGGATCATCGCTGGCGGTCTAATCGGCTTAGGGATGATTGTTCCTGGACTGAGTCCCTCGAATTTTTTAGTCTATATGGGGTTATACAAGGCGATGGCTGATGGTTTCAAAGAAGCTCGCTTAGACGTGATCTTACCGATCGGTTTAGGTGCGGTAGTCTGCGTGTTGACGTTATCAAAGTTATTTGATTTTATCTTTTCTAAGGCATATAGTAAATTGTTCCATTTTATTTTAGGAGTTGTTTTTGCTTCGACGGTAATGATTGTTCCTACAGATTACACAAATTTAAGTTTACTAGGAATCATCTTTTGTCCCATTTTATTTTTTGCTGGGATCGCATTAGGTTGGTGGATGAGTCGTTTAGAAGAACAATATAAATAAAGGTTGAATGGCACATGATTTTTGCTGGGATTTCTCAGCGGCATAGAATCATGTGTTCTTATTTTGTATAAATTTGTAAAAAATAAGTTGTTTTTAATAATAGAACAAGCTAGACTTAAATATATTGATTATTTTTTGAAAGTTGGCGAAAAATGGAAACGAAAGAAATGAAGGGTCTTACTCAGGAAGAAGTGAGACAAAAAATTTCCTCTGGGCAGCAAAATGATTACCAAGAGGATGCATCAAAAAGTACTAAGCAGATTCTTAGTGACAATATACTAACGCTGTTCAATTTTTTAAATTTTGGTATTGGGATTTGCTTACTATTGGTCGGTGCCTATTCCAATATGGCTTACCTGGCAATCATTGTGGTGAATATCATTATTGGTATCTATCAAGAAATCCATGCTAGAAATCTAGTAAGAAAGTTATCGATTGTTTCGCAATCAGAGGTACGAGTTGTCCGCGAAGGAAAAGAGCAGTCGATTTCAACGAAAGAATTAGTTTTAGGAGATGTCGTAAAGATTGGTGCAGGGGAACAGATCCCTTCTGATTTAAGAGTGATCTCAGGACGCGCAGAAGCCAATGAGGCACTATTGACAGGGGAGTCAGACTTGATTGTCAAAACCGCAGGAGATGAATTACTTTCGGGTAGTTTCTTAACCAGTGGTTCTGTTTTAGCTCAAACGATTCGTGTTGGCGCAGACAACTATGCGGTTCGCCTAACGAGTGAAGCAAAAACCCATAAAGCGATTCATTCTGAACTTGTCGATTCTATTCGAAAAGTATCGAAATTTACTAGCTTCATTATCATTCCATTAGGTATTATTTTATTTTTAGAAGCGTTATTTATCCGTGATGCTTCTATTAAGATTTCTGTTATTGCTTCGGCAGCAGCATTACTAGGGATGTTGCCTAAAGGATTAGTCCTTTTGATTAGTATTGCACTGACTACTGGTGTAACGAAATTAGCAAAGAAAAGAATCTTAGTCCAAGATATGTATTCGATTGAAACACTTGCTCATGTAGATACGCTTTGCTTGGATAAAACAGGGACGATCACTGAAGGAAAAATGAGTATCCAACGGGTCGAAGCCCTAAATCCTAAGTACGAAAAAGCGATTCCTGAAATCATGGGAACCTATCTAGCTGAAAGCAGTGACAATAATCTTACCATGCGGGCACTTAGAGATTACTTCCAAGTAGCTAATCGCTATACTGTGACTGAAAAGTTAGCTTTCTCTTCTGACCGTAAATGGGGAGCAATGGAGTTTCCTGAATTAGGTGTGATCTATGTAGGAGCTCCTGAACGTTTGGTTGAAAAATCACAACTGCCAGAAAGTTTGGTGGATGCTCAAGCAAATGGCTACCGTGTATTGATGCTGGGTGTCGCTCCTGAACAACATTTGACTGAAGGAGAGCCAAAAGGCGTTGAACCAATCGCGCTGTTTGAGATTGACGATCCAATACGTAAAAATGCAGAAGAAACATTAGCTTATTTACATGCTGAAGGTGTGAATCTAAAGGTTATTTCAGGTGATAATCCGTTCACAGTTTCAAATATTGCCCGCCGTGCAGGCTTACCAAATTATGATTCGTATGTTGATCTTTCTACGATGACAGAAGAAAAAGCTGTCCGGGAAGCCGCTCATGAGTACACGGTCTTTGGTCGTGTGAGTCCACAACAAAAGAAAACATTAGTGAATGAATTAAAACAAAGTGGTGGAACTGTGGCTATGACTGGGGATGGAGTCAATGACGTATTGGCACTGCGTGAAGCAGACTGCAGTATCGCCATGGCTGAAGGAGACGGTGCAACAAGACAAATTGCTAATCTCGTTTTACTTGATTCTGATTTTACGACTTTACCAGAAGTCTTATTCGAAGGGCGTCGTGTCGTAAACAATGTGACCAAAGTTTCAGGTATTTTCTTTATCAAGACGATCTATTCGTTTATTCTTTCTATTTTATGCGCAATTACTGCAATCGGGTTTCCATTCATCCCAATCCAGATCACATTGATTGACTTAGCTATTGAAGGTTATCCTTCTTTCTTCTTATCGTTTGAACAAGATAAACGAAAGATTACCTATCGTTATTTACCAACAGCATTGATCAATGCATTGCCAAATGCATTGCTAGTCGTATTGAATATTATTGTGGTTTATATTTTAGGAAAAGTTTTGCCATTTACCCAGTTGCAAACGACCACTTTAATGTATTATCTATTGATCGGAATCAGCTGTATGGCAGTAGTCAAAGCGTGTTATCCATTTAATCCGTTGCGAATTTTCTTAGCGGTAACAACTGTTGTAGGGATTTATGTAGCAGCGATGCTTTTCCATCATCTGTTAGAAGTTGATCTAGGGTTAGGAACGGCTTGGCCATATTTCATTGGTTTTATGATCGTTAATATCATTTTGAGACTGATTTATGGAAAGACCAATATCCGTGACTACTTATTGAATAAATTAGCAACAACGAAATAAACCGTTGCTTGTTCTTAGAATGACAAGTATTATACTTGAAAAAGTTTAGAATTGTGATAGAATGAAACATGTATAATTGTGTCCTTTAAAATCGCACTGATTTTCGTTAGTGCGATTTTTTACCGGTTATTCTCCTGAGGTATCTCTTTGACAGATGCCAATTAGCTATTTACAGGGGGTGAAAGCATGGCTCAACGGATTCCTCAAGAAGTCATTGAAACGATTCGTGGACAAACGAATATTGTTGAGGTGATTGGTCAATACGTCCAATTAAAAAAATCTGGAAAGAATTATTTAGGTTTGTGTCCTTTTCATGAAGAACGAACACCATCTTTCTCGGTGGCTGAAGATAAACAGATTTTTCATTGCTTTGGTTGCGGAAAAGGAGGAAACGTCTTTACTTTTCTTCAAGAACTAGAAGGACTTAGTTTCCCAGAAGCAGTCGTCAAAGTTGCTGATTTTGAACAAATTCAGTTAGAAGATCAATGGCGCAAACAAACACTTCCCTTCGAAAATAGCGATTCAATTACAGGAAAATTGATTTTAGCGCATGAAAAAGCCGCAGAAGTATATCATCATATGTTGCTGCACACGAAAGTAGGCGAGCAAGCTTTAGATTACTTACTACAACGTGGTTTGACACTAGAATTGATTGAAGAATTTGCGATCGGATTTGCACCGAATGAACGTTCATTTTTGAAACAAGTATTTAAAACTGAAGCATACGATCAAGAAGTGTTGGAACGTTCTGGTTTGTTTATCTCTCATGAGGATGGAGGAATATCTGATCGGTTTTACCAACGTATCATGTTTCCTATCAGAAACCCTCAAGGGCGCACGATTGGTTTTTCTGGACGCTGGCTTGCACCAGAAAAAGGACAAGAAAAAGATCAACCCAAATATTTGAATAGTCCAGAAACAGAATTATTCAATAAAAGACAAGTGTTGTTCAACTTGGATAAAGCACGTAGTGATATCCGAAAAAGCGGTGAAGTTCTTTTATTTGAAGGTTTCATGGATGTCATTGCTTCTTGGCAAGCAGGTGTAAAAAATGGGATAGCTTCCATGGGAACGAGTTTAACGAATCAACAGATCCAGCAGATCGAACGAGTAACCAAAGAACTAGTTTTTTGTTACGATGGAGATAAGGCAGGATTTGAGGCAACGAATCGAGGGATCGAATTGTTACGACAAAATAGTCGATTGCAATTATCAATCGTTGTGATTCCGGAAAAACTTGATCCCGATGAATATTTACGTAAATATGGAAATGACTCCTTTAATGAACTGATCTTTCATGGTCGTGAAACGGTCTTTACTTTCAAGTCACGTTATTTGAAGCAAGACAAGAACCTGGAGAATGAAAAAGATAAAATCCAGTACTTAGAAGAGGTATCGAGAGAACTTAGTCAAGTTGTCTCGCCAATCGAACAAGATATGTATTTGTCGCAACTAGCGACCGAATTTCAACTTAGTCGTGAAACCCTGCAAAAGCAAATACGGGATTTTCGCAGGGAAAATCAAACGAATCGAACCAACCAACCAACGACATTGCCAGAACCAGCTATTTCACGGACGGCAATAACGAAAAAGAGACCGCTGACTCAAGTAGAAAAAGCGGAACAAATGCTCTTGTACAGAGTGTTCAAAGAGATATCTGTCCGTAATCTTTTGAAAGAACAGCAATTTCAGTTTATTCATGACATTTATGCAGAAGTATATTTTTTATTCGATGCATTTGTGTCACAACATGATGAATTCAACCTTGCGGAGTTTTTGGACTTTTTGCAAGATGAAAATTTAAGGCGTTTAGTGGTGGAAATCGAGTATTTGCGTGTAGCCGAAGAAAGCACACCAAGAGAAATCCAAGACTTATTGCGTGTAATCAGAAAGTCTAGTTTAGCTGATGAAATAACTTTAAAAAAACAAATGCAGCAAGAGGCTAGAAGAACTGGAAACAAGCAATTAGAATTGGAATTAACGATTGAGATCATTAATTTAACAAAACAGTTAAAACAAGCCGAATAGCTACTCAAGGGGGGCCTTCTTTTATGGCAAATGTAACAGAGAATAAAAAGTATGAAGCAGCAGTAGCAGCTTTTATCAAAGAAAACAAACCAAAAAGACAAGTCGTGTATGATGATCTTTCAAATAAACTTGCAACGCCATTCACATTGAATGCGGATGAGATGGATAAATTGATCCAAAAAGTCGAGGATGCTGGAATCAGCGTTGTTGATGAAAACGGAGATCCATCGATCCATAGCTTGAAGAGTGCAGAGAAAAAAGCGGAACAAGCAAAAACAGAAGATCTGTCAGCACCTACTGGTGTAAAAATCAACGATCCAGTTCGTATGTATTTAAAAGAGATTGGTCGTGTTTCCCTATTAACTGCGGAAGAAGAAGTAGCTCTTGCTTTAAAAATCGAAGAAGGTGATCAAGAAGCAAAACAGCGTTTAGCTGAAGCAAACCTTCGTTTGGTCGTAAGTATTGCTAAGAGATATGTTGGACGTGGCATGCAATTTCTTGATTTGATCCAAGAAGGAAATATGGGCTTGATGAAAGCTGTTGAAAAATTTGACTATCGTAAAGGATTCAAATTTTCAACTTATGCTACATGGTGGATCAGACAAGCAATCACTCGTGCCATCGCTGACCAAGCACGTACGATCCGTATCCCAGTGCATATGGTAGAAACCATCAATAAATTGATCCGTATCCAACGTCAATTACTTCAAGATTTAGGAAGAGAACCGACGCCAGAAGAAATTGGTGCAGAAATGGACCTTCCTACAGAAAAAGTACGTGAAATATTGAAAATCGCGCAAGAGCCAGTTTCTTTAGAAACACCAATTGGTGAAGAAGATGATTCTCATTTAGGAGACTTCATTGAAGACCAAGAAGCTACTAGTCCTGCAGAACATGCGGCTTATGAATTGTTAAAAGAACAATTAGAAGATGTTTTAGATACATTGACTGACCGCGAAGAAAATGTTCTCCGCCTACGTTTTGGTTTAGACGATGGTCGTACCAGAACACTCGAAGAAGTTGGGAAAGTATTCGGAGTAACACGTGAACGTATTCGACAAATCGAAGCGAAAGCGTTACGTAAATTACGCCATCCATCACGCTCAAAACAATTGAAAGATTTCTTAGAGTAAAAATAGGATTCAAATTTTGAATCTTATAGACAATGACTGTCTTTTAAAATAGCGAGTAGCCTTTAGTGAAAACAAAGTAGCACGGGATCAGAATAGATGATGCCGTGCTATTTTTTTAGTCAATAGCTGAGTCAAAAGCTTGAATCTGATCATAATAAACAAATAATTGATGCGCTATTAACATTATGATGATGAAAACATAAATAAATGCGTATCTATGCATAATTATAAGAAACTTTTTATAAATTATTTGTTTTATTTTTACGAGTTATACTATTTGACATCCGTTTGATCAAAATAGGCTCTTGGCGAAACTTTCAGAATATGGTAGATTAAATGGTAGCGTAAACCTAACAAAAGGAGCCGATCGCTCAGTGATAAAAAAATGCCCAACGTGTGGATCAAAGAAAATCAAAGGAAAGTTGATTTGTCCTGATTGTGGTTACCAAATAAAAGAGCAAGACCAACACACGAATGAAGAAAAGAACAACAGTCAATTACCAATAGATTCTTCAGAAGAACATTTTCCTGACACGGAATTAAATGATCCAATCGAATGGTCAGAATTAACAGAGTTACCATTAGAATCGGTCATGGCCTTGTTTAAAGAAGAATCATCTGAAGAAACGAATCTAGCAGAAACTAATGATGCTGAAGAAGAAGTCACTAAAAAGCTAAATACAAAGCCGTCAACAAGTGAAGAAGGAACTAATTCGAAAAAACAGGTTAACGGCGATGAAATGACGGATGAACTCGAAGCAGAACAACAAAAAAGAGTAGCTGAATTAAAAGAATTTGTTGATCATGAAAAAGAAAATTCGATTTTATCTGCTTATATCAAAGCTCATAGAGAAGATACAACAGAAGAACATGCAGAAGAATTGATGCGAATGATCCAAGAGGAACTCGCAGCTAAAAATGCCAAAGAGACTGATTCAAAACAAGAAAGTACAGTGCCAGGAACTAACGAACGTGAAACGAAAGAAAAGGAAACAGTTGTTACGAAGGATAGCGTTGTTCAGCCAACTGACCATCAAGCGATTGATCAAGAAGAAACGTTCGAAACGGCAACAGAAAAAAATCATGAACGCTTAACGGCACCCCAAACTTCAGAAGAAAATCAACTGCTTTCTTCTAAGAAACAAACTGAAGAACCAGTGCCCGCTTCAAAAACGACTCACGTCCAATCGTCTTCAGAAAATCTTTTGATAGGAAAAAAAGAAGTCGAAGAAAAAACGAGTGCGGAAGATGTCGATAAAAACTCAACCCATGAGGTCGAAGCGTTAAACGAAAATTTGAAACCTGAAGTTTCAGAAAAAGATATTCCGAAAGCAGCTCCATCACAAGAGAATCAATCAAACGGAGAAGTTCTAAAAGAAGAAATATCGAAAAAAGAAACAGCAAAAGAAGAAGTACCGAAAGAAGAATCGGTAAAAGAAGAACCAAAAGAAGAAATTCGTAAGAAAGATTCTTCAAAACCAGAAGCTATAGAAAAAACAGAATTATCAAATGAAATCGATCAAAGGACAGAAACGGAACAAAAAGAACCAGCTACATCAGCAAAGACTGATGAGGGGAAACGAAAAAGATCGAAAAAAGGACCGTATCTGGCTTTAGCAGCAATCGTCTTGCTCGGAGTCGGTGGTTGGGCTTATTATGACCATCAGCAAGATGTTCAGGCACAAATCGCTGCACAAGAAGAAAGACAAAAACAAAAGGTGGCAGATCTACAAACAGCCTTGAATGCTTTTTATACAGATCCGTCTCACCAGTTTATCCGTACTTCAATGATCAATCAAGACTTAGCTAAACTAAAGACTGATCTGAATGACGTAAAAAAAGAGAAAGAATACCCTGAATTAGAAAAAACATTCCAGGATATCCAAACCAAAATCAAAGATATTCAACGTGTCAACCAGTTATTTACTTCGGTAGTGATTGACGATGATCGTTTAGCAGCTGATCCCAAACTAAAAGAGGATCAAGCCATTCAACCAATGACTACAAATGAAACTGCTTTTGGACGTCTGATCAAGCAAGCGCAAACCGAAGCAGAGGACCAATACAAACAATTGCAGACGGCTAAAGATAAAGTGAACGTTGTCTATCATGATAATCAAGTCGTAGACAGTGCGAACAGAGAGCAGTATGACGAAGCAAAAAATGCTGTAGAGCAAATCAAAAATGAAGAGCTAGCTGTCGCTTTAAAAGATCAACTAAAAAAAGTAGATGAAACCTTGACTGCGAAAGAGCAGAAAGAAGCACAAGCAAAAGAAGAAGCGAAAAAAGCTGAAGAAGCAAAAAAAGCAGCTGAAGCAGCCAAACAAGCTGCAGCTCTGGCTGCACAACAAGCAAAATCTAGTTCAACTACCAATAAGACTAATTCAGCCAATCAACCCATCATGTCAACTCGACAAAGTGATGTGGCTGATGCATCTAATCCAGCATGGAATTGGGCACCAGGAGTCCAACAAAGTGTTATTGCTACTTGTATTCAACGAGGCTACATTGTGGCAGGGGGGTATAAACTAGAAAAAGCGAGAATCGAAAATGGTGAAGGTTACTATAATCTTTATGCTACTTCAACCCAATCTAATTTGATGCGTGGAATCGGTGAAAGTGCATTACCATTTTATATTGTGACGATCAATTGTAAAACAGGCTGGTTTGGCGGAAATGGCAGCCATTAATCTGCTAGATAGACAATGATCAAATACTACTCAGATATCGTAGATCGTATGGAACTAAGTGGATGACCATATAGGATCAGATACACGATGTCTGAGTTTTTTTGCGACGACTAAGACCAAACCAACTACTAATCATGGGAACATTATGTTATGATAGCTAAGAAAAGATGGCTGAATCTTTTATAAATAAGGAGAAATAAGATGAATGAATTATTGGCAACAATATTTACCGGAATGGTAATTGATGAAAATGAAAAAAATTACTTTGTCCAGAAAAATGGACAAACTTTTGGATTAAGTAAAACCGAAGGGACCTATCGTATCGGTGAAGCAGTCGAAGGGTTTGGTTATCAAAATCAAAAACATGAAAATCGTTTTACTACGTTGATTCCTAAAAGTCGAATTGGTCATTATGCTTTTGGTACAGTGACTGCTTCACGAAAAGATTTAGGAGTATTCGTCGATATTGGATTACCCGACAAAGATTTTGTAGTCTCATTAGATGAACTACCAACGATGACAGAACTTTGGCCTAAAAAAGGCGATCGTTTAATGGTTGCTTTAAGAGTCGATAGCAAAGACCGAATTTGGGGTAGTTTAGCCGATGAAAAGATTTTTAAATCATTGAGTAAACGTGGAACAGAAGAAATCAAAAATAAAGACATTACAGGCGTTGCTTACCGCTTGAAACTGACCGGAACGTACGTCTTAACAGATGATTATTATATCGGATTTATCCACCCATCTGAACGCTATAATGAGCCGCGCTTAGGTGAACAAGTCAAAGGACGAGTAATTGGCGTGAGACCTGATGGAGTATTGAATCTTTCATTAAAACCAAGAGCATATGAAGCAATCTCTGATGATGCACAAATGATTTTAACGATCATCGAACGATCAGCAGATGAGCAAATCCATTTTACTGACAAATCTGATCCGGAAGATATCATGAAAACTTTTGGTATAAGCAAGGGAGCTTTTAAACGAGCAATCGGCAATCTATTAAAACAAGGACTAGTCAAACAAGAAGCAGGCGTAACGAAACGAATTAGAAAATCTAATTGAGAATACCTTGCATGTTTTTCTTAACTAGCTTATAATTATTTTAATTTAGAAAGAGATTCCTTTTGTTTGATTATAATTATTATAAATTGTCGGGGTTGAATACATGGTTATGAATGCGATGTCAGTAATGAAAAAAACGAAACAACAATTGCACGAGTCGGGGTTCAAATTAACCCCACAAAGAGAAGCAACTTTACAAGTACTTTTAGAAAATGAGAAAGAACATTTATCGGCAGAAGAAGTCTTTTTTCTAGTGAAAAAAAAGAGTCCAGAAATTGGGTTAGCTACTGTCTATCGGACGTTAGAGATTTTGACCGATTTGAAAGTCATTGATAAAGTCAGCTTCAATGATGGTGTTGCTCGCTATGACTTGAGAAAAGAAGGAGCAAAACATTTCCATCATCATTTATTGTGTTTACGATGTGGCACGATTGAAGAGGTTGAAGAAGATTTATTGTGTGAAGTGGAAGAAATTGTGGAGCAACGGTATCACTTTTTGGTAAAAGATCATCGCTTAACATTTCATGGTATTTGTCAAAAATGTTACACTAAAGAAAAAGAAAGCAAAACCGTCTGATTGCTAGACGGCTTTTTCTTTGCCTAGCTGTAAAATAGACTATCGAAAATGAAGGGTATCTGATATGATAGAAGAGCACGAGGTGGATTATTATGAATGAAGAAATTAATGATTATCTCCACTATTTGACGATTGAACGTGGCTTGTCATTAAATACGAGAAAAAGTTATGAACGAGATTTGTTACAGTATCTTCACTATTTAGAAGATGAGCAAATCACTTCCTGGCAAGATGTCGATCGCTACGTCGTGATCAATTATCTGGAAAAGATGCATGATGAAAAGAAAGCTCCAGCAACCGTGACCAGAATGATTACTAGCTTGAGAAGATTTCATCAATTCTTACGTCAAGAACGATTGACTGATCATGACCCGATGCAACACATTGATACGCCTAAAAAGGTTCAAAAGTTACCTAGTACCTTATCCTTGACTGAGGTTGAACGATTGATCGAAACACCTGATACAACCAAAAATCTAGGGATCAGAGATCGAGCAATTCTAGAAGTCATGTATGCAACAGGTATGCGTGTCAGTGAACTCGTTGGTTTAAAGCTAAGTGATCTTCACTTGTCGCTCGGCTTGGTCCAAACACTTGGTAAAGGGGACAAAGAACGGATCATACCTCTAGGTGATTATGCGATCCAATGGATGGAGCGGTATCTAGACGAAGCACGCCCCCTCCTTGTAGCGAATCCTTCTGAAACGCATGTATTTGTCAATCATCATGGTACAGGGTTATCACGGCAAGGTATCTGGAAAAACCTTAAACAATTAGTGCGTGAAGCAGGAATCAATAAAGAGGTCACCCCTCATACTTTAAGGCATAGTTTTGCGACACATTTGCTGGAAAATGGTGCAGATCTTCGAACGGTACAGGAATTATTAGGACATGCTGATATCTCAACAACACAAATTTATACACATATCACAAAGAAAAGAATGACGGATGTTTATAAGCAGCATTTTCCAAGGGCTTAGTCATAGGAAGGTGAAAAAATGTTAACACATTACCGAAAAGAAAATCGTAAAATTGCTATGGGACTGTTAAGTTTTCATAAGAAACTAACGGATAAATCGAATTTACTCAAAGAAATCAATACCTATGAAACAGAAGAAGGATATGAACTTTTTTTCTTCACACCAGAAGGTTCAACGAATATTCAAGGGATTATTGGTGTTTATTGGGGTGAAAATCAGGAATTGATTATTCACGATGTTTCATTGAATCCATCTTATCGGGGAGATCAGATGGGCTTTCAAATGCTTGATGAACTTCAAGAAAAATACCCAGACTTTTCCATACGACCAACAGAGATTACCCGTCCATATCTCGCAAAATGGGTCGATCGAAACAAGAAGAAAGAGTGAATATGGTGACAGAAATCAATATCAAATTAGATATATTTGAAGGACCCTTAGATTTACTCCTTCATTTGATCCAGCAAATGGAGATCGATATTTATGATATCCCGATTGCAACGATCACTGAGCAATACATGAGTTATATCCATACGATGAAAACTCTTGAACTTGCTGTTGCTGGAGAATATCTAGTGATGGCTGCCACGTTGATGGCGATCAAAAGCAAAACTTTGTTACCTGTTCAAGAAGCAATCATTGAAGATGAGTATTGGGAAGAGGACCCGCGTGACGAATTAGTCAATCAATTATTGGAATATCGAAAGTATAAGTATGCTGCAGAGCAGTTAACCGAAAAAGCCCAAGAGAGAAGCTTATATTATACGAAAGAACCAGTTGCAGTAGACGATCTCATTGGACAAGAGAAACCATTGAAACGGGGACAAGTCAAAAAGATTGATTTGTTTCATGCGATGGAAAAAATCTTAGAGCGAAAGAAATTCTCAGAGAAAGTTGAAAAAACGATTACTCCTGATGATACAACAATTGAAGAACGTATCATCTTTATTGAAGAGCGTCTTAAGCAACATCATAAGGGATGCTCTTTTGAGTCTTTTTTTGAAACGCCTTCGAAAACAGAAGTAGTCACTACATTTATGGCTTTATTAGAAATGATGAAAAATGGTCAGATCGTTGCGCAACAAGAAGGAAATTATGAAACAATTATGCTTTATCTAGCAGTAGGAGATACCAAAGATGACAAAATTAAGTGAACTTGAAGCCATTTTATTTATTGTTGGCGAGGAAGGAATCGGGTTAGAAGAAATCAGCTATCTGTTAACTATTACGAAAGAAGAGACAGTGGCTTTATTAACGGAATTAAAAACAAGATATGAAAATGATCCAGCTAGTGCTTTGCATATTTTGGAAACAGAGGCACATGTCGTTTTAACAACCAAAAAAGAGTTAGCGCCATTGTTGAAACGCTATGCCCAAGGGACGTCTAATACTCTCTCACAAGCAGCTGTCGAAACGTTGGCGATCATTGCATATAAACAACCGATTACCAGAGTAGAAATCGAACAAATTCGTGGGGTTCAAGTCTCAGGTGCCATTCAACGGCTAGCTGCTCATCAGTTGATTGAAGAAAAAGGACGCGTGGAAGGACCTGGACGACCTATTTTGTATGGGACGACTCCTTATTTTTTAGATTATTTTGGTCTCAACTCATTAAAAGACTTACCAGATATACAAGCAATGGAGCATTCATTAAACGAAGAGTCTTCACTCGACTTATTCTTTGATGAAATGGATGAAGGAGAACAGATATAATGGAAAGACTACAAAAAGTAATTGCGCATGCAGGGATCACTTCCAGACGTAAAGCGGAAGAATATATTTTGGCTGGACGAGTAAAAGTCAACGGCAAAGTAGTAAAAGAACTCGGAGTAAAAGTTAGCAAACGTGATTTGATCGAAGTAGACGAAGTGCCGATTTATCAAGAAGAATACGGGTACTATTTACTATATAAACCAAAAGGCGTGATTTCCGCTGTTGCTGATGACAAGGGGCGAAAAGTCGTAACTGATTTGCTTCCAATGGTGAAAGAACGAATTTATCCAGTAGGACGATTAGATTATGATACTTCGGGTATACTGCTCTTGACTAATGACGGTGATTTTGCGCAACGTTTGACACACCCGAAACATGAAGTAGACAAAGTATATGTGGCGAAAGTCAAAGGGATTGCTACTAAAACAATGTTATCTCCCCTGACGAAAGGGATAAAAATCGAAGGAAAACGAACTTCACCAGCACGTTACCAAATATTATCTGTGGATCCTAAGACAAATCATAGTATCGTTGAATTGACTATCCATGAAGGTAGAAATCATCAGGTAAAAAATATGCTTCAAGCAGTTGGCTTACCTGTTCAAAAATTAAAACGAGAAAAATACGGCGATTTGACGCTTCAAGGCTTACGCCCTGGCGACTATCGTGAGTTGAACAAAAAAGAAGTCAGCAGTTTATTGAATCAATCAAAATGATTACTTACTTATTATAAGAATAAATGATTGCATTTTTTCTCAAGCGATGTATAATGTAAAGGTAAACAAAATTATAAATGGTTCGTCTTCAGGGGCAGGGTGAAATTCCCGACCGGTGGTTATAGTCCACGACCTACTTTACCTAAGTAGCTGAATCGGTGAAATTCCGATACCGACAGTATAGTCTGGATAAAGAAGATAGAGCTTATTTGACGTAGTTTTTTGCCAAATAACTCTAACTCTCCCTGTTATTGGAGAGTTTTTTTATTTGCAAAAAGTTCGTCGAAAAGTTCGCTGAAGAGGAGTCCTAACAGGAGGATTTCAAATGAAGAACACCCGCGTACAAAAAATGGTCGCTGTGGCATTATTTGCTGCGATCGGATTGGTTTTGCAATATATCGCATTTCCGATCATGCCAGCCTTTAGTTTTTTAAAGATCGATTTTAGTGATATCCCAGTACTGATCAGTATGTTTTTATTTGGTCCAGTTGCTGGATTGGTTACAGCTTTCTTACGATCGATCTTACACTTGATCACTACTGGCTTTTCACCAGATAATTTGGTAGGAGATACAGCCAGCTTTTTAGCAACAGCTATCTTTACCTTACCTATTTTCTACTTCTTCCGTAAGAAGACTCAAGTAGGGAAAAATAAGTTTTTAGGTGTGATTTCTGGTACGATCGCAATGACGATCTTCATGAGTGTCGCAAACTATTTTGTGATTACCCCATTATACCTTATGTTTTTAGGTTTAAATGCTAATCAAATGTTAGGGATGCCGTTAGCTAATTATGTCCTGATCGGAATCGTCCCATTTAATATCATTAAAGGATTTATCGTCAGTGCTGCCTTTTTGGTTTTACACGCAAAATTATTGCCATGGTTAAGTCGGAAACAACACCAGTTGGCACAAAGACATACAGTGACGAACAACAAATAAATAGTACAGCAGCTCATGCTCGTTTATCCATTTTTAGAGGGAAGCATGAATTGATGCCACTTTCTTAATTATTTTATCATTAAAAAAAATCAGTCAAGGCTCCTTAACTTTTACAATATAAAAAGTTAAGGAGCCGTTTTTGTCAGTACTAGTATTTCTGAAAAAGTAGTCCAACGATTAGAAAAAAAGGGGATGAGAAAATAAACATTGTTTTTTCTAAAAAGAATTCAAGGAAATAAAAAAATATCGGAAATTTTAATGAAAAAAAATTCATTAACCTACGTTGTGTAAGCGTTTTATAAACGGTGTTTGAGTATTTCTTTTGTTTATGCATAAAAATGTATTTTATGATACAAAATGTGAAATTAATCACTTTTTGAATGATGAATAGTTTTGTTATAATGGAAGAGGAAAACGCTACAATTGTATTGAAAAAGCTTTACCTTAAATTCTATAGAGAAAGGAGTGAAAGCAGGATTTTTGAATAAAATTTGCCAAATCAATAGGTTATTGTTTTGGTTATCGTATTCTTTTTGATAAAATAACTGATGGAATCACTCTTATAAGATTCTAATGTTACAAGAAAGGGAGAAGAACATGGAACAAACAAAGAAGAAACAATTTCAAATGCCTTCAGCGTATACGGTCTTATTTATTATTATTGCGATTATCGCTGTACTAACTTGGTTCATACCAGCTGGACATTATAGTGTCAATGATGCAGGCAACATCATTGCTGGATCATATGAACGAGTAGAGCAAAATCCTCAGGGGCTATGGGATATTTTTATGGCACCGATTAATGGGATGCTAGGTGTACCTGCTGGGGAATTAACGAAAGAAACACCGGCTGCTATTCCAATTTCATTCTTTATTTTAGTTGTGGGTGGTTTCTTAGGTATTATCAATAAAACTGGTGCTTTGGATGCAGGGATTGCTTCCGTTGTAAAACGCTTTAAAGGAAAAGAAAAAATGTTGATCCCTGTGTTGATGATCTTATTTGCATTAGGTGGTTCAACTTATGGTATGGCGGAAGAAACTATTCCGTTCTATGCTTTATTGATTCCTGTTATGATGGCTGTTGGGTTTGATACAGTTGTTGCAGTAGCTATCGTTTTAGTAGGGTCACAAGTTGGTTGTTTAGCTTCAACCGTTAATCCATTTGCTACTGGGGTCGCTTCTCAAGCAGTTGGTATCTCAATGGGTGAAGGAATCGGGTTACGTTTCTTGATGTTCGTGGTACTATTGGCTATCTCAATTGCTTATGTCTACCGTTACGCATCTAAAGTGGAAAAAGACCCAACGAAATCACTTGTATATAAACAACGTGAAGAAGACATCAAACATTTTGATATCGATTCAATTGGTCGTCAAGAATCAATTACTAAAAGACAAAAACATGTAAATATCCTATTTTTCATTACCTTTGGTATTATGATCATTAGTTTGATTCCTTGGACAACATTGAATAAAAACTTTACGATTTTTGAATCATTAACTAACTGGTTAACAGGGTTACCTGTAGTCGGAACTGTTTTAGGTAAAAACATGCTTCCTTTAGGAGAATGGTATTTCCCAGAAATTACCATGTTGTTCTTAGTGATGGCTATTGTAGTGGCAATCACTTACGGAATGAAAGAATCAGTCTTTATTTCTGAATTCTTAGCAGGAGCTTCAGATTTGATCGGCGTTGCGATCGTGGTAGCTGTTGCACGTGGTATCCAAGTTGTGATGAATAATGGTTTAATTACTGATACGATCTTACATTGGGGTGAACAAGGATTAAGTTCATTGTCATCTAGTGTCTTCTTGATCTTAACGTTTATCTTCTATATCCCTATGTCATTCTTGATCCCATCAACTTCTGGATTAGCAGCAGCTACTATGGGAATCATGGGACCAATGGGTGAATTTGCAGGCGTTGGTAAAGATTTAGTTATCACTGCTTATCAATCAGCATCTGGTTTGGTCAACTTGATCACACCAACATCAGCAATCGTTATGGGGGCTGTTGCGATCGCTCGTTTTGATATTTCCGTTTGGTGGAAATTCACAGGAAAATTGATTGCTATCCTATTTGTAGCCATTTGTGTTATCTTAGGTGTAGCGGCAATGTTATAACAAAGTAGACAAAACCGTGACTTAGAGTGTACATGGTTTTCTACTTGATGTGAATGGACAAGATCCAAGCTCAACTATTTATTGTTTGAAAAAAGAGGTTGTGTCTGTTGTTTTGACATAACCTTTTTATTATATTAGGAGGCTAGTAACATGAAACAATTTGTAACAAAACAACATCATGAACAAGCATTGGAATCTTTAAATGAATTGATTCGAATCCCTTCAGTTCTGGACGAATCAGATACTGGTGAAGGGCATCCTTTTGGGACAAAAGTGATCGAAGCATTGGATAAAGTGTTAGAAATCAGTGAAAATCTAGGATTCAAGACATTTAAAGATCCAGAAGGATATTATGGTTATGCGGAAGTCGGATCTGGCGATGAGCTATTTGGTATCTTGTGTCATATGGATGTCGTTCCAGCTGGCGATGAAAACAATTGGGATTCTAAACCATTTGAACCAACTGTCAAAGATGGTTGGTTGATTGGACGAGGATCACAAGATGACAAGGGACCTTCCATCGCTGCAATGTATGCTGTCAAAGCTTTGATGGATGCAGGCGTTGAATTTAATACACGTATCCGATTTATTTTTGGAACCGATGAAGAAAACTTGTGGCGTTGTTTAGATAAATACAACGAAAAAGAAGAAGGTATTACGCAAGGATTCGCACCAGATGCAGAGTTTCCATTGATTTATGCTGAAAAAGGATTACTACAAGCTTACCTAACTGGACCGGGAACATCTGAATTTTCAGTTAAAGCTGGTGGCGCACTGAATGTCGTTCCAGATGCAGCTCCTTATGCTGGTGAAAAATTAGCTGAAGTCAAAGAAGCATTGAAAAAACATGGATTTGACTTTGAAGATCAAGGAGAATCAATTGTCGTTCTTGGAAAAAGTATCCATGCCAAAGATGCAGCAGAAGGTGTCAATGCAATCTCTCGTTTAGCGATTGCTCTTTCTGAAGTATTTGATTTTGCTCCAATCAACTTCTTAGGTCAATTAGTTCAAGAAAATGCTACTGGTGAAAACGTGGTAGGAAAAACGGTGGATGAACAATCTGGCGAATTGACAATGAACTTTGCTAGTCTGGAAATCACTCCTGAACAAACTAAAATCGGGGTCGACATGCGTATCCCAGTAACTTTCAAAAAAGATGAACTCGTAGAAAAACTAACAGAAACTGCTAAAAAGTATGAGTTGACTTATGAAGAATTTGACTTCTTAGATTCCCTTTATGTTCCATTAGACAGTGAATTGATCAAAAATCTTTTAGGAACTTACCGTGATATTACTGGTGATATGACTGAACCATTTGTATCTGGCGGTGCAACTTTTGCACGGACGATGAACCAATGTGTAGCATTTGGTGCAATGTTCCCAGATACCCCTGATTTTATGCATCAGGCAAATGAACGTTGGGAACTAAGCAGCATGTACAAAGCAATGGAAATCTATGCAGAAGCTGTTTACCGTTTGTGTGGAAAATAATCATTTGAAATGCTCAACTAAATACACTTTAGTTCAATAGAGAACGAAACTGCTCTCTTACTGTTAAAGGCTGATGAAGGTCAATGTACATTCATCAGCCTTTTGTTTTGTTATAGTGGGTCTTGTAGAGGGGAAGAGTCAGGTCTAAGAAAGATCGCATTTAGTGCCACTGGCTAAACAAATTTATTCTTTTTCAAGAAAAAAGAGTTGCAATTTATTCGTATTTTATTTAGTGTGAATTTATAATCGATCAATAGGTACGATAAAAGGAGAATAGGTGAGAGATGTGAAGATATTTAAGCGAGTATTAATTGGTATAATTATTTTTTTGGGGCTAGCAGGAGGCGCTGGGTACTACTATTTACAACAAAATACCTATGAACCATCTAGTCAAGCAAGTCAAATAGCCCAAAATGGAAAAGATAAAAAAGATTATTTATTTTTTGAGACGAAAGAAAAAAGTCAAAAACCACTGGTTATTTTTTATCCAGGTGCTTTGGTTGAACCAGCTAGTTATAGTGTCTGGGCTGAACAATTAGCAAAAAGTGGGTACTCCGTAGCAATCGCTAAGATGCCTCTTGACTTAGCCATACTTAGTGGGAATAAGGCAGATAAGATCAAAGAAGACTTTTCAAATCGAAATTATGTGATTGGTGGACACTCATTGGGGGGCGTCATGGCGAGTCGCTATGCTAATCAGCATTCTTCTGACAAACACTTAAAAGGAATCTTTTTCTTAGCAAGCTATCCTGATGAAAAAGGTACATTGGCGAAAACGACATTACCTGTATTAAGCCTGACTGCTTCTAATGATAAAGTCTTGAATCAAAAAGCCTATGAATCAGCTAAAGAATATTTACCTGAGCAAACAGAATATGTTTCGATTAATGGAGGAAATCATGGCGGATTTGGCAGCTATGGGGAACAAAAGGGAGACGGTAAAGCTAAGATTACAAACGAAGACCAACAAACAGCGATTACCAATACGTTAATCAATTGGTTAGGAGAATAGAGTTCGAGACCTAAATCTTACAGCTCACTTTAAAAATGAGTAAAAAGTGTGCATCAGCTCTTTGAAAAAAGCTTGGATTTTTTATAACATGAGAAACTGTTAAAAAAATTCAAGCTTATTGTTATCGTAGCTTCCCGCTTCTTTCATGACTCTATCTAACGCAGTTCAGAAGTCCATTCAGAAACTTTGCCGAAGAGCTACATAAGTCACAATCTTTATATAAATAGACTAGAGATAAATCAACTCAAACTTTCACTTGAACATAGAAAGAAATTTGTTCAGACACCATTTCTAGGTCAACTGCCTACTTTTCAAATCATCATTGTTAGAAACACTTACATTGATCTATATTCATTTGGTTAACTAGTTTTCATGATTTCTCTAATAAAATAGCTCTTACTGGACATTTTTGATAAGCTTTTCTGACGGCTTCCTCGTCAGTTTGAGAAACAAATTGCTGATGAGCTTCTGGTTCTTGCGCAAATAAAACGATTCCTTCTTCATCATAATCAAAGATATCTGGGGCTTCGATTTGACAAAGACCACAAGCGATACAGCGCTCAGGTACTAATTTACATAGTAATGACATTTTGACCATCCTATTCTTAAGGGGAGTAATATGACTTCATTTATTTTAGCTTTATTTTCAACAAGAAACAAGTTAAGGATCAGCTCCTTATACCAAGTTATCACAGGAAAACGAACGAGTTCGGTATTGATTTATAGTTTTTTAAACCATTTATTATTTATACATGGTAGTTTTCCTAAAATGAATCAAGAAGAATTTACACGTATCATTGACCAATTAGTTGACCAAAAGTTCCTTATTCAGCTAGAAGATGGCGTGATGATCACTCATTTAGGTGAAAAAGCTTTAGCAGAAGAAATAATTGATCTAGAAGGGCTCCATTATGATCGTTATGGCAGAACCGCTGAGAATTGTTGGCGGTTGATCAAGTTTGCTGTTCAAGTTGTCTCTCATCTGGTAAATAATAAAAAGGAATACTTACCGATTGAAACTAGTCCCTATTATACTATCCAAGTAAAAAAATGGTTAGCTGACACACAACTAGATCGACAAACCTTAGCAAAAAAATTAAGCCAAGAACTGAGTGAAATCTTTTCAACGATGACATCTGAATCGGCTAACTTTCTGGCCAATCAATTTTCAGGTATCCAGTCACCTGGTTTATTAACTTATCAATTAACAGAAATAACCAATGAAGTGCAACGTGAATTGTATGAAGCAAAGCAAGTACACCTGCTGCTAAAAACAATCGAAGAAAAAAAAGATTCGTTGCTTTTTCAATTGGTTTCACCACTACTTATGCAAAACTTCAATCAAAGTATGTTAACGACGAGAAAACTGATTTTATCTGGATGCTCAATTGATGAAGTAATGAAGATACGTCATTTAAAAAGAGGAACAGTAACCGATCATTTGATCGAATGGCAACTTTATTTAACTGATTTTCCTTATCAAAAAATGATCACCAAGCAGACATTTAAGCGACTAAGTCAACTATCGAACATCAAAGAATGGAATTATCGAGAATTAAATGAAGTCGCACCACTAGACTATGGAGAGTTTCGTTTTTATCAAATTGGTGTATTGAAAGGGGAACTGAAGAATGTCGCTGAAGGATGAACTACAAAAACGTTTTGGATTTACTTCGTTTCGTTCAGGACAAGAAGAAATCATCCAGTCTTTATTGAATGACCAAGATGTCCTCGCAGTGTTACCTACAGGAAATGGAAAAAGTCTATGCTACCAACTGACCGGTTATCTGCGTGAAGGAATGGTTATCATTGTTTCACCTTTGCTTTCATTGATGGAGGATCAGGTGATGCAACTACAGAAACAAGGAGAAAAGCGAGTTGTTGCTTTCAATAGTTTACTATCTAGAACAGAACGATATTATGTGTTAAATCATTTGTCCAATTATAAATTTTTATTTTTAAGTCCAGAAATGTTGACGCAAAAAGATGTGATAGAACAATTACAAAAACAAAAAATTGGGTTATATGTGATCGATGAGGCGCATTGCGTTTCTCAGTGGGGGGTAGATTTTCGTCCGGAATACCAACAACTAGGAGAAATTGCTCAGAAATTAGGCTCTCCAGTAACGCTTGCCTTGACAGCAACCGCTACTACAGCCGTGCAACATGATATTGAAACTGTCTTGTTTCAAGAAGTGCCAGTTCGAATTATCCATTCGGTTAATCGACAAAATATTGCTTTATATGTCAAAAAGACTTCCCAAAAAGAAGCTGATCTAGAGGACCTGATGAAACAAGCAAAAGGCTCGATGATTATTTATTGTGCGACAAAGAAAGAGGTAGAGCGTTTGTATCAGCTATTTCGCTCACGTTTTACTATCGGCTATTATCATGGTGGATTAGAGGCATCACAAAGGCGACAGTTGCAACAACAATTTAGTCAAAATAAACTTCAATTTTTGATTGCGACGAATGCTTTTGGTATGGGCATCGATAAGCCAGATATCCGTTATGTTGTCCATTACGATTTACCAGATAGTTTAGAAAATTATGTTCAAGAAATCGGGCGTGCGGGAAGAGACCAACAGGCGAGTGAAGCGATTCTTTTATACAAAGAAAATGACGAACGCATTCATTATTTTTTTAATCAACTTTCTAGAGAACAACGACAAAGTTTTGAAATTTATCTGCAATATCATAGCAATGAACAAGAACAATTCGATGAGATTCAACAAAAATGGTTAGAAATAATTGCACAAACGAGCAATCCGCAAGAGTGGTTAAATCGGCTAAAACGTCAAGAAAAAGAAAAGGAATATCGACTACAACAAATGCTTCATTATGTCAATGCAAAGACTTGTCGAAGAGCGCTGATTCTTGAATACTTTGGGGAGAAACTGATAAAAAAACCAGAAAAATGTTGTGATATTGATGGAGCAGTCCTTACGAGTCAGGAAAATAGAGAAGTCAGCCCATCTGTAGAGCTAAAACAGTGGCAAGATATTTTACTAAATTTATTTTAAAAAAACATTGGATAGAAAATTTATAAGACAATCGCGTTCTGGCTATGGTATAATATTCACGATAGAAATTAGGAGGTTAATAAGGTGAGCAGAAAAGATAGACATCATTCATCAGAAAATAATGAAACACAAGAGCCATGGGAACAACCGATTTATGACACTGAAGACGAAGTTTCTTCAAGAAGTTCTCAACGACAACAAAAGAAAGGCAACACGCTGTTTTTGTCTCTCTTCTTAGTATTATTAGTATTGTGTATTGCAATTCCAGCGGGAGCTTACTTCTGGATTAGAAATGGTTCTTCCAATGCTTCAAGTGCGTCATCAACTACAACAACATCTTCTGTAGTAGAAAGTACGACGTCATCAGAAGTATCATCAACAAAAGAATCAAGTACGGAACCAGAAAGTACTACTCAGACGGAATCAGTAGTAGCAAGTACACCACAAAGTACTACTGTACCAGAGGAAACAACGCCTTCGACAACGTCTACTTACCAACAAGAAACACAACCAACGAGCACGGTAGAAGAAGCGACAACACCATCCTCTTCGGCTGCTGCAGATGGGTCAATGGTGACTGTTCAACCGGGTGACGGACCTAAACAAGTGGCTGAACGTGCCGGGATCACTATTGATCAATTATTTGCACTAAATGGAATAGATCCAAACGATTATATGATTTATCCTGGCCAACAATTAAAAGTTAAATAATCTTAGCCGCGATCTGCGGCTTTTTTTTTGAAAAGGGAGTTATAGCATGACACAAATCAGTATTGCAATAGATGGACCTGCTTCGTCAGGTAAAAGTACTGTTGCAAAAATTTTGGCAAAAGAATACAACTATATTTATACCGATACAGGTGCCATGTATCGTGCCATTACGTATCTAGCGATAAAACATCAAGTACCTTTTGGAGATGAAGAGCAACTCGTAAAGCTGATCCAAGCCTATCCAATCTCTTTTATCCAAGAGACAGACGGTCAACACGTTCTGGTGGCAGACCAAGATGTGACTGCGGAAATTCGTCAGTCAGATGTGACCAAGGCAGTTTCTGAAGTTTCTGCTCATCAAAAAGTACGTGAAGCACTGGTTTCGATCCAACGTAAAATTGGTGAACATGGTGGGGTTGTAATGGACGGTCGAGATATTGGTACTTCTGTTTTACCTCAAGCAGAAGTGAAAATATTTTTAGTAGCAAGTGTAACAGAACGGGCACAAAGACGCTATAAAGAAAATATTGAAAAAGGGATACCAACAGAGTTGGAAACTCTTACGAAGGAAATCCAAGAGAGAGATCATTATGATTCTACAAGAAAAGTATCCCCTTTAAGACAAGCGGATGATGCCATTCGAATCGACACTACTGGAAAATCGATTACGGAAGTTGTCCAATCCATCAAAAAAGTGGTCACAGAAAAAGGATATCTTTTGTAAAAAGGGAAAAACTCAGGATTTTTAGGGTAAACCAAACGAAATCGCTTTATTTTTTTTTAATAATCAATTAAACTAAAATTAGTACCGTTGTTACGGCAGAATGTTGGTTAGGAGGACAAATGTTATGACAGAATTTGAACAAAATCAAACAGAAAACAGTCAATCAATGGAAGATGCAATGAATAGCGTCCAAGAAGTAAACGTTGGAGACGTTGTATCCGGCGAAGTTTTAGTAATCGAAGATAAACAAGTTGTGGTAGGGATCGAAGGTGCCGGAGTTGAAGGCGTCGTTCCTGCTAAAGAATTGTCTACTTCACCTGTTGAAGATATCAACGAGGTAGTAAAAGTAGGAGATACTCTAGAACTTGTAGTTATCAGTACTATCGGAAAAGATAAAGAAAACGGTAGCTATTTGCTTTCAAAACGCCGTTTGGATGCCAAAAAAGTTTGGGAAGATATCGAAAAAGATTTCCAAGCAGGTAATATCATCGAAGCACCTGTGACGAATGTCGTAAAAGGCGGCTTAGTCGTTGATGTAGGTGTTCGTGGTTTTGTACCAGCTTCAATGGTGGAAGATCATTTTGTTGCTGATTTTTCAGAATACAAAGGTCAAACATTGGCGTTCAAGATCGTTGAGATCGAACCTTCAGAAAACCGTTTAATTCTTTCACACAAAGCAGTTGTGGAAACGGAAAAAGAAGAAAAGAAAAAAGAAATTCTAGCCAATATTCACGAGGGAGACGTTATCGACGGACGAGTAGCTCGTATTACTGATTTTGGTGCTTTCGTTGATTTAGGTGGAATTGATGGATTGGTCCATGTTTCTGAGATCTCACATAGCCATGTGGCGAAGCCTAGTGATGCTTTAGCAGTTGGGGATGAAGTAAAAGTAAAAGTTCTTTCGATTAATCCTGAACAAGAACGTGTTTCTCTTTCAATTAAAGACACGTTGCCTGGGCCTTGGACTGATATTGAAGAAAAAGCCACTGTTGGTTCAGTTTTAGATGGAAAAGTGAAACGTTTGACAAGCTTTGGTGCATTTGTAGAAGTATTCCCAGGGGTAGAAGGTCTGGTTCATATTTCTCAAATCTCTCACAAGCACATCGCTACACCTCATGAAGTACTTCATGAAGGGGATGAAGTGCAAGTAAAAGTTTTAGAAGTACATCCTGAAGAACATCGTATTGCCCTTAGCATCAAGGCTTTAGAAGAAAAACCAGCATCGGAAGAAGAACCAAAAGATGTTGAAACCTATGAATTACCAGAAGAAAATACTGGTTTCACAATGGGTGATCTTTTAGGTGATGCTTTGAAAGAAGAAGTCGAAGAAACGACTACTGATGATTCAGAAAAATAAAATTTTTGAGTGTTCATTTTAAAAAGACTGAAATGAGACAAAAAGATCAATCAATGTTTACAACATTGATTGATCTTTTTCTGTTATTATCATTAGAACTAGTTAAACTCACAAATCGAGTGAAAGATAAAACCAACTGCTGTGAGAAGGGCTAAGGAATACCTAATAAAGTACATCGTTTAGACCATACCCAATGGCTGTGCAAGTGCCATATTGTATTCACAATTGGAGATATTAGATAGATGATTTGCTTAAACTATTTATCAGAGCTGGAGATTTCTGTCAAACTACTATCAAAACTCTATCATTGTTTAATTAGAAGCTATTTTTTGGGCTAGCCCTAAACAACCGATAATTCCAGCTTGATCTCCTAATTTTGGAAAAACAATATATTCTTCTATTTTCGGATGAGCAACATAATTCTGATTAAGTTTTGAAAATTCACGATGAATTTTCTCTTGTAAGTGTACTTGTTTCATTACACCGCCACCTAGAATGATAATATCCGGTGAAAACATCATTGTAGTATTATGAATGCATTGGGCAATGTAAAAAGCTTCCATGTCCCAAAAAGAATGATCTTCCTTTAAATCTTGACCTTTAATTCCTATTCTCTTTTCGATAGCAGGTCCTGCTGCCATACCTTCTAAACAATTTTGATGATAAGGGCAGTTACCCTTAAAGTGATCGTCAGGGTGATTACGTACAATCATATGTCCCATTTCCGGATGACTGAATCCCTCGATAAATCTTCCATTTTGCAGTGCACCACCACCTATACCTGTGCCAACTGTATAATAAACAACTAATGAATGGCCTTGACCATGTCCAGCTATATATTCTCCATAAGCTGCAGCATTGACATCAGTTGTCCAATAAAAAGGAATTTTCTCAAAATTTCTTTTTAGATAACCAATAAAATCAAAATTTCTCCACGGTATTTTAGGTGTTGAGGTTATATATCCATATGTTTTCGATTCAGGATGGATATCAATAGGTCCGAAAGAACCAACAGCAATGCTGGACAATTCTGTTTCATATTTTTTGAAAAAAGAAACAACTTGTGGCATTGTTTCTCCTGGATTCAAAGTTTCAAAACTCACTCTCTCAATAACCTCTAATTGTGCATTACCAACTGCACAGACAAATTTTGTTCCTCCTGCTTCAATTGCACCGTATAGCATAAAACATTTCTCCTTATAGTTAAAGATGATTTCATGGGCAGTTATGCATTTAACCAATTTATTGTTCAGATTTTTAAAGAATTTAACTCGTTTATTTGTTATTTTCTTTTGAAAAATCGCTATTATTCCAGTTAATACATACATCAGATCGCGCATTGCCCTTTAAATTATCCGTTTATTGATGTTTTGGTTAGAAAGAATAATCAGTACTATTGACTATTCCATTATTCAACTTCAAGTAAATCAGTAGTAGCGGTAACTGTTCCTTTAATAAGTGGTTTCACTTTTGAATAATCTGCGGTATTTGTCACAATAACCATTGTTGTATCATCAAGTCCTGCTTCTTTAATTAGCGTACGATCAAACGTTCCAAGGATATCTCCTTTTTTTACTTTTTGATTAGCAGTAACTTTTTGTATAAATCCTTTACCGCCCATCGATACGGTGTCAATACCAATATGAATCAGTATTTCAGCGCCATCATTCGATTTAAGACCGTAAGCATGTCCAGTCTCAAATGTAACTTGAATAGTACCATCTACTGGAGAATAAACAGTGTCCCCAGTTGGTTTAATCGCAATACCTTTTCCCATAGTCTCTGAAGAAAATACTGGATCATTTACTGAATCAAGTCCAATCACTTCACCTGCAAGGGGACTAACGATTGTTTCTGAAGAATGATTTGTTTTAGTAGGTTCGCCAGAAGTAACTGTGGATTGTTGGGTGTTTTCTGAATGATTCGTCACTGTTTGATCCGTAAGAGCTTCTGCTGCAAAGATGCCTGAAGCTTTTGTTTTTCCATAAAAGTAAGTAATTGCAAAAGCAATCGCAAAGCTAATTAATTCACATAGTAAATAAAATGGGATAGAGGTTGCATTAATTGAAAGAAATCCAAGAAAACCTGCTGAACCAAGTGATACAGCAACTACTTTCAGTAGCCCTGCTACTGCAGCGGCAACTCCCGAACCAATTAAAGCACAGAAAAATGGGAAACGATATTTTAAATTGACACCAAACAGAGCTGGTTCAGTAATTCCAAGAAGAGCTGATACCCCTGCAGAGGAAGCAAGACTTTTTGTTTTAGCATTTTTAGTCAAGAACCAGATAGCAAATGTTGCAGCACCTTGGGCAACGTTCGCCATAGAAGCAACTACAAATATAAAGTCTCCATGTCCAATACCATTAGTCCATGCTGAAAGTAACTGCGTTTCAATTGCAGGAAATGATTGATGAAGACCTGTCATAACGATTAACGAGTAAGTTCCACCAAAAATACCCATTCCAATAAATCCGGTTGCATTATATAGCCAAACGATCGCATCTGTAATCCCGTTAGAAAGCAATAACATGACAGGGCCGATGACTGTGAAGGTTAGAAAGCCGGTAATGATTACAGATAATAAGGGGGTAAATGTAAAGTCAACGGATGATGGAAGTTTTTTGTGAAAAAACTTTTCCAGTACTGATAATAGCCAAACAGCTGCTAACACAGGAATGACTTGATAAGCATAGTTAGTTTGTGAGACATGATAACCAAATATATTCCAATATTCCATAGAACCACCAAGTTGTGGTGTTGTCATAATCATTCCAATTGCAGCACCAAGGAACTGGTTGGCTCCAAAACGTTTAGCAGCGGAAATACCAACTAGAATAGGCAAAAACATAAATGGTGCAGCGGACATCAGTTGGATCATTGAGGAAATACCTTCAATCGCAGGATACATTTCTTCAATTGATTTTGGTCCAAAAAGTCCAGCAGCTGTTAAAAAGTTTTGTAATGCCATTAATAAACCACCTGCAACAAGGGCAGGTATAATTGGAACAAAAATATCTGATAATAATTTAATTAATGCCATAATGGGGTTGAATTTTTTATCTTTACTAGCAATTTGTTTTAAATCATCTGTTGAAATTTCTGAAAGTCCAGTTTTTTTGATAAGTTCGTCATAAACGAAATTAACATCACCTGCACCGATAATCACTTGATATTGTCCATCAATTTTAAATGTGCCTTTCACATCTGGATTTTCGTCTAAAGCTTTTTGATTCACTTTCGTGTCATCTTTTAGTACGAGACGAAGACGTGTAGCGCAGTGTGCAGCTGCAATAAGGTTATCTTTTCCGACCGCTTGTATTACGTCGGAAGCTACTTTACTGTAATTCATTCGAATCACTCCTTTTTTATTTTTACGTGAAAACGGTTCACTGAAATGCAAATTTATTTTAGCATATCTTAAAAATATGTCAAACGTTTGTCATATAATTTATTTTTTTAAATGAAATGATTGATTTTTCAACGGAAAACGTTTACCATACTAGTTGTAAAAAGATAAATTGAAGGAGTAAAATATGAACTTACCTCGAGAAATACGATATCGTGCTTATTCTGATTGGACTAAAGATGAGATGGATAAAATTAAGGATAATATAAAACGATCACCTTGGCGTGCTAGCTATCATATCGAACCTAAAACAGGATTGTTAAACGATCCTAATGGTTTTTCTTTTTTTAACGGAAAATATACGCTTTTTTATCAAAATTGGCCATTTGGAGCTGCTCATGGGTTGAAAGAATGGGTACACACTGAATCAGATGATTTAGTTCATTTTCATGTAACAGGAGCAGAACTTCTTCCAGACACAAAACGAGATAGCCACGGCGCTTATTCCGGTTCTGCATATGAAATAGAGGGGAATCTATTCTTACTCTATACAGGAAACGTTCGAAATGAAAATTGGGAACGTGATACACTTCAAATCGGAGCATGGATGGATAAAGACTACAACATTACGAAAGGTGAGAATGTTCTTATTCATCCACCTGCTGATGTAACTGATCATTTTCGTGATCCACAAATGTTTAATTATGAAGGACAATTGTATGCGATTGTTGGAGCACAAAATTTAGAAAAATCAGGCTTTATCAAACTTTACAAAGCGGATGACAATAACGTGGAAACATGGGAGGAAGTTGGCAACCTTGATTTTGGCGGCACTGGTTCAGAATACATGATTGAGTGTCCAAATCTAGTATTTGTAGACAAAAAACCTGTTCTCATTTATTGTCCTCAAGGGTTGGATAAATCTGAGCTAAATTATGGGAATATCTATCCGAATACTTTTAAGATCTGTCAATCGCTTGACATAGAAAAAGTAAAACTTGTGGGCGCTTCAGAAATTCAAAATCTTGATTATGGATTTGAAGCGTATGCGACTCAAGGATTCAATACTCCTGATGGTCGTGCTCTGATTGTCAGTTGGATTGGACTACCTGATATCGATTATCCAACTGATAAGTATGATTATCAGGGAGCAATGAGTCTTGTAAAAGAACTTTCAATAAAAGATGGTAAACTTTACCAATATCCAGTAGAAGCTATTACATCATTACGTGCTAGTTCTGAACAATTTACAGCAAAAGCAGAAACAAATAATACTTATGAGCTTGAACTAACTTTTCCTCCAAATCAGAAATCGGAGTTACTTCTTTTCTCTGATAGTAAAGGAAATGGACTTAGCTTGATTGTAGATACCAAAGAAGGAAAAATTATTTTAGATCGCAGCAAAGCAGGCATTCAATATGCCACTGACTTTGGTACGATTCGTGAATGCTCAATTGATACTAAAGAAACAATTGCTAACATTTTTGTAGATAATTCAATCATTGAGATTTTTATTAATAAAGGAGAAAAAGTATTTACTAGTCGCGTATTCCCTGAGAAACACCAAAATGGTATTCAACTTAAATCAGGTGAACCGACTGGAAAATACTTTGAATTAAAATATTAATATGGTAGCAAAATTATCTGATGTCGCTGAACTAGCTGGAGTTAGCCCAACTACCGTTTCACGCGTCATTAACAATAAGGGATATTTATCGGAAAAAACAAAACAAAAAGTTCATGAAGCTATGAAAACTCTTGGTTATAAACCTAATAATCTAGCACGTGGACTTCAAGGAAAGTCACCCCAACTTATTGGGCTTATTTTTCCTAATATCAGTAATATCTTTTACTCTGAACTGATTGAGTATCTGGAAATCGAATTATTCAAACATGGCTATAAAACAATTATTTGCAATAGTCAGAACGATCCTGCTAAAGAGCGGGAATACATTGAAATGCTTGAAGCGAATCAAGTTGATGGGATTATCTCATCTAGTCATAATCTTGGAATTGCTGATTATGAGCGTGTGGGAGCACCTATTGTCGCTTTTGATAGAAACTTAGCTCCCAATGTTTCCATTGTTTCTTCAGACAACTTTGAAGGTGGAAAACTGGCTGCTAAAACGTTACAAAAAAATGGTTGTCAAAATAGTATTATGATTACAGGAAATGACAATACGGATTCTCCAACAGGGTTACGTGCGCTTGGTTTTTCTTTTCAAAATCCAAATGGTAAAGTTTTCAAAATTCCTAATAATCTCTCTACGATTCGTCGAGAAATGGAAATCAAGTCGACGATCCTAAGTCACAAACCAGATGGTATTTTTGTTTCTGATGATCTAACAGCCATTCTTACTATGAAAATTGCTCATCAGCTTAAACTTAATATCCCAGAAGATCTAAAAATTATTGGCTATGATGGAACATCTTTTGTTGAGAAATTTTTCCCACAATTGACCACAATCAGACAACCAATTGATGAAATCGCAAGTTTGATTGTTGATATTCTTTTGAAAAAAATGAAGAATGAAAAGACAAGCAAGGATTACATTTTGCCAATCTCATTACTTCCTGGAGGGAGCATTTAACGTCAAATTCTTTTCTTGATGTTTATCACATTCGTTCAAAAAAATTTGGAGCTGATCGCTTCTTTCATGACCATATCCACATGGTTCAAGAAGTTGCTTTGACAAAAAATTGCCGAAGAATACCAAAAATAGGAGGAACTATTTTTGGATTCTTCGGCTTATTTCTCATAGCTAGATATGGCACAACCTTTCCGACTGTAGATTAATGAAATATGCATGCCCAGTTTTACAAGCTATTTAAAAGAAAAAGGACGTTAATAATTTCTAATAAGCATGGAAATGTTAATTTGAGTTTGAAAATCAACATTTTTGGGCATAAGGCTATAATGTAGGTACAGTGGGACTGAATGAAGTGACTATAAGAAAATACAGGCTAGAATAAGGAATTAGGATATTGCGCTAGATAAACTGAGAGTTCGAGAATATGAAGATCGTTGAAAGAATGAGAGAGATGAAAAGAGCTTTCACATATCAAGAAACAATAAAAAGAGTAGAAAATGAAAACGAGAGAAACAAATTATGCTATAATCAAATGTCACTGATCGATTTTAAGTTCAGTAGTGTGTGAATATTTAGGCTAACGCTCATCTAGCGGTTCTGAATATGGTTTTTAGGGTTATTTGAACAATGTAGTTCTTTAACCAAAGAAACAAGAATAAAAGATGGTTTCCTAGAGTTCAATATTCACTTTGATGTTTTATGAAAAAAAGTTGTCCAATGAATAAATACTTGCGTAATTTTAGCGAACAATGCTTGAAAGTTCGCAAAGCTTTCGTTACACTAAGTAAGATTGGAAACTTGTGAGGAGGAAAAAATATGGCAAATCCAACAATTGCAATCGTTGGCCGCCCGAACGTCGGTAAGTCTACGATTTTTAACCGCATCGCTGGCGAGCGTATCTCGATTGTCGAAGATACTCCAGGAGTAACTCGCGATCGTATTTATGCTAAAGGCGAATGGTTAGGTCGAGAATTCAGTGTGATCGATACAGGTGGGATTGATTTAGGTGACGAACCATTCATGGATCAAATCAAGCATCAAGCAGAAATCGCGATTGAAGAAGCAGATGTCATCATCTGTGTTGTCAGCGGACGTGAAGGAGTCACCGATGCAGATGAAGTAGTAGCAAAAATTTTATACCGTAGTAATAAACCTGTGATTTTAGCAGTTAACAAAGTGGATAATCCCGAAATGCGAAATGATATTTACGAATTTTATTCATTAGGATTGGGTGATCCATATCCAGTGTCAGGAAGTCACGGTTTAGGGATCGGTGACGTATTAGATGAAGCAATTAAACACTTTTCAAATGATGGGGAAGAAGAAGAGGATGATACGATCAAATTTAGTTTGATCGGCCGCCCAAATGTTGGGAAATCTTCATTGATTAATGCGATTCTAGGAGAAGAACGAGTAATCGTTTCGGATATAGAAGGAACGACTAGAGATGCTATCGATACTCACTTTGTATCTGATAACGGACAGAAATTTTTAATGATCGATACTGCAGGAATGCGTAAGCGTGGAAAAGTATATGAAAATACCGAAAAATACAGTGTGATGCGTGCGATGCGTGCTATTGACCGTTCCGACATCGTTTTGATGGTTTTGAATGCTGAAGAAGGAATCCGTGAGCAAGACAAACGGGTAGCTGGATACGCACATGAAGCAGGACGTGGTGTGATCATAGTGGTAAACAAATGGGATCTTGTCAAAAAAGAAACCAATACGATGCGTGATTTTGAGCAAGAAATTCGTGAAGAATTTCGTTATTTAGATTATGCGCCAATCGTCTTCGTATCAGCAGTCACAAAACAACGTTTAGAACGTTTACCTGAAATGATCGAAGAAGTAAGTATGAATCAAAACTTGCGTGTGCCGTCTGCTGTCTTGAATGATATCATCATGGATGCAGTAGCGATCAACCCGACTCCAACAGATAAAGGGAAGCGGTTGAAGATTTTCTATGCTACGCAAGTGGCTGTAAAACCACCAACCTTCGTCGTTTTTGTTAACGAAGAAGAGTTGATGCATTTTTCTTATGAACGTTTCTTAGAAAATCAAATTCGTAAAGCATTTACTTTCGAAGGAACTTCGATCCGAATCATTCCAAGAAGACGAAAATAGGCATTTTACCACATCGGCAGATTTTTTTCAAAAAAAATAGGTGGTTTTGTTTATTACGTTTTTATGACTAAAAAAAGCACGTGAAAAATGGTAAAAACCTTGCTATTAAGCGGTTTATATGATATCGTGATAACAGAATATTGAACTAGATCAATATTTCTTTTAAACTTCTGGACCACTCAGAATGTTTTTAACTAAACTGATGTTTTACATCATATCTCTTGTGGAGGAGGTGAATCTATCCATGGCAAACAAAGCAGAATTAATCGAAAAAGTTGCTTCAGCTACTGACTTAACTAAAAAAGATGCAACTGCAGCAGTCGATGCTGTATTTTCAACTATTCAAGATGCTTTAGCTAACGGCGAAAAAGTTCAATTAATCGGTTTTGGTAACTTTGAAGTTCGCGAACGTGCTGCACGTAAAGGACGTAATCCACAAACTGGTGAAGAAATCGAAATCCCAGCTAGCAAAGTACCTGCATTCAAACCAGGTAAAGCATTAAAAGACGCTGTTAAATAATACGGCTCATAAAAAAGCGCTTGTGGCTTTAAGCTGCAAGTGCTTTTTTATATTTCCTATTGTTTTGAGTTTTAGAGTGAAGAAATTAGGAGACGAAGGGTAGTACTTTGCGTCTCCGTTATTTATGTATCTGAGATATAAATCTTATTTTTCAGTTTAAAAATGAGTAAATGGTCTGCAAGAAGCAACTCCTCAGCAATAAGCGATAATTTTCTAAAATAGGAGAAGCTATTTCAAAAAATCTTTTCTTATTGTCATTGAAGCTCCGATGCTTTCACAACCTTACTTTAAACAATAATAAAAAATCTGAGGCAGAATACGGTTCATTCTGTCCCAGATTTTTTAATACAAAACTTATCAGTCATTATTGACGAAAAGCTATTTTTTCAAACTATCTTAATGAATAAGATAGTCGTTATTTTTACAACCTCTTATTTATTCAAAGTTGCTTGCTTCACTCATTGCCTCATTTTTCTATCTGGCTGTTTAGAAAAAATCTTTTGCTCATCGGTTATTGCGTGCGTTTGTTTTTACTGAAAAATTTGCATCGTTTGCTCATATAGTAAGCAATGATGATAACCACTGTTAATATTCGGATATAAATAGCTGATCTGAATAGTTTACCTGGTTTATATCCTACAATAATTTCATTTGTACCAATCTTTGGAGAAATTCTTAGAGCGCCTATTGAAGTCAGTGAATATTGTGCTTCACTTCTAGATTTTCCATTGATTATGAGAGAACTATTGTGGTAAATGATTACTGGTAAAGTTATTTTATTTGTATCTTTAGCAGTGAAAGTTAGATGTATATTCCCTTGTTTGTCAATTGATCTTTTAAGAGGGATAGAATTGTGTAAAACGTCCTCTTTATAAGCTTTGTAAGGATCTTCCAATTGTCCACCACTAGCAGGTAAATAGTCAGCCATCGGTTTTCTGTGTATTTGTAAAGCAGCAGATAGATCAGCATTGCCTCCAAATAGGTGACGAATATTACTTGCATTACTTTCTAAGGTTTCAGCAGCACTGGTGTCTTTAGAAAGTGGGGAATCACTATTCCAGATAGCTGCTGTATCCGAAATTAAAGCATAGCCACCTGTTAAATTTAACAATGAAAAAGTCAGTAATAGTGGCACACTGATTTTTAAAACTGATTGTTTCTCTAAAGTTACAAAGGCTTTTTGAATGGTAAAACCGAACCCTAGTATTAATAAGATACATGCGATGCAACCCAGTCTTTGTGGAAATTGCATTTTTCGAACAAATGTAAAATAATTGCCGATATCATTCCAAGGAATGTATTTAGAAGAGACAAGTAAAAAGAATGCTCCGACTAAGTTGATTGTTTTTTCCAACACACTGAGTTTATTAAAGTGGACGATAGTAAACACAAGTTGAAAAACAAATATCATAGAAAGGATTAGTCCAAAGTTTGTCCAGCCAATTGAACCAAACGAAAGTGAAGTACTATTCGATAATAGATCAGTTACTGCGTATGGTGGAATCAAGGTATCATTGGACAAATCCAGAAAAGCAGTAAACGTATTGAAAGAAAGACCGATAGCGATCACCACTGCTAGTAGAGCCTGTTTGATTATTACTAG
This sequence comes from Enterococcus sp. AZ078, assembly GCF_051714985.1. Classification (NCBI taxonomy): domain Bacteria; kingdom Bacillati; phylum Bacillota; class Bacilli; order Lactobacillales; family Enterococcaceae; genus Enterococcus; species Enterococcus sp. AZ078. The sequence continues at coordinate 1,135,392 of NZ_JBIOSW010000001.1, forward strand.
TTTTTTGTTCGAGTGAAGAAAACCTACAAGGAAAAAGGGAATCAAAGCGGCTACGGCTAGTAATGTTGAAAACATATGGACAGATAGCAATAATGAAATGGTTCCTCCTAGCACCACAGGTTGGATTGGGCTTTCCCGATTTCTTATCATTCTAACAGCTGGAATAAAAATAAGAGGTAAAAAGGCAGCACCCCAACCAGAAAAATTTTGGGCAAGAGTGTAGTAAAAAATGGTAGGTGTACCCATGTATAAAATAGCCATCCCCGTAGCAATTTTTTGCTCTAAATGGCAGTACCGTCCAAGGAAATACATCGATGTACCGGCAGTGAAGTAACACAGAAAAGTAGATACAAGTTGGAATCTGAACCAAGTTTTAAAAATTAAAAGTAACAGTCCATGTAAATAGGCAAAGTCGGTTCCATAAAGGGCATTGATGACTCTTCCCGATTGGCTAAAACCGTAGATGGATTGGAAATAATTAAACGTGCCATTTTTTAATTGCATAGCCGTGTCATAGAAACGGTTCATATGAAATACCCAGTCATTTGAAACAATGAGTGCATGTTTATAAATTTGAGGTGAAACCATAAAAAAAGCACATAGGGAGATAATTAAAATTGCTGTAACTGATTTTTTATTTATTTTTGACAAAACTTATCCCTCATTTTTGATGAAATTTAGTTGAATAAAATTGCTTAATCCATTTCTCCGTTTTATAAAATGAAAAGCAAAGTCCTATATAATCTTTTACTTCGTATTACAGTATACCATGCCCGATTTATTACACAAGAATTCTTTAAATAGGTACTCCTAAATGTAGGTGAATTACGAAGTTTTTCTATATTCTTTCAAGAATTTACCCTATTCTTTTCCGATTTTACTTACTAATGGTAAAATAAAGAAAAGGAGGGGTGCTTATGGAAATCGACTATCAAGGACAAGAAGAACAAACAAAAATCTATTATGGGGAAACGTTGGTCAGCCAGCTGAAAACAATAACGATTGATCAGCCTGTTTTATTTTTGACGAACCAACGGTATTACGATTTGTTTGTTGAGAAAATCAACCAACAGTTTCCTAACCCAAGTGAGATTGATTGGTATATCTGTGCCAATACTCAATGTAATCACTTAACAGAACTAAGTAATCTTGTGACATTTGCAAAACGATATCCTGAAAACCAATCCTTACTTATAATTGGGTTTGGGAATGAGGGAATCATGGATTTAGCAGGTTTTTTCCAGAAGCATACCTCACTTGCATCAACATTATGGCTAATACCGGTATCGATTCGTTCAATGGCCCGGGCATTAACTCCTCAACGAAATATTTTACAATTGCCAAATCAAGTCGTCTTGCGAACGACCAACCTTCCAGAACGAATTGTTTACGATCAAACAATCAGTGAAAAACAAGGAGAAGGGAAACAAATAGATTTTTTGACTTTGATAACATGTGGTTTAGTTTGTGATTATCATTTTTTACAAAATCTCTATAAAAACTATCCGCAACCAAGGCAGTTATCTCAGCGGGCTTTTACGGGGATGCTGGAAGAAATGATTACTTTTTACCAAGTAGATGCGGAAAATCTCTCAAATTATGGTAAACTATTTGAACAAGCTTTTTACCTAACAGAAAATGGTCATTTGTTATCAGCTAGTATGAAAAAACTATTAGGAATGCTTTTTCATCTTACTTGGAATGTAGGACTAGCGGATATGTCCTTTCAATTGAAAAATTTTTTTATCTGGTTGAAACATCTGGGTTATCCTATCGATTGGCCAGAACAATTATCAAAAATTGATTATTTAGAAAATGTCTTGCTTCTAGCGGAAAAAAGCAAAAAAATTCTTGTTTTGAAAAAAATTGGTATAATAGAGAAATATCAATCGCCAAAGGAACAAGAATTAATACAAACAATGAAATCTTATGACGAGATTATTAGTGAGATTAGAGGGATTTAAATGAATACAAATAGTGAAAAAATGTTACAAGCATTGTCAGAGGAAGATTTGGCGCAAGCTCAGTTATATCTGACACAAGCTTTGAAAGAAGATCCGGCCGATGTTTTGGCTGAATTAGGGGAAGAACTCTTAGCGATTGGTTTTTTAGAAGAAGCAAAGCAAATTTTTGAACAGTTAGTGAAACAGTACCCCGAAAATGATGAGTTGTTCATTCCATTGGCGGAAATTGCGATTGAAGATAATGAAATCGATCAAGCATTTGAATATCTGGAAAACATTTCAAAAGAAAGTGACTACTATCCTCAAGCTTTATTAGCAATTGCTGATTTATATCAAGTAATCGGTATTCCTGAAGTCAGTGAAGCGAAATTAAAGGAAGCAGCTGCGTTGTTGCCTGATGAACCATTGATCCAATTTGCTTTAGCCGAACTTTACTTTTCAGTCGATCGTTTTGCTGAAGCTGCAACGATCTATCAACTATTATTATCAAGTAATATTGATGAGATTTCTGGTATCTCTATGCAGGAACGTTTAGGACAATCTCTAAGCATGCAAGGAGAGTTCGAAGCAGCAATCGAACCATTGGAACAAGCATTGCAGGAAGAACGGACAGATGATCGCTTATTCCAGTTAGCTTTCACCAATCTGCAGCTAAAAGAAAATGAAAAAGCGATCAATTATTTACAAGAATTGAGAGAAGTAAATCCCCAATATCAATCTCTTTATCTTTATTTAGGTCAAGCATTGCAAGAAGAAGAATTGATTGAAGAAGCGCAGAAAGTTCTTGAAGATGGGATCAAAGAAAATCCTTATCAAGTAGAACTCTATCACTTAGCTTCTGAAAATGCGTATCGCCTACATGACAAAGAAAAAGCAGAAAAACTATTATTAAATGCGTTGGAATTAGGTGAAAAACAAGACGAAACATTATTAACATTAAGTAATTTGTATTTAGATGAAGAACGTTACGAAGATGTAATCAAGAGTATCGATCAAATGGAAGAAACTGCAAATCCATATGCGGAATGGAATTTAGCCCATGCCTATAATGAATTAGAGGACTTCACGCTAGCAGCTGTTCATTATGAACAAGCGTATCACGAATTGGAGCATGAACCTGATTTTCTAAAAGAATACGCCTTATTCTTACGAGAAGAAGGACAATTGACAAAAACAAAAGATCTACTTACTCATTATTTAGAATTGGAACCTGGAGATTTGGAGGCATTGTCAGTATTAGACGACCTAGCAGAGAGGTGAGTAAAATGCTAATAGATGTAAAGGAAAAAAAGAATTTCTTAACTTGGATGGTCAATCATGTTTCATTTAGTCGCAGAGAGGTTTTTTGGATTTTGAATTACTTGGCTAATCATGAAGCAATCTTAAGTAATGTTCATTTTGTTGAAGGAGCGAATCAAGCAAATCGGGGATTACAAATCAGTGACCTTTCTTTCGATGGAGAACCAATGAAATTATTTCTCGAGGGGAAAGAGTTTACCGATACTGATCAAATTTTTCATGAAATTCGATTAAATTGGAAAAGACCGCTATATGTAGAATGCCTTTTTGAAAATGCTTGGCAGACGAAAGAGTATTTAATGGTTTTAGAAGAGAACCCCTTTGCATCTTGGAACGACTCTATTAGTGAAGAAGATCTTGAACTAGTCGAGCAATATCTCAAAGAGAAAGAACAAGCAGCCCATCTCAAAATGCTTTACTTACAGATTGATCAAGCGCTTGAAAAAGGGGATAAAGATGCTTTCTTGGAATTGTCCGATGAAGTTAATCGTGAAATATTAAGCAAGAACCAAGTAAAAGGCGAACATGCAGGAAAGAATCCTAACTAAGGATACTTTTATTTAACCGTTTATTCGTTTTTAAAGATACTAAAAGAGACTGAGGAAAGTTGATATGCTCCCCCTATATAGGACACTGAAATATAAAAGTCCTGTATAGGGGGATTTTGTATGCCAAAAAGAAAGATGAAACTCACTCCAGAAAAACGAGTAGAACTAGGAGAGAGCTATATTCGCTTAAATAACTTAGTCTGTGGTTTAAGATAAGTGAATCCTTCTCCTTCGACCTCATGGACATTGATAATCGATAGAAAGGCTTTTTCATCGATTTCATGGACGATTCGTTTCACTTCATTCAATTCACTCGAACTAACTACCATATAGATAATTTTTTTAGAATGACCAGAAAACCCACCTTCACCACTTAAAAAAGTAACGCCACGTTCTAATCCAGTCATCAACAGTGGGGCAATTTCTTCATTTTTGTTTGAGACGACTAAAATCCCTTTAGCTGAGTAACCGCCATCTAAGATTGAATCAATGACACGGCTGAAAACATAAGAAACAATTAACGTATACATCATGCGTTTCAAGTCAATGTAAGTCAATGAAGCCAACAAAACGATAACATCTAATACCAGTAAAGATCGACCCATTGAGATTCCATAATTCTTTTCTAATATACGAGCAATGATATCACTTCCACCGGTAGTTCCACCCATCCGATAGACCAGACCACTTCCAGTTCCGGCAATTAAGCCAGCCAATAATGAGACGATCAGTAAGTCATGTTGAAGATTGATTTGTAAAGGAACACGTTGCCAAATCCATAAAAATGCAGACAACGAAACTGTTCCTAAGACGGTATAAGCGAGTGAACGTTTTCCTAAAATTTTTCCACCAATCAAAATCAAAGGTATATTGATCAATAGCGTAGAGTAGGCAGGATCAATCCCAAAAAGTGCGCGTAAGATCAAAGTGATCCCTGAAACGCCACCTTCTGCTAAATGATTCGCAATATTTAAATAAACGAGTCCAAACGCATAAATACTTGTACCAACCATAATCATTACGACTTCTTTAACTGTTTTCATTGAGATCATCAAACCACTCCTTCGATAAACCGACTAATATTTTCGCAATATTTCATTCTTTTTACATCACATTACTCAATGTAGCACGTAATCTTTATTTTCTCAATCGCTCTTGCCTAGGATTTGGACGTAGTTTTTGGTAAGATAAATAGGAAAGGTGGAGAAGAAATGACAAAAGAACGTTCTTTAAGAAGTATGCAACAGGAAGTAGATGACTATATCCAACAGTTTAAAGTAGGCTATTTTTCTCCATTAGCTCAAATGGCACGCTTAACAGAAGAAGTCGGGGAGCTGGCTCGAGAAGTCAATCATACATACGGTGAAAAAGCGAAGAAAGAAACGGAGCCCAACAATTCTGTAGCAGAAGAATTAGGTGATGTTTTATTTGTCACTATGATCATGGCAAATTCCCTGGAAATCGATTTAACGGATGTATTTGAAAAAAATATGGAAAAATTTAATCGCAGAGATCACAATCGCTTTGAAAGAAAAGAAGCAAATAAGGATGATAAAAAAGCGTAAGCCATCAAGTTGGAAGAGGGAAAACAATGAAACTAAAACAATTACCAAGAGAATACCAAAAAGCGATTCCTGTCTTGAATAAATTGGAGCAAGCAGGTTTTGAAGCTTATTTTGTCGGGGGAAGCGTCAGAGATATCTTGTTGGCTCAACCCATCCATGATGTAGATATCGCAACAAGTGCATTCCCAGAAGAAATCAAACAACTTTTTCCGAAAACCATTGATATCGGCATTGAACATGGCACCGTTTTGGTCTTGGCTGAAGAGGAACAATATGAAATCACGACCTTTCGGACAGAATCGACCTATCAAGATTATCGTCGTCCAGATCATGTCGAATTTGTCCGTTCACTTGAAGAGGATCTAAAAAGACGTGATTTTACGATCAATGCATTTGCATTAAAAGAAGATGGTCAAATCATTGATTTATTTGACGGGTTAGCTGATTTAGAAAACCAGATCCTTCGAGCAGTAGGCGATCCACAGGAACGGTTTCATGAAGATGCTTTGCGTATGATGCGTGGGATTCGATTTGTTAGTCAAATTGGGTTTACACTCGAGCAAGAAACGGCTGCGGCCATTCAGGCCAACCATTCATTATTAGGAAAAATTTCTGTCGAACGGATTAATGTGGAATTCATCAAAATGTTATTAGGGAAAGAGCGTTCTACAGGATTGAGAACATTCGTTGAGACGCAATGTTATATTTATTGTCCAGGTTTAAGAGACTATGGTGAAGCCTTGTTACGTTTTGCCGATTTACCAGATGAACCATTGCAAACTGAAAGTCAGGCGTGGGCATTGCTGATCGATCAGTTAGGACTTCAAGAAAGTGAGATCCGTCCTTTCTTAAAGGAATGGAAATGTTCCAACCAAATGATTCGAGAAGTTCAAATGATCGTTCATGGATTGATTCAACGTAAAAGACAGATGTTGGAACCAATGGTACTCTATTGTTTGGGAAAAGAGAACGCTTTGAAGACAGAAGAACTCATGATTTATTTTGGTGAAACACCTCAACTAGAACAAGTAGCAAAACGCTATGATCAATTACCGATTACATCCATGCGAGAGTTAGCAATTGATGGGAAGAAACTTCTTAGTGTGAGTGACAAGAAACCAGGGAAATGGGTCAGTGATGCACTTCAAGCTGCAGAAAGAGCAGTGGTAGAGGGAAATTTAGCAAATGAAGCAAGTGCCCTTTTTGATTATCTCCAGCAAAATAACCATTTATAGATTTCGATGAATGTCGAAGTCGCGCTTTAATAGAGATTCTGAAAGAAGCAATCAGCTCTGAGTAATAAGTGAGGAATTTAAAAACTTCTCCTATTTAGAAAATCCTCGCTTATTGCTGGGGAGTTGCTTCCGGATTTTTTTGTCAATAGTGGAACGCTTCTAAAGTTTCACATCTTTGAAAAAACTTTAGATGTGACCTTCGCGTGGGATGTGTGCTAAACTAAAAGGGAACCAGAATAAATGACGTCAAAAGGGGATTTTTTTATGAGTAAAGAAATGACAGCGCTAAAATTTTATTTCCGAAACGGCGAAACGTGGACGATCAATCGTCGCCATATTGGTGATTTGTGGATCAAACAAATAACAACGAGTTTTGGACGAATCAATGGTAGTGAATTTATGGAAATCCATCCTTGTGCTGGATTTAAGATCGAAATTTTTCACGAAGGTGATTCCGTAGCAACTCACGACATCAACTTAGGTGGATTAGAAATGGGCATGTTCAACCGTGCATTAAAATATGAAGATATTGAGCGGATGGAGATCCTTTATCGCAATGGTACACCTGACCTAGTTTATTTCCCTTATCTTGATAAAGGAACAGAAGGATTGGATAATCAATACCAATCAACTAAAATCAGTGAAAAAACAGGTAATTTATACATCGTGATCAATCCGGATCAACGTGTTGAAGATATCTATGGCGAGTTTTTTGAATAAAACCAAAGTTTAATGGATAGCTGAGAAAGGAGCGGAAATGGTTTCCCAGCTCCTTTTTTGGTGTGTTTTCCGCACTTGATATTTTCTTCCATTTGGAATAGAATGAGTTTCTGAAATTCAAGCAAACTTATTCTTCGAATCCAGCTGAACTTGTCTAATCAAGGGGAATCCTTTTCCTTTTAACGTTCAGTGTTTCATGAAGATCAAGTTTGCATTTAGGAGATCTTAAAAATGAGGAAGAGCTTTGAAGAACAAAAGAAACTGTTGCATGATCGTTATGGTGCGTTTTCAATGGAAGATCGTCGGCAAATCCTTTGTAAGCTACGAAAGAAAAATATTATCATGTATCGTCAGCTTGAGCGATTGAAACATGATTTGCTACGTTTAGAATCAAAGCGAGTACAGTGTGAATTAGAAGGAAACAATGTACAAGCAGAAGTGGTAGAAAACAAAATATTGAAGAAAAAAGAACAATTTCTAAAGGTACTCGCTCAAAATAAAAAATAAAGGGGACGGACCATGGAATTTGCTGAGTTAGTGATCGTATTTGCTGTAACGATCACCTTATCTAATATAGCTAGCCGCATTTTACCTATGATCCCAGCTCCACTGATCCAAATATTTCTTGGTATCATCTTAGGCTTAACAGAATGGGGCCAATCGATCAACTTTGAACCAGAACTCTTTCTAGTGATGATCATTGCGCCGTTGCTTTTTCGTGAAGGAGAAAAAGCCGATGTATCCTCGATCCTAAAAAACTTTGATACGATTTTATTTCTGGCTTTTGGAGGGGTAATCCTTACATTAGTCGGGGTTGGTTTCACGCTGTCGTTTTTATTACCCAGCGTGCCATTAGCTGCTTGTTTTGCTTTTGGAGCGGCTCTTGGACCAACCGATGCTGTCGCTGTCAGCTCGCTCTCTGGACGGGTGAATATCCCAAATAAAGCGATGCATATTTTAGAAGGCGAAGGATTATTGAATGATGCTTCAGGTGTTACCGCCTTTCAATTTGCATTAGCTGCATTGATCACGGGCTCTTTTTCTGCAGTCAACGCAGGATTTACACTTGTGTTTTCTAGTATAGGAGGAGCCGTCGTTGGCTTTTTACTTGTCTGGGTCAAACGAAAAGTGATTAATCTGATTGAGAAGGCTTCTGCCAGAGATGTGACAGGTTACTTGTTAATTGAATTGCTATTACCGTTTTTAGCGTATGTTTTAGCAGAAGTATTTGATGTTTCAGGGATTATTGCCGCAGTAGTAGCTGGGGTATTGCAAGCTTCGGGATTTAGAAAAATCTCGGTGTTTGATGCGGAGTTATCAAGTTTGTCCGATAGTACATGGACAACAATCACATTTACGCTGAATGCGTTAGTTTTTATTTTTTTAGGAATCGAATTAACCCAAGTATTTTCTCCAGTTTGGGGAGATGGGCTTTATTCAAATTGGTTGCTGTTAATCACGATTTTGTTGATTTCAATGATCTTATTTATGATTCGCTTTGTTTCGATCAGTCTTTTTTATTTATTTAAATATAAAGGAAAAGAATTCAAGGAACAATTGAATGAGATTTTGATTTTAACTTTTGGTGGTGTGAAAGGAACGGTTAGTTTAGCAACGATTTTCATCTTACCTTTTACGATTAACCAAATGATTTTTTATCAGCGCTCTTTATTATTATTTTTGACGGCAGGAGTTATTTTGGTAACACTGATCGTAGGAATCGTGGTTTTACCCCTGTTGACAGAAACGGAAGAGGTAGTGAAAACAGATTTGAATGCTTTAATGATCCTAGAAGAAGTCATTGAAGTATTGAAATCTGAAATCAAAACGTTAGATAAAGATTCAAAAGAATATTTAGCAACTGAAGCAGTGATCGAAAACTATCAAGAGCGTATCCGTGATCTTTATTTAAAAGATCTTTCTGATGATGAAAAGCAAGAAGTACAAGAAATTCAAGCATTGATTTTATCCATCGAACGTGATGGGTTAGATAAAAGTTATCGTTCTGGTAAGCTTTCCTCAAATGGCTATCGTTTTTATTCACGATTTCTTGCTAATTTTGAACACTCTATTACTAGTCAGGTACTGTCGTTTGTCGGCTTCTGGTTTATTTTTGTTCGACGGTTGATTCGGATCATCTTACATCCTAAAATGTTCTGGCAACGACAAAAATCAGATCGAAAGACACTGATTTCCGAAAAAGATATTCAAGAAATTCGGGAAACCTATCAAAAAAACACACAATTGATCATTGAGAGTTTAGAAAACCTAACCGATGTTTATGATGAAACAATGGTCAACTTTTTCATCCAACAACGAAAAATGGAAGGCATCAAAATGGCTTCAGGAAATTTGATCTCCTCTTGGATGATCCAACAAGACAGTCTTTATTCCAAAAAAATGTTGCGTGGCTATTACTTAGAGCGCAAAATCGTTGATGAGTATGAAGAAGCTGAGAAGATCACGACTTTTTCTGCTAATAGTTATCGGAAAAATATTAATTTACTGGAATCCTATACTATGAATAAGCCAGTTGATGATTTTTCATTTAAATTCGCATTGCGGGCAAGAAAACGTTCGCTTCCGGCTAAAAAAGTTGAGTAAGTGCTCAGCGTGATCAAATCTGGGTCAGAATGAACCTCATTCTGTCTCAGATTTTTTGTTATTTCACGTTGATTCATTGATGGTATGAATGATAACCCATGGTATAGTTTACTCTTGCAGCAAAAAGGTATACCAGTAAGTTTGTCCTTAGGTAGAGTCCAAACCCCAACAACATCTATGATTTACCAATTGCAAGAAAAGATCAGGAACATCAAGAAAAACCTTACTTTGAAGGAAAAGCCCAGATAATCGCTTAAAACGGAGAGTTTTGTGCCAAGCTTGATCCGAATGAAACTCAAATCACATAAGAAGCATTTGAAGCGTATTTAAAAGAAAATGGCTTTCAATTAGCAAAACAGCTTTAGTGATAGTAGAAGAGACTGAGACAAGTTTTGTCCCAGTCTCACAAATGACAATAGATTCTTCAATTTAATTAGCTAACTAGTTTTAGGCCAATCACAGAAAATAAAATAATAATCATGGAAGTAAATTGCAGCCAGTTCATTTTTTCTTTAAATAAAAATACTCCAAGGATCATTGAACCAATGGAACCAAAAGCTACCCAAATACTATAGCTAACCCCAGCTTCTAATGTATTCATTGAATGCGATAAAAGTAGTAAACTAGAGGCTGCAGAAATAATAGTTATAATACTCCAATTTATTTTTTGAAATCCGTGTGAATTTTTAAGAGAAAAGACCATTATGATCTCTGCTATTCCTGCTAGTATAAGATAAAGTATATCCACAGATTATTCCTCCTTTGTTGTGATTTTTAGACCCAAAATTCCTATAACTAATAATGCAGAAAACAATATTTTTTGCACAGATACACTTTCATTCAGAAATAAAATACCAAAAATGATTGTTCCAACTGCACCTATTCCAGTAAACACTGTATATGCTGCTCCAGTAGGTAAGCTTTCCATACCTTTAGCAAATAAATAAAAGCTAATAACAACGAGCAAAATCGTCAAAATGGAATAGAAAAAATGATGGAAATTCTCTGATTTTTTTAAACAAAGTACCCAAAAAATTTCTAAAAAACCTCCGAAGATAACGTAAAACCAGTTCTTCTCCATTTCGTACCTCCTTAAGAAAAATTAGATATCAGAAGACAAAAAAGAGAGTGGGACAATAGTTCTTTCTCAAAAAGAAAATAAGTTCGATTTTGATGTTTATTGTCAAAATAGAACTTATTTTTTCTGTTTTGCGCACTTTCCTCTCCATATATTTTCCTAATTTTCTTAAATTTAATGCCATCAGTGCCAAACCAATATCAATCGTTGCTCCTTGTTTCCCACGCAAATGGAAACGATGGAACGCCAAATGAGCCTTTAGATGTCCGAACACGGGTTCGACATCAATTTTTCGTTTCCGATAAATCGAACCAGTTTTCTCCTCTAAAAGCTTTTTTCTGCATTCTGCTTTGAAATAGCGCCAATTATTATTTACTTGAATTTTTCGCTTTTGTTCACTTTTCGCACGCGTACATTGACGACGAACTGAACAGTTCCGACAATCCTCACATTCATAGATTTTGAAATCTCGAATAAAGCCACCTTTATCTTTTCTGCGACTATAATTTTTGAACGGTACCGGACGATTCGCTGGGCAAATATAGGTGTCTTGTTCTTCAAGATAACGCCAATTCTCCACGTTAAACGGATTATCCTTGTACTTCTTTTTATTTTCTTTGTGATAACTGCCATATGTAATTAAGGGAGTTTTATGTAGAACATCGTTGATATACATGTAATTTTCTTCGCTACCATACCCTGCATCTGCCACAATGTACTCCGGTAACTCCTTATGTCGGTCTAAAAAACTGTCTAAAAATGGATTCAATGTTTTGGTGTCTGTGGGATTTGGAAATAATTCATAGCTCAAAACATACTGATTTTCGGTGGCGATTTGTAAATTATAACCTGGCTTGAGCTGTCCATTTCGCATATAATCGTCTTTCATCCGCATAAAGGTGGCATCAGTATCTGTTTTTGAAAAGCTATTTCGTTCTTGAAATAGTTGAGCATACCGTTCATACTTTTGTTTTCTTGGCAGATAATCCGTTTGTACCTGTCGGAGATATTTTTTATACATTCTTCTTTTTTTCTTTAGTTGACTTTGCTTTTCTTTGCATTTTTCATGTGTTAATTGTACTTGTGTTTCATGGAGTTCAGCTTCTAAATGATGAGCGACTTCTTCTAACTGGTCGCTCGTCAATCCATCGGATTGACTTTCTTCTTTTAAGCAAGGAAGAATTTCCTCTTGATAAAGCGTTTGATAAAAAGCTTCTGATTTTTCATCTAACAACCGTTCACACCGAGTGGTGGCTTTACGCCAAACAAAGCTGAACTTATTGGCGTCTGCTTCAATTTTCGTACCGTCAACGAAGATGGCTTCATTATCTATCACTTGATTGGTTATCAGTTGACGGCGAAACAACACAAAAGCCTCTGCTAGAAGCTGAGCTGTCGTTTCCTGACTTCTGAATCGATTGATCGTGCGGTAACTCACTTGTTTATGATTGGCTAGCCAACGCATACGGTAACTATCGTCTAATAAAAATTCGATCTTTCTGCCAGAAAAAACACGTTGCGTGTAGGCATAAAGAAGAATTTTCAACATCATTTTGGGGTGATAGGCTGGACGTCCCAGCTGTTGTTCAATTTGGTTGAAGAGCGCTTGCGGGATTGCTTCTACTAACGAGTGAACCGCAAAGGCAACATCCGTTTCTGGAATATAATGTTCTACATCTAGTGGTAAAGTTGTTTGGTTGATGGTATAATTTTTAAACATAAGGCACACTCCTTTGATTTTTGTTTAGGCACTTTAATCATACAAGGTTGTGTGCTTTTTGTGTACCTTAAAATCAAAAAAAAAATGGGGCAATAATCAGATTTTTTTCTGACTATTGTCCCACTCTCTTAGGATCCTCCGATATTCGAAAAAATTGTAATATATTTTTCTATTAATGTAAAGAAGATATTTCTTCTAGTCTCGAAAAATCAAGTAAAGTATACTATGTTGGACTTCCACATTATAAAATCAATAGGATAAATGACAGTTATTTTTCAAGATTTTCTTCACCTTTCTAATCGTTGTAAACTGATAGAAGCATCGTTCTTAACGTTTATCCTTTATTTAATGACATAATTCATTGATTGTCCATCAGACTATCACTATAAAAAATAAATTCAAAAATCATCAAAAAAAAGTAAAATAGAAAAATTTTTTTAGTTAATATTAAAACTTAGATAATCATTCAAGGAGTTGTTAGACATTGAAATTAGTTGACTTAAGTATCACTATAGAAAATGATTTGCCCAGTGATCCAGAGGAAATGATACCTAAAATTTCATACATTGATCATGAACAAAGCGTCAACGATATGCTTCGTTTCTTTGGAACAGCAAGAAAAGAACACTTGCCTGCTGGTTTAGCATGGGCGATCGAAAAAATTCACTTGACTACGCATTCAGGTACTCATTTAGATGCTCCTTATCACTACCATCCAACAATGGATAAAGGTAAGCCAGCTTGGACAATTGAGCAAATTCCTCTTGATTGGTGTTACGGTAATGGTGTTGTATTTGATTTTTCAAACAAACCAGACGGATATCGATTAGAAATCGAGGATTTTAAAGAAGCTTTAGATGCGATGGACTATCGATTAAAAGAAAAGGACATTGTTTTAATTCGGACTGGAGCGGATCAATATTGGGGAACATCAAATTACTTAATCAGTGGGTGCGGTGTAGGAAGAGAAGCAACTTTATGGCTACTCGAACAAGGAATAAAAGTGGTAGGTACCGATGCTTGGTCATGGGACAGACCTTTACCATTCATTGCAAAAGAATTTGATAAGACCGGAGACCCTTCACTTATTTGGGAAGGGCATTTTGCAGGAATCGAGAAATCTTATTGTCAGCTTGAAAAATTAACCAGTCTTGATCAATTACCTTCCACGGGGTTTAAAATCAGTTGTTATCCGATAAAAATTAAAAATGCTAGTGCTGGTTGGGTTAGAGCAGTAGCTATAATCGAATAATTAACATCTTTCTAATTATTTTTTATAATAGGAACGTTATAGATAGTCAAAACATAAAATTTTTTTTATTTTATAGATACAAAAAAAGCACACTCCTTTGATTTTTGTTTAGGCACTTTAATCATACAAGGTTGTGTGCTTTTTGTGTACCTTAAAAAAATGAGGCAATAATCAGATTTTTTCTAACTATTATCCCACTCTAATGAAAAAATCAACACTATCTTATTTTCTCCCTTTATTTTGTCTAAGATGACAATAGAAAAATATCCGTAATTAAATTATTTTATGATACAATAACCAAGATGAGGAGGGAATGGATTGAAAGAATTAAAAGTAACTGACCTCAATAAAACGTATGGTGAAAAAGAACTATTTAACCAGATTTCTTTTTTGATCCACGAAAAAGACCGAATCGGTTTGATTGGAACTAATGGAACTGGAAAAACAAGTTTATTAAATATTTTAGCAGGTATCGACAGTGGGGATGGAGATCGACCAACAGTTTTTTATCCGAATGATTATCGAATTGGATATTTGTCACAGACAACCGAATTTTCTGATGAATTGACTGTACTTCAAGCGGTTTTTCAAGGAAATAGTCCATTAATCCGTACCGTGAGAGAATATGAGGAAGCTTTGCTTGTATTAGCTGAGAATGGCGAGGACGAGAGCGTTCAGAGACGTTATGCCAAGGCAGAAGAACAAATGAACAAAGAAGATGCTTGGACCACAGATACAAATGCTAAGATTATCTTACAAAAATTAGGCATCAGTGAATTAGATAAAAAGATTGGCGCACTATCAGGTGGACAAAAAAAACGTGTAAGTTTAGCACAAGTCCTAATCGATGAGCCTGATTTATTATTATTAGATGAACCCACGAACCACTTGGATTATGAAGCAATTGAATGGTTAGAAAATTACTTAAAACAGTATCGTGGATCGTTATTAATGGTCACCCATGATCGTTATTTCTTGGATCGAGTGACGAATCGCATTTTTGAACTATCATTTGGACAACTACACGAGTATCGAGGGAATTATGAAGCTTATATTTTAGAAAAAGCTGAAAGAGATCGTGTGGAAGTGGAACAAGAAGAAAAACGAAAGCGCCTGTACAAACAAGAATTAGCCTGGATGAGAGCTGGAGTTCAAGCACGCGGAACGAAGCAACAAGCACGCATCAATCGTTTTGAGGATCTTAAAGAAAACTTGTATCAAGTCAATCATGAAGCAGACCTCGAATTGAATATCGCAACGAAACGTTTAGGAAAAAAAGTATTAGAGATCAAAGATGGAACATATGCTATTGAAGGGAAATTGCTGATCAACCATTTAGATTTGTTGATTCAATCACGAGAACGTTTAGGGATCACTGGGAAAAATGGTGCCGGTAAATCAACCTTACTGAATATTTTAGCGGGACGTATTCCTTTAGATAATGGTACGTTTACGGTTGGTGAGACTGTTCGTATCGCCTACTATACACAAGAAAATGAAGAGATGAATCCCGAAAAACGCATGATTGCTTATTTGCAAGAAGCAGCTGAAGAAGCTCAAACGGCAGAAGGTATGCAAATTGGTGTGGCTGAATTATTGGAAAGATTTTTATTTCCTCGATTTATGCATGGCACATTGATCAAAAAATTATCTGGTGGCGAAAAACGTCGACTATATCTATTGAAATTGCTGATCCAACAACCTAATGTTTTACTCTTGGATGAACCAACGAATGATTTAGATATCGCCACACTGACCATTTTAGAAGATTATTTCAAGAGTTTCCCAGGTGCCGTAATTACTGTATCACATGACCGTTATTTCTTAGACAAAGTAGCAGAAAAATTATTAGTTTTTCAAGGAAATGCTAAGCAAGAATTATATTATGGGAATATGTCGAGTTATTTATTGACACAAAAAGATGTAGCGCCTTTAGGTAAAGAAAAAATGAATGAACCAACGAAGCCGGCTACTGACGTTAAAAAGGAAACAAAAAAGAAACTTTCTTATTTAGAGCAAAAAGAATGGGAAACGATCGAAGATGAAATTGCTGAATTAGAAGAACAGATTTCAGAGCTGCAAGAAGAAATGAATCATCAAGGAGATAACTTTACTCGTTTACAAGAATTACAAGCAAACGTTTCACAAGCAGAAAGCAAATTAGATGAGAAAATGGCTCGTTGGGAATACTTAAGCGAATGGGTAGAAGACTAGGAGGAAAAAAATGGAGCAAGCATATCTTGATTTAGGCAGGAAACTACTAGAAGAAGGACATGAAAAAGGCGACCGAACAGGCACCGGTACACGCAGCATTTTTGGCTATCAAATGCGGTTCGACCTACAAAAAGGATTTCCATTATTAACAACGAAACGGGTTCCTTTTGGGTTGATTAAGAGTGAATTGTTATGGTTTTTAAAAGGGGATACGAATATCCGTTATCTTTTACAAAATAACAATCATATCTGGGATGAATGGGCATTTGAACGATATATCAAAAGTGATGAATACCATGGGCCAGATATGACTGATTTTGGCCATCGAAGCATCTCTGATCCTGAGTTTAATAAACAATATCAAGAACAAAGTCAGCTATTTTGTGAAAGAATTTTAACTGATGACGCATTTGCTGAAAAATATGGCGATTTAGGTCACATCTATGGGTACCAGTGGCGCCATTGGGAAACGAAAGATGGTGGGTTTATCGATCAAATCAAGGAAGTGGTCGAAGCAATCAAAAAAACACCTGATTCAAGACGTTTGATCGTATCTGCTTGGAATCCAGAAGATGTTCCTAGTATGGCGTTGCCGCCTTGCCACACGATGTTTCAATTTTATGTTCATGATGGTCGTTTAAGTTGTCAATTGTATCAACGGAGTGGTGATGTATTTCTAGGTGTGCCTTTCAATATTGCCAGTTATGCTTTGTTAACCCATCTGATTGCGCATGAAACTGGATTAGAAGTTGGTGAATTTATCCATACTTTAGGTGATGCTCATCTCTATTCAAATCATGTGGAACAAATGAAAGAACAACTTTCAAGAGAAATGCGTGCGTTTCCTAAATTAGTTTTAAATACAGAAAAAAAATCTGTGTTTGACTTTGAAATGGATGATATCAAGGTTGAAGGCTATGAACCTCATCCAGCAATCAAAGCGCCAATCGCAGTATGAACACAGAAAGGATGATGAAATGTTAGCTGCTATCTGGGCACAAGATGAAAATGGGTTGATCGGTAAAGAAGACCAACTGCCTTGGCGATTACCCAATGATCTGAAGTTTTTTAAACAAATGACTGAAGCGAATACTTTAGTTATGGGAAGAAAAACATTTGAAGGTATGGGAAGTCGTCCGTTGCCTAACCGTCAAACAATCGTGATGACAAGAGATCGTGATTACCAAGCTGACAATGTCATGGTTATGCACGAGATTGAAGAAGTATTGGACTACGCAAAGGAAAACGATGGCATTTTGTTCGTTGCGGGAGGATCAGCTATTTATAAAGAATTTCTTCCTTTTTGTTCGGTGCTGTATCGCACAGTCATCCATCATTCTTTTACAGGGGATACTTATTTTCCAGAAGTTGATTGGGATCAATGGTCATTAATCAATATCAGCCAAGGGGAGATGGACGAAAAAAATCCTTATGCCCATCAATTTGAAACATATCAACGAAAAAGAAAATAAATAACCAATGAAAAAAGGTATTTCCTGAAAGCTTGTTTAGCACATTTTGGGAAATATCTTTTTTAATAAAGTTGAAATGATCAATACCACATCTTTGGATGAAAACGGAATCGTTCGTAGAGGTATTTAATGAAAAAACGTCTGTTGTCTGTTATACTTAAAAAAGAAATTGCCTTTATTAGTACTTGTTGTAAACCAAAAGGCATCTTGTTAAAGGAAGAGTGAGATAGTATGACAAATGTAAAAATCGTAACAGATTCTTCTTGTACAATGGAAAAAAGTGTGCGAGATAACTTAAATATCCAGGTGATGCCGCTAGCTATCATGATCGATGGCGTGGTCTATCCTGATGACGATCAATTAGGTGGAGAAAAATTCATGGATATGATGGCTCAAGCTAAATCATTACCAAAAACGAGTCAACCGCCAATCGGTGAATTTATTTCAACCTATGATCAACTTGGCGAAGATGGCAGTGAAGTTATCTCAATCCATATGACTAAAGGATTGAGTGGAACGGTTGAAGCGGCTCGTCAGGCAAGCAATCTGACTAAAACGAAAGTGACTGTCATCGATAGTGATACAACCGATC
Source organism: Enterococcus sp. AZ078 (assembly GCF_051714985.1). Classification (NCBI taxonomy): domain Bacteria; kingdom Bacillati; phylum Bacillota; class Bacilli; order Lactobacillales; family Enterococcaceae; genus Enterococcus; species Enterococcus sp. AZ078. The sequence continues at coordinate 1,153,655 of NZ_JBIOSW010000001.1, forward strand.
AGGGGCTGTCCTTCCAAGTGATCCGCGCTGCTGAACTTGCACAAGCAGGAAAAAGTGCTGATGAGATTCTTGAAGAAATCAAAAAAGTACAAGAAAATACAAAATTATATATTGGGATCTCTACATTAGATAACTTAGTCAAAGGTGGGCGCATTAGCCGAGCGACTGGTTTATTGTCAAGTGTATTGAACATACGTGCTGTGATGAATTTCACTCATGGAGAGTTGATCCCAGTTGCTAAGGGTCGAGGAAAGAAAACCTTTGACAAATGGTTCAATAATTTGAAGAAAGAATTAAAAGAACTACCAAATGTTCGTCAAATTGGGATCTCTCATGCAGATGCTCAAGAGCTTGCTCAAGAATTTAAAGAAGGACTACAAGAATTATTTCCTGATATGACGATTCCTGTTCTACACACGAATCCAGTTATTGCAACACATACGGGGAAAAACGCCTTTGCAATCATGTATTACGTTGACTAAATCAAGAGGATAAATCATTGGTCAGTTAGCCATTGATTTTATCCTTTTTTTCTTTATAATAATTCTTATTTTTTTCAGAAACACTACCTTTTTATTTTAATTTTTGATAACATAAGAAACAATCGAATAATATGAGGTGAATGATATGAAATTAACAAAACGACAACTATTGCTCGTTTTGTTCCCATTACTTATCGCTATATTTGTATATTTAGGACTATCTTTATCGATTCCAAAAGCTAAACCGCTATTAAAACCAGCAGCGACAGTTAGTCAAAAGACGGATCAAAAAGAAAAAATCCATTATGTAGCTATCGGCGATTCGTTAACTGAAGGAATAGGAGATCAAACGAAACAAGGTGGTTTTGTTCCATTAGTAGCCAACGATTTAAAAGATCGCTATGATCTGACTGCTGTTGAAATTGAAAACTATGGGGTAAACGGTGAACGGAGCGATCAAATTTTAAAACGGCTCAAGAAAAATTCAGAGATTCAAACAAACATTAAATCAGCTGACTTTATCACTTTGACAGTGGGCGGAAATGACTTAATGAAAGTGATTCAAAACGATCTATTTGGGATCAGTATCCAATCATTTAAGCGACCATTACAAAAGTATCAGAAAAATGTTGAACAACTGATTGAAGAAATTAGGAAGTTAAATGGTCACGCACCGGTTTACATCTTAGGTATTTATAATCCATTCTATTTGAATTTCCCTGAGATTAAAGACATGCAGACGATTGTGAACAACTGGAATGCTGGGACTGAGTCTGTTGTCAAAAATGCGGACAACTGCTATTTTATCCCAATCAATGATTTGCTATATCAAGGGTTAAACCAAAAAGTTGGCGTAACTGAAGAAGGAACGAATCAGTCAAGTACTAGCGAAAGTACGTCAAATAGCAAAAATAATGTATTGTATGAAGAAGATCATTTTCATCCTAATAACTTAGGCTATCAATTGATGGCCAATGCTGTACGAGATGAATTAATTGAAACGCAAGACCAGTGGTTGCCAAGGGAGGATCAGAAATAATGGAAAAACGCTCAAAAAAGGTTTCGACAGAAACGAATACTGAAATTCAAAAGAAAAATTATTGGAAATGGGCTTTTTTGATCCTTTTAGGAGTTGTTCTTGGATCAAGCATCTTTTTAGGTACTCGGATTTTTGCGAATCGAGAACCGGATTTTGCTAAGGTGCCAGCGATCACCCAAAGACAAGGAGATCCAGTCTTGACCATCAACACCAATAAAGAAAAGGTCAATCAAATGATCAGTTTTTTCTTGACAGATTATCAAAAAGACCAAGGTATTCAATATAAATTTTATCTTGAAAATGAAGCGATGTTGAATGGTACGTTTGAAGTATTAGGATTTCCAATCAACTTTTATCTGTACTTTGATCCATATGTGATGGAAAATGGAAATGTCCAATTAAAAGCGAAAAGTCTTTCGATCGGCACATTGAGTTTACCGATCAAAGATATCATGAATATGATCAAGCGAAATTATAAGTTGCCTGATTGGATTGAAATCAATACGGATGATTTGACGATCATGCTACGTTTAGATCGCTTCCGTATGCAAAATGGTATGTACATCAAAGCAGATAAAATTGATTTAGTGAATGATGACATTCGGTTTAGTCTATATCTACCTAAAGAAACTGGTGAAAAGACAACGAGCAATAAAACGACAAAGAATACTGATACCACCGACACGAGTGTAACGAAGTAAACAGTGGGTCATTGATGGGAGAGAGAAGGATGGAAAGAGCAATTTTTGCTGGAGGATGCTTTTGGTGTATGATTCAGCCCTTTGATACGCTACCAGGGATTCATACGATCATGTCTGGCTATACAGGTGGACATGTGCCATCTCCAACCTATGAACAAGTCAAATCTAAAACGACTGGTCATACAGAAGCGGTAGAGATCATCTACGATCCAGAGAAAATATCATATCAAGAATTAGTGGAAATTTATTGGCAGCAAACCGATCCAACGGATGCATTTGGACAATTTGAAGATCGTGGCGAGAATTATCGGCCGGTTATTTACTTTACGACAAATGAACAGAAGAGAATCGCGGAAGAAAGTAAAAATCGATTAGCGGCTAGTGGTCGGTTTACAAAACCGATCGTGACCACGATTGAAAAAGCACAACCATTTTATTTGGCTGAGCCAGAGCATCAAGATTATTATAAAAAAAATCCTGAAAATTTTGAGCGAAACCATGCAAGAAGAGCGGCTTTCGTCAAAGAAAACTGGGAGGAAAGAATGTGAATCAAAGCTTCTATCATTATTTAATGACTCTTCGTGGCGGTAAACAAGCAGATCAACAGTCTGTTTTCGCCACAGAAGCAGGAAAAGATATCCAGTTTCCTAAACATAGTACGAGTTATGAAGAAATTTCCGATTATCTAGAATTGAATGTGGATTATTTGTCATCTATGGATATATTTGATGAGGTGTGGGAAAAATATTTAGAAAACAGCCATTGATTCTGCGTTTGTTTTCTTCATTTTTTAGAAAAGATCAAAAAGGAAACATCTAGTCGCATTTTTTGTTTTTTTTTTCTATAATAGAGAAAGAACGATAACCTTGAGAGTGGAATGATGGATATTGACAAAAAAACAACGCTATATCGACCGTTTTTGGCTTATAATCAAATATGTACTTTGCTCCATCTTGATCGCTTTTATTTTAAGAGGATTTCTTCTTATTCCAGTGCCAGTGGAAGGTAATTCGATGGAAAACGTCTTGAAACAAGGTGACATGGTTGTAATGGAAAAATTTTCTGAAATCAGACGGTTTGACGTAGTTGTTTTTCAATTGGCTGATGGAACGATTTATATCAAACGAGTGATCGGGTTGCCAGGAGAGACAATTAGCTATGAGAATGATCAGCTGAAAGTGAATGGAAAAGTGGTCGAAGAACCTTTTCTAACGAAAAATAGAAAGTCAGATCATGAAAGTAGTCCTTATACAACGGACTTTACTCTGGAAGAATTAACGAATAAGACAAAGCTGCCAGCCGACAGTTACTTTGTTTTAGGGGACAATCGACGTGTTTCGAAAGACAGTCGCTCCTTTGGTATGATTACAGGAAGCGAAATATTGGGTAAGGCTCGCTTTGTTTACTATCCCTTGAACGAGATAAAATGGATTGGGTAAAGAAAAGAGATCATTCAGGATGATTTCAAGGCGCTAATGCCAGCGCTTATTTGTTTTAGAGTGAAGAGGAAAGCAACCTCCAAAAGTTAGATTTTTTGGTCTAACTTTTGGAGGTCGCTTTTTTACTTGATTAAAATAGTACAATTAAGATATAAAATGATCTAATTTCTTGCCATTTTATGTTCTAAAAGAGATGATAGGAGAAAAAGTAAGAAGGGATAAAAGTGCGCTATCATATCATGGAAAGTTTAGATATTCGGAGAAATCTAGCAACAGAGGAATATCTTATGAACAGTTTTGACAGTGATGAACCTTTATTTTTACTATATATTCAAAAACCTTGTGTGATTATTGGACGAAACCAAAATAGTTATGAAGAAATCGATCTCAAGTATTTAAGGGAAAAAAACGTGACACTCACTCGGCGAACCTCAGGTGGAGGTGCTGTATATGATGACTTAGGAAATCTAAGCTTTAGCTTTGTGACCAGCAAAAATGCAATGAAATTTGGTGAATATGAATCCATTACCTCGCCTATTATCACAGCATTAAGAAAAATGGGCGCAACCAAAGCAGAAGTTGGTGGACGTAATGATATGTATATCGAAGGAATGAAATTTTCAGGGAATGCCATGTATACGAAAAAAAATCGGTTATACTCACATGGTACACTGATGTACGACGTTGATTTGTCCGTTCTTGATAAAATTTTGACGGTTTCCAAAGAGAAAATTGAGTCTAAAGCAACGAAATCAGTAAAAAAAAGTGTGACGAATCTGAAACCATTTTTAAAAGAAAAATATCAATTTGAAAAAACCGCTGACTTTAGAGATGCACTGATTTGTGAAGTCTATCAGGTCGATGATCTGCAAGAAATTGAAGATAAAAGGGTAGATTTGACGAAGAAAGATGAACAAAACATTGAACAAATCGTCCAGAATCGTTATGCCAATGATGATTGGGTCTATGGTGAAACACCAAGGTTTTCGGTGAAACGCAGAATCAGGCTCCCCAAAGTTGGAATTGTGGATGTCCGTTTGTCGACACTGCATGGGAGAATCAATGAGATTCGTTTTTATGGTGATTTTTTTGGACAAAAAGATGTAAGTATTCTTGAACAACAATTACTTGGTCAAAAATTTATTTATGAAGAAATAAAAAACGCATTAAATGATATGACTGTTTCAGATTATATCTTTCATTTTAATAACGAAGATCTACTAGCACTACTATTTTAGTCAAACAAGCCAAAATAAGTGCATAGGAGACCAAGATAATTTATCTAAAAAAGCCTTCCATCTGTTTTTCTAATGGAGGGCTTTAAAAAATTTACATTTTCATCCAGACAGGCTCTAATGTATTTCCATCTAAATCTTGGACTTCAAGTGAAAACATTTCTTCTTCAGACATGCCCATATCGACTTCATGATAGCTTCCGCCATTTTCTTTCGCCGTATTCGCAAACTTTTTAACTTCATCCGCATTTGCTACGCTAAAAGAAATCAAGGCGCCACTTGTTTTTTTATTATCTGCGATTTCTTTGTCTTTTAAGAATTTTTTGTAAAAACCGTGAGAGAGTAACATGATCCAAAATGTGTCGTCCCAAACCACAGCGCTTGCTTCCTCAGTTGAAAATTCTTCATTTTTCTTAAAGCCCAATTTTTCATAAAAAGCAACAGACTTGTCTACATCTTCAACGGGGAAATTAACAAAAACCATACTGTTCATTTGTACCTCTCCTTTCTTTTATCCTATCATCTATTAAAATGTAAACGTTGTCAAAAGATGCGTGCTGAAAGAATTCTTCTTTACAGTTTTATAAACGTTCATTGAATATATTTATCGGCAGAATACTAGAAAAAACGATTAAACCCAATCGAATGTCGTTCATCATTAAAGACAGGAATATTCTTCATTTGAAGAAGCAGGGTACACCTGAATAGGGAGGAAGTATTGAAATGTTTCCTATCTCTTGCAATCTTCTTGCGAAAAAGTGCAACCTCATGGAAAGGAATTGAATATGGTATGCGTACGGCTTAAACTGAGAGTATCAAAGCAAGGAGGAGAAAATTTGAGAATAAAATTTGGAATTGATAATCACATTGCACAGGATACAGTGAAGGTAACTACCCATTCTTCTTGCGAAAAAACGTGGGGGAGAATAAAAGAAGCTATTCTGACTACGGAGCAAACAATCGTAGTAATTGATGCAAAAACAAATAAGAAAGTTTCCAGGCTATTAAGTGATGTCTCCTCAATCGAGTCAAAAGAACAGATGTGTCATGTCGTTTTTACATCAAATGAGAGGTATCTATTAGCTGTACGGTTAAAAATAGTTGAGAAGCAATTTACAAGTTACGGATTTGTGCGGATCAACATTAGTACGCTGGTTAATCGATCTTTTATTAAAGCTTTTCGTTCTACGGATAATGCACGGGTTGAAATTGAAATGAAAAATGGTTCTAAATTTATTGTGAATCGTCACTATGTAAAAAAATTTAAGGAGATGTGGGTATGAGTAAACAGATAAAACATAATTTTTTTCAAACGTTCTCGTTAAGCAGCATCTGGTTGATATTTATAATAACAAGCTTCTTTGCGAAAGGACAGATGATCCATGTTTATTTTCTTTGGCACGTAATGGGTGTTAGTCTAGTTTGTGCATTAGTCTTTGGTGTGATGTATGATGTGCTTTGGAATCATCTTACGCTGAAACCAGTCAGTAATATTTTGATTGCGACTGTTGGAAATACAGTTGCGGGTTTAGCGATTTTCAATTTGCTTTCATTCAAACTGCCTTTGGCAATTTCACCAATTAATCTTTTGGCAATTTATCTTATTTTAAATTTGATCTTACACACCATTGCTTTTTATCTATACGCAAAAAATGAGAGCAAAAAGCAAGCAAGAGCGTTAAATAAAAAAATAAATAACTCAATCGATTAAACGTTAGAAAGCAGGATGGGGGGTTCCGCTCATTTTTAACTGAAAAAGGATAATCGACAGTTGATGATTCCAAAACTCAGAGTCGATAATTAAGTGAAAAAATATCTCAAATTATATTGAGTAATGGATAACGAAGAGGTCTTAGAGGAAGTGTTATCTCACCAATTTGTTGCATGGAGGAATCAAGAATCCAGAGAACGGAAAATGCCAAAATGAGAGTGCGATTAGTAGGGAAATATGATAAAATACGGAACAGGCGCCTTTTTGTTATTTATAATGATGTATTTTCTTTTTATTAATAGTAATAAAAGTACAAAACATGTTTGATAAAGAAAAATACCCTAAGGCGTTGAGATTTAGTATCATGATAGAAGGATTATTCTGCCGAACCACTGATGAATAAAAAGCGGTATCCACTTTAAAAAATTGTAAAGTCAGGATAAATGCATAAAAATAATGGCTGATCTTAGGTTCATGGTAGTATGGATAGTTGCAGAGCTGCTTTTGAAAGAGTCTACCCAATAATTGCTTTGAATAATATAAGGAAAATGAGCCTAATCAACTTACTTGATGGTAGTAGACTTGTATGCATAGATTTACTAAGGTTAAATATGATAATGTAAGAATAAGGTTTGAAATCCTTATATGAAAGGAATGAATTTATTCTATGACGATCCAATGGTTCCCAGGGCACATGGCAAAAGCCCGTCGTGAAGTTTCTGAGAAAATGAAATATGTCGATATCGTCTTTGAATTAGTCGATGCACGATTACCTTTGTCTTCACGTAATCCAATGCTTGATCAGATCATCCAACAAAAGCCAAGGTTGGTATTATTAAATAAAGCTGATCTAGCAGACCCCCAACAAACGAAGTTATGGCAAACGTATTTTCAACAACAAGGTCATCAAGCATTAGCGATTACCGCTCAAGAAAGTAAAGGGATCAAAGCGTTGATTCCAGCAGCCAAAGAAGCACTGAAAGAAAAAAGAGCACGTGATGCCGCTCGAGGGATCAAACCACGAGCAATCAGAGCCATGGTTTTAGGTATTCCAAATGTTGGGAAGTCAACATTGATGAACCGCTTAGTTGGAAAAAAAATTGCTCAAACAGGTAATAAACCTGGTGTGACAAAAGGACAACAATGGTTGCGCCTAGGTAGCGAATTAGAGTTATTAGATACGCCAGGAATCTTATGGCCTAAATTTGAAGATGAAGAGATCGGTAAAAAACTAGCACTAACCGGAGCCATTAAAGACCAGTTAGTTCATTTAGATGATCTCGCTATCTATGGCTTAGATTTTTTCGCTCGTTACTATCCAGGAAGAATTGCGGAGCGCTATCAGTTGCCAGAAGAAGCAGAACAACAATTAGCACCTGAATTATTGATGACGATTACTGCAAAGCGTGGCTATAAAGATGATTATGATCGTGGTAGTGAAGTGGTAGTCTTCGATATCCGTCAAGGAAAACTTGGGCGCTACACGTTAGATCGATGTGAAGAAATGGGGAAAACAAGCGATGAGTGAATCGATCCAAAGTATCAAGGAACGATTAAAAACAGTGACGTCGTTAACTGATCCCTTCATTGCCGAACTAAAGCAAGATCAGCGAAAAGGGGTACAACAAGCGCTTCTATCCTTTGAGAAACAAGTAAAAAAAACGGCATTGATCCAAGAAAAATATTTGGAAATGTCATTATTTGAGAAGCAGGCATATGAACAAGGATATGAATGGATTGCGGGGATTGATGAAGTAGGGCGTGGGCCTTTAGCAGGGCCAGTAGTAGCGGCCGCTGTCATCCTATCTAAAGACGAACCGATCCTTGGATTAAATGACTCGAAACAATTATCAGAAAAAAAACGAGAACTGCTTTATGACCAAATCCAACAAAAAGCACTTGCTATCGGTATCGGCATCATTGATGAAAAAAAGATTGATGAGGTCAATATTTATGAGGCAAGCAAACTAGCAATGATCCAAGCTGTAGAAAAGCTGGCGATACGTCCAAATTATCTCTTAATTGATGCCATGACACTGGATTTGCCAATCCAGCAAGAAAAATTGATCAAAGGAGATGCTCGTTCAGTTTCTATTGCGGCAGCAAGTATCATTGCAAAAGTTTATCGTGATGATTTAATGAAAAAATATGATGAACTATATCCAGGTTATGGGTTTGGCCATAATGCTGGTTATGGAACGAAAGAACATCTACAAGGCTTAGCAACACAAGGAATTACCCCTATTCATCGACGCTCTTTTGCACCGATAAAAAATTATTTATCTTAAGATGTTTGACCGTCTCTTGCGTATTTTATTTAAAAGTAACTTCGAGAGGCGGTTTTCGTTCATGGATCAGATTGAAGGATTTTTACTTAAATTAGCTTATGCGAAAGGAATTAGCAGTCAAGGAAAATGGGCGGTTGTCCAGGCTTTATTGGAAACTCAAACATGCGAGTTGTCTTCTTATGAAATCATTGAAATCGCAAAAATTGTTCGTCATCGAGAAAAATTTCAAGAAAGTTGGCGGCAAATCAATCAAAATTTTGCGAAGTTTAAAACAGCTCAGTCATTCATTACTTGTCTTGACCCGTGCTATCCCCCGCAACTTTTTCATCTTGCGACACCACCGATTCTTTTATTTTATTCTGGTGATCTTTCTCTACTAAAACAAAAGATGCTCAGTGTGGTTGGGGGCAGGAAAACCTCGGTCTTGGCAAAAAAAGTTGTACATGAACTTTTAACTCCGGTCATAGATGCTAACTATGTCATCGTTAGTGGCTGTGCCAAAGGAATCGATACATACGCACATTTGGCTGCGATTAAAAATACTGGAAAGACGATTGCGGTAATCGGTACAGGAATTAAAAAAGCCTACCCAAAGGAAAACCAATTTCTTCAAGCAGAAATTGGAAAGAATCATCTTTTACTTAGTGAATATCCACCATATGAAGGACCAAAACAATACCGCTTTCCCATGAGAAATCGAATCATTGCTGCTTTGTCACAAGGCACTTGTGTCATTGAAGCAAAGCAAAAAAGTGGTTCTTTGATAACAGCACAACAAGCGTTAGAAATCGGTCGAACTGTTTTTTCTGTACCTGGAAATATTTTGACACAATACTCAACTGGCTCCCATCAACTAATTCAAGATGGTGCTGTTTGTGTGATTTCTGGTGAAGATTTATTGTTCGAGTTGAAAGAATAACAGGAACTTCTCATTTGATTTTCTTGACAAACGTTTTCTGAATGGATATGATAAGCTACGATTTGTATGAGTCCGCTTAATATAGTAGGAACATGTCAATGGAAAGGAGTCCATTCAGTAATGGCATATAAATATTTAGTGATTGTGGAATCACCTGCAAAGGCCAAAACCATTGAAAAATATCTTGGTCGTAATTATAAAGTAATGGCCAGTGTCGGTCATATACGTGATTTACCTAAAAGTAAAATGGGAATTAATGTCGAAAACAACTATGAACCCCATTATATTTCAATTCGCGGAAAAGGCGATGTGATCAAAAGTTTAAAATCAGCAGCAAAAAAAGCGCAAAAAGTTTATCTTGCAAGTGACCCGGATAGAGAAGGGGAAGCAATTGCTTGGCATTTAGCCTATTTACTAGGTTTAGATTTATCAGAAAAAAATCGTGTGGTTTTTAACGAAATTACTAAGGAAGCGGTAAAAGCAGCCTTCAAGGAACCAAGAACAATCGACGTGGATTTAGTGGATGCCCAACAAGCAAGACGGGCGTTAGACCGCTTGGTGGGCTACTCCATCAGTCCAATCCTATGGCGCAAAGTCAAAAAAGGACTAAGTGCTGGAAGAGTACAGTCTATTGCATTAAAAATTATCATTGATCGTGAAAAAGAAATCCGTGATTTCATTCCAGAAGAATACTGGAGCATTGACGGTAATTTCAAAAAAACACGTAAAAAATTTAAAGCAAACTTTTGGGGAATTGATGGCAAGAAAAAGAAATTGCCTGATGCCCAATCCGTAAAAGAAGTTACTGATCGTATTGATGGACCAGATTTCACCGTTCAAAAAGTTGAAAAGAAAGAACGGAAACGAAATCCAGCAAACCCATTTACTACGAGTAGCCTACAACAAGAAGCTGCTAGAAAATTGAATTTTAGAACACGGAAAACGATGATGGTTGCACAACAATTATATGAAGGAATCTCCTTAGGTAAGCAAGGGACTGTAGGTTTGATCACATATATGCGTACCGATTCAACACGGATCGCTGAGACTGCGAAAGCAGAAGCGGCTACCTTCATCGAAGAAACTTACGGGAAAGAATTTTCTAGTCATGCACAACGTAAAATCAAAAATGCGCAAGGTGCGCAAGACGCCCATGAAGCAGTTCGCCCGACAAGTGTCCTACGTACTCCTGAGGAAATCAAACAATATTTAGACAAGGACCAATTAAAACTCTACACCCTTATTTGGTCACGATTTGTTGCTAGTCAAATGACACCAGCGATATTAGATACCATGAAAGTTACCTTAGAACAAAATGGCGTACTTTTTATTGCGAATGGCTCTAAAGTTAAATTTAAAGGGTTCATGCAAGTCTATGTTGAAGGCAGAGATGATGGGAAAGAAGATAAAGAAAATATCTTACCAGAACTAGCACAAGGGGACATTGTTCAATCAGTGGACATTGAACCGAAGCAACATTTCACGCAACCGCCAGCAAGATTCAGTGAAGCAACTTTAATCCGTGCTTTGGAAGAGAATGGTGTGGGACGTCCTTCCACTTATGCGCCAACGCTGGATACGATCCAACGACGTTACTATGTCAAATTGACACAAAAACGCTTCGAACCAACTGAATTGGGTGAAATCGTCAATTCTTTGATTTGTGATTTCTTCCCCCAAATCGTCGATATCCATTTTACCGCTGAAATGGAAGGTGATTTGGATAAAATTGAAGAAGGAAAAGAAGCATGGATCGAAGTGGTGGATCGTTTCTACAAACCATTTGAAAAAGAATTGACCAATGCAGAAGAAAAAATCGAAAAAATTCAAATCAAAGATGAACCGGCTGGATTTGACTGTGATATTTGTGGGCATCCGATGGTTATAAAATTAGGAAAGTATGGTAAATTTTATGCATGTAGTAATTTTCCTGATTGTCGAAATACGAAACCAATTGTTAAAGAGATCGGTGTGACTTGTCCAGTTTGTCATGAGGGTCAGGTGATTGAACGCAAGTCTAAGAAAAACCGAATCTTTTACGGGTGTTCACGTTTTCCAGACTGTGACTTTACTTCTTGGGACAAACCAGTAGGTCGAAATTGTCCGAAATGTGACCAGTATTTAGTTGAAAAGAAAGTCAAAGGCGGAAAACAAGTCGTATGTATCAATGGCGACTATGAAGAAGACATTCAAAAATAAAATGAGAAGAGGTCTTTATTTGAAAACTGTTAATGTAATAGGTGCAGGATTAGCTGGAAGTGAAGCAGCTTGGCAAGTCGCTCAAGCAGGTGTTCCTGTTCGTTTATACGAGATGCGCCCAGTGAAATCAACAGAAGCACACCATACAAGTAATTTTGCAGAGTTAGTCTGTTCCAACTCCTTGAGAGGGAATAGTTTAGCAAATGCAGTAGGTTTATTAAAAGAAGAAATGCGACGGTTAAATTCAGTCGTGATCACTTCAGCTGATGAAACAGCTGTTCCAGCTGGCGGTGCCTTAGCAGTGGATCGGGATTCTTTTTCTGAGACGATCACACGTAAAGTCAAAGAACACCCGCTAGTAACAGTCATCAATGAAGAAATCACTGAAATTCCAGAAGGGATCACGATTATTGCTACTGGTCCCTTAACCTCTCACCCGTTAGCTGAAAGTATTAAAGCATTCAATGGTTCTGACGGATTCTATTTTTATGATGCAGCAGCACCGATCGTAGACAAAGCAACGATCGATATGGATAAAGTCTATTTAAAATCACGCTATGATAAAGGAGAAGCAGCTTATCTAAACTGTCCAATGACTGAAGAAGAGTTTAAAGCATTCCACGAAGCTTTAACAACAGCTGAAGTAGCCGAACTTAAATCATTTGAAAAAGAAAAATACTTTGAAGGCTGTATGCCGATCGAAGTGATGGCTCAGCGTGGCTTTAAAACAATGCTGTTTGGTCCAATGAAACCAGTTGGATTAGAAGATCCAAAAACCGGTAAACGCCCTTATGCGGTGATCCAGTTACGTCAGGACAATGCCGCTGCCTCATTGTATAACATCGTTGGTTTCCAAACGCACTTAAAATGGGGAGAACAAAAACGGGTTTTCCGTATGATCCCAGGTTTAGAAAACGCAGAATTTGTCCGTTATGGTGTAATGCACCGCAACAGTTTTATGAATTCACCAGAATTATTGAAACCAACTTATCAATCAACGAAGCGTGAAGACTTGTTCTTTGCAGGACAAATGACTGGTGTGGAAGGTTATGTTGAAAGTGCAGCTAGTGGTTTGCTTGCAGGGATCAATGCTGCTCGTTTAGCTAAAGAAAGTGAGCCGATTGAGTTTCCACGAGAAACAGCGATTGGGAGTATGGCGTATTATATTACACATGCTGAAGGAAAACATTTCCAACCAATGAATGCGAATTATGGTTTGTTCCCTGAATTACCAGAGCGCATTCGTGACAAAAAAACACGTTATGAAGCGATTGCTCAAAGAGCACTTCAGGCAAATGAACAAATAAAAAAAGAATTAATTGATGAAGTAACAGCTCAGTAACATGAAGTGAGCCCGGGACAAAGGTGTTCCGGGCTCTTTACTAGGCATAAAATAAATATACAACACATCTTTTATTTGCAGTGTTCCAAAAGGAATTTTTTTCTTTTGGTAAAAAATGAGTAAATATCAGATTAAAAAAAAGGTCGTAATCTAAGAAATTTGTCAAATTAATTGTTTCAATTGTGAACAAACTTAGAAATATTGATTAAATTCTGACAATTTATTTGTTTTTTTAATTTTGCTATGCTAAATTTATCTCTGGGATTAAAAGGAAGGTGATAAAATGCTAGAACAAACGTGGAAAGATAAGTTTTTGCGTTATTTAATCGTGGAACGTGGTTACTCTGAAAAAACACGAGAAGCATACGAGGAAGACCTCACTAATTTTGAAAGATTTCTTACAGAATCAGGAGAGGATGATTTATTAAAAATCAATCACTTAGATGTTCGAGTGTATTTAAGTTACCTAACTGATGAAAGATATAGCAGAAATTCGATCAGTCGTAAGATTGCAAGTCTGCGCTCTTTTTATCAATACCTTTTAAAAGAAGAAGTGATCAAAGAAAATCCTTTTTCTTATGTCCACCTAAAAAAGAAAAATTTGAAACTACCTCGCTTTTTTTATGAGAATGAAATGCAAGCATTATTTGACAGTGTCAAAGGAGAAAAACCTTTAGATTTGAGGAACCAAGCGCTATTAGAAGTTCTTTACGGTTCGGGCATTCGATTAAGCGAGTGCAGTAATTTGAAACTAGCAGAAATCGATTTCGACTCCGAAGTCATGTTGATTCATGGTAAAGGGAATAAAGAACGGTATGCACCACTTGGTTCATTCGCACAAGATGCCTTACAAGAGTATTTTGAAAAAGGGCGAAAGGTGCTGATGGATAAATACCACAAGAGTCATGACTATGTTTTTGTGAACCATCATGGTGAACCAATTACGCCAACAGGGATCGAGTATGTATTGAATCAAGTGATTAAAAAGAGTAGTTTAGATAGTTCGATCCATCCACATATGCTGCGGCATACCTTTGCTACACACTTGCTGAATAATGGTGCAGATATGCGGACAGTTCAAGAGCTGTTGGGTCATGCTAATCTATCTACTACACAGATCTATGCTCACGTGACAAAAGAAAGTTTACAAAAAAATTATCGCTCGTTTCATCCAAGAGCGTAATAGAAAAGGATTAGTAATCTTAATTGGGAGGAAATAACTATGGTAGAATCACAATTTCATTCAACGACGATTTGTGCCGTTGAAAAAGATGGAAAATTTGCAATGGCAGGTGACGGTCAAGTTACAATGGGCGAATCCGTGGTGATGAAAGGAAGCGCAAGAAAAGTCCGTCGAATCTATAATGATGAAGTCATCGTAGGATTTGCTGGAAGTGTCGCAGACGCATTTACATTGGAAGAAAAATTTGAAGGCAAATTAAATGAATACAATGGTAATTTACAGCGAGCTGCAGTGGAATTAGCGCAAGAATGGCGGACACAACAGTCCATGCAAAAACTAGAAGCAATGTTGATCGTAATGAATGAAAAAGAAATGTTATTAGTTTCAGGTACTGGGGAAGTGATTGCACCAGATGATGGAATTTTGGCAATTGGTTCAGGAGGGAATTTTGCATTAGCTGCTGCTCGAGCAATGAAGAACTACGCACAAAACGACATGAGTGCCAAAGAAATCGCAGAGAATGCATTGAATATTGCAGCAGACATTTGTATCTTTACAAATCATAATATTATTGTGGAAGAATTATAGAGGTGAAGAAGAATGTATGAATTAAAACAAACACCAAGACAAATCGTTAATGAATTAGATCAATATATCATTGGACAACAAGCAGCTAAAAAATCAGTTGCGGTCGCTTTGCGCAATCGCTATCGCCGTTTACAATTAGATGAAAAAATGCAACAAGACATCACACCTAAAAATATGCTGATGATCGGACCAACAGGGGTAGGGAAAACAGAGATCGCTCGTCGATTGGCGAAAATCGTCAACGCTCCTTTCGTGAAAGTAGAAGCAACGAAATTTACAGAAGTAGGTTATGTTGGTCGAGATGTGGAGTCGATGGTTCGTGATCTAGTAGAAAATGCGATCCAGATCGTTGAAAAAGAACAATATAGCCGTGTATATACTGAAGCTAAGAAAAGAGCAGAAAAACGATTAGTAAAAGTGCTGGTTCCTGGAATTAAAAAAGAACAAAAACAAACAGGAAATCAATTTGAACAAATGATGAACATGTTCAATGTTGCGCAACAAAATACAGCAGAACCGCAAGAAGAAGTGACTGAAGAAATCCGTGTCAATCGGAAAACGGTTCTAGAACAATTACAAAAAGGTTTACTTGATAACCGTCAAGTAACAATCGAAATAGAAGAACAAAAGAAACCAGCTCCAATGATGAACAATGGTTTGGAACAGATGGGCATTGATTTAAATGAAACATTAGGGGCGCTAACACCGAAGAAAAAGGTTGAGCGCACGTTAGCAGTAAAAGATGCACTTGAACTGTTGATCAAAGAAGAATCAAGTAAACTAGTCAAAGATGCTGACATCCATAGTGAAGCCATTCAATTAGCACAATCAAGCGGGATCATTTTTATTGATGAAATCGATAAAATCACTTCAAAATCACAACAATCTGGTGAAGTATCACGTGAAGGCGTCCAAAGAGATATCCTGCCAATCGTTGAAGGTTCACAAGTGAACACGAAGTATGGAGTTATCCAAACGGATCACGTCTTATTTATTGCTTCTGGTGCCTTCCATTTATCAAAACCAAGTGATTTGATTCCAGAATTGCAAGGACGGTTTCCAATACGTGTAGAATTAGATGATTTAACTGCAGATGACTTTATTAAGATCTTGACTGAACCAAACAATGCACTGATCAAACAATACGTAGCATTAATTGGCACAGAAAATGTTTCAGTTATCTTTACGAAAGAAGCAATTGAGAAAATCGCTCAAATCGCTTATGATGTGAACCGCGATACAGACAATATCGGAGCTAGACGTTTGCACACGATCTTAGAAAAATTGTTAGAAGACTTATTGTTTGAAGCACCTGACATGCAAATGGGAGAAATCACGATTACGGAAGCATATGTAGAAGAAAAATTAGGTTCGATTGTAGCAAATGAAGATTTAAGTCGTTTTATTTTATAAAATCGGAGGAAGAAAATGACGGATTTATTAACAAAAACCCGCAATATCAACAAATTATTACAACAAAAAAATACTTTCGATCTGCGAGCTGATTTACCTTATGATAAAATGGCTGTGACATTAGGTGCTATTTTAGATAGTAACGTCTATATCATCAGCAGTGAAGGTGTCTTATTAGGCTATGATGAACGTCATGATGTCAACAATGAACGGATAAAAATGATGTTTGTTGAAAAGCAATTTCCCGATTCTTATACTGACACAGTTGATCAATTGAACAAAACGGAAGCCAATATTCCGATCAGTAGTGAAATGACTGCTTTTCCTTTTGAAGCAAGAGAAAAATACCCATTTGGTTTGACGACAGTAGTTCCTATTTTTGGTGCTGGCGAGCGGTTAGGAACCATTATTTTATCAAGGATGGAACAAGCCTTTACCGATGAAGACCTAGTGTTAGCTGAATATGGTGCGACGGTAGTCGGTATGCAGATTCTTTATCAAAAATCACGTAGTATTGAAGCGGATGTCAGAAGTGCAACAGCTGTCCAAATGGCGATCAATACTTTGTCTTACAGCGAATTGAAGGCAGTTCAAGCGATTTTTGATGCCTTAGAAGGCGATGAAGGACGTTTAACAGCATCCAATATTGCGGATAAAATTGGGATCACTCGCTCAGTGATCGTCAATGCATTACGTAAATTAGAGTCAGCTGGGATCATTGAATCACGCTCCCTTGGGATGAAAGGGACGTATTTAAAAGTTCTAAATTCCAGATTCAAAGAGGAATTAACAAAACACAGTTACTAAAAATCTATGACCGATTGATTAGATGAATCTATTCAGTAGGAACGAAGTAGACAAAAAGAGTCTCCTTTAGGTTTTCTTTTCGCTGAAACACACGAGTAATGCCAAGGATGATTCGGATACTTCTTGTTGGAAAAAATAAGAATAGCTTAGGACCTGAGACTAGCTATCTCAGGTCCTAAGATTTAACGGTGGAGGAATTATAATGACTGTAATCATTCAAAATGATCAATTGATTGCTGAAATTGCTGAACATGGAGCAGAATTGGTCAGTTTAAAATCAAAGGATAATAATCTTGAGTATATTTGGCAAGCTGATCCAGCGTATTGGGGAAGACATGCGCCCGTTTTATTTCCATTTGTTGGAAGATTAAAGGATGACCAATACACGTACCAAGGAAAGACTTATTCAATGGGGCAACATGGCTTTGCGAGAGATATGGATTTTGAAGTAATCGAACATGGTCAAGAATTAGCCAGCTTTTTGTTAAGAAGCACACCCGAGACCAAAAAAAATTATCCTTTTGATTTTGAATTAGTGATTTCTTATGAATTAGGTGGAGATGGGATCACCGTTCATTATCAAGTGGCTAATACTGGAGAAGAAGAAATGTTCTTTTCGATTGGGGGTCACCCAGCCTTTAATGTTCCTCTGGAAGAAGGATTGACTTTTGAGGATTTTTACCTTGCGTTTTCACCTAAAAAATCACGTTTGCGTTTACCTTTAAGTGGGCCATATATCGATATGGAACAAAAAACACTTGGACAAACAAATACCAACCTTGCATTAGTACACGATCTTTTTGAAAATGATGCACTAGTATTTGAAACGAAAGGATTGAACGCTTATGCCATCCGTAGTGAAAAATCTAGCCACAGTGTGACATTGAGTTATAAAGATATGCCATATGTTGGGATTTGGTCACCTTATCCAAAAGAAGCGCCTTTTGTTTGTATCGAACCTTGGTGTGGTATCGCAGATACAGTAAACAGCTCGGGAGAATTGATGGAAAAAGCTGGAATCAATCAACTAGGCGCACATGAAATTTTTCAAACAAAATATTCGATTACGGTAAAATAGTGGTTATCCTAAAGTTGTTTGATTTCAATTAATCAGAGGAAATCAGGTATAATGATTCATGTTCCCTTTATTTTGCTAATCGTTTCTTTTCGCTTCTTAACGAATCAATCATTTAAAAGCTAAAAAAACAGTTGGCTGATTAGTCAACTGTTTTTCTCTCAGGTCAATTTTTTTTCTTACTACTATTCAATCCGAAGGGGATACGACTTTCTGTATGGTTTTTGATTCGTAGGATATTCTCTTTATGGCGATAGAAAATAAAGGCAGAAACTAAAAATGCAATGATCGTCAATAGCCAGTTTTGCTTAGGCAAGATACCAGGTGCGATGTAAGGAAGGATAATCGTTGATAAAGTGATCAAAGTTGCACTGATCATACTTGTTAAACTTACCATACTAGTACAAAAGAGCGTAACAACGAAGATGATACTGGAATAGATAAAAAATAGAGGATTGAATCCAAGTAACATTCCAGCACTTGTTGCAACTGCTTTGCCTCCTTTGAAGCCAGCGAAAATAGGGAACGTATGACCTAAGATCGCACAAACACCAAACCATAGGGGATTAATGGTTGTAACGTGGAAAATAACTGGTAAGCAAGTTGCCAAGGTTCCTTTCAAGATATCCATGAACAACACAATTGTACCTGCTGTTTTTCCTAAAACTCTAAAAGTATTGGTGGTGCCAGTATTTCCGCTACCATGTTGGCGGATATCTTTTTTGAAAAATAATTTACCTATCCAAACCCCCGAAGGAATCGAGCCTAGAAGATAGGCAAGTACCAATAATAAAATTAATTTCATTGTTCTACCTCTTTCAATTTGAAACTAATGTTTATTTTAGCATGAATAAAGTACGTGAACAATTGGAAATACTTGAAAGAGTGAACGAAAGGGAGTATTATTTATGTCATTTGAAAATCCAACACAAGAAAAAATCTTCGATTATTTAAAAACAGCAAAAACGATTGCAATTGTTGGTTTGAGTAATAAGGAAGAACGAACAAGTTATCAAATTGCTCGATTTCTGCAAGAACGGAGATATCGTATCATTCCGGTGAACCCATTATTAGCAGGAGAGATCATTTTAGGCGAAAAGGTCTATGCGTCGCTACAGGAAATCCAAGAACCGATCGATATCGTGGATATTTTTCGGCGTAGTGAATTTTTGCCAGAGGTAGCTGCTGACTTTTTACAGACTCAAGCAAAAGTATTTTGGGCGCAATTAGGTATCGCAAATGAAGAAGCAGCAAACAAGCTTCAATCAGCAAATCGCAAAGACATCGTCATGGATCGTTGTATAAAAATCGAGTGGAACAATATGAACGAAAAAGATAACTAAATGTTTGCATTTTAAATAACGTGAAATATTTAATCGGCAAGACAAAAGCGAACAATAGGATAAAAAAGATAGTATTCTCAAAGGTTAGTTAGTAATTAAGTTTTAATTCTTTCCTAACCTCTTTTTTTTCATGCGTATTTCTAGTATGATTATCGTGATGCGGTTTTAACCGTAAAGTATTATTGAAGGAGCGTTTGCCTTGGCAAAAAAAGTAAAGAACGAATATAATGATGCATCGATCCAGGTTCTTGAAGGATTAGAGGCAGTTAGAAAACGACCAGGAATGTATATCGGGTCAACGGATAGCCGGGGCTTACATCATTTAGTCTATGAGATCGTTGACAATGCGGTTGATGAAGCTTTATCTGGATATGGAAATGAAATTGATGTAACCATTCATGAAGACAATAGTATCACTGTGACAGATAGCGGTCGTGGTATGCCAGTTGGGATGCATGCTTCTGGTATCCCCACAGTTGAAGTGATTTTTACTGTACTACATGCCGGCGGAAAGTTCGGTCAAGGAGGATACAAGACCTCAGGGGGACTACACGGTGTCGGAGCAAGTGTGGTCAATGCTTTATCAAAATGGTTGGTTGTTACAATCGTCCGTGATGGGATTGAATACCAACAAAAATTCAGCAATGGTGGTAAGCCTGATGGTACACTGAAAAAAATCGGGAAGACCAAAAAAGCCAATGGAACGACAGTTCATTTCTTACCAGATGACACGATCTTTTCCACTACTAAATTTTCTTATGATATTTTATCTGAACGTTTGCGAGAATCAGCTTTTCTTTTAAGAGGAGTAAAAATCACGCTTTCTGATCTACGTGGCGAAGAGCCAGTCAAGGAAGTTTTTCACTATGAAGAAGGAATCAAAGAATTTGTTGACTACCTAAACGAAGAAAAAGATACGTTGACACCAGTTGTTTATTTTTCTGGTGAAAAAGACGGTATCGAAGTCGAAGTTGCTTACCAATATAATGATGGATATTCAGAAAACGTGTTGTCATTTGTGAATAATGTCCGAACGAAAGATGGAGGCACCCATGAAGTCGGTATGAAGTCAGCGATGACGAAAGCCTACAATGAATATGCCCGAAAAGTGGGCTTGCTGAAGGAACGAGATAAGAATCTCGAAGGTAGTGATTTTAGAGAAGGTTTAGCAGCTGTTCTCTCCATTCGAGTACCTGAGAATCTCTTACAATTTGAAGGACAAACAAAAGAAAAATTGGGTACACCAATTGCCCGTACGGCAGTAGATAATGTCATTGGAGAACAAATGGGCTTTTATTTACAAGAAAACAGTGAAATGAGCCAAATGTTAGTGCGAAAAGCAATCAAAGCCCGAGAAGCTCGTGAAGCTGCCCGAAAAGCTCGAGAAGAAAGCCGTAATGGGAAAAAACGTAAAAAAGGTGAATCATTACTCTCAGGAAAACTGACACCTGCTCAATCACGAAATCCGAAAAAGAATGAATTATACCTCGTGGAGGGAGACTCTGCTGGTGGTTCAGCAAAACAAGGAAGAGACCGTAAATTCCAAGCCATCTTGCCTCTTCGTGGGAAAGTGATCAACACTGAAAAAGCAAAAATGCAAGACATCTTGAAAAACGAAGAAATCAATACGATGATCTATACGATCGGTTCAGGTGTTGGACCTGAGTTTTCAATTGAAGATTGCAATTATGACAAAATTATTATCATGACCGATGCGGATACCGATGGTGCACATATTCAAGTGCTATTACTGACGTTCTTTTATCGTTACATGAAACCATTGATTGAAGCAGGAAAAGTGTATATCGCATTACCACCGCTTTATAAGGTTTCTAAAGGTCAAGGAAAAAAACAAGTGGTCGAATATGCTTGGACAGATGATGAATTAGCAGCGACCATCAAAAAAATTGGTAAAGGCTATATGTTGCAACGCTATAAAGGTCTTGGAGAAATGAATGCAGAACAATTGTGGGAAACTACCATGGACCCAGCCTCTCGAACGTTGATTCGCGTGAGGATAGATGATGCTGCTCAAGCGGAACGTCGTGTGACGACATTAATGGGGGACAAAGTTGAACCTCGCCGAAAATGGATCGAAAATCATGTGCAATTCACGTTAGAAGAAGATGGTAGTATCTTAGATAAAAAAGAAGATATTGAAAATACAGCTACGTCCAATGAATTGTTCGATGAAGAGAAACAATCTGAATTAGTAGAAGAATAGGAGGTCACCTAATGGAAGAACGTCAAGAAGTCCAAGAACTAACCCTAGAAGAAGTGATGGGTGACCGCTTTGGACGTTACTCAAAATATATTATTCAAGAAAGAGCATTGCCAGACATCCGAGATGGATTGAAACCCGTTCAAAGACGAATTTTATTTGCGATGAATAAAGATGGCAATACTTTTGATAAAGGATTCCGTAAATCTGCCAAATCTGTCGGAAATATCATGGGGAATTATCATCCTCATGGGGACAGTAGTATTTATGAAGCCATGGTTCGGATGAGTCAGGATTGGAAGCTAAGAGAAGTACTTATAGAGATGCACGGAAATAACGGTAGTATGGATGGTGACCCACCAGCTGCTATGCGTTATACAGAAGCACGGCTCTCCCAATTAAGTGGTGAAATGTTGGCAGATATTGAAAAAAATACGGTTGATCTTGTATGGAACTTTGATGATACTGAAAAAGAACCAACTGTGTTGCCAGCGAGATATCCAAACCTATTAGTCAATGGTTCAACGGGAATTTCCGCTGGTTATGCTACGGAGATCCCTACCCATAACTTAGCAGAAGTCATTGATGGTACGATTTACCTCATTGATCATCCCCAAGCGAGTTTAGAGAAACTAATGGATTATATCCCTGGTCCTGATTTTCCTACTGGGGGAATCTTACAAGGAAAAGCAGAGATCAAAAAAGCTTATGAAACTGGACGTGGAAAAGTCATTCTGCGATCAAAGACTAAAATTGAAGCGATTAAAGGGAACAAGCAACAAATCGTGATTTCCGAGATCCCTTATGAAGTAAATAAAGCCACATTAGTGAAGAAAATGGATGAAATCCGTTTAAATAAAAAAATCGATGGCATTGCTGAAGTTAGAGATGAAAGTGACCGCACTGGATTACAGATCGTGGTTGAATTGAAAAAAGATGCTAACGCACAAGGTATCCTCAATTACCTGTTTAAAAATACTGAACTACAAATCAATTACAACTTCAATATGGTAGCTATTGATCATATGACACCGCATCAAGTGGGATTAAAAGATATTTTAAGTAGTTATATTGATCATCGAAAACAAGTAATCACGAAACGAAGTCAATTTGATTTAGAAAAAGCACAAAAGCGCCAGCATATCGTAGAAGGTTTAATGAAAGCTTTGTCGATCTTGGATGAAGTCATTGCCACGATTCGAGAAAGTAAAGATAAGAAAAACGCGAAGCAAAATTTAGTCGAAGTTTTTCAGTTTACGGAAGAACAAGCTGAAGCAATCGTGACGTTGCAACTATATCGTCTAACAAATACGGATATTACAGAATTACGTAAAGAATCAGAAAGCTTAATAGCACAAATCACTGAATTGAACAAAATTCTATCTAATGATAAAGAATTATTCTCGGTCATGAAGAAAGAACTTCGTGAGGTCAAGAAAAAGTATGCTAATGCACGTTTAACGACAATTGAAGACGAAATCGAAGAAATCAAAATTGATACAAAAGTGTTAGTAGCACAAGAAGATGTGATTGTCAGCGTAACGAAGGAAGGTTATGTGAAACGGACTAGTCTACGTTCATATAGTGCTTCTAAACCAGAGGAAATCGGCATGAGAGAAGGGGACTATCTCTTGTATTCTGGTGAACTAAATACCTTGGATCATGTGTTGTTGATCACCAATAAGGCAAATGTCATTTATCGTCCTGTCCATGAATTGCCAGATTTAAAATGGAAAGATGCTGGAGAACATATTTCACAAACGATTGTCAATCTTTCGGTTGATGAATCGATTCTAGCTGTTTTTCCATACAAAAAAATCGAAGCAGAAAAAACACTGGTCTTCATCAGTAAAAATGGCTGGGTTAAACAAACTCGAATGACCGAATTTGAACCATGGCGTACTTATAAGAGTCGTCCGTTAAGTGGCATGAAACTCAAAAGTGACGATGATGAATTAGTGGCGTCTTACTTGGTAGAAGGTCAAACGGATTTAGATATCTTTTTAGTCACTTACCAAGGGATGGGGTTACGATATCCATTAGAAGAAGTACCTGTGGTAGGAGCAAAAGCTGCTGGCGTTCGTTCAATCAACCTCAAAGACGAAGATACTGTCGTTAACGGGTTACTCGTTTTGACAGAAGGAGATACGCCAATCATCATCGTCACTCAACGTGGTGCGGTGAAACGGATGCTTGCGCAAGAAATTAGTCAAACCTCTCGAGCAAAACGTGGTGTTACGGTTCTACGTGAACTAAAGAAAAACCCACATCGAGTTATTCATATGTCTGAAGGAAACGCCAAAGAAATAATGATCATCAATCAAAAAGGTCAAGAGCTAATGATTGACCCAACGGATTATCCGATTGGCGATCGAACGTCTAATGGCTCATTTGCAGTTGACGAGAAAAAAGGCGGCGAAGTGATTAAAGTCATTGAGCCACCTGAAGTAGCCATTACCGATTAACTGTTATAGTTTTTTTGAAAGAAGGTAGATCTGTTTTAATACAGATCTACCTTCTTTTTTCTGATTATTAAAAAATTATAAATATTAAGATAAAAA
The DNA here is from genome assembly GCF_051714985.1 of Enterococcus sp. AZ078. Classification (NCBI taxonomy): domain Bacteria; kingdom Bacillati; phylum Bacillota; class Bacilli; order Lactobacillales; family Enterococcaceae; genus Enterococcus; species Enterococcus sp. AZ078. Next base: position 1,178,201 of record NZ_JBIOSW010000001.1, read on the forward strand.
AATATGAAAGTGTTCACAATTGCTAAAGCTTGGTATATTAGCGTTTGTTGATATAAGTGAATAAAAACGCCATCTTTTGTTAAATAAAAAACAAGAAAACCCTTGCAAAGATGCTCGTCTGTGTTATACTAATCACGTAAAAACTGTTACATAAAACAGATAACGGGAGGTCCATACAATGGAGCAATGGAATGGATTTAAAGGAACGAAATGGAAAGAAGGCGTAGATACAAGAGACTTCATCCAAAATAACTACACTGAATACCGTGGAGACGACAGCTTTTTAGAAAAACCAACTGAAGCAACAGAAAAGCTTTGGGCAGAATTACAAAAACTAAATGATATTCAATTTGAACGCAATGGCGTTTATGACATGGACACAGAAATCGTTTCAACGATTACCTCACATGATGCAGGTTATTTAGACAAAGATCTTGAAAAAATCGTTGGTTTACAAACAGATAAACCGTTGAAACAAGCATTTATGCCATTTGGTGGTATCAATATGGCTAACAATGCATTAACAAGTAATGGTTACACACCTAATGATGAGTTGACACATATCTTTAGCGATTGGCGTAAAACACATAACCAAGGTGTATTTGATGCCTACACAGCTGAAATGCGTGCAGCACGTAAAAACAAAATCATTACAGGCCTTCCAGATGCTTATGGACGTGGACGAATCATTGGTGACTACCGTCGTATCGCATTGTATGGTATTGACTATTTGATGGAACAAAAGAAAAAAGACCATGATATGACAGGTTTCCATACAATGGATGAAGAAGTCATTCGTCTTCGTGAAGAAATCACAGAACAATATCGTGCTTTAGCACAAATGAAAGAAATGGCTGCAAAATATGGCTATGATATCTCTAAACCAGCTGCTAATGCAAAAGAAGCAGTACAATGGTTATACTTCGGTTATTTAGCAGCAATCAAATCACAAAATGGTGCAGCAATGTCAATCGGACGTATCTCTGCTTTCCTAGATATCTATATCCAACGTGACTTAGATAATGGCGTGATCACCGAACAAGAAGCACAAGAATTGATCGATCACTTAGTCATGAAATTACGTATGGTGAAATTTGCCCGTACACCAGAATACAATCAATTATTCTCAGGATTCCCAATCTGGGCGACTCTTTCAATCGCTGGAATGGGCTTAGATGGACGCTCATTAGTAACTAAGAATGATTTCCGTCTATTGCACACATTGACTAACATGGGTCCTTCTCCTGAACCAAACTTAACAGTTTTATATTCAGAACATTTACCAGAAGGCTTCAGAACTTATGCAAGTAAAATTGCAATCGAAAGCTCATCTATCCAATTTGAAAATGACAATCTTCTTCGTGAACAATGGGGTTCAGATGATTGCGCTATTGCATGTTGTGTATCTGGAACAGTTGTTGGAAAAGACATGCAGTTCTTCGGTGCTCGTGCGAACTTAGCAAAAGCATTATTATACGCAATCAACGGTGGGGTTGATGAAGTAACTGGTGCCCAAGTTGCTCCTGAGTATCGTCCAATCACAGCTGATGTATTAGACTTTGAAGAAGTAAAACACAAATTTATGAATGTGATGGACTGGTTAGCTGAGTTATATGTGAATACATTAAACATCATCCATTATATGCATGATAAATATTCTTATGAAGCAGCTCAACTGGCATTGATGGATTCAGATTTGAAACGTACATTTGCAACAGGGATTGCTGGAATCTCTCATGCAGCGGATAGCTTGTCAGCAATTAAATATGCAGATGTGAAACCAATCCGTAACGAAAAAGGAATTGCCGTTGATTTCGAAGTAACTGGCGACTTCCCTAAATACGGAAATGACGATGATGCAGCAGATGAGTTAGCAGAATGGATCTTAGAATACTTTATGACACAAATCAAACGTCATAAAACTTACCGTAACTCCACACCAACAACGTCATTATTAACAATCACATCAAACGTGGTTTATGGTAAAAACACTGGTAACACACCTGATGGACGTGAAGCAGGTAAACCTCTTGCTCCTGGGGCAAACCCAAGTTACAATGCAGAACAAAATGGATTGTTGGCAAGTCTTAACTCAACTGCTAAAATCAATTATGGTTATGCACGTGACGGGATCTCTAATACGCAAACGATCAATCCTTCCGGTCTTGGAAAAGATGAAGAAACACGTATCGGCAACTTGCGTAATGTATTAGATGGTTACTTCTCTAAAGGAGCGTATCATTTGAACGTCAATGTATTTAGTAATGATCTATTACGTGACGCTATGGAAAATCCAATGAAATACCCTAACTTGACGATCCGTGTCTCAGGTTATGCTGTTAAATTCCGTGATCTAACGAGAGAACAACAATTAGACGTATTGATGAGAACATCACACGATAGAATGTAAAGCGGAATAAATAATACGATCTATCATTAAAAAGAACGATTGAAAAAGGTTGAGGGCAAGGCGGTGGTCTTTGCCCTCGTCTTTTCCTAGCAATCGGTTGATTCAAGTGTCTTTTGAAATAAAATGAAATCAAAGAAAAGAAGTGATCCTTATGGAAGAAAAAACAATTGGCTATGTTCATTCGATCGAAACGTTTGGTTCTGTAGATGGACCAGGCGTTAGATTCGTCGTTTTTATGCAAGGTTGTCGCATGCGTTGTGAATTTTGTCATAATCCTGATACATGGAATATAGGCGGAGGAAAAGAATATACGGCGGATGAACTATTAGACCAAGCAGAGCGCTATCGTTCCTATTGGGGTTCAGAAGGCGGTATCACTGTTAGTGGAGGCGAACCTTTATTACAGATCGATTTTTTGATCGAACTGTTCAAGAAAGCGAAAGAGCGTGGTATGCATACTACGCTAGATACTTGTGGGAAGCCTTTCACGCGTGACGAACCATTCTTTTCTCGTTTTCAAGAATTGATGAAGTATACTGAATTGTTACTGTTTGATATCAAACACATCGACAACGAAGAGCATAAAAAGTTAACACGTTGGGATAATGAAAATATTCTGGAGATGGCGCAATATCTTTCTGAGATCAATAAGCCAGTGTGGATCAGACACGTATTAGTTCCTGAACGCAGTGACTATGATGAATACTTGATTCGGCTGGATGACTTTATCAAGACATTGAACAATGTAGCTAAAGTAGAGATTCTACCTTACCATACGATGGGGAAATATAAGTGGGAAACACTTGGCTTAGATTATCCACTAGAAGGTATTGAACCGCCAACAAAAGAAAGAGTCGAGAATGCCAAACGACTACTTCACACAGAAGACTATCGAGGATATCTCAGCAATAAGAACTGAGTAGCTGTGTAAAATCAAATCTGGGTCAGAATGAATCTCATTCTGTCTCAGATTTTTTTCATTTACTTTAATTAATTGATTTAAATCTGTAAGTTACTCGTTTGGTTGTCTTTTCATGAGGATTCTTCGCTTCTATTTTCCCATTAGAGTACGGAGAAATCAGCGCATTGGTGTTCCCATCTTCATAGTACAGAAGGTTTGAAGCTTCACTCGAAAGCTTTCATCTTGCGTTTCTGGAATTTCTTTTAACAATGAACAAAAAAGAAAAAAGAGACATCACGTATGAACAAGCTTTTACAGGATTCTTTGAGGTAAATTAGTTAAAATTACAAATAGTTAACTAATATATGGGTGGTTTATCCTATTTTTATTGGTTAAATCGTAAAATTAAATAACAAAATTTATTTAGAATGAATATTGACAACCTTAAATTTTTCTATTATTCTAAAAACACAGAAAACGTTTTCTTAATCTATTGTTACTTGGAGAGAACACCATGAAAAAGCATTTATTTAAAACAATGTTATTATCAACGTCCATTTTGACTTTAGGTTCTGCCATTATGCCTAGCGTTGGAGTATTAGCTAGTGAGCATAATATTTCTAATATAGCTGCTTATTCTGATGATGACTATTATTACGTATTAGATGAATCTACTATTCAAACGAGAACTTGGTCAAAACCTCAAAACTGGTCAATCAAGAAAGGAACTCGAACTTATTTAGGTGTAGAAACTCATACGCGTGGTACAAAATTATCCGTTAGTGCTAATATTTTTGGAATGAAAATCGAATTAAATAGAACTACTTCTGCAAGTGGAAAATTTAAAAAATATCGTCAAAATGCAACAATAACCGTAACCTATAAAGTTTATAGGAAAGTTGATAATCGTTATGTTCGTACAGAAACTGCAACAGCAAACACACAGTATATTGATTATATTCCTATTGGATAGTGATTGAATGGTTAAATGGTTATTTTGTAGTACGTACTTACTCCTAACTTTTATTATTCCTTCGCTTGGTGTACCCTCGAATATTTATTTTGTATTTGAGCATAGTAGTATCTTCTTTTTCATTTTGTCAGTCGTTTTATTTTATCCTACTTTAATCCAAGAATTGAAAAAAATCAGTATAACAAAACTCTTAAGAGTTGTTATTTCTTCATTTCTCATACTATTTATTATTAATTTGATTAATACACCAATTTCAAAAAGTTTAAGCCCGAGTGATTTAAAAAATTCACTCTCTTTCTTCTTTTTTAGCGCAATTACTTATGGCGTAATTTTAGAAGAAATAGTTTTTCGCTTCTGTATGATTAACCTTCAAACTAATAAAAAAAGTCAGTATATAATAATGCTAATTTCTGCTTTTTTATTTGCACTTGTTCATGGATTCGGTTTAGTGATTTTCTTAAGTGGAATTCTTTTAGGATTTGTCTATATAAAAACACAAAACATTTGGTATTCCATAATAACGCATAGTTTATATAATTGTTTTGCTATATTGGTTTATTTATTTTTAACTTAATTATTACAAAAAGTGTTTAGCAAATGCGACTCTTTATCAATAAGAACTGAGTAGCTGTGTAAAATCAAATCTGGGTCAGAATGAATCATATTCTGTCTCAGATTTTTTGTTTCGCACAAAGCGCACGAAAATGTGACTGAAGAATCCTCCAGTCACATAAATAATAGAGCCAATTAAGCAATGGCCTAAATGCTATATGTTCATTTTTTAGCGATACCAAAACACTTTTTATAGCGGATTGTCTTGTTCGATGATCTGTGAATGTAGGGTAATCCATAATAGTTTGGTGTAGGTGTGCTGTTTCTTTTGATGAAGCAAATAAGTGCTGTTTGATTCACCTGCTTTTTGAGAAGAAAAAGGGTGAGTAACAAGGGCGTTTGTTTGGCTGGTTGCAAAAGTTCTATCAACAAGTTGGACAATGAGAAATATTGGATGCTCCAATCGTTTTTTGTCCATTTATATTTCTCATTCAGTGGGATACACCAAGTGAATGTCATTTTTTTCAATGATTCTATGATAAATCTTAGGCGGTTTTTTATTGGTAACAATCGCATCATAATCATAATAATCACCTATCTTGAAAAAATGAGTAGAGTCAAATTTCGTTTCGTCAGCCAATAAAACAATCTCTTGTGCTTTATTCATCATTTCTTTTTTGATTTGTGCTTGATTGAAGTTTGCTTCATAAATCCCTTCATGGTCGAGTCCCCGACAAGATAAAAAGGCAGCATTGAAACGAAAGGAACTGGTAATGGGATCAAGTGTATTTGAAATAACTGTACTAGCATTAAGTTTGACTTCACCGCCAGTCAAATAAATTTTTAAAGATTCGTTCTGACATTCACTTAACTTTAAAGCTGTACGCAAACCATTGGTAATGATAATTAAGTTAGGTATCTTAACAAGTAGTGGAATAAGGTGTAGAACAGTACTGCTGGAATCTAAAAAAATACACATACCTGGTGCAATAAAATCTCGTGCTAATTCACTGATGATCTTTTTTTCCGGGATATTACTGGCTTCTCTTTGAAGATAAGTATATTCCATGTTTGTCGTTTCGTTCAAGATCGCCCCGCCCCAAGTTCTGCGGATTAATTTTCGTTTTTCTAGCTCAAGTAATTCTCTGCGAAGTGTACTTATACTACAGTGAAGGTGAGTACAAAGTTCTTTGGAAGTTGCTTGTTTCTTTTTTACCAAATAGCTTAAAAGATCGCTTGTACGTCTAGTCTCCATTTTTTTCTCCAAGTTTTTCTTTTATTATAGCGCTTTCTTTTTGCGAATAAAATGCTTTTGAATAAAAATGAATGAGTTGAACAAAAATCTTGCTAATTTTTGAACAATGATCAAAATTTTAAGCAAGGATTTCCTTTGTTTAGAAAGCGCTTTATAATCGAGGCATACATACGTTGGAATAAAAGGAAACGATGGAAGAATAACAGATAAAAATTAGATTTGTGATATATGTAAATAAAATTTGGCGGCAAAAAGCTGGGGTGTCAGGATAAAGAAAATGGTTCTATGAAGTGGATGGATCAGCTTTTTTAGGTATCTTCATCGGGATCAGCAGCCTGTAGATTATTCATTGACCAGTGCGGATGAAATTGTGAGGAGTAATTATAGAAATGAAAAGTTGCTATTTATAACTAAAGCCCTAGATACCACGACAGGATTAGCTAAAGAATCAAGGAGGGACATATGGTACGAGAAGTTGCTACTAACGGGAAAAATAAACAGCACAGACAGCTTTCTAAGTCGATTTTATCTTATCTTTTTGTCTTTCTAGTGCCATTTTTTATGGTATCGTTAATTTGGTTTCATACGGCTAAAGAAAGCATTAATCAGCAAGTTGTTTTGACAGCCAAGAACCAGTTACTCCAATTGAAGTACTCATCTGAAAATAAGTTTTTGCAATTGGATAATATCACTCAACACATTCCTTATAACACCAATCTTTCACCTGGAAGGCTTTCCCATAGTTATTATGCTCGTGAAGGACAACTTAGCTTGCAACAATATAAGCTAAGTAATGATTTTGTTGAGGAAATTTATCTTTACTACAAAGAAAAACCAAATACATTGTTTTCATCTACCGGTAGCTTGACAGTGGACAATTTTTTGCAACGAAAAATCAATAATTATTCGCTTGATAAAAAAGAGCTGCTTTCACATCTTGATAACGATATTCCAACTGGACTAACCCTGAAAAAAGAACCTAATTCCACACAACTTTTTTACATTGTTCCAATTAAAGATGCAGAAATGCATTTTTATGGCGTAGCAATCTATTCAATCAATCTTTCGATTTTGAATAAGCTGTTGAATCTTTCCAATAGTGATGGTATCAGTACCAACTATCTGATTGATGACTCGTATCGTATTCTAGCAGCAGATACCAGTAATAACAAACTAACGGCGCATTTGCATCAGCCGAAGCAAATTCAAATGATCTTGCAACAGGATAATTTTTACTACAACCATCGAAACTATCTTGTCCAGTCTTTGAATAGCAGGGATTTGAATATGTCATTTGTTTCTGTAATGGATCCATCACAAGCTTTGACAAAGATCAATACCATCCACCAAAAGTTTTTAAAACTTTTTTTTGTGATATTTGTGTTTGGTCTAGTGCTTGTAGTGATTATAGGTACTCGTTTTTCACAGCCGATCCGCAACATTGAAAAATTGATTGATCAATATTATCGAAATAAAATCGGTGTAGCTGTTTCCAACGGGAATGTCTATGAAACGTTGGCGCAATTTTTGAACGAACATGAAGAGCTACATAAAGAAATTAAACGACAGACTCCCCATGCGAGAGAACAGGTCCTTAGAAAAATTTTAGGAGGGAAATTTAAGTCTCCAGAAGATTCATTAGTTCTACTGAACTCTGTCCAAGTGCATTTTACCGGTACTTGCTATTTTGTCGTCGTAGTTGATTATCCTATCCAGAGCATTGACGACACAGCTAATGAGTTACCGCTGAAAGTAAGTGGAAAGAACTTTTCGGGATATGGTACAGAGATCCTATCTGCAGGAGTGACCGCCTATATCTTTAGTACCTATGAAAAAACTAGTCACAAGAAAGTTGTAATAGAGATGATTCAGCAACTAAAAAAAGCGTGTTACGGTACTTTTAGGATAGGAGTAGGAAATAGTACTGAAAACCTTACGAAGATCAATGCTTCTTATATTGAAGGTTTGGCCGCATTAGACTATTCAACAGTAGAAAATAACTTTGTTTTCTATAATGAAATTCCAGGTGAAGAGTCTTCAACCAGCATTAATTACCCAGATGGAGAAAAACTGAAATTGATTCAAAGTCTGCGTCAAGGAGACTTAACGATCGCTGCGGAAACGATAGAATCGTTGATTGAGCGGGGGATTAAAGAACACTTTTCTTATAGTGGACAAAAAATGTATGGTTTTTATCTATTAAATGCAGTTGCTAAAGTAAGTAGTAATTTGCAAAATAAAACAATTTTGAAAAAAGCAGAAAAAAGTGCCAAGTTTAGTAATTTACTCGAATTGAAGCAACAACTATTAATGCTCGCAAAAATGATCTGTGAGGTTATGCAAGTTAAGCCACAAAATCAAGAGTCTGTGCTGAAAAAAGAATTGTTCGAATATCTTCACAAAAACTATGCTTCTTCCCAATTATCTATGGAAAAGTTGGCAGATGAATTTCAACTTTCAGTTTCATACCTTAGCCGTTTTATCAAAAAAGAAACAGGTACTACTTTCTCAAAATATCTGCAAGAATTGCGGCTAGAAAAAATCAAGCAAGACTTAATAGAAACTGATTTACCAATAAAAACGATTATTCAAAAGAATGGTTATTATGATGTTTCAAACTATACGAGAAAATTCAGGACGAACGTTGGTGTGACTCCAGGTCAATACCGAACAATGAATAGAGAAGGAACTTTATAAGCAATAAATAGGAGTAAACTAAGGGGGGATATCGAACTGGAGCAGGACGGAGAAGTCATTTTATTTCCAGTTTTGAGCTTCTTACAAAAAAACAAAAGCAAATAATTGTAAAAGACTGAAATAACTACCCAAATTGTTGCTTTTTCAGCATACAACTTGGGTAGTTATTCAAATGTTTTACGATATTTCTCACTAAAAGTATGTTTTTACAAGCTTTCGATGCCGATATTTTTTGTGAATCACCGAAGGAAGTATCATCTGCTTTTTATTTGGTCTTTATTTGCTCTTTATTCGTCTTTCAAGGTAATTTCAATTACTGGGATCAGCACATCAGGCTTGATGATTGGCAAGGTGATGACAAGATCTTCTGGAGCAATGACTGCTTCTGTAGAAGTAATCACTTCGTCCGGATCAAATCCTCGATAAAAAATTTCCGAGCCATCATTGAGCAGACGAATAAACTCAACTTTACCTGCTAATCCTTTAAGATGAAGGTTGCGGTAAGGATAAGAAAAGAGATGCAGATAAAGCTTGTTTTCATTTTGTGTATATCGGCAATCGTCAGGAGCTTCAAAGGCGCTATATGAACAGCCAATGACAGATGCTTTGTGAAGGGTCATCCAATCTCCGATAGCATGAAGCCGTTCCAACGTTTTCGTATCAATCATTCCTCGTGGATTAGGACCAATATTCATCAAGAAATTCCCATTTTTTGAAACGGTATCAATCAGCATTTTCAAAAGCATCTCACTACTTTTCCATTCCATATTGTCACGGTCATACCCCCAAGTGCCATACATTGTCTGACAAGCTTCCCAGATAACAGGCATGCCGTTTTTCTCTAATGGTTTATCAGGTTGAAACTGTTCTGGAGTAGTGATGCCATGGCCTAAATCAAGTCGATCATTCAATAGGAGATGAGGTTGCAGTTCTAAGCAGAGCTTTTCTAGTGCTTCGCTATCCCAATCAATGTGCCCTTTTCCTGTTGACCATCCCCAATCGCGGTGGCTGTAAGAAAAATCGAACCATAAATAATCGATTTTTCCATATTCTGTCAGTAATTCTTTGACTTGTTCACGTAGATAGCGTTGATAAATCTTGATATCTCTTTCGGAATTTTTTTCTCGCAGTTTCTGGTTCTCTCTTTCAGGATGCAGTCCGTCCAGTGGGAAATGTTCATGGCGCCAATCGATCAGTGAATGGTATAACCCGATTTTGATCCCGACTTTGCGAAAAGCCGGGAGTAGCTCTGCCAGAAGATCTCGTCCAAAAGCAGTATTGGTGATTTTGTAATCAGTTTGTTTCGTATCCCATAAGGCAAAGCCTTCATGATGTTTTGTCGTGAATACCATGTATTTCACCCCACAGCGAGCGGCTTCTTTTGCCCAAGCATCTGCATCAAACAAATCAGGGTTAAAATGCTGAAAATATTTTTTTGAATATTCCTCTAAAGAGACTTGTTCTGTGGTCATAAACCATTCGTGTCTAGCTCCCACACTGAACAAACCAAAATGGATAAACAAACCAAAACGATCATGGATAAACCAGTTAGGATCAGGATAGTCGGTGGGCCAATTATTGAATTTTTTCATATGAACACTCCTAATTTAAAAATTGTGTATTTGTCATTGTTGTTTCTTTGATTTTCCATTCATTCTCTTCCAAAATAAAGGTGTGATATGCCGTTGTGATATGATCTCGATACGCCTTCTTCCCATGATTCACTGTTTTTTGTTCTGCCACTACTAACATCGATTGAGGTGCTTGTTTGATTACTTCGAAAGAAAGCAGTTCATGACTGACATCATAGTCTTTAAAAAATTGCTGCATTTCTTTTGTGGTCGCTTTATGTGCATCTTTGACTAGTGTTGCTAAATAGTCGTTCAGATTTTTATCCGTTGCAGCCTTTAAATTTTGTTGCAAAAGCTGATGGCAGATGTTCGCAGTTCTTTGATTATTGATTTTCCCAGTGATTTTAGTAGATGTCTGTTTTGCTTCGACACGAGGCACGTTTCTGACAAGCTGAGAAGCAGCGGTGACCAACAAAAAAATACTCAGAATGACCAAAAAAAGAGTTCTCTTTTTCATTTTTTATCCCTGCCTTTAGATATCTGATAGTTTACTAGCACTATAAATTCCATGGAACAAGTTTCGCCCGACACCGCTTGCTGTTTTGAAAGGAGCATCGAAGGGTAAAGGCGTTTGCTCAAGCTCAGGCAATTGCTTGATTTCTCCTGTTAAAAATTTATTCAGTCGCCAAACGGCTGTTTCTATCCGACTTTTTAAGGCACCGTAACGAAGATCGATAATTTCATAGCCAAAGGGTTTATTCCATTCAAACCATAGCTGGCGATGGAGGTGTTGCAACTCATTGATCTTTTTGGTGAGAACTTCCAGTTCGTGAAGGATTAGTTGTAACTGGTCATTCCTTTTTGATTGATAGGCTCGATAAGAGCGGCCGATCAAATTTGTTTTTATAAAAAGGACTTGTGCTAATTTCTGATAAAAAGTAAACATCGTTTGTGTGTCCTCATTAGCTGTTACGCTAGATAGTTTCTCACTTAAGTCCTTATAATGCGCAGGAAGTTCTAAATTTTGCAGATCAACATCGTAAAGACCGTATAATAGATCTTGATAAAGTGCCAACTTACTACTATTTGATCCATCAGGGTTATTTTTTGCTACACCTTTCGTCTGATCAAAAGCATCTAGCAGTAAAAAATCATCAGCTTCAAGATGGTGGAAGAGACGGAAACGCTCCTTAATCAGTTCCATGCTTACTTCAGGAGCAAATTGTTCCTCGCTGAATTGTTGTAATCCTAACAAACTTGCGATGATCGGTGTTTCAGCACTATCATCGCCCCATAAAGTAGCATAAACTTCATTGATTTTTTCCTCTTTTGCGACAGAAAGACTAGCACTGGTCGTTTCAAACGATTTTCCATAATTTGGTGCAAGACCATTCCACGTCCAGATACCGCCCGCAAAAACGATTGGTCGGTGCAATTTTTTATGATTTGAAAAATGCAATTGGTATTCTTCTTTTGAATGATGGTAATAATCCCAATAAACCATACTAATTTCAGGAATCTTTGCAATCAAATCTTCTGGAAAATGTACGTCTTTATCGTAATAGTCTCCTGACTTTGAACCGATTCTAAAAAACATATCGCTCCACATCATGGGCTGTAACTGATAGTTCCTGCAGATTTCCATTACTTTTTTCAGATGCTTTTCCATAATATCAAAGCGATCGATCAAACCATGCTGGGTTAAATAATGACCACGTCCCAGATCATGAGCTTCGTCCATCCCGATATGAATTTTTGACGTTTTAAAAGCGGCTGCGATCACAGAAATTGCACGATCTAAAAATTGATATGTTTTTTCCTCTTCCACAAGGAGAATATCACTTGTATCTCTCATGCCATTGGCAAATCCCCATTTTAGCGGATTAGTTAAATGAGCCAGCGTTTGAATACAAGGAATCAGCTCGATTCCTACCGTCTCTGCAAAAGCATCCAACGCCTTTAATTCCTCAAGAGAATAGGCACCACGACAATAACCAAAATAAGGATAATCAGGGATTTGATACGTATCTTCCATATAAAGCATGCAGCTATTTAATCCCATCTTGCTACAAAGAACAAAAAAGTGTTTCAGCTGATCAACAGTCATCACAGCATTTCTAGAAAGATCTACCATGGGCCCAATTTTTTCAAATTGCGGAAACTCTTCATAAACAAATTCTTCTTCACAGCGATCTAACCAGAGTGACAGCGCTCGAAAAAGATGGGCTTTTTCCTGAAAATAGATAAACGTTTCGTTTTCTTTATTTTCAATTTTTAATGAACCGTTGCGCTGAATCAGTTGGAGTGGTTTTCCATTATCTGAAATAGTTAACGCTAATTCGTTTGTCGCAATTTCAAAAAAATCACGCATGACATCTGTAAGTTCGATTGAAACTTGCATAATAACCTCCTTGAAGTAATCGTTTTCATTTTCAGTATATAGCACTTGTAAAAAAAGAAAATAACTAGCTTGAAAGTACATAATCTGTTTATTTGACATAGTGAAAGTTGATGAATATACATAGCCAATCAGCTTCTGGAAAATAATAAATGAAAGAAAAAACGAAAGGGATAAGTAACAGGTAGTAGCCTTAGCAAAAATTGAAAAAAGGCTTGAGTCAACGATTGGCAGAAGGTTCCCTTTGATGGCGACAATTATGAATAGGGAGTGAAACAGACATTTGGCTTTTACCTAAAGGGCTGACGAATCGCATTGTAGATTGTAAGTTAAAAAAAAGCTATTATTGAGATTTCCTTGTAAAATCTCCTCGCAGTTCTGTTACAGCTTTTAGCTGTTTGTTTGATTTAAGGTTTGTTTTTTGTTATTGCGTTAAGGTACGATTTTTTTCTTCAATTTTAATCATTGATTGCAAAGAGAACCAACTTAATGGCAAACAGAATAAAGGCACAAAAGCCACGATTGTCAAAATTGGGAAAAAGGTAGAGATAGCCGTCACGACAAAGATCCCCAGAATAATCGCTACGGTTTCAATCAAGCTACACAAAGATAGAAATAATGCTTGTTTGAAATATTGTGTGAATGACAAATCATAACGTAAAAATACTGGGAATAAATAAAGAATGACCATGACAGTTGCGATAAATAATAATAAGATCCCCATATGAATGAAAGGGTTTTGTAAATACACAGCTGCAATTCTCAGATCCATCCATAGAAATCCTAGTAACATGCCAGCAGCATAGCCTAGTTGATTTGTTGAAATAAACAGATTATTGAAGCTTGTTTGAAAATCTGAATATAAGACTTGAGGAATTTGTTTTTCTTCAAATAAATGATAGAAAAATTTGAGAACGGTAACACTTGCGGGAAAAGTTCCTAGTAGAATACAACCTTTTAATACCGATAAAAACCAAAATACTTGGAGCTTGATGAGAAAAAGCAAGAATTTTCCTAAAGAATAGGTGAAATCAAAAATAGAATGTGGTGATCGTTTATGTTGATTCATAGCTAAAACCTCCTTGTATTAGTCATACAGCTCTTTTTATTATAGTAAGGTTTATTTATGTTTTCTATCAGTATGCGATTATTACATAGCTTTTTCTACTTTTACATAGTTACTTTCCGACTAAGAGATAAGATATAGATATCCTCTAAATAAGTTACGCTTTATGCTGTTTTTACATAGCTTATGCTTTTTACATATTGCTGTTGTCTTGCTTTTTTTGTAAATTTAAAGCACAAACATGAAAGGGGTTTCATAAATGGCGATACGCGGAGATATCGAAGTACCTAAAGAGGTTGAATTAGATCATAGGACTTATCCAGAAACAGAAATGCTAAAAGAACGATTAGAATGGTTTCAAGATTTAAAACTTGGCGTGATTTTTCACTACGGACTTTATGCTCAAGCAGGAATCGTAGAATCTTGGCAACTTTCTGAAAAAGACCTTTGGGCAAGAGAAGGGCGTGAGTTTCGGAAAGATTTTAAACAACTGCAACTAGACTACTGGAATTTGATTAAAGAGTTTAACCCAGAAAAATTACAGGCAAAGAAATGGGCAAGTATATGTAAAGAAGCAGGCTTTAAGTATTGTATTTTTACAACGAAACATCACGATGGGTTTAATATGTACAATACTCTTGAAACAGAATATAAGGTTGGCGGTAAACAAAGCCCGTTTAAAAGAGATATTTTAAAAGAAGTTTTTGAGGCTTTTCGTAAGGAAGAAATAGCAACAGGAGCCTACTATTCAAAAGCCGATTGGTATTCGCCGTTTTATTGGTTGGATGACGATACGATCAAGGGGCGGAATGCGAGCTATGATACGGAACGTTACCCAGAAATTTGGCAACGTTACGTAAGTTTTGTTCATAATCAGATTAAAGAAATCACGCATAACTATGGTCATGTGGATCTTTTATGGTTAGATGCTGGTTGGTGTGGACAGAAAAAAGAAGACCTGGAAATGGATCGATTAGCAGAAATCGCTCGTGAGAAGCAACCGGAATTAATTATTGTGGATCGTATGATGGGGGGCAGACATGAGAACTATGTGACCCCTGAACGAAAGGTGCCAGAACTAGCTGAAATTCCCAAGAAAGTTTGGGAAAGTAATATCCCGATTGGTGATGATTGGGGCTATGTACCAAATGATCGCTTTAAGAGTTCCCAAGAACTATTGGAAACTTTTGTCGATGTGGTCAGCAAAGGTGGGAATTTGATCTTAGGAGTTGGGCCAAAACCAGATGGTACCTTTACTGATGAAGAAACCAAAATCTTACAGGAAATTGGGAATTGGCTAAATATCTATGGAGAAGGAATCTATGAAACTCGCTCACAACCTAAAGAATGGCAAAATCAGTGGAAATTAACATACAACAAAGATCAAACCATACACTATGCCTTTCAAAGTATTCGCTTTACACAAGAAAAAATATTTTTAGCTGACATTGAGGCCGATAAACATCATGTGATTAAAGATTTATCTACAAAAAAAGAATTAGAAGTATATACGGAAGAAGATCAAATATATATCCTCAGCAGTGAATTAGAGAAACCAGCAATTGGGCTGATTGGTCTTGAAATTTTAAAAAAGCCACAAGGATAGAGATGAGTGAACTTCATAAAAGGAGGTTAAAAAATGGCTGATGCATTACTTGATGTCAATAAAGAGAAAGAGAAAACAAAATGGTCAGAGATCAAAAAAAAATTATATAAAAGCCGACAGCTGTATGTTTTTGTCATTCCAGCATTGGTGGTGGTTGCTGTTTTTTCTTACGGTCCCATGTACGGCGTGATTATAGCATTCAAGGATTATATCCCATCATTAGGAATTTTTGGAAGTCCTTGGGTAGGATTTAAGCATTTCCAACGTTTTTTTGATTCCTACTATTTCTGGGATCTAATTAAAAACACGTTAGGTATCAGTATATATTCTTTGGTCGTAGGATTTCCGCTACCGATTATATTAGCACTAGCACTAAATGAGTTGAAAGATGGAAAATTTAAAAAATTTACGCAGACAGTGACTTATGCACCTAATTTTATTTCAGTCGTTGTCGTTTGCGGTATGTTAATTGCTTTTTTGACGCCTTCCACCGGTATTATTAACCATCTACTGGTTTTTCTAGGTTTTGAGCGAATTAGTTTCATGACGGATCCTCGTTGGTTTAAAACGATCTACGTATTATCTGGGGTTTGGCAAGGAACAGGATGGGGTTCAGTGATTTATTTAGCTGCATTATCTGGTGTTGATACACAGCTTCATGAAGCTGCAACTGTTGATGGTGCAACGAGATGGCAAAGAATCTGGTATATCAACCTACCGACTATCATTCCTACTATGGTTATTTTACTGATCATGAATGTGGGGAGTTTGATGTCATTAGGTTATGAAAAAATCCTGTTGATGCAAAATGCGTTGAATATGGATTCTTCAAATGTGATTGCCACGTTTGTTTACAAACAAGGGTTGCTTGACGCACAGTACAGCTATGCATCAGCTGTCGGACTGTTCAATGCAGCAATCAACGCATTTTTATTGATCACAGTAAATAAAATTTCGCGTAAAGTCAGCGAAACAAGTTTATGGTAATGGAGGGAAAATAATGTATTCAAAAGCGATCCGATCATCGAAAGGTGACAAATTTTTCATGTTTCTCATCTACTTGTTTATTGCCATTGCCCTTTTGTTGGTTATTTATCCGTTGATTTATGTTATAAGCGCATCTATATCTAGTCCGACCTCCGTCAATTCTGGAGAAATGTGGTTATTGCCAAAAAAGATCACTTGGGATGGTTACAAAACGATTTTTACGTATAAAAGTATCTGGCAAGGTTACCGGAACACGATTTATTACACATTACTAGGAACATTTATCAATTTATTATGTACACTTCCTTGTGCATATGCTCTAGGAAGAGCAGAATTTTATGGGAAAAATCTATTTATGAAGTTTTTGATGGTTCCTATGTTTATCAGTGGCGGTTTGGTACCTACTTATTTATTGATTAAAAATCTAGGGATGAATGATTCGATTTGGGCGTTAGTTATTCCAGGGGCCGTTTCAGTTTATAATATTGCAATTACACGTACTTTCTTTCAATCTACCATTCCTAGAGAAATGGAGGAAGCGGCATTGATTGATGGATGTTCTGACTTTCAGATATTTATGAAGATTGTTTTACCATTATCAATGCCAATTATTGCAGTAATGGGACTATTTTGCGGAGTGGCCCATTGGAATAGTTATTTTAGCGCGTTAATCTATTTAACAAACAAATCAATGTATCCGCTTCAATTAATCCTGCGAGAGATTTTAGTGAATCAAGATTTAACAAAAGGAACAACAGAGATGACAGCAGCGGCAGCAGAAGTGGCTTATAGTAAACAACAGCTTGCACAAGTCATTAAATATGGAGTAATGATCGTTTCGACATTACCAATCATTATGATCTATCCGTTTTTACAAAAGTACTTTGTTAAAGGTGTCATGGTTGGTTCTTTGAAAGGCTAACTAAAAATAAATAAGAGAGTGAGTGAAATGAATGAAAAAATGTTATTTAGTAATTGCATCATTAGTGTTGACAACAACTCTTTTGGGTGCTTGTGGGAACAAGGGAAATACTGCTGGAAAAGAAGAAACTATTGCCGTTGAAAAAACCGGAATGCCAATCGTCAAAGAAAAAATCAACATGACGATGATGGCGCCTGGTGGAGAAGCAGAATGGGATGAGTTAGCTTCGGCTAAAGCGTTAGCGGAATTAACTGGAATCAATTTTGATTATATTACTCCGCCAAGTACAGATTTTGAAGCGAAATTGAATTTGGCTTTTGCTTCTGGTGAGTTACCAGATGTTATTTTTGGTGCAGGAAGTGGTCTTTCAAATGCCAAACAATCAGATTATGGATCACAAGGAATTTTAATTGCCTTGGAGGATTTGATTGATGACTATGCGCCAAATTTAAAGAAAATCCTTGATGAGAACCCAGAGTTCAAAAAATCAATTACTGCACCAGATGGTCACATTTATTCTTTACCACGATTATATCCAGAAGATACCTCTAGCCCTCTTTATATCTCACCTTTATGGTATAACGGCGAATGGCTAGAAAAATTAGGGGTAACCGAATTGCCAAAAAACACGGATGAGTTATATAAATTGTTGAAGCGATTCAAAGAAGAAGACCCCAACGGTAATGGCAAACAAGATGAGATTCCGTTATCAGACGGCAACAAGTTGGCAATTATTCGTACGTGGTTGCTACCTGCTTTTGGTATGAAATCTCTAGGAATCGAAGAAGTTAACGGAAAAGTGCGTTATGCTGCTGCATCGGCTAACTATAAGGAATATTTAACGTATATGAATAAACTTTATTCAGAAGGATTGCTGGACCCAGAAGTCTTCTCGCAGTCAGAAGAAAAGTATCAAGGAAACACACAAACAGATAAAGTCGGTTTATTTGGCGCGTATGCTTCATACATGGCTACTGGTAAAATGCCTGAGGAGTCTTTATCAGATCCAATGTTTTCACCAGTTACTTCAAGTATTCAAAATACACCTTTAGCACCGGGTCATCCTCGTGTAACAACTGGAACTTTTGCGATTACCAATAAATGTAAAAGTCCAGAGGCAGCAATGCGATGGGCGGACTATCTTTACACAGAAGAAGGCCAAGATTTAATGACAAAAGGTCCAGAAGGGGCATTTTGGAAATATGAAACAAACGATTCTGGAGAAAAAGTTCGGGTATATACAGGTGAAAATAAACAAAAGATGGAAGAAGACCGTGGGAAAATTGCAATGGATTATGGCTTAGTCGTACCGGGATTAGAAGACGATTATGCCCAAAGTGTTTTAGCTAATGTCAACGATCCTGATCCTAGTGTATGGACGGAATTTCGCATGAAAGAAATCAACGAGAAAATCATGCCCAATACCGAGGTACCTTTCCCAATTGTTTATATGACGAAAGATGAAGCAGATCAAATTGCGATCAACGCGACGGACATTCGGACTTATGTAGAGCAAATGGAAGCTAAATTTATTACAGGTGTGGAAAGTTTGGCTAAATGGGATGAATATGTCAGTACATTAAAATCAATGGGATTAAATGATTTTGTCAGCACTTATCAAAAAGCATATGATCGTTGGGCTAAAACCGAATAATCATCTTTAACATCAAAGTGGACGTTTGGGATGTTCCTAGCGTCCAGCTTTGTTTGAACAAAATATCAAGAGTTTGGAGAAACCAAAATGAGATCATTAGCAACTAGCATAGCGATGATGGTCAAACAAATGGTTTCATGATAAAGATCAAAGAGAACGAGTATCACACTGACTAAATAATTTTGCCAAATCATGGCAAATATAAATGAGAAAAAGAATGAACCAACATAAACGATGATCATTGGGTTCACTGACTGAAGGGAATCAGTGGATAAAACGATAGAAAAGGAAGGAAATTTTAAATGGATACATTTCCACAAAACTTTCTGTGGGGAGCAGCGGCTTCTGCCCCTCAGACAGAAGGAGCTGCTTTGGTTGATGGCAAGAGCCCATCAACTTGGGATAAGTGGTTTGAAATAGAACCAGAATTGTTTTATAACGGAACAGGACCAGAAAATACCTCTAATACGTATTATCAATACAAAGAAGATGTTGCCTGTATGAAGGCAATGAATTTAAATTCCTATCGGACATCGATTGCTTGGACGCGTCTTTTACCGGATGGCAAGACATTAAATCCGCAAGCTGTTGATTTTTACCGAGCCTATTTTCAGGAAATGTTGGACAATGGCATTGAGCCGATCATCAATTTGTTCCATTTTGATATGCCTTGGTGGCTAATGGAAAAAGGTGGCTGGGAAGTTCGTGAGTCAGCGGATCATTTTGCATTTTACGCAAAGACTGCGTTTGAAGCTTTTGGCGATTTAGTAAAAAAATGGGCGACGTTCAATGAGCCTCTTGTACACATCGAATGTGGGTATATGGGAGATGCACATTGGCCCAAGGTGCATGATTTTAAACGAGCTATACAAGTTGCTTATCACACACTACTAGCGCATGCGAAAGCTGTAAAGGAGTACCGGGGCTCTTCTTTTAATGACGGACAAATTTCTATCATTCTCAATTTAGCACCCGTTTACTCTAAAAGCGAAGAAGCTGAAGACGTGGCTGCTGCAAAGTGGGCAGACCTGTTTTATATTCGCAGCTTTCTGGACTGTGCGGTACGAGGTACTTTCCCAGAAGAGCTGGTAGAGGTATTACGAGAAAGTGATTTGCTTCCTAAAACAGAAACAGGTGATAAAGAAATTTTTGCGGAGAATACAGTAGACTTTATTGGTTGTAATTATTACCAGCCATTACGTGTTCAAGCACCTCAAGAAAAGAAACGACCAATCACAGGACTAAGAGATTTATTCCGAGGTTATGATTGGCCGGAGAAACGAATTAACCCACATCGTGGCTGGGAGATTTATCCGCGGGGAATCTATGATATTGCGATGCGGTTAAAAAACAGTTATAGCAATATCCCTTGGTATATTTCAGAAAACGGGATGGGTGTGTCGCAAGAAGAACGGTTCAACAATAAAGAGAATATGATTGACGACAACTACCGAATTGATTTTTTATTTGAACATTTGACGCAACTGCAGCAGGCAATTTCAGAAGGTTCTCCTTGCTTTGGGTATCATATGTGGACATTTGCTGACTGTTGGAGTTGGTTGAATGCCTATAAAAATAGATATGGTTTTTATCGTGTCGATCTGGACAATGGCTATAAACGGTTACCGAAACAATCAAGTTTATGGATGGCACAGGTAATTGCTGAAAAACGCTTAGTTGAACCGTTTGCTCAAAACTCAAGTAGTCATTAAAGGCTAGTAAAGAAAAAAACGATAAATGATTTACTTTTCCCAACTTTTTCTTTCAGTACAAAGAGTTCTGCAATGAAATGAGTAATGGCATGGCCAACTTTTTAAATGACTGTTTCATGGTACTTCGCGCTATCAAAAATTTTGTTTACGATTGTTTGATATAAAAGGAAGATGGATCGGAATTTCTTCCATCCTAGAAATTATAGCGTCAGTATTGCTTCTTTCGGTTTTTTTGCTATTATTAAGTAGGAGAAACCATAAAGGAGCGAGACAAATGTCAAAAATTTTAGTTTTTGGTCACCAAAATCCAGATACAGATGCAATTGGAGCGGCAATCGCCTTTTCACACTTGCAAAATCAACTAGGAAAAGAAACTGAAGCTGTAGCTTTAGGTACACCTAACGAAGAAACACAATATGCATTAGATTACTTTAAGTTATCTGCCCCACGTGTCGTTCAATCAGCAAAAGAAGAAGCAACACAAGTGATGCTAGTGGACCATAATGAATTTCAACAAAGTATTTCTGATATTGCAGAAGTAGAAATTTTAGCGGTCGTTGATCATCATCGGATTGCAAATTTTGAAACAGCCAATCCACTTTATTACCGAGCTGAACCAGTAGGTTGTACAAGTACAATCATTTTGAAGTTATATAAAGAAAACCAAGTAGAACTTCCTAAAGAGATTGCTGGCATTATGCTTTCTGCAATTTTATCTGATACATTGCTATTCAAATCACCAACATGCACATCAGAAGATGAGGCAGCTGCAAAAGAACTTGCAACAATTGCAGGCGTTGATTTGACAAGCTATGGGTTAGATATGTTAAAGGCCGGTACAAATCTTAGCGATAAATCAGCTGCAACCTTACTTGATCTTGATGCCAAAAGCTTCCCAATGGGAGAAGCTAATGTTCGTATTGCACAAGTGAATACAGTCGATTTAAGCGAAGTAATGGCTCGTCAAACGGAACTGGAAGAAGCGATGACTGAAGAAATGGCTAAAAATGGATATGACCTCTTTGTCCTAGTGGTAACGAATATCCTAGATAGCGATTCGGAATTATTAGTTGCAGGTCAAGGATTAGATAAAGTCGAAGAAGCTTTCCAAGTTAAATTAACGAACAATCGTGCCTTATTAAAAGGTGTTGTTTCTCGTAAGAAACAAGTCGTTCCTCAGCTAACAGCAGTTTTTAACTAAGCTAGCTAATGGGGTGCTAACACCTTTTATTCGATTTATTAAAGAGCCTGACAGCTATTTGTTCCAGGCTCACAATGCCAGCCTAGCTTGTTCGATCAAAATGAGGTTGGAACAGAAGTGATCCAGCTTTAAAAAATAAGCCGAAGAATCCGAAAATAGTTGCTCGTATTTTTGGGATTCTTCGGCCTATTTCCGATTGAGCTAGGGAAAACGAGAAGGGGAAAAAATGAACTATTTTTATTCACAAAATCACCAGCAGTTGCTTAGCAAACTAGTAAACAATGCTGTTTTTCCAACTTTGATTGAGTATTTGCATCATCATCAAGAAGAAGACATTATTTTGAGAGAGTTGAAAAAAAATTTTGATCAACCGAAATTTGAAGCTTTTCTTGATCAGTTGATTGATGAAAATCTAATCAAGCGGGAAAATCGTCGTTATAAGTTGAATTTTCCAATATTTGAGGAAGAAACTTATCAAAAAGAAATTGAAGAAGCTGCAGCCAAGATTTTACAAGCTATTAGTCCTTTGTCGCAAACGGAAAAACAGTTGGTTATGGGAAATGAATGTTGGCAAGAATGTTTCGTGTCTAATTCAACCTATTTTTATGCAACCTTAGAAGATCTTATTCCTGTGACGAGACAGGTTGCTGGCAATGAGAATTATCGATTTGTTTCTTTAAATTATCATAACAAGTTATCTTATTCTCTTGCCAATTATTTTTATTTACAAAAGAAACAATTACCTGTGCCATCAGAATTTTTAAAACTTGTAGAACTGATCGGTGACGTCAACGAAACTTATTATTTTGATCAAGTTGAAGTAATCATTGAGCGTATCCAAGCTCAAAAATATAAGAATCGTCGTTCCAGTATCTTCTTTGATTCACTGATCTTGTCGAATACTGTTAAAGTTGTGAAAATTGATGATCAGCTCAACTATCAATTAGCATTGCCGTTGGTTAAAACGGCAAACAGCAGAAGACAACTACCCAAAATCGCTGCTGGAAGAACCGTGGAAGAGCATGCTTATATTGCTAGAAAAGTCTATGATCGTCTTATCAAGGAACTAAATTTAGCAGATTTTTCTTATATAGAAAAAATCAACTGAAAAATTTTTAGACTCAACTGTTAATAATCCTCAGACATCAAAGTTATCAGAAATGACTAGCTTTGATGTTTTTTATGTAAAGTTCAATCATTTATGTCTATTGTAAAGGATTCTTTATTAGCAATATCATCCGAAAAATAAAAAAACAGTTCAAGGCACTTAGACTTACTTGTCCTGAACTGTTTTTCTTATTTGCCACATCATCATTCCTAAACACGAAATGAAGAGTAATTCAAGAAAATTACTAGTGATTTGAATATTTGCTGGATCAAAAGTTGGCGCTAACGCTAATACAAGAAAAGAAAAGACACTATAGACAAAGCAGAATAGTGGGATTAGTTGCATTAAAAGTGGCAAGCGTAACTTTTTGAATATTAGTGAAAAAATAAAGTAAGTAAAGATGGATAAAATGATAACCAGTCCATTCAGTATAAAAAAGAACAATGAATTTTGGTTAAAGGAATAGAATAAAACGGTCAGCAATGCGAGCAACCTGGATGCAACAAAAATTGTAGCAGCTTCATCCATCTTTTTTGGGATTTGTTTTTTCACATATGTTCGAAAAGCCAATGAAAAAATAAAACCACACAAAGATGAAAGAATTAACAAGAAGAGGCTCTCATCTACCTGACTTAAACCGGGGTGATCTAACAATAACCAGCCAAAGGCATTACATGGTATATCGGAAGATCTGAAATAGGAATAGCATAAGAACAAAAAAAGTGTCAATAGGGCGAAAAGCGTCCCTATGTGCAAAAATGTACTTGTCTGTCGTTTCGTTTTCATATATTCTCCTGATAAAAATAGTGTTAATCAGATATATGATAACAAAATGATGAGTATATGTCGATGCTTTTTAATGGAAATAAAAAATAAAGGCTTTTTTTATATGGTAAATTTCATTTTAACTTCAATTACAAGTTTTCAAACTAATTTAATTAAAGGTTTTACTAATGATGTGCCTCACTTAAATGTTTTTATTCACAAAGAAATTTAGTGACAACATTGATTATTACTTATGAGTTAATAATAGATCAGTTTGATGTAGATTTTCCCAAAAGTATATTTATTCTCTATTTTAAAAAGGAGAAGTTTGAACATGAAATGCCTGAAAAAAGAATTAAATTTTTTCAGAACTAGACAGACAAAATGAGGAGCATGACAAAAAATCAAGAGGTACTTATAGGTTGTTAGGTCATTTTGATTGTGAACGATTATTTGGAAAAAAAGAAAAAATTAAAATTTAAGCCTTTTTTGTTCTAAATGATGATAAAACGATTATAATAGAATTATAAAGAGAGTTGGTGATACGAATGAAAATAATAAACCGAGCCATAGGAGTCACTCATGTTCTCAGTGTTGCCTCTTGTGGGTATTTAGATTTATATTCACTTCAGCAGCCCATCGTAGCCAATAATAATATCTTTCAGATATCATTGACCGATAGCTTGCTTTTAAGTATTTTTTTATTTTCCGTGATCTTTATCGGAAATATTTTTGGCAGCTTTGCTAGTTTTTTTAATTTCACAATTTATCCACTGCTTACCTTAGGATTAGGACTAGCTGGTCTTTTAGCATTATTGCTCTTTTCAAAAACGATGAGCTTATTTTTGATTTTGTTTGGTACGATTTGTTTATTTCAAATTGTGGTTAGTGGATGGGAAATATTTCGTTCGACTATTTTGATGAAGATCGGAGACTAAAGAAGTGAATCCAATTATATTAAAACGTAAAGTAAATAATATTCCATTATTAGAAGTTGTCCTAACCGAATTAAGAGCTGAAAAAATTCCGATAATTATTTATTATCATGGTTGGCAAACGAGTAAAGAATTAGTTTTGACACAAGGAAGAAAGTTTGCTAAACAAGGATTTCGTGTCTTACTACCAGATGCAATGAACCATGGTGAAAGAAAGCAAGTAGTTTCTGCTATTCCTTCCTTTACCTTTTGGAATAGTATTTATGGAAACTTATTTGAATTTGAGACTTTATTGAAGCACTTAGAAAAACGAGATGTTCTTCATGAAAAAGTAGCTGTAGGTGGCGTTTCAATGGGGGGGATGACGACTTGTGCGTTGTTAACAAAACATCCGCATTTGGTTGGTGGTATTTGTCTGATGGGTTCCCCTGCGCCTGAACAGTATGCTAAAGAAATTTACAAAAGAGCTCATCAGTACCAATACATACTGCCGAACGATTATTTTGATTTAATTTCTTGGGTCGAAAAATATGATTTATCTTTGCAGCCAGAAAAACTAGCTGGGCGACCTTTATATTTTTGGCACGGTGAAAAAGACGAGAAAATTCCCTTTCAACAAACCAATGATTTTGTGAAAAATAATCAAAAAGAGCGTTATGGTCAAGGAATTGTTTTTGATTATTCGCAAACCGAAAAGCATATGGTAAAAGTCCCATTGATGGATACAGCAACCAAATTTTTGGTGCAAATGATGAATGGACCCAAAGAATAGAAAAGACAGGTGTATTCTAATTTTTTATAATAAAATAAATAGAGAAGTAAACAATACTATGAAATAATCGAAGTTGAGGTTGAGAAATAAGCGTTTAGCATCAAGAAATACGAAAGAATATCCAAAAATTGACAAGAAACACAAACACTGGTTTTTTCTGTTGATGGATACTTACTAGGTGTTTCTCAAATTTTTAGTCAATTTCGGCAAATTTTTTGATGTTGTTGCTCCTTAAACACCGTTTATTCGTTTTAGAGATACTAGAAGAGGAGGCTATTTTTGGCTTAGTCTCATTCTTTGCTATTTTCTAGTTCATATCTGAAACTAGAAAATAGATGGAGATAACGTACATTTTTCTAATAAAATGGAGTAACTGGCTTTCGATTCTAGTGAACTTTTATTAAAAAGATGCTGGCGTGCAGATGATTTTTACGATATTTCTACATTTTATCGCTTTCAAGTTTGCTATAATGATAGAAAACAGAAAAAAGTTTTCTATTGTGAAAGGAGCAACCTATGCCAACATTAGCTGATGTTGCTAAAAAAGCAAATGTATCCAAAATGACGGTGTCTCGTGTCATCAATCACCCGGAACAAGTAACGGATGAGTTAAAAGAATTAGTTTTTTCTGCGATGGCAGAATTAGATTATCGCCCCAATATTGCAGCAAAAGCACTCGTTTCTAATCGGTCACAAATCATCAAACTTTTCATCCTTGAAGAGATTGATACAACAGAACCGTATTATATGAATTTATTGATGGGAATTGCAAAATGTATTGGAAAAGCGCACTATTCTTTGCAGTTGGTAACCAATGATGCATTTGACGTAGGGTCTTGCGACGGCTACATCATTACAGGGGTGAGAGAAAAAGATTTTGACTGGATCGACCGATTGGAAAAACCAGTCGTCCTTTTTGGTGAAAATCGTTTTGGCTATGATTATGTAGATAGCGATAATCATTATGGCACAGCAAAGGCTTCACAATATGCTATGGAATGCGGTTACGAGACAATTATTTATATTGGGATTGACGAGGATGAGCCATTTGAGTTATCAAGAGAAGCAGGCTACCTTTCAGTTATGGAAACAGCCAACATGAAGCCGCAAATATTACGTTTCCCAAATCATTCGACAATGGCAGAGAAATATCTTGCCGATCATTGGTCAACTATTAAACCAAAGACTTGTTTTATTTGCAGCTCTGACCGACTAGCTTTAGGGATTGTAAGAGGTATTGCTAAAGAAAAGGGAAAAATTCCTGAAGATTTTGGAGTCATTGGCTTTGATGGTGTATTTTTAGACCAAATCAGTTCACCCAAATTAACTACGGTAAAACAAGATATCGTACGAATGGGTGAAGTTTGTGGTGAAATGTTGTTAAAAAAAATTACCGAAAAAGGAGAAAGTCAAGGATACCGTCGATTTTTCCCTGAATTGGTCATTCGAGAAACGACCAGATGACCGTCGAAAGAGGTTAAATTTAGTTATGGTTACTATGGAAAATGAAAAAATTATGCTATGATTGAGAAAAGTTCCATTTATGAGAAGGATGGTTTAAAATGAATGAAATTAGACGGAAACATTTTCGTTTTCCTGCCTATGATGACGAAATTGGCGTCAAACTAGCAAAAAACCAAAGGCGTGTTTTATTTGATGGACAGGATGATCTATTAACCGAAAACAATAATCAACCAATGTTTGAGCAAATGCAAGAATTTCACTTTGCTCAAGGCGATGCTAGAGAACAACGCAAACGTCGAAATTTGAGCAATTCAAAAAAATCAACAATTCCAAAAGAAAATTTAGTCAGACACAAAGAACAGCTTCCTGATTATCATACGCATCAAGCAAGTAATCGCCCATTGACTAATCAGCGGACGAGAAAAGCGGCTGATTCAATGAATAGTCAGAAGAGTCAAGAGCAGCACACAAGTACCAAAGCCTATACATCGAACCAACAAAAAAATGGTCGTGGGCGTTCTTACTTTGTACCTAAGTATGTGCCAGCATCAATTATTCCTGATCCAAAAGTATCTAGTATTTCTGACGCAGAACTAGTTGATTCAATGAAAAAAATGAAAGATTCATATTTGTTATTTGATAATGAACCGGTACCTTACCAAACAAAAAAAGCCGGCTCTCCTTCTGTACAACCTTTTAACAAAGCTGAGAAAGAACCACTCAGTGCGACATCAAAAAGAAAAGATAAAAATCATGGTGTTTTAGAAAGATCATTAAAAGGATTGATAGAAGAACAAGGGAATTCTTTGGGAGAAAATAGCTATTTTAAATAATGGAAAGCCTGGATAACTCCTTTCGTGGATTGATCCAGGTCTTTTTGTATAAAGAAAGAAGGAAAGGTTTCTATGAAAAAACAAATGAAGCAAATAGGGTTTTATGAGGGATTACCATTGACTGACAAAAATAGTTTTTTAGAAAAGTTGGCAGAAACTCCGGTTCCTAAAAAAAGGGAGTTATTGGTGGAGATTTCAGCGGTTTCAGTGAATCCAGTGGATGTAAAATTTAGAATGCAGACGCCAAAACAAGAGTCTTTTACTGTTTTGGGATTTGATGCGGTAGGGAGAATAGTTGCAAAAGGTCCCCAATCTGAAAATTTTGAGATAGGAGACCGTATTTATTATGCTGGTTCAGCAAAACAACCAGGTAGTAACCAAGAATATCAGTTGGTAGATGAACGAATTGTGGCAAAAGCACCAGAAAATCTCACAGACGAAGCTAGTGCAGCAATACCGTTAACTGCGATCACCGCCTATGAACTCTTATTTGAGAAATTTCAATTGATTCCTAAAGAATCAGCGAATAAAGGTAAAAAAATATTGGTCATCAACGGTGCTGGAGGTGTCGGTTCGATTCTCACACAATTAGCAAAATGGAGTGGGTTAGAGGTGGTTGCGACAGCCAGCCCCAAAAACTTTCAATGGTTAAAAGAAAATGGGGTCGATCATCCAATTGATTACCATCAAGAGTTAAAGCCTCAACTAGAAAAGGTTGGGATAAGCACCGTCGATGTCGTAGCAGTTTTACATGATATCCGTCCCTATCTAACTGAGCTGGCAGAAATGATTCAACCTATGGGGGAAATTGGGATGATCGTAGGACTTGATGGACCAATCGATATTGCAAGTTTTAAAAATTTATCTGTTTCATTTGAATGGGAGTATATGTTTACTAAAACGGATTATGGTCAACTAATCGAGACACAAGGGGAAATATTAAAACATTTGACAGCATTAGTAGAAGAAGAAAAAATCCATACTACTTTAGGAAAAGTATACAGAGAAGGCATCAGCAAAGAGACTTTAAAGCAGGCAACGAAAGAAGTAGAGACTGGAAAAGTACATGGTAAAGTAGTGATTACTGGAGGTTTTGCTAGTAACGAAATAGCGACTGAAAAGTAGAAATATACTTTTCAGTCGCTAACCAATCATTTAAGAATGTTATTCAAATTGTTCTGCAGAATCAAGAGTATCAAAAGGTTCTTTTGAAGGATTTGCAGAAAAAGGATTGAGAGAACCTTTTACTTCGAGATATTTCACTTTGTTTAACGTATAAGATAAGATGGAGCAACTGAGTAAGGTATAAACAAAATGTGTTACATCCAGATATAATAAAGAAACAACCAAGATACCAAATGTAATCAAGAATAGACTTTTACCGATCTTGATATGGAAATATTTTTCAAAGGCTTGGTAAATAATGTCTGTTCCGCCAGTGCTTCCACCAAAGCGAAAGACCAGACCACAACCGATACCAGATAATACACCAGTCATCAGGCTATTGAGTAAAAGATTGTGGACAGCAAAATGGACGTTTAGTCCTTCCCACAAATGTAAAAAGAAGACTAAGGCAAAGGTTCCGACAATCGTTCGCAAAAAAGCCTGCTTACCAAAAATGAATAATGAAACCAATAGCAATGGTAAATTGATAATAAGTGATGTAATGGAAGGAGCAAAACCGAATAAATTATTAAGTAAAAGGGCAATTCCTGTTACACCACCATCTGCTAATTTAGCAGGAATATTGATCCCGGTCACAGCTAAACCATAAAGTGCAGCGCCAAAACTGATACCAACCAGATCAATTAATAGATTTATTTTTTTCATTCTCAAACCTCTTTTCTTTTGAAAATTTTCAGCAACTTCTTTATTATACTTATTAGTTAAGAATCTTCAATAGATAATTTGAAAAATTTTTTCAACATTTAAAGGATGTCCAAGGAAAGGAGTAACTATGCGAGCAGCTGATCTATTAACACTCATCACAACTTCTCCAACGAAAAGAGAATATAAAGGCATCTATTGTGATCTTCATGATAATCTGCAGGCTTTGACGAGCATTCGAAGAAAAGGTGAGACTCAATGTGTGTTTTTATTTGAACCAAATAAACCCAATCTGCCGATGAAAGAGTTGCTTGTTTTCTTGATGAAAAATCGTGAAAAAGAAATCTTGTATCAAAAAGGTCAAGAATTTTACCCATTATACGGAGTGAAAGAAAGAGCAAACCAGCTAGTCATTTGAGAAAAAATAGGAATTTCGAGAAAAATTGAACGTTTATGACTCTAAAACGATCATTTATTACTTTTTTTTATCTTTGGACAAAACTTACAGTATAATAATTTATGAACAAGCCAGTAAAAATTATCTCCCCCACGAGGTTTCTGCTTTACTGGCTGTTTTTTTATATTCAAATAAATTAGACACATTTCTCGTTCAAATTCGTGAGATGTGTCTTTTTTTATATAAAAGAAATACATAGAGTTTGAAGAAATAAATTTCTTCTTTCTTTCCATTTTCTTTCCATTTATTGATTAAGGACTTTATTGCTAGTTTGAAGCATATTCAGAGAATTGCCGGGATGTTGGGTTTACAAATGATGAAGTACGCATCTTTTTTGTTCTTTTCAGACAACTTAGTTGGGGATTTTTTCGTCTATGTTTATACTTAAATTAGAATGGAAAGGAAGATCCTATGAATAATTTTTTTCAAACGCTTGTTGAGCGAAAAGGAGAATTGATCTCCGCAACATTTCAGCACTTATCAATTTCATTAATTGCCTTATTGATTGCGATTGTTATTGCAATCCCATTAGCTATTTGGGCAGTGAACCATAAAAAAATGGCAGAAGTATTGTTGCAGATAACCAGTGTTTTACAGACGATCCCATCTTTAGCTTTATTAGGATTGTTGATCCCCTTCGTTGGAATCGGAACAGTGCCAGCGTTGATTGCATTAGTGATCTATGCGTTATTACCAATTTTTCAAAATACGTATATCGGACTTAGTGAAATTGATCCATCCATTGAAGAAGCAGCAGTTGCTTTTGGTATGTCACGCATGAGACGGTTGATCAAAGTGGAATTGCCAATCGCATTACCAGTGATTATTTCAGGTATTCGAACAGCGCTCGTCTTGATCATTGGAACAGCGACGTTAGCAGCATTGATCGGTGCCGGTGGATTAGGAACGTTTATTTTATTAGGAATCGATCGCAATACGCCAGTTTTGACACTGATCGGTGCAATCAGTTCGGCTTTGTTAGCAATTATTTTCAGTAGTTTAATCAGACTTCTTCAACATTTGAAACCTCGATATACAGTTATCACTTTATTGCTTATCTTTTTGGGAATCGGTGGAATATCCTTGTATCAAAGTGGACTGTTTAAAGAAGATAAGGTAACGATTGCTGGGAAATTAGGCTCAGAACCAGATATTTTGATTCAAATGTATAAAGAATTAATTGAAGATAATTCAGATGTTGAAGTTGAATTAAAACCGAACTTCGGCAAAACCAGTTTTCTTTTTAGTGCATTGGAGAATCAACAGATCGATATTTATCCGGAATTTACAGGAACTGTTTTAGAAAGCTTAGTTAAAGTACCTGATGACTTAAAAAATAAAGAATTGAATGAAAAAGAAACCTATAATCAAGCGAATCGCTTATTAGGTGAACAATTTGAAATGACACTTCTTCAACCAATGGCGTATCAAAATACCTATGCTTTAGCGGTGAAGCGATCATTTGCCAAAGAAAATGGGCTAAAAACCATTTCTGATTTGGGAAAGATTGAAGATCAGATAAAAGCCGGTTTCACATTAGAATTTATTGATCGTTCGGATGGCTATAAAGGAATCCAAGAACTTTACAAGCTTAATTTTCCAAGTGTACAAAGTATGGAACCAAGTTTACGCTATCATGCCATCGATAACGGAGATGTCAATGTAGTAGATGCTTATTCGACGGATAGTGATCTAAAACAATATGACCTTGTCACCTTAGAAGATGATCAGGGATTATTTCCAGATTATCAAGGATCTCCTTTGATGACCAAAGCCTTTGCGAAGGAACATCCAGAAATCGTTGCAGCTCTAAACAAGCTCGCTGGCAAAGTAACAGAATCTCAAATGATTGAAATGAATTATCAAGTGAATGTAGAAAAACAACAACCTGCGGAAGTAGCGCATGCATTCTTGGAAAAAGAAGGACTACTGAAGGAGGGGAATAAATGAATAATCTGATAGAATTCAAGCAAGTCCAAAAGAAATTTGGCGAAAAATATGCAATTAAAGAACTAAACTTATCGATTGAACAAGGGGAAATCTTTGTTTTGGTGGGTCCCTCTGGTAGCGGGAAGACGACCTCGCTTAAAATGATCAATGGTCTATCTCAGCCGAGCGCAGGGGAGATATTCTTCAAGGGTAAATCGTTAAAAGACTATGATTTACAAAAAATGCGGTGGAAAATGGGCTATGTTTTACAACAAATTGCGTTGTTTCCAACTATGACTGTCCAACAAAATATCGAAGTTATTCCAGAAATGCTAGGATGGGAAAGAAGAAAGAGGGAAAAAATAGCTGACCAATTACTTGAGAAAGTCGGACTTGATCCTACAATCTATCGAAATAGAATGCCACAGGAATTATCCGGTGGAGAGCAACAACGGATCGGTATCGTCCGTGCTTTGGCAGCTAGCCCAGAAGTTATTTTGATGGACGAACCATTTAGTGCTTTAGATCCTTTGTCTCGAGCTTCTTTACAAGACCTTGTACTTTCCTTACATCAAGAATTAGGCACAACGATCGTCTTTGTAACTCATAATATGGATGAAGCCATAAAATTAGGAGATCGGATCGCTGTCATGAAAGAGGGCGAATTAATTCAATGTGACCAACCCGACCAGTTGTTGACTCAGCCTAAAAATGAATTTGTACGGAGCTTTTTTGATGAAACGATTCAACAAAAACAACAAACAGTAAAAGAGCTGATCGTAGCTGACGATTACAGCAAAGGACTTCATCAAGCGGATTTTCCAGATGTTTACTTAAGTACACCGCTGACTGAAGTATTCGAATTATTGATCCAACATGAAGCAGTAAATATTCGAGAAAATGAGGAAAATCTAGGGGAGATTACAAGAAAAGATATCTTCACTTATTTATCTAGAAAGGAAAGGGAAAATGAAAGAATATGATGAAGTTGTGATTGGTTCTGGCGTAGCTGGTATGAGCGTGGCTTATGGGTTAAAAAAAGCAGGGAAGAACGTCTTGATCATCGAAGAAAATCTTTGGGGTGGTACTTGTCCTAATCGAGGATGTGACCCTAAAAAAATTCTACTAAATAGTGTGGAAGCAAGAAAACGGATTGAACAGTTGTTGGGTAAAGGATTCAGCGAAGTACCAACTGTTGATTGGCAAGAACTACAAGCATTTAAGCGCAGTTTTACAGATCCAGTTTCAAAGAATCGTCAAAAAGAATTAGCAGCAGCTGACATTGATTATCTAGCTGGAACAGCACGCTTTATCAATGAAAATACGATCATGGTAGGAGAAGAAAAAATTTCAGCTGAACATTTCATTCTTGCTACTGGTCAACGACCATCGATTTTACCTATTGATGGGAATGAATTTTTACAAACAAGTACTGACTTTTTATCCTTAAGTGAATTGCCTCAGGACATTATTTTTATTGGTGCAGGCTATATTGCATTTGAATTAGCGATGATCGCTCATGCTTCAGGAAGCAATGTCACGATCGTTCACCATAATCAACGACCATTAAAAGCATTTGACGAACAATTGGTCAAACAATTAGTTAAACAAATGGAAGCAGCTGGGATTCGATTTGTTTTTGATTTTGAGTCACAGCGAATCATTCAAGAAGGAACGCACTATTCCTTGCAGTCAAACGATCAAGAACTACAAGCAGATGCGATTTTTTGTGCCACTGGAAGACAGCCAAATGTTGAGCGACTAGACCTGGAAAAGGCGAAGGTAGAAACAACGAAACATGGTGTTGTTGTTAATGACTATCTTCAAACGAGTAATCCAATGATTTTTGCTTGCGGGGATATCATCTCACGGACAGAGCCAAAATTAACGCCAGTTGCTACCTTTGAAGGAAATTATGTTGCAAACTATGTATTAGGAAATACTAAAGAAAAAATTAGTTACCCTTCCATCCCTACGATCGTTTTTACTAGTCCGAAATTGGCTCAGGTCGGGGTAACAAAAAAACAACTCACTGGACAAGAAGAAGTAGTAGAAATTGATATGACCAATTGGTTTACCTATCATCGTGTGAATGAACCACTTGCTAAATCCCAAATGATCTATGACAAAGCTGGGTATTTGATTGGTGCCAGTGTCCTTAGTGAACAGGCAGATGATTTAATCAATGATTTGAATTTATTGATCAGTCAACATACAAAAAAAGAAGAATTAGAGCAGTGGATCATGGGTTATCCAACGGTAGCGAGTGATTTATCCTATTTATTGAAATAAAAAATACAGTGTATTGATTATGTAAAAAAACGATTAAATATAAAAAATAAACGCTTAAATCTGTGGCTGAAAATGTCCTCGAATTTAGGCGTTTTTTCTATTGTAGTGAAAATGATAAAAAGATTATTTTAGTGAAAGGCTCTTTATGGAGTTCTCTAAAAGATCCGGTAGTAAATATTTTAATAATAGATATCTTGAGTGTTATTTTTATTAAAATATTACCTCGCAGAAAAGCACGAATCTTATAGGTTGATCACTACTTTTTTAATATTATTATACTTATATTTTAATGAAATGGTAGACATACTTATTTTCGTACATTAAAATTAATAATAGAGGAAAATAGAGAAAACAAAGCGTTTGTAAATTTTGAGGGATTAGGAGGGGAAAATGAAGCAATTACTAACGAAACAAAGTTTAAGACAGCTAGCACTCTTAGAGTTACTCTGGAGCAACGAATGGCTGACGATTGCAGAGATCGTCAAAAAAATAGGTGGGGTTGAAAAAACGATCCGAACAGACATCAAACAACTGAATGAAATAATTGAACCTTTAAAAATAGAGACTTCGGTAAAATATGGCGTTTTTTTAAGTAAAGACTTAGGTGTTTCAAAATCATATGTTTATTCGCTTTTTTTACAAAAAAGTGTCGAATGTCAAATGTTGGAAATGATATTCATCAATCCCATGATGAAAAGAGGGGAACTATGCGATCAACTCTTTATTTCAGAAACACAACTCAATCGATTACATAATAAAATGAATATTTTAATGAAAAAATACGAAATAAAAATCACAAATGATTTGAAATTGATCGGTCACGAAAAAAATATCCGTAAGCTTTTCTCTAGTTTGTTCTATGAAAAATACCTTTCACCCGATTTACTTTTTAAAACAGAAGAATTTCAACTGATTGATACAGTACTTGATATTTTTTATAAACAAAATAAAGAGAAGATGGTTATGGATGATCAACATCATTTTTTATTGAATAAAATGCGAATGAGATTATGGGTGGCTGCCTATCGTTGTAAATCTAGCTCATTCTTTAAACAAGAGGAAGATTATTTTAATTATTCTATGATTACTGGAGATCGAGAATTAAACAAAAGGTGGCAAGCTGTGTTTGATATCGAACTATCAGAAGAAGTTTTGTTTAACCTGTTTGAGTATTTTCATGCTCCATTCAAATTAAATGAAAGATGCTTACAACTAGGGACTAGTCAATCGATCTTACAAACAAGACTGGAAAATCTGATTTTGGAAGTTAGCTATGAATTTAAGATTAAATGCCAGAACAAAACAGCTCTACTTCAGGCCGTTATGTGGCGGATATTTCGTACGATCGGTCCAACGCATATTTTAAATAACGTTGAAGAAGATTTTGTCTGCGAATTAATGAATGATCGACAAGATATCGTTTTAAATTTGAAAGCTAAATTCAGTGAAATTTATGACGATCTAACCGTTCATTCTCTAGATAAAAAAAATATGATTTATCAATCCATTTATACTTTAGTTTCACAATGGTCTGAATTTCGTTCGGAAATACGTAAGCCAACGATTAAAATCCACGCTGCATTGCTATTAGATGCACCAGCCGGGCATTTAAAAATGCTAAAAGAAGAAATTGAATATCATTTTAGAAATACATATGAAGTTGATATTTTATTGCCAATAGCACAAAATTCTGTGAATCAGCTAAAACACTATGATTGTGTCCTAACCAATGGCTTTAATACTGGCGATCTAGGAGATGTGAAAATTATTGGCGTCCCTAATTATTTTGGAGAAGAATTTGTCAAAAAACTACATCATTTTTTGATCAACAAAAAGGAAGAATTACACGTTTTTAGAAAGAATATACTCATCTAAAAGCAAAACAAGTTGAATATACATATTGAGAAAGAGGCTGAACGATACAGTAACAATCATAGTAGTATTTCCGAATGAACATCCAAAGAGCAGTTATCGTTACATTAACTATAAAAAAAGTGAGCGTGCTATTTAGTGAAAACGATTCTGTTTGTTGCATAGATCTACCTAGTAAAGGGACCCGAGATGAATGATTGTCTTTGGTCTCCTATTTTTTTACTTTGCATCACGAACAACTCAATGGATCGGTGGAAAAAATAAAAGATTATGAAAGATATTTTACCAAGGGCTCGGTATATTAAGGTTATTTTTAAAGATTGGGATATGCTAAAAATAAAACAAGGAGTATTTATCTGTTAGGAGAGGAGAGATGTAATAGAAATGAGAGAAATATTAGACGGGCGTTTGAGACGCCAATTGAATATTTTAGAAATCCTTTGGAATACGGAATGGATTACGACTGCGGAATTAGCTGAAAAAATTGATAGTTCAGAAAAAACCATTCGAAATGATCTATCTCAAGTCAACGAAATGATTGAGCCTCTATCAATTGAAACTTCTTTTAGAGCAGGAATCATTTTAAAGAAAGATATCACAACGCCTAAGTCATTTATCTATTCAAAAATTCTTGAAAAGAGTCTAGAATACACATTACTGGAAACGATTTTCCTAGGAAAAGTTACTTCTAAAGAAGAGCTTAGTGATTTGCTTTATATTTCAGAAACTCAGGTATCAAGGGTAATTAATCGAATCAATCAAGAAATCCGGTTTTTCGATTTTCAAATTACCAATCAAATCAAAATTATCGGAAACGAAGGGAATATCAGAGACTTCTTTTCAGTATATTTTTCTGAGAAATATCATTTGCCCGAAAAATTGATACAAAAAGAAGAAAGAAATTTGATTTCAGAGATCATTGATATATTCATCAAAGAAAATACGATATGGGCAATTGTGAACAATGACCATCATTTATTTTTGGGAAATTTAAAATTTCAATTGTATGTCTGTTTTACACGATTGAAGCAAGGCTATCAATTAGAAGTTAACGAGATACCTTTTCATTTTACACATCTAATGAACGAAAAAAAACTAGTAGAAAAAATACATAATGTCTTTGGCATCAAAAGTGTAAAAGAAAATCTTCAGCAATTATTTTATGAATTCCATCAGCCAATTAATCCAATCGCTCGCTTTCATTCAGAAGGAGTTGAAATCGATTCGGTCTCAATAAAGAAACAGATCGGCTATGTGATTACTTTGCTGGAAGAACGTTTTGGATTACTTTGCGAGAATCGAGATAAGTTGATTCATGATATTTATTGGACGACCATGAGTTCGGTGCGACCTACTTATATTTTATACAATAAAAAAACGGATTTTTTTGAAAATACGTTGAAGGTAAGTCCTGAGTTAGTTACCTCATTAAGAGATGAATTTTTTGATATTTACTTTTCTCTTGGTAATCCATTTTTATCTTACTTAGATGAAATGATCCAGCAATCCATCTTCAAATTATTAACTTCTTGGTCTGAACTATGGGTACGCGTGAGAGAAAGTAAAGCAAGTATCAATGTAGCACTTTTATTGGATAGCTCTTACGATCATATGCGGATGCTCAAAGAGGAAATTCAATTTTATTTTAGACATAATATCAAAATTGAGATACTCGATCCTACTACTCAAATACAAAAGGGCTATTTACAAAAGTTCGATTGCCTTTTAACAGATGTATATTCGCCTGACCATTTCGGTATTCCAACGATTGGGATGTCTAGTTATTTTGATGAAGATATCATTAATAAATTAGTTGATTATTACCATATAAAAGTTAATTCCAGTATGGATAGTTAGTTTGCACTATGACTATAAATTTCGGAAAAGTTACCGCTTATCAACTGATATGGCTAAAAATTAAGTATTATTTTTTAGATGTTCTAAGCTAATCATCTTTTTGTTACATAACAATTACTAATGGAAAAGGTATTTACCAATCTATCGGTAAAACTTGGTTTTCATTCTATTTTATTTTTACGGATAATATTATTGTGGAGGTTGCGTCGTTAAAGTATTGGAGGTGAAGAGCGAAATAAAAAGAGTGATGTATTATTTGATAGGTGTTTTAATGGTTAGTCTTTTCATTACAACAAACTGTCATGCACAAACCACAAATGAACAAACGATTCAAGTTGAAGCAATAATAGGAGTATGGGATGCGGACGCAGATGCCAGTACAATTGATAACGTAAGTGACGCAGGAACCAAAGAAAAAGCAACTATAACGATCACACCATCTGATTCAGGTTCTTCAAAAAAAGTGAGACTTCCACAAACTGGTGAACAATTGAGCGTTTATATGATGTTACTTGGAACAATTGTATCCCTTTTCTCAACGGTTATGTTGATTGAGCTCAATCGAGAAAAAAACTATATCATGTAATTTTATTTTTATGGAAATGTTGTGAGACGTTTTCAGCGAGGAGAGAGACAGAATAATGAAGAAGTTGACAAATGTGTTACTAGTATCATCTATTTTATTAGGTGGATTTGGAATTGGAACAATGAATGCAAGTGCAGAAACAGTTAAAGATAATGAATTAGGCTGGATTCCTGGATTAAGTGACCCTGAGGATGACAGCGCAACTATTCAAGGAAAAGATAATGCACAAATTGGAGTGGATGGCTGGATTGGTCCATGGGATCCGGTCGGACCGGAAGATGTATCTTATGTTGACATCACTGTACCTACAAAAGTACGTTATGCAAATGCGGTAACAGATGATGGCCAGCCACTTCCTAATATCTTATCACCTATTTATACCGTAACAAATAATTCTAGTGCACGTAGAGTCAAGATTGAAATATCAAAATTTGAAGAAAAAAGTCAATCGGGTGTAAGACAAGATTTATACTTTACGCCAACAAATGAAGCGGGCGTACGTTTACAAAGTGTTGCGGGTCAATTTCTTAATAGCCCTACTTATTTAACAGAATTAGATAAATCTTCATCTAAAACGTTAAAATTCGAAGGAAAAATCGCTGAAGGATTTAAAGAAAATCAAGTGGTTAGACCAAGTTACGAAATAACGTTTAATTTCACTGCTTTAAAAGATACTGAATCATAAAAAAGCATGATTTGTTTCATTTATATCATATATTATTGGAATTCCCAGCAGAATAAACAGGGAATTTCGCACATAGTAACAATGACATGATTGTCTTAGAATACCATTTAGCAGGATTCCAAATAGTTGGAGTTCTGCTAATCATTGAAAGTATAAACTGTTGGAACGAAAGAAACTAGTTGATCAACAAAAAAACTTGTGGATTGTTTGAAAAAAAATAAAAGTAAATGCTTAACGAATGATTTTTTTATCCATCTGGTTGAGACGATTTGTTTTTGATTTTATCAGAAAGGGAGATTTTTAAATGGCACATAAAGCAAAACAAAGAAAAAAAAGCACATATATCCTGATAACCTTCTCTGTAGTACTTTTGATATTGGGGATCAGTGGATACTTCTATTTTAATCAATCTCCCCCTCAAGTCGTTACAGGATTGCCAGATTTTGATGAGAACATCACTCAGTTGAATAATGGCGAATTATTAAAAAAGATGCAGGAAGAAGTCGATAAAGACAATGTTCGGATTGTATTGAAGCATGAAATCGAATTAAATAAAGAGGGAAAAGCCCACGTGGATGTACGTAATGTGGGTGTCAACTCCTATAATATACAAGTAGAATACTATTTAGCATCTAATCAAAAAAAATTATATGTTTCAGGATTGATTCCACCCAACAATGGGATTGAATCGGTTGCTTTCAAGAATATGCCTTCCTCGGGTACGCATGGCATAAAGATATATTATAAAGTATATGATGAAAAAGAACTAATCAATACAACAACCATTGATGGAACACTCCGTATTGATTAACGAATCATAGCTAGCATAATAAAAAATAGTTATTTAGAGGCGGGCCAAAGCTTGCTTTATTATCTTAGTTCACTCGAAAATTCACGAAGTAGGTTTTGTTTTAACTGGTTTACTTGGGATCCTTTAAAGAGGGTCCTTTTTTATTTCACTAAAAGTACATAATTACCAAGAAATAGGAATTTTTCGGTTTGTTTTTTCGGATAGAATTAACTAAACTTTAGATGAAAACGTTGTTTATTTACTTGTTTGAAAGATTCACATAGTAAGAAGAAAGTAAGGAGGCAGAACTATTAAATCAATCAAATTAGAAAAAACGGATTATCGATTTTATGAATTAGAACAAGTCCAAAGACATAATCAAAGAGAAATAGTTGAATCAAGTATTGTACAACCAGATAAAACATCTTTAAATTATGATGTTTTAAATAAGAAATTTATTGACTATAAAAAGATCATTAGAAAATATTTGACCCATTTATCTTCAACAAAATCGATTCATTCTAATTGGACAATATTAATTGAATGGCGAATCATCTTTAAAGAATCGGCATTAAAAAAATTATCAGTAAGAGAAACAAAACTATTTTTTTTACAAATTGTTCAAACCTTTCAAAAACTATACGGTCTATCGAATATCATTTATGCACATGTTCATTTTGATGAAGAGAAACCACACTTACATATTGGCCTAATACCCATGAAAGAAGGACGTCTCAATTCTGCTTATATTATGTCCAAATATAAAAACTGTGAAATAGAAACAGAATTACTCAAAAAGTTAGAAGCAGTTCTTCAACAAAATAAGACATCCATCTATCGAAAAAAATCGACAAATGATCATATGAAAGAACAATTGAATGCTGAGTATCAGGAATACAAAGAACTGTATACTAAATTGCTTCACCACTCGTTGTTGCCTTCTGAGGTGGGGATGAAGAAACCAGGAAGAGAAACAGACAACTATTCAAATCATATGACAGACGAAAAGAGTAAAACAATAGACGAATTACATAAAGAAAACAATTATTTGAATTCATTAGTGAAACGATTGAAAGCAGAGAACAACTATTTATTGAACGTCATGAAAGAAACAAAAAATAATTTTGAGCAGTTAGACAAACACAACTGTTCAAAAAACACGATGAACGAACCACCATTTGCCAAACTGGAATTAGAAAATCGAAATTACCAAAAAAATTGACAGAAAGGATACTATTTCTGCCAATTTTTTTCATTTACGCTTTGCTTAGTAAAAAAAACGAAGATCCTAAAGAGGGACCTTCGCTTTTTAAACAAGCTATTTTATATTAGTACCAACCGTTTGCTTCCCAGAAAGATTTAGCCGCTTCCCATGAGCCGTAACGAGAAGATACGTATTGTTCAGCAACTCGTTCTTGGTTTGCTGCTGAATAGTCACCATTTAAGTAAGAAGAATCTAATTGGTAACGTCCGATGTAACGACCGTTTGTTGCTGTATAAGAACCGCTAGATTCTTTTTGAGCGATCCATTCTTTCGCTGAGCTGGTATTCGTTGTCGCTGGTGTTGCTTGTGCCGCTGTTTGCGTTGCCTGAGCAACTGGTTGAGCAGGTGCTGCTTGTTGAACTGGTTCTTGCTTCACTGGTTGTTCAGCCACTGTTTTTGTTTGAGCAGGCGCTTGGTAAGCTGTTTGTGTTGTTGCTGCTTGTTCGCCTGTTGGGATTGTTAATTGTTGACCTGAATAAATCAAGTTGATGTTTGAGATTGAATTTTTTTCTGCAATAGTTTGGATCAAGGAGTTATCACCAACGTATTTTTGAGAAATCGTTGATAGCGTATCACCTGATTGAACGGTATAAGCTTCGTCCGCATGTGCAGATGTTCCCATAAAGAATAGTGCGCCGGCAGTCAAAGTTGTTCCTAATAGTAATGTTTTAAGTGATTTCATGTAAAAGCTCCTTCGTAAATTTAAAAATAGTTTTGTTGTGACCAACGAGGAATACTTTACCATGGGGATATATTTCATAGGTAATAGCTTTATGACAAATCTACCTTTTTTGTAATATTTGAAGTAACATATGTAATCGAAAGCGATTTCTTTGTCGTAAAATCAAGCATAATGTCTCTGAAAAGAGTAGATGTCTAGTTATTAAGAAAAGGTTAATCTCACGTTTTTTTGTAGAAAAAATCTCTCTTTTGTCTCGAATAATGCTTACATGAATATAAATAAAAACAGTCATGAGCATACAAACTAACACTCATGACTGTTTTATTTATATTAGGAACAGAGGATAATTAAAAAATTATCGTTCTACTCTATTTGTAATAAGTGGAAAGAATTTCAAACAATAAATAGCACAAATTCCTACAATAATATAGATCGCTTTAGCTAGAATTGTCGTAGATCCACCTGCAATAGTAGCAACTAAATCAAATTCTAATAAACCAACCAATAACCAATTTAATCCACCAACGATCAACAATGTTAAAGCAATAATGTCTAAAGTTTTCATTTGTTATTTCTCCTCTCCATATTTGACATACTCTAATTATAAACTAATTTTTATATTAGTACTAAAATACTGCTTAAGCTTATAAAATAAGGTTATAAGCTGGTAATGTCATCTTTATTTATAAGAATACGAGTTTGATGATGAGAAAAAAATGAAATATATAGGTCAAGAAAGAGAAATGTCCAATGGAAAGCAAAAGGATTCAAGAACTGTAAACAAGCGTTACACTATTTAAAAGAATCGATTGAATAAGAGTTCAATTATGGTTCCTAATATTCATCGTTCTCATAATTCTTTTACAGTATAGGTCATAGGTTGTAAGTATAAAAAATGATCAAGATGGGCAAAATAGAAGGCATGCAGATAAAACAATACTGATTTCATTGCTTAATCGTAATAAGGAGAAATAATCAAAAAAGCTATCTTATGAAACATAAGAAGGAACTGTCCATGGTAATCATTAGCAGTAAATTAACAGGAAGAGTAAAATAGAAAGAAGAATTTATGCGTAAAATTATCAGAAGTCAGGTCGTTTAGTATAACGAACAGTAAGTTTATTAATAAGACGTGAATAAGAAAACAAAAAAACGTAGAGCACGGAATGCTCTACGACTAGTCATTGATGCAGACGATGGGATTTGAACCCACACGAGCGTACGCTCACAAGACCCTCAATCTTGCATGTCTGCCGTTCCATCACGTCTGCGTATAATAACAATAAATTAATGATAGCGAGTATTTCCGCAGATGTCAAGATGAAAAGGGAGAGAAAAAGTGGAAAAATATGATGGGGAGTTTTCTATCTTAGGAATGAGTGTTGGGCTAATTCTTGGTATTGTATTGAAAGATTTGTCTGCCGGAATTTTTTTGGGTGTTATTTGCGGAATTGCTATGGACTGGGGTGCGAATTTATTCAATGAATATCGACGGAAATGAGTTTGAAAACTAACTAAAATTTCTTATGGTTTTACTTAAAATTGTGGTAAATTTTAGAGGGATAGAGTATGATATTGAAAATAAGTAAAAAATAAAAAATCAGAAATTTCTGTTTATTTTGAAATGAGGGATTGGATAGCGTTATGAGAGAATTTGAAAAATCCAATAAACTAGAAGGCGTAAGCTACGACGTACGTGGACCTGTATTAGAAGAAGCCGAACGTATGCAAGAAGAAGGGATCAGTATTTTAAAGT
The DNA here is from genome assembly GCF_051714985.1 of Enterococcus sp. AZ078. Taxonomy (NCBI): domain Bacteria; kingdom Bacillati; phylum Bacillota; class Bacilli; order Lactobacillales; family Enterococcaceae; genus Enterococcus; species Enterococcus sp. AZ078. Next base: position 1,221,980 of record NZ_JBIOSW010000001.1, read on the forward strand.
TAAATACTGGAAATCCTGCCCCCTTTGGATTTGAAGCGCCAAATGAAGTGATACGTGATTTGATTATGAATGCACGAGATTCAGAAGGCTATTCTGATTCTAAAGGCATTTTTTCAGCAAGAAAAGCGATTGAACAATATTGTCAAATCAAAAAGTTCCCCAATGTGACGATCAACGACATTTATACAGGGAATGGAGTCAGCGAACTGATTACAATGTGTATGCAAGGTCTACTTGATAATGGGGATGAGGTTTTAGTTCCGATGCCTGATTATCCATTATGGACGGCTTCAGTATCACTGGCTGGTGGAAAACCTGTTCATTATATATGTGACGAACAAGCAGAATGGTATCCTGATATTGATGACATTAAATCAAAAATAACGAGTAGAACAAAAGCAATCGTGATCATCAACCCAAATAATCCAACTGGAGCATTGTATCCAAAAGAGATTTTAGAGCAAATCGTGGAGATTGCTCGTCAAAATCAATTGATTATTTATTCTGATGAAATTTATGATCGTTTAGTCATGGATGGCTTAGAACATATTCCAATCGCTACCTTGGCACCAGATTTATTTGTCGTGACGTTGAATGGATTATCTAAATCCCATCGTGTTGCAGGATTTCGTGTTGGCTGGATGGTGTTGAGTGGAGATAAATCACATGTTAAAGGCTATATTGAAGGATTGAACATGCTTTCTTCGATGCGTCTTTGTTCCAATGTATTGTCTCAGCAAATCATTCAGACGGCATTAGGTGGTTATCAAAGTGTGGATGAATTATTATTACCTGGTGGGCGTATTTATGAGCAACGAGAATTTATTTACAATGCCATTAATGACATTCCCGGCCTTTCTGCAGTAAAACCTAAAGCAGCGTTTTACATTTTTCCTAAGATTGATACGAAGCGTTTCAATATTTTAGATGACGAAAAGTTTGTTTTAGATTTCCTACATGAACATCATATCTTGCTGGTTCATGGTGGGGGATTTAATTGGCATCAACCGGATCATTTTAGAATCGTTTATTTACCAAAGATGGATGATCTGAAAACGACTGCTGTCAAAATGCGTGAATTTTTATCGACTTACCGACAAAAATAGCCTGTCATGGATGTTTTTACTCAAAAGAGCCGAACTCAAGTTTTGGCTCTTTTTGGTGTGAGAGATGAAATAATCACTAGCTAAATCAAAAATAAGGAAGGAAAAAAGTCGGACAAGTTTTTGATAGGACTTTTCTTGATGTTTCTTCTTCCGTAAAGTAAAATATTGGTATAATGCGAATACGCATATTTTGAAGGAGGATGCTTATGGAAACGTTGGTCGCTTCCTTTGGTACAATCATAAAAGAAATTCGAAAAGAACAGAAGATGACACAAAAAATGCTTTCGCAAGATATTTGTTCACAGAGTGTTTTAAGCAGAATTGAAAATAATGAAGAGCTACCAAATGTTGTTGTAATGGCACAAATTTGCCAACGTTTAGGCGTAACGATCGATCATGTCATGCGTTTATCTCATGGGAAAATTCGAGCGGTCTTAAAGAATTTTGAGTTAACAGACTTGTATTTTCAGCAACGAGATTATCGCAAGCTGGAACAAGTGTTAAAATCGCCAGAGGTTACAGAAAATTTGTACGAAGCTGCGGATTTTCAAAAATATTATTATTATTTAGGCGTCTGTGAATTTACATTACGAAAAAATATTACTCAAGCACTTAGTTATTTAAAAGAAGCGCTCTCCTATTCGACGTTAAAAGATCGAACACAAGTGACGGATGTTGAGATCCAGCTAGTCAGTTGCATTGGCAAAATCTATGGCGTAGCTGGCAAAACTGCGGAAGCTAGGTACTATTTAAGTCGTAGTATCCAACTCTTCCAAGAGACAATCCAAGATCGAACCAAAAGTGAGTTTACTCAAATTTTTTATAACTATGGAAGCTTTTTGTTGCACCAAGGAGAAATTGAACTATCTTTAGAACAAGTAAATCAAGGAATACGGTGGGCGCAAGATAAAAATAGTTATTATTACCTTAACGATTTATTTATTTTAAAGAGTTTGATTTATAAAAAGAAAGGTGAAATCAATAAAGCTCTCTTTTATGAAGAATTGGCACAATCAGTTAAAAAAATAGCAAAAAGTCTCTAAATGGTGTAGACCATTCTTGACTTATCTCCAAAATAAGAGTACCTTTAGGATAGAAAATCAAAGGAGAGAGAAGAATGAGAACTTTTATCTACGCAGACAAATTCTTTTTGTCATCCGGTGTCAAAAATGCAGGTTATCTTGAAATCACTGATGGTCTTTTTGGGGAGTATACCCAAAACACACCTGAAGGAGAAGTCAATATCATTGATCAAAGCGGAAAATGGATCGCTCCTGGTCTAGTTGATACGCATATTCATGGCTATATGAACCATGATGTGATGGATAATGATGCAGAAGGTGTGAAAGCAATGTCAGAAGGATTGCTTTCTTGTGGAGTAACATCGTTTTTACCAACTACTTTAACATCAAGTAAAGAACGTTTAAAAGATGTAGCTGAAACAATTGGAAAAATGTACCAAGAAGCTCCTGGAGCAAAAATTAAAGGAATCTATTTTGAAGGACCATTCTTTACGGAAGAACATAAAGGGGCGCAAAATCCAAGTTATTTTGGAGACCCTGATCTTGATACTTTCCATGAATGGCAAGAAGCTTCTGGCGGACTGATCAAAAAAATTGCCCTAGCCCCAGAACGAAAAGGCGTTGAAGAGTTTGTCAAACAAGTGACAGATGAAGGCGTGGTTGTTTCATTGGGTCATAGTAATGCGACGATCGATGAAGCACAAAAGGCAGTAGAAGCAGGTGCCAGTGTCTTTGTCCATGCGTATAATGGCATGCGTGGATTAAATCATCGTGAACCTGGAATGGTTGGTGCGCTACTATCGCTAGAACATGTTTTTTCAGAATTGATTTGTGATGGGCATCATGTTCATCCAAATGCTGCTCAAATTTTAATGGAAAAAGCAGGTCATGACCATGTGGCATTGATCACTGATTGCATGATGGCTGGTGGAATGCCTGATGGCAATTATAATTTAGGAGAATTTCCAGTGGTCGTGAAAGATGGAACTGCTCGCTTAGAATCAGGTAATTTAGCAGGAAGTATCTTGAAATTAAAAGAAGCAATCAAAAATGTAGTAGACTGGGGATTAGCTACACCTGAACAAGCTGTGATGATGGGAAGCTTAGTACCAGCAATCAGCTGCAAGATCGATGATACTTGTGGCAAGATCGCAAAAGGACGGGACGCTGATTTTATCGTATTGAATCCAGATATGACTTTAGAAGCAACATACCTAGATGGTGTAGAACGTTATCACGCTTAATAAAAAGACTGTTATTAAGTAAGCAAGAGCGAACCATCGCTGAAAGGCTGGTTTGAAGAGCTTTGACTTAATGGATCAGGTCATTTTGTTTGAACATCATTTGTAAATAAGCAAAAGCCGATGTGGCTGGGACAGAATCTTGTTCCATTCACACCGGCTTTTTTTTTAACTGATTTGGATGACTTTCACCCCAACATTGTTGATTTCAGCGATTACTTTTTCAGAACAAAACTGGTCAGTAATCAAATAATCAAAAACAGAAATATCTGCAATTTTAAATTTTGATGTTAAACCAATTTTGCGATGATCAGCAACTAGAATTTTACATTTAAACGTTTGACGAATCATCATTTCATTGATCGTTGATTCATTGAGAATTTTAGTTGTTACGCCATTATCGATCGACACACCACTGCAACCAATGATACAGACATCAGCATTCATTGAAGAAATGGTATTTAATGCGATATCACCCACTAATGCTTCTTTTGGAAAGCGCATCTCACCTCCAGTCAAGATATAATTGCAGTTTTCTTTATGAGGGGAGTAAGTGATTTTTACGTTATTTGTGACAATTGTCAGGTGATTGGCACGTACATATTCAACCACTTTAAGTGCAGTAGAACTAGAATTGATGAATACGGTATCATAATCATTGATGTATTTACAAGCTTCACGAGCGATTGATTGTTTTAGTCGTTCTGGTCCAGATTGATCAAAGTCTGTACGATTATCATAATTATAAGAACAGAACCCGTAATGACGAATGATCTCATTTTTTTCTTCTAATAAATTTAGGTCTCTGCGTATTGTACTAATAGAGACTTTTAAAGATTCAGCTAACTCATATGTTGTCATTTGCTCTTTTTGTTGTAATCGCTCCAAAATATCCTTTTGACGCTTCTCAATATTGACAATGGAATTTTTCATTATTTACCCTCCTATTTGTTGCCTATGTATATGATTTTTATCGCTTCAAAGATTCATATAAAGTTTATTAACTATATATATCATACTAAAAAAATCAATTAACTTACAAAAACGATCATATAAATAACAAACAGTCATATAAAAGGGTTTTCATGTTTGTCGTTGCATATTATGATTTAGATGTCAACAAAAGAAAGTTCTTGAGAGGAGAATTACAATGAGCAAACATGTCAATGATGTCACAAAAGAAAATTGGGTTTTAGAAACATTTCCTGAATGGGGTACCTACTTGAATGAAGAGATCGAAACAGAAGAAGTAAAAGAAGGAACGGTTGCGATGTGGTGGTTAGGTTGTACCGGGATTTGGTTAAAGACGCATAAAGGGACAAATATTTTGTGTGATTTATGGTGTGGGACAGGTAAACGTAGTCATGGAAATGGGATGATGAAAAAAGGGCATCAGATGATGCGAATGAGTGGGGTTCAAAAAATGCAACCGAACTTGCGGACGCAACCTTTTGTGATTGACCCTTTTGAAATGAAAAGTGTAAACGCTTTAGTTGTCACGCATATCCATTCGGATCATTTGGATATCAATACAGCAGCTGCTGTTCATCAAAATTGTCCGAATGCAAAATTCATTGGTCCTCAAGAAGTAGTAAATACTTGGTTGAACTGGGGAATTCCAAAAGAGAAAACGATAATCGTCAAACCAGGAGATGAAGTCAAAATTGAGGATGTAACTATCGTTGCTTTAGAAGCATTTGACCGTACAGCATTAGTCACTTGTGAAGATCCAGAGGAAACTTTAAAAGGGAAAATACCTCAAGAAATGGATGAGATCGCTGTGAATTATCTATTTGAAACATCGGGTGGAAATATTTATCATGCTGGAGACTCTCATTATTCTAATATGTTTGCGAAACATGGGAACGAACATACTATTGATGTTTGCCTAGGTGCATATGGTGAAAATCCACGAGGTATCACGGATAAAGTGACTTCTGTCGATATGTTGCGAATGGCTGAGTCATTAAAGGCTAAAGTAGTCATCCCTGTTCATTATGATATCTGGGCAAATTTTATGGCTGATCCAAAAGAAATTACCGAAATATGGAAGTTTAAAAAGGATCGCTTGAAGTACGATTTTAAACCATATATCTGGCAGGTAGGAGGCAAGTTTACCTATCCAACGAACAAAGACGACCTGGAATTTAATTTCTACCGTGGTTTTGAGGATGTATTTTCTGTAGAAAACGATACACCATTCCCGTCATTCTTATAGAAAAGAGGCTAACAACATGTTGAAATATTTTTTGGATCAAGGCTTGGTGAAATATTCCGATAAAGAAATTACTGATTGGAAGGAAGCTGTTGCTGAAAGCTGTCAACTATTATTAGATAAAAAGTTGATTGATCAAAGTTACGTACATGAAATCATCCAATGTGTAGAAGAACATGGTCCTTATATCGTGATTGTTCCCAAAGTGGCAATGCCACATTCTTCAGCAGATAGTGAAGGAGTTTATGGAACAGCTATATCATTCACTAAAATGAAAAGACCCATTCAATTCGACCAAGAAGAAAAATCAGCAAGTTTATTCTTTACTTTAGCAGCCAAAAATGTAGATCAGCATATGGAAAATATTCAAAAATTGTCTGAGTTGTTGATGATAGATGGGCTAATTGATCGTTTGGCAGATACCGATTCGATTGAAGACTATCGAGTGGTGATGCAAGAGTATAACTTATAGGAGGAAAAAAGAATGGCTGATTTTTTATTGAGCATTTGGACTTATTTCGCTACAAACATCTTAACTCAACCAGCTTATCTGATTGGTTTTATTGTACTGCTAGGGTACATTCTCTTGAAACGTCCATTTTATGAGTGTATTGCTGGTTTCTTGAAAGCAACAGTCGGTTACTTCATTTTGACGGTTGGTTCAGGAGGATTAGTAAACAACTTCCGCCCCATTTTAGTAGGTTTAAAAGAACGGTTTAATCTGGATGCGATGGTCACCGATCCATATTTTGGACAAAATGCCGTTGACTCTGGATTAGAGGAAACATTTGGTCGTGCATTTGGGGATGTCATGATTTTACTTTTGATTGCTTTTGTTATGAATATCTTACTCGTTCGTTTTCAAAAATATACAAAATTACGTTCGGTTTTTACAACTGGAAATGTTCAGATTCAACAATCTGCAACTGCTTTTTGGATATTATTATTTTGTTTTCCCTCTTTAGGAAGAATTCAAGTTCTGATTTTTATGGGACTGATTTTAGGCTGTTATTGGGCAGTAGCTTCTAATTTAACAGTTGGTATCACCCAGGAGTTAACCGAGGGCGCGGGTTTTTCTGTGGCACATCAGCAAATGTTTGGTATCTATATATTTGCGAAGTTAGCCGAGTTTTTAAAGAAACGTGATCAAAAAAAAGAACACTCTAAAAAAGTGGATAAAAAATTGGAAGATATTGAATTACCAGGTTTTTTATCTATATTTAATGAAAATATGGTAGCAACTTCTTTATTAATGCTTTTATTTTTTGGAATTATTTTGTTAGTGCTAGGAAAAGATTATTTGATTCAAGCACAGTTTATGCAAGAAGGACAAAGTTTCTTGTTCTATATTATGACAACATCATTGAATTTTGCTGTCTACCTAGCCATTTTACAATTAGGAGTCCGTACTTTCGTGGATGAGCTAACACAATCTTTTCAAGGGATCTCAAATACAATCCTACCAGGTGCGGTTCCTGGGATTGACGTAGCTGCTACTTTTGGTTTTGGTTCACCTAACGCCGTAACCATTGGCTTCTTGTTTGGTGCCTTAGGTCAATTTTTGATGATTGCCTTACTCATTTTGTTCAAATCACCAACCATCGTGATTGCTGGTTTTATTCCACTGTTCTTTGACAATGCAGTTATCGCAGTTTTTGCCAACAATCGAGGGGGGTTCAAAGCCGCCTGTCTGTTCCCATTTCTTTCTGGAATCATTCAAGTTGGTGGATCGGCCGTTTTTGCAACTTGGATCGGCATGTCAAAATATGGTGGCTATCTCGGTATGTTTGACTGGGCCACTGCTTGGCCATTATTTACTGTAATGATGAAGTTTTTGGGGTATGTTGGTATCGCATTAGTCGTGGTTGGGCTATTGATTATTCCACAATTACAATACCGTAAAAATCCAGACGGGTACTTTTTGATCGTCGATGATTATGAGCAATATGCAGAAATATATCACAACGAGAATTAAATACAACAATAAAATTAAAATGAACACATAGGAGGAAAACATAATGAGAATTTTAGTATCTTGCGCAAACGGGTCGGGAACAAGTTTGATGATGATGAGAAGCGTCGAAAAGGCAATGAAAGAACTAGGTGTGTCAATTACCAAAATCCATCATTGTGCAATTTCTGAAGGAAAAAGTTCTGCGTCTCAGTATGATGTCGTTTTTACACCAGTCAATTTTTTGAATATGTTTATCCAAGCAGAGAAAAAAGGAATTACAGTGATTGGCATTAAAAATGTCATGTCAGCCAAAGAAATTGGTGAAAAATTTGCTGAATCAGCGTTGTATCAAAAATCTAAATAAAAGAGGAAGACAAAATGAGCAGACCAAAATTACAGATTGCTTTGGATCATAATGATTTAGAACAAGCATTAGCAGATGTATTTCAAGTAGGGGATATTGTCGATATTATTGAAATTGGAACCATTTTATGTCTGCAAGAGGGGCGCAAAGCCATCAGCTGTATTCGTAGCATGTTTCCAAGGAAAACAATTGTTGCTGATACAAAATGTGCGGATGCCGGGGGAACGGTAGCCAAAAATGTAACTGATGCCGGTGCGGATTTTATGACTGTTATCTGCTGTGCTACTCTGCCAACCATGGAAGCAGCTCAAAAAGAAGTGAAGGCATTGCAAGTAGAACTGTATGGGGATTGGACCTATGAACAAGCAGCTGAATGGCGGAGGATCGGTATCCAACAGGTGATCTATCATCAAAGTCGAGATGCATTACTTTCTGGTGAAACTTGGGGAGAACGGGATCTGACAAAAGTAAAGAAATTGATAGAAATGGGCTTTGCAGTTTCTGTGACAGGTGGATTAAACGTGGAAACATTGAAATTATTCGCAGGGATTGAAGTGGAAACTTTTATAGCTGGAAGAGGGATTTCTAGTGCGGACGATCCTGCAAAAGCAGCCAATGATTTTAAACAAGAAATGATTCGCATTTGGGGGGAATAGACTTGGCTCAAATCGGAATTTATGAGAAGGCACTACCAAAAGATATCTCTTGGAAAGAGCGCTTTTTATTAGCAAAGGAACTTGGTTTTTCCTTTATTGAGATGTCGATTGACGAGACAGATAAACGCCTAGCTCGACTCAATTGGTCTGACGAGATGATCAATCAAATACGCAAAGACATGAAAGAGACGGGCATACGGATCAATTCCATTTGTCTGAGTGGTCATCGCAGGTTTCCTTTTGGCTCTTCAAATGAAGCGTATCGGATAAAAGCCAAAGAATTGATGGTCAAAGCGATCCGACTTGCTCAGCGCTTAAGTATCAAAATTATCCAAGTAGCCGGATACGATGTCTATTATGAAAAAAAAACAAGGCTATCACGAAAATTATTTATTGAAGGACTTGAAGAAAGCGTCAAAATAGCTTCTGAATATGGAATAATCTTGTCAATTGAAATTATGGATGATCCATTTATGAATTCAATCACTAAATTTTTAGAAATCAAACGCCAGATTGATTCACCATATCTTCAAGTTTATCCAGATCTTGGTAACCTTTCGGCTTGGCAAGAAAACGATCCAGAACGTGAACTAGAAAAAGGGATCAATTGGATTTCTTCCATCCACTTAAAGGATACCTATCCAGTAACAACTGAATCATCAGGTCAATTTCGTGATGTTCCTTTTGGCGCAGGCTGTGTTGACTTTGAGGGTTTGTTAAAGAAACTCAAACAGATGAATTATAATGGGTCATTTTTAATTGAAATGTGGAGTGAAAAAAATCCGGATTTTAAAAAAGAAATCGCAGCAGCAAAAAGCTATCTTTATCCGAAGCTAAAGGAGGCAGGCTATGAGTTTGCGTAATCCGATCATTAAAGAAATGAAACAACGTGTTTATGAAGCAAATTTGGCACTACCTCAATATGGACTAGTTAAGTTGACTTGGGGAAATGTCAGTGAGATTGATCGAGCGCTTGGGGTGATCGTGATCAAGCCAAGTGGTGTAAAGTATGAACAGATGGCACCCGAACAAATGGTAGTGACTGATCTAGCTGGAAATCCGCTAGAAGAAGATGGGATGAAGCCCTCTTCTGATTTATCGACTCATGTGATTTTGTATCAAGCTTTTGAAAAAATCAATGCTATCGTCCACACGCACTCCACACATTCAGTCATGTGGGCGCAGGCTGGTCGAGACTTGCCTGCCTATGGAACAACTCATGCGGATGCTTTTTATGGAACGATTCCTTGCACACGGCAATTAACCGAAGAAGAAGTTAAAAGTGCTTATGAAAGAAACACTGGTCATGTGATTGTTGAAACGTTTCAAGAGAGACAATTAGCTCCCACTGAAGTTCCTGGTGTATTCGTTTATGGACATGGCCCATTTACTTGGGGTGAAACCCCTGCAAAGGCGGTAGAGAATAGCTTGATCTTAGACGAAATATGCTTAATGGCTAAAGAAAATGAAAAAATTAATCCTGCTATGCAATCTATTCCACAATATCTTTTAGATAAGCACTACTATCGAAAACATGGGATGCATGCATATTACGGTCAAAAATGACGAAGCTTGCGGGGGCTTACTTGAAGTCTTCACATTTATTGATTCGTAGCACTTAGTAGCAAATTTTTATTCTTGATTTATAAAAGAGTTACTATGTCTGAGTTTGATGTCTGATGTCAAACTCAGACGTAGTTTTTTCTTGTATAAATACTTAGTTATCCCAAGCTACGATTCAACTAAAATTTCTAAACGCGTCACATATTCTTCTGGCTTATTCGTTTCGTGAAAATCAATCAGATAAGATTCATAAAATGGACTGGCTCTATGAAGCGAATGGGTAGTCAGGTAGTTCATGATGGTAGCAATTCCTTTCTTCCTTTGTTCATAGTCACCTTTAAAACTATAACTAAGATAATTTCCAGCAGGGAGTATCTCAGCATCCTCATTTTTAATCGTAAGGTCAGGACAAAAATAAAATACTTGATAGGTAAAAGGATCTTCTTCTAAATGGATGATACTACCAAAAAGATTTTGATTATTAGTGCTTAATAAAGGTTCGTATTTTTTATGAAGTTCTTTTAACGAAAAGTCGATTTGTTCATCCGTGGCAACCGTAGAAGCTTTAAGAATCAGTCTTTTCGGTTGCTGCACTAATAGCACTTCTTGATAGTCTATGCTTTCTGCTTCTTCAATTAACTGGACACGTTCGATTAATAGTTCGATTTTTTTTTGTGAGTCACTGATGAGTTGATGAAGTGCCTCGATTTCAAAAGCTAATAATTCTTTTGTCTTGCTGATTTCTTTTTGCTTCAAATAATCGGCGATCTCAGTGATGGAGACGTCAAAATAACGTAGGTCACGGATGGTATTCAGTTGTTCAATGTGTTCGTAAGAATAATTTCGATAGCCATTTTCATCATAATCCGGTGTAATCAAACCTAATTTTTCATAATAGCGTAAAGTATGGGCTGTAATATCATAGAGCTTTGCTAATTCATTGATTTTCAAATCATCACTTCCATTGATCAGTCATTTTAAGTAAGGTTATTTTACTACGAAACGTGGGGGAAATGTGAATGGAATTGATTTTTTTATTCTACATAGATAGATTTGCTTAAATTTTTCTTGACCTTAGAGTCACTCTAACCTTTATGATTTGATCAGTAAGAATTATTGGAGGAAAAAAATGAAAGAATGGTACACCTTATCAATCATAGAAATCAAAGAAAAATTAATGGTAAAAAAAGCAATGAACGAACAAGAAAGGAACGAACGACAACTTAAGTATGGAAGAAACGTCTTAGAAAATGGTATTAAAGTTCCAGAATGGAAAAAATTTCTTTCTTACTTTCATGATGCACTGATGTACATTTTACTAGGAGCTGCGATCGTTAAGCTTTTTACAGGCGCATATATTGAAGGCAGTATGATTTTTTTAGTTGTTTTCTTAAATGCGCTGATCGGTTATTTACAAGAACGAAAGGCAGCTTCATCTTTAGACAGCATTGCGGAATTACTTAGTGAAAAAGCAGTCATCATCGAAAAGGGACAGCAAAAAGAGATTGCACCAGCTGATTTAGTGGTGGGGGATCAACTCGTATTGGCTGCTGGAGATATCGTTTCTGCAGATGTTCGTTTGAGTGAAACGTTCAACTTACAAATTGATGAAGCAATTCTTACTGGAGAAACCCATGCGATCCAAAAGACGACCGACCCGTTGCCGCTAGAGACTCCTTTAGCGGAACAAACGAATATGGCTTTTTCTGGGACTAAAGTGGAATCAGGCAGAGGAATAGGGATTGTAGTCGCTGTCGGAACTGCTACAGAAATTGGAAAAATCAGCACTTCATTAGGGTCGATCACAGAACAAGAAACACCGTTATTGAAGAAAATCAAAGAAATGAATACTAGTATATTTAAAGGAATCGCTGCGTTGATTTTATTGCTAGCTACCGTATCCTACTTTTATTATGGCATGACTTGGGGCTATATAGCGACAGCTGTCATTGCCTTGATCGTGTCTTCTATCCCAGAAGGACTTCCTTCGATCTTAACGATTATTTTATCTTCGGGTGTCAATCGAATGGCAAAGAAACAAGCAATCGTCAAAAATCTACCCACAGTTGAAACGTTAGGGGCAATGACAGTAATTTGTTCAGATAAAACAGGAACACTGACTAAAAATGAAATGACATTGGTTAGCTTAGCGACTAGAGAAGCGAACCATGGGGTGGAAATGCTTGAAGAAAAAAACTGGACCAAAAATGAGACTTGGCTTGTTGAAGCGATGCATAATTGTCAAGAAACCCAACTAACTCAAGGAGTATGTCCAACTTCAGGTAATGCCACGGAATTAGCTTTATTAAAATGGACCAATCAACAACCGATCGAACTTTATCCAGTCGTTGATAAAATCCCTTTCGACTCAGCTTACAAATATATGGCGACCGTCCATGAGATTGCAGGAAAAAGGATCTTATTTGTGAAAGGTGCGCCAGATGTTTTACTGAATAAAGTGCAATATGAACTGGGATCAGATGGAAGACAACAACAGATAGATCATGCTATGTGGTTACAAAAAAACGAACAATTAGCGCAAACAGGCCAACGTGTCTTAGCGTTTGCAATGAAAGAGTTAAAGGATCGTGAATTGTCACATGAAGAATTAACGAATGAGCTGGTGATGATTGGACTTAGTGGCATCATTGATCCACCAAAGGAATCAGCTATTGCTTCAGTCAAGGAAATGCAACAAGCAGGGATCAGAGTAAAAATGATCACTGGCGATCATCAAGCAACAGCAAAAGCGATCGCTGAGAAATTAGGTTTAAAAAATGCTAAATCGGCGATTACGGGAACGGAACTAGATCAATTAACAGAAGAAGAATGGAAGATCGCTGTCCGTGAGAATGATGTTTTTGCCAGGACGACACCTGAACATAAATTGGCTATTGTGACCTATCTCCAAGAACAAGATGAAATTGTTGGAATGACTGGGGACGGCGTTAATGATGCGCCAGCTTTGAAAAAAGCCGATGTCGGGATCGCTATGGGAATCAAAGGGAGCGATGTTAGCAAACAGGCAGCAGACATGGTGTTGGTAGATGATAATTTTGAGACCATTGCAAAAGCCGTGAAAGAAGGACGACGTATTTTTGATAATTTGAAAAAGACGATTCTCTTTTATTTGCCAACTTGTTTAGCCCAAGGATTACTATTGCTCTTTTCATTGGTAGGAAATTTCCCATTACCTTTAACTACTGTACAAATCTTGTGGTTAAATCTAGTCGCTTCGATCACCCTTTCATACGCATTGGGTTTTGAAAAAGCAGATCAAGATGTTATGAATCGTCCACCGAGACCAATTAACGAAAAAATCCTATCAAAATATGCACTTTTGCGTATTTTATATGTTGGGATCATCATGACTATTTTAGGGTTCGTTGCAATGGATTTTGTTCCTGCTGAAGCGAAACAAACCGTTCTGATCAATGCGATGGTTTTTGGACAAGCCTTCTACATGGTTAATTGTCGAAGAGTGACTGAATTTAGTCTGACAAAAGATCTTTTTGAAAATCGGGCATTACTCTATTCGATTGGAGCGATGATCCTCTTACAAGGATTGATGTTAGTGTTCCCACCATTAAAAATTGCGATTGGGACAGTTTCGTTGACTGTCCAAGAAGTAAGCATCAGTTTACTACCTGGATTGGTTTTATTCCTTCTTGTTGAATTAGAGAAAGCTTTTGTAGGGATGACGGTAAAATCAACTCACAAACTAGATGCATAAGCCATTTTCTTTTTAAAGAAAAGAAGCGAACAAAAATAATAAACGTTCTTTTGTTACCGGTGGGGTGTCCGCCCCACTGGCTAAATCGTCATTGGGAAATTGGTAAAACAAAATTATCGATCAAACTATACAGAAAGTTATTCTATTGGTATGATAGAACAAAACAGAGGAGGAGGCGATTACATGATTGGAGGGGTGGCATTAGAGACGATTTATTGGTATACACTTTTAACTTGTGCGGGGATTGCAGTTTTTCTGCTAGTCTTTGGAGATATTTTTGATTTCGATGGTCCAATTGACCCGATACTCATAGTCCCTTGGCTAACTTTTACCAGCCTGTTTGGGTATTTAGGAGAGCGCTTAACAGAATTAGATTCGCTGTTTCTATTGATTTCAAGTGGGGCGATTGCAACTGTTTTAGTGTTTTTGCTCAATTTTTATGTCCGAATGCCGATGAAAAATGCTGAAAGTACGTTGTCGGCATCAGAAAAAACTCTTGAAGGACAGATGGCGATCGTAGTTACACCCATACCATTAAAAGGGATGGGAGAGATCCAATTAAAAAGTGTGACTGGTTCGATTACGCGACCTGCATGCTTTTATGCCCCACAAAGTTCACCAGCTAAGCAAGGGGAACAGGTCTTGATCATTGAAGTAAAAGAAAGAGTTTGTTATGTAACGCCTTATGAAGGCATGCTAAAAATATGAAGGAGTGTATAAGAAATGGAAATATCAGGGGTTTATATCGCAATTGCTATTGCAGTCTTGATCATTTTAATGTTACTGATCGTCTTTGTAGCAAAATATCAAACTGCCAAACCAGATGAAGCATTAATTATTAGCGGGAGTTATTTAGGCAGTAAAAATGTCCACGCAGATGAAAGTAATAATAAAATCAAAATCGTTCGTGGTGGCGGGGCATTTGTTTTACCAGTTTTCCAACGCTCGAATCGGATCAGTCTCTTGTCAAGCAAGTTAGATGTTTCGACGCCAGAAGTCTATACTGAACAAGGGGTACCAGTGATGTGTGATGGCACCTCGATCATCAAGATTGGTTCTTCAGTGGAAGAGATTGCGACTGCTGCAGAGCAGTTTCTAGGTAAAACACGTGAGGAACTTGAAAATGAAGCAAGAGAAGTTTTGGAAGGGCATCTTCGTTCCATTTTGGGTTCGATGACTGTAGAAGAAATTTATCAAAACCGCGACAAATTTAGTCAAAGCGTTCAAGAAGTGGCATCTGTTGATTTAGCGAAAATGGGATTGATCATTGTTTCGTTTACGATCAAAGAAGTTCGTGATAAAAACGGTTACTTAGATTCTTTAGGGAAACCACGGATCGCCCAAGTGAAACGTGACGCAGATATTGCGGAAGCAGAAGCGTTAAAAGAAACACGTATTAAAAAAGCAGAAGCTGAAAAAGATTCTCAAGCAGCGGAACTACAAAGACAAACGGAAATTGCAGAATCAATCAAAGAAAAAGAATTAAAACTAGCTTCTTACAAGCAAGAACAAGATATTGCAAAAGCCAAAGCAGACCAAGCCTATAACTTGGAAAGCGCTCGGGCGCAACAACATGTTGTTGAACAAGAAATGGAAGTAAAAGTCATTGAACGACAAAAACAAATTGAATTAGAAGAAAAAGAAATCATTCGTCGTGAGAAACAATACGATTCAGAAGTGAAGAAAAAAGCCGATGCGGATCGTTATGCCAAAGAACAAGAAGCACAAGCTCAAAAGGTAAAAGAAGTAACTGAAGCCGAAGCTGAACAATTTCGCGTTGAAGCACTGGCACAAGCCGAAGCCAATAAAACCCGATTAGCTGGTCAAGCGGAAGCGGAAGCGACTTTAGCCAAAGGAGCGGCCGAAGCTGAAGCCAAAGCCAAAATCGCAGATGCGTTCAAAGAATATGGTGAAGCAGCGGTCTTGAGTATGGTAATCGAGATGTTACCACAATTAATGAAAGAAGCAGCACAACCATTAGGAAACATTGAGAAAATTTCAGTGGTTGATACCAGTAACGGGTCAAGCGAAAATGGCGGAGCAAATCGGGTGACTAACTATGCTACCAATCTCTTAGCTTCCACTCAAGAAACGTTGAAAGAAACAACAGGATTAGATATCAAAGACATTATCGAAAATCTTTCTAATCGTGGAACGATGAAACAAGTTAATCTCTATGAAAACGGGGAACAACCCGATCAAGCAGAATAATTATCGCTAAATTAGTTAGAAAAATAAACAAACCAGTTTCTTTCATGTTGAAGAGACTGGTTTGTTTATTTATGTATTAGCTATTTTTGTGTTTTTTGATCTGTTCTTCGACTTCTGCCAAATTTTCTCTAAGCAACGCTTCTTTTTTTTGCAGCTCAACTAAGTCTTCTACAAGCTCTTCTTTCTTTTCTGTCTCAGGTGGACGGAGAAAGAAATTGATTCCGATGGCGATAAAGGTTCCAATGAATGTGTCTAAGACTCGTTGGATCGCATATAAAGAGGATTCGCCTTGAGGAACGCTCAGGGCAATCAACAACAAAGTGGCGATTGCTGAGATGATCCCAGAATTATTATTGATTCCGTCAGATACCACGATGACGATGACCACTAGAACCGGCAGCAGAAATAATTCCACTAAAAAATCATTGTGAAAATAGTTCTTTACTAAAAAATAGATGATTCCGAGAAAGCCGCCGATTGAATTGCCAATGATTCTTGAACGACCAAAGGAAACAGTAGTGGTTAAATCTTGGCGCAAGGAAAAAACAGCTGACAATGCAGCGATCATCGGTAGTCCTCGATCAGTGACGTGGAAAAATAAAATACATAAAAAAACTGCTAATGCGCTTTTTATTGTTCGCATTCCTAAACGAAAACGGCCAAATTCCATCGCTTATTCTCCTTTTAGTCCTTTTTAATAGGATAACGAACTTTTAAAGAGATTGCTAGTTTTTAGCTAAGTCTTTTAGTATAATTCTAAGAAAAGAGAGGGGTTGCTTATGCGTATCGGAATGAGGACCGTGAAAACAGTGGTTAGTAGTATGTTGTCCATGGTTACCGCCCAAATGTTTTCATTATTGTTTTGGCCTTCAGCAGGAATCATTGCTTTGTTAAGTGTGGGCAACACGAAACGTTCAACTTTAAGAACTGGGATGTTAAGGATTGCGGCATTTATTTTAGCGACTGTGATTGCTTTTATTAGTTTTTTTATTTTTGATTATACGATCTTGGGGTTTGGCTTGTTCCTACTACTGTTTATTCCTCTGACTGTTGGGTTAAAATTGACGGATGGAATTGTCGTAAATTCTGTGCTAGTCACACACTATTTAAGTGAAAAAAATATGAGTTGGTCGTTGATCGGTAATGCAGCAAGTTTAATGGCTATCGGTGTTTTTTTTGCACTAGTAGCGAATATCTATATGCCGGATATCAAAAAACAGCTACAAAAAAATCAACAATTGATCGAAGAAGAGTTTCGTATCATTTTAAACAACATGGCTGATTTCCTACTGACTGGAAGAAATACTAGCAATCAACTGCTTTGTGATAAATTGTTGGCTTTCGTAAGAGAAAGTCAGAGCGATGCTAGGAAGTACCAAGAGAATTACTGGGTGAAACAAACGCAATACTATGAAACGTATTTTTCAATGCGTCGAACCCAAATCAATGTGATCAAAGATATGCAGGGAAATCTGGATCGAATCCAAGATCCGGTTCCTTATGGCAAGCATATTTACGGCTTGTTGGTTTATACTGCAGAAACTTTTTCTGAAAAGAATGATGGGAAAGAATTATTGAAGCGGATTGAAGAAGTCTACGAACTATATCGGGACATGGCTATGCCCAAAGAACGTTTAGAATTTGAAGATCGAGCAGAATTGTTTCAATTTTTGCAATCCTTTAAGAGCTTTATTGAAATCAAAGCGGAATTTTCGCAACAATCGATTGGTTAAATTATTCAGTTCAATGAATGAAATAAAGAGAAGCTGTTTAAGCATTGGGGATGTCTCCGTTGCTTAAACAGCTTTTCATGTTTTGAAAAATTCCAGCTTATTTCAAGGAGCTTATTTTTGCCAAAGTTTTTGCATCCCATCAAGGATCTCGATGACATCGTGGGTCAGAAACAACGAACGGTTAGGGAGTTCGCCTTTAATAGTTTTGACCATATTTTCGATTTCATAATTCATGGCTTGCGCGGTGCTGCCGCTTTCGATCCATTCTTTTGTCCCGTCATTGAAGATGATCTCCGCACGATCCGCACGAGGGTAATCGGTGATGGTGATATAGCCTTCTTCAAAGGCAACGATTCCCACTTTAGGCATTTTGGCTTGGAAAGTCAGACTGATCGTTGCTAACTCATTTTCTTTATTCCTTAAAATAGTCACTGACTGTTCATCCACACCTGTTTCAAATGGTACCATTGTTGATGCAATAACTTCTGGTTGAGAGCTCAAAAAGAAACGAGCAAACGAGACGGCATATGTCCCAATATCTAATAAAGCACCACCAGCTAATTCAGGATTGAAAAAGCGATTGGTTGGGTCGGGATCTTTATAGCTGCCAAATGGTGCTTGAATCATTTTTAATGCCCCAAGCTTGTTTGTATCGATCAAAGAACGTAACTGTTGATACAATGGCATATTGAAAATCGTCATCGCTTCTGCTAACACTAGATTCTTTTCTTCTGCTAATTTCATTGCTTCGGTCAGTTCTTTTTTATTCATGGTGATCGCTTTTTCACATAAAACATGCTTATTCGCTGCTAATGCTTCCATGATATGTTGACTATGTTGACGATTGGGAACGGCAATATAAATAATATCGATTTCTTGGTCATTAAGCATTTCTTGATAACTACCATATGCTTTAGGAATATGATAGCGTTGTGCAAATGCTTCTGCTTTATCTATTGTTCGTGAAGCAACTGCTGCCAACTCGCTTGTTTCTTGGTCAAAATGTTCCGCAAACTCATGTGCAATATTTCCTAAGCCAATGATTCCCCATTGATACTTTTTCATACTTCAAAACTCCTTCTCGTGTTATATTTAATATAGTGAATGAAATGAAAAAATGCCATTGTCCTTGTTTAATTATACCAAATGAATCGTTAAAATTTGTGTTAGAGTACTTTAATAAGAAAAAGTAAAGCCGTAGTGAATTTTTTTGAAATTTAAGTAAAATGAGTAGAGGGGGAAACTTTTATGCATCAAGTTTATGTTGATTTGATTCTTAGTGTATTACTGGAACAGTACGCAACAGAAAAGAATTTTTTAGAGGACTATTTAGTAATTGACGAAGCGCAGTGGGAAGGCTGGAAACGAGGAGAGAAGAACCTTCCATCTGAAACCATGCAGAAAATCAAAAACCTGTTTACTGATTATGAATGGATGCTTACGCAAAAGATTTTACGACAAACGATCATTTTCCCTGAAAAAAGGACGACTGCAGTGGCAGAGTATAAACAAATCAAAACGAGAATCGCTCAAAAATGGTTAACGGATGGTCCTGCCAAAGTCGAATTGATTCCATTAAAAAACGATCAATATCTTACAGGGTTCCTTGACTTGAAGGTAAGTATTAATTATGATGAATGGGGTTATGACGACATCTTGAACTTTCGATTACCCGCAGACGTTCAAAGACAGATCGAAGGCGAGAAATTGGAACTGTTGGATTGGGTAAACGAGAATTTGGAAGAAACCTATGTTCATGAAAAAAATGAGCATAAAAAGGAATGAGAGGATTTTTAAGAGTGAATAAAGTTTTAGGGTTTGGAGCAGTTGTGATCATGGTTGCCGCAATGGGGTACATCTTTGTAAGCGAGCAACACATGAAATCTGACGTCCAAGCAGAAAATCAAACAACTGAACAAGTAACCAAACAGACAACAAAGAGTTCCAAAGAAACTAAAGTGAAGGATTCTACCAAAAAAAGTGAAGATCTACCAAAAGTTCAACCGACCGATTGGGATCTTGTCTTGGTAGGACCTGATCATAAAATCGAAAAAGAAATCAATGAAGACACGCAGCTGGCATCACTGCCCAATGGTTATTTGATCGATAAACGTATCGAATCCCATTATGAAGATTTTGCGAAAGCAGCACAATCTGCAGGTTTTCCTTTAGTGATGGTCTCCGCATATCGTTCGGTTGCAGCACAGCAACAGGTGTTTACACAAAATGTCCAAGAAGTGATGAGTAGTCAACATGTTTCAGAGGAAGAGGCGACAGCGATCACGAAACAAACGATCACCGTCCCTGGACATAGCGAACATCATACAGGCTTAGCGGTCGATGTAGTGGATGAAAATTGGTATAATAATTATCCTTCACAGCTTTTAGAGGCAAGTTATGGAGATCAACCAGGGGCAAAATGGATTGCTGAAAATGCGCCTAAATATGGATTTATCATACGTTATCCTAAAGATCGTCAAGATATTACAAAAATCACGTATGAACCATGGCACCTACGTTATGTTGGAGAAGAAAGTGCGGCCTATATTTCGAAACATGATATCACATTAGAAGAATACTTAGAACAATTACAAAAGAAATAGGAGTAGTGAATGGCCAAAAAAAAATGGAAGAAACAAAAACGTAATTCATTACGCTTGATTGCTGTGATTTTTGGTGGAATATTGTTGATGATAGCTTTTGTTCTCTCTTTACGAGGCTTGTCAGCGCCTCTTGTTGGGCAAGAACAGAATAACAATGAGGCACAAACACATCAACAATTTATTGATCGATTAGCTCCTCATGCGAAAGAATTACAAACCGGCTATGGCGTTCTCCCAAGTATCATTTTAGGTCAGGCAATTCTTGAATCAAACTGGGGCGAGAGTACGTTAGCCAGTCAATACAATAATCTTTTTGGAATTAAAGCATATGGTGATCAAAAAAAGGTCAATTTAGAAACAAAGGAATTTGTGAATGAAGAATGGGTCACGATCCAAGGAGATTTTCGTGTGTATGATTCATGGGAACAATCGATGGACTCTCACACACAACTTTTTGTGAATGGGGTAGATTGGAATCCAGCATTATATGAAAAAGTGATCACGGCTACGAACTATCGTGAAGCTGCCCAAGCACTGCAAGACGCAGGCTACGCAACTGACCCTTCCTACGCACAAAAAATTATCCAAGTCATTGAAACCTATCACTTGGATCAATATGATCAATAACTATGAAAAAGGGAGTGGCAAGATGGCAGAGCAATTTACCCCTGAAATTATGACCGAGCTACGAAAAGATATCGTTAGAGTACCTGAGGTCATTATGGAGGCAAGTGGTATTAAGATTTTTGGAAAACTGATCCGATCGATTATTTTTACTACTGATATAGCAATTGTCCGTAATACAAATGCAAATGCCGTGATTGCTGTGTACCCATTTACTCCGCATCCTGCAATCACTAAAAGTATTATCGAAGCAGCAGACATTCCAGTCTTTTCAGGCGTTGGGGGTGGTCTAACGCAAGGCACGCGCTCTTCTTACATGAGCTTATTCGCTGAAGCGCAAGGATCGTTAGGAGTCGTTTTAAATGCACCCACACCACTTGAAACAGTTCAAGAAGTTTGTCGTGCAGTGGATATCCCAGTGATTAGTACAGTGACATCGAAATATACAGAAATCGATGAAAAATTGGCAGCAGGTATTACGATCATCAATATCAGTGCAGGGAAAGAAACAACTGAAACGGTAAAATTTTTCCGAGAAAAGTATCCGGAACTACCGATTATTGCTACTGGTGGTCCAACAGATCAAAGCATCTTGGATACGATCAAAGCTGGAGCGAACGCTATTACCTATACTCCTCCAAGTAACGGGGAATTATTTAGTCGTAAAATGGAAAAGTATCGACAACTTGAAAAGCAAGAGGAATCATAAAAATCAAAAACAAGTCAAAAAAGAGAAAAAATCGTGGCACTCACGTAAATTCTCTTTTTTCTCTTTATTTCTGTCAGAAATACCGAACAACCTTGCTGAATGAGATCAAAAATATTAGATTTTAGAAAAAAATAGTGAAAGTTGGTTGTCACTTTCTGAAACAGATGTTAAACTGTTTTCATCGTTTGGAACAATAGCTAACATTGAAAGTGCCAACCAACGATTATAAATGCTTGAATCAATCAAACATATTTTATTAAAGCTACTTCTAGACTACTTGAGCAAAATAGATCATTATTTTGTTTCTTAAGAGGATCGAAGGAACGTAGTGATATAGCCCACTTATATATCGTCATGATAAGGATGACAGTTTCTAGCCAGCACCGTAAATGCTGGACTATAAGTGAAAGAGTGTCTTGCACCCTTTTTACTTATTTAGTAAAAGGGTTTTTTTGTTTAAAAAGCAGGCATTTTTGCGTATTTCGCACGAGCTTGAAACCTTGAAAGGGTGATCCATGAGGTCGAATAGTGGTTAGCTTTGATATCAATAAATGAAAAAGGGGAAAATAAAGTGAAAGAATTAGTGGAACGTATTCAAAAAGATGGCCGTGTGCTAGGTGAAGGCGTCTTAAAAGTAGATAGCTTTGTGACGCATCAAGTGGATCCGGTATTAATGGAACAAATAGGCCAACGATTTGCGGAAGTTTTCAAAGATCAAGGAATCACTAAAGTGGTAACGATTGAAGCTTCTGGAATTGCACCAGCTTTATTTGTGGCACAGACATTAAATGTACCAATGATTTTTGCCAGAAAAGCCAAAAGCTTGACGATGGATGAAGAATTGTTGACTACTTCTGTTTATTCCTTTACAAAACAAGTGACTAGTACGATTTCTATCTCTCGTAAATTTTTATCTGCAGAGGACAAGGTTTTAATCATTGATGATTTCTTAGCGAACGGTCAAGCGGCGAAAGGGTTGGTTGAATTGTGCCGCCAAGCAGGTGCAGGAGTCGAAGGGATCGGCATCCTGATTGAAAAATCGTTCCAAGATGGCCGTCAGCTATTAGAAGAAATGGGCTTGAAAGTTGTTTCATTGGCACGAATTGCGGCATTATCCAACGGACAAGTTGAATTTCTTGAGGAGGATGCATAAAGGTGGAGAAAGAAACAAAAAATGGCCAAGCCGCAGTACTAGGTTTACAACATCTCTTAGCAATGTATGCTGGGGCA
This sequence comes from Enterococcus sp. AZ078, assembly GCF_051714985.1. Taxonomy (NCBI): domain Bacteria; kingdom Bacillati; phylum Bacillota; class Bacilli; order Lactobacillales; family Enterococcaceae; genus Enterococcus; species Enterococcus sp. AZ078. The sequence continues at coordinate 1,244,944 of NZ_JBIOSW010000001.1, forward strand.
GTTGCTGTTCCATTGCTGATCGGTACGGGACTAGGGTTTAATCAAGAGCAAATGACGTACTTGATCTCGATTGATATTTTTATGTGTGGCTTAGCAACATTATTACAATTGACGGTTAATCGTTTTTTTGGTATTGGGTTGCCAGTTGTTTTAGGTTGTGCCATTCAAGCAGTTGCACCACTGATCCTTATTGGGAGCGACCAAGGTGTTGGGGCAATTTATGGTTCGATTATCGCTTCTGGTATTTTTGTTGTTTTAGTGTCTGGATTTTTCTCAAAGATCAAACGTTTATTTCCACCGATCGTGACTGGGACAGTCATTACCGTGATTGGATTGACGTTGATTCCAGTTGCAATCGAAAAAATGGGCGGTGGCGATTCATCTGCGACTAATTTTGGAAATCAAACCAATTTATTGCTAGCTTTCGTTACAATTGCACTGATCGTCGGAGTACAAATGTTAGCTAAAGGGTTTGTTCGCTCGATTGCTGTACTGATCGGTTTAGTTGGCGGGAGTATTTTAGCTGCTGTACTGGGAATGGTGGATTTAAGTGCGATTGGTCAAGCACCTGTTTTTCACGTGCCTCAACCTTTTTATTTTGGAAAACCAACTTTTGATGTCTGGTCGATCTTGTTGATGATCATTATTTCTATTGTGAGTATGGTAGAGTCAACAGGTGTTTACTTTGCGCTAGGGGATATCACTGGACAAAAAGTGGGCGAAGAAGAATTGAAAAAAGGCTATCGTGCCGAAGGTCTGGCGGTTATTTTAGGTGGGATTTTCAATACATTCCCTTACACTGGTTTTTCTCAAAATGTTGGGCTAGTCCAACTTTCTGGTATCAAGACAAGAAAGCCAATTTATTTCTCTGCAATTTTTTTGATTATTCTTGGATTATTTCCTAAAATAGGTGCTTTGGCACAAATCATTCCAGAGCCAGTTCTAGGTGGCGGCATGTTGGTCATGTTTGGGATGGTTGCTGTTCAAGGTATTCGGATGTTGATGGAAGTTGATTTTACGAATGACAAAAATCTCTTGATTACTGCTGTTTCGATTGGTTTTGGCTTAGGATTCAATATTATGCCGACTTTATTTAGCCAATTACCCCCAACAGTTCAAATGTTTACGGGGAATGGGATCGTCATGAGTAGCGTGACAGCGATCGTTTTGAATCTTATTTTTAACGGGTTGAAAAAAGATGAAGAGATTATTGAAGAAGCATTAGCAAAAAAATAACTTGAATCGTCCTAAAAATGAGACTGAGACAAAAGTAACATCTTCGAAAAATAAGCAGGGATTGACCAAAAAGTTGAAAAGCAAATTTTGGAAATTCCTGCTTATTTCTTGACGCTAAATACCTTTGTCTCAACCTCGTTCTAGTTTATTTCTTTATGTATACGCTAAAATCAATATTCTATACCTATTATATGCTATTTATGCTATGCAAAAGAGGAACCCCGCTCTGATTTATCTGGTTGTTTACTTTTTTCAGTTTGTTTCCCTTGACTTACAATTTCACTTTGTTTTTCCTTCGCATTTTCTTTTAGATCAATAAATGTACTTTGACCCCTCATTGTTGCAAATTCCTTTTTTTGGTCAGCTAAATTTTGAACTATGTTTATTGAATTATTAATTTTTTCCGAAAGTATTTTATTCGAATTTTCTAAGTTTGTCAAATCATCCTTGAATTTGGGATCAATTTGTTGGGTTACTTGTGTATTTTTAGATAAATGATTCACCTCATTCATCAAAGTTTTGAGATTCGTTTTTAAAGCATTAAGCTCAGCCTGTTTTTCTTGACTTATGGGTAACATTTTATCTATTGCTGCTTCACTCTCCATTATATATGCTGCTTTATCTACAGATATCGTACTCAATTCTTTATTATAAGTTACTATATTTTGATCTTTTGTGTCTAATTTTTTCGTTAAATCTCTCTTCTCTCCTGTAAAATACACTATAATTTTATTGAAAAATGACGAATTATCTATTTCATTTATTTGATTTTTTATGTTCTTTCGGCTCTCTGTTTCATTACTTAATTTATCTTGGATTCTAGACTCTTTTTTATCTAGCAGGGACATTTTATGTTTATTATCTTTAACATACTGCACAGTGTTTGTGATTTCCTCAAATTGGTTTTCTTTGAGTTTTCCATTTTTATCAGGACTGTTAGTCGTTAAGTTATTGTATTTTGCTTCTAACTGGTTGTTTGACTTTTTAAAATTGTCCATATACACCTTAATTTTTTTATCATCAGGTTCTCCTCTTTGTTCTCTCTTTGCTTGTAACGCGTCCAAATTAGCCGCTGCATTTTTTTCCTCTTTCGCTTTTTGCTGTCGTTGTACTTTGGGTTTATTTATGTTTTCCATATGATTGTATCTGTTTTTGGCATATTTAAGTTTTTCTGATATTTTTAATGCTTCATTGCCAAAAGGATCGGATATCCGAGCATGCTGCATTTCCAATTTATTCACTTGTACTTTTGCTTCATCTAATTCTTTTGCGCTAAATGCTGGTTGATCCTTTTCTTCTTGATGATGACTTATCATATATTCCAAGCATTTATTTTCTTTTTCGTAGTTTTCTTTCGCCACTTTGCTCGCTGATGAATATTCATGTTTCACATTAAGGGCTTGTTTTGCTTTTTCAGTTATTTTTCTTTGACTGTTAATCTCATCTTTTGTAAAGTAAAACCCTTCATACCATTCTTTCATCTCTTCACTCCTCTATTTTTATTCATAGTTCAATCTTAACACGTTAAGATTATTGTTATATTCTAATAATTTCTTTTGTTAGGAAAAGATGAAAAACTACTCTTTTCTTCTACTTGTATAATGGATAATTACATAAATCTATACAAAGGATATGATAGTTCCCACGAAATTTATTGTTTCCATTTACAAAAACATACTAAGATTAGAGAGTGGGACAATAGTCAAAAAAAATCTGATTATTGTCCCATTTTTTTTGATTTTAAGGCACACAAAAAGCACACAACCTTGTATGATTCAAGTGCTTAAACAAAAATCAAAGGAGTGTGCTTTATGTTTAAAAAAAATACCATCAACCAAACAACTTTACCACTAGATGTAGAATATTTACTGATGCTACCTTTATGCGGATGAAAGACGATTATATGCGAAATGGACAGCGCAAACCAGGTTATCATTTACAAATCGCCACCGAAAATCAGTATGTTTTTAGCTATGAATTATTTCCGAATCCCACAGACACCAAAACATTGAAGCCATTTTTAGATAGTTTTTTAGACCAACATAAGGAGTTGCCGGAGTACATTGTGGCAGATGCAGGGTATGGTAGCGAAGAAATTTACATGTATATCAACGATGTTTTACATAAAACCCCCTTGATTACCTATGGAAGTTACCACAAAGAAAATAAAAAGAAGGACAAGGAGAATCCGTTTAACGTGGAGAATTGGCGTTATTTTGAAGAATAAGACACCTATATTTGCCCAGCGAATCGTCCGGTACCGTTCAAAAATTATAGTCGCAGAATAGATAAAGGTGGCTTTATTCGAGATTTCAAAATCTATGAATGTAAGGATTGTCGGAACTGTCCAGTCCGTCGTCAATGTACGCGTGCGAAAAGTGAACAAAAGCGAAAAATTCAAGTAAATAATAATTGGCGCTATTTCAAAGCAGAATGCAGAAAAAAGCTTCTAGAGGAGAAAACTGGTTCGATTTATCGGAAACGAAAAATGGATGTCGAACCCGCGTTCGGATATCTAAAGGCTAGCTTGGTGTTCCATCGTTTTCATTTACGTGGAAAACAAGGAGCAACGATTGGTATTGGTTTGGCACTGATGGCATTAAATTTAAGAAAATTAGGAAAATATATGGAGAGGAAAGTGCGCATAACAAAAATAAGTTCGATTTTGACAATAAACATCAAAATCGAACTTATTTTCTTTTTGAGAAAGAACGATTGTCTCACTCTCGTTTTTTCGCTGATATAAATACCGAATATTAAAGCTTAAAATCTTTATAATATTCGAAAATTCTTTGACATCAAAAAAACCGATTGCTAAAATATGAATGTGAAAGTAGAGAAAGGAGAAATGTATGACAATCAAGGTTGCGGTAATTATGGGGAGTACATCTGATTGGGAAACGATGAAAAATACTTGCGAGATTCTAGAAGAGTTTGAGGTGGCTTATGAAAAGAAAGTCGTCTCTGCGCATCGTACACCTGATTTGATGTTTCAGTATGCCAAAGAAGCACGAGCAAGGGGAATCAAAGTGATCATTGCTGGAGCAGGTGGAGCCGCTCATCTGCCAGGAATGGTGGCTTCTCAAACAACCTTACCAGTAATTGGCGTTCCGGTACAAACACGAACATTGAACGGATTAGATTCGCTATTATCTATTGTCCAGATGCCTGGTGGTGTTCCTGTGGCAACGACGGCGATTGGAAAAGCGGGGGCAATTAACGCTGGACTACTTGCGGTTGAGATGCTTTCAATGTATGATTTAAAGTTGGAGGCTAAGTTAGCGAAAAGACGGTTAATGTTAGCTGAAACTGTGATAGAAAGTAGTGATCAACTTGGTTAAACCTTTGTTGCCTGGATCAACAATCGGAATTGTCGGTGGCGGACAATTAGGACGGATGATGGCGATCAGTGCAAAAGAAATGGGCTTTAAAGTCGGGGTTCTTGATCCTGTAACGAATTGTCCAGCAGCTCAAGTAGCTGATTGGTATATTCAAGGAACATACGATGATACTTTTGCATTGGAAGAACTTGCTAGACGAACAGATGTTATCACGTATGAATTTGAAAACGTCAGTGTGGAAGCATTAAATGCCATTTCCTCTATGTCGTTTATTCCTCAAGGAACTGATTTATTAGCGATCACCCAAGATCGTCTTTTAGAAAAATCTTTTTTAGAAACGAATAATATCGTTATTGCCCCTTATGCGACAATTGTAAGTCCAACCGATATTCAAGATGCCATTGATGGTATTGGTTATCCTTGTGTGTTGAAAACGACACGAGGTGGATATGACGGCAAGGGACAATACGTCTTGAAAAGTCGGGCAGACCTTGCGCCAGCAATGGATTTACTAAGGGAAGGGACCTGTGTATTGGAAGCATGGATTCCCTTTGAAAAAGAAATCTCGATCTTAGTTGCTGGAAACGGACAAGGGGATTATAGTACATTTCCAGTGGTTGAAAATATCCACCGTAACAACATTTTACATGAAACGATTGCGCCAGCAGCAATCGCTGATGAGGTTGTTGAAGAAGCAGAGCGGATTGCTCGAGTCATCGCTGAAGGAATGAGCTTATCTGGCGTACTTTGCATTGAAATGTTTTTAACAAAAACTGGTGGTTTATATGTGAATGAATTAGCACCACGACCTCACAACTCGGGACATTACTCCATTGAAGCATGCTCGATGAGTCAATTTGATGCCCATATTCGGGGAATATGTGGTTGGCCATTAAGTAAAAAAGTCCGTTTATTGAGTGAGGCAGTGATGGTCAATGTATTGGGCGAGCAGTTATTAGAAAGCTATCATTTGATCGATAAAAAACCAGATTGGCAATTTCATTTTTATGGGAAAGCACAAGCGAAAAAGGGTCGTAAAATGGGGCATATTACTATCGTAACTGAAGACATTCAACAAACTTTGGATGAAATAAAGAAAACCAATATTTGGGATTAAAGGAGAAAAATTGATGTTAGAACGTTATACACGACCTGAAATGGGCAATATCTGGACAGAACAAAACAAATACCAAGCTTGGCTGGAGGTAGAAATTTTAGCTGACGAAGCATGGGCAGAATTAGGAGAAATTCCTAAAGAAGATGTCAAAAAAATTCGTGAACATGCATCTTTTGATATTGAACGTATTTTGGAAATTGAAAAGGAAACACGTCACGACGTTGTTGCCTTTACTCGAGCAGTTTCTGAAACATTAGGCGAAGAACGTAAGTGGGTCCACTACGGCTTAACGAGTACTGATGTCGTGGATACAGCTTATGGCTATCAAATCAAACAAGCAAATGATCTTTTACGAGATGATTTGAAACGTTTTACGGCAATTATTGGTGAAAAAGCTAAAGAACATAAGTACACAGTGATGATGGGAAGAACGCATGGCGTTCATGCTGAACCAACGACATTTGGCTTGAAATTAGCTACTTGGTATTCAGAAATGAAACGAAATATTGAACGTTTTGAGCATGCAGCCAAAGGTGTTGAAGCAGGTAAGATATCAGGAGCGGTAGGAACATTTGCGAACATTCCGCCATTTATTGAAGAATATGTGTGTGAAAAATTAGGGATTCGTCCGCAAGAGATCTCTACGCAAGTGCTCCCACGTGATCTCCACGCAGAGTACTTTGCGACTATGGCATTGATTGCTACCAGCATCGAACGTTTTGCAACAGAAATCCGTGGTTTGCAAAAATCAGAAACGAGAGAAGTAGAAGAGTTCTTCGCTAAAGGACAAAAAGGGTCTTCAGCAATGCCTCATAAACGAAACCCAATCGGTTCAGAAAACATGGCTGGACTTGCTCGAGTGATTCGTGGTCATATGGTCACAGCCTATGAAAATGTTTCGTTGTGGCATGAAAGAGATATCTCTCATTCGTCAGCAGAACGAATCATTTTACCTGATACAACAATTTTATTGGACTATATGTTGAATCGTTTTGGAAATATCGTAAAAAATCTGACGGTCTTTCCTGAGAATATGAAACGTAACATGGAAGCTACTTTTGGCTTGATCTATAGTCAACGTGTGATGTTGAAACTGATTGACAAAGGTATGACCAGAGAAGAAGCTTACGACTTGGTTCAACCTAAAACAGCTTATGCATGGGATCATCAAGTTCAATTTAGACCTTTACTTGAAGAGGATCCAACGGTTACTTCTGTTTTAACAAAAGAAGAGATCGATGACGCATTTGACTACCATCATCACTTGAAAAATGTGGATGTGATCTTTGACCGTGTTGGTTTAGGAGAAAAAGACAAATAATCAAAATGAGTGGCTTGCTTCGGATTGCTAGAAGCAGCCACTCTTTTACTGATATGTAATAAAAAAGAACCTTGACACTGATAACTCAACTGGTCGGGGTTCTTTTTAGCTGTTTTGATTCATTTCAGGATGTTGCTTGATAATAGCATGAGAAAACTATCCGTAAAGGGCTTGAGCGGAATAGTTAAAATGTTTAGTATGAAGCAAACTCAATAATTCTTCGATAAAAGTATAATCAAATTCTTGCTGATCATAAGTGACTTGGATACGATAATGATTTTTGAATAATTTTTGTTCGTGTATCTGACTGATCACGAGTTGATGTTCAGAAAATGTTTGATATTCAAATGTGCGCTTTCGGCACTCAGTATGGCGCTTTGCCGCACGACGGATTTTTCTGAAGGTATAAAAACTCGTATCTTTATTACATAAGTAGACATCTTTGATAGACAACAGGTCATTATATAAACGTGACGTTTCCTCGGGCGATAAATCCATTAAAAAACATTGGGCACAAACTGCGGCCTCTTCCATTTCGCTACCTCCTTGAATTCCTTGAATAAATATCCAGAATCATTCTAATCCTACTATAGCATCAATTATTATAGGTGTAAACGCTTATTATTTTTCCAGGGAAGAATTTTTGGATTAAACACGAACATTAGACAATTTTAATGCTATAAATGTACATGTTTTTATTGAACAGGATAAAAACACTTGTTAAAATTTAAAGTGAAAAGACGAACAAAAAAATAATGTTTGTTGTGATCGTCAAGAATTTAAGGAGATGTCGAAATGGAACAGAAAGATTTGCTGTATGAAGGAAAAGCCAAAAAAATGTACCATACTTCAGATGAACAGGTGATTTGGGTGGAATATTTGGATCAAGCTACGGCTTTGAATGGCTTGATGAAAGACCAAGTAAATGGAAAAGGGGAACTGAACAATCAAATCACAAGTAAAGTCTTCCATTATTTATCCGAACAAGGGATTGCCAATCACTTTATCCAACAAATCGGAAAAGACGAACAATTAGTGGAAAAATTAAATATTCTTCCCTTAGAAGTGGTAGTCAGAAATAGTGCAGCTGGTAGTTTTTCAAAACGGTTGGCAATTCCTGAAGGACAAAAATTACCCACACCAATTGTCGAATTTTATTACAAAGACGATCAATTAGATGATCCATTTATCAATGATGAACATGTGCTGTTTTTACAAATTGCAGATGAAGATGAAATTACTGAATTAAAGAAACAGGCTAGAAAAATCAATCATTTGTTAATCCAACTATTTGAGAAAATCGATTTACAGTTAATTGATTTCAAACTGGAATTTGGGAAGACAGCTACGGGCGAAATCGTATTAGGGGATGAAATTTCGCCTGACACTTGTCGATTATGGGATCTGAAAACAAACGAACACATGGACAAAGATGTTTATCGACGGAAAATTGGGGAAATTGTCCCAGTATATCAAGAAGTTTTGACACGTTTAACACAAGCTGGTTTATGAGAGGGGAAAATGAAATGTATTTTGTAAAAGTTTATGTCACCTATAAAGATTCTGTATTAGATCCTCAAGGAGAAGCAGTGAAAAATGCGGTCCATCGTTTGGGATATGAAACTGTTGAAGATATCCGAATCGGTAAATATTTTGAGATCCAAGTTTCAGCAGAAGCTAGCGCAGTAGAGGAAACGATTGAAGGGATTTGTGACAAACTATTAGCTAACGTCAACATGGAAACGTATCGTTATGAAATTGAACAATTGGAGGAAATCTAGCATGAAATTTGCAGTGATTGTCTTTCCTGGTTCGAACTGTGATGCAGATATGTTGTGGGCAATTCGTGACATTATGGAAGTAGAAGCTGAGTATGTTCGTTACGATGAAACCTCTCTACAAGGCTATGACGGCGTATTGCTTCCTGGCGGTTTTTCTTATGGCGATTACTTACGCTGTGGAGCCATTGCGCGTTTTTCAGCTATCATGAAAGAAGTTGTTCGTTTTGCGGAGGAAGGAAAACCAGTCTTTGGTACATGTAATGGGTTTCAGATCCTTACAGAAGCAGGTCTCCTTCCAGGTGTGCTAAGAAAAAATGAGTCTTTGCGCTTCATTTGCAAAACTGTTCCTTTGAAAGTTAACAACCAGACAGCCTTTACTTCGGAGTATGAAACCGATGAGATCATTCAGTTGCCTGTCGCTCATGGCGAAGGAAATTATTTTTGCGATGATCAAACGTTGCAAGAGTTAAAAGCCAATAATCAAATCGTTTTTACTTACGCTGAGAATATCAATGGTAGTGTCGCAAATATTGCAGGGATCACCAATAAAGCAGGAAATGTGTTGGGAATGATGCCTCATCCGGAACGGGCAATGGAGGCGTTACTAGGATCAGAAGACGGAAAACGATTTTTTGCATCGATGTTAAAAAATTTTGGAAAGGTGACTGTCTAAGATGAAAACACGGAATGAACCAAGTCCCTTAGAGATCAAAGAAAAGAAAATTTATGCTGAATGGGGATTGACAGACGAAGAATATCGAATGATCGAAGAAGATATTTTGGGGAGAATGCCCAATTACACCGAAACAGGTTTGTTTTCAGTCATGTGGAGCGAGCATTGTTCTTACAAAAATTCTAAACCGATTTTACGAAAGTTCCCAACAAGTGGACCGCATGTTCTTCAAGGTCCAGGAGAAGGCGCTGGTATCGTGGATATCGGTGATGGTCAAGCAGTTGTGTTTAAAGCGGAAAGTCATAATCACCCTTCAGCAGTAGAACCTTATGAAGGAGCGGCAACCGGTGTTGGTGGGATCATCCGTGATATTTTCAGTATGGGTGCACGTCCGATTGCTTTACTTGACTCCTTACGTTTTGGCGAGTTAGATCAACCACGAACCAAGTACTTATTGGAAGAAGTAGTCGCAGGGATTTCTGGGTATGGTAATTGTATCGGAATACCGACGGTTGGAGGAGAAGTAGCGTTTGATCCTTGTTATGAAGGGAATCCGTTAGTTAATGCCATGTGCGTAGGGTTGATCGATCACAAAGACATTCAAAAAGGGCAAGCTTCTGGTGTGGGTAATTCGATCATGTATGTCGGTGCGAAAACAGGACGCGACGGCATTCACGGTGCGACTTTTGCTTCAGAAGAGTTCAGTCAAGAAGAAGAACAGCAACGTTCCGCAGTCCAAGTAGGCGATCCTTTTATGGAAAAACTATTACTTGAAGCTTGCTTAGAACTGATCCTGGAACATGCGGACATTTTAGTAGGAATCCAAGACATGGGTGCTGCTGGATTGGTTTCTTCAAGTTCAGAAATGGCATCAAAAGCTGGATCTGGTTTGATTTTGACATTAGACGATGTGCCACAACGAGAAACAAATATGACTCCTTACGAAATGATGCTTTCAGAATCACAGGAACGAATGTTGATTTGTGTAAAAGCTGGGGCAGAGGAAAGAGTCAAAGAATTGTTTAAAAAATATGATTTGGATGCTGTTACGATTGGAGAAGTCACCGATGATGGCTTGTATCGCTTGTACCATCATGGGGAAGAAGTGGCTAACTTACCAGTTGATGCCTTAGCCGAAGATGCACCTGTTTATGAAAAGGCAGTGCAAGAACCCGCTCGAATCGAAAAATTTAAACAGTTAGGGCAATATCAACCAATCATTGAAGATGCGAATCAATTATTGCTAGATTTATTGAAACAACCGACAATAGCTTCAAAACATGCGATTTATGAAACCTATGATTCTCAAGTACAAACCAATACAGTAGTTTCCCCTGGAAGTGATGCTGCCGTATTGCGTATTCGTGGAACTGAAAAAGCAATTGCTATGACGACTGACTGTAATGCCCGCTACCTTTACTTGAATCCTGAGATAGGTGGGCAAATCGCTGTTGCAGAGGCTGCCAGAAACATTGTTGCTAGCGGCGGACGCCCATTAGCAATCACAGACTGTTTGAATTATGGTTCTCCTGATAAACCAGAAGTATTTTGGGAATTGGTCAAATCAGCAGACGGGATTGCCAAAGCATGTGAAGTCTTTGCGACACCTGTGATCTCCGGAAATGTTTCTTTATACAATGAAACGGATGGCAAAGCGATTTATCCTACCCCGATGATCGGCATGGTCGGATTGATCGAAGACCACCAACACATCACCACTCAATCTTTCAAAATGGCGGATGATTTGATTTATCTTGTTGGTGAAACTTATGACGATTTCAATGGTAGTGAATTGCAAAAAATGCAATTAGGAAAAATTGAAGGGGACATCGAGCATTTTGATCTATTGACGGAACAACAAAACCAAGAAAGTCTACTGGCGGCTATTCAAGCAGGAGTGGTAACCAGTGCGCATGATTGTTCGGAAGGCGGTTTGGGTGTGGCGTTGGCTGAAGCAACTTTTGGTACCCAACTGGGATTAGATGTCACAGTAAATCTGACGACAGCACAACTTTTTTCAGAGACACAATCAAGATTTGTGGTCACCATCCTTCCAGAAGATCGTGAGGAATTTGAACGTTTGATGGGCGAAAAAGTAAGTTGTATCGGTAAAGTGACTGAGTCAAGTAATATCGTGATCCAAGCAAGTGATGGGGAAATCCATCTAGCTGTTACAACAGCTAAAAAATGCTGGGAGGACGCAATCGAATGTCTTATGAAGTAAAGAGTTTAAATGAAGAATGTGGGGTGTTTGGTGTCTGGGGACATCAAGAAGCATCGAGTGTAACGTATTTTGGTCTTCATAGTCTTCAGCACCGTGGTCAAGAAGGTGCTGGGATCGTTTCAAATGATCAAGGGAAACTATTAGGACACCGGGATCTAGGTTTACTCTCAGAAGTTTTCAAAGATCAAAGAAAGCTAGCTGCACTCTCTGGACAAGCAGCGATTGGACATGTGCGTTATGCTACAGCAGGTAATGGTAGTGTGGACAATATCCAACCCTTTTTATTTAAATTTTATGATCAGTCAATCGGTCTAGCTCACAATGGTAATCTTACGAATGCCCGTTCATTGAGAACGTCGTTAGAAAAAGACGGTGCGATTTTCCATTCCAATTCAGATACAGAGATTTTGATGCATTTGATTCGTCGAAGTAAAAAAACAACATTACTCGATCGTTTAAAAGAAGCATTAAATGAAGTGAAAGGCGGTTTTGCCTATTTGCTTTTAACAGAAGATGCCATGATCGCCGCTCTTGATCCGAATGGTTTTCGACCTTTGGCAATCGGTCAAATGAAAAATGGTGCATATGTGATTGCTTCTGAAACTTGTGCACTGGAAGTCATCGGTGCGCGGTTTATTCGAGATGTTCGTCCAGGGGAAGTAGTGATCATTGATGACTCGGGCTATACGATCGATACTTATACGACCGAAACCCAGTTAGCGATTTGTTCCATGGAATATATCTACTTTGCACGACCAGATTCAAATATCGCTGGTGTCAATGTACACACTGCTCGTAAAAATATGGGGAGAAATTTAGCACAGGAAGCGCCAATTGATGCTGACATGGTTGTAGGTGTTCCAAATTCTTCGCTATCAGCAGCCAGTGGCTATGCCGAAGCTAGTGGCATCCCTTATGAGATTGGACTAGTAAAAAATCAATACATTGCCAGAACCTTTATTCAACCTACACCAGCATTAAGGGAACAGGGTGTCAGGATGAAACTTTCGGCTGTCAGAGGAGTTGTTGAAGGCAAACGAATCGTGATGGTGGATGATTCGATCGTTAGAGGAACAACGAGCCGGCGAATCGTACGTCTATTAAAAGAAGCAGGAGCAAAAGAGGTTCATGTACGAATTGCTTCACCACCGTTAAAATATCCTTGTTTTTACGGCATCGATATTCAAACGAGAAAAGAACTAATTGCAGCGAATCATAGTATCGAAGAAATCAGACAATGTATTGAAGCAGATTCATTGGAATTTTTAAGTGAGGATGGGTTGATCCAAGCAATCGGATTAAAAGAAGCAGCTCCTTATTCTGGGTTATGTATGGCTTATTTTAATGGTGATTATCCGACGCCTTTATACGACTATGAAGAAGAATACCGTGAATCATTGAAAGAAAAAGTATCTTTTTTTCAATAAAGGAGGAAGTAACATGAGCAATGCCTATGCGAATGCTGGTGTGGATGTAGAAGCTGGCTATGAAGTAGTAGAACGAATCAAGAAACACGTGAAAAAAACAGAGCGACTAGGGGTAATGGGTGCTTTAGGCGGTTTTGGTGGCTGTTTTGATTTAAGTTCTTACCAATTAAAAGAACCAGTTTTGGTATCAGGGACAGATGGGGTAGGAACAAAATTGTTAGTAGCCATCGAAGCGGATCAACATGAAACAATCGGAATCGATTGTGTGGCGATGTGTGTCAATGATATTTTAGCTCAAGGTGCGGAACCTTTATATTTCTTAGACTATTTAGCTACTGGAAAAAATGATCCACAAAAATTAGAAAAAGTCGTCGCTGGCGTGGCGGATGGTTGTGTAGCAGGTAATCTTGCGTTGATCGGTGGCGAAACCGCAGAGATGCCAGGAATGTACGCGGAAAATGAGTATGATCTTGCTGGTTTTGCAGTTGGGGTTGCAGAAAAGTCGCAATTGATCACAGGAAGTGAAATCGAAGTTGGTGATGTTCTGTTAGGCTTACCTTCTAGCGGGATTCATTCAAACGGCTATTCATTGGTTCGGAAAGTGTTTTTTGAACAAAATAGTTACACATTAACCGATCAGATAGAGGGTCTGTCTGAAACACTGGACCGAGAATTGTTAAAGCCGACAAAAATCTATGTATCAGCTTTGCTGCCAATCATAAAAGAACAAAAGATCAAAGGTGCGGCACATATCACTGGTGGTGGATTCGTAGAAAATATTCCTCGGATGTTGCCGGAAGGAACGGCCGCGCAAATTCAATTAGGTTCATGGCCTAGCTTGCCGATTTTTGATTGTCTCCAACGTTTAGGTGAAATCCCTGAACAAGAGATGTTTGAGATTTTTAATATGGGTATTGGAATGGTTGTAGCAGTAGCAGCTTCTCAAGTCGATGAAGTCATTGAAAAAATCAATGAGCAAGGAGAAGCGGTTTATCGAATCGGTGAAGTAGTTCCCTTAAAAAATAAAACAGTGTTGTTTGATGAGGAAGAAAAATGAAGATTGCCGTATTTGCTTCAGGAAATGGCAGCAACTTTCAAGCTTTAGTTGACTATTTTCGGGAAAATAAGTTGCCAGATACCTTTGAATGGCTTTTTTGTGACCAGCCGAATGCTTTTGTCTTAGAACGGGCAGAAAAGTTACATGTACCATTTCATTTTTTTTCACCAAAAGAATTTTCATCTAAAAGAGAATATGAAGAAAAAATTTTAGAGATCCTAGTGGAAAAAGAAATTGAACTCATTGTATTAGCAGGATACATGCGGATTATTGGTCCGACTTTATTGAATGCTTATGAGTCAAGGATCATTAATATCCACCCCTCTCTTTTACCTGATTTTCCTGGCTTACATGGGATTCGTGATGCGTTTGCTGCGAAAGTCAAAGAAACAGGTATAACGATTCATTACATTGATAAAGGGATAGATACAGGACCCATCATTCACCAAGAAACCATAGAGATCACGAAAGAAGACACATTGGATAGCTTAGAAGCAAAGATTCATCAAATCGAACATCAGACCTATCCTAAAATAATCGAAGCAGTCATCAAAGAAATGCAAAAAGTGGAGGAAGAAAAAAATGACTAGAGCATTGTTAAGTGTATCGGATAAAAAAGGAATTGTTGAATTTGCCAAGGGATTACAAGCTTTGGAAATTGAGATTATTTCAACTGGGGGCACCAAAAAAGCACTTGATGAAGCGGGAATCTTAACCATCGCAATCGAAGATGTCACTGGCTTTCCTGAGATGATGGACGGACGTGTCAAAACTTTGCATCCTAAGATTCATGGGGGATTATTAGCACGTCGTGATCTTGCTAGTCACAGAGATGCAATGGCAGCTTCTGAGATTTTGCCGATTGATTTTGTTTGCGTCAATTTGTATCCTTTCAAAGAAACAATCATGAAACCGGATGTTAGTGAAAAAGAAGCCATTGAAAATATTGATATTGGTGGACCAAGTATGTTGCGTAGTGCTGCCAAAAACCATGAATTTGTCACGGCGATCGTTGATCCGAACGATTATCCAATTGTTTTAGATGAACTGAGAAATCAAGGGACTACTTCTCTAGCGACACGTCAGAAACTGGCAGCGAAAGTATTTCGTCACACAGCAGCCTATGATGCATTGATTGCTCAATATTTAACGGAGCAAGTGAAGGAAGAAAAGACGGAAAAATTGACTCTTACTTTTGAACGCAAGCAAGACCTCCGCTATGGCGAGAATAGTCATCAGCAAGCTGTCTTTTATCAATCTGCTCTACCAGAACGTTATTCGATTGCTCAAGCAAAACAGCTTCATGGAAAAGAACTATCTTTTAATAATATTCGTGATGCAGATGCTGCTTTGCGGATCATGAGTGAATACCAAGAACCAACAGTCGTAGCACTCAAACACATGAATCCTTGTGGTATTGGCTCAGCTCACACGATTTTCGATGCTTGGCTAGCAGCTTATGAAGCAGATCCTGTTTCGATTTTTGGTGGGATTGTGGTATTGAATCGGGAAGTCGATTTAGCAACAGCTCAAGAAATGCATAAACTCTTTTTAGAAATTATCATTGCACCGTCTTATACACCAGAAAGTCTAGAAGTTTTAAAAGCCAAGAAGAATTTACGATTATTAACGGTTGACTTTAACTCGCAATTAACAAAAGCATCTAATGAAATTGTTTCAGTTCTTGGAGGTTTACTCGTCCAAGAAAAAGATACAGCAATGGAAGAACCAACTACATGGCAAGTAGTAACCGATCGTCAGCCAACATCTGATGAAATGGCTGCATTAGCATTTGCTTGGAAAGCTGTTAAGCACGTCAAATCAAATGCGATCGTTGTAAGTAATCGGTATCAGACGCTAGGGATTGGTGCAGGACAAATGAATCGTGTCGGTTCTGTCAAACTTGCGATTGAACAAGCTGGAGAAAAAGCACAAGCAGCTGTTTTGGCAAGCGATGCTTATTTCCCAATGGATGATTCGGTGGAATATGCAGCTAAACACGGAATCAAGGCGATCATTCAGCCTGGTGGAAGTATCAAGGACCAAGCGTCGATTGATATGGCTAATAAACATGGGATTGCCATGGTCTTTACGAACGTCCGTCATTTTAGACATTAAGATAGAAGGAGTAAGAAATGAATATATTGATCATAGGATCTGGTGGGCGTGAACATGCGATTGCGAGTAAAATCTTACAAAGTCCGCTAGTCGAAAACGTTTATTGTGCACCGGGTAATCCTGGCATGACACGTGATGGGGTCAAAATCGTTGATATTAAAGTAACTGATCATGAAGGATTGATCGAGTTTGCTAAGAAAGCGTCGATTACTTGGAGTTTTGTTGGCCCAGAAATTCCATTACTAAATGGGATCGTAGATGATTTTAAAAAAGCAGAGTTAAAAATATTTGGTCCGACGAAAGCTGCCGCATTGATTGAAGGATCTAAGAGTTTCGCCAAAGAATTGATGGAGCGTTGTCAGATTCCAACTGCTGAATCTAAAACTTTTACCAACTATCTTGAAGCCAAATGGTACATCGAAGAGAAGGGTGCCCCAATTGTGATCAAAGCGGACGGTTTAGCTGCTGGCAAAGGCGTGGTCGTAGCGATGACAAAAGCCGAAGCGTTACAGGCAGCCAGCGATATGCTGGAAAAACATCGTTTTGGACAAAGTGGACATCAAATCGTTGTGGAAGAATTTTTAGAAGGAGAAGAGTTCTCTTTGTTAGCGTTTGTGGATGGCGAAGCAGTTTATCCAATGGAAATCTCACAAGATCATAAACGAGCGTATGATGGAGATCAAGGACCGAATACTGGAGGGATGGGCGCCTATTCTCCAGTACCTCACATTTCTGAAGCAATCATTGAAGCGGGGATCGAAAAAGTAATAAAACCTGCAGCTAAGGGGATGAGCGAAATTGGTCGTCCGTTTATCGGTGTATTGTATGCAGGATTGATCGCCACTTCAGATGGACCGAAAGTGATTGAATTTAATGCGAGATTTGGCGATCCTGAGACACAAGTCATTTTACCTCGATTGAAGAGTGACTTGGCGCAAGTGATCACTGATTTGTTAGACCATAAGCCGGTTCATTTAATTTGGGAGGAAACTGGATATCGTTTAGGGGTTGTAGTTGCAGCAGAAGGTTATCCTAATCAGTATTTAACCGCTATGGATTTGCCCGATTTTCCTGAAGAGGAGGTAACTGTCTATTATGCGGGTGTTCAAGAGGAAAAAGGAAATTTAAAAGGTTCAGGTGGTCGAATCTACTTAGTGGAGTCCTATGGGGAAACAATTGAAGAAGCGAGGGGAAAAATATACAACGTGTTAGAATCAAAAGATACAAAGGGGACATTTTATCGGAAAGATATTGGAATGAAAGCAATCAACGTTTTTTCTAAGAATCACTAGCGCAACAAAAAGGGGGATAACATTTTTTTCTTTTTTGAGAAAAAAGTGGCATGCCTCTTTTTGCCCCCTTTTTGAAGTAAATGTGTTAAAATCTAATGGGAAAGAAAGGAATGATTTTAATGAAACAGATTCAATTGGGAACTTCAAATCAAAAGGTGTCATCGGTCATTCTCGGATGTATGAGGATTAATGGCGCTGAACATCCAGAACGTATTATTGAAACTGCTTTTGATAACGGTATCAATTTTTTTGACCATGCGGATATCTATGGTGGTGGAGAATGTGAAACCATCTTTGCTAGTGCGTTAGCAAAAACTTCAATAAAGAGAGAAGAGCTATTTATTCAAACAAAATGTGGGATTGTTCCCGGTGTGATGTTTGACTTTTCCAAAAAGCACATCATTGAATCAGTAGAAGGTAGCCTCAAACGGTTAAAAATGGATTATGTTGATGCGTTGCTATTACATCGTCCCGATACCTTAGTTGAACCTGAGGAAGTGGCAGAGGCATTCGATGAATTAGAAAAGTCAGGTAAAGTACGTTATTTCGGTGTAAGTAATCAGAAACCAATGCAAGTCGAATTGCTAAAGAAATACGTCAAACAACCTTTGTTGATCAACCAATTGCAATTTGGATTGAAACATTCTGGAATGATTGATCAAGGGATCCATGTGAATATGACAGATGAAGCTAGCGTTGACCACGATGGTAGTGTCTTGGATTATTCACGTTTGAATGAAATGACGATCCAAGCATGGTCGCCTTATCAATATGGTTTTTTTGAAGGGGTATTTATCGGTAACGAAAAGTTTCCTAAATTGAATCAAAAATTAGCAGAACTTGCTGAAAAATATCATACAACGCCAACAGGTTTAGCTTCAGCTTGGATTTTACGCCATCCTGCGAATATCCAAGTGATTGCAGGAACGATGAATGTAGGGCGAATCAAGGAAATTGCACAAGCATCAGACGTTGAACTGAGTCGTGAAGACTGGTATGCGCTGTATCGCGAAGCTGGCAATATCCTACCATAGACATGAAAAAACATTGAATGAAACAGTCATTAGTTGCTTGTTCGCTAATGACTTCTACATATATTGATGCGAGGAACGTCACTAAGAATCTACGAAAAGGGGAGTAAAATGGGATATCTAAATAAATGGGACAATAATTCGTCAATGCCAGAAAGTGAGCTAAACGCTCATAGAGCAGCGTATGAAAATGTCAGTGATGGTAAAGAAGCGAAAGGCAATCTAAAACTAGACCCCCAACGCTATAGTCTTGGAGTAATGACACACGCAATAAATAAAACGAAATCTGCAAAATCAAATAAACCTAATAGAGCTCTACTTGGAATGATCCAAGAAATAGCGCAAAGCTATTTTAGCCCTAAAGTACTTGCTGGTATGGAGAAATTCAAAAAGGATAGAGAAAAAGAGCTAGAAAAAAGTTCGAACATTTCGCAAACAAAGTTATCTAAAGATAAAGAAAACCCTGATAATCAAAATCAAGTTTATAAAAGGTTGAATGCCATTATCACTGGCGCTAAACAGACACTCGTTCAAACCGGAACTCTGAATAAAAACGATCAAGAGAAAACAAACCAATCAAAAGAAGCTGGAAATCAACAAAAGAATGAACCACCTGGTAGAGATTGAGTAGCTATAAGCGACAAACAGCTGATTGTTTATTTGTCGAAAAGTTTGATGGCTAGACAGTGTTATTTCAGATTAAGGAGTTTTTATTTTTTTGTTTATATTCCCCTTGATTTTTTAGTTTAAATACGGTAAATTACATAAGGTGCTAAAAATAAACACCCAAAAAGCAAATAATGTTCGTGTTTTACTGAATTCGAACATCAGGAGGATCATGTCCATGAAAGTGTTTGATTACGAAGATATCCAACTCATTCCTAATAAATGTATTGTAAGTAGCCGTTCAGAATGTAACACGACAGTGACACTAGGAAAGCATACTTTTAAAATGCCTGTTGTCCCTGCGAATATGCAAACGATCATCGATGAGTCAATTGCACAATTTTTAGCAGAAAATGGTTACTTCTATATTATGCATCGATTTGATGAAGCAGCAAGAATCCCCTTTGTGCAAAAAATGAAGGAGCAACAATTGATTACTTCAATCAGTGTTGGCGTAAAACAAGAAGAATATTCATTTGTTGAAGAATTAGCACAGTTAAATTTAGTTCCTGATTATATCACGATTGATATTGCGCACGGTCATTCAAATGCGGTGATTGAAATGATCCAACATATCAAAAAACATTTACCAGAAACGTTCGTTATTGCAGGAAACGTTGGGACACCAGAAGCTGTTCGGGAATTAGAAAATGCCGGAGCTGATGCAACAAAGGTTGGAATTGGACCTGGTAAAGTTTGTATCACAAAAATCAAAACCGGTTTTGGTACCGGTGGTTGGCAACTTGCTGCCTTAAGATGGTGTGCGAAAGCTGCCAGAAAACCGATTATTGCTGATGGGGGTATTCGTACCCATGGTGATATTGCAAAATCCGTTCGTTTTGGCGCAACAATGGTTATGATCGGTTCGCTATTTGCCGGACATGAAGAATCGCCTGGTGAGACAATGGTGGAAAATGGCGTAGTGTACAAAGAATACTTCGGCTCTGCCTCTGAGTTTCAAAAAGGTGAAAAGAAAAATGTAGAAGGTAAGAAAATTTGGATCCAACATAAAGGGTCTTTGAAAGACACGTTGGTTGAAATGCAACAAGATTTACAATCTTCTATTTCTTACGCGGGTGGGAAAGATATTGAAGCTATTCGCAAAGTAGATTATGTTATTGTTAAAAACTCCATTTTTAACGGAGATACGATTTAATAGCTATTAAAAAGCAAAGTAGATGCTCTCGTGTCATACTTTGCTTTTTCTTTGCTTTTCGATCCCTTTTTTATAAGATAAAATAGGCAGTAGAAGAAAGAGGAATGGAGAAGAACATGTGGGAAGTCATAGATAAGAAACAAAGACCAATTTATCGACAAATTATGGATCAGGTGATGAAAAATATTGAAAATGGGAATTTAGATCCCAACGTACCCTTGCCCTCTGAAAGGAAATTGGCAGTTATTTTTCAAACAAATCGCACCACTGTGGTTCGAGCGTTGGATGAATTACGAGATCTTGGCGTTCTTATCAGTCGCCGAGGCAGTGGACGCTTTGTGAATCAAACCGAATGGGGGCGGTATTCTGTCCCGAGAGTGAATTGGCGCGAATTATTTTCTCAACGCTATGAACAAATCGATGATAGTTATGAAAAAATGATCGAAGTAGGAAAACTGAACCCTCATTTTCTCGATTTATTTTCGAGCGAGATGCCTACAGACTTATTACCAAACGTTCAATTTCCAGCATACTCGATGAATGAGATTATTGAAAAAGAGCAACAAATCACCTGTCTAGGTTATCTTCCATTAGTAGCAAAAATAAAAAAATACTTGATCGAAAAATTTTATTTTGATTTTACTAAAACGCAATTATTAGTTACGAGTGGGGGTCAACAGGCTATTTTTCTAATTTTACAGACGATTTTATCTAGTGGTGATGCTATTGCGGTAGAAGCGCCTTCGTTTTTTTATCGTTTGTCCTTATTTAAAGCGACAGGGATTCGTCTATTTGGTGTACCCATGGATAGCGAAGGTATTGAGCTGGATAAGCTAGAAGTGTTGATCAAGAAAAATAAATTGAAAGCTGTCTTAGTCAATCCAAACTTTCAAAATCCAACAGGGAAAGTGATGTCCCAAAAACGTCGCGAAGCATTAGTGACCCTTTGTCGCAACTATCAATTACCGATCATTGAAGACGACGTTTTTAGTGACTTATCCTTTCATGATAGTGAAAAGCATAAACCAACTGCGATCCATTCAATTGATCCGGAAAATGTCTTATATGTCGGTTCATTATCTAGGGTATTAGGACAAACGACCAAGATAGGTTGGATCGTTGGGCTGCGTTCCTTTATCGACCGCTTAGCGAAAGCTCAGGAAATGATGGAATTTTCGATGAGCATCTTTCCCCAAAATGTGGCGATGACTGTATTTGAAGAAAGTTATAGCACAAAGATCGCCATTGTGAGGGAAGAATTATACAAAAGAAGTTTGACACTGGTTGAATGGGAAAAAACGCAAAACTTTTTTGAAGTCTGGCCCATTTATGGTGGGTACTATGCGTGGATTACGTGGAAAGGGCAGCAATTGACAAGAGATATTGCGGAAGAATTGATCCGCTCAGGGTTAGGCATTGCACCAAGTTTTTTGTTTGGAGAAGAGACCAACGGGTTGCGTATCAATTTTAGTCGTTTAACTGAAGAAAGGCTGCCATTTTTTCAAGCGGAAATGGCAAAATTAGCAAAACGTTTATCCGTTTAATTCATGATCAAAAGAACAGGTTCATGTGCAACAGTTAAGGAGATTCCTTGCTGTTGCTTTTTAATTGAAAAAAATACACATATAGTAGAAAATTAAAAGAGGGATGATTGTAAAGAAAATCACTAATTAATAAAAAATTTTTTCTGTTTGTTGGAATAAGGTATAACAATGTGCGGATTCAATGATAACAGTAGAGAGGAGTAGATAGAAAACAAGGACTAATTTTGTACAAAAGATGTAAACCGCTTTCTTGATTGTGATGTTGTTCACTATTTGCGTGGTTAAGCGGATTATTACAAATTTTTAAAAACGTGAATTTTTTTGCTTTTAGCTTGTATTTCTTAATGATCCATGATAATTTATAAAAGAAGACGGTTGGATATTGATACAGTTTATATATCTGTTTCAATCGCAGAAAGATGAGATTTTCTTATATGATGAGAGAGGAATGTGTACAAATGGCAAAAAAGAAATTACCACTAGACTTTAATGCGTTATTAGATGAAGTCAATTCAGATTTTCCAGTATACCAAGCGCTTGACCAAAATGGTAAAGTAGTAAACCCTGATCTTGTTCCTGATTTATCAGATGAACAATTAGTAGAATTAATGACTAGCATGGTTTGGTCTCGTGTATTAGACCAACGCTCAACAGCTTTAAACCGTCAAGGACGTCTAGGATTCTTTGCACCAACAGCTGGTCAAGAAGCTAGCCAACTTGCAAGTGCATTTGCTTTTGAAAAAGAAGACGTCTTACTTCCTGGTTACCGTGATGTTCCCCAATTAGTAAAACATGGATTGCCTTTAGCACAAGCTTTCTTATGGTCACGAGGACATGCGGCAGGGAATTTTTATCCAGAAGAATTGAAAGCTCTACCACCACAAATCATTATTGGTGCGCAGTACATCCAAGCAGCTGGTGTGGCTTTAGGTTTGAAAAAACGAAACAAAAAAAATGTGGTCTTCACTTATACAGGTGACGGCGGCTCTTCTCAAGGTGATTTTTATGAAGCAATCAACTTTGCTGGAGCTTATCATGCAAATGCTGTATTTTATATCCAAAACAATGGCTTTGCGATCTCAACACCTCGTGAAAAACAAACAGCTGCTAAAACATTAGCTCAAAAAGCTGTGGCAGCCGGGATTCCAGGGATCCAAGTAGATGGTATGGATCCATTAGCAGTTTATACAGTATCTAAAATGGCACGTGATTGGGCAATCAACGGGAATGGTCCAGTCTTGATTGAGACATTGACTTACCGTTATGGTCCGCATACTTTATCAGGAGATGACCCAACTCGTTACCGTTCAAAAGAAACAGATGACGAATGGCAGAAAAAAGATCCATTGATCCGTTTCCGTAACTACCTAACAGAAAAAGGTCTATGGTCAGAAGAAAAAGAAGAACAAGTAATTGAACAAACAAAAGAGGAAATCAAAGCAGCGATTGCTGAAGCAGATAAGATTCCAAAACAAAAAGTTTCTGATTTCTTAAAAAATATGTTTGAAGTGGCACCACAATCAATTAAAGAACAAATTGCAATCTATGAAGCGAAGGAGTCGAAATAATCATGGCACAAAAAACAATGATTCAAGCAATCACAGATGCCCTAGCACTTGAACTTGAAAATGATGAGAACGTAATCGTTTTTGGTGAAGATGTTGGGAAAAACGGTGGAGTTTTCCGTGCAACGGAAGGATTGCAAGAAAAATTTGGCGAAGAACGCGTTTTCGATACCCCATTAGCTGAATCAGGGATTGCTGGTATGAGTTTTGGGTTAGCTTTAGAAGGTTTTCGTCCAGTACCTGAAATTCAGTTCTTTGGATTTATTTTTGAAGCCATGGATGAAGTAGTTGCACAAATGGCACGTACAAGATATCGAATGGGTGGGACTAGAAATCTACCGATCACGATTCGTTCACCATTTGGTGGTGGGGTTCACACACCAGAACTTCATTCAGATAACTTAGAAGGATTGATTGCTCAATCTCCAGGAATTCGCGTAGTCATTCCATCAAATCCTTATGATGCAAAAGGATTATTGATCTCTTCTATCCGCAGCAATGACCCAGTTGTATTTTTGGAACATATGAAACTTTATCGTTCATTCCGTGAAGAAGTTCCAGATGAAGCTTATGAAGTACCATTGGACAAAGCGGCAATTACTCGTGAAGGAACAGACGTTTCAATCATTACCTATGGCGCAATGGTTCGTGAAGCGATCAAAGCAGCTGACAATCTTGCGAAAGAGGATATTTCAGTAGAAGTCGTTGACCTAAGAACAGTCGCACCGCTAGATATTGACACAATCATTCAATCAGTTGAGAAAACTGGTCGTGTGGTAGTCGTTCAAGAAGCGCAACGACAAGCAGGTGTAAGTGCCCAAGTGATTGCTGAAATCTCAGAACGTGCGATCCTTTCATTAGAAGCACCAATTGGACGTGTAGCAGCACCAGATACTGTTTTTCCATTTGGACAAGCTGAAAACATCTGGTTACCAAATGCGGCTGATATTGAAGCAAAAGTCAAAGAAATTGCAGAATTCTAAGAAATAAGAAGGGACGTAAGTAAATCATGGCATACCAATTTAAATTACCTGACATTGGTGAAGGAATCGCAGAAGGCGAAATCGTCAAATGGTTTGTCAAGCCAGGCGATACCATCAATGAGGATGATACGTTATTAGAAGTTCAAAATGATAAATCAGTAGAAGAAATTCCATCCCCAGTTACTGGGACAGTGAAAAACGTCATCGTACCTGAAGGAACAGTCGCGAATGTTGGCGATGTACTGGTAGAAATCGATGCACCAGGACATGAAGACAATGAAACAAGTGGCGATGCTGGAGTAGCAGCGAAAGAGCAAACACCTGAACATCCAGCTGCTGAACCAACTGAAGCTAGTGCCGATGGTGGGGTCTTTGAATTTAAATTACCCGATATTGGTGAAGGAATCGCAGAAGGTGAAATCGTTAAATGGTTTGTGAAACCAGGCGATACCATCAATGAAGATAACACATTGTTAGAAGTACAAAACGATAAATCGGTAGAAGAAATCCCGTCACCAGTGACTGGTACGGTTAAAAACATCTTGGTATCAGAAGGAACAGTTGCAACTGTTGGTGATGTATTAGTAGAAATCGATGCACCAGGACATAATAGTGCGCCTTCTACTACATCAGAAAAAACAGCTGAATCAACTGATGCTAAAGTAGAAACTTCTGGTTCAGCATCAGTAGCTGATGCAGCTGATCCTAACAAACGTGTTTTGGCTATGCCATCAGTTCGACAATTTGCTCGTGAAAAAGACGTGGATATCACACAAGTCACTGCAACTGGTAAAGGTGGACGTGTGACAAAAGAAGATATTGAAAGCTATCTATCAGGTGGGCATGCGAGTCAAACAGCATCAGCTGAACCAGCTGCACCTACGACAGAAAAAGCGGTTGAAGCGAAAGCTAAAAGCAAGCCAGCAGCACCAGCAAAAGCGTTCAAATCTAATTTAGGTGAATTGGAAGAACGTGTAGCAATGACACCGACACGTAAAGCGATTGCTAAAGCAATGGTTAATAGCAAGCAAACAGCGCCACATGTTACTTTACATGACGAAGTAGAGGTTTCTAAACTTTGGGATAATCGTAAGAGATTTAAAGAAGTGGCAGCTGCGAATGGGACAAAATTGACTTTCTTGCCATACGTGGTAAAAGCATTAACTGCTACTGTGAAGAAATTCCCTATTTTGAATGCGTCAATTGATGATGCGAACCAAGAAATCGTTTATAAAAATTACTATAACATCGGAATCGCAACTGATACAGATCATGGCTTGTATGTACCAAATGTAAAAGATGCAGACCGTAAAGGGATGTTTGCGATTGCGGATGAAATCAATGAAAAAGCAAAACTAGCTCATGAAGGTAAATTAGCAGCTGAAGATATGCGAAATGGCACTATTACGATCAGTAATATTGGTTCTGTAGGTGGTGGCTGGTTTACACCAGTAATCAACTACCCTGAAGTAGCAATTTTAGGTGTGGGAACAATTGCACAACAACCGATCGTTAATGGTGAAGGTGAAATCGTTGTTGGACGAGTGATGAAACTTTCCTTAAGCTTTGATCACCGTATCGTAGACGGAGCAACAGCGCAACAAGCAATGAACAATATCAAACGACTTTTAGCTGATCCTGAGTTATTGATGATGGAAGGATGATAAACAAATGGTAGTTGGAGATTTTGCTGTAGAATTAGACACAGTTGTAATCGGTGCGGGACCTGGTGGCTATGTTGCTGCCATCCGTGCTGCTGAAATGGGACAAAAAGTGGCAATTATTGAAAGAGAATACATCGGTGGTGTTTGTTTAAACGTTGGTTGTATTCCTTCAAAAGCGCTGATTGCTGCAGGACATCATTATCAAGAATCTCTTGATTCAACTTTATTCGGTGTCACAAGTGAAAATGTCACACTTGATTTTGCAAAAACACAAGACTGGAAAGAAAATAAAGTAGTGAAAACACTGACTTCTGGTGTTGGCTTCTTATTGAAAAAACACAAGGTAGAAACAATCGAAGGCGAAGCATTCTTCGTTGATGATCATACATTGCGTGTGATCCATCCCGATTCTGCTCAAACGTATTCTTTCAATAACGCAATCATTGCTACTGGTTCCCGTCCGATCGAAATCCCAGGCTTCAAGTTTGGCGGACGTGTACTTGACTCAACAGGCGGCTTAGCTTTAAAAGAAGTACCAAAAAAATTCGTCATCATTGGTGGCGGAGTTATTGGAGCAGAATTAGGTGGAGCCTATGCTAACTTAGGTGCTGAGGTAACGATTCTTGAAGGTTCTCCTCAAATTTTACCTACCTATGAAAAAGATATGGTGAAATTAGTGGAAGACGACTTCAAGAAAAAAGGTGTGACAATCGTAACCAATGCAATGGCGAAAGAAGCTGTTGATAATGGGGACAGTGTGACAGTCAAATATACTGTTGACGGTAAAGAAGAAACAGTGACAGCAGATTATGTTATGGTAACAGTTGGCCGTCGTCCAAATACTGACGATATGGGATTAGAACAAGCGGGTGTCGAAGTCGGTGAACGTGGATTGATTCCAGTGGATCAACAAGGGCGTACGAACGTGCCAAACATTTTTGCAATTGGGGATATCGTACCAGGTGCTGCTTTAGCGCATAAAGCAAGTTATGAAGCAAAAATTGCTGCAGAAGCTATCTCAGGTAAGAAAGTAGCAGTTGACTATAAAGCAATGCCTGCGGTTGCCTTTACAGATCCAGAATTAGCTTCTGTTGGGATGACGATCAAAGAAGCAAAAGAAGCTGGTATTGAAGCTACTGCATATAAATTTCCGTTTTCAGGAAATGGACGGGCGTTATCGCTTGCAAAAACAGAAGGTTTTATCCGTTTAGTGACGACCAATGAAGACAATGTCATCATTGGAGCGCAAATCGGTGGTGTAGGTGCTAGTGATATGGTTTCTGAGCTTGCTTTAGCCATTGAATCAGGAATGAATGCCGAAGATATTGCGTTAACGATCCATCCACATCCATCGCTAGGTGAAATTACGATGGATGCTGCTGAACTCGCTTTAGGTTTACCAATCCATATTTAATTTAGCAATTGGGATATTTTATCCGAACTGTTTCAAAAAAAGTATGGATGCTGGCGATAGTTGCCAGGTTAAAAACATCTTTTTGACAAATTGAATTGATACATGATCGATGAAACATCAAAGTTAGCAAAAACTGCTAGCTTTGATGTTTTTTTGTGGTCTTTTCAAAACCTCTTTTTCTGAAAAAAGAAAAAAGAAAGTCAAGCTTTTTGAAAGAGGGTGTTAGAATAAATGTGGTAAAAGCAATCAGGTCAGCATATTTCTATATCAATGATTTAACTAGCGGAACTAGTTGTTTACTAATTAATTTTTAATCACTTTAAAGGAGATTGACTTTGTGAGAAAAGAAACGATTAAAACACTTCAAGGAGACTGTCATGAGAATGAAAAGAATAATGAAATTGGCGGTCCTAACAATTCAATTAAAAAGAGAAATGAAAGGATTATAGAAGCATACAAAACAGAAAATACATTGATAGCAGGACTTGCTGAGCGATTTGGAGTATCAAAGAGAACCATTGGAAATGTAACACATAGTCTAAAAGAGCAAAATCTGCAACAGCAAAGCTTAACGAATGAGACAACTAAAGAAAAGGAAGAGAGCAATAATCAAAATATCGAAGCATATTTAGCAGGAGAGTTGTGGGTAAGTAAACTTGTTAATAGATTTAACGGATCAGCGAGAACCATTTTGATGAAAATAAAGAAAGTAAGAGAACAGAAGGAAGAGATGCAATATAAAACATCGTCAGAAAATGAAATTTTACAGTTAGATAGAAATAGTTTTGAGCAAAGGGAAGAGTTAGTGAAGCAACAAGAGCTGATTTCAGAAGTTCCTCTAAAAGATGAGCTGGAACAGGTACATCCTGCTCAGCCAAGGCCTTTAGAGGACAAAGTCATTTTATTAAGAAAACAAAAAAGTGTTGATCATGACAGCCAGTCAAAAAAATACAATCACAATGATAGTTCAAGTAGAAAAAGAAAGATGCAAGAAAATAAGGACCCAGAAAAGTTTTCACTATCGGCGTTCCCAATTGATAAAAATAGTTTGAAAACATCGAGTGTGAAACCTAAGAAGCCAAAGAAATCTCATGTACTTCATGAAGTAGAAGAATATTCACCCAAACTATCACAAATAAGCAAACAAATACATACAACAGAGAATGAGCATTTAATTGATGAGAACCAACAGGATAAACTTCAAGGGATCGGTCCTCAACAAAATAAAAACTTTTCTTCATCACTTCCTTTACCAAATAAATTGGAGGAAGCAACAAGTAGTGAGAATCATATCTTCAATAGCAAACAAGTGCAAGTAACTGGAAGTCATCTAAGAGAAAATCAAGAGGAACATCCAATTTTATCAGAGACAGAAGGTGAATTTGGAAATAGCTTGTTCGATAGTTTATCTGATTTTGACTATTCAAATGAGTCCAATGAAGAACGTTCGTTTTTTCAAAAGCCAGCAAATTTATCCGATGAATTGTCAAATCATAATCTCACGACAGAAGAAATAGTGGAAGCATTAATGGAATTTGACGAGACGTTAGACTCAGGAAAAAATCTAGTGGACTATGTGAACGGATCGAATGAACTTCCAAAACAATCTAATAATGATTTATTCGAAGATTCATCAAATGATAGTCTCACGACAGAAGAAATAGTGGAAGCGTTAATGGAAATTGATGAGACGTTAGACTCAGCAAAAAATCTAGTGGACTATGTGAACGGATCGAATGAACTTCCAAAACAATCTAATAATGATTTATTCGAAGATTTATCAAATGATAGTCTCACGACAGAAGAAATAGTGGAAGCGTTAATGGAAATTGACGAGACGTTAGACTCAGCAAAAAATCTAGTGGACTATGTGAACGGATCGAATGAACTTCCAAAACAATCTAATAATGATTTATTCGAAGATTTATCAAATGATAGTCTCACGACAGAAGAAATAGTGGAAGCGTTAATGGAAATTGACGAGACGTTAGACTCAGGAAAAAATCTAGTGGACTATGTGAACGGATCGAATGAACTCCCAAAACAATCTAATAACGATTTATTCGATGATTCATCAAATGATAGTCTCACGACAGAAGAAATAGTGGAAGCGTTAATGGAAATTGATGAGACGTTAGACTCAGGAAAAAATCTAGTGGACTATGTGAACGGATCGAATGAACTCCCAAAACAATCTAATAATGATTTATTCGAAGATTCATCAAATGATAATCTCATGACAGAAGAAATAGTGGAAGCGTTAGTGGAAGTTGATGAGACGTTAGACTCAGCAAAAAATCTAGTGGACTATGTGAACGGATCGAATGAACTTGCAAAACAATCTAATAATGATTTATTCGAAGATTTATCAAATGATAGTCTCACGACAGACGAAATAGTGGAAGCGTTAATGGAAATTGATGAGACGTTAGACCCAGCAAAAAATCTAGTGGATTATGTGAACGGATCGAATGAACTTCCAAAACAATCTAATAATGATTTATTCGATGATTCATCAAATGATAATCTCATGACAGAAGAAATAACGGAAATATTAATGAGATTTGATGAGACATTAAACTCAGGAAAAAAACCAATGAAGTATGTAACGGAATTAAGTGAACGTCAAGAATCGAACAAATTATTCGATGAATCGTCAAATAGTCAACAGGTAGAATATCCTATAATGGAACAAACAATGGCAGGAAAAGCAGTTAATCAGCCTGGTTCGGAAAATAATCAAGTAAACTTTATAGAGGATAAGAATCAGGAATATCTGATTGATGAAGAAAAACATCCCCAGAATCCGCATAACATACATAATGATAGGGGCACAGGTGAGTTTATACAAAAGAAACAGGATAAGAGTATAA
This sequence comes from Enterococcus sp. AZ078, assembly GCF_051714985.1. Lineage (NCBI taxonomy): Bacteria > Bacillati > Bacillota > Bacilli > Lactobacillales > Enterococcaceae > Enterococcus > Enterococcus sp. AZ078. The sequence goes on from NZ_JBIOSW010000001.1 coordinate 1,275,427, forward strand.
AAAATTCAGAAAACACCCCAGTGAATCAGAATCAGGAAACGGCGCTTGATGAAGAAAGACATCCAAAAAGAGCTGCTGCTCATTTATCTGAGAATCTACATAGTATACAAAACTTAGAAAGTAACCTAGGGCATCAAACAACCAAACAAACCGATAAGCAGACTATTCCTCAAACGGGGTATATTCTTGATCCTGTTCTTCCACAAAATGTCACTAAGAATAATTATTTAGAATATATTCAACTATATCAATCTATTCAGTCGACCATCAAAATAGAGACATTTTGTGACATAATGGAATTGTCACAAGATACATTTCAAGAGTTGCTTAAAGAAGCTGTTCCAGCTGAGTCAACTAATAGTGAATTAGGATATATAGAGAATAAAAGGGAAATTATACCGAGAGAATATAAATTAGAAAAGATCAATTTATATCTCAATTCTCAACATTCTTACGAATCTAAACGGCAGTTTTGTGATAAGAACAATTTAGACTATAGTTCCTTTAGTTCTTGGATAAAGGAACATAAAAAGGGGAATTTAACTCGTAAATCAATCTCTACTATCGAAGAATTGATCAGTAGGGAACGAAATGGGAGAAATCTGGATTGTACCGCTAAGGTTAAGGAAGCCTGTGTACTTTTATGGAGAGGTTGCTCAATGACTAAGACTGAATTAAGTAACAAATTGAACATCAATGATATGGTTGTAAGAACTTGGGAAGATAGGTACAACCGGGCACATGGAAATGAGCAGAAGAAAATAATAACAACTCTCTCAGAATTAGAAAATAGGGATTTAAAGTTCAGGTATTTGAGTTGTACGGAGAAAGTCAAAAAAGAATGTATTCTTTTATTAAATGATACAAAAAATACCAAGGGACGAATATGTCAAAAGTATCATTTGAACGTTAAAACATTTTATAATTGGTACAATAAATATAAACCACTACTTAATGGTGCAGAAAAAGATTCAAAAGAACGCCAAACTTTTTCAACCAATGTCGGGAATGCTAAAATTACAGCAGCAGACAATAATGCGAGGTTAGCCAATGAGCAAAATAAGAGTCCAAATTTATTCTTGGGTAATCAAAAGATCCAATAAAATTCTAATAAGTTAATTATAGGTAAAGTGGAATGAACGTTAAATATAATTGAAATAAATTAAACAATTACTTTGAAAAAAAACAATAGTTGGATCTTGATCGAACATTTTTTTCTAAAAAGGAGAAAGAATAAACTATTTGCTAGAAAATTTGATATTAAAATAGATAAATAATTAGAAAAGGAAATTACTATGGAAAATGAATGGACGGAACAACGATACATAACAAAGAATGTAATAGGTTCCAATGGAAATGGGCAACAGTCATATGGTGAGCTAGGACAAGATAATCATCTGGTTAATGAGTCCAGTCCGGAGGAGGAGCTAGTAAGTCACATAATCAACCAAGGTCCTCCAACTATTCAAGAATTAGAAGCGGCGTATACTCTTTTTTCTAATCTTGAACCAAAGGAGCAAAGGATAGGGCAAATAGAGGAACAAGGAATAAAAGATGTCAATATGTTTGATTCAGGAAATAAGCGAGTGCACCCTAGATCAGACGAAAACGTGGGATATCCAAAAAGGCTAAAAGGCGCAAATAACCATTTATTTAATGAGCGAGACACCATAAATGATTCACAATTCCCACCTCAAACGACAAGAGAATCGGTCAATAAGCCCAGTCCAGAAGAAGACCTAGTACGCTACGTGTTCGAACTGGGTCCTCTGACTCGTCAAGAATTAGAATTAGCCGATACTCTTTTTTCTAATCATGAAACAAAAGAGCAAAGGATAGCCGAGGAGAGGAAAGGACAAACAGAGGGACAAGAAATAGAAACTGGAAATATGTTTGATCTGGAAAATAATCGAATGAACTCTGTAGTGGGCCAAAATTCGGAATCTTCGATTGATGAAGAAAAACATCTCCAGAATCCGCATAGCGTACATAATGATAGGGACACAAGTGACTTTACACAAAAGAACATACAAGACAAGAGTACGAAAAATTCAGAAAGCACCCCAGTGAATCAGAATCAGGAAACGGTGCTTGACAAAGAAAGACATCCAAAAAGAGCTACTGCTCATTTATCTGAGGGTCTACATAGTATACAGCACTTAGAAAGTCAAACAACCAAACAAACCGATAAGCAGCTTAATCCTCAAACGAGGCACTCTCTTGACCTAGTTCTTCCACAAAAAGCCAATCAATCAGACACTAAGAATGATTATTTAGAATATATCCAACTGTATCAATCCATTCAGTCGACCATCAAAATAGAGACATTTTGTGACATAATGGAATTGTCAGAAGATATATTTCAAGGGTTGCTTAAAGAAGCTGTTCCAGATGAGTCAACCAATAGTGAAATAAGATATCCAAGGGATAAAAGAATAGTTTTCCCGAAAGAATACAAATTGGAAAATGTTAAATTATATCTTAATTCTAAACATTCTTACCATTCTATCACTTATTTTTGTTATAAGAAAAATTTACCCTATATGCCCTTTCTAAATTGGCTCAAAGAGTATACAGAGGGGAAATTAACTCGTGAATCAATATCGACTATCGAAGAATTAATAAGTAGCAAACAAACTGATGGGTATCTGGATTGTACTGATAAAGTGAAGGAGACCTGTGTACTTTTAAGGAGAGGTTGCTCAAAGACTAAGACTGAATTATGTGACAAATTGAACATCACTGATGGGGTTTTAAGAGCTTGGATGGATAAATACAATCAAGCACATAGAAATCAGCAGAAGAATATAATAACGACTCTTACAGAATTAAAAGAAAGGAAGCTAAATTCAGGAAAGCTGTGTTGTACGAATGAAGTTAAAATAAAATTAGTTCTTTTATATAAGAATTGAGAAATGTCCGTGAAGCAATTATGTAAGATTTATCATTTGAATCCGAAAACGGTTTATAACTGGATCAAGAACTATGACCGATTACTCCAAAATTCAGAAAGAACATCCCAAGAACGCCAAACTTTTTCAACCAATGTCGGGAATGCTAAAATTACAGCAGCAGAAAATAATGCGAGGTTAATCCATGAGCAAAATAAGAGTCCAAATTTAGTCTTGGGTAATCAAAGGATTCAATAAAATTCTAGCCAGTTAATCACAAGTAAAATTGGAATGAACATTAGATACAATGAAAATAAACCGACAAATTATGTTGACCAAGTCCAATGGATTAATCTTGGTCGAACATTTTTTTCTCAAAAGAAGAAAAAGTAAACTATTTGTTAGAACATTCGATGTTAAAATAGATAAATAATAAATGAATAAAAAAGGAAATGATTATGGAAAAGAAGTCAAATTCCTTAGATTGCATTATATGAACGTTTATAAGTCCCTGATAGTATTTTTAGCGGCTGGACAAAAGCTATAGTTAAGTTGTTATTAAACAGAAACTCACAAAAACGGTAAACTTGTTTTATAAATATTGAATACAACAAAGATTTAGCAGCAAAAATAATAATTGAAGCTCTATTAGCAACGTGACTGACTTAAATTTATTTGCTGAAAAAAATATATAAAATGAATCAAGTCAGATACGTTAGAAAGAAAGGTCGGGAATGATGAGTAAAAGAGAAGAAGGGGTTTATGTTGACCCTCATACAAAAGATGTCAGGTGCCATTCTCAATGGGACGATATTAGAAAAATCATCAACAAGAATCAAATGAACTATTTCAATCATCTATCAAAACTCTTTGAAAAAAAGCCGTTAATTTATTTTGAAATTGAAAAAAAAATGATGGATAAACAGAATATTAAAGGTATCTCTTTATTGGTTTTGTTAAAAAGGGAAGGAAAAGGTCTGGCATCCAGCGAATTATTTTATCCACCATTAAAAAATATTCGAGAGATTATGATAAAAGGATTAATGAAGGAATGTAGACAACAGGCATTCATTCAATTGAATGAAAAATACCAACAAAATGGGCATAGAATTGTTGAAATTACAGACCCATACTTTATATCATCTGACAATAAAGAAGAAAAACGTGATCTAGTGGGGATAAGAGAACATCTGAAGAAGGAGTTCGCAAAATATCCTAAAGAAGAACAAAGTGTAAAAATAGAGGAGAATCGAGATAATCGCTTTTAGCTCTTTGTCCAGCCGGATAAGGTTAGTTAATACATATCAAAATTAGGCTTTTTACAACTAATGTTGGTAAAGAGAAATCTTAGAATAATTAGGACAGAAAGAAGAAAAATTCCTTTTTGTTCTTTTTATTAGCTATAGATTGTTAGGTCTAGAGTATTTAAGGTATCTTTGATAAGTTGAGTATAAGACAGCTTGAATCCTTTTTTGACTTGGTCAGTCAAATTCATTCTAAATGGTTTCGAGGTGTCTTTTCTTATTTTTACCTTTTTTTCTGAAAAATAAAAAAGCAATTGGATCGACACATTTCGATATCAATTATTTGATTGTTTAGCGGAAGTAGTTATTTACTAATTTAATGTTAAATTACTTTAAAGGAGAGTGACCCTATGAAAAATGAAACGATTGTAATCCCTCAAGAGAGCTATCATGTAGGTGATGAGAATGAGGAAATAAAAGGTTCGAATGATTTAAACGAGGCAAATGAAGATCATCGTTTGCTTCACCAAGACTCGGGCAATTTATTCAACCCTATATTAAAGGATAAACTTCCGATAGCTCAAACAGTGGAAGTGTCAGACAATACAGTTCACACAAAAAGAAAACAAATGTTTGATGAGCAGGAATCAGTTAATCTTCAAGGATGGGACGAATTATATAATCCGCTGTTAAATGGCAATTATACGATAGAGCAAGCAGTGAAAGTGTTAGGTGATATATATGAACCAAAAAGAATACGAATATCTGATGAGGCGAAATCAAATGAACATCAAGAACAATCTGATCCTCATAATCGAAATATAAGTGACTTTACAGAAAAGGAAATACAAGATAAGCGTACGAAAAGTTCCAAAAACATCCCAGTGGCTCAGGCAATCAAACAAATTGATAAGCAGCCTATTTCTCAAACGGCGCACTCTCTTGAGCTTGCTCTACCAAAAAAAGTCAATAAAGCATATCCTAAAGTGGATTACGTTCAACTATATCAATCCATTCAATCAGTTATCACAAGAGAGACATTTTGTGACATATTGGAATTATCAATTGATACATTTCAAAAGTTGCTTGAATATGAAGAGGTTGTCCCCGATCAGTCAGCCAATAGTGAATCAGAACATATAGATAAAAAAGAGAAGTTAACTCATAAAATAATATCGACTATCGAAGAGTTGAGGAGTAGGGAAAAAACTGAGGAGAATCTGAATTGTACTAATAAGGTTAAGGAAGCTTGTGTACTTTTATGGAGAAGTGAACGATTAATGCAGAAAGAATTGTGTGACAAATTGAACATTTCTGATGGGAATTTAAGAAGATGGAATTATAGATACGATCAGGCGCTTGGAAATAAAAACACAATAACAACTCTCGAAGATTTAAAAAATAGGGAGCTAGGGCCAGGGAATTTGTCTTGTCCAGCTGAAGTTAAAGCAGCGTGCGTTCGTTTACTTAAGAATAAAGAAATGACTAAAAAGCAAATATGTGAATATTATCGTTTGGTTCCGAAAACGTTGCATAATTGGACTAAAAATTATGAACTATTACTAAAAGAAATAGAAATGAAATCACAAGGACTTCAAACTTTTTCAACGAGTGTTGGAAATGCTAAAATTACGGCTACAGAAAGTAATATAAGGATAGAACATAAACAAGATACGAGTCCAAATTTAATTTTTGGCGGAAGGACGTAATAAAATTCTAACAGGATAATCATTAGTAAAATCGAATAAACCTTAGAAAAAAATAAAACAAACAAAAAATTATTCAGAAAAAGACCAAGAATTTGATTTTGATCGAACATTTTTTTCTAAAAAGAAGAAAAAGTGAATTATTTGTTAGAACATTCGATGTTAAAATAGAGAAACAATAAATGTATTAAAAAGGAATTGATTATGGAAAATAAGTGAAATGCCTGAGAGTGGATGTATAGACGTTTGTACATAAGTGGTAGTGTTTCTGATAATTGAATAAAATGATCTGAGCAAGTGCTGTTGAACAGAATCTTACAAAAACAGTAAACTTATTTATTAACGGAACATACTAAAGATACAGCAGCCAAAATAATGAATGGAGATTTATTGCCAATAATAATGACTTGAATTTATTCGTTAGAAAAAGATTCAATAAAAATGAATCAAGTCAAATATAATAAAAAGAAAGGTCGGAAATGATGAGTCAAAGAGAAGAAGGCACTCAGGTACCTCCTAATATAGACGATATCAATCGTCTTCCACAACGGAACGATATTATGAAAATTATCAAAAAGAATCAAATGAACTATTTCAACCATCTATCAGATCTCTTTGAAAAAAATCCGTTAGCGTATTTTGAAATTGAAAAGACCATTATGGATAAATACGAAATTAAAGGTATTTCTTTATTGCTTTTGTTAAAGCGAGAAGGAAAAGGGCTTGCTTTCAGCGAATTATTTTATCCGCCATTGAAAAATATTCGAGATTTTATGATCGCAAGATTAATGAAGGAATGTAGACAACAGGCGTTCATTCAATTGAATGAGAAATACCATCAAAATGGGCATAAAAATGCTGAAATTACTGGTCAATATATTAGTCAAACACTTTGTGATAAAGAAGAAAAACATGATTTAACGGCAATAAGAGAACGTTTGCAGAAGGGTTTCGTAGCATCTCATACAGAAGAACAACGTGTAAAAACAGAAGAGAAATCGAGATAATTATAGCTCTTAGTTCTTTATCAAATCTAATAAGATTTCTAATAAACATCAAAATTAGTAACTTCAACTAGTTTTGATGTTTTTTGCTTCACATTAAAGTATGTTCTTTCAGCATTTCTTGTAGTAACTAGGAAAAAGTAGCGTTTTCTCAATCATAGTTAATTGGTATCTCTTTGTGGTAACAATAAGCTGAAATTCATGGGGAAAGTAAATGATCCACGACTTCATTTGCTGTTGAATAGTGCTATAAAAAATTCCGCATAATAACCTACAACACTCCATTATACTAAAAATTTTTCATATACAGTGTTGTAATATGAACATAATTTTCAAAAAAAAAAATAAAAGGGTCCTCCTTGTAACCGATATCATGATAAGCTTTTTTTATAAAAAAGTTAATGAACTTATCTAGCTTAATTGGCAATAATTTTAGACTACGGTGATAGAATATGAAAATTGGAGAAAAAAGAGAAAACATCAAAACAATTTGCACACGCACTTATCTAGTTTGAATATAAGATCGCGGTTACAACACAGAAAATTCAAATCAATCAGATGAGCGATGCTCTACAAACCACAAATAAAAAATGATATAAAAGTAAAAAGTATTGAGAGGGACGTTAGAGAGTTATATAAAAAAAGAAATGGGGTAAAAAGATGAAGTTTACTCAAATACAAAAAATTCATGTAAATCCAAATGTTGGCAATGTGAATCGACATAATGACTATCGAACAATCCAACGTATATTTGAGAAAAGTGCATACAATTATTATGTTCATTTAACAGATTTATTTGAGAGAGAACCATTGAGGTATGCTGAAATTGAAAATATTATATATGAAAAATATAAAATCGAAGGTCCTTCTTTATTAGATGCGCTAAAAAGAGAAGGAAAAGGGTTCCAACGCAGTGAATTATTATGTGCAAATGAAGGTTTTAGAAAAAGTGTCATCAGTGCGTTGTTTATAGAATGCCAAAAAGAATCTAGAATGGAAATTATTGCCAATTATTATAAAAATGGGAATGATATTGTAGAAACGACATTCCCTGATTTTAGTCGTCTAATAGGCGAAAATAATCGCAGAGAAAAAGAAGCATTCGAACAAAGAGAAAAAAAAAGAATAGAAGTAAAGCGATTGAACGCGATACATAAAGGTTTATCTCATAATAAGAAAATAAATGTAATTGATACTCGGAGCATCTCTCAGTCTATACTTAATGTAGAACTAAATAGATAGCAATTATTAATATTTTGTAGGAGGTAGTCAACAGATGAATAAAGAAGATAATAAACTAACAAAATCTTTTTTACTTAGGCCAGACAAAGATCTTCAAACTTTTGCACATTCAAATAAGATTAGTACCAAAAGTATGAAACAAATATTAGAAGAAAAGCTAAAATTTCCATGGGAAAAATTAAACGATTATTTACCAGAGCTATTAGAAAAATCAAGCTATCATTGTATTGTTGAAAAAATTTTGAGTGAACATTCAGAGTTTGGTAAAGTTGTTCCTCTCAGTGAAGAGGCCAATAGGGAAATAAGCATTATTATGAATAAAATAGGAATTTCTGAACAATCTCAGTTCAGTGAAATTTTACCCAAAGCAATTTTAGAAAATCCAATAAGTTTGGAGAGTTTTTCTGAAAATTTAGAAAAATATGTTTCTTCGTCTGAATTTACGATGTATATTAATGCAGCAGAGATTCCAAGTACTATATCATCAGAAGAGATACTTAGCGATAATATAATAAATTTTGAACTAAACAAAACGATTCAAAAATACAATGAACTAGCTGTTAATGGAGGAAATATCATTACTAAACGAGATGTTAAAAGCACCTTACTTCATTATTTAAGTAGAAAGGATAATGAATCATATAGGCCTAAGGTCGATACAGAAGTACTTATTGAAGTTGTTGTCAAAGCATTGCCACATTGTCATTATATTAAAAATTCGTCTTTATCCTCTCAAAATTGGTTCTATAAGATTTTTTTAGAAAATGAAGGGAATTCTAAATTTGCTGAGCTACAGAAGGGGATGTTTAAATTAATTTCAAAAGATGAAACATACACTGCCACTAAAATAAATGAACAATATCGGATAAATCATAGTTTTGCTAATGAAGCGTCTATGAGCTCGTTAAACATACCTGAACATGAAGGACGTTAGTTTCATATGAAATCCCTTAGGAAAAGTAAAAATGTTAGATCTTTTTCTCTTATCTTAATAAATAAACCTACGTCACCGACAGAATTTATTTTCTCTATTTTGTTAGTGACGGTTCTTTGTATGAACGTGTGAATTTTTATAGACTATTACTTATTTTTCTTAGCTAGCGATATAAAATAGTTATTCAACTATAAATTAATTATGTAAACTAGAAAATCGAAACTATTTGGTTATGTACTTATTCTTATGATACACTGATTTTGACTATAGGAAATAGGAGAATGAAGTATGCAAGATTATCAATACCCGCTTGATTTAGACTGGACCACCGAGGAAATGGTCATTGTGATGAAGATGTGGGAGGATTTAGAGTTAGCGAATGAAAAGGGCATCGATAATGCTCGGTTTCTAAAATCATACCAACAATTCAAAACGGTTATTCCATCTATTGGAGAAGAAAAAAAATTAGGAAAAGAATTTGAAAAAGTATCAGGTTATTCATTGTATCGAACAGTTCAAGCAGCAAAAAAGAATCAGAAAAAAATCCTAAAAATGAATGGGTGAGAACATGAATAAACAAGAACTGATCCCTCAGATCAAAATCTGGCTTGAAGAAGCAGCTGAGAAAATTCGTGCGGTACAAATCAAGACACTTAAAGTTGATCAAAAAACCAATCGAAAAGATCTGGTTACCAATATGGATCGTGAAGTCCAAGCTTTTTTGATTGAAAAGATTCAGGCGTATAATCCAGAAGCAAAGATTCTCGCAGAAGAAGAAGGTTACAGTGAGTTAGAAAGCTTTGAAGGGCAAGTATTTGTTATTGATCCAATTGATGGAACCATGAACTTCGTACTTGAACAAGAGAATTTTTGTATTATGTTAGGCGTTTATCAAGATGGTGTTGGACAACTTGGTTTTATTTATGACGTGATGAAAGAAGCGCTGTATTGGGGTGGAAAAGATTTAGGTGTTTATATGAATGACCATCCGTTAACTAAGCCAGAAGACCTTCGTTTAAAAGATGGACTTATTGGTTTGAACGGTTATCTTTTTAGTCATAATCGGTGGAATGTCCGAACAATTGGTGAACAAAGTATGGGTGTTCGTATTTATGGATGTGCAGGACTAGAAATGATTGCACTTTTAAAAGGGAAACATATTGGTTATATTGCAAATTTGAGCCCGTGGGACTATGGCGCAGGGAATGTTTTACTCGCTGAATTTGGAATGAAATATAGCGGTATCTCAGGAGAAAAGCTAAAATTTCGAGGAAGAGAATATTATATTGCGGCTACACCTCAAGCCTATGATGAAATTCGGGCACTTATTGTTGCGGCTGATTCGCTAAATAAGTAAAAAAAACCGCATAATTAAGAAAAATATGGCTAAAATATTAATTTTCTCGAAAAAATGAAAACATTTTACTATATTTCATGAAAAAAGTTTGCTATAATAAACAGTCGAGTAAAATTGCACTGTCATAAAGAACCGAGAAGGAGTTAGTTACATTGAACTATAGAAATGATATCCGTAACGTAGCGATCATCGCCCACGTTGACCACGGAAAAACCACATTGGTTGATGAATTATTGAAACAATCAGATACATTAGACGCACACACACAATTACAAGAACGTGCGATGGATTCAAATGCTTTAGAAAAAGAACGTGGAATCACGATTTTAGCAAAAAATACCGCAGTTGATTATAAAGGGATTCGTGTCAATATCATGGATACACCTGGGCATGCGGACTTTGGTGGCGAAGTTGAACGAATCATGAAAATGGTTGACGGCGTTGTCTTAGTAGTTGATGCTTATGAAGGAACGATGCCACAAACTCGTTTTGTTTTGAAAAAAGCGCTAGAACAACATATTACACCGATCGTAGTTGTGAATAAAATTGATAAACCTTCTGCACGACCTGAGTTTGTTGTTGATGAAGTATTAGAATTATTTATTGAACTAGGTGCAGATGATGATCAATTAGATTTCCCAGTTATCTATGCTTCAGCATTAAACGGAACATCTAGCTTGTCTGATGATCCAGCCGATCAAGAACCAACAATGGCACCGATCTTTGATACAATTGTTGAAAAAATCCCTGCGCCAGTAGACAATAGCGATGAACCATTACAATTCCAAGTATCATTGCTTGATTATAACGACTATGTTGGACGTATCGGGATTGGTCGTGTCTTCCGTGGAACGATCAAAGTAGGGGACCAAGTTGCCTTACTAAAATTAGACGGTTCAGTTAAAAAATTCCGTGTAACTAAATTATTTGGTTTCTTCGGCTTGAAACGTTTAGAAATTGACGAAGCAAAAGCTGGAGATCTAATTGCCGTATCAGGAATGGAAGATATTTTCGTTGGGGAAACAGTGACACCTGTGGACCACCAAGATGCTCTGCCAATTCTACACATTGACGAACCAACACTGCAAATGACTTTCTTAGTGAATAATTCACCATTTGCTGGCCGTGAAGGAAAATATGTCACTGCTCGTAAAATTGAAGAACGCTTGATGGCTGAGTTGCAAACGGATGTTTCATTGCGTGTTGAACCAACAAATTCTCCAGATGCTTGGACAGTTTCTGGTCGTGGAGAACTTCATTTGTCAATCTTGATCGAAAACATGCGTCGTGAAGGTTATGAACTACAAGTATCTCGTCCTGAAGTTATCGAAAAAGAAATTGATGGCGTGAAATGTGAACCTTTTGAACGTGTTCAAATCGACACACCTGAAGAATATATGGGTAGCGTTATCGAATCATTAAGCTTACGTAAAGGTGAAATGCAAGACATGATCCATACTGGTAATGGTCAAATCCGTTTGACATTTTTAACACCAGCTCGTGGCTTGATCGGTTATTCAACTGAATTTCTTTCAATGACTCGCGGCTACGGCATCATGAACCACACATTTGATCAATACCTACCAATGTTACCAGGTCAAATCGGTGGACGACACCAAGGTGCGTTAGTATCGATTGATACTGGAAAAGCAACAACTTATTCAATCATGAGTATCGAAGAACGTGGAACTGTTTTTGTTGAACCAGGTACAGAAGTTTATGAAGGTATGATCATTGGTGAAAATAGTCGTGACAATGACTTGACTGTTAACATCACGAAGGCAAAACAAATGACTAACGTTCGTTCTGCTACCAAGGACCAAACATCTGTTATCAAAAAACCAAAACAATTGACGTTAGAAGAATCGTTAGAATTCTTGAATGACGATGAATATTGTGAAGTAACACCGGAAAGTATCCGTTTAAGAAAACAAATCTTAAACAAAAATGCACGTGAAAAAGCTTCTAAAAAGAAAAAATAATCATTTGTTCACCTTGTTGATACAGTGATGTTTAGCTTTGAGAAATAAACCGAAGAAGTCCAAAAATAGGAGTAACTATTTTCGGGCATCTTCGGTTTATTTTTGTTCAGATGACTGGTAAATCAGCATTAAAGTAGATGAAAAGAAAAATACTGTCGGCAAATTTTGCTTCTCAATTTTTTAGAACGTATTCAATTGTTTGAAATTAAAAGGAGAGAATTGTTTTTCCTTTTTCTAAAATTTTTATCTGTGGAGAAGTTAATAAAAACTATAAGAAAAATTCAATAAGTACGCTAAAAGTTTATTAAAAGTCTTTTTAAAATCTTTGATTACCTCGTTTTTTGTTTCACGAAAAGCGAAAGTTTCACAAAAAGCATGTTGTACTTGATTGCTTGGAGAAGTAAAATATAATTGACGTATTATAGTTATAGAGGGGCGATAGAAGGGTCAATAATAAAAGGTTGCTCTAGGCTTTTTATAAATAAAAAAAAACTAAACCGTGGACGAGCGACAGTTTTTTGACATAAAGCTGAATTTCGTAAAACATGGGGAGCTGTTTCGAGATTTTCATCCTTAATGCTCCTTCGATTACTCGGCGCAGTTTTTACTTGGTGAGCGCTCAGGTCAAAGCGCCCTTTTCACAACCTCTAATTCACGGTGTTCAAGCATCAGCTCCTTGAAATAAGCCTGAATTTTTCAAAACATGAGAAGCTGTTTTAAAAAATTCTTTCTTATTGTCATCGGAGCTTCCCGATGCTTTCACAACCTCTTATTCACGGTGTTCAAAGAGCTGACCCTCGGCGATAAGTCAAAAAATCTCAAAACATGGGGTACTGTTTCAAGATTTTCATCCTTAACGCTCAGGTCAAAGCGCCCTTTTCACAACCTCTTATTCACGGTGTTCAAGAAGCAACTCCTCAGCAATAAGCGATGATTTTCTAAAATATGAGAAGCTATTTTAAAAAATCCTCTCTTATTCGCTCGGAGCTGATCGCTTCTTTCACAACCTCTTAAATCAACTAAAAAGTAGGGATAAAATGAATGATATATTAAAACAATACTTTGGTTATGAAGTATTTCGCCCTGGACAAAAAGAAATTATCCAAAAGGTACTTGGTCATGAAGACGTCCTAGGGATCATGCCTACAGGAAGTGGGAAGTCCATTTGTTATCAATTGCCAGCGTTGATGCTGGATGGCTTGACTGTGGTCATTTCTCCTTTGATCTCTCTAATGAAAGATCAAGTAGATGCCGCCAATCAGTTAGGCATTTCAGCGACATTTATCAATAGTTCATTGGATAGTTATGAGACTGCTTCTCGGTTTCGATTACTCGAACAGCAACAAATCCAATTATTATATGTTGCGCCAGAACGGTTTATCATGCCAGATTTTATCCAATCAATGAAACGTTGGCACGTGCAACTGATAGCGATTGATGAAGCGCATTGTATCTCACAATGGGGACATGATTTTCGTCCAAGCTATCTTCATATGGCAGAAACATTAAACACGTTTGATCAACGACCGGTCATTGTGGCATTGACTGCTACTGCAACAAAGCAAGTAGCAGAAGATATTAAAAGACTTTTAAAGATACCAATGGATAATCATATTCAAACGGGTTTTGCACGAGAAAATCTACGTTTACAAGTAGTAAAAGATCAAAAAAAAGAGCAGTACTTAATTGAGTATCTGCGTATCAATAAAAAGCAATCAGGGATCATTTATGCCGCTACCCGCAAAGAAGTTGATCGAATCTATCATTTGTTAAAGAAATTTGATTTCAGTGTTGGCAGATATCATGGTGGGATGAGTGAAAGCCAACGAACAGAAATCCAAGAGGACTTTTTATATGACCGTACAGAATTATTAGTTGCAACGAATGCTTTTGGCATGGGGATCAATAAGAGTAACATCCGCTTCGTCATTCACTATCAGATTCCTGGTTCTTTAGAAGCTTACTATCAGATTCCTGGTTCTTTAGAAGCTTACTATCAGGAGGCGGGACGAGCAGGTCGTGATGGGCTCTTAAGTGAGGCTGTCTTGTTGTTTGCTCCCCAAGATATACAGGTCCAAAAATTTTTTATCCAACAATCCCAACGAGAAGAGTCACAAAAACAAAAAGAATACGAAAAATTAAAAGCAATGACGGAATACGTCTACATCGAATCCTGTCTGCAACAATATATTCTTACTTATTTTGGCGAAAAAAGTATCCCATGTGGAAGATGTGGTAACTGTTTAGATGAACGTGAACTAGTCGATGTAACGACTGAAACACAGATGGTGTTGTCTTGCTTGAAACGCATGGGTGAAAATTATGGGAAACAATTGTTGATGAAGGTATTAGCTGGTTCGAAAGAACAAAAAGTCAAGATGCTAGGTTTTCAAGCGTTATCAACTTACGGCTTATTAAAAAAATGGGCACAAAAAGATATTCTTCAGTTGATCGAGTATCTTATTTCTGGTGGTTATCTGTATTCAATGAACGGTGAATACCCCACGTTGAAAGTAACGGAACTAGGAATCGAAGTGTTAAAAGGGAAACAAAAAGTATTTAAAAAAGAAGCTGAAAAAGTCCAACAACTTTCTGATGAAGAAGCTGACACCTTATTTGAAACGCTAAGAGAGTTACGAACTGACTTAGCTTCTGAAGCAGGCGTGCCGCCTTATGTGGTTTTTTCAGATGCGACTTTAAAAGAAATGAGTCGACAACGTCCAAAAGATCGACTTTCTTTATTGCAGATAAAAGGGGTAGGACAAAGCAAGTTAGACAAATACGGGGACGCTTTTTTAGCACTGATACTTTCTAGTTAAGTAGTGTATCGTTTGTAAAATTAGTACATCTATTGTTTTTGCTCATGATAGGCTAGCAAATAGTAAAAAAAGAAGAAAATCCCTGAGCGAAAACTGGGATTTTTCCCCGTTAGAATTTTAAGTATGTTATAATAAATAAACTTAGAATGGGGGTAGGCTTAGATGGATTCTCTATCAAATGAATTTGCAGTTCAAGTGCTTAAAGATGAATCAGAACGAATCAAACGCTTGATCAAAAATCAAAAAAATAGCCTGTGTATCTCACAATGTAAGGCATTTGAAGAAGTAGTAGATACGCAAATGTATGGCTTCTCACAACAAGTCGGATTTGCCGTTCGTGTAGGCATCATCGATAAAACGGAAGGTCAATTGTTGCTGAGTGAGCTAGAGCGTGAACTGAACCGATTATATAGTGAGGTTTACCAAGAAAATTACGATAAAAAAGAAATTGGCAAGGAGGAGTAAACTTGCCTAAGAAAGTAAAAAAAAGGCATTTATTAAACTATAGTATTTTGATTCCTTACTTGATTCTATGTATTTTAGGTTTAATCATGGTCTATAGTTCATCATCTTATTTATTGCTAGAAAATGGAAGCAGTCCTTCCGCCTCTTTTTTTAACCAAAGTTTGTTTTGGGGCGTTAGCTTAGTAGCTATTGGACTTTTATATAAAATGAAAACATCCGTATTAAAAAATCAACGACTGATTATGGCAGCTATTGCTGTACTGACGATCTTGCTATTGATCGTTTTATTCTTCGGGAAAGAAATCAATGGAGCGAAAGGATGGCTTCAAATCGCTGGATTCTCTCTCCAGCCAGCTGAATACTTAAAGATCATTGTGATTTGGTACTTAGCATTAACGTTATCTAAAAGACAAAGAAGCGTTCAAAAAGATTTTGTTTCTACTGTTAAAAGACCGTTACTGTTAGTGTTGGCACTAACAGCGCTAGTTGCTATTTTACCCGATTTTGGTAATGCAACTGTCATTTTTTTAATTATCTTAGTCTTACTTTTGGCTAGTGGTATCAACTACGTTTATACGTTGATCGTTGGGGTCGGTGGGGTTGGCTTGAGTGCTTTAGCAATCTGGTTGATCAATATCACCCACGGGAAAATATTTCCCGGACGTTTACAATATATCTATAACCGATTTGCCATTTATCAAAATCCTTTTTCTGACGAGTTGAACAAAGGTCATCAATTAGCTAATGGTTATTATGCGATGTTCAATGGAGGGCTTTTTGGTCGAGGTCTTGGAAATAGTATCCAGAAAAAAGGTTTTTTAAATGAAGCGCAGACGGACTTTATTTATGCCATTGTGGTAGAAGAGTTAGGCGTGATCATGGGGATCTTGATTCTTGCTTTACTGTTTTTCATGATTGTTCGGATCTTTTTGGTGGGGATTCGCTCAAAAGATCCATTTAATTCTCTATTATGTATTGGGATTGGTGCCATGTTCATGATCCAAATATTTATCAATTTGGGAGGGATAACAGGCGTTATTCCGTTAACTGGGATCACTTTCCCATTTTTGAGTCAGGGAGGATCTAGTTTATTGATGTTATCCATTTGTGTTGGCTTCGTCTTGAATATCAGTGCAGATGAAAAACGAAAAAGTTTAGGTTTATACTAAAAAGATGTAGGAGTGGTTTGATGGAAAAAGTTTTAGTTGCTAACAGAGGAGAAATTGCTGTACGAGTGTTTCGAGCATGTACAGAATTAGGAATTAAAACTGTAGGTATCTACGCAAAAGAAGATGAGTATTCCGTGCACCGGTTTAAAGCAGATGAAGCATATCTAGTTGGCGAAGGGAAAAAACCGATTGACGCTTACTTAGATATTGAAGGGATTATTGCCATTGCGAAAGCCTGTGGAGCGGATGCGATCCATCCAGGCTATGGGTTGTTATCTGAAAATCTAAGTTTTGCAAAACGATGCAAGGAAGAAGGCATCACTTTTGTAGGACCAGACTTACATCATTTGGATATCTTTGGTGACAAGATCAAAGCAAAAGCAGCAGCTATCGCAGCTGGAATTGCTTCGATTCCTGGGACTGATGGACCGATTGAAAAGGTCGAAGATGCTTTGTCTTTTGCTGAAACGTACGGTTATCCGATCATGATTAAAGCCGCTCTAGGTGGTGGGGGACGAGGAATGCGTGTCGCCCATGATGAAAAAAGCGCTCGAGAAGGCTATGATCGTGCGAAAAGTGAAGCAAAAGCGGCTTTTGGCAGCGATGAAGTGTATGTTGAAAAATATATTGCAAATCCTAAACACATCGAAGTCCAAATTTTGGGCGATAAACATGGAAATGTGATCCATTTATTTGAAAGAGACTGCTCTGTACAAAGACGTCACCAAAAGGTAGTAGAGGTAGCCCCTTGTGTCTCCATGTCGACTGAACAACGCGAACGCATCTGTCAAGCAGCCGTTCAATTAATGAAACACGTTGGTTATGTCAATGCTGGGACGGTTGAATTTTTAGTTGAAGGAAATGACTTTTATTTTATCGAAGTCAACCCTCGAGTCCAAGTGGAACATACGATTACAGAGATGATTACCGATGTGGACATCGTGACTACTCAATTATTGATTGCCCAAGGGAAAGATTTACACAGTGAAATTGGTCTGCCGCAACAAGCAGATATCAAACTAAATGGTTCTGCGATTCAATGTCGGATCACTACAGAAGACCCGTTGAATCATTTTCTTCCTGATACAGGGAAAATCGATACTTACCGTTCACCTGGTGGTTTCGGAGTGCGTTTAGATGTCGGTAATGCTTATGCAGGATATGTGGTTACCCCATACTTTGATTCACTTTTAGTCAAAGTTTGTACGCATGCGGCAGATTTTGATACGGCAATCCAAAAAATGGAACGTTGCTTAAAAGAATTTCGGATTCGTGGAGTCAAAACCAATATCCCATTTATGTTGAATGTGATTTCCCATCCTGAATTTCAATCAGGAAATGCTAAAACGACATTTATCGATAATACAAAAGAATTGTTTGAGTTCCCTCGTTTACGCGACCGTGGGAATAAAACAATGAAATACATCGGTGAAATTACCGTGAATGGCTTCCCAGGAATCAAAAATGGTGAAAAACCATTTTATGAATCTCCTCGGGTACCGAAAGATTTGATTAAACGCCCAGATTATCTGACAGCAAAAAATGTTTTAGATTCTGATGGTTCGGATGCGTTAGTCCAATGGATCAAATCGCAAGAAAACTTGTTATTGACTGATACGACATTTAGAGATGCTCATCAAAGTTTATTAGCAACTCGTGTTCGTACGAAAGACTTTAAAGAGATTGCTCAATTGACCGGTGAAGGATTACCTGAACTATTCTCAAGTGAGATGTGGGGAGGAGCAACCTTTGACGTCGCTTATCGCTTCTTGAATGAAGATCCTTGGCAAAGATTAAGAAAGATCCGAGCATTGATGCCAAATACGCTGTTACAAATGTTGTTCAGAGGTTCAAATGCAGTCGGTTATTCCAATTATCCAGATAACGTCTTAGTAGAATTTGTGAAAGAAGCAGCGGCTCAAGGAATTGATGTGTTTCGAATCTTTGACAGTTTGAACTGGGTACCGCAAATGGAAAAAAGTATCCAAGCGGTTCGAGACACAGGTAAGATTGCAGAAGCTGCGATCTGCTATACCGGAGATATCAATGATCCTAGTCGTGCAAAATATAATGTCCAATATTACAAGGACATGGCGAAAGAACTAGAACAACTTGGGGCGCATATCATTGCGATCAAAGATATGGCTGGCTTACTGAAACCACAAGCTGCTTATCGCTTGATTAGTGAATTAAAAGAGACTACTGATTTGCCAATCCACCTTCATACACATGATACGAGTGGAAATGGAATTATTACCTATTCTGCAGCTTCAAAGGCTGGGGTAGATATCGTCGATGTGGCGATGAGTGCGATGAGTGGGAATACAAGTCAACCAAGTATGAGCAGTTTGTATTATGCTTTGGTCAACGGTCCACGATTGCCAGAAATCAATATTCAAAATGCACAACAATTGAATCATTACTGGGAAGATGTCCGTATGTATTACAAACCATTTGAGAACGGTTTGAATGCACCAGAAACAGAAGTATATATGCATGAAATGCCTGGTGGACAATACTCTAATCTCCAACAACAAGCCAAAGCAGTTGGTTTAGGAAATAAATGGGATGACATCAAACAGATGTACCATACAGTGAACCTGATGTTTGGTGATATCGTGAAAGTTACCCCTTCATCAAAAGTTGTAGGAGACATGGCCTTGTTCATGGTTCAAAATGATTTAACGGAGGAAGATATCTATGAAAAAGGTGAAACACTGAGTTTCCCTGAATCTGTCATTACTTTCTTCCAAGGAGAGCTAGGACAACCGGTTGGAGGATTCCCGGAAAAATTACAAAAAATCATCCTTAAAGGACGAGAAGCGATTACTGAACGTCCTGGAGCTTTAGCTAAACCAGTTGATTTCCAACAAGTCAAAGCAGAATTAGCTGAAAAAATCGGCTATGAACCTAAACAAGAAGAAGTGCTGAGCTATTTGATGTATCCGCAAGTCTTTCTAGATTATCAAGCAGCCTATAATCAATTTGGTGATGTGACATTACTTGATACACCAACATTCTTCCAAGGGATTCGCTTAGGAGAAACGGTGAATGTTCAAATTGAAAAAGGCAAGATTTTGATTATTCGCTTGGATGAAATCGGCGAACCAGATATTGAAGGAAATCGTGTCTTATTCTTTAACTTGAATGGCCAACGTCGTGAAATCACAGTGAACGACCATTCGATCATCAGTACTGTACAAACACGTGTGAAAGCTGAACCAACAAATCGTGAACATATCGGTGCAACGATGTCTGGTTCTGTATTAGATGTATTAGTCAAAAAAGGCGATCATGTCAAAAAAGGCGATACATTGATGATTACGGAAGCAATGAAAATGGAAACGGCAATTGAAGCTCGTTTTGATGGTGAAATTGCGCATGTCTATGTAACAGATGGCGATGCGATCGCTTCTGGTGACTTATTGATTGAAGTAACTGAAAAATAAAGGTGGGAAAAAGATGAAACGGCTAGGGTTATTTGGTGCGATATTGTTATCAGTGATCATTGCATTTTACATGCAGCCGGTGTTGTTTCCTCCTAAACTTGAAGTAAAAAAAAGCTCAGAGCAAATCACTCAAAATCAAATGACTACGTGGAAATACCAGAAGTTGGGAACATCTGGCTTTTCCACGTATGTTGGTCAATCAGTTGATGAATTAGAGCAACGTTTTGGTGATCCCTATGAACGCTTGACGAGTGGGTTTGGTTTTGAAACAAGATATTACCATGATCAAATCAATCACTTATCCTTTGAAGCGAATATCACAAAAGATAAAGTTTCCACGATTAAAGTATTAAATACGGACAACTCAACGATTGCTCCTTTTTACTTAGGGATGACAATGCAAGATCTAACAGAGATCACCACGATCTATACGAATTTTAATTTTGAATACAATGGAACAGATGTCGGGATCGAATTGATGGAAGAAGATATGAATTATCGACCGTTGATTGCGTTTGATAATGATACGTTTGCTATTTTATTCTTCGACCAAAGTAGTAATGGACTGTTTTCGATCGTTTATTTGGATAAAGCTAGTTTGTTGAAACTTCATCCCTATCAAGTATTTGGTTCAGACTTACCGCAATATAAAATAGATGATCAAGTAGATTGGGCTGAAATCAATCAAGCAAAAGAAGGTCATAGTGTTCGATTGTTGAATCAGTTAAGGCAATTGGATCGCTTACCACTTTATAAGCAGACGATCGGTTTTTCTACTCAAACGAAATTGCTTTTAAGTGATTATCTTAATAGACCAGAAGATATTTTGACGAAAGAACGATTAGCAGAATGGCAACAAATAGCGGGTAGTACAAACGCAACTGCTAAGTTTTCATTGACTACTGATAAAATTGATTCGTTAGTCGCAAAAAGAAAGCTTCCCCAATCGACCGGTGTCTTTACCCATCCAGTGATTGATCCAA
The DNA here is from genome assembly GCF_051714985.1 of Enterococcus sp. AZ078. NCBI lineage: Bacteria > Bacillati > Bacillota > Bacilli > Lactobacillales > Enterococcaceae > Enterococcus > Enterococcus sp. AZ078. Next base: position 1,296,672 of record NZ_JBIOSW010000001.1, read on the forward strand.
CGTTTACATTTTTATTTTTGTATAGTGATCCGTACTATCACGACCGCTTTTTAGTTAACACTTCCGATCTATTAGGAATTGCTTTTTCAAAAGAAAATATGTTAGTCTTAATGCAAGAAGAAGTTAAGGAGAGTACCGATAGCAGTGATAATCAATGAGGAATTATTTGCCTTAGAAGATCAATGTCAGAGCTTATCCAATTGTATCAAAAAAAGCGAGACGATGAAAAAATATTTAAAAGCTAAAAAAGTGATGGAACAATCAGCGGATGTCAATTTATTGATTAATGATTTCTCAATAAAAAAAGAACAGTTTGAAAAAGTTGTTCCTTATCAAAAATATGCACCAGAATTTCGAGAGAAGCAAAGAGCTGTTCGGTTAGCCAAACGCCAACTTGATTTGCATGAAAAAGTAGCGGATTTTCGTTTTATGGAAACACAATTGCAAGATCTATTGGATAAAATTAGCCAACAGTTAGCAGAAACGGTATCGTTGACGATTAAAATTGATGCGGGAAATCCTTTTTTTGAACAAAAGAGGCGTAGTGGATGTGGAGGTAACTGTCATGAATGATGAAAAAAATGAATTTCAACTAACGAAACGACGTGGGTTGATTGTCTGGGTATACAGTTTGAAACAATTAAAAAATTTGAAGAAATTTGGATTGCTTCATTACGTTTCACGTAAAATGAAATATGTCGTATTGTATTTGAATGAAGACACATTTGAGCAAACTGCAGAACGAATCAACAAACTTCATTTTGTTCGCAAAGTTGAACGCTCTTATCGTCCAGACGTCGAAATGAACTTTGCTGATAAGATTGGTACGAAGCAACCAGTCAAAGAAGAAGGTTTTGAGATTGAGGAGATCAACACTAAGATTCGTTTAGCAGACCATGTCTTTTAAACCTGTTTTGTGTAAATCATTCATCTCTTAAATAAAAAAGATAAAAATAACTTGAGAAAGCATGAAATTAATGGCGATCCAAGTTTTTTTATCTTTTTTTTTGGTATACTATTAACAGCACGATTTTTAAAAGGAGTGAGTCAATGCGAGTCATATCAGGAACATATGGTGGACGACGCTTAAAGAGTTTAGCAGGGGCTAATACACGTCCCACCACAGATAAAGTGAAAGAATCGATCTTCAATATGATCGGTCCTTACTTCGACGGAGAAACAGTCTTAGACCTATTTTCTGGTAGTGGCGGGTTAGCTATCGAAGCAGTTTCTCGTGGCTGTGGGCATGCCTTTTGTGTAGACAAAAATTACCAAGCGCTAAAAATAATTCAAGAAAACATTAAAGTAACGAAAGAGCCAGAAAAATTCACCACGTTAAAACTTGATGCGGACAAAGCCATCGAAAAGCTGGCAAATGATCAGCAAAAATTTGATTATTTATTTCTTGACCCACCATATGCCAAACAAAAAATTCTTGACCAAATAATCAAAATGACGGAGCTGGACCTTTTTAATGATTCGGCAGTTATTGTATGTGAAACTGATAAAACAGTGGAATTACCAGAAAAGATTGCTGATTTTACGCAAATCAGAAAACAAACGTATGGTATTTCAACTGTGACTATCTACAGAAAAGAGGAAGACCTATGAAGAAAGCCTTGTTTCCAGGCAGCTTTGATCCGTTCACGAATGGGCATTTAGATATGGTCGAACGAGCAGCAAAAATGTTTGATGAGGTCATCATTGGGGTATTTGTGAATACGTCAAAAAAACATCTATTTACCGTTGATGAAAAAGTTACATTGATTACTCAAGCTGTTCGTCATCTTCCGAATGTTAAAGTGTACCACCAGGAAAATCAATTAACAGTCGAGATTGCGAATGAATTAGCTGTTCAAACCATCATTCGTGGTATCCGTAGTGTAAAGGATTTTGAATATGAACGGGATATTGCTCAAATGAACCATCATTTAAATCAAGAAATCGAGACGGTCTTTTTATTGGCTAAACAAGAATATAGTCACGTTAGTTCTAGTTTATTAAAAGAAGTCTTACACTTTGGGGGAGATGTCAGTGACTATCTTCCACCAGTAATCAACGAAGCGTTAGCTGGAAAGCGTGAAAATGATGGACTTTAAAAGATGGTTAAAGACAATTCTTGTCATTTTTTTAGGGATATTTATTATTGGGTTCGTGGTAATTCCACTTCCTTTTTATGTGGAAGCACCAGGAGCAACCATCAATTTGAAAGAGCTGATTACCGTCAATGGGAAAAAGGACAAAGATTCAGGTTCCTTTTCATTAACTTCAGTGGGCATCCGTCGAGCAACTGGTTTTACAGCAGTCAAAGCCAAGCTAGCACCGTTTGAAGATTTGATTAGCGCTGAGGAGTTGACTGGCGGGGCAACTAGCGAAGAATACAATCAAATCCAACAATATTATATGGAGTCTTCCCAAAATGCAGCGATTGAGCAAGCGCTAAAATTGGCAGGGCGCTCTTACCAGATGGAATTTAAAGGTGTCTATGTCATGAGTGTCGAGAAGAATTCCAATTTCTATGGAAAATTAGCAGTTGGTGATACAGTCACAAAAGTTGATGGACAAACCTTTAAAAGTGCAGAAGCATTTATGAAGTATGTCAAAAGTAAAAAAGTCGGCGATACGGTCACGATCACCTATCTCCGAGATGGCAAAGAAAACGAAACTTCAGGTAAATTGATCGAACTGCCAACGGATAATAAAGCAGGGATTGGGATTACTTTAACCGATCATACGAGTATCAAGTCGGATACAGATGTAATGATTAATTCAGGATCAATCGGAGGGCCGTCTGCTGGTTTGATGTTTACCCTGGAAATCTATGAACAATTGACCGGTAAAAATCTTCGTCAAGGGAAAGAAATTGCTGGTACTGGAACGATCAATAGCGACGGTGAAGTTGGGCGAATTGGTGGTATTGATAAAAAAGTGGCTAGTGCAGACAAAGCTGGCGTTGAAATATTCTTTGCACCGGATGATCCAATCTCAGATGAAATCAAGAAGAAACATCCAGAAATCAAAACCAATTACGAAGAAGCCAAAGCTGCTGCGAAAGAATTGAACTCTTCAATGAAAATTGTACCAGTGAAAACCGTCCAAGATGCCCTTGATTATTTAGAAAAGATGAACTAAAGATTCATTATAAATCGTTTTGTTTCAACAACATTTTTTTATCATTGTTCATGAAACGTCTTTGAACGAATAAATAGACAGACAAAATTTCCTTTAAGATTGATGTTTTCAATGACTCAGCCTTAACGGAAAGCTTGTCTGTCTCTTTTTTATAGAGAAACTAAAATGAATAGAAACTAGCCATGAGGGGATCTATGTGTATGAGGTAAGCTTTTTATATTCGTTGGATCAGTAAAGGTAAAGTTATTTTTAACTGCGTCAGTTGATAAAGAGTTTAAACTTATAATGGAAAAATTTTCGGTGAAATGAAAAAATAGGAAATAAAGTGAAGATGTATGATATAATCGAAGGACAGAAAAATGAATACAGTTAGATGATCAGATCGTTCTAAGTCAGTGTTTTTTTACTGATTCCCTAGTAAAAACTACGTTGGCACACAGCTTTTGATTTTTACATTTATCCGATTCATTGGGTATTCTGAAAATAGAGGAAAGAGCTGGAGAATTTTATTCTTGAAATCTATTTAAAACCAACTACCACTTTTATTTTGTGATCAAGTCCTGTTTGTTTTTCTAAATTTACTTGGAGAGGATTAATGATGAGAAAAAAAGCGATTGTAATTATAATGATTCAATTAGTGATTTATGTTAGCTCAATCATAGGTGCGTTTATGAATAGAGGAGTTATTACAAATTGGCCTTTTTTACTTTTGTTATTCGGAATATGTATCGGTAATTTTGTGCCAATCGAGTATCGGACTAGTTTCAATTCTACTGATCCTGGGATTATTCTAAAAAATCATACAAGACGCTTAGAAAACATTATTTACATGATCGTTACATGTCTCGTAATCGTACTAGTTACCTATCTGGATATGGTATAACGACTAGTTTAGACAATGGAATATTTTGTCCGTAAAAAAATATCTTATAAAATCTATGTAAACTAGCTCACGATTGTTCATGAGGAGAAGCGAGTCTTTGACTTATTTAGGAGATTTGAACACTGGGAAAGTTGATATAATCGAGGCGTTGCGTTTTAGTATAGTGAGAATAATTGTACATAGCCTCTAGAGAGACAGTGGCAAAGATATCGTATTTAGGATTGCTTAGGTAAGTCGGGTACATGCTCAAAAAAATCAAGGAAGAGCTTCGCTAAGAGTGTGAACTTGAAACTATTTTTCAAAAACGGATAGAAAAATAGATAAACATCAAAGTTAGTAAAAGTGATTTTGATGGTTTTTGCTAGGTAATGAAAAGAGGAATATAGACCCTATGTCAACGCCTATTCCTGAAATGTTTAAAGGTATGAAAGATTCATTCTTCATAAAATAATTGTCCCAAAAGTAGGTTTATTTTCATGTAGAAAAATGGTTTGACGTATTTAATCATGAAGAGAAAAAACTTCTTCATAATTTAATGAAAGGAAGCCAATCGGAAAATAGTCACAATGAGCGAAGAATGGAAGAACAAACGAAAGCGTTTCTATACTACCAACTTTTCTTCACCAAAATTTGTGATTGGAGGGATCTTTGGTGTCATAGGAGTCATCATCCTTGGTGGAATGATGGTTCATTTTTTCAGTCAATCAAGTAAAAAGGATCAACTATTTTTGACAAACCAATCGATTGAGGCTCCGGAAAAGAACAGTTCTGAAACGAAGCCAATTGATGAAACGGTGAGTACATCGACTAGGTCAGTGATTTATGTCGATGTGAAAGGAGCGGTAAAACAACCTGGAATGTACGCTTTTGTGGCAGAAGATCGGGTCTTTGATGTCATTCAAAAAGCAGGTGGGCTGACGGAATCAGCTGACGAGAAACAGATCAACTTTGCAGCAAAAATAACGGATCAACAAATGCTGTACGTTCCTGAAGTAGGCGAAGAAATTCCAGAAAGCTCAAATGCTAGTCTAGCGACGGTAGATTCAGCGGACACAAACCCAGATCGAGTGCATCTTAATACCGCTGATCTTTCGCAATTGCAACAAATACCGGGGATCGGTGAAAAAAAAGCCCGAGAAATTATTCAGTATAGACAAGATAATGGATCGTTCAAAAGTATTGACGAGCTTCAAGAAATAGACGGAATTGGTCAGAAGACAGTTGAAAAAATCAAAAACTTCGTTACAATTACTATAGAATAAACGATAGAGGTGGCTAATATGAGCAATGAACGGATTCCTTGGGACCAATATTTTATGGCTCAAGCAGTATTATTATCATTGAGAAGTACTTGTACACGATTAGAAGTCGGCGCAACTTTAGTAAGAGAAAAACGGATCATTGCTGGAGGCTACAATGGCGCTGTTAGTGGGGATGTTCATTGCATTGATGAAGGCTGTTATATCGTCGATGGTCATTGCTTGCGAACGATCCATGCGGAAATGAATGCTTTATTACAATGTGCAAAACTAGGCATACCTACGGAGGGCGCAGAGATTTACGTGACTCATTTCCCTTGTTTAGCTTGTACAAAAGCCTTATTACAAGCAGGAATCAAAAAAATCAACTATTTACATGATTATCGAAATGATCCGTATGCACAATCATTGATCGAACAATTAGGTGCAACTGTTCATCAAGTATCATTGGATTCTACTCACTTTTCTAAACTCCAAAAAGAATTATCAGGAGAACATGTTTAGTAGATTTTGTGATCAAACACAGAATCGATTCATTTTTCCAGCGATTTCTTCGATTTTTATTTGTTTGTTTTATTATACAGACAGATGGCATTATCGTTTGATTTTCGCTGGATTTTTTTTGTTTTTTTTACGGAAAGAAAATAAACAAATTATTGGTTTAAGTCTCATTTGTAGTACGCTGGTTTTATTTTCTTGCTGGCTTAAAGAAACAAAACCAATCGATGATCAAAGGACGTTTGAACGTATCATGGTCGCCTCAGACACAGTGAAAATGAATGGAGATTTAGTGACTTTTATTGGGCACACAACGGACAAGCAAAAGATTTCTTGCAGCTATTATGCCAAATCTGAACAAGAAAGAAATTCTTTTCTTGTTCTTAGACATGAAGCGATTGAATTAATTGTAGTCGGGGATTACCAAGAAACTTCCAAACAAAGGAATCCTTATGGGTTTGATCAAAAAAAGTATGACCAAATACATCGGATCAAAGGACGATTTCAGATACGCCAGATCAAAGAACATTTGAATCGTAATGCTTGGCAGAATATGCTGAGCAGAACACGAGGAAGGTCTATTACGTTTATTCAAGAACACTTTAGTCACAAGGTGAGTGTCTATATGAATGCTTTGATCTTTGGCTATAAAGATAGTCAGTTTTTAGCATCAGAAGACACATATAAAGAAACTGGCTTACTTCATTTATTCAGTTTGTCAGGCATGCACATCCAAACTTACTTAGGTTGGCTCTATTATCTGTTTCGCAGAGGAGGGATGACATTAACTGCTAGTTATCTCCCACTAGTTGGGGGGACTTTGGGGTATTTTAGCTTATCTGGGGGCTCTGTGTCAGTGAAAAGAGCGGGGCTGTCATTCTTATTGAAATTAGGGCTAAAACTCCTCAATGTCAAATTTTCTTCTTTCGATCATTATTCGATTATTTTATGGATACTTTTGCTGATCGAGCCGCTTTGTCTTTTCCAAGTAGAGGGCCAGCTAAGTTTAGGAATGAGCTTCTTCTTTCTTTTGTTGTCTCACCCAACCACTAAGTTTCACAAGTTCACTACTATCGTGTTATTTAGTATCGGCATCATGCCACTGACAGCTTGGCATTTTTATGAGTGGCCACTATTAGGGAGTATGTTGACTCTTCTTTTTGCTCCTGTTTTTAAGAAAGTATTTCTTCCTTGTTTGACGTTTTTATTTGTTTTTGGCAGGGTATTACCTCCAAATGTTAGCGAGTTGCTTGATTCTTTTTTAGTCCATTTCGAGAGATTACTAGATTCGTTGAGATTTGCCAATCTAGTGATTGGGCGACCGAATGGCTGGTTGTTAATATTTAGTTTAGGCTTTCTTTTATGGCTTATAGAGAAAAAGCAACATGAACCATTTCAATGCGTGACCGCTGCACTCCTTGTACCCATTATTCTCATTTTTGGTCGTTTTCTTCAATTCGGAAGTAGTATCACTTTCACCGACGTAGGGCAAGGAGACAGTATTCTTTTTAAAGCGCCGTTTTTAAAAGAAATCGTTATGATTGATACTGGTGGAAAATTGAGTTTTCAAAAAGAAGCTTGGCAAGAGCGAAGGGTTAGACCACCTGCAGAGTTCAATCTTGTCCCATTTTTAAAAGGAAATGGCATCCGACACATCAATAAACTGATATTAACGCATGACGATATCGATCATGTGGGAGAAATCACGACATTAGCAAAACATTTCAAGATCGATACGATTTATATTGGTTGGGGAGCTGGCAAAAGCACCTGGCTCCATACGCAGTTGCAGAAATTGGAAAAAGCAGGAACTACTATTTGTGAAGTCAGGCAGGGTGATTGGATCAAAGGTTATTTTGATTTTTTTGTGTTGTCTCCGATTACCCAGGGGAAGGGGGAGAATGAAGATTCAATTGGCTTGTCAGTGACTCATCAATCCTGTCGGTTTCTCTTTTTAGGTGATTTAGATCAGCATGCAGAAGAAAAGATCGGAAACGCTTATCCAGATTTAAAAGCGGATGTGATCAAATTAGGACATCATGGCAGCCGCACATCTAGTCATCCACAGTTCATTTCGCAATTAGAAGCAACCTATGGTGTTTTATCCTGTGGCGTGAATAATTTATTTGGTCATCCTCATGAAGACGTACTAGCGACGTTAAAGCAGAATAAAGTCACTCCTTTGCGTACCGACCGTCAAGGCGCAATTACTTTTAAATGGCATCCCTTTTGGTATCCAAACGGAAAGATCCACACAATGATAGACTAGCAATTCCCAGCTACTCATGGTAGGATAAATTTGAAAGTGGTGAACGAAATGAGTATTCAAGCAGATTTACAAAGAATCCGTAAAGAAAAGCTTGCGCCTTGTTATTTGATTCTAGGTACTGAAAAATATTTACAGGATCAGGTAAGAGCAGAAATCCAGAAAAAAATTCAAATCGATAGTCAAGATGACTTGAATTTCTTAAGTTTTGATATGGGGAATGCTAGTATTGATGAGGTGGTTGCTGAGGCAGAGACTTTGCCATTTTTTGGTGATCAACGCCTAGTATTTGTAGAAAATCCCTACTTTTTAACAGCTGAAAAAGTGAATAATGGGATTGAACAAAATACGGATCTACTGATTGATTATTTAAAAGAACCTTTAGAATCAACAGTTTTAGTGTTTTTTGCTCCCTATGAGAAATTAGATGAGCGGAAAAAAATAACGAAACAATTAAAAAAAGCTGCTGTGACCATCAATGTTCAGCAATTGAATGAAAAAGAAGTACGTCAGTATTTATTGAATACACTGGAAAATGCACCGTTTCAAATGGACCGTAAAGCGATTGATCTGTTTTTACGGTTAACGGATCTCGATCTATCAAAAATGATGAGGGAACTGAATAAATTACTATTGTATGGGCAACAACAAGAACTGATCACTGTTAAAGAAGTGGAACAGTTAGTCCCTAAAACCTTGGAACATAATCTTTTTGATATGACACAATATATTCTTTCCGGGAAAACAGAACAAGCGCTGCGGTTGTTTGAAGACTTAATTACCCAAGGAGAAGAAACCATTAAGATCAATGCCATCTTGCTTTCACAAATACGTTTGTTTTTACAGACCAAGTTTTTGATGAAAATCGGTTATCAGCAGGCTAATATTGCTGAGACTTTAAAGATACATCCTTACCGTGTAAAATTGGCGATGCAAGAGGTACGTAAATTTGATGAAAAGATCCTAAGGCGTTTATTTGACGATCTGGTTGAAATGGATTACCAAATCAAAAGTGGTAAAATCGAAAAAGAATTAAGCTTTCAATTATTTGTCTTACGAACAGGTCAGCTTTTGAAGAGTTAAAAAGAAGAGAAAAACAATCGAAATAAATCCAAAAAGAACGCTTGAAACGATGATGTTTTGAGCGTTTTTTAGACATCAATTGTTTTAGAGTAGGAAGTGCTGAGTCAGCCGCAGCTGGTTTACTAATAAAAAGAATGGAAAGAAACCCAACAGAAGGGTGATCGAATAGACTGTTTGAGACAAAATAAAAAAACCGGCCGTAGCCGATTTCCTTATTTAGCGATTTTTTTGCTTAAACGAGATTTGTCGCGGTTAGCTTTGTTTTTATGAATTAGACCTTTTGTTTCAGCCATATCAATAGCTTTAACAGCTTCTTTATATAACGCATCTACGTTTTCAGCACCTGAAGCTACAGCATCTTCAAATTTTTTGATTGCAGTACGCATAGCGCTTGTTTGAGATGAATTTTTAACGTTCGCATTTTCGCTTGTACGAACACGTTTGATTGCAGATTCAATGTTTGGCATTAGTTTCACCTCCGATAAATTAAGTTCTTACGCGTGTTACCGCATAATTCAACATTCATTATTATACCTAAATGAAGTAATCTTTGCAATATGAACATGACAAGTTTTTTTCCTTAACACTAAAAGAAACTTAATTCTAGGCTCTACTAGCATTGAAAGAGAAGGGAAAAGGGCAAATAAAAAACGCTATTGTGGGAGACAATAGCGTTCAACCAAAGCAGATAAATTTATCTTTTTAAACAAAATTTGAATGGGACTGTTTGGTACTCGAACATTATATAACAAAGCGAACCGTTTGCAAAGCTTTTTTTGAAAAGGGATACGTTCCTTGTAGACTAAGCAATCATAACGATACCATTCTTTAGTTATTTTATAACCGTTAACCGTTGGTGTGACTAAACTTATTCCGGAGTCCCAATAATTTTAATGTATTCATCAATATTTTTGATCATCATTTTTTTGATGACTAATTGATTGCGGCGGTTCCATTTTCCACTGACTTCTAATACATATTTATTTAAAGGGAGCCGAAGAATATATTTTGCCAAGTAACGATCTTTCAACAGACCGTTAATGACACGATCTTCCAGTTGAAGATTTAAGCCAGTCAACATCATAGGTTGTTCTTGTAAGACATACGTATCAATTAAAAGACCTTCAAAGGTTTCCATGAGCGTTTTCCTTTCTATATATAAAGCATAATAGCGAATGATTAAAAATATAAGTGATGCTATCTTGTGTTCTAGTATAACAAAAAATGAAAGGAGGAGCCAAAAAGAAATGAGGATTATTTAATAATATTTTAGGAAACATAAAAGGGGGTAAGTGGTGTAGGGGTAAGAGGAAGAGGTAGGAACATTAAAAACATACTTGATGAAACTCACGCAACTTTTATCAAGTAGATTCCATAAGTAAAGATAAATGGAAAAACAATAAACCCGATAGATAAAGTTTTTTCACTTCATCTATCGGGTTTACTTTTTTCACGATCAATTAAAGTAGGTATTGAATACATTTTGGATCAGATCTGGAAATAAAAGATAAGCTAGTCCTAAAATCAATACGATCGCTAATAAAAACCAACCAACCGTGCCGATAAAGTATTTTAATTTTTCTAACATGTGATCACCTCGGAATAAGTATATCACGAACGATTCGATTCAGAGGACTCAAAACACTTTAACTGTGTTCGATTTTTTCATTTACTTAAAGAAAATAATTGCAAGAGACAATAGGTAATACCAGAAGCAATGACTGGACCAGCAGCGATCCCTTTTAAGAAAACGACTCCGAGAATTGTTCCAAAAACCAATGCAACAGTAATCTGCGGGTCTGAAGCAATCAAACCGACTCCTTTGGAAGAAAGGACGGCTACTAGACCACCACAAAACACAGCAATCCAACCGATGGGTGATTTAAAGGCATCTAGTAAATCTTTTAAGCCAATCTCGCCAGTAGCGATTGGAACTAAAATAGCAGCTGTGATGATGGTGACTCCTAGATTAATTCCTTTGCCTTGAAGCCAAGTAAGAAACACTTTCGATGTCGGTATCAATTTGACTAGTAATATAAAACCTGTAGCGATGATCAAGCTTTGATTTTTAGCAAGCAGGGCAACAACCATGATCAATCCAAGAAAAATCCAACTTTCCATAAAAAAAGAACCTCACTTTCCTGCCATCAATCATATCATTTTTTCAACGGTTACAAAAGTGAGGTTCATCAGAGTGGAAAAACTAGATAGAGTGGTGATTCGGCTGTAAGGGACAGCCAGTGCAACGTGATTTTTTGGAAGTATCTTCAGGTAAGGGTTTCAATAAACGTAACCCATTTAAGATAACCAAGATCGTGCTTCCTTCATGACCAATCACGCCAAGAGGTAAATTTAAAAATTGCAGAAAGTTAGAAAGGATCAGTAAACAAATCACTGTAAGAGAAAAAATAATATTTTGCTTAATGATTTTCTTCATTCTTAGTGAAAGACGGTGGGCATAACTTAATTTTTGCAAGTCATTTTTTACTAAGACGATATCAGCGATTTCCATAGCGACATCCGTTCCTTGTCCCATGGCTACTCCTAGTGAAGCAGTTGCAAGAGCTGGGGCATCATTGACACCATCACCAACCATTGCTGTGACAGCGTACTTTTCTTTTTGCTGTTGTGCATAGTGTGTTTTATCCGATGGTGTGCAGTTAGCCAGTAAGTGTTGAACACCAATTTTCTCTGCAATAGCTGCAGCAGTCCCTTGGTTATCTCCAGTGATCATGCTAGTATCAATTTGCTGGTTATTGAAATAGTCAATGACTTGTTGGGCATTTTCTTTCGGCACATCTAATAAGCCGATGAGTGCTATCAATTGATTGTCTTTGGTTAAAACAATCACTGTCTTTCCCTGTTGTTCGAGTAAATGAATTTTATCAAGAAGTTCTTTTTCAGCTATCGACGTTTTTTCTGGTTCCCATTTACCTACAATCCACTGAGCTTCTTGGTAAACTGTTCGTAAACCAAACCCCGTGATTTCTTCGATTGGTAATTTTTGGATGTCTTTTGGTATAGCAATGTCAAAATGTGTTACGATTGCTTGAGCTAAGGGGTGCGTTGTTTTTTGTTCCATTGAAACTAAGATTTGTTGCGCCAGATTCTGATCTTTTACAAAATAGCTATCAGTTACTATCGGTTTACCTTTCGTTAAAGTTCCGGTTTTATCAAAGGCAATTGCTTTTAAATCAGCTAATTGTTCTAAATGGAGTCCACCTTTGATCAGCACACCGTTGCGGGCAGCGTTAGAAAGGGCTGCTAGTGTTGCAGGTGTCGCAGAGGCAACCAACGCACAAGGAGAGGCGACAACCAGTAAAACCATTCCCCGATAAAAACTTTCTTGAAAACTCCAGCCAAAAATGAAATATGAAACAAGAATCATTAATGGAACAACGACTAACACACCTTTAACGTAGGTATTTTCAATACGAGAGATAAAAGAAGCGGTCTTTGTAGGGGTGCTTTGTGCTTTTTCAACCAGCTGGATGATTTTAGCAAAAACGGTCTCATCACTTTTTTTAGTCACCTGTAAGATTAAAGGATTTCCTCGATTGATCGTTCCTGCAAATAACTCATCATGAGGGACTTTTTCAACTGGTACAGATTCACCACTCAATGTTGCTTCATCAACCGTTGCTTGTTGACTTTCTAAATAGCCGTCAATTGGGATCGTTCCACCTTTTGGAACAAATACCCGATCATTGATCTTAAGATCAGTTATAGCTATTTCTTCTAATTCTTCGTTTGCAGTTAAACGTTGTGCTTTTCGTGGCTGTAGATTCATTAAAGCGGTAATTTCTTGCTGACTTTTACTGGTCGTATATTCTTCGAGAGCGCCACTTAAACAGAAAATAAACGTAAGCATCGCACCTTCTAAAAAATTACCGATCAAACAAGCGCCAATTGCTGCCAAGGCCATCAATAAGTCAACATTCAATGTGTTTTCCTGCCAAAGTTCGGTCAACCCTTCACGAGTCTGCTTGAAACCGCCGAATGAGATGGCGCCTAAATAAAAGATGATACTTAGAAAAGGCACAAAAGATTGAGTAGCCAAACCTAAAATTATAAGTAATAAACAACCGATTGTCGGGATAAATGTCTGTATTAAACGAGTCATATTTGTTTCCTCCTTTACAAAATCAATATACCACACCAAAATTCTAATTGATAATAAAAATCGCTAAATGAGAACGATAATAGTTATCATTTAGAATAACGCTTTTTTGGAAAGGGGATAATTAGAATAAATATAAAAAAGCACCGTAATCATACGGTGCTTTGACTTCGTTTTATTCAGTTACATTGCGATAAACCAGTAACCAATCAAAATGATCCCTAAAATGATCCGATACCAACCAAAAATTGTAAAGTCGTTTTTCTTCAAATAACTTAACAAGAATTTGATGGCTAAAACGGAGACAATAAATGATACGAGGGTTCCAACGAGTAAAATAATCGTTTCTTCCATTTTAAAGGAGTTTCCTTCAGCTAGATACTTCACGATTTTTAAACCACTGGCACCAAACATCACTGGGATACCAAGGAAAAATGAAAATTCTGTTGCTACAAATCGAGAAGCACCAATCAAAATGGCTCCGAGGATCGTAGCTCCTGAACGAGAAGTTCCAGGAACTAACGCTAATACTTGGAATAATCCAACCAGTAACGCCGCTTGATAAGTAAAATCGTTTAAGGTTGTCCAACGTGGTGTTTTCGTCTTGTTTCTTTTTTCCACAACAATGAATGCAATCCCATAAACGATTAAGACGATCGCAACTGGTAGAAATTTATGAAAATGTTCTTCTAACCAATCATCTAAAGGTAATCCAATAATAATTGCTGGAATACAAGCGACTACGACTTTGAACCATAATGTCCAAGTATCTTTTTTCTCAATAGTGGTTTTGCTTGGAGAAAAGGGATTTAATTTATGAAAATATAAAACGACGACTGCTAAAATAGCACCTAATTGAATAACGACGTTGAACATCGACATAAACTGTGTGCTAGCATCTAGCTTGATGAACTGATCTGCTAGGATCAAGTGACCAGTACTACTGATCGGCAACCACTCGGTAATCCCTTCGATAATTCCTAAGATAGCTGCTTTGATGATATTTGCAAAAAACATACGGACCTTCCTTCCCAAATAAAATACAGTATTAAGTATACCGTTCTTTCTAATGAAAACCAAATGCTTTCTTGATGTTAAGAAAAACTTGAGAAATAGAAAGAGGGCATAAGAAAGCGAGTACTCAAGTGAGTACTCGCAAACCAGTGTTTGATAACAGAACGATTATAAGAAAGAATCCCGCGAGTGTTTTTTTCCCTGCTCAATGTAACTAGTATCGTTGATTCCTTCAATTGAAAAATTGCCTTTTTCATACGTCACTTTTGTCACGCTGCCATTTAATAAGCCTGCTCGAACAGGTTGATGTACGTCAATTAGACTGAGTAAAAAGCCAATCGTCAACCCATGAGAAACAACTAGGACGTTGCCACCACCATTTTTTTCGCAATGGTGCGCAATGTCTTCAAATCCTGACCATACACGATTTTTTAAAGTATCGTAGGTCTCAGCCCAGCCAGCGGTATCCAGGTTATAAATAGCATTAGCAATTTGTTCAAAAGTTACGTCCGTCGTGAACATCTCATCATAAGTTTTGAAGTTTAATACTCGGGGGATAACTCCCCACATTTCCATGTCATAGCCACCTTCTAAGGAGCCAAAACACCATTCACGAATCCTTTGATCGATAAAGTAAGGGATATCTTTTCCTTTGGCATGTTCACTGAGGATGATACGTGCCGTTTCAATAGCACGACCACTATCGCTAGAATAAGCAAAAGAAAAATCAACGTCTTTCAATCCTTTTCCAAGATAGTGGATTCCTTCTTGGCCTTGTTTGGTGAGTGGTGTGTCACACCAACCTTGGACACGTTCAATCGTATTGAACATCGTTTTTCCGTGTCTGACGATGTAAAGAGTGGTTTTAGTCATATTTACAGCCTCCAATCGATTTGTTAGTTAAGCATTAAAGAAAGGGTTGGTTCTTTTTTCATGTTCAATGGTCGTAGCATCTCCATGCCCAGGATAAACGGCAAATTCATCTGGCAACACAAACAACTGGGTTTGAATACTGTGTAGCAGCTGCTCCAGATTCCCAGTATATAGATCGGTTCGACCGATACTGCCTTTAAATAGTGCATCACCTGATACGACGAAATCATCAAAGATAAAGCTGACACTTCCAATCGAATGACCAGGTGTAGGGACGACCCGAAATGTCATATTCCCTAGACGATAGGGTTTCATTTCAAATTCATATTCAGCAGGTGAAACAATGATATTCGCAATGTCATCATGTCTTCCCAAACCAGAAAGATTTAATATCGGATCGCCTAACCAACTTTGTTCTAATGGACTAACATATACAGGGATCTGATAAAACTGACGAAGTTCTTCGACGGCTCCGATATGGTCATAGTGGGTATGTGTTAGTAAAATCGCTACGGGTTGTTGTTGCGTTTTTTCGATTTGCGTTTTGATTTTTGCTGCATCTTCACCAGGATCAATAATCAGTAGCGCTTCATCGTTATAAACCAAATAACAATTTTCTTCGATTATCCCAGTTTTGATTTGTTCAATATGCATAAAGAGTTCCTCCTGATCGCTTACTTAATTCTAGTATAACTCAATTGATAAGATGAAACAAAAGACCCTACTTGAGGAATGGTCCACGGTGAATCTAAATCGAATTGTATGAATAATAAATGAATTAATTGAATTAATTTATTATAGTAGAGCTGAGTCATGTTTTTTTGTAGCCGAGTTTTCTTGCTTCCTAAATGAACCACTTATTTCAATGACAAGATGTAAAATAAAAGTATTGAGAGATTTTAAACAAGAGGACAGAAAATTCTCACTTCTTTTTAATAAGTTGGTGTTAGAGTGAGCTCATCCAAAAATCCTAATTCTATATCCTATTCGAGCTTGCGACAGTGATGTCCAACTCTGAAAAACAAAGGGAAGCATCCGAAAATGCAAAAAGCTATTTTCGGATGTTTTACTTTACTTTCAAGTGAACGATGATGAATGTAAAGGGAGAGAGATATCTGAATAATGTAAACAAATCTATAGCTTTGTAAACATACTTATGAAAGGAAAAAGTGAGTAAATAGCTGTAATACTTTCATCTGTTGAGGCGTATAAATCGGCAAATTGATAAGCTTGATTTTAGTATTTTGCGATTCTTTTCTTTTTCAGGTAAGCTTATAGTCAAAGGAGTGGGAGTGGTGAAGCAATCAAAAATATCGGTACGTAACCTTGTTGAATTTATCTTAAGGCGTGGCAGTATCGACAATCGTAAAAAAAGTAACCATACCGCACTGGAAGGTGCCAAGATCCATCGGAAGCTTCAAAAAGATGCTGGAGAAGACTATGAAAAAGAAGTCTTTTTAAAGACGACTGTCCACTTCGAGGAATACCAGCTAATCATAGAAGGGCGAGCAGATGGCGTGTTCCAAAAAGAAGGCATCTATTATATTGATGAAATAAAAACTTCGGAACCGAGGTATGAAGACTTAGAAAAAGAACAAATTGAATTATTTTTCCATCAAGCAAGAACCTATGCTTATATTTATTGTCATGAACATGATTTAAAAGAAATTAATTTGCAACTAACTTATTATCAAACTACTGAAGGAATCATTACCCGAAAAGTTGAGCATCAAACCATCGAACAATTAAATGAGTTTTTTAAAAAACTTACAGATGACTATAAAGAATGGCTGATTTTTCAAGAGAATTGGCGTACCGTTCGAAATGCTTCTTTGATGGCTTTGAAATTCCCCTATGACAACTACCGTAAAGGTCAAAGAGAGTTAGCAGTCGCTGCCTATAAAACGATTCGTACAAAACAAAAATTATTCGTCGAAGCACCGACAGGAACTGGAAAAACAGTTTCTACACTGTTCCCCGCTTTGAAAGCAATAGGGGAAGAAGAGGGAGAACGCATTTTTTATTTAACGGCTAAAACAATCACGAGACAAGTCGCTGAAGATGCTTTGGAGGCGTTAAAAGATGTGGGTGCTGAGACCAAAAGTGTGACTTTGACAGCCAAAGATAAGATTTGTTTTTTAGACGAAACAACATGTAATCCAGATCAATGTCCATATGCCAACGGTTATTACAACCGGATCAATGAAGGATTATGGGATTTATTGAATCATGAAAATCAAATCACCAGAGAAGTTATTGAAACTTATGCGAAGAAACATACGTTATGTCCTTTTGAGTTGTCGCTAGATGTGAGTTTATGGTGTGATGTGATTATTGGGGATTATAATTATTTGTTTGATCCGACTGTTTATTTACGACGTTTTTTTGAAGGCGAAAAAAATGAGGATCATCTTTTTCTGATTGATGAAGCCCATAATTTGGTCAGTCGTTCCCGAGAGATGTACTCCGCAAAACTTTCATATCGAAGCGCTAGAAACGTCTATGCACTCATTCCAAAAGAATTTAAAAAGTTAAGACGACGTTTTAATAAGTTACTTAAAGCGTTCGATCAGATCCAGGAAATTTCAAATGAAGATGGGTGGACCTACCACCATCAAAAAGCACCCGCGGACACATTGGTTAATGCTGGTTATCAATTGAGTGAGCACATCCAAGAGTGGTTGGCAGAGTATCCTGAACATGCCATTCAAGAGACGTTACTCCCCTTTTATTTTGACCTACTTCACTTTTTGAAAATCAGTGAATTTTACGATGATCATTATGAAACAACTGTAGAGAAAACTTATCAAGATTTCATCATCAAAGCATTTTGCATCGATCCTAGTGATTTTTTAGAACAATCGTTAGCTAAGGGGAGAAGTAGTATCTTATTTTCCGCTAGTTTTTCGCCATTGTCTTATTACCAAGAAACGCTAGGAGGAAAAGAGAGCTTAGCTTATCGCTTGCCAAGTCCTTTTCCAGAAGAAAATCAAAAAGTGCTGATCACAAATTATTTAGAAACAACCTATCGTAAACGAGAAGAGAACATGCCTCGATTAATTGAAACGATCCAACATTTTACAAAAGAAAAAATCGGGAATTACTTGATATTTTTCCCCTCTTACCAATATTTGGATCAGGCAGTAACAGCCTTTCAGGAAAAATATCCAGATGTTAAGGTGCTGATTCAAGATACCATGATGAGTGAAACTGAGAGAGAAACATTTTTGAAGCAGTTTCAAATTGATCCAGACGAAACCTTACTAGCTTTTTGTGTGTTAGGCGGAATCTTTTCAGAAGGGATCGATTTAAAAGGAACCCGATTAATTGGCAGTATGATCGTTGGCGTTGGGTTACCACAAATGAACCATGAGCAGGAGTTGATCAAAGAATATTATGACGAAAAAGATCAGCTGGGATTTGCTTATGCGTACCAATTACCTGGTATGAATAAAGTCTTACAAGCAGCGGGGCGTGTCATTAGAGATGCCAGTGATCAGGGAATCGTTTTGTTAGCAGATCAGCGTTTTACTCGGTTGGATTATCGCCAATTGTTTCCAAAACATTGGCAGTCAGCGACCACTGTCAGAAACCTTTCTGAACTCACAAAAGAAATCACCGATTTTTGGCACAAAAGTAAATCATTAGAGATGTGAAATTACTCTAGCGCTAGTAGTTTAAAATTAAAAACACCTGAATCAACCATAAACGACTGGTAGATTCAGGTGTCTTATCTGTTCAAGCGCGTATTTGATCAATTGTTTCATTGTCTGACAAGTAAAGCTATCTGTTAACGATAGTTAGTAAACTGAAGTTCGATTGGCAGATCTAATTTTCGCAATAAAGCAATCACCGCTTGAAGGTCATCACGGTTTTTTCCAGTTACACGAATTTGATCTTCTTGAATCTGGGTTTTTACTTTAATCTTTGAATTTTTGATCTCAGTTGTGATTTTCTTGGCATTTTCCCGATCAATGCCATTGATAAGTTCAGCGGATTGGCGTGCTTTTCCTCCAAGGGCATGCTCTGATTCAGAAAAATGGATATTTTTGATTGGAACATTTCGTTTGTTTAATTTACTGAACAAGACATCTTTGATTTGTTCGATCTTGAAATCATCGTCACTGAGAATGGTTAATTTATTGTTATCAAATTTGATATCAATAGTCGAATCTTTAAAATCAAAACGGTTGGTTAATTCTTTTATTGTTTGCTGGATCGCATTTCTGACTTCCTCGATTGTGACCTCTGAAACAATGTCAAAACTTGCATCTTTTGCCATAGTGATCCTCCTGATTTGTTTTTATTTTATTGTATCATAGTCAAATGATTGTGTTGAAGCTTTACTAAAATTATTCTCATTTATGATTCAAGTATTTTAATTTAATTCATAACCTGTTATTCTTACAATTGGAATAACTTTGAAAGGAAGAGGTGCTTGTGAGTAAGATTATGACAGTGTATCAAAGAAATGAAATATTAAAAAAGATTGTGGTTATCTTAGTCACCGGATTGACCGCAGCGGTTGCCTTAAATTATTTTTTGATTCCAGCAAACGTCTTTTCCGCAGGGATGAATGGGATTGCCCAAATCATTGCCTCGTTATTATCTGACTGGCTCCACGTAAAAGTGGACACAGGTGCCTTTATCTTTATTTTGAATATCCCTGTCTTTATTCTAGGGTTCTTGAAAGTAGGCAGACGAGCAACGATTTTAAGTTTTGTCAATGTAGTAGCCGTATCGGTAGCAACCACCTTACTTCCCACTGGGCAGGTGACGGACAATATTTTAATGAATGCCTTAGTCGGCGGTGTTTTGTTAGGTGTTGGTGTAGGGATCTCACTTAAAATGGGGTTTACAACTGGAGGAATGGATATTATTTCTTTAGTCCTTTCACAAACTACGGGGAAAACCGTTGGAAATTATATGCTGATGTTAAATGGTTTGATCGTGGTGATTGCGGGATTTCTTTTTAACTGGGAGAGTGCGCTCTATACGATTATCTCTATCTATGCTATGACTCAAGTGATTGATGCGATTCATACGAGTCATCAAAAAGTGACCGCCATGATTGTGACGGTTAAACCAGATGAAGTGACCGCAGCGATCGCTCAAAATATGGTTCGAGGAATGACCCTCTTACCATCAATCGGTGGCTATTCTAAAAAAGAAGGTAAAACGATCATGATGGTGATCACTCGTTATGAAATGTATGATTTAGATCAAATCGTCCATGAAATCGACGAAGATGCTTTTATCAATATTTTACCAACGCATTCGGTATTTGGCCGTTTTGCTAATGAAAGCGAACAAAATCTTTACCGTTCTACGGGTGTCTTTCCCGAAATAAAGAAAACTCCTTCAAAAACTAAAAAACAATAATTGATTTAAATAAGACAGAAGAATTTTCTGTTTTCAACCTGCTAAATGAGAATAGAACCTCTCGATTCTCATTTACAAATGAGCAAAAAAAGAGTATGATAAATGAAAATTGCATGAAGGAGTGCTGCAAGATGAGCGAAGCAAACCAAAAATGGTCTGCAGAAGAAGTTAATGAAATCAAGGAACGAATCTTAGCTGCCTTAGAAATGGTCATCGACCCTGAACTAGGGATCGATATCGTCAACCTAGGCTTGATCTATGAAATCGAGTTTGATCCAGAAAACGGAGAAACAGTCATTAAAATGACCTTAACAACCATGGGTTGCCCATTAGCTGATATCCTAACTGAATCCATCCACGACGCCTTAAAAGAAGTACCAGAAGTAACTAAGGCAGAAGTCAAACTAGTTTGGTATCCAGCCTGGACGACGGATAAGATGAGTCGTTATGCACGAATTGCACTTGGTATCAGATAATTTTGACACGGATTTCATATTCAACGAGTAAACAATTTTTAAACTCCTTTATCAACTTTTAGAAAAAGTTGATAAAGGAGTTTTTGTTTTGTAAAAATTGATGCTTGATGAAGTAAAATTGTCAAAATATGAATAAATGATAACGACTTTTATCTCTTTTTCTATTCAAATCGCATCTCGAAATTCTTTATAAATCATACTTAATAAATTAAGTTGTGTTTTGTTTTTAACAATGTTAAACTTTGTTTAATTATATTTATATTTTGTTGGGAGGTTAATGAATGGAATGGTTTTTTAATTTAGAACCTGAGGAACAAGTATTTATTAAGAAATTTTTGTTGGCATCAGGTTCCTTAAAGCAGTTAGCAAAAGAGTATGAAGTTAGTTACCCAACAGTAAGATTAAGGTTAGATAGATTAATTGAAAAAATAAAACTTTTTGATATAAAGCAAGAAGATTCTTTTGAAGTATCAATGATGCAACTCGTGATTAACGAAAAAATAAGTTTAGATGTAGCAAAAGAAATTATAAAAAAACATAGGGAGAGTATAGATGAATAATATAATACAATTTTTATTTATTGCAGGTATTATTGGGTTTCAAACCCTAAGTGGTTATATAGGGAATAAATATATGGGAGCGATCTTACCAGTGATTTTCAGTGGTTTAGTTGTTTTTATCGTTTTGACAGGTCATTTAAATCTAACATTTAGAAATATATTAATGCCTATTGTTGGTTTGATTACATTGATCTGTATTTATGAAGGCGGAAAAGAATCAAAGAAAAAAAAGACAATAAAAGAAATGGAAAAAATGAAAGCAAAGGATATCTTGAATCAATAACGAGTTATTGGCTGATACACTAACTTAAACTCTTTTAACAGCTTTTAGTAAATGCTGATAGAAGAGTTTTTTTTCTATGTAAAATATTCGGATAGCTGATGTACTGAAAGATTGTACAGTATAGGAAAATAATTGCGAAAGAGGTTGTTGAAACTCAAAAAATTTATAGCTTCCAAATTATCTAACAATCTAAGCAAACGCACAAAACAGTTTTTTTAGTAAGCGTTTTCCGTTTCTGGTTTTCATGATATACTGTTTTTAAGTCAATCAAAAGGAGAATGAACATGAGAAAACAACGAGGTAGCTACTCGATATAGTGGAATGGATAGACCTATATCGAGTATGCTTTATCCAATCGACTATATCGCCGTCAACGATTATAAAATCATAATGACTGGAGCGATAAAAGATGATGGACCAATTAAAAAAAGAGTGGCTTAAAAGTGAGGAACAACAGAAACATTTTACTGGCTGGGATTTTTCCTATTTAGATGGGAAATGGTCGTGTGAAGAGCCTCCGTGGGATTACCGAGAGCTTGTTTTAAATTATTTAAATCCAACTATGTCTCTATTAGATATGGGCACAGGTGGAGGTGAATTGTTACAAACATTTAACCATCCTTATGGACAGACAGCAGTAACGGAAGGGTATCCGCCTAATTACCAGCTATTATTACAAACACTTGACCCTCAAGGTGTAACAGTAAAATTTGTGGGGGAAGAGGACGTATTGGATTTTCCAGATGATTCATTTGATCTAGTGATCAATTCTCATGAATCTTTTGCAGTAGCTGAAGTGAAGCGTGTCTTGAAACCAGATGGGTTATTTATTTCTCAACAAGTAGGAGATTTCAACGGGTTGAATTTGGCCTCTCGTTTGATGCCAGAAGTAAGGAAAGAATGTTTTGATTTTCATCTTTCCTTAGTGAAAGCAGAACTAGAACAGCACCATTTTGATCTTTTGTTTTGTGACGAAGCCTATTTGGATCAACAATTCTTTGATATGGATAGTTTGATCTTTTATGTACGGACGATTGAATGGGAGTACCCAGGATTTACAGTTGAGAAAAATTTCAAAGAGTTATTGGGACTTTATGAAGAGTTGAAACGACATGGTACGATTTATAATTTGCAACATCGTTTTGCTTTTGTTGCTCGTAATACAAAATAATGAACACATAAAAGTTACTACAAATCATTTTGAAATTCCTTATGGTGAGCAAGTGATTTAGCAAAAAAGAGGGGGTGCGTTATATGCGACCAAAATCAAAAGATGAATTGCTTGAAAAAGCAAACAGCCAATTCGATGATTTATGGAAATTAATTAACGGTATGAGTGAGGAAGATCGCAAGCAATCCTTTCAATTTAGTGAAGAGTTTTTGGCGAAAAAAAAGGAAGCACATTGGCGACGAGACAAAGACTTAAAAGATGTATTGATCCATTTGTACGAATGGCATCAACTATTGTTACGATGGCTTGAAAGCAACTTTAACGGAGAAGAAAGAAATTTCTTGCCTGAACCGTATAATTGGCGAACCTACGGGAAGATGAATGAAGAGTTTGTAGAAAAGCATCAAACAACTTCTTTAGTGGAAGCTGAAAACTATTTGAAAAAAAGCCATGAGCAAGTAATGAAAAAATTAGACGCCTTGAGTGATGAAGAGTTATTCCAGAAAAAGCAATTTGTATGGGTGGGGAATACCACATTAGGTAGTTATTTCATTTCTGCAACTTCCAGTCACTACGAATGGGCGATCAAGAAGTTAAAACAATCTCAAAAAAATAAATGAATAGAATCAATAAAAAAGCGAAGATCCTAAAGAGGGACCTTCGCTTTTTAAACAAGCTATTTTATATTAGTACCAACCGTTTGCTTCCCAGAAAGATTTAGCTGCTTCCCATGAGCCATAACGAGAAGATACGTATTGTTCAGCAACTCGTTCTTGGTTTGCTGCTGAATAGTCACCATTTAAGTAAGAAGAATCTAATTGGTAACGTCCGATGTAACGACCGTTTGTTGCTGTATAAGAACCGCTAGATTCTTTTTGAGCGATCCATTCTTTCGCTGAGCTTGTGTTTGTTGTCGCTGGTGTTGCTTGTGCCGCTGTTTGCGTTGCTTGAGCAACTGGTTGAGCAGGTGCTGCTTGTTGAACTGGTTCTTGCTTCACTGGTTGTTCAGCCACTGTTTTTGTTTGAGCAGGCGCTTGGTAAGCTGTTTGTGTTGTTGCTGCTTGTTCGCCTGTTGGGATTGTTAATTGTTGACCTGAATAAATCAAGTTGATGTTTGAGATTGAATTTTTTTCTGCAATAGTTTGGATCAAGGAGTTATCACCAACGTATTTTTGAGAAATCGTTGATAGCGTATCACCTGATTGAACGGTATAAGCTTCGTCCGCATGTGCAGATGTTCCCATAAAGAATAGTGCGCCGGCAGTCAAAGTTGTTCCTAATAGTAATGTTTTAAGTGATTTCATGTAAGATCTCCTTCATAAATTTAAAAATAGTTTTGTTGTGTCCAACGAGGAATACTTTACCATGGGAAAATATTTCATAGGTAAAAGCTCTATGACACTTTGTAACAAAGATACGTTTTTTGTAACAAACAGATTATCATAAAATGTGAAAAACAATGAGAAAACTGTCATAAACGTTTAAAATAAACCACTAACAAGGACAATTGATGAGAAAAATAAACACTAGAAACAAGTAAAAAAAAGCTACATTTTTTGAAAATAAATACGAAATAATTGAAAACAGCGTAATTTTTTTTAAATTTAGCATGAGATGTTACAATAATAGAAACAAGGAGGCGATAACATGAGTAAGAGATATCAAAAAATAATGGTAGCTGTCGATGGGTCTAAGCAATCAGAACAAGCTTTTTTGGAAGCGCTAGATTTAGCGAAAGATAATGAAGCCGAATTATTTATCGTTTCGATCATCAATAAAGTAGAGTTGACACATAGCGCCTACGCATTTTCAAAAATCTACGCAGAAGAAAAACAGAAGATAGAAGTCGAAATGTTAAAAAAGATCCATGATGCGAAAGAATATGGGATCAATGACATCCATGCTATTGTTGAAACGGGTGATCCACGTAACTTGATTGGGACGGTGTTTCCACAACAAGAAGCGATCGATTTGATTGTCATGGGAGCTACTGGTAAAGGAGCAATCCAACAAGCTTTAGTCGGCTCTACAGCTTCTTACGTTGTTACTCATGCGCCCTGCAGTGTGTTAGTGGTCAAATAAGGAGGGGAAAGAATGGTACGTCCACAAGAGGTTACAGCTCCTAGAGAAAAAATTGAAATCCTCAAAATTTTAGAAGATGGTACGCAGACGAAAAAAGGTTATTCTGTTGCTTTAGTGAAATGGTCAGGCAAAACAGCGATTGCCTTACGCTGGGATGGTGATAGTCTGCAAGAGAAAGGATTTCCTGTCACTGTAAATGGGTACCATCCAGCTTGGTTCGTTTTGCCAGATCGATTAACAGATCTTTATAGTAGAGACTATCGGGAGTACCAAGAGTCGATCCGATTTATCACGTCAAGTGATCAAAAAGAATAGCTTTTGTGCTGCGGAAGAAAGTTCATTGTGTGAAAGAATCGTAAACATTCAACATTGAGACAACCTTTTATATCAATAGGTTCCTAATAACTGAAGTAGGTGAAAAGATGAGTGCTGGTGATGTATTGAATGAAGTCAAACAACTATGTAAAGAAAAGAAGTACGAAGAAGCAAAAATTTTGATTGAATCAAATAAAGAATTGCTAGAGGACAAATTTTCTGTTGCCCAACAGTTTATTGATTTAAAACAAGCATCAATCCTTGAACGGTTCAAATCTTTCTTTGGTGTAAATGAATGATCAAAAATGAGTGTGAAAAAGTGGTGGCTCACTTTTTTCACACTCATTTTTTGTTCGTTTGTTCACAATCTATACACACACTAATCTTGTTTATTTAATAAATAAAATATCCAAAGTATCAGTATAATGACTGAAATAACTAAACTAATGACATGTCTAATTAAGACAGAAGGGATTTCCCAATGGCGGAAAGAAAAGATTTGATAAGTAAAATAGATGCTTGGAAGAGAAACAAGTAAAACAGATAGTTTCTTTTTTGTCCAATTTATGTAATAGAAAAGAATACTTAGCATGATGAAAAATGGAATATAAAAAACAAGCTGACCAATCGCAATCACGAGAGTGCCTCCCAGAATAATAATGATATCTGATACAAAATAACATTTTGTATCAAATGATGCAAGTATTTCTTTAATTGATAACCAAGAAGGACATACAAAGGTTTTTGATTAACAAGAAGTTTCTTGCTATAATTGATCCGAAAGAAAGGATGAAATTTTCATGGATCAAGTAATGTTAGAAGTCGATTTACATTTAGTAAACAATATACGTGTGATTTACTATGTGGTCAGTAATAGTGTAGAAAAAAGAGTACTGATGAATAAAATCAATGGTATTCTGACGAAAAAAGGTGTACACCAATTCAGCAGTAGCGAAGACAATTATTATAGTATACCTGTTGAAAAAGTTTTATATACAACGGTAAATGTCAGAACAGACCTAGATACAAAAGTAGATCATGAACCAATTTTTACTACGTATTGATTGTGACGGAGGAGAACAATGAATCCATACGAAGCACTTATCCAAGAATTGATTGACGGAAAAATTGAAAAAATTGAGGTCAAAAGAGAAGAGGTCATGCTTTTTCGTGAAGCGTGGCTAAAATTAGAGAATCGTAAATATGTCGTAGGTAAGGCATTATTGAACGGGAATGTAGTTTATCATTATGATCCAACTAGGCTGTATTAATTACAAGAAATTAATCATATGGCAAAATTGTTGCTCATGATTTTATTATTAAAAAAAACGCTTGAAATGGTTTTAGCCGTTTTGAGCGTTTTTTAATATTGAGCATTATTTAGAACAAGGGTGAGCAAAAGCTTTTGTGCCAAAGTAGGAGAAAAATCTCCAACTAGAGGCGGATGAAGCCGTTTATTTTTATGGATATAATGAAATAAAAATAGGAGGTAGAAAAATGAAAGTAGTAAAAGTAGTTATTGGAACGGTATTATTTGCAGGAGTCGCATTAGTGGGCTTGAAGTTTTATACGCAAAATTCCCACGATGAGATGGCAGGTGTGGTAGACCAATTAAATCCGTTGGTAACAAAAGGAGAGGTATACGTCAAGACGAAAAAACCAGATGAAGTCAATTCATATGGAACAGCGACTTATATCCAAAAAGCTGCCGATCAAAAGGGACATGAACGAACGATTGAATTTACAGGTTTATCTATTTTAAAAGAAGGACATTATTTAAAGATCATTAATAAGGGCGCTCACGTCGAGTCATATGAAGAAGTTGATAAAAAAGAAGTACCTAAAAAAGCATTAGCTATCATTGGATAAATATAATTTTATTATGTAAACTTAAAGAGAATATAAAAAAACCAATCAGAAAACTGAGTTTCTGATTGGTTTTTTTATTGGGATGGTAGGGTTCGAACCTGCAATTGCTTGATTCAGAGTCAAGTGCCTTACCAGTTTGGCTACATCCCAATCAAACAATTTGATCATAGCACGACACAAAGAAAATGCAAGAGATTACTCTTTATCCAGCATTTTTTTGACAGTGATCATTCGTCTTTCTAACTTCTTGATTAAACCAGATGGAAGTGGGATCAAATTGGCAATTGATAATGTATTAGAAAGTAACTGAAATTCTTTTAGTGGAGCATCGATGATTCGATAGATCGTTGCCAAACGTTCGATGTATTCAAAATGTGTATAGTTTGTTTGTGAGATTAAAAATTTCAATAAATCAATCGCTTTTGCATAATCTTTCTCAGAATAATAGGCTAATGCTTGACGATAAAGTTTGATCTGTAACTCATTGAGTGAAACTGGGCTATAGCGATCCGTCCATTCCTTGACGGAAACTTTGGTTGGTGTATGACCATTTACATCACGAACGAAAATAATCGGAATTTCATTAGGATCTATTTTTTTATGAATTTTTTCCATTTCCCTCAATCCTTTCCATCATATTTAGCTAGAGTATAATGTATTTTTTATAAAAATACTAGCTTTTCTCTAAAGTCAACATTTGACCACCCATTGAGGTGAAAATTGCCTCAAAATCTTTGATTGCTACGGGTCTGTTTTTTTCTCCATAAGGATCATTTAAATAAATATTGTCATTGTCATAACCAGTAACTACACAGGCATGGTTTAATGGTGTCACTTTTACTTGCCCATTGTTTGTTTGCCAAGTAACGAAATCAGTATCAGTAGGCACTTGGAAATCTAAAGTAACGGAGGCCCACACAGGCTTTCCTTGTTGTAAAGCTTTCTTAATGTCATTGATTGTTGCATCGGTTTTTGGAAGAGTATGATAATCTGTTTTTACGATTGTCTGTGCCAACGAAGCGATAGGCGGGACATAGACGCCCATTGCCCAATCTCCACCGCTGATGTCCCCAACAAACCCTTCATTAGGATCGCCATGTGTACCATCAGCATTAAAAACAGGAACGTAATTCAATTGTTGAGCTAACTGATTTTTAGAAGTCTCGTAACCATAATAAGAAAGCAGCATGGACAGTGAAGTAACTTCACAGCCATTTCCTAACGCTGGCTCGGTGAATTGGCTTTCCAAGGGGACATCAAGTAAAACTTGTTTTTTAGCATAACTACTTACTTTTTCAGTATCCTTTCCAACATTGTGTGAATGGTGAAAATAAGTGGTGGCAGAAAAAATAACGAATAATAGGACTGCCACGAATAATATTTTTTTACCAATGAATCTTTTCATAATAATTCCCCTTTTTTCTGATATTTACATATTATAATGCTTTTTTTTAAAAATAAAATAAAAAATTTGACATGTTGTTTTCCAAATTTAAAATAAAAAGACAAAAGTCCTGAAAAATCACAGGATCAATAGCCGAATAATTTTTTTTAAATTGAAAAAAATGTTTCGATTTATTGATAGTTTTTAATTGTGAAAACGAAAACAGTACGCTATAATGCCAGTAAGGTCGAAATAAATCGCAGGTCAAATAACAAATGTTTTTAGATGATGTTTATTTGAAAGAGCAATTACTGTTTGAAAAAAACAGTTACCTTATAAAAGAGCTTGGTAGTTTAGGAGGATTTTGATGACGGAAGAAATGATTAATTTAGGAGAGCAATATTCATGTAAACCGATTGGGTTTACAAAAGCAGTTATCGGAGAAGTTGTTTCAAAAATGACGAATTGTGCCGTAGTCAAAGTTGCTCAATGCGCAATGGAAGATCAAGAGTTATTAGAAGAAAAAGCAAGTATGGTTGTTGCAAAATACGAAACATTTGAATAAGAAGAAATGATTTTGGACGTACAGTAACGAAATCGGTACTGTATGTCCTTTTGCTTGTAATTTTTATTTCTTTTTCGAGTATTTGGAAAGAGAAAAGAGGTGTAGTTAGATGATTAGTATATTTACTTTACTATTATTTTTATTTGTCTTTGTTATGTGTTTGTTTTTATGGTTGGTACGTCGAGAAATCGTCTATCGAACGGTTAGAAATCGCTGGGTTTACTTAGTCGTGCCTTTTCTGGCTATCTTAGTTCTTTGGTTTACGCTGATTAGTCAACCAACTGCAGATGAATTGGCAAAAGGGGTCTTGTCAGCGCTAATTTTCATCAGCTTTTTACTAGATAGTCGTGGTATAACAGAAGATGGGCTTGTTCTAAATAGCTTTGATAAAAAAGGTGTTCCTTTTTCTGAGATCAATAAAATCGTTTTGTATCAACCGGAAGGATCTTCCATCATAAAAATGAATTTCTTTCGTAACGGTTGGCGTGGACCCATGCTGAAATTTTCTGTATCAATGGAAGAGTTGGTCACTTTTTTAGCACAGCATTTAAATGATGATGCCGAAATTGATATTATGATTGATTCTGATCAAGAGTAAGTTACTTTAGAATAAGAACAAAGAACGATAGTGAGCGATATATGGGATGAACCTATTTCGGAGTCGCATATATAATAAGAGACTGAGGCAAGTATTAGCTCGGTCTCTTTTTTCTTTGCCTTGCAGACGCTAGATTACACAGCATTTCAAAATGATTCTTCGTATGAGAAAGAGTTTGTTTATTTATTTTTGAATCGTTGCGATCACTTTTATAATAACATTAAAAAAATTGTTTCACTAATTTGATATATATTAGCTCTATTATAATGAAAGGACTTTTAATTTTAATGAAGAGGATGAAACTCAATTTTTTCAAAATTATATTCTCACTATTCATTTTTTCGATCTCTGTTTTAAAAATAAATAGTGAACTTTCTACCATTAGGTTAAGTAAAGTGTTACAAACAATTAGTAATGAATCTATCTTAAAAATTTTCAGTTTGTTTTTAGTAGGTGCTTTAGGCATTTTCATTCTTTGTCTCTACGACTTTGCATTGATCCGAAAACTGAAGACGATGAAAATTTCTAAAATAAAACTATTAAAAATCAGCTGGATTGCCAATTCATTCAATGCAGTTTTGGGATTTGGTGGAATTTTTGGTGCCAGCGTACGTTATAATTTCTATAAAAACTATATTGACCAAAGCAGAGTAAACCAACTAAAAAAAGCGATTTCGCTATTATTGATCTCATCTATTTCTGGTGTAGGCGTATTATCTGCAATGGTGCTGCTAAATGTTTTTCCAGAAAGTCATTTATTAGAGGGAAATGATACGATCAAGATTGGTTTAATTGTCAGTGCTTGTTTGTTGCCTCTATATATCGGCTACATTAGTATCAAACCGCCACTTCCGGCTGCGAGATGGTTAGGTTTACAATTCACGATCGTATCAACGATTGATTATCTCACTTCTGGTATTGTGATGTACGTCGCGTTTCGTTTTCTTAACTTGCAGGTTCAATTCGTTGATATGGAAAGTATTTTTATTTTAGCAACGATTGCTGGAATTATTAGTATGGTACCAGGTGGTTTTGGTGCGTTTGATGTCATTTTCCTTTTAGGCGCTACACAGGAGCTGCAGATAGATAAAGAAGCAGTATTGATGGCGCTGATTCTGTATCGTTTAGCGTATTACTTCATTCCACTATTGTTTGGTTTATTGTTCAGTGTGAGTGAAGTTCAAATGCTGATTAGTCAAAAAATCAGCAATAATCAAATTACGATTCTTACGAAGGAATTTACGACAGTAGTATTTTCGATTACGCAAGCACAGATGAAGCAAATTGGAAGAACGCTCAGCACAGCCATTTTTCTATTTTGTTCATTAACATTTTTATTTGATTCATGCATTTTATTTTTTGAATATGCATATATGGGAATGAAGTCGGCTTTTTTTATTGCGCCAATTTACGTATGTCTGAGCATTTTATTACTGACAGATGTTGTAGGGATTTATAAAGGGGCGATCGATACTTGGGAAATGTTGCGTTTCAAACTGATGTTATTAGCACTTTGTCAGTTTTATCTTTTTTGGGAAGACCAAAGTTTGACAGCTCTCTTATTAACAACGGTATTATTTGTAGATACTCTTTTTTATAGGAGATGGTTAGAGGTCGAAGTCATCAAACAAAGTGTTTTAGAAAAATTGATTTGGACTTTAGCGTGTCTCTATGTATTTGATAGTCTAACTGAAATTTTTCCGATATTGCCTAGACAATCATTCTTTATTCTGAGTGGAACGACACTATTATTGCTTTTACTTTCTGGGCTTTGGTCAGTTATACACCGAAGAAGAAAAAGGAAATCATTAAAGCTTGATTTAAAGCTATTAGATGATGCTGAATATCGAAATTTCTTAGAACAAAATGGTGGAAATCACTTAGCTCATTTAGGTTTTTTAAAGGAAAACCGAGTTGCGTGGTGGGAAGATGTTGCAGTGATTTATCAAGAAAATAACCATTATCTCTTTATTTTAGGTGATCCAGTTGGTAAACAAGAAGCCATTTTTCCTTTTTTGAAAACTTTGGTGTCTAAAGCGAATCAATTAGGCAAACGAATTGTTTTTTATCAAGCTTCCACACAGTACCTTAGTTTTTATAATGATCTAAATTGCGAATTTTTCAAGTTAGGAGAAGAAGCAGTCATTGATTTATCTGAGTTTTCACTATCAGGGAAGAAGAAGAGAGGGTTTAGAGCAACATTAAACCAAATGGAAAAACTAGGGTATACGTTTGAAATCATCGAACCGACAATTGTTTCAGAGTCATCAGAAAGCGTGGGCTCAATTTCTTCGGAATTTTCACCAACATCACAGTTATCCCATGATCGTGAACTGTTGTCAGAATTGAAAGAAGTATCTGATCAATGGTTAAGGTCAAAAAATGAGATGACTTTTTCTGTCGGACGATTTGAGAAGGAATATTTAAATTGTGCAGCAGTTGGTATTATAAGAAATCAAGAACAAAAAATTGTTGGCTTTGTTTCCATGATGCCAACTTATACTAATGAGACCATTTCAGTCGACTTGATCCGTTGGTCTATCAGTGAAGAAGTGGCAATGATGGATGCTCTTTATTTATATTCCATCCTATGGGCTAAGGAACAAGGTTATCAAAAATTCAATTTAGGAATGGCTCCGTTCTCTTCTACTTATAAAAACACAATTAATTTAGAGAATACGTTTATTTACAGCGTCTATAATAATACTCAGTATTTGTATTCATTCAAAGGGTTAAGGAAATACAAAGAAAAATACAAGCCTCAGTGGGCTGCAAAATATCTCGTTTACGAAAATAAAACCTGGGTGTTGAAAAACTTATATGCTTGTTATAAATTAATTCATTCAAAATAATAGAAAAAGATGAGAGTCGTAACAAAGCCATCAGGAAGAGGTTGAGACAAAAGTGTTTAGTATCAAGAAATAAGAAGGAATTTCCGAAATTTGACAAGAAACACAAAAACTCATTTTATTCGTTTTAGAGATACTAGAAGAGACTGAGACAACTTTTGTCCCAGTCTCCATATTATCTAATTTTTTAAGATCATTAAAGGTATCTCTAAATTTTTTAGTGAAATTTGATAGAATTTATTAATAGGCAAGTCTAATAGAACGCATGAATAGACTATTTTAAGATTTTTATGTAATTAATGTAACAAGTCCTTCTGGTTAAAGGTAGGATAAAAGAAAATTGATAAAGAGCTCAGGGCGACCTTCGCCCCGAGCTCTTTATCTTTAGTAGTTTAATATAGACAGAAATGGTATCACAGAGTGAACATTAAACCATAAGCAGACACTTTTAAGGAGTTGAAAAGCTATTTTAAAAATGTGCACTTATTGTTCAAGTTAAAGCACGCTATTCACAACCATTAAAGTATTGGGCTAAAAGTTGGTTATTACATAGAGGTTTTAGTTAAATACACGGAAACGATCTTCGTCGTTCATATATTCTTTTTCTCCAGCTGGTGTTTCTGGTGAGCCAAACACTAATTGAGAACGTAGTTTCCAATTAGATGGGATGTTCCATTCTTTAGCGATAGCTTCGTCAATTACTGGATTGTAATGTTGCAAGTTAGCTCCTAAACCTTGTTCTGTTAAAGCTACCCATGTATTTGCTGTAGCAATCCCATTTGATTGTTCTGACCAATCTGGGAAGTTGTCAGCATATAATGTAAATTGTTCTTGGAGATTTTTGATGATATCTGTATCTTTAAAGAACAAGACTGTTCCATAGCCTTTTTTGAAGCCAGCTAATTTATTTTGCGTATTTGGAAAAGCTTCAGCAGGTGTCAATGGGCGAAGAGCTTCTTCGGTCATTTCCCATAATTTTTCGTGAGCATCTCCAAAAAGAATGACTGCTCGTGTTGATTGTGCATTAAATGCAGTTGGACTTTCTTTGATTGCTTCTTTGATCAAAGCTGTTAATTCTTCATTTGATAGTGTTACGTTACGTCCTAAATCATAGATAGAACGACGGTTTTGCAAAGTTGTTGTAAATGTTGTCATGGTGAAATCTCCTTTAGTTGCGATCTGCATATTTTATGAGTACAAACGAAGTATATCACCTTACAAAAAGTAAGTGAAATAATATGCTCACAAAAAATAAGTAAATTTTTTAATGAATATTAAAATAATAGAGGTTATTTTAGTTAACGTTTCCATTGTTGTTAAACTAAGTAAAACTCGATCATTTTAAAATAGCAATATATAATTATTAAATATCTGTTTATTTTTTATTATCATTTTCCCATTAAATTTTATTCGTTTTTATAGAAAATAAGTATATATTTCTTAAATAAGTTTTTTAGTTAAATTTTTCAGTGAATATTTATAGTATTTTCTGAAAATTTAAAGAATTGGGGTATGGATTATGGAAAATCAACAAGACAAGGGCTTCTTCGGTCAGCCGAAGGGGTTGTCAACATTGTTCTTCACAGAGATGTGGGAACGATTTAGTTATTATGGTATGCGTGCGCTGTTGCTTTACTACATGTACGATACTGTAGCAAACGGTGGACTTGGATTACCTACCGCAACAGCATTAGCAATTATGTCAATTTATGGTTCACTGATTTATATGTCTAGTATCATCGGTGGTTGGGTTTCAGACCGGGTACTAGGTGCAAAAAGAACTGTTTTCTTCGGTGGAATATTTATTATGCTTGGGCATATCGTCTTAGCATTGCCATTTGGTGTTTCCACTTTATTCGTCTCAATGGCTTTGATTATCTTTGGGACAGCCTTTTTGAAACCAAATGTTTCCGGAATGGTTGGACATCTTTATTCAAAAACTGATTTAAGACGAGATGCCGGCTTCTCTATTTTTTATATGGGAATCAACTTAGGTGCGATGTTAGCACCGATCATCGTAGGAACGATCGGACAAGAATACAACTACCATCTTGGCTTCTCATTAGCTGCAATCGGAATGTTCTTTGGACTGTTACAATACGTGATCCAAGGACGTAAAACGTTGGATGGTATAGGAACAGTTGCTCCTAACCCATTAACAGCAGCAGAGCGTAAAAAATTCATTCGTAACTTAGTCATTGCTTTAGTTGTGATTGTAGCAATCTTTGGTGGCGCACAAGTCACTGGACATTTAACCATTGATTTCTTTGTCAATTCAATTAGTGTTTTAGGTATTCTTTTACCGTTATACTATTTTGTTAAAATGTTAACAGCTAAAAATGTTACAGCAGAGGAAAAACCAAAAGTATGGGCGTATATCCCATTATTTTTAGCAGCGATCATTTTCTGGTCGTTACAAGAACAAGGATCTTCCATCTTGGCTCTGTTTGCACAAGAACGGACACAATCAACATTGTTCGGTATGAATATTCCAGCTAGTTGGTACCAATCATTGAATCCGATTTTCATCTTCGTCTTGACACCAGTATTTGTTACATTGTGGACGAGATTAGGAAAACGACAACCATCAACCGTAGTGAAATTCTCACTAGGATTATTATTTGCTGGGTTATCTTTCTTATTAATGATGTTACCAGGCATGCTTTATGGCACAGATAGTAAAGTAAGTCCAATGTGGTTGATCGGCAGCTTCTTCATTGTCGTAATCGCTGAATTATGCTTATCACCAGTTGGCTTGTCTGCGACAACAAAATTAGCACCTAAAGCTTTTGAATCACAAACCATTGCTATCTGGTTCTTGGCAGATGCTTCTTCACAAGCGATCAATGCACAAATCGCGCGTTTCTATACACCAGGTACTGAATCTGCTTATTTCGGGATTGTCGGTGTCGTAGCAATCGTTGGAGCAGTTGTATTATTTATGATCAAAGAACCAATCAAAAAATTGATGGGTTCCATTCATTAAACCAAATGAAGTTATAAAAGAAAGTATCAAAGTTAGTGGAAATAACTAGCTTTGGTGCTTTTTTTATATGGATAAGTATAAGAAATAAGTAAAGGATAGCGATTGATGGATGTGAATCGCAAGAAGTAGTCTTAAACTTTTTTTGAGAGGATTTGGTAAAATAATCTCTATAAGCGCAAACAATTAATTTCTAAAAAAAATAGGAGAAAGAACAAATGTTCAGTTGTTTTTGGTATAATGAATGAGGAATGAATCTAAGGAATAAGGAGAGGGAAAATGTCTTTACAATTTATTCTCGGGACAGCCCGAAAAGACCACCGTACAGCGTTGATTGATGAATCAGTCGAATGGTTAGCAAAAGATAGCATGCACCAGGTATTTTTCCTTGTACCTAACTATAATAAATTTGAACAAGAACAAGAAATCTTGACAGAGCTGCGTCAAAGAAGTGGCAAAACGTCATTTAGTACAACGAATGTCCAAGTCTTTAGTTTTTATCGTTTAGCGTGGTATTTGTTGCAGCAAACAACGTTATTGTCTGGTAATGAACTTTCAGAATCTGGTTCGGCAATGATCTTGCGACAGATCCTAGAAAAAAATGAAGAAAATTTAACGATTTTTCGGGGAGAAATCAATAAAAAAGGGTTTATTCGCCAGCTGCAAGAACTGCACAATGAATTACGTATTGGAAATATTTCACCTGAAGATCTTGTCTTTTCAGAACTAGCGGATACGGTAAAAGCTGAAAATCAACAGTTGAAAATGAAAGATCTTCAATTGATTTTTACAGCTTTTGAAGAAGAATTGGTCCAACGTGCGCTGCAATCTGAAGATGCTTTGACCATTTTGGTAAATTATTTACAAACGCAAGACATGTCTAAGGTGAAATTTATCGTTAGTGGTTTCACTCGAGTCAATGCGCAAGAATATCAATTGTTACAGGTCATGATGGAAAAGGGACAGCTAGTGATTGATTTGCTTCTTGATCGTCCTTATATCACGGATATGCCTGAAGTGTTGACATTGTTTCATGAAACAGGAAAGCTCTATTTCCAACTGATCAACAGTGCCAAAGAACGAAGAGTGCCGGTTTTAGTGGAAAAATTTGCCCCAGAACATGAAAGACCGCTTGCACTCATGCACTTGCAAAAAATGTGGGAAGAAACTTCTAGCAACAAAAAAAGCCAGCCGCTGAAGGTTGGGCAACAAGAGGCGTTGAGAATTTGGGAAGCAGAGAACGCCACCGAAGAAGTCAGACAACTAGCTGTGGAGATCCGTCGTTTGGTCAGCGAGGAAAATTATCGCTATCGTGACATTCAAGTGTTAACGAAAGATATGGCGTTTTATGGTAACTTGCTACAACCTGTTTTCAAAGAAATGGCGATTCCTTTTTATATTGATGAAGAGCAGTTGATGGAGAATCATCCATTGATCGAATGGATCAATAGTTTATTCGCTTTAGATCGATATGCCTATCGTTTGAATGATATCATGCGTTTTTTCAAAACTGAATTATTCATTTGTGAAGCGGATGATACATTAGACTTAGCCAGTTGGCGTGAGCAAAGAAATCAGTTCCGAGCAAAATTAGATGTCACAGAAAATGTAGCACTTGCTTATAACTATCAAGGTTCATACTGGACGAGAGAAAAAGATTGGCAGTTCGTGTCTTACGATTTTGAAGCAGAACAACTGGAAGATGTTCAAGAATTAGAAAAACGCTCGAATGATATTCGGCACTTCTTCAAAGAGAAAGTCCCAACATTTTTTGACAAGATAAAAAAATGTAAAAATGGACAAGAAGGCGCGACGGTCTTTTATCGTTTTTTGGTGAACAGTGGCGTACAACAACAATTAGTTTTTTGGCGAAATCAAGAAATTGAACGAGGCAATTTAGCAGCAGCCCGAAACCATGAGCAAACATGGGGGGCGTTGATTGATTTACTGGACGAGTATTCGCTCATTTATGGGGAATCTGAATTTGACTGGCATTTGTTTCAGGAAATCATTACCAGCGGGTTAGAAAATTTAAGTTATGGGAAGATTCCTACAGCAATCGACCAAGTACGCATCAACCGCTTGGAACTGGTACGATCAAACCAGGCGAAAGTCACGTTTGCCATTGGCTTGAATGATCAAGTATTTCCTGATCGGCACGAAACGAAAGGCTTGCTTTCTAGTGAGGAAAGGGAAACGCTGAATGCTCGTTTAGCGGAAGAGAAATTTTTATTTGATCCCGCAAAAGAGAACTTGTCTTTTGAACCATTGCAAGCCTACTTGGTGTTTGCTTCAGCCACTCAGCGTCTATACCTCAGTTACGCTCAAAGTTATGATACAAACACGTTGAAAATCTCTCCTTATTTAAAACGAATCATGGAATACTTGATGATCCCAGCTGAAAGAAAAGAGCATTTGGTTTTAGACAGCGATCCGAGTTGTTATATCGGTACGTATCGTAGTGGGATCAATACAATCAATCATATCTATCGTTTAGCAAAGGAAGAGAAGAAAAAAGTTCCGGTGTATTGGCGCCAACTAAGAGAGCAGATCTTGCAATCACAATGGCGAAATTTTGCATTGCGCATTTTTGAAAGTCAAGAACATCTGAATGTCCCGGTGTCATTACCTAAAAAGATGGCAGAGGAACTCTATGGTAAAGATATTTATACCTCTATTTCCAGATTAGAAAATTTCTATAATTGTGAATATAAATATTTTGTCCAATTTGGTTTGAAACTGAAAGAACGAATGGTCTATGGTTTAACGCCGGCTGCTACAGGTGATTTTTATCATGAATCATTAGATCGTTTCTTTAAATTACTATTTTCAAATCAGATATCGCTAGTAGAAATGACCGATACACAACGTAAAGAGTTTACTGAAAAAGTCTTGCAAGAAGTCTTTGGCGAGTTACGCTTTGAAATTTTAGATAGTTCAGCTCGAATGAACTATATTCGTTATCAGTTAGGACAAACGATCCAAAAAGTAGCTTGGGCATTACAAAAGCAAAGTAAAAATACAGGGATGAAGCCCCTTCAAACAGAAATATTGTTTGGCCAAATTGCTGGCGCTCAAGGTATCCCAGGGTTGGAATTACCACTGAATAATGGTGGGAAATTACATGTTCGTGGGAAGATTGATCGTGTGGATGTTGCTGTTGAACAAGCGGATACCTGGCTTAGTGTTGTCGATTATAAATCAAGTGGACGTTCCTTTGATGTCACTGAAGCTTACTACGGGATGGCTATGCAACTGTTGACCTATCTAGACGTGGCGTTGATGGATGCTGTCAAATTGACTGGAAAAGCATTGGTTCGACCAGCTGGTTCCTATTATCTACATGTCCATAATCCGATTTTGTCTGAAGCAAATGAAATTGAAAAAGAGACATTGAAAAAATTCAGTTATGACGGTATCTTTGTCGATGAACCTGAGTTATTGGAAGTATTAGATCATTCACTGGAAGCAAAAGAGAACTCTTTGATTTATCCAATCAAGAAAAATGCGAAAGATGTCTATCAAAAGGGAAGTTTTAGTAAAGAAAAATTCTATACAGAACAGGAACTCCAACTTTTTATGGCGCATAATCGTGCGAATATGCGTTTAGCAGGGGATAAAATCACGTCAGGGGAGATCAAACTTAATCCAGCTTACAAAGACAAGGAGCGGCTTGCTTGCCAAATGTGTCCTTTTAGAAGTGTTTGTACGTTTGATGTGATG
Source organism: Enterococcus sp. AZ078 (assembly GCF_051714985.1). Classification (NCBI taxonomy): domain Bacteria; kingdom Bacillati; phylum Bacillota; class Bacilli; order Lactobacillales; family Enterococcaceae; genus Enterococcus; species Enterococcus sp. AZ078. The sequence goes on from NZ_JBIOSW010000001.1 coordinate 1,336,040, forward strand.
TTGCAAGAAAACAATTATCACCGTTTAGAAAAATTAAACAAGGAAGAAGCCCTGCGAAGAATAGAAAAAAGGAGTGAGGAAGAATGACCAAAATTCCTTTGAGACCAGAAAACGAACGATTCACTGACGAACAATGGCAAGCCATTTTTGATCAGGGAGATAACTTGCTGGTATCAGCTTCCGCTGGTTCTGGAAAAACCACAGTGCTTGTCCGTCGAGTAATCGAAAAACTAAAAATGGGGTTCAATATTGATGAACTTTTGATCGTGACGTTTACAGAAGCGGCAGCGAAAGAAATGAAAGAACGGATCCAAGAAGCTTTACAAGAAGCAGTCAATAGTGAAAGCGATCCGGCACGCCAACAACATTTCACGAAACAGCTGATTTTATTGCCGAGTGCTAATATTTCTACTTTACATGCTTTTTGTTTAACGGTTATCCGCCGATTCTACTACTTGATCGATATTGATCCAGTTTTTCGGATGTTAACGGATGAGACAGAAACGATCTTAATGAAAGAAGATGTTTGGGATGAATTACGCGAGGCTTGTTATAGCGAAGATCGGGAAGAGTTTTTCCAATTAACAATGAATTTTTCAAATGATCGTTCAGATGATGGATTGACCAATCTGGTTTTCTCTCTTTATGAATTTGCGCGAGCGAATCCTGATCCCAAACGTTGGTTAGATCAATTAGTGGATAACTATCGTTTAGATGATGGATTAGCTCATTCACCATTGTACCAAGAACAATTGCGACCACTTCTACTTACAGATATGGCACAAAGTGTGCAACTTTATGAAGAAATGGTTGGATTAGCGCAAGAAGAAGGTCTGGAAAAAATGTTGGAACAAGTTGCAGGAGAAAAAGAACAAGTCCAACGCATTTATGATCACTTATTACAAGATCAATTGCCAGAAGCCTATACGGGTTTAGAAACATTGACTTTTACTACTTTTAAAAGCAGCCGCAAAGCAGAGCTGAAAGAACGTTCAGCCGAAGTTAAAAATTTAAGAGATCAGGCGAAAAAGATCATTCAGAAAATTGGAAAAACTTATTTTCCGATTTCTCCTGAACAATTAACCGAACGGACGAAAAAAGCTGCTGTCCTAGTGGAAGAGCTCACGAGTGTTACCAAACGTTTCATGGATGGTTTCAGCCAACGAAAAAGAGAAAAGGGAGTAGTAGATTTCAATGATTTAGAACATCTTGCTTTGCGAATCTTGACGACCCAAACAGAAGAGTCATGGCTTCCAAGTGAAGCATCAAAGCTTTATCGTAAGCAATTCAAAGAAGTAATGGTCGATGAATACCAAGATATCAACCAGTTGCAAGAAGCTATCCTTTATTGGCTTAGACAGCCTGATCCGACAAATGGCAATTTATTCATGGTTGGGGATGTCAAACAGTCGATTTATTCTTTTCGACTAGCTGATCCTAGTTTGTTTATTGAAAAATATGAAGCATTTTCAACAGCTGAGGGTGGAAGACGGATCATTTTGGCAGAAAACTTTCGTTCCCGAAAGGAAGTCCTGTCATTTACCAATCTGGTGTTCCAACAATTGATGGACCCTGTTGTGGGACAAATCGCTTATGATGATGCTGCACAATTACGATTAGGATTTCCCGATTTCCCCGAAGTCGATCGCTTTGAACCAGAACTATTGATTTACGAAAAAGAAGAAGAGCCAAACAGCGACCTTCCAATTGATGAGAATCTAGAGGACAAAACAGAAGGCGAACTCTTTATGACGGGCTTAAAAATCCGTGAACTGATTGATGAAAAATTTTTGATCTATGATAAAAAAATGAAACAGAATCGTCCGGTCGAATATAAAGATATCGTACTTTTGACACCTACAAAGAAGAATAATCTGACGATATTAGAGATCTTTAAAACATTAGATATTCCTTTAGAAATGAACGATGCCCAAAATTATTTTCAATCTACGGAGTTGCGTACGATGATTTCTTTACTCCAATTGATTGATAATCCGTATCAAGATATTCCCTTGGCAGCCGTTTTACGTTCACCGATCGTGGGACTGATTGAACCAGAACTGGCACAGATCCGTTTAGCTGATCGTACCCATACCTATTATGATGCGGTGCTGGCTTACCAAACAGCAAATCAGAATGAATTAGCTGATAAATTGCGCCATTTCAATGACCAACTCGAATTGTGGCGGGAACTGGCTCGGCGGTCTTCAATCACTGACTTGCTGTGGGAGATCTATTTACAAACCGGTTATTTAGAATATGTAGCAGGTTTACCAGCCGGTGCCCAAAGACAAGCAAATCTTTATGCCTTGGCTGATCGTGCAAAAGCGTATGAACAAAGTTCGTTTAGAGGGTTGTATCAATTCGTTCGCTTCATCGAAAAGATGCAGGAAAAAGACAAAGATTTAGCGGAGCCGGTGATTTCATCCGCCGATAATGCCGTCCGAGTCATGACGATTCATGCAAGTAAAGGCTTAGAATTTCCTATTGTCTTTTTATTAGATATGACCAAACAATTCAATTTGCAAGATTTAAAAAAGCGATATGCTTTTGAAGAAAAACTAGGTGCGGGGATTCGTTATATGGACCCTGATACTCGGGTGTTGTATGATACCTTGCCTTACCAAGCAATCAAATTAGCCAAACAAAATAAGTTATTGTCAGAGGAGATGCGTAAACTCTACGTTGGTTTGACCCGTGCGGAACAAAAATTATTTATTATCGGCTCGTATAAAAATAAAGAAGATACCTTGAAGAATTGGTCAGAAGCTTCTGAACAAACCAAATTAGTCTTAGAACCAACGACTCGATTAAAAGGGAAGAACAGCTTGATGAGCTGGATCGGTCTTAGTTTGATGCGTCATCCATTGATGCAAAACTATTTTGCCGAAGCAACCATTCTTTCAGAATTAAAAAACTCTGATAGCCAATTTGCGATTACTTGGATGAATCAACAATCTCTGCTTGAAAAAAGGCAACGTTTAATAGCGCAAGAAAACGATGCTGCTGAAAATAATGACGTGGATCAAACACCATTATCGCCTGCTTTGAAAGCACGACTCGATTATCGTTATCCTTTCAAAGAGTCGACACAAACCACAAGTTATCAATCAGTTTCTGAAATTAAACGTTTATTTGAAGATCCAGATGATACGCTTGATGCTAAACTTGTCTGGGAAAGTAATGAAACAAGAGGGTTAAACCGCCAATTCCGTTATACGCAAGATACATTGGCTGAACCACGTTTCTTACAAAAAACGCAACAGGTTTCAGCTGCGGCAATCGGAACTGCAACACACTATTTATTGCAATTGCTGCCATTAGAAATGCCGACTACTGAGTCGATCCAAGCATTACTAGATGAATTAGTTAAAAAGCGTTTAGTGGATCAAAAGGTAGCTAAAAAAATTGATTTTTCTGCTATTCTTTGGTTTTTTGAAACCGAGCTAGGGAAAGAATTGATCAAGCAAAAAGAGCATGTCAAACGGGAACAACCGTTTTCAATGCTATTACCTGCAGAACGGGTCTTTGAACAATACCCAAATGAAGAAGATGAATTACTGATCCATGGGATTGTTGATGGTTATATCGATTTACCCACGACGATTCAATTATATGACTTTAAGACGGATTTCATTTTAGATCGTGACAATGAATCAGCGATTGATGCAGTCATTCAAAAATACCGTGGGCAATTGAATCTTTATCAACAGGCGTTGACAGAATCATTAGAAAAGCCTGTCACAGATGTCTTTCTTGTCTTATTAAGTGCAAAGAAAATAATAAATATTAATAAATAATAATAATTGAGCAACTAGGACTTACACTTTGTAAGTAATATGCTATACTCTTAGCAAAGAGGTGAGTAAAATGGAGCTAACACAGACAGAGTTCACTTTATGTCCTAAATTTGAAAAGACCTTTTCGATTTTAGGTAAAAAATGGAATGGGCTGATTATTGATGTATTGCTTGAAAATGGTCCGCAACGCTTTGTTGATCTCGCAGCTAAAATACCTATGGTGAGTGATCGGGTTTTAGTTGAACGATTAAAAGAACTTGAAAAAGAAAAAATCATCGCCAGAAACTTCTCATGTAAAGAGTCCAGCCGTTCAGAATATATGTTAACTGAAAAAGGAGCGGATCTTCAAAAGGCCATCGTTCAGTTACAGGTTTGGAGTGAAAAATGGGTGACAGAAGAAGAATGCAGTTGATTTTGGAAGTGAAATCTTGTAAACTGGCATTAGATGAATAGCTAAAGAACGTTGACGAAAAAGAGTAGTTTGGCTAAACCAGTCCAGGGAGATCTGTCATAGACTGTAAGCAGATCCTGAGTTTGAAAAATGAAGTTCACTTTCTGAGTTCGTCTGATTTATTCAGACCGGCAAATGTCGTTAAAAAAGTAAGTGTACGGTTTTGACCGTAAATTAGGATGGTAACGCGAAGACCTCGTTCCTTTGTAGGAATGAGGTCTTTTTTGTATTTGAATTTGAAGGAGGAAATAGGGAATGTCTCTACAAGCCCAATTAGAAAGCTTGAAAGAAGCCACAATCGTTAAAATAGCGACAGCACGCGATTTAAAAGAATTAAATCAAATTCGTGTAGAAACTTTAGGAAAAAAAGGACCAATCACCGAAGTTTTACGGGGAATGAAGGATCTAAGTCCTGAAGAACGTCCGAAAGTTGGTAGTTTTGCCAATGAGATTCGTGATCTGTTGACAGCAGAAATTGAACGTAAAAAGCAAGCGTTAGAAGAAGCGGCACTTGCAACAGCTTTAAGCAAAGAAACAATTGATGTGACCTTGCCAGGACGTCAAGTCAAACAAGGAAACCGCCACATCTTGACACAAATCATGGAAGAAATCGAAGACATCTTTGTTGGAATGGGCTACCAAATTGTTGAAGGGTATGAGGTGGAGTCTGATCATTATAATTTTGAGCGAATGAACTTACCAAAAGACCACCCAGCTCGTGATATGCAAGATACTTTTTATATTTCAGAAGAGATCTTGATTCGTACGCATACCTCACCAGTACAAGCACGTACGATGGAAAAACATGACTTTTCAAAAGGTGCACTTCGAATGATCTCACCTGGGAAAGTATTCCGTCGTGATACAGATGATGCTACTCATAGTCACCAATTCCATCAAATCGAAGGATTAGTGATCGATGAAAATATTACGATGGGTGACTTAAAAGGCACGTTAGAAGTCGTAATGAAAAAGATGTTTGGTGAAGAACGTGAGATTCGACTACGTCCTAGTTATTTCCCATTTACTGAACCTTCTGTTGAAGTGGATGTCAGCTGTTTCAAATGTGGTGGCGCTGGCTGTAATGTCTGCAAGCACACCGGTTGGATTGAAATCTTAGGAGCTGGGATGGTTCATCCAAATGTATTGAAAATGTCAGGTATCGATCCGGAAAAATACTCTGGTTTTGCTTTTGGCCTTGGCCCAGATCGAGTAGCAATGCTACGTTACGGTGTCAATGATATTCGTAATTTCTATCAAAATGACTTGCGTTTCTTAAGTCAGTTCAAAGGGGAGTAAAAAGCATGTTAGTTTCTTATAAATGGTTAAATAAATATCTTGATTTGTCAGCAGTTGCGCCAAAAGAACTAGCTGATAAAATGTCAGTGACTGGGATCGAAGTGGAAGGAATCACGGTTCCTGAAGAAGGCTTAAAAAAAATCGTAGTCGGCGAAGTCAAGGAATGCGTACCACATCCTGATTCCGATCATTTATCGATTTGCCAAGTGGATATCGGTGAAGAAGAACTTTCACAGATCGTCTGTGGCGCACCTAACGTGAAGGCAGGGATCAAAGTCATCGTTGCTTTACCTAATTCACGGATCGCAGGGAATGTAAAAATCAAAAAAGGGAAAATGCGTGGTCAAGTTTCTAATGGGATGATTTGTGCCTTACAAGAAATTGGCTATCCAGATAGTGTCGTTCCCAAAGAATATGCTGAAGGAATCTACTATCTTCCACAAGAGGCAATCAATGGAGACCCCGTCTTTTCTTATTTAGACATGGACGATTCAATTATCGAGTTATCGATTACACCGAATCGCGCAGATGCTTTATCTATGCGAGGAGTAGCATATGAAGTAGGTGCGATTTATCGTCAAATACCTCATTTTGCAGAGGAAGAATTAGTAGAAGCAGCACGTCCGGCAAAAGACAAAATCAAGGTGACAGTCGAAGATCCAAAAGCTGTGCCTGCTTATCAAATTCGAATCATTGAGGGCGTAAAAATCCAATCTAGTCCACAATGGTTACAAAATATCTTGATGAATGAAGGGATTCGACCAATCAACAACGTAGTAGATATCACAAACTACATCTTACTGTTGTTTGGGCAACCATTACATGCGTTTGATTATGATCGGCTAGGATCACAAGAAATCGTCGTCCGTCAGGCAAAAGCAACAGAAAAAATCGTTACGTTAGATGGCGAAACACGTGAGTTAACACCCGAAAATCTCGTGATCACTAATGGAGAACAACCAGTCGCTTTAGCAGGTGTGATGGGCGGCTTGGATTCTGAAATCACTGAGACAACGACTACGGTTGCTCTAGAAGCAGCTTTGTTTGATCCAATTTCGATCCGTCGAACAGCGAAACAATTCAATTTAAGAAGTGAATCTTCTGCTCGTTTTGAAAAAGGAATCAATCAAGCAACAGTTGCTGAGGCTTGTGACGTTGCTGCTGCAATGATCGTTTCGTTAGCAGGCGGTGAGGTTCTTCAAGGTGCGGTTGCTGGTTCGACTTATCAAGTAGAAGACGTAACAGTAACGATCACTCTCTCACGAATCAATCATTATCTAGGAACTGACTTAACAGTGAAGGAAGTAAATGAGATTTTTGAAGCACTTGGCTTTGGCTATCAAAGTGAAGGGGAAACGTTCACCGTTACTGTTCCTCCTCGTCGCTGGGATATCAAGATTGAAGCGGATATTATTGAAGAAGTCGCTCGTATCTATGGTTATGATCGCTTGCCTTCCACATTACCAAGTGGAGAGACTGTTGCAGGAAGTTTGACCCAAGAGCAAGCAACAACACGCAAGATCCGTACATTACTTGAAGACAGTGGTTTACATGAAGCCATCAGCTATGCTTTGACAACGGAAGAAAAATCTCGTCAATTTACAATCAAAGATTCCTTAGTTACACGTCTTGATTGGCCAATGAGCGAAGACCGTTCTGTCTTACGAATGAACTTGATCAGTGGGTTATTGGATGATGTGAACTATAACGTAGCTAGAAAAAATAGTGATGTCGCTTTTTATGAAGTCGGAAGAGTCTTCTATCAAGAAAACGATCCATTGACTCATTTGCCGCAGGAAGTGAAACATGTTGCTCTTGCATTGACAGGTACTTGGCAGGATAAAAGTTGGCAAACTCAAGCAGAAGTAGTTGACTTCTATACGATCAAAGGTCTTTTAGAAAACTTGTTTGAACAATTAGGAATAGCAACAGAAATTTCTTATCAAGCGACTGATAGTTTGAAAGACATGCATCCAGGAAGAACAGCGGAAATCTATTTAGGTGAAACAGTGATGGGATTTGTTGGACAGGTTCATCCGAATACAGCTAAAGAATACGATGTTCCAGAAACCTATGTTGCAGAATTTGACTTGAGCTCAGTGATCGAAGCTGCTCAAAAAGGGATGACTTTCCATGCGGTGACAAAATTCCCTTCCGTTTCTCGTGACATTGCGATGTTAGTTGCAGAAACAGTAACCAATCAAGAAATCGTAACGGTTATCCAGTCTGCTGCAGGTAAGTTCTTAACAGACATCCAACTGTTTGATGTGTATCAAGGAAAAAATATCGAGGAAGGACATAAGTCAATGGCTTACAGTCTGACATTCGAGAATCCTGAAGCAACGATGACAGATGAAGAAATTAACCGATCAATGACTAAGATCGAAAAAGCACTAAGTGAAACAGTTGGTGCAAATATTCGTTAAACTGTAAAAAAAGACGCCCTCATAAAGAATGAGGACGTCTTTTTTATTCATTAACAAGCCAATCAGTTAAAATAATTGATTCCCATTGCAGTTTTGACTTCTGCTAGAGTTTGAGCAGCGACTTTCGCGGCTGCTTCACTACCGTCTCTTAGGATCGCCATCACAGCGGCTGGATCTTTCGCTAATTCTTCTCTTCTAGCACGAATTGGAGCAAACTCTTCTTCCAAAACATCAATCAAATAGCGTTTGATTTTTACATCACCTAGACCACCACGACGATAATGAGCTTTCATTTCTTCAATTGCGTTTTTGTCTTTTCCAAACACATCAAGATAAGTGAATACCATATTGCCTTCGACTTGACCTGGATCTTCCACGTGGATGTGATTTGGGTCTGTGTACATACTCATTACTTTTTTCTTGACCACATCAGCAGGATCAGAAATATAGATGCCATTACCCAATGACTTGCTCATTTTTCCATTCCCATCGATGCCAGGCAAACGGCCCATTCCTTTTGGTGGGAAAACGCCTTTTGGTTCCACTAAGACGTCGCCATACGTGTGGTTGAAACTTTGAACTATTTCTTGCGTTTGTTCAAGCATTGGTTTTTGATCTTCACCAACAGGAACTAAATTCGCTTTGAAAGCTGTGATATCAGCAGCTTGCGATACAGGATAAATAAAGAATCCAGTTGGGACACCTTCACCAAATTTTTTCTGTTCGATTTCTGTTTTAACTGTAGGATTACGACGGACACGCCCGACGCTGACTAGGTTTAAATAGTACATAGTCAATTCAGCTAATTCTGGTATTTGCGATTGGATAAAAAGCGTTGATTTCGTAGGATCTAATCCAACAGCTAAATAGTCTAAAGCAACTTCAAGTACATTTGAAGAAACCTTCTCAGGGTTTTTAGCGTTATCGGTTAGGGCTTGCATATCTGCAATCATTACAAAAAGTTGATTGTTTTCATCTTTTTGCATTTCTACCCGTGTTTTGAGTGATCCTACATAATGCCCTAAATGTAACTTGCCAGTCGGGCGATCACCTGTTAGAATAATATTTTTCAAAAAAAACACCTCTTTACGATTTGTAAGACTAAGCACTTAATATCTTACCGTTTTTTGGAGGAAGAAACAACCGTTCTAAATCAAAAGACGAACAAAATGCAGAAAAATAGCAGATGTAAGAAGCAAAGGAGAAAAATAACGAAAGAAAGTTTCAAAGAAACTTTACAAAATACGTAAGTTTCAGATATAATATGTTCTATTATATATCTTTAAATGTTTTCTTACTAAATAATAATGGGAGTGTAATGATATGGCAATGATTAAATTTGATAACGTGGAAAAATACTACGGCAAATTCCATGCTTTGAAAAACATAAACCTCGAGTTTGAGAAAGGGGAAGTCGTCGTTGTCATTGGTCCTTCAGGTTCAGGTAAAAGTACAATGTTACGATGTATCAATGGATTAGAAACGATCTCTTCTGGAAGATTGTTAATCAATGATATCGACCTTCAGGACAAAAAAACAAAATTGACTGAAGTCAGAAAAAATGTTGGAATGGTTTTTCAGCATTTTAATCTATATCCTAATAAAACCGTTTTAGAAAACATTACACTTGCGCCGATTAAAGTATTAAAGCAAGATCAAGCAAGTGCAGTGAAAAACGCGGAAAAATTCTTAGAAAAAGTCAACATGCTCGACAAAAAAGATTCTTATCCATCTATGTTATCTGGAGGACAACAACAGCGTGTGGCAATTGCCAGAGGTTTGGCGATGAATCCGGAAATGCTGTTATTTGACGAGCCTACATCTGCTTTAGATCCGGAAATGATCGGGGATGTACTTGATGTAATGAAAAAATTAGCTCGTGATGGGATGTCAATGATCGTCGTGACCCATGAAATGGGATTTGCAAAAGAAGTAGCAGATCGGGTTATTTTCATGGCGGATGGTCAAGTATTAGAAGATAGCCGCAATGTAAAAGACTTCTTTGAGAACCCTAAAGAACCTCGGGCACAACAATTTATTAGTAAAGTAATCAATCATTGATAGGAGGAATAAGATGCGTAAGAAAACAATGATTCGTTTGCTTTTCCTTTTGGGTCTGGTCTTTTTGATATTAGCAGGCTGCAAAGGAAAAAGTGTCGCTGAAGAAAATATTCTGGAACGAAGTAAGCAAAACAACACCATAACGTGGGGTGTAAAATACGATACTCGCTTATTTGGGATGATGGATATCAAAAGTAGTACGGTTCAAGGATTTGATATCGATATCGCTAAAGCGATTACGCAAGAGATTCTTGGAAAAGATGGGAAAGCAGAATTTGTGGAAGTTACCTCTAAAACACGGATTCCTCTATTAAAAAATGGAAATATTGATGCGATTATTGCGACAATGACCATTACAGATGAACGAAAAAAGCAAGTTGATTTTTCTGATGTTTATTTTGATGCCGGACAATCTTTATTAGTCAAAAAAGGAAGCCCGATTAAAAGCGTAGATGACTTAAATGCTGAAACAACTGTGCTCGCAGTCAAAGGATCAACTTCTGCAGTAAATATCCGAGAACATGCTCCAGACGCAAAAATTCTTGAACTAGAAAACTATGCCGAAGCGTTTACTGCTTTACAATCAGGACAAGGAGATGCTATGACGACCGATAATGCCATTTTGTTGGGAATGGCTGACGAGAACCCTGACTATACTTTAGCAGGTGGGACGTTTACCAATGAACCTTATGGAATTGCGATCAATAAAGGACAAACAGAATTTTTGGATGCCGTAAATCAAGCGTTAAAAGAACTCATTGCTAACGGCACATATGATCAGATTTACCAAAAATGGTTCCCAGATACCACCCAAGGAAAAGTGAATTAAGGAGGGGAAAAAATGGCTGAGTTGCTGCAAACATATGGATCAACCTTCTTAGAAGGATTTAAAATCACTATCTATTCAAGTGTGTTAGCTTTATTATTTAGTTTGATTATTGGAACACTGATGGCAATTTTTCAATTGTCAACGAACAAAGTGATCAGTGGACTAGCTAAAGCGTACGTGGAATTTTTTCGAAATATCCCGTTGTTGATTATTGTGATGTTCTTTTATGTCGTCCTTCCGATCTATTGGATTAGTTTTGACGGCTTTCAAGCAGGGACGATCGGTTTGACGATCTATACTTCGGCATTTATTGCAGAAACCGTTCGTTCAGGAATTCAAACAGTGCCAAAAGGGCAAACAGAAGCGGGTTTATCAGCTGGTTTGACCTATGCGCAAACGATGCGGTTTATTATTTTGCCGCAGGCTTTCAAGATCGTCGTACCACCATTAGGAAACCAATTCATTAATCTAGTCAAAAATTCATCGATTTTAGCTATCGTTGCTGGGTTAGATTTAATGTATCAAGGGGACTTAATTGCCAGTGAAACTTTCAACACTTTTGATACCTATATCATCGTGGGTCTTTTTTACTTAGTAATTACATTACCTTTGTCTTACTTGATGACATATTTAGAGAAAAAATGGGCAGTTCGTTCATAGGAAGGGGAGAACAAAATGGATTTTAGTGGTGCTTTTTCATGGATGAATATCCGCTTCTTATTAGAAGGATTAAAAGTGACTGTGGAGGTTTCATTATTTTCAATCATCTTTAGTTTTTTGATTGGCGGGATTTGTGGTGTGGTTCGTTTTGCTAATATACCTTATTTTTCAAAAATACTAGGAATACTAATTGATATTATCAGAAATCTTCCATTGCTATTGATCATTTTCTTTACGTATTTTGCCTTACCACAAATCGGTATCCAAATGAATATTTTTTGGTCAGCCGTAGCAGCATTGACGATTTTTGAATCGGCTATGTTATCAGAAATTTTTCGAGCAGGGTTGAATGCCGTTCCTAAAGGACAAATGGAGGCTGGTCTTTCCACAGGATTGTCTTATGTAGAAACGATGAGAATCGTCGTTTTACCCCAAGCATTTAAATCAATGATCCCAGCAATCGTGAGTCAGCTGATTTCATTGATCAAGGATACATCATTAGCAGTGATCATTTCCTTACCTGAATTGACTCACCAAGCACGAATTGTTTACGGCCAAAATACCAATTATGTATTGCCAATGTTTGTGGCAATGACATTGATGTATTTTGCTGTCTGCTATGCTTTATCCTTACTTTCTTCCTATTTAGAAAAAAGAAAGTACAGCTATTAGTCAAAAACTTAGCATGCTCGTTGTTCAATGAAAATTGTTCAGCGAGTATTTTTATTTGATTCGTCAATGTAAAACTTAGATCGTTTTTCTCTTCAACGATATTGTGAGAGAAAGTAGTCGTAGACAAAGATCAGCTTAAAAACATAGCTTACAGTTTTGTTCGTTCAGGTCATTTAAAAATATGGACTGTCTTGACAGCAGGAAGTATACTAAGTGTCGTTAGGTAAACGTATTGAAATGAGAGGATGCCTAACAGAGTTTGTGGTAACTATAATGGATAGAGAAAGAGATGTTGTTAGATGGAAGAGATTATAAATGCTTTTCAAGCAAACCCGATATTTTCTACGGGATGTATTATTTTTATCATAGGTGTATTAATTTTTTGTTTTGGAAGAAAATTATTTTTCGTTCGTTGGCTATTGGGAGATACCAGTATGTTCGGACAACTATTTTGGGGACTGATTTTATCAGGTATCGGACTAGCAATCATTGTCTATTATCGAATGTAATTGACTAATTGTATACGAATGATCCATTGCTTGCGACAAACAGGAAATGGTAAAAAGAAAGAAGTTTCTGTAAGATTTTCTAGAAATATAGTACATTTTTTGTGTAAGGGTTCGTTAATTTAGGAAAATGTCAAAAATGAATGAACAAATTGGTCGGTTAGAAAACCAGCTGTTCCCAACGACTGCTCAGGCAAAAAAGGGGAGCTTGCGTGAAGTAGAAGTACGACGTTCTAGTGGTCGATAGATCATTCAATCAACGATTTGTGACAAACAGAAGTGGCTAAATTAAGAATCTTCAATTTTAATCTAGTATAGGCAGTCATCATCCATTCTCTATAAGTGGGTGATGACTGCTTTTTGACAGAATGGTTATCGGATAGTAACTCGAAAAACAACATGTTTAGTGATATCAGATGCCAAAAAATTCTTTCTGCAGAAATAAAAGTTACTTAGATACTCCTTTTTTCTGATAGTTTAACAAGGTAGTATATAACTTTTAAAGGAGAGAATAACATGCCAAATGATAAACAAAAAATAGCAGTAATACGGACAGGAAGTCAATATGCTATTGCTCTTCAACTAATCAAGGATCATAAGCTTGTGAGGGGAGAAGCTAATAGTTCGGAAAAGTTAGCAACATTAGGTAAAATTCTTTCTAACTATAAGAGAGAGTCTGCAGAAGGGATTATCTTTTATCTTCCGCTTCTTCCAGAAGAGAAAAAACTGTTACGACAAAGGAACATCCAAATGAATAGTGATGATAGAATAGTAGTGGATGATAAAAATAAAACCTTTTATATTAACTACCTTAATCAAAAGTATGATTTAAGCAAAAAAGCAGTTTTGTCGAAAGAAACAAAACATGCACTAATTCAAGACCTTGATAAATTCTATTTCGATTCTTTGGACCTTAACAGGTTTACTTCCTTTATTTATGATTTAGATGTGATCGCTAGAAGAGATGTTCAGACACTCTTAAAGAAGCAAACGCCCAAGATAGAAAAATCAATAAAAAAGGCTAGAGAAGATTTAGCGGTTGATCAAGTGAAAGAAAGATTTAAGATGAACAGACACTATACTGAAATTCCTCCAACACTAATGGTGCAATTTCAAGACGAGTTGAAAAAATCTGAATACATAAGCAAAAAGAGGCAAAAAATAGAAATTGAGAAATTAAAAAATGAATATAAGTCTCCAAGTAAACCAAATGAAAGACAGGAATATTTCAAGATGAGTGTAAAAGAATTTCTTGAAAAAGGAAGCTCCGAACAAAGAAGCCTTAATAAAAGAAAACGTGAGCAAGGAAAATCCGAGCAAGGAAGACTTACGAAAAAAAGAATTGAGCAATTAAAAACATCTGTACTACCAAAGTCACAGGCATATCTAAACAAAAAGGATCAATTTCAAAGATAGTGATCAATAAACTCTAAAAATAATTACATAATAAATGAGTGTGGGATATTGATCTGATTAATATCCCACTTTTTATGGCTAAATTAAAACTGGGATTAAAAAATCAATGAAATATTATGAAAGGAATTGTTATGTATAGGAATACTCAAATATAATTTCATGATGCATAATTCTTTGAAAATACTATACTTGACCTTGTACTCTCAGAAACTAAAAGTAGTAACCTAGAATTTTAATCAATTAAATGGTATTAAATTGCAAAATTTTCTTTTCTTGGAAATAAAAGTTTTCTTATGTATTCTTTTTTCTGATAAATTGATGAAGCAGTACATAAAATTTTAAAGGAGAGAATAACATGCCAAACAAGGAACAGGAAAAGACAGAAAACGTTCAAAAAAAATCAACTGAATCAAATCCGAGTACAACTAAAGAAAAAGAGGATAAAGCGGTTGAGCAAGCGATAGCAACAGTTATGCGTGATGGAGATATTACTCATGATCCTTCCCGAATATTTCTGGATCTCAAATATGAGTTTGAGGATAGTCCATTTATAAGCGAAAAGAGAGCAGAAGCAGAATTGAACAAGTTTATGAGAGAATATAGAGAAAAAGAGGATAAAGAAAATAAAGCGGTTGAGCAAGTAGAAAAAGAGGATAAAGAAAATAAAGCGGTTGAGCAAGTGATAGCAACAGTTATGCATGATGGAGATATTCCTCATGATCCTTCCCGAATATTTCTGGATCTCAAATATGAGTTTGAGGATAGTCCATTTATAAGCGAAAAGAGAGCAGAAGCAGAATTGAAAAAGTTCCAGAGTGAATGTAGAACAGAAGCAGAATTGAGAAAGCTCAAAAGTAAATATAAAATAAATAGAGATGATACAAATAGTTTACACGTTCCAACGAACAAAGATAGAAGAGAAAATCTTAAAGAAAAACTAAATAGAGTATCTAAAGAAGAAAACTCATCCCCAAAAAGAGCAGCTGTATCTCAAGACCTACAGCATAAGCAGGATAACCCGTTACATAGATAATAATCAATAAACTCTAAAAATGATTACATAATAAATGAGTGTGGGATATTGATCATAAAAAATTGGCTCTTTGTCAAATGATATTAGTAAAAAGAAATCTTAGAATAATTTGGGCAGAAAGAAGAAAAACTTCTTTCTGTTCTTTTTATTTGGTTAAAATAGTTTTATCGTGTCGAATTGTGATCCGTCGTTTGAAATGATAAAAATTTCGAAAACAATAAGTATTGTGTTTTAATACTTTAATATGGTTGTTTAAACATTCTAGTGGTCCGTTTGAATAACTGTAGCGGAGGACATTTTGGATCTGTGGCAGAAACTTTCTAAATGTTCGCAAAGTTATCGCATAAGTTTCAGGTAACTGGCTGACTTCTCTGGATAAACAGTCCTCAAATAGTGAATGATCTCTTTTCTTTACTCATAAAGAACATCTTGGTATAACTGAAATCTCACTTTCAGTTAAGTAATCTTTGAAACTGGAACACCAAACCCGTTTTTCATAGTTCAACTTTGCTTCTTCTTTTTGTAGGAGTTTCCAATAACGTTTCATTTTTCTACCAAGCCCACGTTGGTATCGAGAAGTACTTTTAAGTCGTGCATTGGTTTCCTTCACTCGGTGGTTTAAAAAAGTTCTTCCTATATGTTGAATAATGTGGACACTCTTCGGGCGTGTATTGAAGAGTACCTTTGTAAATCAAGCAAAATTTCTCTTTATATCTTTCTTTGGTTTAACAATTTACCTCAAAATAGATAGTTAGGTCTAGAATATTTAGGGGATCTTTGATAAGCTGAGTACAAGACATCTTGAATTATCCTATGAATTGGTTCGTCAAATTAATTCTAAAGGATTTCAGGGTGTCTTTTCTATGTTTTTACATCATGAAAAAGATGTTGGTAAATTTCACCAACATCAAAAAATATAGAGCCCAAATTACATAGTATATGAGCTCGGGTCGTTAATCAGAAAAAATTGGATGAACGACCCGATTTTTATAGCTAAATCAAAAATAGGATTAAAGAATCAATGAAATATTATGAAAGGAACTGTTATGTATAGGACTACTCAAATACAATTTTTTGATGCATAATTCTTTGAAAATACTATACTTGACCTTGTACTCTCAGAAACTAAAAGTAGTAACCTAGAATTTTAATCAATTAAATGGTATTAAATTACAAAAATTTCTTTTCTCGGAAATAAAAGTTTTTTATGTATTCTTTTTTTCTGATAAATTGATGAAGCAGTATATAAAATTTTAAAGGAGAAGATAATATGCCAAACAAGGAACAGGAAAAGACAAAAACTATTCAACAGGAACCAACTGAATTAAATCCGAGTACAACTAAAGAAAAAGAGAATAGTTCATTCATAAGTAAAAAGAGAGCAAAAGAATTGAAGAAGTTTGAGAGTAAAGTTAGGAAAAAAGAGGATAAAGCGGTTAAACAAGTGATAAAAAAAGTTATGAAGGATGCAGACAGGATTCAAGATCATTCCCAAATATTTAAGTATCTCACATATGAATTTAAGAATAGTCCATTCATAAGTAAAGAGAGAGCAGAAGAAGAATTGAAGAAGTTATATAGAAAAAAAGAGGATAAAGCGGTTAAACAAGAGATAAAAACAGTTATGAAGGATGCAGACAGGACTCAAGATTATTCCCAAATATTTAAGTATCTCACATATGGATTTGAGCATAATCCATTCATAAGTAAAGAGAGAGCAGAAGAAGAATTGAAGAAATTTAAGGGTAAAAATAGAAAAAAAGAGGATAAAGCGGTTGAGCGAGCGATAAAAACAGTTGTGAATAATAGAGACATTACTGGAAGTAGTGTATTGAGGTATCTTAAAAATGAGTTGACAAAAAGTCCATCCATAAGCCGACAGAGAGTAGAAGAAGAAATGGGGAAGTATGAGGGAGGGAATAATGTTAGAAATAGTTCTGAAGTTCCAGAGAACAAAGATAGAGGAGAAGATCTTAAAGAAAAATTAAATAGAGTATCTAAAGAAGAAAACTCATCCCCAGAAAGAGCAGCTGTATCTCAAGACCTACAGCATAAGCAGGATAACCCGTTACATAGATAATAATCAATAAACTCTAAAAATGATTACATAATAAATGAGTGTGGGATATTAATCAGAAAAAATTTGATTAATATCCCACTTTTTATGGCTAAATGAAAACTGGGACAGAAGAATCACTTCTGATTCTATCCCCCCAAAAAAAGTTAGACAAAAATAATCAGAGGGCTGATAAAATAAGGATTCTCACGTCATTTATTTTTTATATCTGTCATCAAGCGTCTTACTGTATAGCGGAAATAGTATTCGTTGGAATACGGGAAAGAGAATCAAATAAAAAAAGAAATTACCTATACCATGGGCGAGATCAAAAGGAAGTCCTTGAAAATAGTAAGCCCAAAAAGAGGGAAGTTGATAGATGAAAGTTTCAATTCGTGAAACAATCAAACCGTAAATTAACCCACAAATAAAGCTCAAAATTGCTTGAATAGTCACATGCTTAGCGACTATAGGTAACTGATTCATCCAATGAAAAAACAAAACAATCCCGCTGAAGGCGAGCATTTGACTGATTGTCCAAGTCCCTAATCCTAAATATAGATTAGTGATGAATAAGCTCAATATGGAGACGATTAAAGCATCTGTTAAAGAACCAAATGCCGCAAGTAGTAAAAAAATTGCTGTCATAGGTTGAATATTTGGTAACCAAGCAAAAAAAATTCTGCCTACGACACAGGCAGCAATTAATAATGACAAATAAGCAAATTTGTGAATCGTAAAGTAAGGTTTTTGTTTAAATGTGTTCATCTTTTGAGGCTGCTCCTTCACTGATAATAGTTCTCATTATATCATAAATTTTTTTTATTACAAGATTGAAAAACACATGATGTAGTGTGATAATAATTAACAGACACTATATATAGTGTTTTTTATGATAAGGTGGCGATGGAATGGGAATTTATTCAAAAAAATATATAGAAAAACTTAATCAGGATATACGGAATTATCCAGAGGTCAAACCTATTGATCCACAAATGAAACTGACATTTGAAGGGATTTCACGCTTGGTCATGTTGGATCGATATACTTACAAAGATCCACATAATCAGACGTTAACCATAGGTGATCTAGTCGTCTTGACGGTACATGCGGATCCACAATACCCGGCTCGTGGAATTGGAACGGTCATTCAGCACTCTGGAGACGATTTAACGATCGAAGTGGAAGAGGAATTTCGCTCCTCTTTGACTGATCCTGAAGAAATAGCTCGTGGATTCGTTAAAAGAAACAAAAGTGAAGTTGAAAAACCTTTAGAGCTGTATTATGAACAAATTGCTGCTCGAGTTGCTTTCGGAATTAGTCAAGTCGAGGGCGATAGAAAAGCTGAATTTTTTGAAGATTTTTACAAACAATTGACTGAACAAAATTTGATTCCTGCAGGAAGGGTGTTATATGGTGCTGGTACGCAATCAGAAGTCACATACTTTAATTGTTTTGTCATGCCATTTATTCAAGATTCTCGTTCTGGTTTAGCAAAACACCGAGAAGAAGTCATGGAAATCATGAGTCGTGGTGGTGGAGTAGGAACGAATGGCTCAACCTTGAGACCAAAATCAGCTGTCGTACATGGCGTAAATGGAAAATCTTCTGGTGCTGTTTCTTGGCTCAATGATTTAGCTAATCTCACCCATTTAGTCGAGCAAGGAGGAAGTCGCAGAGGGGCGCAAATGATCATGCTCAATGATTGGCACCCAGATATTTTTGAATTTATTATTTCAAAAATCCAGAATCCGTTGATCTTGCAACAGTTGATAACTACAAGTAAAAACCCGCTAATCAAACAGTTGGCAAGTGAGAAACTAGCTTTTTCTCCTTTAACTCAAGAAGAAAGGGAGCTATTTGAAGTCTTGCTTAAGGAAGAGGGGCTTTTGCAATTTGCAGAACAAACTTTCATCAAAGAGGCTAAGCAAAAATTAAAAATGGGTGGAAGTTATAGTGTCAAAGATCCTGACTTCTTAACAGGGGCGAATATTTCAATCTGTCTGACAAAGGAATTCATGGCAGCTGTCGCACAAGATAAGACCTATGATTTGCGTTTTCCTGCTATTGACGAGTATACAGAAGTAGAAATGGCTGATTATGATCAACATTGGGCTGAAATCGGTGATGTTCGTGAGTGGGAAGCGACAGGACGTAAAGTGAAAGTTCATCAAACAATTCGAGCCAGAGAGCTTTGGGAATTGATCACTTACTGTGCTACTTATTCTGCAGAACCAGGGATCTTTTTTATTGATAACGCCAATGAGATGACTAATGCTGCTGCCTATGGTCAAAAAGTCGTTGCAACAAATCCTTGTGGAGAACAGCCATTGACACCGTATGCGGTATGTAATCTTGCGGCTATCAATTTAGCGAATATGGTAGATGAGCACCAAGAAATCGATTTTCAAAAAGTTGCAGAAGTGGTTAGAACCAGTGTACGTTTCCAAGATAATGTTATTGATGCGACCCCTTATTTTTTTGACAAGAATGAGCAACAAGCAAAAGGGGAACGTCGTATTGGTTTAGGGGTGATGGGCTTAGCCGACTTATTGATCTATTGCGGCAAAACGTATGGCTCTAAAGAAGGAAATGCGTTAGTCGATCAATTGTTTGAAACGATTGCCGTTACAGCTTATCAAACGTCGATCGAATTGGCAAAAGAAAAAGGAAGTTTTCCTTATTTAGTTGGTAAGAACGAAGAAGAAACACGACAATTACGTGAGCGTTTTATCCATTCTGGGTATATGAAAAAGATGCCAGAACATATTAGGCAAGGTGTCTTAACTTATGGAATCCGTAATTCACACTTATTAACCGTTGCACCAACTGGCTCGACAGGTACGATGACTGGTGTTTCCACGGGATTGGAACCTTATTTCTCTTTTTCCTACTTTAGAAGCGGTCGCTTAGGAAAATTCATTGAAGTACACGCTGAAATCGTTGACGAATATCTAGCGAAACATCCAGAGGCAGATGCCTCAGAGTTACCGGAATACTTTGTCTCAGCAATGGAGCTTTCACCAGAAGCTCACGTGGATGTCCAATGTACGATCCAACGATGGGTTGATAGTTCCATTTCCAAAACAGTCAACGCACCTAAGGGATATCGTGTTAAAGAAGTAGCTGATATTTACGAACGACTTTATCAAGGTGGGGCAAAAGGCGGTACGGTATATGTTGACGGTAGCCGAGATTCACAAGTCCTGACTTTATCAGCGGAAGAAAATAGTTTTACCGATGAGCTAGTAACATCAGAGGTACACCCAGATGTTTTGCTAACAGAAGCTTCAAACGACTCAGCAACGAGTGAAGAGCGCTGTCCGATTTGTCATGAAGGTACAATTGAAGAAATCGGAGGTTGCAGTACTTGCACCCATTGTAAAGTACAACTAAAGTGTGGATTATAAGGTTAAAAAGGAGCATGGTATCATGAAAATCTATACTAAAAGTGGTGATGCTGAGATGACTAGTATTATCGGAGGGCAACGGCTAGCTAAGTCAGCTTCTCGTGTTAGAGCTTATGGAAGTGTGGATGAAATCAATTCTTGGGTAGGAACGATCGTTGCAGAATTAGATCCTGATAAATTTGCACTTTTGATCGAACAATTAATCCAACTTCAACGATTACTATTTGATATCGGAACAGATTTTGCCACACCAGCGGAAGTCAAAGAACGGATCGTGACTAAAAAAGATTTGGAGAAAATGGAAGAAATGATTGATTTTTATCAAGAAAAACTACCGGTTATCGACAAATTTATCTTGCCTGGTGGACATCCAGTAGCAGGGCATTTCCATCTTGCCCGAACAGTGACCCGAAGAGCGGAACGTGAAATCACTGAATTGATTTTGGAAGAAACAGAAACGAATCAAATGAGTTATAAACTGATTAATCGGTTATCGGATCTCTTTTTTGTCTTGGCACGTTATGTCAATGTGGTTTATCATATTAAAGAACCATTCTATGAGCGAGCTGGGAAAGTATTCCATTAATTATTTATCAGACCTTACTGTTTGAATTAAAATCTAACTGTCTAAGAATTATATCTATAATGTTTAAAGTGATAACTTAAGTTAATTCTTTTTACAAATTAATAAATAGGAGTGTTTTTTTTGAAGAAATTCATAGTATTATTAGCTGCTTTATCAAGTATGATCGTTATGACTGGTTGTCAATCACCTACCACGACAGAACAATCAAGCGCTCAATCACAAGCCACTACAAAAAAAGTGACCATCACTTTGCAAGAAGAGGGAAAAGAACTATCGGCAAAAAACGTTACTTACCAACCAAATCAGACCTTGTTGGAATTACTAAAAAAACAGTTTTCAGTGAAAGAAGACAATGGTTTTGTGACGGCAATTGATGGGCATGCACAAGACAAAGATAAAGGATTATATTGGACGTTCACAATCAACGGCAAAATGGCGGAAAAAGGAGCAAATGATATTAAATTATCACCTAACGATCAGATAGTGTTCAATTTAGCAACATTCAAGTAAGAGTGTAACAGTTCAAAAATTAACTTGAGTGTGCGGTCAAATCTTTCGGATGAACAAGCCTAAAAAGACGAAAATCAGGAGAACTGATTTTCGTCTTTTTATCTAGCTTTAATAAATATTGTGGTAGAAAATAGGCTCCATGTCATTAAGAGTCGATGAATAGTACAAAAACCAGTCAGGGTCATAAATTTCCTCTTTTTAACCAACACATGTAGTTAAGCAAATATTCAGAAAAATAGTTTAAAGGAATAGTTATGTACAGAGGTACTTAAATAAAATTCTTCTGTAGCATAATCCTTTAATAACACTAATCTTAGCCAAATATTCTCAGAGATTAAAAACAATAATCTAGATTCTGAATAAATACAATGGTATAAAATGCCAATAATTTCTTTCTGTGGAAATAAAAGTTCGTTATGTACTTTTTTTTCTGATAAATTTATAAAGCGTATATAAAATCTCAAAGGAGAAAACAGCATGCCAAACAAGGAACAGAATATAAATAAAGACAACGAAGAGAAAGTTAGAATACAGTCTCAAGATCAGCATGGTATTTTTAATAGAATAATTAATAAGCTTGAACTTAAAAAAAAGCAACTGAATATAGAAATAAAGAAAAAAAACGGAGAGACAGTAACAGAAACACCTAAAGATCTAGCAAATAGACTAACCAAAAAGTATAAAATTAAGAAACAGAAACATACTAATCTAGAAACTTTAGCAACATTGGGTGAAGATCTTTCTGAATATGATTCAGCTTCAATCGAAGGAATCCTCTCCTATCTTAAACTTTCTCCAGCAGAGAAAAAGCTGTTACAACAAAGAACTATTGAAATGAATAGCAAAGATAGAATAATAATAAATAGTCAAAATAGACCCCTGTTTATTAGCTTTCTTAATGAAAAACATAGACTTAAATCAAACACGCCTTTATCAGAAAAAAAAAAGCTGCACTAATTGAAGACCTTGATAAATTCTATCATACTCCTTTGAAACTTAGTACGTATCATAACTTTATTCTCGATCTGGATATAGTAGCTAGAAGGGATGTAGGTAGGCTTATAAATGATCAACTTCCAAAGGTGAATGAATTAATAACACAGGTAATAGATGATGTTGCTATAGATATTACAAATAAATACCAACTTTTAGAGAACTACACAGTCTCCGAAGAAAAACTAGAGGCAACAGCAAATGAGATCATGGATTTAAATCTTGATGAGGAAGTGAAAAGGGAGGTTATTGGTAAACTTGAACTATCAAAAGAAGATCGAGCCACTCTCCGGAAAATATATAGAAAAAAACAAGACTCGTTGCAAAAACAGGAAAGTAAGACAAACGCTAATTTAAAAGAGCTTACAAAAGATGACGATGAAATATCATTTTATCAGCAAGTAGACGATGCAGCTATAGCTATCATAAATAAATATCAGCTATCTATCCCCGAAAATAAACTAAAGGCAATAGCAGATGAGATAATGGATTTAAATCTTAGTGGGGAACAAAAAGAGGAGGTTATTTTCCAACTGGGACTACAAACAGAAGATAGTGCCACTCTTTGGAAAATATACAAAATAAATTTGATGAAAGCAGAACAGTTATTTTATCAGCAAGCAAACAATGCTGCTATTCATGCTACTATAGCTATTATCAATAAATATCAGCTTTCAGAGAACCAATCTGTCCCTGAAGAGAAACTAAAGGCAATAGTAAATGAAATTATGGATTTAAATCTTAGTGAAGAATACAAAAGAGAGGTTGTTTTCGAGCTTAAAATATCAGAAGAAGATCGAGCCACTCTTCAAACAATATATAGAGAAAGACAAGAATTTTTTAAAGCGCAAGAAAGTAGGACAGATGCTAAAATAGATGAGAACACAAAAGGTGAAGATAAAGTATCATTTAATCAGCAAGTAGACGATGCAGCTATAGCTATCATAAATAAATATCAGCTATCTATCCCCGAAAATAAACTAAAGGCAATAGCAGATGAGATAATGGATTTAAATCTTAGTGGGGAACAAAAAGAGGAGGTTATTTTCCAACTGGGACTACAAACAGAAGATAGTGCCACTCTTTGGAAAATATACAAAATAAATTTGATGAAAGCAGAACAGTTATTTTATCAGCAAGCAAACAATGCTGCTATTCATGCTACTATAGCTATTATCAATAAATATCAGCTTTCAGAGAACCAATCTGTCCCTGAAGAGAAACTAAAGGCAATAGTAAATGAAATTATGGATTTAAATCTTAGTGAAGAATACAAAAGAGAGGTTGTTTTCGAGCTTAAAATATCAGAAGAAGATCGAGCCACTCTTCAAACAATATATAGAGAAAGACAAGAATTTTTTAAAGCGCAAGAAAGTAGGACAGATGCTAAAATAGATGAGAACACAAAAGGTGAAGATAAAGTATCATTTAATCAGCAAGTAGATGATGCAGTTATAGGCATTATAAATAAATATGAACTATCTATCCACGAAAGGAAACTAAAGGCAATAGCAAAGGAGATTTTTAATTTAAAACTTAGTGAGGAACAGAAAGAAGAGGTTATTATCCGTCTTGGAATACAAAAGGGATATAAAGATACTCTTCTCGAAACATTTAAAGAACTGCAGAGATGGCCAACACCACCCCAAAGTAAGTTAGAAGTTATAATAAGAGGGGCTAAAGCATTACAGTTATTTAATCAGCTAGTACATGATTCAGTTACTTATATTACAAATAAATATCAACTTTCAGAAGATCAAGCTACTCATCCTAGGAAACTAAAGGCAATAGCAAAAGAGACTATAGATTTAAACCTTAGTGATGAACAAAAAAGAGAGGTTATTAATGGTCTTGAAATACCAGAAGCTGATAGAGAAGCTTTTTGGAGAATATACAGAAAACTTGAGATATTGCCAAAAATAAAAGAAAGTAAGACAGACTCTAGAGTGAATGGGCGGACACAAGATGGGTATAGTGACGATAGGGCACAATTGATTCATAAAAATAAGAAGCAAATTGTCAGAAGAAATTTTGCCGAAGCAGCACCATTTTTTTTTAAGGGAATAAATGATGCTACTATAGCTATTACAAATAAATATCAACTTTCGAATGACCGACCTACCTTCCGAGATAAACTAGAGAAAATGGTAAATGAGATTATAGATTTAAATCTTAGTGAGCAACAAAAAAGGGTGGTTATTAGAGTACTTGAAATATCAAAAGAGGATAGAGTCGCTCTTAAGACAATGTACAGAGAAAGACAAGACTTGTTAAAAATACAAAAAAATAAGACAGACGATGAAGTGTTCTTTTATCATGGAGTAGATGATGCAACTCTAACTATTATAACCAACTATCAACTTTCAGAGGACCAACCTAATCCCCCAAAAAAACTAGATGCAATAGCAAATGAGATTTTGAATTTAAATCTTAATAAGCAACAGAAAAGAGAGGTCATTTTCGAACTTGAAATACCAGAAATAGATAGAGATAAACTTAATGAATTAATAAATAAAAAAACAACGTTGCTAAACCAGGTAGAAACTTTACAAGAATCAGCTAAAACGAACCTAGGCTCAATATTAAGTCAGGGACTAAATAATCTTGAATCAAAACCCACTACGCCACTACAGACGTCATTAAAATCAAAATTAAGATCTCTACTAAAGAAAAGTGAGGATAATCTAGGATCGGAACCACCGATATCGCTAAAACCAAATGCATCAAAAGGTAATCCTTTAAAAAGAGTAAACAGTCTAAGCTCGAAACCACAGACTCCACTAAACCCAACGATTCACTTATCTAAAGGTTTAGATGAATTTAGTCGATGAACCATAATTGCTCAAGCTGAATCATTTTCTGAGAAGGGATTGTTCGGCTCTTGCTGTTTTAGGGATGGTTAATATTTTTCATCTCTTCGTCAATAAGTACTGAAGAGTGATGCAAAATCAAATTTGGGCAAGAAAGCACCCCATTCTTTCTCAGATTTTTTTGTTTTCTCACATTTGTTCGTTAATTAATCAAAAAATTTCTATTTTTCATGATGTCATTGAATTAAATCCGTAAATTACGTATTTCTATATTTTTATACAGGAATACTATTTTTTTCAAATCACTACACGTGGTTACGCAAATATATTCAGAAAAAAATTATGAAAGAAATAGTTATGTATAAGTGGACTCAAATAAAACTTTATTCATGCATAATTTTTTTGAAAACACTATTCTTGACTAATTATTTTCAGAAATTAAAAATAATATTCTAAAATTTGAACAAATACCATGGTATTAAATTCCAAGAATTTCTTTATTTGGGAATAAAAGTTTTTGATGTCCTTTTTTTTCTGATAAATTTATAAAGCAGTATATAAAAGTGCAAAGGAGAAAACAACATGGAAAAACTAAATAAAAAAAATGGAGAGAAAGTAAGCGTACAGTCCAAAAATCAGCGTGGTATTTTTTATAGACTAAAGGATAGGTTGAAACTAAATAAAAAAAACGGAAAAAAAGTAATTGTACAAGCCGAAGATCAGCCTTCACTTGCTTATGAACTAACTAATAAGTATAAACTTGAGAAAAATAAATCTGATGATATGAAAGCACTAGTAGCTTTAGAAAAAGATCTTTCTAAATATGACCCAGCTACAATCGAAGGAATCCTCTTCTATCTTCCATTGACTCCAGAAAAGAAAAACCTGTTTCAACCAAGAAATAGAATAGTACGGCCTGAAGATCAGCAAAGTCATGCTTATAGACTAACCAATAAGTACGAACTAAAAATGGAACGTACTAATCCGGAGAAATTCGCAAAATTAGGTAGAGAACTTTCTAGATATGATCCAGCTACAATCGAAGGAATCCTGTTACATCTTCCACTGATTCCAGAAGAGAAAGACCTGTTACAACCAAGAAATAGAATAGTACAGCCCGAAGATCAGTTTGAACTTGCTGATAGATTAATCGATAAGTATAAACTAAAAAATAAACATACTAATCTGAAAACAATGGCAGCATTAGGAAAAGATCTTTCTAGATATGATCCAGATTCAACCGAAGGAATCCTGTTACATCTTCCATTGATTCCAGAAGAGAAAAAGCAGTTACAACCAAGAAATAGAATAGTACAGCCCGAAGATCAGCTTGAACTTGCTTATAGAATAACCAAAAAGTATAAACTAAAACATCAACATACTAATCTAAAAACATTCGTAGCATTAGGAAAAGATCTTTCTAGATATGATCCAGATTCAACCGAAGGAATCCTCTTACATCTTCCGCTGATCCCAGAAGAGAAAAACCTGTTACAACCAAGAAATAGAATAGTAAAACCCGAAGATCGACTTGAACTTGCTGATAGGTTAACCGTTAAGTATAACCTAAAAATGGAACGTACTGATCCGGTGACATTCGCAAAATTAGATAGAGAACTTTCTAAATATGATTCAGATTCAACCGCAGGAATCCTCTTACATCTTCCGCTGATTCCAGAAGAGAAAGACCTGTTACAACCAAGAAATAGAATAGTAAAACCCGAAAATCAGCCTAATCTTGCTTATAGATTAACCAAAAAGTATAAACTAAAAAATCAACATACTAATGTGAAAACATTAGTAGCATTAGGTAAAGAACTTTCTAAATATGATCCAAATTCAACCGCAGGAATCCTTTTACTTCTTCCATTGAATCCAGAAGAGAAAAAACTGTTACAACCAAGAAATAGAATAGCACAGCCCAAAGATCAGCCTGCTCTTGCTTATGAACTAACTGAAGAGAAAAAGCAATCTACTAATATGGAAACACTAGTAGCATTAGATAAAGATCTTTCTAAAGATGATCCAACTTCAAGCGAAGGAAACATCTCCAATCTTCCATTGAATCCAGAAGAGAAAAAACTGTTACAACCAAGCAATAGAATAGCACAGCCCGAAGATCAGCCTGCTCTTGCTTATGAACTAACTGAAGAGAAAAAGCAATCTACTAATATGGAAACACTAGTAACATTAGATAAAGATCTTTCTAAAGATGATCCAACTTCAAGCGGAGGAAACATCTCCAATCGTCCATTGAATCCAGAAGAGAAAAAACTGTTACAACCAAGCAATAGAATAGCACAGCCCGAAGATCAGCCTGCTCTTGCTTATGAACTAACTGAAGAGAAAAAGCAATCTACTAATATGGAAACACTAGTAACATTAGATAAAGATCTTTCTAAAGATGATCCAACTTCAAGCGGAGGAAACATCTCCAATCGTCCATTGAATCCAGAAGAGAAAAAACTGTTACAACCAAGCAATAGAATAGCACAGCCCGATGATCAGCCTGCTCTTGCTTATGAACTAACTGAAGAGAAAAAGCAATCTACTAATATGGAAACACTAGCAGCATTAGATAAAGATCTTTCTAAAGATGATCCAACTTCAAGCGAAGGAAACATCTCCAATCTTCCATTGAATCCAGAAGAGAAAAAACTGTTACAACCAAGCAATAAAATAGCACAGCCCGATGATCAGCCTGCTCTTGCTTATGAACTAACTGAAGAGAAAAAGCAATCTACTAATATGGAAACACTAGCAGCATTAGATAAAGATCTTTCTAAAGATGATCCAACTTCAACCGAAGGAAACATCTCCAATCGTCCATTGAATCCAGAAGAGAAAAACCTGTTACAACAAAGAACTATTGAAATGGAAAGCATAGATAGAACCTTTTTTATTGACTATCTTAATGAACAACATAACCTTAATTCAAACACGCCTTTATCGGAAAAAACAAAAGCTGCACTAATTGAAGACCTTGATAAATTCTATTATCTTCCTTTGAAACCTAGTACGTGTTATAACTTTATTTCCGATCTACATATTATAAATAGAGATGATGTATATGAGCTTCTAAATGATCAAATTCCCAAGGTAAATGAATTAATAACGCAGGTAATAAATAATGCTACTCTAGGTATTACAAATAAATATCAACTTTTAGAGAACCAATCTGTCCCCAAAGAGAAACTAGAGGCAATAGCAACTGAGATCCTGGATTTAAATCTTGGTGAAGAACAGGAAAGGGAGGTTATTGCTAAACTTGAAATCTCAAAAGAAGATCGAGCTACTCTTGAGGAAATATACAGAGAAAAACGAGACTTATTGCAAACACAAGAAAGTCAGAAAGACGCTGAAATAAAAGCTGCTACTATAGCTATTACAAATACATATGAACTTTCAGTTGAAAAAACTACTCCTCAAGAGAAATTAAAGGCAATAGCAAATGAGCTTATAAATCGAAATCTTAGTACATTACAGGAACATGAGATTATTTACCTACTTGAAATAGAAACAAAAGACAGAGACACCCTTCGGACAATATACAAAGAATTAAAAAAAATACAAGAAAATCAGAAAGATGCTAACGTAAAAGCTGTTACTATAGCTTTTAAAAATATATATAAACTTTCAGAGGATCAACCTAACTCCCAGAATAATTTAAAGGCAATAGCAAAAACGATTGTGGATTTAGATCTTAGTGATGAACAGAAAAGAGAGGTTATTCTCGAACTTGAAATACCAAAAAAAGATAAAGACACTCTTGGGACAATATACAAAGAATTAAAAATAATACAAGAAAGTCAGAAAGACGCTAACATAAAAGCTATTACTATAGCTATTACAAATATATATAAACTTTCAGAGGATCAATCTAACTCCCAGAATAATTTAAAGGCAATAGCAAAAACGATTTGGGCTTTAGATCTTAGTGACGAACAGAAAAGAGAGGTTATTCTCGAACTTGAAATACCAAAAAAAGATAAAGACACTCTTCAAAAGATGTATTCGAACAAATTAGAGAAGAAATTGCAGAAATTGCATTGGGAAAGAGTTAGTATAGCTACAGCTATTTCAAGTAAATATCTACTTTCAATTGAAAAAACGACCCCTCAAGAGAAACTAAAGGGAATAGCAAATGAGCTTATAGATTTAAATCTTAGTAAAGCACAGGAAAAGGAAAAGGAAATTATTCATCTACTTGAAATAGAAACAGAAGATAGAGACACTCTTGGGACAATATACAAAGAACTAAAAAAAATACAAGTAATTAAGAAAGTTGCTACTCTAGCTATTACAACTAAATATGAACTTTCAGAGGATCAATCTAACTCCCCAGAAAAACTAAATAAAACAGCAAAAAAGATTGCGAATTTAGATCTTACTGATGAACAGAAAAGAGAGGTCATTCTCGAACTTAAAATACCAGAAAAAGATCAAGACACTCTTCTATCTATATACGAAGAACAAAAGAAAGCTGCTAATATAGCTATTATAAAAAAATACCAACCTAACGCCCAATATGATCTAAAGGAAATAGCAAAACATATTGCGAATGAAAGACGTAATAATGTCAAAAAAAAATCAACAGAATCAGAACAATTATTTCAGCAGAATGTACATGCTGTTGCTACTACTATTACAAATAAGCATCAGCTTTCAGAGAAACGACCTGCAAACCCGAATAAACTACATAGAATAGCAAATGAGGTTGTGAATTTAAACCTAAATATAGACCAGAAACTGGAGCTCATGCGTACGCTTGCCTTGACACAAGCAGACAAAGACAAGCTTCGGAATATATGCTCAAATAGTGTAATAAATGATAAGATCGTATCCCTATTGGCTGAAGAAATAAAAGTAGCTTACCAACTTTCAGAGAATAAAACTATCTCTCCAAAGGATTTACATAATATAGCAATTACCATTGAGAATAGTTCTCTTGATAAAAAGTATATGGATACGGTTTCAAACGCTCTTGTCATGACAAGAGAAGATAAAGAGACACTTCGGGATATGATCAGAGAAAGAGCGAAACAACAAACAGAAAAAAAACAAGAAAATGAAGCAGACATTAAAATAAATGGGAAGACCATAGCTGAAGTACTAGATGACAACGCACTATTGCTATCTCGAGCAATGGACACAGCATTAGAACTTAAAGAGAACGAAAAGGTAAAACCAGAAATACTATCTATGATGGCGGAATTTATTGGTAGCAGAAAACTTAATGAAATAAATAGACGCAACATACCTTATATGCTTACTCTGACTAAAGAAGATAAAGAAGAGCTTAGTGAAATAATAAATGAAAAAACAACGTTGCTTAATAAGGAACTCGAAATTTCACAAGAACCAGCTAAAATGAACCTAAGCTCAACATTAAGTCAAGGACTTAACAATTTAGATTCAAACCCAAAGGATCCACTACAGACATCACCAAAACCAAATTTAAGAACTCTACTAAATCAAAGTGAGAATACTCCTGGCTTGGAACCAAATACGTCGCCAAAACCAGGAACTTTACCAAAAGCACCAGCCCGGATTAATCTATTAAATGTTGTGGTACAGAATAAGATAGTCTCCCTATTGGCTGAAACAATAAAAGTAAATTATCAACTTTCAGAGAATAAAACTACCTCTCCAAAGGATTTACATGAAATAGCAATTACCATTGAGAATAGTTATCTTGATGAAAAGTATATGGATACACTTTCTGATAATCTTGTCATGAGAATAGAAGAAAAAGAAGCACTTCGGGATATAATCAGAGAAAGAGCGAAACAACAAACAGATAAAAAACAAGAAAATGAAGCAGACATTAAAATAAATGGGAAGACTATAGCTGAAGTAGTGGATGACAACGCGCTTTTGTTATCTCGAGCAATGAACACTGCATTAGCACTTAAAGAGAACCAAAAGGTAGAACCCAAAATGCTATCTACGATGGCGGAATTTATTGGTAGCAGAAAACTTAATGAAATAAATAGACGCAATATACCTTATATGCTTACTCTCACTAACGAAGATAAAAAAGAGCTTAACGAAATAATCAATGGAAAAACAACTTTGCTAAGTAAGCTTCCCGAACTAGATAGAACAAACCCAAATCCAATAGATCAAGTTCCATTACCATTGAATCAAAGACTAAGTAATCGAGGATCGGAACAAAATACTCTAC
Source organism: Enterococcus sp. AZ078 (assembly GCF_051714985.1). Lineage (NCBI taxonomy): Bacteria > Bacillati > Bacillota > Bacilli > Lactobacillales > Enterococcaceae > Enterococcus > Enterococcus sp. AZ078. The sequence continues at coordinate 1,367,745 of NZ_JBIOSW010000001.1, forward strand.
CAAAACCAAACAAAAATATAAAACAAATGAATTCTTTATCTCAAGGATCAGCTGAAGTTAGTCGATAAACCATAATTGCTCAGAGACTGGGACAAAACTTGTCTCAGTCTCTTCTAGTATCTCTAAAACGAATCGCAATCATTCATGATAAGTGTAGATAAAGAGCAATCTTCATCTGCTAAAAACAACTAACTTAAGCTCATTAAGTCAAACTAGTGATTCTTTAGATCGACTGTGTGAGCTATTCAAGCTTTATGGATAGAAGTACAAAGGTAGTACTTGAAAAATCACCTTAAAAAGTCCACAATAAGGAAGATAGAATTTATTGAGAAAAAGGATGATACTATTGACTGATAATCGCCCGATTGGTTTTATTGATTCAGGTGTTGGTGGATTGACGGTGGTCAAAGAAGCATTGAAACAATTACCAAATGAAAATATCTTATATGTTGGAGATACTGCCCGTTGCCCCTATGGTCCTAGACCGGCAGAACAAGTGATCGAATTTACTTGGGAAATGACGAATCATTTGGTGGAACAAAACATCAAAATGTTAGTGATTGCCTGTAATACTGCTACTGCGGTTGCTTTAGAAGAAATCAAGGCGGCACTTCCTATTCCAGTCATTGGTGTGATCTTACCTGGGACAAGAGCAGCTGTTAAACAAACAAGAAATAAACAAGTAGGGATTATCGGAACCCTCGGAACGATCAAAAGTCGTGCTTATGAAACAGCGCTGAAAACGAAGGTACCTGAACTTGCCGTGACTAGTTTGGCTTGTCCAAAATTCGTTTCGGTAGTGGAAAGTAATGAATATCATTCGTCAGTGGCAAAAAAAATCGTTGCCCAGACACTAGCGCCATTGGTTACTAAGAAAATCGATACATTAGTATTGGGTTGTACCCATTACCCTTTGTTACGTCCGATTATCCAAAACGTTATGGGAGAAAGTGTAACATTAATCGATTCAGGTGCAGAGACTGTCGGGGAAGTTTCGATGTTGCTGGACTATTTTGAAATCAGCAATTCAGTCAATGAGGGGCGGACGTTATGCCAATTCTATACGACTGGTTCAGCTAAGCTTTTTAAAGAGATTGCACAAGATTGGTTGATGCTCGATCAGTTGAATGTTGAGCATATTGAATTAGGAGGAAAATAACAGATGCGTCACGATGGAAGACAACCTCAGCAGTTAAGAAAAATAAAGATTGAAACAAATGTTTTTAAACATCCAGAAGGTTCTGTTATGATTCACTTTGGTGATACGATCGTCAATTGTTCTGCTACGATTGAAGAAAACGTTCCGCCATTTTTAAGAGAAACAGGAACTGGTTGGGTAACAGCAGAATATAGCATGTTGCCACGTGCGACTCATACTAGAAATCGAAGAGAAAGCAGCAAAGGAAAACTTTCAGGACGCACAATGGAAATCCAACGGTTGATTGGTCGTTCGTTAAGAGCGGTCGTTGATCTGAAAAAGTTAGGCGAACGTAGTATTATCATTGATTGCGATGTTTTGCAAGCAGATGGTGGGACAAGAACGGCTAGCATCACAGGAGCTTTTATTGCGTTAAAATTAGCAGTCGAAAAGTTACTTCAAACAAAAGTTTTACGTGAAGATCCAGTTATTGAACATTTAGCTGCTATCAGTGTTGGGATTTTACCCGATCAGACATGTGTGGCAGATTTAGATTATGAAGAAGATGCTGCAGCGTTAGTCGATATGAATCTAGTCATGACTGAATCTGGCAAATTTGTCGAGATTCAAGGAACTGGGGAAGAAGCAACCTTTGATGGAGAACAATTAAACGATCTGCTCTTTTATGGAAAAACGGCGATTGAGCAATTGATTCTTGAACAAAAAAATGTCTTGTTCGAGCAACGAGCAGAAAGAGAGGACGATTTGAAGACGATCGTTATTGCTACCAAAAATGCTGGGAAAGCAGAAGAATTTAAAGCGATGTTTGGCAAAGCTGGTTATGAAGTCAAAACATTGTTTGACTATCCTGAATTACCTGATGTAGAAGAAACTGGTTCAACGTTTGAGGAAAATGCTCGTCTGAAGGCGGAAACGATTGCTTATTTGTTGAATCAACCTGTATTAGCTGATGACTCTGGTTTGAAAGTAGATGCTTTAGGTGGCATGCCAGGAATCTACTCTGCACGATTTGCCGGTGAACACAAAAGTGATGCAGGAAACAATGCGAAATTACTTTATGAGATGACGGAGATTCCTGATGAGAAAAGAACGGCGCAATTTCATTGCACCTTGGTTTTTGCTGCACCGGATAAAGAAAGTCTAGTGGTGGAAGCGCAATGGCCAGGAAAAGTAGGAAGAATCCCAAGAGGAGACAACGGCTTTGGGTATGATCCACTATTTATTCCTGACGGTTCAACTGAAACTGCAGCCGAAATGTCAAGTGAAGAAAAAAACCAAGTCAGCCACCGGGCACAAGCAATGAAAAAATTGAGCCAAGTATGGCAAAACTGGTTGGAAGGTGAAAACAAATGAACTATTTAGTTGTCAGTGATAACCATGGTGATCGGGAAATCTTAGCTGATCTAGTTGCACGTTATCAAACGAAAGTGGATTTCTTCTTTCACTGTGGCGATTCAGAATTATCGCCAGAAGATCAATTGTGGACGCACTTCCATGTAGTCAAGGGAAATTGTGATTTCGGACCGGGATTTGTTGAAAAAGAGTGGGTTGATACTGGGAAAGATAAAATATTTATCACTCATGGACATTTGGCAAATGTTCGTTTTGGTCTTACTCAATTAGCGCTTGAAGCGCAAGCCAACCAAGCAACGATGGTCTTTTTTGGTCATACGCATCAAATTGGTTGTGAGGTAGTAGAAGGGGTCTTGTATTTGAATCCTGGAAGCATTTCGCAACCACGAGGACCGATCCAAATCCCTTCTTATGCCTTGATTGAACACAGTGGAGAACAAGTCAATGTTCAATATTATAATCGAGCGCATCAACCTGTCGAGGAACTGGCTTTCACTTTTTCCTTGTAAGCAAAAAATCTCTAATTTTTACTAAAATCTCGATTTTTTATATGAATTTTGCATCCGTTTTCGGTAAAATAATTATGTTGAAATGAAATTGAAATGGAGGCCCTCCAATGATTGGACCGATTGTAAGAGAGTTATTGCTACAAAATCGAGAGACTTTTTTGATCTCGGCTGAAAATGTAGCGAACGTCATGTATCAACATCCATTATCACATGGTTTGCTTGTTTTATCGAAAGTAGGTTATACGAAGATCCCTGTACTAGGAAAAGATGACCGTTTTGTGGGATTAGTTAGCTTATCTGATGTCGTCAATAAAATGATCGATCTACAAACGATCAGTATGGACCCATTAGAAGGACTAACCGTTGCAGATGTAATGGAAACGAATGTTGCAACGATCGATGAAAATTGGGAACTAGAAGAAGTTCTCCATTTATTAGTTGATTCACCTTTTCTACCGGTTGTTACAGAAGACAAAGTTTTTAAAGGGATCATTACTCGAAAAGAACTACTAAAGGCAGTCAACTATATGGTGCATGAATTGGAACGACGAAACATTGTTTCGCCTAAAGTCGAAGAATTAAAAGAAAAGTTAGACATCGTTAGTTAACGATTAAAGCAAAAAAGATTGAGACTGATTACACTTATTTCTCCATTAAGGTCATTTAATGGAAAGCGTAAGGAATCGTCTCAATCTTTTTTATTTCAAGCCGATCGGGCTGTTAGGAATGGTAAATCCTGCTGTTGTCAATTCTTTTACATAAGAACTCAAAAATTCTTCTTTCAAAACAAATTGTTTCCCATTCAAGGCATAACAAATGGTTCGAATCGCAAAATTACTGTTCCCTAAATCGACTAATCCAAAAATTGTTGGTTCAGTTTGTAAGTCGTCTTGGTATTTTTCAGCTAATCGTTGATTTACACGATCGATGATTTCGTAGATAGAATCATAGCCTTCTTCCGGCACGATGCGAATATCAAGTAGAACTTGCATATTCGCTCTGGATAGGTTGCTGATAGTCGTGATGTTTCGATTGGGAATAAAGTGGACCGTACCGTCTACGGCTTTTAACTGTAACGTCCGAATACCGACAGAAGCCACTGTTCCTTCAATTGACAGATTCGCTAATTTTACATAATCTCCGACATCCATTTGTTGTTCCATAATAATGAAAAAGCCAGTAATCACATCACTCATAAAGCCTTGTGCGCCCAATCCAATTGCTACCCCAGCGATTCCCGCTCCTGCCAACAATGAACCAATCGGAACACCAATGACGGATAAAATCGCATAAATAAAGAAAAAACCCATCGTGTATTGGAAAATCGTATTTAACAGACTGTGTAACGTTTTTAAACGACTTTCATTCAAAACCGATTTCTTAGAATATTGTTTAAAAGATTTATCAATTAAATATTTTCCGACACGGTTGAGTATGGCAAATAAAAGAATTAAAAAAACTAAATAAAGTCCTTTTTGGATAAAGGTTGCAAAAATTGCATCCCAATCGATCGTATTCCAGAAACGTTGGAAAGCATTCACTTGGTGGACTGCTTGGTCAGTTAATGTTTCACCTGTGGAAGTGGTTGCTGTTGTCGCTAGTTGTAAAAACATAAGATCCCCTTTTCTAAAATATATACTCACTACTGTATTGTAACAAGAACGAGGGAAAAAGAAAATCAGCAAAACTGTTTCAAATTTCAGAAATTTTCCAAAAAATAAAATGACAAACCTCAAGGATAGTGCTAAAATATTCACAAAACAAAGATAGGTGGAATGAATATGCAATTGGATTGGAATAATTTAGGTTTCTCATATATCAAAACTCCTTGGCGTTACGTTGCAAAGTGGAAAGATGGTCAATGGGAAAAAGGAGAATTGACGGAAGACAACTATTTAACAATCCATGAAGGTTCTCCAGCGCTTCATTATGGACAACAATGCTTTGAAGGATTAAAAGCTTACCGAAGAAAAGATGGCAAGATCAATCTTTTTCGGCCAGATCAAAACAGTCGTCGTTTGAATCAAAGTGCTAGACGGTTATTGATGCCGATGGTACCAGAAAAAATGTTCATTGAAGCTGTGAAAGACGTAGTCAAAGCGAACGAAGCATTTGTACCACCTTATGGAACAGGCGCAACATTATACTTACGTCCTTTTCTGATTGGTGTCGGTGAAAACATTGGTGTGCACCCAGCGCCAGAGTACTTATTTGTCGTTTTCTGTACACCAGTTGGTGCTTACTTTAAAGGTGGTTTGAAACCAACGAACTTTATCGTATCAGAGTACGACCGGGCAGCACCTAATGGAACAGGGGCAGCAAAAGTAGGAGGGAACTATGCAGCTAGTCTGTTGCCAGGTACACAAGCGAAGGAATTAGATTATTCAGACTGCGTGTATTTAGATCCTGCTACTCACACGAAAATTGAAGAAGTCGGTGCAGCGAATTTCTTTGGTATTACTAAAGATGGGCAATTTATCACACCGCAATCGCCATCGATTTTACCAAGTATCACGAAATATTCACTCTTACAATTGGCTGAAGAGCGTTTAGGCTTAACTGCTGTCGAAGGGGATATCTTTATTGATCAATTAGACCAATTTGCCGAAGCAGGAGCGTGTGGCACAGCAGCGGTCATCTCACCGATCGGAGGGATCTATTATCAAAATAACTTACATGTTTTCCATAGCGAAACAGAAGTTGGTCCTGTAACTAAACGATTGTATGATGAATTGACAGGGATCCAGTTTGGCGATGTAGAAGCGCCTGAGGGTTGGATCGAACTAGTCGAATAAACAACAGTATAATCTAATAAAAAAGAGATGCTACGATTTCTAGGACAGATAAAGACGATCTGTCCTAGTTTTTTTATAAAATTAGTTCTACAAGCTTTCTTGCCACATACTACTTTAGAAGAGTTTATCCATCACCAAATAGAAAATACAATTTCACTCATATTAAAATATAAACTATTTATATTTTAACAATCAAATGGCTTGTAATCTGTCACAATAATCTAGATAGGCATATTTCATGCGTATCATTGTCTGGGTCTCATATTTTTTTAGGGATCAATCAAAATACGACGACCTACTATTGATAAGCCTATCAATAGTAGGTCGTCGTTTAAAGTTTATTTGAAACCGGTGAGTTCGTTAGTGTTAAACGAATTTTTCCGTTATCTTACTTAAATAAAAAGCGATTCGTGTTGTTTTAAATGGGATGACTAAAGTAAATAGGGTTCTCTTAAGATAAGTGGACGCCTTTATCTACATAAACGATGTCGCCAATCATTCCGCTTGATAATGGGCTAATTAAAAAGGCACAGGCATTCCCGACTTCTTCGATCGTCACACCTTGTTGATCTGGTGTACGTGATTCAGATAATTGGATCAATTTTTGGTAATCTTTCACGCCAGTAACCGCTAATGTTTTGATCGCCCCAGCTGAAATACCGTTGACACGAATGCCTTTAGGAGATAGTTCTGCAGCTAAGTAACGGATGGCTGCTTCTAAAGATGCTTTTGCGATTCCCATCATGTTGTAGTTAGGAATAGCGCGTTCTGATCCTAAATAAGACATGCTTACAATTCCGCTGTTATGTGCTAGATACTTTTGTGCATATTTTGTTACAGCGATTAATGAATAGCTACTGATATCTTGCGCTAATTGATAGCCGTCACGTGAGATATCGGATACGTTTCCTGATAATTCTTCTTTGTTTGCGTATGCGATCGCGTGTACTAGGCCGTGGATTTCTCCAGCATATTCGCCGATTGCATCCATTGCTTTTTCAATACTTTCATCACTTGATACATCACATTCCACCGTAAAGGCATCTTCGCCGACTAATTTAAGCAATGATTTTTTCATGCGTTCATTTTGATAAGTGTAGATGATCTCAGCACCTTGTTTCATCATTGCTTCGGCACAACCCCAAGCAATACTTCGCTTATTTGCGACGCCCATAATGACGATTTTCTTTCCTTCTAAAAAAGACATATTGACACTCCTTTGATCTTAAAAAGATTTAATAGGTTGTATAATAAACAATAATTGCAAAATAATAACCTCTTGATTTTCTATTATTAGTCAAAATGCTTTGATTGTCAAACTATTTTTTTTAATAATAAAAAAAGATTGCTAAAAATTTAAGAATATGATACTTTGATAATCAAAGTAATAATCAAGGCAATTAGCCAAAAGAAGGAGTATATTATGTCTTACGTATTATCAGCTACTGAAGTAATGGACTTGATTCCCAATCGTTATCCAATATGCTATATCGATTATGTCGATACCTTAGAACCAGGAAAGAAAATCGTCGCAACGAAAAATGTAACGATCAATGAAGATTTCTTCCAAGGACACTTTCCTGATAATCCAGTAATGCCTGGTGCATTGATTCTAGAAACCTTAGCGCAAGCTGGATCGATTCTGATTTTAAAATCAGAAGAATTTTTAGGCAAAAGAGCGTATATCGGTGGGATTAACAAAGCGAAATTTCGCCAGAAAGTGGTTCCTGGTGACGTGATGAAATGTCATTTTGAAATCACAAAAATGAAGGGTGCAGTAGGGACCGCTTTATCTGCGGCTTATGTCGAGGATAAAAAAGTTTGTGAGTGTGAGTTTACTTTTATTGTGAACAAAGATGCTTAATTGGGTAAAGCGGCTTTTTTTATAAAAGCAGAATTTACAAGGACCCAGTTATCAGTAAAAGCCGAAGAACAGCGAAGGGCAATGGAGTACCTTTCGTTATTCTTCGGCTTTTACTTAATGATTCGTCTTATGATTCTTTCGCTTCTTGTAAGATATTGATTTTTTCAATTTTAACCGCTTCTTTTGGTTTATCTGAGGCATCTGTTTCAACCTCTGCGATTTTATCTACAACGTCCATTCCCTCGATGACTTGTCCAAAGACCGTATATTCACCATCTAAACTAGGATAGCCACCATTTTTATACGCATTGATGATTGCTTGAGGGTAATCATCTTTTAATAGTCCGTCATGCATATCATCTGAGTTTTGGACGATAAAGAATTGGCTCCCATTACTGTTAGGATCTTGGGCACGTGCCATGGATAAAGCTCCGCGGATGTTGTAAAGCTGGTTAGATATTTCAGTTTCAAATCCTTTGCCCCAAATACTTTCACCGCCAGTACCATCCCCTTTAGGATCGCCTCCTTGGATCATGAAATCTTTGATCACTCGGTGGAAAGTCAAGCCATCGTAATAGCCATCTTTAGCATGTGTCATAAAATTCTCAACTGCTTTAGGGGCCAATTCAGGGAATAATTTCATTTTGATTGTCCCTTTTGATGTGACCATCTCAACCAGATCTTCATTGGCAGCGACCTCATTGCTCAATTGAGGAAGAGGGAGTGCGTTTAAATCGACACTTTCTTTTGTACTGCTTTCCGTTGTTTTTTCTGTTGAACTTGTTGTTTCAGAAGTGTTTGTTTTTGGTTCACTTTGATTACACCCTGCTGCAAATAGTAGGGTTGCAACCAATCCCATACTTAAAAGAAGTTTTTTTGTTTTCATTTTTGGTTCCTTTCAAAGATAATCAGTTTGTTATCTATAATGATAACAAATAATGTTCAATTTACCTATTCTTTTTCTCATAATTTCTTCGTTTATGATCACTTTTCTCAAAGGTGTAGACCATTTAAAGCGCTTTTGTTATAATGTAAGTGGATACAAAAAAGATTTTGGGAGGATTCAACTGATGGGAAAATTAGGTATTTCGATTTATCCGGAACGTTCAACGTTCAAAAAGGACAAAGCATATTTGGATTTAGCACATAAATATGGATTCAAACGTGTATTTACTAGCTTATTACAAATAGAAGATGACAAAGAGAAGGTTTTAGCTGATTTTTCTAAAGTTGTGGAATATGCGAACCAATTAGGAATGGAAGTTATGGTAGATATCAATCCAGCATTATTTGAACAATTAGGGATATCCTACGATGATCTTTCCTTTTTCCATAAGATGGGAGCGTACGGCATCCGTTTAGATATCGGGTTTACGGGAGCTGAAGAAGCAAAAATGACACGTAATCCATACGGTATTAAGATTGAGATCAATATGAGTTCTGGAACTAGTTATGTTGACAACATCATGAGTTATTCTCCGAATACTAATAATTTGTTAGGGTCTCATAATTTTTACCCTCATCGCTATTCTGGTTTGAGTTATGATCATTTTGTGTATTGCTCAGAAAAATTTAGAAATTATAATTTGAATACAATGGCATTCGTCAATTCTCAAACCGCTGATTTCGGACCATGGCCAACGCAAGACGGGTTGTGTTCGCTTGAAGATCATCGAAACTTAGAGATTTCTACACAAGTCAAGCACTTGATGCTTACGGGTTTGATCGATGATATTTCTATCGGTAATGCTTATGCAAGCGAGGAAGAACTAAAAGCGATGGCAGAAGCATTTAATGCAGATTATCCAACATTGAAAGTAGATGTTGAAGAAGATATCACCGAAGATGAACGGATTTGTTTGTTTGATAATCTCCACAGCTATCGTGGTGATCGTTCAGAATATATCCTTCGATCAACAATGACACGGATCTACTATAAAGATAAACCATTCCCACCACATAATACCCGGGACATGTCTCGCGGGGATGTCTTGATTGATAATGTGGGGTATGACCAATACAAAGGTGAAACTCAAATTGCGCTAAAAGAGATGAAAAATGACGGTCGTGTGAATGTAGTCGGACGTATTTCAGAAGATGAATTGTTCTTATTAGACTTCTTAAAACCGTGGTCAAGTTTTAAAATGATCGAAAATAAAAAATAATGGTTCCTAACTTTTAAATTTTTTGTTTAAAAGCTAAGAACATCGGGTAAACTTCAAAGCCGGTGAATTCTACTGGTTTTGAAGTTTTTTTGTAAAAATGATTGAAAAATTGATTAGTCTAAATAATTTGTCAAGATGTTATGTCTCTGAGATAACAAGACTGATCTTGATAGATTAGTTGTGTGAAGATGTTTTTTTTACAACCATTTATAATGAAATTTGAAGAGAAATGGGTGATGTGGAGCTTTATATTTACTCTTGGAAGGATTGCATCGAATAACTTCTTTGTTTATACTTAATCAAGAATTAGTATTAATAATGGAATAAGGAAGGAAAGCGATGAAACTTTTGACAAAAATAGTAATCGGAATTGCTATTGTCGTGATAGTGGTTCTATTATTTGCAGGCAACTATTTTTATAATTATGCAGTTGTCCCATCAGAAAAGGATTTTTTAGAAAACGATACGCCGGGAACTTCTCAAACAACAAAAGAAAACGAGGCGACAAAGTGGTTCAATCAGAAAGAGAATCGCACTTACTGGCATCTAACATCAACAGATCATTTGAAATTGTCTGCGATCTATCTGCCAGCAGAAAAGAAAAGTGATAAAACAGTTATTGTTGCCCATGGTTATATGGGGAATGCAGAAACAATGGCAAATTATGCAAAAATGTTTCATGATTTAGGCTACAATGTGTTAGTTCCAGATGCTCGAGGCCACGGGCGTAGTGAAGGGGATTATATCGGATTCGGTTGGCCAGAGCGAAAAGATTACGTCCAATGGATCGATAAAATCTTAGCTGAAACAGGGCAGTCGCAACAAATCGTGCTTTATGGAGTAAGTATGGGTGCTGCAACTGTGATGATGACGAGCGGTGAGAAGCTACCAAATAACGTGAAAGCGATCATCGAAGACTGTGGGTATTCGTCAGTTGATGAAGAACTTGCATATCAACTAAAAGATATGTTCAACTTACCTTCTTTTCCATTGATCCAAGTGACTAGCTTGATTACAAAAATTCGAGCAGGGTATTTTTTTGGGGAAGCAAGTGCCGTTGATCAATTAACTAAAAATACGAAACCAATGTTATTTATCCATGGTGATGCGGATACATTCGTTCCCTATAATATGTTAGCAAAAGTATATGCTGCAACTAAGGGACCAAAAGAAAAATACGTGGTCAAGGGAGCCGAACACGCAAAAGCGTATCAGGCAGACCCAGAAAAGTATCAGCAAACCGTCAAAGAGTTTTTAGCAAAATATGTCCAATGAGTTGTTTGCTAATAGCTAATACAAAAATAATTTTAGGATTCTAATAGAGAGAACTCATTCTTTTTATTTACCGGCAGTCATCCGTTCACAATAGAAATATGGGTGACTGCTTACATATATAGTTGAGAATTTTACATAAATCAGACAAAAAAACGAACGAAAATCAAGAATAGGCAAAGAGGAACCTTTCTGTCATTATCGAAAAATACATTGTGAAGAATGAAAATAGAGAAAATGAATTTAGGAGCCTTTTTGACATAAAAACGAATATAAAATCGTTTCATGAAAAAAAGCGAATCAACCGCACAAAACGATTTTTATTATAAAAAATGATCTCAAGAAAGGGAGCGAAAAAATGCCACTGGCAAATAAACTAGAACTAGAACAAGCTTTGCGCGCACGATTATTAGTCAATTCAATATCCTCTAAAGATACTAAACATTCAATTGTGAACCGCACAAAAAGTTTGTTCAAAAAAAAACCTTCGATTGAAGTAAATAAGCAAGACAAATTTGGGAATTTCAAAATGTATGAACAATTTTTTGATCTTCCAGTTGGAGATATTCGGCATATTCCTGATTTGAATGAGACGAAAGAGATGTTTAAAGAGAATTTGAAAATTTGGGGTCATATGATCAACGTGAGTGCCGATCCTAACATAACAAGTTTAGTTGAAGAAAAAGGTCAGTTTACAATGTACGATTCATTCGAACGGAGTAGCGATGCTATCCAAGATACACAAAAAATAGAACAGGAACTTTTACACTTAAGTGGAGATGAAGCTCGTTTTCTCGTATTACCACTCCTAAGTGGGAGACCGTTACATAAAGAGGAAAAAGAGTTGATTAAAGACACCACTGAAAATGAGCCTATATATACTAGTTTAACAGGAGCAATTATCCAAAATCAAAAAAATAAATATCTCGTTACATTGGTGGCTTCGAATGAACAAGAGCTCACGATTCGCAAATACGCAGTCGATCAAGACAAAACCAAAGAGTTAGCCAATCTATTGGGCACGCCTTTACACTCTAGCCATGTGAATGAGACTACACTAGTGGATAAATTTGAGAATCTTAGGAATAAACAAGAAATAAAAGAAACGGCAAAGAATATATCACATTCAAAAAAATTTCATTTCTTACTTCCGCAACTATATTACACTGTTGACTACATTTTTTATGGGAATGCTATTGATCAAATTCATGAGGATGTTCAAAAGAACGGTCAAATACAAGATCAGAAGGGGAAGGCAATTGATGAACAAACGAAGCCCCCAATGGATTACTTCAATCTTACACTAGCAACTCAACAAAATAATCATAAACGTTTGATGAATGAATTTCATTACGCAGCACTTAAGAGGATGAACCAATTACAATATTCGGAAAATCTTCTTCATTCGATGATTATTGTACATAATAAAACTGAACAAGTGGAAAATATGGATAAGAATTGGAAAACAAAAATTGAAGATACAATACTCACAACTTCTCAACAAAGAAAATCGCCGTATAGACAAGATTCAGTAGAAGTAAAAGACAGAGGGATTTACCTAGCTGAGCTGCGGGAACCAAAAGAAATATTTGAGAAAGCAGAAGAACAATTAAAACAGTCAAGAGGGATTGTTCTGCCAAATGAAGTGGCAGCAATTAGCCGTTCACTTCAATATAGTAAGTATTATCAGTTAGAAAAAAATTCGATTGTACAAGAACTCTCTCGATTAATGCCAGGCGATCCAACTTCTTTTCTAGTTACTTCTCATGATATTCAGATCAAGTTGAAGGACAAGGGTCCTCATGAAAAACAGAATCTTGGTTGTGTGATACGGAAAAATACTTTCGGGAACTTTATCGTTTCAGTGGTTGATCCCACAGGTTACTATCAAAAAAGAACGCAAGTAAATGGTCTGTTACCTTGTGTACATGAATTTGAAATTTCTAAATCTAACCTATCAGAACTAGCACAAGCACTCAATAAGAGCAACGATAAGAACAAAAGTGACTTTATCCTTCAAAGGGATTTATCTTTAATTAGCAATGGAGGAAAAGTTACAGATTATATCATTGATCAAAGTGCTTATTTAAAATCAAAACAGGGATTTCATCATTTTTCTGCCGCAGTAGATTTTGCTATTTTTTCAAGTACAATGCAGTTAGGGCGTTATGTTTATATTAATGATCTTGAGAAATTGAGTGGAAAAAATACAGAGTTAGCGAATAATTTAGGAGAAGAAAGAGCATTGAAAATAGCTTATCCAGAACACTTTGCTCAAAAGAAAGTGAAAAAAACACGAGCTAGTAATTCGCAATTAAGGGACGTTTATAAAAATTCTATCTTTGATCAAGAGAGATGACAAGGTTTACCATCACTCGTTCTTTTTGAACCAGTTTAGAAGAACTAGACAAAGAGACCGTTTGAATCACTCAACGAGTCGTTCAAACGGTCTCTATTTTCTATCTTTGAAAACATGTGATTTTTTGGTGATTAAAGATTAGCAAATTTTTCCAACAAACGAATCATTTGGCAAGTGAAACCATATTCATTGTCATACCAAGCAACGGTTTTTACGAGTTGGTAATCGCCAGCCGTTGTGACTTCTGTTTGAGTTGGATCGAAAATCGAACCTTGTGTGGTACCGATTACGTCACCAGAGACGATTTGACGATCATCGTAACCAAATGATGGATTGTCTTCGGTATGTTTCTTGATCGCTTCGTTCACTTGTTCAGCGGTCACTTTTGTTTTTAAAATGGAAACTAGTTCTGTTAATGAACCATCCACTACAGGTACTCGTTGTGCGTGACCTTGCAATTTCCCTTGAAGCTCTGGAATAACTAAGCCAATTGCTTTTGCCGCACCTGTTGAGTGAGGGATCGTGTTGTCAGCTGCTGACCGAGCTGCCCGTAAATTTCCACCTTTTACTGGTCCGTCTAATAACATTTGTGTAGAAGTATAAGCATGAACGGTAGTCATAGTCCCCACTTCGATACCAAATTCATTATTTAAGAAATAAGCCATCGGTGCTAAACAGTTTGTCGTACAAGAGCCTGCCGAAATGATTTTATCATTAGCATCTAACGTATCATCATTTACATTGTATACGATAGTTTTCATTGCACCAGCAGGAGCAGAGATCACTACACGTTTTACCCCAGCGTTCAAATGGGCTTGTGCTTTTTCTTCCGAAGTATAAAAACCAGTACATTCCAGTACGATATCGACCCCGTTTTCTTTAACCCAAGGGATTTTACTTGCATCTGGTTCAGCATAGACACGCGTTTCTTCACCATCTACTACGATTGAGTCTTCTGTTGCAGTAACTGTACCGGGATAGGTTCCATGAGTTGAATCAAATTGTAGCAACTGTGCCAACATTGTTGGGCTAGTTAAGTCATTGATTGCTACGACTTCAATATCATCAGATACTTCTTTGATTCGGCGGAAAGCTAAACGTCCAATACGTCCAAATCCGTTAATACCTACTTTTACTGTCATAATCAAAAGTTCCTCCTTTAGTGATATTGAGGGTGCAAACTTCGCATCCTTGATTAATACACTGTCATTTTCCTCCTGTTCACAAAATTTGTCAAAAAAAGATACTTACAAAAGTAAAGTGATAAAATGGTCTGAGAGATGTCAAGCACTAGGAGATCTTTGAAACAATTTACTTAAGTAAAATAGAAAAAATGAACAAAACCTGGAAAGTTTAATTGAAACGATAGACAAAATAGCTTTTGACCGATAAAATAAATAAGACTTTTGTTTATTGTGGAAATTCAGGCAGTCAAATGAATAATAGATAATTAAAATAGGAGGACTTAAAGATGTCCATGTTTTTAGATCAAGTAACCATCGATGTGAAGGCCGGTAAAGGCGGCGACGGAATGGTCGCTTTTCGCAGAGAAAAATATGTACCTGATGGAGGACCTGCTGGTGGTGACGGCGGTCGTGGCGGTGACGTCATTTTGATCGTTGATGAAGGTTTACGTACATTAATGGATTTTCGTTTCAATCGCCATTTTAAAGCACAGCCAGGAGAAAACGGAATGAGTAAAGGGATGCACGGTCGGGGTTCAGATGATACTTATGTAAAAGTCCCTCAAGGAACGACTGTCCGTGATGCTGAAACAGGCGCTTTGTTAGGCGATTTGATTGAAAATGGTCAAACCTTAGTTGTTGCTAAAGGCGGTCGAGGCGGACGAGGAAACATCCGCTTTGCTTCTCCACGAAACCCAGCACCAGAAATTGCAGAAAACGGCGAACCAGGTCAAGAACGCAGAATCGAATTAGAACTAAAAGTCTTGGCTGATGTTGGGCTGGTTGGCTTTCCATCTGTAGGTAAATCAACGCTGCTTTCAGTTATTTCTTCTGCTCGGCCTAAAATCGGTGCGTACCATTTCACGACATTAGTACCAAATCTTGGTATGGTAACAACTAGCGATGGACGCAGTTTTGCAGCAGCGGACCTTCCTGGATTGATTGAAGGAGCTTCTCAAGGTGTTGGCTTAGGAACGCAGTTTTTACGTCATATCGAACGTACTCGTGTTATTTTACATGTGATTGATATGAGTGGGATGGAAGGCAGAGATCCTTACGAAGACTATTTGGCGATCAACCATGAATTGTCTACTTATAATCTTCGTTTATTGGAACGACCTCAAATAATTGTAGCCAATAAAATGGACATGCCAAACGCAGAAGAAAATTTGAAAAAATTCAAAGAGCAGCTTAATAAAGAAAAAACAGATGAATTTGCAGACGATATGCCGATTTTTCCAGTTTCAGGGGTAACAAGAAAAGGCATTGATCCATTGCTGAATGCGACAGCGGATCTTCTAGAAGTAACACCAGAGTTTCCGTTATATGATGAAGAAATCGAAGAAGAAACAGTTCAATATGGATTCAATCCAGAAGGGCCAGAATTTAAAATCGATCGCGATCCTGATGCTACTTGGATCTTATCAGGAGAAAAAATTGAGAAACTATTCCAAATGACGAATTTCGATCACGATGAAACTGTTATGCGTTTTGCTCGTCAGTTGAGAGGAATGGGCGTTGACGAAGCTTTACGTGCCCGTGGAGCAAAAGATGGCGATCTAGTGAGAATTGGTGAATTTGAATTTGAGTTTGTCGAATAAGATTACCTATGCTCATGAAAAGAGCCCATGTTAACACTCAATATCAACAAAGCGTCAAACCAGAAAAATGGTTTGGCGCTTTGTTGGTTTAAGCAATGGTAGGATTTGTCTTTTGGTAAAAATTTTTAAGCTATCACCAATAGTATTCAGAAAGATTTTTTAATAGGAAAAATTTATATTTCTTAGGTGTTATTTATTAAAGGGTTTTTCCTTTTGTTTTTTTAAAATAAAAGTTAGAATAAAGAAAATGAATAGAGGAGTGTTTTTATGAGCAAACGAGTGATTATTTTGAATTTCCCTGTAGAGAGTCAAGCTTACCAAGCATTTTCTGAAATCAAACGATTACACGCTTCTCGTGCCATCAAGGGTGAACAAATGGCAGTGATTAGTCATGATCCTAATGGAACGCATCAATTCAAAATAGAGGATTTTTTGGATTTTACTGGAAACAATAAATCTTCAAAAGGTGGTTTAATCGGAATGTTAGTCGGTGTCTTGGGAGGCCCACTAGGGATTCTTTTAGGCTGGTTTGCTGGCGGGATGATCGGTGCTACGCAGGATGCCAAGGAAATCCAAGATGCTCAGACAGTTTTTGATTTTGTGGGCAATAAAATTGGCGAAGGAGCAACCGGTTTGATTTTGATTGCTGAAGAAGAAGATAATCGTCCTTTGAACCAATTAGTCATGATGGATTTAGGTGGCGAAATTACTCGCTTAGATTATGAAGAGGTCGAAGAAGACGTCCACGCTGCCAAAGAAGTCGAAAAACAAACACAAGAAACGGCACGGAAATCGTGGAAAGACAAACATCCTCAATAAAGAGACGAACAAAATAAAGAAAGAGAAACGCGTGAAAAAGGCGTTTTTCTTTTTTTAGTACCAATAAAAATGCAATTATTTAGGAAGCAATACGGACTTTCGGTTGATTATCCGACACATTTCCCATAAAATTAATAGTGAGTTTAAAGAAAGTCAGGTAGATTATGGAATTACAATTTTTAGGAACTGGTGCAGGGGTACCTGCCAAACATCGAAACGTTACCAGTATTGCATTAAAACTTTTGGATGAAAGAAATGAAGTCTGGTTATTTGACTGTGGTGAAGGAACGCAAATGCAAATCTTACGTACCAACATTCGTCCAAGAAAGATTGAAAAGATATTTATTACTCACTTACATGGTGACCATATCTTTGGGTTGCCAGGCTTGTTAAGCAGTCGTTCATTCCAAGGGGGAGATACGCCCCTGGAAATCTACGGACCAAAAGGAGTCGAGACATTTGTCAAAACTTCGTTAGCTGTTTCGCAAACACGTTTAGGCTATCCGTTGAAATTCATCGAGTTAGTTGAAGATCAGCCGATTTTTCAAGATCAGCGTTTTTCTGTCTATACTAAAAAATTAGATCATGGAATTGCCAGCTATGGCTTTCGGGTTGTGGAACATGACCATAAAGGAGAGCTTCAAGTTGAAAAATTACAAGAATTGAATATTCTGGCTGGACCAATATATGGAAAGTTGAAAAAAGGAGAATCTGTTCAATTACCTGATGGAAGGGTTGTGGACGGGAAGCAGTTTGTGGGACCAGACAAAAAAGGGCGGATCGTTACGATTTTAGGTGATACGAGGAAGACAGCAAATTCAGTCGTGTTGGCCCAAGACTGTGATGTTTTGGTTCATGAAAGTACGTTTAACAAAAATGAAGCCAAGCTGGCAAAGAACTACTTCCATTCGACGACTTATCAAGCGGCTGAAGTAGCTAAAGAAGCAGCAGCGAAAAGTTTGTTATTAACCCATATTAGTGCGCGCTATTTAGGAAAAGCTGCGCAAGAACTAGAAGAAGAGGCACGTGAGGTCTTTGCAAATACAAGGATCATGAAAGATTTTGATACTGTCGATATTCCATTTCGTGAGGAGGAAAAGAATGAATTTAGAAAATAAAGTTGTCTTAGTTACCGGTAGTTCTGGTGGATTGGGCGCTCAAATCTGTTATGAAGCTGCAAAAAAAGGTGCTATCGTCATTGCTTGTGCTCGACGCAGCCAATTGATTGATGAGGTTAAAGCAGAATGTCAGAGATTAAGCGGAAAGGAAGCCTATGCTTTTCCAGTAGATGTGAGTGATCCTGACAGCGTCGATCGGCTCTATGAACAAGTGATGCAAACAGTCGGACGTGTAGATGTGTTAGTCAATAATGCCGGCTTTGGCATTTTTGAAGATTTTTTAACTTTCGATTTAGGAAAAGCTTACGATATGTTTGAAGTAAATGTACTAGGAATGATGGTCCTAACTCAAAAATTTGCGATTGATATGGCTGAAAGAAGGCAAGGACATATCATCAATATTGCTTCAATGGCTGGGAAAATGGCGACGGCAAAATCAACGATCTATTCAGCAACAAAATTTGCTGTCTTAGGCTTTTCTAATGCCTTACGATTAGAATTAAGACCACTTGGAGTGGCAGTCACTACGGTGAATCCAGGACCGGTTGCTACTGAATTTTTTGATAAAGCTGATCCTACCGGCAGTTATTTAGAAAAAGTTAGTCAACTTGTTTTAGAACCGGAGAAACTAGCAAAAACAATTGTACGAACAATGGAACATCCAAAGCGTGAAGTGAATCGTCCTGTCCTTCTTGAAATAGCGGCTAAATTTTACACTCTCTTTCCGACTATTGGCGACTACCTCGCAAGTGGGATTTTTAATAAAAAGTAGGTGAAAGAGTATGAAAAAACAAAGTAGTGTGATTATTGGATTTTTGCTTGTCTTGATTATTGTCGTATTTGCTGTATTAAACAACAGAAATGTTCCTGTTAACTTTGGGATTGCTTCATTTTCTGCACCATTGATTTTAGTTATCATTGGTTCGGCGATTATTGGTGCATTGATTGTTTTTGTTACTGCATCAACCACTCTATGGCAACAGAAAAAACAAATCAAACAATTAAAGCAGGAACTATCAGATTATCAAGAAAATCTTGATAAAAAAATTGCTGAAGCAAAGGAAGAACAACAACGAACATTCCGAAATGAACGAGCAGAATTAGAAGCTGCTTATCAGGCAGAATTACAAGCAACGAAAAAACAACTACAACAAGCACAGTCGTCAACATCTGATACGCAGAAAATTTCAGCAAAGCAAAGCTATAATTATTTTGACTAAAGTTTTATGAACGAGATCAAAATAAAAGATGGCAGGAACCATTGTTACATTTGGCTGAGAAGTTAAAGGCTGAGTTTCGGGTTTGTCAAATGGTCTTCAAAAAGTGAGCAACGACTTTTTGAAGACCATTTTAATGTGTTTGTGGCTATCTTTCTTCTTTTTTTTAAACTTTTCGTTTGCTATAATAACTAGGTTAGGGGTGAGCAAGTGAGACAAGCAAATTATGATTGGCAATTAAGTGAATCAGAACCGACTGAAATGTTTCTTCAAAGTATAAAGCAAGAGAATCTATCGCCTTTTATTGGCAAATTACTTTGGCAACGAGGCTATCGTGATGTAGAGAAAGTAAAAGAATTTTTGAATCCCAAACATCAAGAATTGCATGATCCTTACTTAATGCATGACATGGATAAAGCCATCAGTCGAATCCAAGAAGCGGTGATCAATGGTGAAAAAATAGTCGTTTATGGTGACTACGATGCAGATGGGATCACAAGTACGACAGTGATGAAAGAAACATTGGAGCTACTCGGCGCCAATGTCGAAACATTTTTACCCAATCGTTTTATCCATGGCTATGGACCAAACAAAGCCGTTTATCAAGAAAAAATCGATGCAGGTGCGCAATTGATCATTACAGTGGACAATGGTGTGGCTGGTCACGATGCCGTAGCTTATGCGCAACAAGCAGGTGTTGATGTAATCATCACAGATCACCATGAAATGCCCAGTGAATTACCTGAAGCCTACGCTATCGTACATCCGCGACATCCACAAGGGAATTATCCGTTTCCTGATCTAGCAGGTGTCGGAGTAGCTTTTAAAGTGGCAACAGCATTATTAGAAGAACCTCCTGCTGAATTTTTAGATTTAGTGGCGATTGGAACGATTGCAGACTTGGTATCAATGACAGGCGAAAATCGCACACTTGTTGCTTTAGGATTAGATACGATCAAAGAAACCGAACGGATCGGTTTACAAGCTTTATTTAATGAAAGTGGCGTCTCCATGAAAGAAGCAGATGAAACGACCATCGGATTTTCAATTGCCCCTCGGCTCAACGCGATTGGCCGAATGGGTGATCCTAATCCAGCTGTCGAGATGCTAGCTACCTTTGATGAGGAAGCGGCACTCACGTATGCCAAAAAACTCAACACGATCAATGAAGAAAGAAAAGCAGTCGTTGAAAAAATTACCCAAGAAGCATTGGAAATGATTGATGAAACGAATCAGATCCACCTTCTTGCCCATCCTGGGTGGCATGAGGGAGTGTTGGGGATCGTAGCTGGTAAGCTGATGAATGCCACTGGTAAACCGACGATCGTCTTAACGATCAAAGAAGATGGTACAGCGAAAGGATCTGGCCGAAGTGTCGAAGCCCTGAATCTATATGAAATGTTAGATGCGATGCGTGACTTATTTACTTTCTTTGGAGGACACCATGCTGCTGTAGGGTTAACGATGCCTAGTGATAATCTTCAAGAATTACAAAAACGAATGAATCAGTATGTTTCCGAACAA
Source organism: Enterococcus sp. AZ078 (assembly GCF_051714985.1). Classification (NCBI taxonomy): domain Bacteria; kingdom Bacillati; phylum Bacillota; class Bacilli; order Lactobacillales; family Enterococcaceae; genus Enterococcus; species Enterococcus sp. AZ078. The sequence goes on from NZ_JBIOSW010000001.1 coordinate 1,388,684, forward strand.
AAAATAGATTTGACAAAAGGCGCAGCTCTACCGATCGACGAAGTCCTTACACCCAAAGATGTAACTATCGAATTGCTTAATGAATTAAAGTTACTTGCACCATATGGTACAGACAATGCGGTACCTCATTTTCTGTTTCGCCAAATCTTGGCTGAAAATGTGAAAAGAATTGGTACGAGTCAGCAACATTTGAAGTTAACATTGATGGAAGAAGCTAGCCCGTTAGATGCGGTAGCATTTGGTTTTGGCGACCAAGAAGCTGAGCTGTTAAATAATCCAGTGGATATCGTTGGGAAATTAGCTATCAATGAATGGAACGGTCGGAAAAAACCGCAATTGCTGGTATCAGACTTTGTTGTTGATGGATTTCAAATTTTTGATTGGCGTTCAAAGAGATACCGTCAGTTAACGAAGGTTGATCCACAAACATTGTATCTTGCGTTTGATCGCTCTTCTTTAAAAGAAATCTCTGGACTGGCTACAGACAATGTCCACGTGTTCGAAAGTGTGGAACATATCAAGCAGTTGATCCACGATAATTCATATCATTCCTTGCTGGTAGTTGATTGTCCAAATGATTTAGAAATATTAAAAGAAATCCTTGCCTTTGGTTCTTTCGATCGAATGTACTTATTAGGGATTTCTTATGAAGAAGCTTATTTGAATGGAGTTGGGTCAAGAGAACAATATGCCAAATTGTTCAAACTGATCCATACACAAGAAAAAATAGATATTCGCTATAAATTAGGGTCAATTGCTCAATATCTAAAAATACCACAAAAATTATTAATTTTTATGATTCAGGTGTTTTTTGAATTGAAATTTGTTACAATAGAAGATGGCGTTTTGCAAAAGATCGCTAATCCCAAAAGTCATCCGTTGACTGATAGCGTGCGTTATCAGCAACGAATAAAAAAAATAAAAGTAGAGGAATTCTTATTGTTAAGTGATATTCCCTCTATTAAAAAAAGGTTAACAACCTAGGAGGAGACAAATAGTGGATTTAAAAAAATATATTGCAAGTATTCCTGATTATCCAGCAAAAGGAATTATTTTTCGTGACATCTCGCCCCTTATGGCTGATGGAGATGCCTACAGAGAAGCAACGAAACAGATCGTAGATTATGCGAAAGAAAAAAGAATCGATATGGTTGTAGGACCAGAAGCGCGAGGATTCATCGTTGGCTGTCCTGTAGCTTACGAATTAGGAGTTGGATTTGCACCTGTACGTAAAAAAGGGAAGTTGCCTCGTGAAACGATCGAAGTAACTTACGGACTGGAATACGGTACAGATACATTGACACTCCATAAAGACGCGATCCAACCTGGACAAAGAGTCTTGATTTGTGATGACTTATTGGCTACAGGGGGAACGATCAAAGCAACGATCGAATTAGTAGAAAAATTGGGCGGTGTCGTTGTTGGCTGTGCTTTCTTGATCGAACTAATGGACTTAGATGGTCGTGAAAAAATCGAAGGATATGATATGATCACCTTGATGGAATATTAAACGATTTTTTGCTTAATAAACATTAAAAATAAATGTAAAAAGAAAGTGGGGCATTAATCAGATTTTTTCTGACTAATTGTCCCACTCTCTTTTTTGTGAAGCAATCCCAAGTACGCTTGCTCACTATTTTTTGTTTGTGCAGGTGTATTTGTAAAAGTAGTCAATTGTTTTTTGATGGGGGGGAACAATCGACTACTTTTTTGTGCATGAGCCGTTTTCTGACTCTTACATATGTGTTTTTTTTATTTCGTTATTCAGGATTCTTTATGGGTCAAGATCAAGAGTGTCTCGATCGATAATAGGAGTCTGGATAAAACGTGTCATCATGAATCCGACGCCGTTCAGACTGACGGTATTTCTTTTCATCCCACAACATAAACCATAAAGCAAACAACGGAACAAAGATCAACAATGCTGTACGCATACCAAAATTACCAATAATAATGCCTAAAAATAATACCATTAATACTAAGCCAAGACGTCTCATTGATTTCATGATTTCTCACCTCATTATTTTATGCGAACAAAAGTTCGTATAATTAGTATACGAACTTTTGTTCGTTTTGTAAAGAGGGAAGAACAAAAAAGATCGAAATCTATGTGTGTAATACTCAGAATTTTTTTAAACCAGCACAGGTCATTTGCTTATTCACCGTATTCAAAGCAGTTAGCGGTATTTGATCTAAATCATGCCACAGATCATGATAGGTAAATGACGATTGTAGTGGTACCAAATGAAAAAAATCGAAATGGAAATACGACAAAGATCGATAAAAAAGTAGGAGATCGGTGCATTTTATTTAAGGAGTGAGGAAAGCACAAGAGAAAAAACTCAGGCCGTTTATGGACACTTAATCATCGTTTATCCATCTTAATGCCCATTAAAGAACCCGAGACACGTTGCCCCGGGTTTTTCAGTCTTTATTGATAGATATAGCAGTTACTGCAAATAAATGAGTATGCGAGTAAGACCTTCACTTAAGTCTAGTCAAAAGAATCGTCTTTAATAGATATGACTGCGGTAGAGCCCAACGACTCGACCTAAAATAGAGACTTGATCTAAAATGATCGGTTCAAGAAGATCGTTTTCCGGTTGTAAACGAAAATGATTTTTTTCTTTATAGAATCGTTTACAAGTCGCTTCATCTTCGGCAGTCATTGCAATCACGATATCCCCGTTTTGGGCAGTTTCTTGTTTACGGACAATTACATTATCTCCGTCTAAAATTCCTGCATTGATCATACTTTCTCCGCGGATCGTCAACATGAACAAGCTTCCATCTTCAGAAGAAAGGTTAGGAGGGATCGGAAAGAAATCGGACGCATCTTCAACTGCTAAAATCGGTTCACCTGCAGTGACCACACCAAGCACTGGAATCGTGGAAGGTTTTACCCCTATTTTGGCTAATCCTTGTTTTGTTAATTCGATTGCACGTGGTTTCGTAGGGTCACGTTGAATAAATCCTTTTTTTTCCAATCGTGCAAGATGACCGTGAACTGTGGAGGTAGAAGAAAGCTGAACCGCTTCTCCGATCTCACGAACAGTTGGTGGGTAGCCTTTTTGGGAAACTTGCTCGTGGATATATCGTAAGACTTCGATTTGTCTGGTTTCGGTTTGTCGGGCCACAGAGTACACCTTCTTTCAATTAATAATTAAATAGTACCACATAAAACTACTTCTTTCAAACAAATGTTCGTATTTAAAATATTTTATACTAGTTGTTTTTTTCGTGATTTTTATATAATATGAAGTAGAGTAAAAAGGAGGACTTGCTATGTTATCACCGGAAAAAATTACCCGCATCAACGAACTGGCCCAAAAAAAGAAAACAGAAGGCTTAACAGCTGACGAAGAAAAAGAACAATTGGCGTTAAGAGAAGAGTATCTGTCTGCTTTTCGTTCTGGGATGCGACACCATATCGAAGGGATGAAAATCGTTGATCCAGAAGGTAACGATGTCACTCCAGAAAAATTGAAAGAAATCCAACGTGAAAAAGGCTTACATCGTCGAGGAAATAAGTTTCAGTAATAATTACTAAAAAACATTGCTTTTTCTAGACGTATCTAATAAAATTAGTAAGTAAGAAATAAAGGTAAAAAAAACCTAAATTAATAGGAGGGGTTATTTTGTTCGACAAAATCGACCAACTTGGCGTTAACACGATCCGTACATTAAGCATTGAAGCAGTTCAAAAGGCAAATTCTGGTCACCCAGGGTTACCAATGGGGGCAGCCCCAATGGCATATGCACTCTGGACGAAACATTTGAAAGTGAACCCAACGACTTCAAAAAATTGGGTTGACCGTGACCGTTTTGTCTTATCCGCAGGACATGGTTCGGCAATGTTATACAGCTTACTACATTTATCAGGTTATCAAGTCACAATCGATGACTTAAAACAATTCCGTCAATGGGATTCAAAAACACCTGGACATCCAGAGGTCAATCATACTGACGGAGTAGAAGCAACAACTGGACCGTTAGGACAAGGAATCGCTATGGCTGTAGGTATGGCAATGGCAGAAGCTCACTTGGCAGCAACCTATAACAGAGAAAACTTCAAAGTGGTAGATCACTATACTTATTCTCTTTGTGGCGACGGCGACTTGATGGAAGGCGTTTCGCAAGAAGCAAGTTCAATGGCTGCTCACATGAAATTAGGTAAATTGATCGTATTGTATGATTCAAATGATATTTCATTAGATGGTCCTACTTCAAAAGCTTTCACTGAAAATGTAGGAGCTCGTTATGAAGCTTATGGCTGGCAACATATTTTGGTTAAAGATGGGAATGATTTAGAAGCCATCAATCAAGCGATCGAAGAAGCAAAAGCTGAAACTGAAAAACCAACATTGATCGAAGTCAAAACAGTGATCGGCTACGGAGCTCCTAAAGAAGGAACTTCTGCTGTCCATGGGGCACCAATTGGCGATGATGGAATTAAAATGGCTAAAGGAGTGTATGGTTGGGAGTATCCTGATTTCACAGTTCCAGAAGAAGTAGCTGAAAGATTCCACCAAACAATGGTTGAAGAAGGGCAAAAAGCTGAAAATGAATGGAAAGAAATGTTTGAAAACTATAAACATGCTTATCCAGAATTAGCTCAACAATTTGAAGATGCGTTTGCTGGAAAACTTCCAGCTGACTGGGATGCTGAATTACCTTCTTATGAAGTAGGCGAAAGTCAAGCTAGCCGGGTTTCAAGCAAAGAAGTGATTCAAGAGTTATCAAAAGCAATCCCAAGTTTCTGGGGCGGATCAGCGGACTTATCAGGTTCGAATAATACGATGGTCACTGCGGACAAAGACTTTACTCCAGAACATTATGAAGGTCGTAATATTTGGTTTGGCGTTCGTGAGTTTGCGATGGCAGCTGCGATGAACGGTATCCAGCTTCATGGCGGAACTCGTATCTATGGCGGCACATTCTTTGTTTTCGTTGATTACTTACGTCCAGCAGTCCGTTTAGCAGCTATTCAAAATACACCGGTCATCTACGTGTTGACACATGATTCAGTGGCGGTTGGTGAAGATGGACCAACACATGAGCCAATCGAACAATTAGCGTCTGTAAGATGTATGCCAGGTGTTCACGTGATTCGTCCAGCCGATGGGAATGAAACACGCGCTGCTTGGAAAGTAGCAATGGAATCGACTGATACACCAACGATCTTGGTTTTAAGTCGTCAAAATCTTCCAGTTCTGCCATCAACGAAAGAAGTGGCAGACGAAATGGTGAAAAAAGGAGCTTATGTACTATCACCAGCTCAAGGAGAAACACCAGAAGGTATCTTGATCGCGACTGGTTCTGAAGTGGATCTAGCAGTCAAAGCACAAAAAGAATTGGCAGCAGCTGGAAAAGATGTTTCAGTCGTTTCAATGCCAAGTTTCGATTTATTTGAAAAACAATCTGCAGAATACAAAGAAAGCGTCTTACCAAAAGCCGTAACAAAACGAGTAGCTATTGAAGCAGCAGCTTCATTTGGTTGGGAACGCTATGTTGGGACAGAAGGAACAACTATCACGATCGATCATTTTGGTGCTTCTGCTCCAGGAAATAAAATTCTTGAAGAATTTGGTTTCACTGTGGAAAATGTTGTAGCAACTTTCAACCAATTATAAAATGAGTTAAAGAAGTTTTACGACAAACGTTTAAGAACATCTGAAAAAGGAGACTATTTTCAGATGTTCTTTTTTTGTAGTAGAAAATTAGAATAATGATTCGTGTTTAATATTACTTAATGTTTCTTTAACATTACGTTCGTGTTACAAAAAGAAAAATAGTAAAGATTGATTTGAGTTTCCCATAAATTAAAAGTATAATTTAATTAATTAAGATTGTTTAAAGATGGAAACTTTATCAAGAGTTTTTTATTTTTTTGAGGAGGAATTCGAATGCAAGAGCTGAAAACCCGCAGTGCCCGACACCAAAAGAATAAAAGAACCATGGTGATCAATAAAAAAGCGATTGCTCCTTTGATGGGGACAACTCTTTTAGTGGGGCCAATGATGGTTACAGCAGCACCGCAAAATGTACGAGCAGATGAGCAGGTCACACAAACGACTGCAGATCCACAAGCTTTCATCAATCAAATCGGTTGGGCAGCTTCTGAAGTGGCTGCAAACAATGATTTATATGCATCGGTCATGATTGCCCAAGCTTTATTAGAAAGTGCTTATGGCACATCTAGCCTGGCAAGTGCGCCAAACTATAATTTATTCGGAGTTAAAGGAAGTTATAGTGGTCAAGTCGTTTATATGGCTACAAAGGAATATCTTAATGGACAATGGGTCACGATGAATGAACCTTTCCGTAAATATTCTTCTTATTGGGAATCTCTGCAAGATCATGCCAACGTTTTGCGTTCAACTAGTTTTTCAACTGGAGACTATCATTATGCTGGTGTCTGGAAAAGTAATACCACGAGTTTTTACGATGCAACAGCATATCTAACTGGTCGTTATGCAACAGATCCGGGTTACGGAGCAAAATTGAACTCATTGATTAATACGTATAATTTAACCCGATTTGATACGCCTTCTTCTGGTACCACAACGACGACAAGTACTACCACAACGACTACTACGTCAACTACCTCTTCAACAAGTGGTAGCCAGACCTATAAAGTGGTTTCAGGTGATACTTTGTGGGATATCGCACAGAAATTTGGTTTGTCAGTTGATGACTTAATGGCTAAAAATGGGATGACGATGTCTAACTATTCCTTATTAGTCGGACAAGAAATAAACGTTTAGTTAAATTAAGAGATAAAAACGGGAAAGGCTCTTCGCAGCTTTCCTGTTTTTTTACGTTGAAAAGGCGAATTATTCGCCAGAAGTTTCTTAGTTGTATTATCATTGAATAGAAGAAAATATTAAGGAGGAACTTAAAATGACACAAATTTATCATTCGATTACAGAATTGATTGGTCAGACACCGATCGTTAAGCTTAATCATTTGGTTCCAGAAGATTCAGCGGAAGTTTATGTGAAATTGGAATTTTTTAATCCTGGTGGCAGCGTAAAAGACCGGATTGCATTAAGTATGATTGAAAAAGCAGAACGGGATGGCCTTCTTAAGCCAGGAGACACAATCATCGAACCGACTTCAGGAAATACAGGGATCGGATTAGCCATGGTTGGGGTAGCTAAAGGGTATAAAGTGATCATCGTGATGCCAGAAACGATGAGTATCGAACGACGCTTATTGATGAAAGGTTATGGTGCTGAATTACTGCTCACGCCAGGTAAGGATGGAATCAGTGGCTCAATCAAAGAAGCGAAACGTTTAGCAGCGGAAAATGACTACTTCTTGCCGCTTCAGTTTGAAAATCCAGCCAATCCTTCTATCCATGAGAAAACAACTGGACATGAGATTCAAGAGGCGTTTGGTGTGAATGGGTTAGATGCTTTTGTAGCAGGGATTGGCACTGGAGGAACGATTTCTGGTGCTGGTAAAGAGTTGAAGCGAGTCTATCCAGCAATTGAAATCATTGGAGTTGAACCAGCCGAATCAGCGATTTTAGAAGGGAAAGAAGCAGGACCACATAAAATTCAAGGAATTGGGACAGGGTTTGTGCCAGATACTTTGGATACGAGCGTCTATGATCGGGTAGTTTCTGTAACAGGGGATCAAGCGTTAGCCACTGCTAGAGAAGTTGGAAAAAAAGAAGGAATCTTAGTAGGCATTTCATCAGGCGCAGCGATTGCTGCTGCTTTGGCAGAAGCGAAAGTGTTAGGTAAAGGGAAAAAAGTCTTAGCGGTTGTCCCAGATAACGGAGAACGTTATTTGTCAACAGCTCTTTATCAAGAAATGTAAAGAATTCTTACCACAACATTTAGACGTAATTAAGGAGATTTTTTCCTTAATTGCGTCTTTTTTCGCAATATTATGATTAATTTGAAATTTCTTTTCATGAAAAGTAGATTTTAAAAAGTAAAAATAGTATGATAGGACGAGAATAACAACGCGGGGTGTTAAAAATGGAGAATAAACTATTAGTTGAAGAAACAATCGAAAAATTGAAAAAGGAAAATATACGGATCACACCTCAGAGGTATGCAGTTTTAGAGTATCTGATTGAACATCATTCACATCCGACTGCTGACGAAATTTATCGTGCTCTGGAAGATCGTTTTCCGAATATGAGTGTGGCAACAGTTTATAACAATTTAAGATTGTTTACTTCAATTGGCTTTGTACAAGAGATGAAATTTGGGGATTCATCTAGTCGATTCGATTTTAGTTCAAAACGTCACTATCATGTGATATGCGAAAATTGTGGAAAGATCGTCGATTTTCATTATCCTGATTTAGCGGATATCGAAATGGCAGCTGGTCGATTGACGAACTTTGAGATCAATGAGCATCGTTTGGAATTATATGGTCGCTGTCCTGAGTGTCAAAAAGAACAAGCGATTTAGTTTGCTGAAAGTATTGATAAAAATATGAAAAAATAAAAAATTAGTCAGTTTGATAAACAAATCACTGACTTTTTTTTATTTTTTTCTCTTTCTTTCACAAAGGTTATAGTATATGTTTTTGTTTTCACAAGTAAATCGTGGAGTAATCAGCAATTGCGCAGGAGAATGAACAGAAAACAACAAGGTTGAATTTGTGAATTCACAAGCATTAAACTGTTGTATCCGTTTTATTTTTGCTATATTTAAACTTGTCGAAGGACAAATCGTTAATCGGAGGGATTCACATATGAAAGTTGTAGTAATTGGCTGCACGCATGCGGGTACAGCAGCTGTTAAAAGTATCTTAAAAAATCACCCAGAAGCGGATGTTACTGTGTACGAGCGAAATGATAATATTTCCTTTTTATCATGTGGGATCGCATTATACGTGGGTGGTGTAGTAAAAGACCCAGCCGGTTTATTCTATTCTAATCCTGAAGAACTACATTCTTTAGGTGCAACTGTAAAAATGGAACATGATGTAACTGACGTGGATACTGAAAAGAAAACTGTGACAGCCAAAGATCTAAAAACTGGTGAAGTTGAAACAGTTTCTTATGATAAATTGGTAATGACTACTGGCTCTTGGCCAATCATTCCGCCAATCAAAGGAATTGAATCAAAAAATATTTTGTTATGTAAAAACTATAACCAAGCAAATGAAATTATTGCACAAGCAGAAGATGCCAAACGGGTGGTCATCGTAGGTGGCGGTTATATCGGTATCGAATTAGTCGAAGCTTTTGTTGAATCTGGTAAACAAGTTACATTGATTGATGGTTTAGATCGTATTTTAAATAAATATCTTGATAAACCATTCACAGATGTATTAGAAAAAGAACTTGTCGACCGTGGAGTTACTCTAGCATTAGGTGAAAATGTTTCTGAGTTTATTGCGGATGAAGAGGGTAAAGTGAAACAAGTAGCAACTGCTAAAGAAACTTTTGACGCGGACATGGTCATCTTATGTGTTGGTTTTAGACCAAATACGACATTAGTTGATGGAAAAGTTGATACGTTACCTAATGGAGCCATCAAAGTTAATGAATACATGCAAACAAGTGATCCAGATATCTTTGCTGCAGGGGATTCTGCTGTAGTAAGTTATAACCCAAGTGGTACCCAAAATTATATTCCTTTGGCAACTAACGCAGTTCGTCAAGGATTGTTGGTAGGAAATAACTTGACTGAACATAAAATGGCGTATCGTGGAACGCAAGGGACGTCTGGACTTTACCTATTTGGTTGGACGATTGGTTCAACAGGGGTGACAAAAGAGAGCGCACCTATGAATAATTTAGAAGTCCAAGCAACGGTCTTTGAAGACAATTATCGTCCAGAATTCATGCCGACAAATGAAAAAGTGATGATGGAATTGGTTTATGAAAAAGGGACAAACCGCATTGTCGGTGCCCAATTCATGTCGAAATATGATATCACTCAATCAGCAAATACGATGTCACTGGCTGTTCAAAATAAAATGACCGTTGAAGATCTAGCGCTATCTGATTTCTTCTTCCAACCTCATTTTGACCGTCCATGGAACTACTTGAACCTATTGGCACAAGCTGCATTGGGCGAGATCGAAACTGCTCAATAAGCAATCAGCGAATGGTTGAACATTGTTTATTCGCTTTATAGCTATCAACGAGTCTAAGACGACTTTTCGTCTTGGACTCTTTTTTTAACGTAAAGGTATCAACTGGTATTATCGAAACAAAAGAATCTTTTTTTCTAAAGATAAGAAAAAAAGATTCTTTTGTTTCTTTTTTATATGATAAAATTCAACTATTCTAATCAGGAGTGATGTTATGAACTTGTTTGAACGATCTTATATGTTGTTGGCACTAGCTTATGGGTTGGCTGATGCAGGAGATTTTAAAGCAGTCGGTGAAGAAGGAAAAAAAAATTATCAATTGTTATTCTCAACTTTTATTAAAATGCTTGAAAATGATGAACAGGAAGCATTGATTGACCGAGAGAAAAAACCAGCAATCATTGATTCCTTGAAAAGAACGATTAAATTTTATGAAATGAAAAATCCCAAAGAGTTACAGCAAATGATGGAAAACATGAAAAAAGATGATCCAACAGATTTTATAATTTTTCCAGCATATATCACTAAAAAAATTCAGGATCATGTATTTGGATTAATCCTTTATAGAAAAGAAGGACATTATTTAGTAGCGATGATTGATAAATTGGAAGATACGAACAGTGATCGTCCATCAGGTGTATTCACAACGATTCTTCCAGAAAAATTAAGTACTTTAAGTAAAATCATTTTCCAGACAAAATTTGAACATCACAAAGATAGTCGTTGCAATACAGCAAAAGTTATTCAGCAATTAGGCGAAGAAAAAATAGACCCTACATACCTCAACCTTAGTATGAGGGGATATAATGGAATGGCAAATTGTACGGTTAAAGAACTTTTTGGGACTTTTAGAGTCGTTCTCTACAACAGTCAGAAATCTATTTTTCAAGAGACAATAGCTACTGGGTTAAAAAAACTACCAGTAGAATTAAAAAGTAGAACAATTAAGCCAAAGGTAGGAAATACCAGAGATAATCGTAAGATGTTACTTGAAGCTTTTATAAAAGAAGCGAGATTTAATAAAAAACAAGTCAGTGCGTTGACTCATCTATATAACGTTTATTTAGAGCTTAAAGAACAACGAGAAAAAAGAATTGCTGAAAACCCCTATTATTTTTTGGAATACTCTCAGGGAGAATTTACAGCAAGTTTTACCAATAGTATAATCAACGACTCAAGTTCGCCGCTTACTTTCAAAAAAAGTCAATCGTTTGATAATTTTAAGGTGTTCACCTCGTCAAAAAGGCAATTACCAAACTTGGGGGAGATTTTAAAAGGAATACTTGATGAAGAAAATATCCGTAAGAATCTTCATCATTTAACAAGAAATGCTAGTATAAATGCTAGTGTGAAAAATGAATTACATACAAGAAAACAACTGACATCAGATGATAAAAATCTAAGCGTCAGCAATAACAAAAAAAACGATTGTATTGATTATTACAGTAAAATGGATGTCAAATCCAAGTGAAAGTATATAGATAGTCAAGTCTATCAATTGAATGAAATAATTTGAAAAATTACTGTTTTCTATATTTAAAAAATAGCGTCTTTTTAATATGCCTAGGTTTGTAAGGGGATAAGTGAGGAAGTAGTTTGAAAAAATTTAGGTCTAAATAAGCACATAGATAACAAAGTAGACAAAATTTAATATTATTTTGAGATAAAGTATTCTTTTAATTCTTAGACATAAAAGCTATAAGTTGTCTTTCAATTCGTTTTCTGACAAAATAAATATAGGATGATGAAAATCATGTCAAACGATAACGAAGGAGCAATCAAATAATGGAAAAAGAATATTTTGTACAACAAGCAGCATTTCTGGATGATTATAAAAAAGAAGCAAAAGATGAAACGATCAATGTCGATCAATTAGCAGATCAAGTAATCAACCAATTGAATGAAACACAAGAGGATTACTATCTAATGAGTGGGGAAGTAGCAAAAGATGGCAATTCTCATCGTTTCCCATTCAGTCGTCGCGTTTATTCAGATGAAAACGACGGAACAATCAATACGGAGTATACTTATGAAGGAGAACCTTACGTCTTGCAAACGGAAGAAGATAAATAAGCAGTTCTCTAATCATTTAAAAAAAGTTCAGGTTTTTCAATCGACTGATGATTGGGAGACCTGGCTTTTTTTGCGACGGCAGATGCTCTTTGATAGAGCGAATATTATATTTATTCCGAAAAGTGAAAAAGTGAAACAAAAAATAAAAAACATATAGAAGTAAAGGAAAGCTACCTTGCCTCGAACAAGCTTTTTCCGTATACTGGATTTGAAGTGAGGGAAAAATCATGTTGAACTTAGAAAATTACTTAAAAGCAGGACAAACAACGATATCGAACTTGTTGTTAAAAAATTATCATCGTATCGGATTACAAGCAGAAGAGTTTTTATTTATTTTGCAATTGCAAAGGGCGCAACTCGAAGGAGACTTTTTCCCAGATTTACACTCGATTGCGTTGGATATGGGTGTCAAACAAGAGCGTATCTATCAAATTTTAAATCACTTGATCAGTAATGGGTTTATTAAAATTGAAACAGCAACAATTGATGGTAAGCAAGCTGATCGTTACAATCTATATCCTATATATGAAATTTTAGGGAATTTTTTGGAAAGTCAAAATCAAAAACAAGCTGATTTAAGTCAAGAAAAAATGGTGCAGTCTGTTTATCAGTTATTTGAACAGGAATTTGGTCGCCCATTGTCAGCCATCGAATTTCAACGGATCGGTCAATGGTTAGAAGAAGATCATTATCAACCGGAAATTCTGAAACTTGCTTTACGTGAGGCTGTTTTGAATCAAGCGTATAGTTTTAACTATGTGGATCGAATCTTGTTGTCTTGGGAACGTAAAAATTTAAAGACGAAGCAACAAGTAGAAGAAGATCAAAAAAGACGAAAACAACAAATGTTACAAAAAGAAGTGGAAACCACTAACGCACAACCAGAAGCCTTGCCAAAAGTTACGTTGAAAAATTGGCTGGAGGAATAATATGTTAAGTAAACAAAAAACAATGGAAGCCTTGACAAAAATGTACGACATGTTCCCAGAAGCACATGGTGAATTAAAACATCGAAACCCTTATGAACTGTTGATTGCTGTCATACTCAGTGCTCAAGCAACCGATGTCTCAGTTAATAAAGCGACCCCAGCTCTTTTTGAAGCTTTTCCAACTCCTGAAAAGTTGGCTGCGGCTCCGATTGATGACATTATCCCTAAGATCAAAACGATTGGTCTTTACCGCAATAAAGCAAAAAATATCAAAGCATGTGCCCAACAATTGATGGATCGCTTTTCAGGTCAAGTTCCTCAAACTAGAGAAGAATTGATTTCTCTTCCAGGAGTTGGACGAAAGACAGCGAATGTCGTTTTAGGTGATGCTTTTGGTATACCAGCAATTGCTGTGGATACTCATGTCGAGAGAGTAACAAAACGTTTAAGGATTTGTAAGTTGAATGCCTCGGTGTTGGAAGTAGAAGAAACGCTGATGCGCAAAGTACCAAAAGAATTATGGGTCAAGACTCACCACACTTTAATATTTTTTGGTCGTTATCATTGCACGGCAAGAAGTCCACGGTGTGAAGTTTGCCCCTTGTTAGACATGTGTCAAGATGGAAAAAACAGAATGAAAGAAAAAACATTGAACGTAAAATAAAAGATAAAAAAAGGAAGTTGAGGTTTTTCTCAACTTCCTTTTTTGTTATGTGCCAGAAGACGTTGAACGACTAGAGGACTGTCCGGACTGTGCATTGTTCTCCGGAGGTGTTTGCGCTGGTGGTGTCGTGGATGACTCAGGAGTTGCCGAAGATGAAGAGCTTTGACTACTGCTGCTATTTTCTGGCGTTTCAGCTGAACTACTTGAATCATTTTTTTCACTTGAACTATCTACCGATGTCGAAGATTCGGCAGATGACTCAGTTGTTGAAGTTTCTGTCGATTCCGACGAAGAAGATACCGGTGTCGAACTTTCAGGTACCAGTGTCACTGATGAAGATGGCACCGTTGTTGAAGGGATCGTCGTACTTGGTGTTTTCTTGAGTTGATCGGTAAAGTATAATTCACCGCCAGATCTTACCAGTCCGCTAGGCATTTGCCAATCGCTATTTGTGACGCTGGATGATACATATTTCATTAATTCTCGATAAACATCAGAAGCAACATGAGACGAAGCGGAGGTGACAGGTGTCATTTTGTTGTTATAACCGGTCCATACTGAGATGGCGTAGTTTGGTGTATAACCAGCAAATAAAATATCAGGATACACACCGCTAGAAGTTCCTAATTTTGCGTACTCATCATCCGTATAGTTGGAAGTCCCGGTTTTCCCAGCTTGGTATAATCCAGGAATCAACGCATTCGTCCCAGTTCCTTTTGTTAATGTATCTTTTAAAATATCTGTGACCATATAGGCTGTTTCTGGAGACATAGCTGTATTACCATCGGGATCGAACGTTTCTTCTGTGCCGTCTTGGAAGACGATCTTATTGACATATTGTGGTTTATAATACGTTCCTCCGTTAGCGAAAGCAGCATAGGCAGCCGCCATTTTTAAGGAAGAAGCGCCATATTTTGTGCCGTCTTGTTTTTCTGTGTTACTTGAAATCGCATTTGATTGATGGATCGTACTATATTCGATTCCAAGATCTTTTAAAAAGGTGCTGACTTTATCTGCGCCGACTTCATTAAACAATTTGACAGCTGGAACGTTCCTGGAAAGATACAAGGCTTGTCTTAAGGTGATCGTCCCCATAAAGCGGTTATCCCAGTTGCCTACTGGTGTTGAGGTTCCTTCATAGTTATAAGGAGCATCACTGATCGTTTTTCCTGTAGAGTATTTTAGATATTCAAAAGCTGGGCCATAATCTGTGACTGGTTTCATCGTCGAACCGAAGTCACGAGAAGTATTAACAGCTAAGTTCATACCTAGTGTGACATCTTCTGCAATATGGCGACCGCCAATTTGCGCTTTTACTTGACCAGTATTGACATCGATCAACGTAGAAGCAACTTGCATTTCATCATCAGGATAGTTGACATAGTCATCAGTGTTGACAATATCATAAAGATGTTTTTGTGCGTCTAGATCTAAGTTAGTATAGATATCCAATCCATCAGTAAATACATTTTTATCCGTTTTTTCTTGAACTTCATTGATGACTTCTTTGACATAATTATCAACGATTTTTGAATTATCATCTTCTTTTTTCATCTCTTGAAGACCATCATCGATTGGTGTATTCACTGCAGCATCATATTCTGATTGAGAGATTTTCTTGTTTTGTAACATGGTATATAAAACAGTATCTCGCCGTTTTTTGGCTTGTTCTGGATATTGGTATGGGTCATAGGCAGAAGGCGCTTGTGGCATTCCAGCTAACAAAGCAGTCTGTGGTAATGAAAGTTCTGGTAATCTTTTACCAAAATAATTTTCTGCTGCCGTTTCCATTCCGTATAATCCGTTGGACATATAGACTTTGTTCACATAGTAAGTCAATATTTCTTGTTTTGATTTTTGTTGTTCTAATTTTACAGCTAACCAAGCTTCTTGTGCTTTTCGTTTCAAGGTTTGATCTGAAGCGTTGGTAGAGAAGTAGGAGAGCTTAATCAATTGTTGGGTCAATGTACTACCACCTTGAAGTCCGCCAGAAGTAAAGTTAGAAAGTGCAGAGCCGACGATCCGAACTGGGTCGATCCCGATATGTTTATAGAAACGACGATCTTCAACAGAAACGATGGCGTTTTCTAACGTTTTCGGCAATTCGTTTGCGGTAATCTTTTCTCTTTTTTCTGCTCCTAAATCTTCAAATAATTCGCCATTTTGTGTGTAAAGTTTAGAAGAAACAGTCGCATCTAATGCAGTGTCCGTTAATTTTGGAGCATCTTTTGCATAAAACCAAAATAATCCGACACCGGCTAGGAAAGCGATACAAATCAAAGAAAATAAAATCAAGATGATACGGATGAAAAGCCCACGCTTCTTATGCCCGGAACCTTTGCCAGAAGTTTTATTTCTTGTTTGACTCGTCTTTTTAGAAGAAGAGGGACTGTTTCGTCTGGAAGTTCTTGTTTGCTCATTTGCCATTCTTGCGATCTCCTTCGATAGTTAATGTTGATAAGTATTGATCTACCGCTTTTAGATAAGGGATACGTGGCGAAAAACCTGTTTGGATCTCGATCCCTATTTTTTCGATCAATGAAAGCGGAAGCGACTTTTTCCCCTGATCATTTTGCGCATGCCAATAATCGATCAGATAAGTACTATCTAAATAAAAGCAACGCTTCAACGTAGAAAACCATAATAGGACAAAGCAAATTCCTTGTTGCTTTAGACAAGCTTCCATATGGTCAATTTGATGCGCATGGAAATTTTTGAAGGGAAAAGATGTCTTATTCTTTGTTTCTTTCGCTTCAAAATCCAAATAGAAACCTCGATATACACCGTTATAATCTGTTGTGGAGGCCTGTGAGAAATAAGCTTCCTTAATAACAGCGGCGCTACGTCGAGGATAATCTACTTTAACAATTTGAATGGGGGTTGGTTTTTTATGGATAACAGCTACTTGGTGCGCTAAGTAATACTGGTTACTTTCGTTAATTGCTTCTTCAAAACGCATCCCTCGATTGCCAAATTCAATGGCTGATTCTCTTTTTTCTTGAACTTTTTCCTTTAAAGAGGCATTCTTATGATAGGGTTGGCCGTTTGGATAGCGTAAAACCATTTTAATCACACTCCTAGCCAACATTATAGCAAAAAAGAATCAAGAAAGAAAAGGAAACTCAAATGGACCGATTAAAAGTGATGTATATTTCCGGTTATCGAAGTTTTGAACTTGGGGTTTTTAAGGAAAATGACCCTAAAATAACGGTTATTAAAAAAGTCTTAAAAAAAGAGATACAGCAATTAGTCGAAGAAGGACTTGAATGGGTTCTTACTAGTGGAAACTTGGGTATAGAAACATGGGTCACGGAAGTAGTTGCTGAATTAAAGCAGGAATACCCTGAGTTAAAGTTGGGGATCATCTATCCATTCAAAGAGTTTGGAAATAATTGGAATGAGAATAATCAAGAAAAGTTAAGAATGGCAGAACAGTTAGCAGACTACGTTGAAGCAGTTAGCCATCAAGCCTATCAGTCGCCTAGCCAATTAAGAAACCACACGCGTTTTTTACTTGACCATACCGATGGCTGTCTACTGATTTATGATCCTGAGTTTCCAGGGAAAACCCAGTATTTTCTGAAAGAGGCGCAAACCTATCAACAGGATCATTCTTATGAAATTCGGCTAGTCAGTATGGATGATTTACAAAATTTCAGTGAATAATTCAGATAGTGTTTGATTTATCAAGTTATTTCCGATACAATGATATAGGTAGAAACTGTTATTATGTAAATGAAAACTAGAGGTGTAAATATGGCGGAATTGGTTTATAGTCCTAAAGACATTTTACAACAAGAATTCAAAACAAAGATGCGTGGCTATGATCCCATCGAAGTGGATGAATTCTTAGACAATATCATCAAAGATTATGAAACTTACAGCAAAAAACTCCTTGCTTTACAAGAAGAAAATGATAAATTAAGTGCCAAAGTAGCACAATTATCAAAAACACAAGGAGCAGCACAAACGCGTGTTCAACAAGTTGAAACACCGAAAAGTGCAGCAGTCACAAATTTCGATATCTTGAAACGTTTGTCAAATCTTGAACGTGAAGTATTTGGAAAAAAATTGGATCAACAATCATCAACAGTGAATGTTTCCCAACCTAACCCAAACAACTACACAAATGCAAGTGACGATGATAACGAAAAGACACGTCAATTCTAAGATTGATGATACATTGCGGTTTTTGGGTAATCGCGGTCTGACATGATCAGGCTGAGGAAAGTCCATGCTCGCACAGGCTGTGATGCCTGTAGTGTTCGTGCTTAGCGAAACAATAAGCTAAGGTACTCTATTAGAGTAACGGCAGGAAAACAAGCTAAGGTTTTTAACTATGCTTAAGTATCCTTGAAAGTGCCACAGTGACGAAGCGAATAGGGAAACTTATTCGGTGGAACGCGGTAAACCCCTCGAGCGAGCAACCCAAACAATGGTAGGGGCGCTTTTTGTTGGGAATTAAGAACGAGACAAAAAGGCAGGTTAACTGCAGATAGATGGTTACCACATTGCTTTTTCTCCCTGGAAAAGTAGTGTACAGAACATGGCTTACAGAAAACCGCAATATAACAGGGAATACCTTCCAACCATGTTGTGAAGGTTTTTTTTAACATTAGAGTGTCACCACTGATTTATACCATTCAATAAATGGCTTGTTTGTTCAGGAACACAAAAATGAACGAGTGAAGAATGGCAATTTAGAGACAAGTATGAAAAAAATACTGATTCATTTTTCGGTTTGATTTTACAAAAAGCTGGACGACCACGTTCAGCTTTTCTTATAAGGAGATAAGTATGGATACGACTAGAGAATTTAATCTTGTGGCAACGGCTGCAAGTGGGTTAGAAGCCCTTGTTGGAAAAGAACTACGTGACTTAGGCATTGATTGTCAAGTTGAAAATGGACGGGCACGTTTCAAAGGAACGATGGAAACGATCGCTACAGCAAATTTATGGTTACGAACAGCTGACCGGGTAAAGATCGTTGTTGGGGAATTTGATGCGTTTACCTTTGATGAACTATTCGAGAAAGTCAAAGCATTACCTTGGGAAGACTTTCTGCCTTTAGATGCTGAATTTCCGGTTGCAGGAAAATCAATCAAGTCTAAGCTTTATAGTACACCTGATTGTCAGGCGATCACTAAAAAAGCGATCGTTGAACGATTGCGTAAGTATTATCACCGTCCGGCATCTGTTCCATTAACGGAGACAGGCGCACATTTTCAATTAGAAGTCGCTTTACTAAAAGATCATGTCATGATCACACTAGACACAACTGGTCCTAGTTTGTTCAAACGGGGATATCGTTTGGAAAAAGGTGGCGCACCGTTGAAAGAAAACATGGCAGCCGCTTTAGTGATGTTGACAAATTGGCGAAAAGATCGTCCGTTTTATGATCCAGTGTGTGGTTCTGGTACGATCTGCATCGAAGCTGCCTTGATTGGACACAACATTGCACCAGGATTTAATCGTGAATTTGCTTGTGAATCATGGGATTGGTTTAGTAAAGATGTTATGGAAAATGTTCGAGCATTGGCAGAAGAGCAAGCAGACTATGATATTGAACTCGATATCACAGGTTCTGATATCAATGGGCGGATGATCGAAATTGCTAAAGCGAATGCGGAAGAAATTGGCTTAGGCTCTTCAATCACGTTTAAACAACAAGCAGTCAAAGATTTCAAAACGGATAAAGAATACGGCGTAATCGTCGCGAATCCGCCTTATGGAGAGCGTTTAGGTGAAGAAGAAACGGTTCGTCGCTTGTATGAAGAAATGGGCGATGTTTTCCGTCCATTAAAGACATGGAGTAAATACATTTTGACAAGTGACCTTACTTTTGAAGAGTATTATGGGCAAAAAGCTACTAAAAAACGTAAACTGTATAACGGAGCTTTACGGACTGATCTCTTCCAATACTGGGGAACGCGGCCACCAAGAAAAGACAAAACGATTTAAAATTATATGGGATGGATGGAGGAATAAATGATGAATGAAAAAGAATTGATGAAAGAACTAAAAGAAATCAATTTCTTGCAACAAACCTTGGGCATTTTAGATTGGGATATCCAAACGGGTATGCCAGAAAAAGCGAGTGAGGATCGTAGTGAAGTCAATAGTTATCTTTATAGTCTTTATTTCTCAAAGAAAATTGGACCTAAGATCAAAGAAGCCATCCAATATTTTTCTGAACATCCCAATGAATTATCTGAAACGGGAAAAATCGTGTTCGAGAAGGTCAAAGAAGACTATGAACTTGAATATAAAGTTCCTGAAGAATTGATGACTGCATTGACAGCAGCAACTTCTACCGCACAGGTGCAATGGCAGCAATCTCGTGAAACGAAAAATTTTGCGGATTTTCAAGAAGCATTGACTAAAAATATTGAGTTAACAAAACAGTTGATCCCCTATTGGAAAAAAGACGAAGCAACTGATTATGATGTGTTACTAAACCAATATGAACCAGGGATGTCTGTTGAAATCTTAGATCGTGTTTTCCAACAAGTAAAAGAAGGGATCATGGAAATTAGAAAAAACTTAGCAGAAAAAGGGCATGAACCAGATACCTCTTTTCTTTCTCGAAAAATGACTAAAGCCCAACAAAAAAGGTTTGTCACAGGCGTGATTGAACAGTTAGGTTATGATTTCTCAAGAGGACGTTTAGATGACACAATCCACCCTTTTATGATCGGGATCAATCATAATGATGCACGTATTACGACTCGTTGGAATGAACATGACTTTAAAATGGCAGTCTTTGGCGTGATCCATGAAGCTGGTCATGGAATGTATGAGCAAGATATTGACGAAAAATTTGCTTATACTCCGATTTACCAAGGTACTTCGATGGGAATCCACGAATCTCAATCACTGTTCAATGAGATCATCATTGGTAGCAATCGAAGTTTCTGGGAAAAACAATATCCATTTTTCCAACAATGTGCAGAAGGAACATTCGATGATATTTCATTTACTGACTTTTATCGCTCGCTGAAACAAACCCAAGCAAGCTTGATCCGAATTGAAGCAGATAGTTTAACGTATCCATTGCATATCATTATTCGTTATGAAATTGAGAAAATGATTTTCAATGAGGGCGTGGACGTGGCTCAATTACCAACTATTTGGAATCAAAAGTATGAGGAATATCTAGGAATACGACCTGCGAATGATTTAGAAGGAATCTTGCAAGATGTCCACTGGTCAGGAGCTAGTTTTGGTTACTTCCCATCTTATGCTTTAGGATATATGTATGCTGCGCAACTGCTTCACGCATTAGAAAAAGAGCTTTCGATCGATGAAGTGTTAGCATCCGATGATTATCGACCAATCAAAGAATGGATGAAAGAAAAGATCCATCAATATGGTGCATCTAGAAAACCAACGCAATTGATTCAGGATGCAACCGGTGAGGCGCTAAATCCGCAGTATTTGATCGATTACATGAAAAAAATCTATTTTTCGGTCTATCAAGTAGCTGAATTCAGTAGCGAGAAAGAAGGAAAATAAATGGAGAAACTTCAGGAAATTGCTGATTACAGTTTCAAGCAATTAGCAATGGATCAAACTGGACACGGGATTGATCATACGGTACGAGTCGTTAAATTAGCAGAGAAAATTTTAGCAACTGAACCGCAAGCTGATCCATTGATTACTCTTGCTTCTGCTTATTTACATGATACGATCGATGATAAAGTAGTAGCCGATGAAACGAAAGCAAAAGCAGAGTTACATCAATTTTTGCAACGTTTAGAGCTATCAGATGCAACCATTGAATCAATCTTTTTGATTATTGATAACCTGTCTTTTTCAAAAGGATTGTCAGGTGAAGGAATGGCATTATCTATTGAAGGAAAAATTGTTCAAGATGCAGATCGTCTTGAAGCCTTAGGAGCAATTGGTATTTTGCGTACGGCTTATTTTGGTGGTGGACATGGCCATCCCATTTTTGATGAAAGTCGGCACCCAATCAGTTATCAAAATAAAAAAGATTATCGCAAAGGGTCTACTGTGATCAATCATTTTTACGAAAAATTGTTCTTATTACCAGATAGGATGAACACCCCATATGGTATAAAGGAAGCAAAACGACGAGAAGCCTTTATGCGGGAATTTATTGATGAATTCTTCAATGAATGGTCAGTAGGAGACCCTGATTTTACTCCCGAAAGCTGGTTGGCAACAGGAGGTTGAGACAAAAGTGTTTAGCATCAAGAAATAAGAAGGAATTTCCGAAAATTGACAAGAAACACAAAAACTCGTTTTTGATGTTGATTGTTACCTACTTGGTGCTTCTCAAATTTTTGGTAAATTTCGGCAAATTTTCCGAAGATGCTACTTTTGTCTCACCGTGAATCAGAGGTCGTGAAAAGAGTGCCTTGACCTGAGCGCTCACCAAGTAAAAACTGCGACGAGTAATCGCAGGAGCATTAAGGATGAAAATCTCGAAACAGCTCCCCATGTTTTGAGATTTTTTGACTTATCGCCGAAGGTCAGCTCTTTGAACGCCGTTTATCCGTTTTTAGAGAGACCAGAAGAGACTGAGGCAAGGTTTGTCTCAGTCTCTTCTTGTGGTCATGAGTAGTAACTGATGACCATAGGGAACGTTTTTTGTGTTGGGAGAAAGACTCCTTAAAATAGCTACAGGTAAGCGCCTTGGACCAAGTAATATATAGCTAGAGAAGCAAACATTAAAAGAATTTAATATACAAATAGAATATTCGTTTTTTTATTTCATAACAAAAAACAAGGCTAACTAATGGCGGAAAATTCAGAATATATGGAATATTTATTGGAAAGTTGATTAAGTTAAGGGTTGATATTAGCTAGATGTGATCCTCTTAAAAATAACGATAGTTACTAAAATAAGTAAAAAAATATTTCGTTAGTGGAGTACCGATTGTTTTGTTATGTAAGAAAATACTCAGTTAAATAACTCTCATAATTTGTGTAAGCGCTATCAGAAAAGGTATACTTATAAACAGGAACGAAAGGCTGCATATTCGTTCCTCAACCTTGAAGGTTAGAAAAATGGGGGTGGAGACATGTCTTCTGAAGTATTGTCAACTTATTTAGAACAGGAACTGGCTTTATTGAAGGAAAAGGGACTATACAACACGATTGATATCCTTGAAGGTGCAAATGGTGCGATCATTGAGGTAGCAGGGAAAAATTTGATCAATCTAGCATCGAATAATTATTTGGGGTTTGCTGATCGAGTGGAGCTGAAACAAGCGTGTATCGACGCAACGAATCGCTATGGTGTCGGCGCAGGTGCTGTCCGAACAATTAATGGCACATTACGTATCCATCAAGAATTAGAGAATAAAATTGCAGAATTTAAAGGTACAGAAGCAGCGATTGCTTTTCAATCAGGCTTCAATTGTAATATGGGAGCTATTTCAGCCATTATGACTAAGGAGGATGCGATCTTATCAGATGAATTGAATCATGCTTCGATCATCGATGGATGTCGCCTCTCTGGTGCCAAAATCGTTCGTGTTAAGCATCAAGATATGAACGATCTAGAAGAAAAAGCAAAAGAAGCGGTAAATAGTGGGAAATATAACAAAATCATGTATATCACAGACGGTGTTTTTTCAATGGATGGCGATGTAGCTAATTTACCCGATATGATCCCAATTGCCGAAAAATACGGGTTGATTACTTATGTGGATGATGCCCATGGTTCTGGAGTGATGGGAAAAGGAGCCGGCACAGTGAAGCATTTTGGTCTCCAACATAAAATTGACATGCAAATGGGTACATTGTCTAAAGCAATCGGTGTCGTTGGTGGCTATGTCGCAGGATCTAAATCGTTGATCGACTGGTTAAAATCACGAGGACGTCCTTTCTTGTTTTCAACATCACTTACACCAGGTGCTGCTGGCGCTGCTCTAGCATCGATTCAACTGATGCAAGATCATCCAGAATTAGTCGAAAAAGTTTGGGAAAATGCCATTTATTTCAAAGAAGAACTGAAAAAAATCGGGTATGACATCGGCGTGTCGGAAACACCAATCACTCCAGTGATACTTGGCGATGAGAGTCTAACACAACAATTTTCTAAAAAGTTGATTGAAAATGGACTATATGTGAAACCAATCGTTTATCCAACCGTACCATTGGGAACAGGTCGTGTTCGTAATATGCCAACTGCAGCTCATACCAAAGAAATGCTCGATCATGCTGTAGCGATTTACCAAAAAGTCGGAAATGAAATGGGCATCATTTGATTTAGTAGAAACGATCTCGCCTGAAATCTAAGAGAAAGACGATCACAGGATAGAGCGTTTCGGTTGTATTTCTGTGAAAATCGAAGAATCACC
This sequence comes from Enterococcus sp. AZ078, assembly GCF_051714985.1. Lineage (NCBI taxonomy): Bacteria > Bacillati > Bacillota > Bacilli > Lactobacillales > Enterococcaceae > Enterococcus > Enterococcus sp. AZ078. The sequence goes on from NZ_JBIOSW010000001.1 coordinate 1,412,755, forward strand.
TTTTTTATATTTTGCTCGTCAATGAAATGTAGGTAGCATTTATTTTTAATAGATAGTGAAAATGAACTAAAAAGGAGTGTTTGTATGAAAAAAGTATTAGTTACTGGCTGCCTTGGACAAATCGGATCGGAATTAGTTTTACGTTTAAGGGAAGATTTGGGTAATGAAAATGTTGTCGCAACGGATATTCGTATGCCTGAAAAGCTAGAAGATGGTGAACTATTTGAAATTTTAGACGTCATGGATTACGAAAAAATGCGAGCGTTAGTCGAAAAATATCAAGTAGATACTTTGATTCATTTAGCAGCGCTTTTATCAGCTGTCGCTGAAGCAAAACCAAAGTTCGCTTGGGACCTCAATATGGTTGGGTTAGTCAATGCGCTGGAAGTCGCAAGAGAATTTAAGTTAAAATTCTTCACGCCAAGTTCAATCGGCGCTTTTGGACCTAATACACCAAAAGATGAGACTCCTCAAGATACACTCCAACGACCAACAACAATGTATGGCGTGACAAAAGTCGCAGGCGAGCTTTTGTGTGACTACTATTATACAAAGTATGGTGTAGATACACGAGGTGTACGCTTCCCAGGATTGATTTCTTATAAAACTTTACCTGGTGGTGGGACAACGGACTATGCAGTGGATATTTATTATTCAGCTATCAAAGAAGGAAAATACACGTGCTTTATTGATCGTGGTACAGCTATGGACATGATGTACATGCCAGATGCCATTGAGGCGATTGTTCAGTTGATGAATGCTGATCCTAAAAATTTAGTTCATCGCAATGCATTCAATATCTCTGCGATGTCTTTTGAACCAGAAGAAATCAAAGCGTCAATCAAAAAAGTGTTTCCTGATTTTGAAATGGACTATGCAGTTGATCCAGTGCGACAATCGATCGCAGACTCTTGGCCAAATTCATTAGATATTAGTTGTGCGCAAAAAGAGTGGGGCTTTCAACCACGTTACGACCTAGATAAAATGACTCAAGATATGTTGACCAAGTTGCAAGAGAAATTGACAGCAACAGTCTAATTACTATAGTTTATCGTAAACTTCCGATCGAGTGGTGGGGAGTTTACGATAAAGGGAGGATAAGCGATGGAACGTAACCAAGTATCGGTTGAAAAAAACAAAGTCGAACTAAAGCGAACGATGGGCTTTTTTACTGCTTTATCGACTGTGATGGGAACAGTGATTGGAGCGGGAGTATTCTTTAAAGCAGCGAGTGTCGCGGAAGTTACAGGATCAGTTAGTTTACATATGCTTTCTTGGTTTTTGGGAGGGATCATCTCCGTCTGTGCAGGTTTAACTGGTGCAGAACTTGCCGCAGCGATCCCCGAAACAGGTGGTATGGTCAAATATATCGAACGAACCTATGGTCAAACGGCTGCTTTTTTGTTAGGTTGGGCACAAGTTGTGATTTACTTTCCTGCAAATGTAGCGGCACTATCAATCATCTTTGGGACACAATTTGTGAACTTATTTGCCTTAGAACAGCAATGGATTGTCCCCATCGCTATTATAGCCGCTGTGACGATCATGCTGATCAATTTTTTAGGATCAAAAGTTGGTGGAACTTTTCAATCCATTACCTTAATCTGTAAATTGATCCCACTGGCAGTCATCGTCTTGTTTGGCTTATTTCGCAGCGGTGGAGTAGAGTTTCAGCTGTTTCCCATAGAATCAGGAAAAGATCTGCCATTGTTTTCAGCATTAGGTGCGGGCTTGTTAGCGACAATGTTTGCTTATGATGGTTGGATTCACGTTGGAAACATTGCAGGAGAATTAAAAAAACCGGCAAAAGATTTACCAAAAGCCATTTCTATAGGAATCATCGGGATTATGGTTGTTTATTTATTCGTTAATACTGTCTTTTTAAAAACAGCTTCGATTGGAGGAATCAGTGGCAACAGTAATGCTGCTAGCGAAGTGGCTACCATGATTTTTGGTGGCGTAGGTGGGAAACTTGTAACTGTCGGGATTTTGATTTCAGTCTATGGAACAATCAATGGCTATACACTTACTGGGATGCGCCTGCCCTATGTGATGGCCCAAGAAAAACGGTTACCTTTCAGTCACCACTTAGGAAAATTGAACGATCGAACGAAGATTCCAGTGGTTGCTGGTGTTTTGGAACTAGTGATTGCAATCGGTATGATGATGGTTGGTGGATTTGATATGCTGACGGATATGCTTGTTTTTGTGATTTGGATTTTTTATACGATGGTATTTGTAGGTGTAATTATATTGAGAAAAACAGCTCCAAAACTTGAAAGGCCTTATAAAGTTCCGCTATACCCAATCATTCCGCTAATCGCCATTCTTGGTGGTGCTTTTATCGTGGTTAGTACGTTACTGACACAAACACTTTTAGCATTTAGCGGAATCGCTTTGACATTAGTCGGAATCCCTGTTTATTTATATTTGAAAAATAAATATCCTGTAGTTTAACATATTAATGATAGTTAAACGTGCATTCTGTTGTAGCGTGTCAAGTTAAGCAATGCTAACTTTACCAACCAGCTACAAGAGAATGCACGTTTTTATCCTGTTTTTTTTCTTAACTGTTTTAGTCGGCGCCAAGCACGAAAAAGGTTTAATAAGACGAGAAAACCAGCAACAGTAATGGGAATCCAAATCAAGTAGATCGGATAACCTAATTGATCTGATAAAGATCGAGAGGAAGCTTGCTCCATTTCAAGTAGTGCTTGTTGCCATGTCTGTAAGTTAAACACGAGCATGAAACTAGCAATAATTAACAAGATAAATCCAAGATAGCGGATGGTCGTTTTTTTACGTATATACGCAAAAATGAGATAGAGAATCAATAAAAAAGCGGGTACGCCAAACACAAAATAAATATTAAGCACGCTAATCGCCTCCTTTTGTTAATGATACTTCAATTAATATAAATTTAAAAATAATTACCCCATAACTTGCATAGTTTACAAGAGTACTGATAAGATGAAACCGTTAGTTAAGATGAAAAAGGGGGATGTTTATGGCTAGTTATATTGAACCGATTCGCTTTGCACTTATTGTTTTTCCATTTTTGGCATTAGCGATTTCTTCGGTTTTTTTCATTTATGAATATCGAAAGTATGGAACGTTTATTTTTTCGAGAGCGGTTATCTTATATTCGTTTGTTTTTTATTTGTTATGTGCTTATTTTTTGATCATTTTACCGTTGCCTTCAAAGGAAGCCGTTGCTCAAATGACCGGACCTAAAATGGAATTACATTTATTTGCATCATGGGTCCATTTCCGAGAGAATACCATCTTGGTTTTATCTGATCCAAGTACGTATTTACCAGCGATGCGACAAAGCGTTTTTTTAGAACCGGTATTTAATGTTTTGCTTTTATTACCTTTCGGGATCTATTTAAGATATTATTTTCGATTATCTTTTGTGAAAACCATCATTGCAAGTTTTTGTCTTTCCTTATTTTTTGAATTGACACAGTTAAGTGGGTTGTATTTTATTTATCCTCGACCTTATCGGCTATTTGATGTCAATGACTTATTGACGAATACGATCGGAGGAACGTTAGGGTACATTATGACACCAATCTTTACCTTCATGTTGCCTACGAGAGCAAGAATGGATGAAGTGTCATACGAAAAAGGGAAAACAGTTTCTCTAACGAGACGATTAGTTGCCTATCTCATTGATTGGGCTTTCTTATCGGTTTTATCCGTACTGATTGCTGTGACTCTTCAATTGTCTTTGAAAATAGGTGATATCACTTCAAGTAGTTGGTGGGTATTTTTAGAAGTCTTGCTTTATTTCATGGTCATACCGTATGTAACAAACGGTCTCACTTTAGGTAAAAAAATCGTACGCATTCGTGTGGTTTCGGATAACGGAAAACGACTTTCTTTTAAAGCCCTGTTTATCCGTTATGGGTATCTTTACTTTTTATTTTATGGGTTAGCTTGGCTTAGTCAGACGATCCAACATATCACTGACCATACGACAGGTGTATTACAGGTAAGCGGGATTTTTATTGTGTTGGGTGTTGCATTTGCACAGTTTATCTTCATGCTGAATCTTTTCTTGTCATTCCTTCGTAAGAAAAGAGTGCTGTTCTATGAAAAAGCCAGTCAAACACATACGATTAGTACCATTCAATCAAAAGGGAACTAGCGGATCGTGAGCGACTTTGAAAAGGATCAAGCAAATTGCTTGAGGATGTGGTATAATGCGAAAGTCGTGTAAAAAAGAAAGAGAAGAGGTGCTTACTTAAATGAGTAATTTTGAACAATTTCATTTTAAACCATATATAAATGAGGCGTTAGCAGAAAAAGGTTTTGCTCAACCAACTGAGGTACAAGAGCGTTTGATTCCTTTGATCGCTAAAGGGAAAAATATCATTGGTCAATCACAAACTGGTTCGGGCAAAACGCATACATTTTTATTGCCTTTATTTCAAAAAATCAATGCGGAAAAAGCCGAAGTACAAGTAGTAATCACTGCACCAAGTCGTGAACTAGCTACTCAAATTTATGATGCTGCTAGTCAGATCGCTAAATTTTCCGATCCAGAGATCCGAGTGACGAATTTTGTAGGTGGAACGGATAAGCAACGCCAATTGAGCCGCTTGAAACATCAACAACCACAGATCGTAGTGGGAACGCCAGGTAGAATCTTGGATATGATGAATGAACAAGCATTAAAAATCCATACAGCATTTGCATTTGTTGTAGATGAAGCAGATATGACACTGGACATGGGCTTCTTGAATGAAGTGGATCAAATTGCTAGTCGCTTGCCTGAAAAACTGCAATTTTTAGTTTTCTCAGCAACGATTCCTGAAAAATTACGACCATTTTTACGTAAATACATGGAAAATCCAATCATTGAAGAAATCAAACCGAAAGCAGTTATTTCAGAAGATATCGAGAATTGGCTGATCTCTACTAAAGGGAAAGATAAAAATCGAATGATCTACCAATTGTTAACAATTGGTCATCCTTACCTTGCAATTGTCTTTGCAAATACGAAACAACACGTGGATGAAATTGCTGATTATTTGAAAAATCAAGGCTTAAAAGTAGCCAAAATCCATGGAGATATCACTCCAAGAGAACGAAAACGGGTGATGCGCCAAGTTCAAAACTTAGAATATCAATACGTGGTTGCGACAGATCTAGCGGCACGTGGCATCGATATTGAAGGGGTTTCTCATGTGATCAATGCAGAAATTCCTGAAGACCTTGACTTCTTTATCCATCGAGTAGGTCGGACTGGACGTAATGGTTTAAAAGGAACTGCGATCACTTTGTACTCACCAAGTGATGAACAAACGATTGACAGTATTGAAAAAATTGGTGTCACATTTGAACCGATGGAAATCAAAAATGATGAAATCATCAAGACTTATGACCGCAATCGTCGGACGAAACGGGAAAAATCCAAAGATACACTGGATCCTACATTGATCGGCTTAGTGAAAAAGAAAAAGAAAAAAATCAAACCTGGATATAAAAAGAAAATCGATTGGGCAATTGCTGAAAAGAACAAAAAAGACCGTAAAATCGAACGCAGACAACAAACTAGAACTGCAAGAAAAAATAAGAAAAACTCCAATAAGTAAGTCAATGACCAGACCCTTTAAAAGAGCCGTCATGACTTCACGCTCAAAGACCAAAGGATTGCATGTCTTCTGCATTCCTTTGGTCTGTTTTTAAGTGTTCATTTAGCAGATAATCTAGTGATAATAGATCTTAAATCAATTCTTTTTGCATCCCTACGCAGGTAATCCCATCCTCGATAAAAGGATCTGTACAAGTCTCGTAACCTTGTTGCTGATAGAAACTAAGGGCAGTCATTTCTGCTACTAGGTAACTTGATAGCAAGCCTTCTTTTTTCGCTTTCTGTTCAGCTAAGGACAACAGCTGACGACCGAAACCTTGTTGGCGATAATTTTTGGCGACGCAAAAACGATCGGGGTTAAGACAAGTGGACGATTTTTTTTGATAACGTAATGTTGCAATTGGAACATTGTTTTCCATTAACAGAAAGTAGTTATCAGAAGTGTCCGTTTCGTCAAATTCTAATTCTGGCAAAATGCCTTGTTCCAGAACAAATACCTGATAACGAAGATAAAAACTCGCCCCTCTGATCCAGGACTTGTTTCCAAAATAAACTTGCATCATCGATTCTCCTTTTGATTAATAGGCGTAATTCAAGCTTAACAAAAAATATTCTAGAAAGAAATAAGAGTTGAAGGAAAAGAGCGGTTGACAGAATAAAATAGAATACGTATACTTGTAAAGTACGAAAAGGACATGGTTTGTTTAAGTCTGACTTACAGAAAATTCTTTCCAGGCTGAAAAAAGAATAGTCAAAAAAACAAATTGCTCCCTTTTTTATTGATAGAAATATCAACGCTACTCAGCGTTATCGAGTTCAAGAGGTAATGATCGAACATCATTGCAACCAAGGTGGTACCGCGAGTTTTCGTCCTTGGCTGTGAGGGTGTTTTTTTGTCGTTTAAAATAAAGAAAGAAGGTAATAAAATGAAACAATTAAGCAGTGCACAAGTTCGACAAATGTTTTTAGATTTCTTCCAATCAAAAGGACACACGATTGAACCTAGCGCATCATTAATTCCAGTCAACGATCCAACACTTTTATGGATCAACTCAGGGGTTGCTACGTTAAAAAAATATTTTGACGGCTCTGTCGTACCAGAAAATCCACGCATCACAAACGCTCAAAAATCAATTCGTACGAATGACATTGAAAATGTAGGGAAGACAGCACGTCACCACACAATGTTTGAAATGCTTGGGAATTTTTCTATTGGTGATTATTTCAAAAATGAAGCAATCCATTGGGCATGGGAATTTTTAACAAGTCCTGAATGGATGGCATTTGATCCGGAAAAATTATATGTTACCGTTTATCCAAAAGACACAGAAGCAAAACGAATCTGGCATGAAGAAGTCGGCTTACCACTTGATCACATTGTAGATGTTGAAGATAATTTCTGGGATATTGGTGCGGGTCCTTGTGGTCCTGATACAGAAATCTTCTATGATCGAGGCGAAGCATACAATGATGTCGCAGAAGATGATCCAGAAAACTACCCTGGTGGAGAAAACGAACGCTATTTAGAAATTTGGAATCTAGTATTTTCTGAGTTCAACCATAAACCAGATCATACATTTGAACCTTTACCACATAAAAACATTGATACGGGCATGGGGCTGGAACGGATGGTTTCGATCGTTCAAGACGCACCAACAAACTTTGAAACAGACTTGTTCTTACCGATCATTCATGCGGTAGAAAAACTAAGTAACCAAGTAAAATATGGTGAAAACCCGACAACCGACATTTCTTATAAAGTAATTGCGGATCATATCCGAGCATTATCTTTTGCGATTGGAGATGGGGCGCTTCCTTCAAATGAAGGTCGTGGCTATGTTCTTCGTCGTTTATTACGCCGAGCAGTGATGCACGGGAAAAAATTAGGGATCGAAAAAGCTTTCTTATATGATCTTGTTCCAGTAGTTGGCGAAATCATGGTTAGCTATTATCCGGAAGTCCTTCAACAAAAAGAATTTATTGAAAAAGTCGTTCGTACCGAAGAAGAACGTTTCAATGAAACAATCAACGAAGGTCTTGAAATCTTGAATCAAGTGATCGCTGAAGTCAAAAAAGCAAATGGAACAACACTTGCTGGAAAAGATATCTTCAAATTATATGATACTTACGGTTTCCCAGTGGAGTTGACCGAAGAAGTGGCAGAAGATGAAGGCTTGAAAGTCGATCATGAAGGCTTTGAAAAAGAAATGGAAGCACAAAGACAACGTGCGCGTGCTGCTCGTAGTACAGAAAAATCAATGGGAGTCCAATCTGCCCTATTAACAGATATCAAAGTGGATAGTAAATTTATTGGCTATGATCAAGTTGAATCAGACAGCAAACTATTGGTGATTATCAAAGATGAAGAACTAGTGAGTGAACTGTCTGCTGGACAAGGTCAATTGATTTTTGATCAAACACCGTTTTATGCAGAAATGGGTGGACAAGTGGCTGATCAAGGTTGGATCATCAATGCCTCTGGAGAAACGGTTGCGACAGTTGTTGATGTTCAAAAAGCACCGAATGGACAATTTATGCATACCGTAGAAGTGCTTTCAACATTGACTGAAGGCGAAGTTTACCACTTATTGATCGATGTACCGATGAGAAATCGCATCATTAAGAACCATACAGCGACTCACTTATTGCATAAAGCTTTAAAAGAAGTTTTAGGGGAACATGCAAACCAAGCTGGTTCTTTAGTTGCTCCTGGACATTTACGCTTTGACTTTACTCATTTTGGACAAATCACAGCAGATGAATTAGTAAAAATGGAACGAATCGTTAATGAGAAGATATGGGAAGCAATCCCAGTAGAAACCATCGAAACAGATATCGATACCGCTAAGAATATGGGTGCTATGGCTTTATTTGATGAAAAATATGGTCAAGAAGTCCGTGTAGTGAACATTGGTGGATGGTCTATCGAACTTTGTGGTGGAACCCATGTAACAAATACTGAAAATATTGGGATCTTTAAAATCGTTTCTGAATCAGGAATCGGTGCCGGTGTTCGTCGGATCGAAGCTGTAACAAGTAAAGAAGCATATGAGTTATTGGAAGCAGAAGAAAAACAATTAAAAGAAGTTGCCACAATTGTCAAATCACCTCAATTAAAAGAGGTTGTATCAAAAACAGAACAATTACAACAACAACTAAAAGAACTACAAAAAGAAAATGAACAATTAGCAAGTAAACTAGCGAACCAACAAGCAGGCGATGTCTTTAAAAATGTGGAAACAGTTAGTGGTCATTCAATGATTACTGCACAAGTAAAAGTAAAAGATATGAACCAATTACGTCAATTAGCAGACCAATGGAAACAAAAAAACATTTCCGATATTCTTGTTTTGGCAAATGAACAAGACGGAAAAGTTAGTTTGTTAGTCGCTATGACGAAAGAAGCAAATGATGCTGGGCTAAAAGCTGGTGACTTGATCAAAGCAATCGCACCAAAAGTTGGTGGTGGCGGTGGTGGTCGCCCTGATATGGCGCAAGCAGGTGGGAAAAACCCTGCTGGTATCCCAGATGCTTTATCAGAAGCTAAAACATGGTTGTCTAATCAATAATCAACTTTAAATACTTTTCCAAATAAAATGGGAAAGCGTCGAATAGCTCAGATGATAATAACCTCCTTTTGAAACGGTATTTTATGTTTGGGAGAGAAAAAACTTATTTCAAGGAGCGAATACTTGACCTGGTTTTAGCAAATAATGGGGAATAGAATGCTTTCATTGAAGCGAGTAAGCGGTCATTTTTTAAACAGCTTTTCATAGTTTAAACACTGATCGCTTATTGCTTAAGGAAGCACCGATAATACTATTTATTTTCATACATGCTAAAGGGCTCAAGAACGACTTTTTTTGTTCAAGGAGTATTGAATCCTCCTATTTGTTAAAGAAAAGTTCTACCGAATTTGTTTGAAACGGAAATCCCGTTGACAAATTCGGTTTATTTTATGAGAACTGAATGCAACCAATCAGCATTTTCTTTGAGAGTAATTAATTGACAAAAAAGCAAAACCTTTTACGATTAGAATAAAAAGGAGGGGGTAAAATTGAATAGTAAAAATAAAACTTTTCGTTTAGTTTTACGAGCGATTTTATTAGCAATCATTATCGTTCAAGCAATGGTTCCATGGTTAGGGTTTATTCCTTTAGGATTTATTAGTTTGACGATTATTCACATAACAGTTATCGTTGCTGCGGTTGTATTAGGACCGAAAGACGGCATGGTCATTGGTTTGTTTTGGGGGATCGCCACGATCATTCGTGCTTACGCCATGCCTACGACCCCATTTGATACCCTCGTCTTTACCAATCCGATCATTTCAGTTGTTCCTAGAGTTTTAGTTGGCTTAGTTGCAGGAATCATTTTTCACTGGATTTATCAACGTTATCATTCTGTAGTCGTCGGTTCGGTTTTAGCAGGAGTATTTGGCTCACTCGTGAATACACTTTTAGTTCTAGGGTTTATGGGACTGTTTTATACTGGGGCAACTGCTGATGCGTATGGCGTAGATGCGGATCTATTATTTAAAACTTTGGCAGGAGTTGCCGCAATCAATGGGATTCCGGAAGCGATAGGTGCCGGAATCATTACGCCACTGATTGCTAAAGCGCTGTTTGCTGCAACGCCACTCAAACCAGAATAAAGAATAAAGGAAGCGAAAAAGTGTCAAAAGAACAAAAAACGATTAGTGGGCAAGAACGTACCAAAAAAGGCATTATAGCTGGAATCTTAGGTCTTATCTCAAATATGTTATTGTTTGTTGCGAAGTTTATGATCGGCCTTTTTTCTGGCAGTGTTTCGATCATGGCGGATGCTATCAATAGTTTATCCGATACAGCTTCATCCATTTTGACGCTTGTTGGGTTTAAGATTGCTGCAAAACCCGCAGACCAAGAACATCCATTTGGACATGAACGATTTGAATATATCAGTGGCTTATTTGTTTCAATCATCATTACGTATGTAGGGTTTCAATTTTTGGACGCTTCTATACGGAAAATTTTTCGGCCGGAACATTTAGTCCTGACACCGATCGTGTTTCTTGTCCTGATATTTTCGATTCTGTTAAAACTTTTACAAGGACGTATGTACACTAGATTTTCAAAAACAATTCAGTCAGAAGCACTAAAAGCGACAGCCAAAGATAGTTACAATGATGTATTCACGACGTTAGCTGTTTTAGTATCTGCAGGTATCGAAAGATTCACTGGATGGCGTATTGATGGCTATGTTGGTTTTGTCTTAGCCGGGTACATTATTTTTAGTGGGATCATGATGTTACGTGATTTTGTCTATGAATTACTAGGTAGCCGTCCAACAGCTGAAGAAATCAAAACAATGGAAAAACAATTAAGTTCTTATAAATCGATTTTAGGTTTTCATGATCTGTTGGTTCATAATTATGGACCAAATAAAAAGTTTGCTTCTGTTCATATTGAAGTTGACGACAGTTTAAACTTGAATGAAGCACATAAAATCATTGATATTATCGAAAAAGACTTTAAAAAGACTTTGGATGTGGATTTAGTTTGTCATCTAGATCCGGTAGCAATCCATAATGAACAATACCGTAAGATATTGAAACAATTGAGACAAATTATCAAAGAGTTGGGGGAAGAGTTGAGGTTGCACGATTTACGGATCATACGTAAAGGGAAAGAGTTGCAATTCGATATTGTAGTTCCTCAGAATTTCAAGTTACCAGATGATGTTTTAGAAGAAAAGATTCGTCAAGCTATTGAGAAAAAGGTTGGTTCTTTTGAACTCGATATTACTTTTGATCACAATTATCTTCTCTATTAAATCAGAAACTTTAAAAAGACTTTTTAGTAAGTAGCTAAAAAGTCTTTTTTTTATGGATTTAATTGTTTTTGAAGCGCTTGGCGTGCCAGATTATCCGCCCCTTTATTCTTACTCTCGGGAATCCATTGTAAGATGAGTAAATGGAACTGAGCGAGTAATTGTTGGATCTCATATAGAAGGGAAGAGAAACTTTCATTGTTCGTGTAGTTTTTGTCGATTGTAGAAACAAGTACTTTGCTATCGGAATAACAGAGAATTGTTTCATTGACCCAGCCTTTTTCCTTTAAAATTTCTAAAGTTTTTAAAAAGACTTCGAATTCAGCTTGATGATTGGAGCCATCCGAAAGTAGGACGGTAAGCTGTTCTTGTTTATTTTCATGGATAATTAAAATGCCTCCACCACTAGGTCCTGGATTGCCTTTTGTGGAAGCATCAATGTATACTTTGATCATAATAAGGAAGCTCTCCTTTTTATAAAAATAGTGTTATGCTATAATTATACCATTACAAATAGATGCGAGGTTAAAGAATGAAAAAAATAATTCGCTGGCAGCCGGAATGGGCGCAGACGATCATCTATTGGTCTTTATCTTTGATCATTTTATTTTTTAGTTTGATTTTATCACTTGAAAACACTAGACCCTATTGGAAAAGTAACTTAGTGATGGGGCTATTTTTAATTTTTCTTTTTCTTGGGTATCGTCGGTCATTTATTTTGAAAAACCATGCAATCAAAATTAAATATGCTGCTTTTTGGAAGGACCAAAATATCCCGCTACAAGATATTGACTCTGTAACACCGGTTAAAAGAGGCGTAAAGATTAAATATGTAGGGAAGGCTGAGCCAACCTTCTATCTGATGCGCAAAAAAAGTCAGACAGCTTTTTTGTCCTACTATTCTGAAGGTAAAGAGCAACAAAGCACTAACAACCAAGTAAATACAACTAGCTGATTGATTTTACTTGTTTAAACCAATTGATTCAGCAGATATAAAATAGCTGCGAGAAAAACATAACTATATATAACCTCTGAGAAAACAAGCCGAAGAATCCGAAGATCATTTTATGATCAGGGTGAGATTCTTCGGCTTGATTGTGTCTTGCTGACGTTTGTATGAACTTGACCCTAGAAAAATGGATGATATGATGTTTGACCAGTAACTTTCGATAAAGTAATGGACACCTGACCATTCAACCAAGGGATATATAACTTAATAACATAAAGGATATTATAAAAAATTTGCACTAAATATTTTTTAAAGGAAAAAAAGAAGTAAGATAACATTTTTTCTAATTTATAATAAAACTTACAGAAAAAGTATAAGGAGAAAAACGGACGTGGAAATAAAAAAAATGTTTGAAGATCTCTACCGAATTTGGAAGAAAACAGGCATTCTCAAGAGAAGAGGTGCGAAGCTAAGAAATATGTGGAAAAGAAATCGTGCAAAAATAGGGAGGCTTTGGAAGAAGAATCGTGCAAAGATAAAGAGAATGCGGTCAAAAAATCTAAAAGAAAGGAAAGACAACGACAAGGAAAAAAGGATAAAAATGGCTCAGAGTAGATGGTCGAAACAAGATAGGACGGGCAATAAACAAGAAATACGTTCGCTATCTGTCCGTGCAACAAATCAAGCGAGTTGGAAAAATGCGCAAATTTCAAGAAATTTAGCGAATCAGCAAAAGGGCTACTCCAGGAGTCAACAGACATCTATCACCTCAACGAGATGAATCTTTCTATGGGTTCACATAGTTTTGATGTCAATCGTTGGATTCAGTGTTTTGAGCAATTAGGAGTGATAAATGGTAGGTAATTTTTAAAAGAAAACAGCAAAACACAGGGTTATAACCTTCAGGACTTAAAAAATATCATGGCTGGGTTTGATTCGCAGGAAATAACTTCAGGAACCAGTTCAAGAAGATACATAAATGAACGAATCATAAATAGTGAAAGTGACCGTTGAAACTAGTTATTAGAAAAGCTCGGTAAAAAAATGGTATAAAAGCAATCAAAAAAGATTATCAACCAAGGCTATATAACAATCAATCCCTTGCTCGGATTGTCGATTCTTTAAATCCGTTGTCTCGATTTAGAAAGATTCTTTTAAAATGGCAATTAATGTTGAAAAGAAAATAATCTGATGCGAAAGACATCATTCACTTGGAAATAAGTGAGAAGGATGCATAGATACAACGATAAGAAATAATAGCGAAGAAAAAAGAAAAGAAATTTGTAAAAAATATTAAAGCAAACGCTAGAAATCAAGTTTTCAATACAGTCGAGCAGTCTTTTTCAAATCATCTGATAAATTCGAGATAACCTTCTTTCGATAGGATTAGAAAACAAACAGAAATATGTATCTTTTTATTGAAAAGTGAGATTTTGTAATATTAGTGAACGTTGTACTGTATGGAAGAGACGCAGCATAAGTTGATTTTCTATCGTTCAAGCAATTATAAAATTATAAAAAAGCCGATACTTTGCAAAGAACATTTTGCGGAGTATCGGTCTTTCTTTAAATTGAATATTTTTGATGCAATCTCTTCTGTTTTGAAGAGAAGTTACTCATTGTTGAAACTTTCTTATAAGATCATTTTTTTGACATGAGCGGCTTGTGCCCCACGGTTTCCTTCGATTATTTCAAATTCTACAGATTGATTTTCTTCAAGGGTTTTGAAACCTTCTTCTTCAATTGCAGTAAAATGGACGAATATTTCTTCTGTTTCATCATAACTAATAAATCCATATCCTTTTTTGTTGTCAAACCATTTCACAGTTCCTGTGGTCAAAGCTCTCACGACCTTTCTAAAGTCTGATCATAACTAACATTATAAAGAGTATTTATATATACGTCAATTAAATTAAAAAAGCAATCTTGCCTATTTTGTTTTAAAATAAAAAAAGGTATAATAGATATAACTGAACAAATTCTTTTGTTTTGGGTATAAAGTTCGTGTAAAGGGGTAATTTGATGAAGAGCGATCTACAAATATCACAAGAAACAGAGTTAAAACCGATTATTGAAATTGCGGAAAAATTGGATATCCAACAAGATGACCTGGAGCTTTACGGAAAATATAAAGCGAAAATCAATTTTTCCACCATCAAGAAATTAAAGAAAAAACCAGATGGTCACTTGATTTTAGTTACATCCATCAATCCTACACCAGCTGGAGAAGGTAAATCGACCATCACGGTAGGTCTTGGGGACGCATTGAATCAAATTGGTAAAAAAGCAGTGATTGCGTTAAGAGAACCTTCCCTTGGTCCAGTCATGGGAATCAAGGGTGGTGCTGCCGGCGGAGGCTATGCACAAGTATTACCAATGGAAGATATCAATTTACACTTTACTGGCGATATGCATGCGATTACGTCTGCTAATAATGCATTGTCTGCACTTTTGGACAATCATATCCATCAAGGGAATGAACTGAGAATCGATTCACGTCGTGTGATCTGGAAACGTGTCGTCGATTTGAATGATCGCGAACTGCGAAAAGTGATTGTTGGCTTGGGCGGTCCTATTCAAGGTGTGCCGAGAGAAGATGGCTTTGACATCACCGTAGCAAGTGAAATCATGGCGATTTTATGCTTAGCAACAGACATCGATGATTTAAAAGCGCGTTTAGCTCGAATTGTTGTCGGTTATACCTTTGATCAAAAGCCAGTGACAGCTGGTGATCTCAAAGCAGAAGGTGCATTGGCACTGCTATTAAAAGAAGCGATCAAACCAAACTTAGTACAAACGATTTATGGCACGCCAGCATTTGTCCATGGCGGTCCTTTTGCCAATATTGCTCACGGGTGTAATAGTGTTTTAGCTACCCAAACAGCTCTTAAATTAGGGGAGTATGTGGTGACTGAAGCTGGATTTGGTGCAGATCTAGGTGGAGAAAAATTCCTAGATATCAAAGTTCCGAATTTAAAAAAAGCGCCTGATGCAATCGTGATCGTAGCAACAGTTCGTGCATTGAAAATGCATGGCGGTGCAACTAAAGAAGAGTTGAAAACGGAAAATTTAGCAGCATTGGAAAAAGGATTCAGTAATTTAAAACGTCATATCCACAATATGGAGAAATACCATATCCCAGTAATTGTTGCGATCAACGAGTTCGTGACAGATACGGAAGCTGAATTTACTTTGTTAGAACGTCTTTGCGAAAATCAAGGGGTGATCGTAAAACGAGCAAGTGTTTGGGAGCATGGCGCAGACGGTGGAATTGAACTTGCCAAAGCGGTCGTTCGTGCGATTGATAGTCAGCAAGCAGATTATCAGCCCCTGTATCAACCGACAGCGACTATTGAAGAAAAAGTGGCAACGATCGTCCAAGAGATTTATGGTGGAAAAGGTGTCAATTTTAGTAAAAAAGCAAAAAAACAAATCGATGAGTTTGTCCTTAATGGTTGGGATAAACTGCCAATTTGTATGGCGAAAACCCAATATTCATTTTCTGACGATCCGACACTTTTAGGCGCTCCTGAAGGATTTACGATTACCATCAGAGAGTTCGTTCCCAAATTAGGGGCTGGGTTTATCGTTGCGCTAACAGGAGATGTCATGACTATGCCGGGACTTCCCAAAAAACCAGCTGCATTGAATATGGATGTTACCAGTGATGGGGAAGTACTGGGATTATTCTAAAAAAGAAAGAGGATAGGGTGCTTCATAAAAAAGCCATCTATCAAAAATGTTTAGTGAGAATACACAAAAAACGAGTAAATACCTAAAATTAGGTAAAGGCTCCCTTTCGATCAAAAAAAAGTATAAAGTCAGCTCTTGTATATGTTCATACAAGGGCTGACTTGTTTTTATACATATTGTGTTAGTCAACAAGTAAATAATGGCGGTTTCACGGTCGATTTTGAGTTCAAAACAGCTTTTTATGATAGCAATCATATATATAAAATAAAATGATTTATAATCATTGCGAAGAAAACGTTTTTTTAATACTAAAATAGGAGTGCAAATTTTTGAAAAAGTATTTATTTAGAACAATTTTGGTGTCTACGTCACTTTTGACTTTAGGAACTGCTGTAACTCCGTGTGTTCCAGTATTAGCCGATGAAACGAATAGTTCTGGCATAGCAATTTGTAGTGATGATGAGTACTATGTATTAGACGAACCATCGATTCAGACAAAAACTTGGTCACAACCTCAAAGTAGGCGTATTTCTAAAGGAAATCGTACATATTTGGGTACAGAAACCCACAATAGAAAAACCACATTATCAATTGGTGCAACGATCTTCGGAATGAATATTAAAATAGGGAACGAATACTCAGTAAGCGGAAAATTCAAGAAGTATCGTCAAAATGCAAGAATAACGGTCACTTACCGAGTTTATCGTAAAGTAGACAATAAATATATTCGTACTCAAACTGCTACAGCAAATACACAATATATTGATTATGTAGCAATATGATACATAGGAATACTAAGAAACATTGGAAATTCATTCTTTGCTTGAGTTACTTTATTATTTATTTTATGATCCCAAATATAGGAATCCCAATCAAATATGATTTCATATTTGATTGGATTTCTTGTTTTCCATTGATCCTAAGTTTTATGTTTTTGGTGTTGTTCCACCAGCTACTCTATCAATCATTAGTAGAAATACAATGGCTGAAACTCATATTTATTGCAGTCTTTTGTATCGTTAGTATTATTGTCATTAATACTGCTTTGCCTGATACAAATAGCTTACCCCTAAATTCTTTAGCTAATAGTGAATTGAAAAAATATATAATAAGTGCTACAACGTACGGTGTATTTTTAGAAGATATGATTTTTAGATTTAGTCTAATCAGCTTACATTCTGACAGGAAAACAAAGGCTTCTCTCCTCATAATCTCTTCATTCTTGTTTTCAATCGTACACGGAGGAAATTTCAACCTTTTTTTCTGCGGCGTTCTATTTGGATTTGTTTATATAAAAACTTCTAATGTGTGGTACGCCATATTGATCCATGTTTTTTATAATGGTGTGGGTATATTTCTTTTTTTATTCTTTACTTAGTTGTTGCAAAGCAATGAACGATAAAGTAGTTAAAGCAAGTGGAGATTTACAAAAAGTGAGGTTGAAAAAAATACTTCTAAACAGTAAAAAAGGATGACACAATTATTCATTACGGATAGTTGTGTCATCCTTTTATTTTCGATCGAACATCTTTAATGGATATATAAGGAGTGAAAAAGATGTTACAAAAGATTTCTAATAGTTTTGCTGGTTGGCTACTTTTGCTGTACTCGCTGCATTTGAGCAAAAAATGTCTATAAATTAGTTAAATATAGGGAACTCAAACACTTTGAGACATCTACTTTCTTGTTCGGGTGTTTTACGGTATACTAAGAAAGCATCAGGAGGAGGGGCGTTATGGACGTACGAGTGACAAGACGAACAGGTTTTTATGGCATGGGTAGTCCGATCCAACTGCGGATCAATGGAAAGAAAAAAGGACAATTGAATCATAATCAATCGGTTTTACTTAAGTTAGAAGCACCTTTTACAATGCAAGTTTCGTTTTATTGGTTAAAAAGTCCAATGTATACAATAACGCATCCGACCAAAGGATACGTCATCACAATGAATCTCTTATTGTTACAGATTTATCCCTTTTTATTTTTAGGAAGTGGATTAAGCGCATTGTGGTTACACAATCTAATTTATAGTATGTTCGTGGTACTTGTAATGATTGGCTTCTTTTTTTTCATCAAAAACCAAGCCTATGTAATCAAGGAGGAGAAAGATGGCAAACTCTGATATTTTTTTAAGTAGTTTTAATCGGATCGAAAAATGGATGAGAGATGAAATGGGTAACGCCCGCAATATGGGATTTACTGAGTTAGTTCGGCGACTTGCCCAACGCAAAAAAGCAGTGATTCGTCAATATGAAGAAGATTTGCTTCAGCTGGCGCAGTTACGAAATGCCATTGTTCACGATCGGATTGCTGTGGACTTTGTGATTGCTGAACCCAATGATTGGGCAGTCAATAAGATCCAGCAGATTGAAGAAGACTTGATTCGTCCAGCAAAGGTTTTACCTCGCTTTGCGAAACATGTCACAGGTTTTGAACGAGATCTTCCTTTACTTGATTTGTTAGGAACGGTTGCCAAAAAACGATACTCACAGTTTCCTTTGTATAATAAAGGGAAATTCGTAGCGCTTGTGACATTGCGGGTCATTGGTTTTTGGCTAGCAAAGGAAAGTCAAAAAGGGACCATTGATTTAACAGATAAAAAAGCGGCTGATTTGATTTTTAGTGATGGCAAATATACGAATTATCGTTTTGTAGCTGAACATACTTATGTTTATGAAGTGGAAACAATGTTTCGGGAACAAGGAACTCTAGAAGCAGTCCTGATTACCAAAGATGGTCATCCTGACGGCAACTTACTGGGGATCATTAGACCTAGAGATATTTATCAACAAATAGAAAAGGAATGATTTTTTGTTAGCAATTTATTTTATGATCAGTGGATTATTAGTGGCTCTTGATCAGTGGGTCAAATGGTGGATCGTCAATGATTTATCTTTAGGCGAAACGAAGACATTGATTCCAGGCGTCTTATCGTTGAATCATATACGCAATACTGGGGCAGCTTGGAGTATGCTTGAAGGGAAGATGTGGTTTTTCGTCATAATTACAGTGGTTGCTGTCATTGTTGTCGTGACATTGATGGTCAAGAATCGCAAACAGGGCAATCGATGGTTGCTGACAGGACTAAGTTTTATTTTGGCAGGAGCTATTGGGAATTTTATTGATCGTGTAAGACTGGGATATGTCGTCGATATGTTCCAAACAGATTTTATGAATTTTCCGATCTTCAATGTAGCTGATATGACACTTGTTTGTGGTGTGATTCTTATTTTGATATACATTATTTTAGATGAAAAGGAACAAGGGAAAAAATGACAGAATTAAACGCAACGATTCAAACAGAAACAGGACGGATCGATAAAGTACTCACAGGTTTATTCAACGATTATAGTCGTTCACAAATCCAGCTTTGGCTCAAAGATGGTGCCGTTTCGGTCAACGGACAAGTGGTGAAAGCAAATTATAAAGTGAAGAAAAATGATGAAATCGTGATCGCTGTGCCAGAACCAGAGACCCTTTCAATTGAAGCAGAAGACATTCCATTAGAAATCGTTTATGAAGACGAAGCGGTTGCTGTTGTCAACAAACCACAAGGCATGGTCGTCCATCCTTCAGCAGGTCATCCGAATGGTACGATGGTCAATGCTTTAATGTATCATGTAAAAGACCTTTCGTCGATCAATGGTGTGATCCGTCCAGGGATCGTCCATCGAATCGATAAAGATACTTCAGGTTTGTTGATGGTAGCGAAAAATGATTTAGCACATGAATCTTTGGCCAAGCAATTAAAAGATAAAACTTCTTTACGTAAATACGTAGCGTTAGTCCATGGAGTGATTCCTCATGAAAAAGGAACGATCAACGCACCGATCGGTCGATCAAAAGTGAACCGTAAAATGCAGGCAGTCAGAGAAGATGGCAAACCAGCCGTGACCCATTTTAATGTCTTGGAACGATTCAATGATTTTACGTTGGTGGAGTTGACGTTAGAAACAGGTAGGACCCATCAGATCCGTGTGCATATGAAATATATAGGCTATCCTTTAGCTGGAGACCCAGTTTACGGACCAAGTAAGACATTGAAAGGAAATGGACAATTTCTTCATGCGAATCTCTTAGGCTTTACCCATCCAATCACAGGTCAGGAAATGGTCTTTGAAGCACCGCTTCCTACAATCTTTGAAAAAACTTTAGAAAAACTAAGGAAAAGTGTTGCATTTTGATTTAGATAACGGTATAGTATTTAACAACGAAAGCATAAAAACTTCATATCAGTTCCTTTAAGTTTAGTCCCGTGAGGCTAAGAAGGGTGTGGGTAAGAGAGCTATGGTGCGCCATAACATCGATTACTCAATGACGTAGTATAACTATCAGTGTATCTAAATGTACACTCAGTCTAGACATTCCTCCTGTCCTCTTAGGGCAGGAGTTTTTTTGTGTATAAAAAAGGAGGAAACAAACATGCAAGCAAAAGAAGTTGTGGATCAAGTAACCATGAAGCGGGCATTGACACGTATCACGTATGAAATCATTGAAAGAAATCAGACGATTCAAGATGTTGTCTTAATTGGGATAAAAACAAGAGGGATTTACATCGCATCAAGAGTTGCCGATCGTTTGAAGCAACTTGAAGGCATCGAAGTTCCGGTCGGAGAGCTGGATATCACATTGTATCGTGATGATAAAAAAGAAACACCAGCTGAAGCAGAACTTCATTCTTCAGATATTCCCGTTTCACTAGAAGGAAAAGAAGTGATTTTGATCGATGACGTCCTTTACACTGGACGAACGATTCGAGCAGCGATGGACGCAGTAATGGACTATGGTCGTCCTAGAAAAATTTCTCTGGCTGTCTTAGTAGACAGGGGACATCGAGAGTTACCGATTCGAGCAGACTATGTTGGGAAAAACATTCCCACAGCAAAAACAGAAGAAATCTTAGTCGAAATGCAAGAACTTGACGGCAAAGATCGAATCATGATTTTGAAAGAGGAAGAATAGAGGAGCAATTGATATGTCAGAACAGAAAAAATTCCATAATCACGATGCGGTTTTAGATATCCACGATCGCCCAAAAACAGGACATTGGATCGGCTTAAGTTTACAACATCTCTTTACGATGTTTGGTGCTACTGTACTTGTGCCGATTTTAGTGGGGATCGATCCAGGGATTGCCTTAGTCAGCTCAGGATTAGGAACATTAGTTTATCTTTTTACTACTAAAGGAAAGATTCCAGCATACTTGGGTAGTAGCTTTGCCTTTATCGCAGCTATGCAAATGCTGATGAAGACTGACGGTTACCCAGCGATCGCCCAAGGAGCCGTAACGACTGGTCTGGTTTACTTGATCGTCGCATGGATCATCAAAAAGATCGGTTCAGCATGGTTGGACAAAATTTTACCACCGATTGTCGTTGGTCCCGTGATCATGGTAATCGGCTTAGGGTTAGCAGCAAATGCTGCAACGAACGCAATGTATAACCAAGGCAACTATGATTTTAAATATATAGCCGTGGCACTGATCACTTTAGCATTGACGATTTTCTTCAACATGTGGCTAAAAGGATTTTTAGGACTTATTCCAATTTTGTTAGGGATCATTTGCGGCTACCTCGTTGCTTTACTCTTCGGAATCGTCGATACAAAGCCGATCGCTGATGCTGCATGGTTCGCTTTACCAAACTTCGAGATTCCATTTGTTCAATATGAACCCAAGCTTTACTTAGGAGCAATCACGACGATGGCACCTATCGCTTTCGTTACGATGACGGAACACATTGGACACTTGATGGTCTTGAATAAATTAACCAAACGTAATTTCTTTGAAGAGCCAGGTTTACACAAAACATTGATGGGAGATGGCTTAGCGCAGATCGTCGCAGCTTTCGTCGGTGGTCCTCCAGTTACAAGTTATGGGGAAAATATCGGTGTGTTAGCAATCACTCGTGTACACAGCGTATTCGTCATCGGGGGTGCAGCAGTTTTCGCTGTGATTTTAGGATTTGTGGGCAAATTAAGCGCTTTGATCTTAAGTATCCCCGGACCCGTAATTTCCGGAATCAGCTTTATCTTGTTCGGAGTGATCGCAGCGAGTGGAATGAAGATTTTGATCGAAAATAAAATCGATTTTGATAAAAAGAAAAATCTGTTGATTGCTTCAGTGATCTTAGTGGTCGGAATCGGCGGCTTGGTTTTTGAAGTAGGCACCTTCACGTTATCAGCAATGGCTTTAGCAACTGTACTTGGTATCATTCTGAATCTTATCTTACCCGAAACTTCACGTAGCGAAGAAAAATAAGGAGGAACTATCATGATCATCAAATCAGAACGCATTAGTTTAAAACATTTATTGACAGTGGAAGCTTTAACGGATCAAGAAGTCATGGGCTTGATCCGACGAGGTCAAGAGTTTAAACAAGGAGCAAACTGGACACCACAAAAACCGCAATACTTTGCGACGAATCTGTTTTTTGAAAATAGTACTCGTACGCATAAGAGCTTCGATGTAGCCGAAAAGAAACTAGGCTTAGAAGTGATTGAATTTGAAGCGAGTACGAGTTCTGTACAAAAAGGGGAAACCCTTTATGATACGGTCTTGACGATGTCTGCGCTCGGTGTGGATGTTGCAGTAATCCGCCATGGAGATGAAAATTACTATGATGAATTAATCCAAAGTAAAACGATCCAATGCTCGATTATCAATGGTGGTGACGGAAGTGGCCAACATCCAACACAATGCTTACTTGATTTGATGACGATCTACGAAGAATTTGGTTACTTTGAGGGATTGAAAGTAGCAATCGTTGGGGATATCACACACTCACGAGTAGCAAAATCAAACATGCAAATGCTGAAACGATTAGGAGCACAAGTTTTCTTTTCAGGTCCACGTGAATGGTACGATGAAGAATTTGAAGTCTATGGGCACTACCTGCCATTAGATGAATTATTAGAACAAGTGGATGTCATGATGATGCTTCGCGTACAACATGAACGTCATGATGGGAAAGAAAGTTTTTCAAAAGAAGCCTATCACCAAGAGTATGGATTAACAGTCGAACGTGCGAAGAAATTACAAAAGCATGCGATCATCATGCACCCAGCTCCAGTCAATCGTGATGTCGAATTAGCTGACTCCCTTGTGGAAGGACTACAATCACGAATCGTACAGCAAATGAGCAATGGCGTCTTTGTTAGAATGGCGATCTTAGAAGCAGTACTAAACGGAAAAGCGTAAAGCTAGGAGGAAGAAAAGATGAAAACACTCATTAAAAACGGTCAAATCAATACACGAAAGAATGAAACAACACCTGCAGAAATTTGGATCGAAAACGGAAAAATCAAAGCAATCGGCGAAGGATTTTCCGAGGCTGAATTTGATGAAGTGTTTGATGCCAAAGGACAACTGATCACACCTGGTTTAGTGGACGTCCATGTCCATTTAAGAGAGCCAGGATTTACATACAAGGAGACGATTGCAGCTGGTACTAAAGCAGCAGCAAGAGGCGGCTTTACAACTGTTTGTGCCATGCCTAATCTGAACCCTGTACCTGATACCCCGGAAAAATTAAAACAGGTCTATGACTTGATCAAACGAGATGCAGTGGTCAAAGTCTTGCAATATGCACCGATCACTGAAAATCTTCGAAGTGAAGTCTTAGTAGATCAAGAAGCGATGATTAAAGCAGGCGCATTTGCATTTACGAATGATGGCGTGGGTGTTCAGACCGCAGGAACAATGTATCAAGCCATGAAAGAAGCAGCAAAAAATAACAAAGCACTGGTAGCACATACGGAAGATGAATCGTTACTATTCGGTGGTGTGATGCATGCTGGTGATAAAGCAAAAGAACTAGGTTTGCCAGGAATTTTAAGTGTAACTGAATCCTCACAAATCGCACGGGATCTCCTTTTAGCTGAAACAACAGGTGTGCACTATCACGTCTGTCACGTTTCTACCAAGGAAAGCGTGCGGGTCATTCGTGATGCCAAAAAAGCGGGTATCCACGTTACAGCAGAGGTTTCTCCCCATCATTTGATCTTGATTGATGAAGATATCCCCGAAGACTTCGGCTTTTGGAAAATGAATCCCCCATTAAGAGGAAAGGAAGATCGAGAAGCGTTGATCGAAGGACTTCTTGATGGAACGATTGATTGTATTGCGACTGACCACGCGCCACACGGATTAGAAGAAAAAAGCAAAAGTTTCTTAGAATCACCATTTGGGATCGTAGGAAGTGAGACAGCTTTCCAACTGATTTATACGCACTTTGTTGAAACCAATCGTTTCACACTCGAACAAGTGATCAACTGGATGGCTACCAAGCCAGCGGAAATCTTTCAGTTAGAGGCTGGGACATTGACAGTTGGGGCACCAGCTGACGTAGCTGTTTTTGATATTGAACACTCAAGTACAATCGATAAGAAAGATTTCTTATCAAAAGGCGAAAACACACCTTTTGTTGGATGGAACGTCAAGGGCGAAACATTAGGAACATTCGTTGATGGAAAATTGGCGTGGCACAAAGGGGAGTGAAGCAAATGGAACGATTATTGATTTTAGAAGATGGGACAGTTTTTAAAGGAAAAGCATTTGGAGCGAATAATAATGTGTTTGGCGAGATCGTGTTTACTACCAGCATGACAGGCTATCAAGAAACGATCACAGACCAAAGTTTCAATGGGCAAATCATTACCTTTACGTATCCGATGGTGGGAAATTACGGTGTCAACCGTGATGATTATGAATCCATCGCACCAACTTGCAAGGGCGTAGTCGTCAAAGAACATGCGAGAGTGGCTTCTAATTGGCGGAGTCAAATGACATTGGACGAGTTTTTGAAACGAAAAGATATCCCTGGAATTTCAGGGATCGATACTCGGGCATTGACACGAAAAATTCGTCAAGTTGGAACGATGAAAGCGAGTATCGTGGATGCTGGTGATTCCTTTGAACATGCTTTTGATCAATTGAAAGCGACCGTTTTAGCTACAAACCAAGTGCAACAAGTCTCAACGAGTAAACCATATCCAAGTCCTGGAACTGGAAAAAATGTGGCTGTCATTGATTTTGGTTTGAAACATAGTATTTTGCGTGAACTAAGTAAAAGAAACTGCAATTTAACCGTATTACCCTATAATACGGATGCAAAAACAATTCTCTCCTTAGCACCGGATGGCGTCATGCTGACGAATGGACCAGGAGATCCAAAAGACGTACCAGAAGCTATTGAAATGATTCGAGAAATCCAAGGGAAAATACCAATTTTCGGGATCTGTTTAGGGCATCAATTGTTTGCCTTAGCTAATGGTGCGGATACCTATAAAATGAAATTTGGTCATCGTGGCTTGAATCATCCTGTCCGAGAAATCGCGACTGGAAGGATCGATTTTACTTCTCAAAATCACGGCTATGCTGTGGATGAAAAAACAGTTGATCCAGATCAGTTGCTGATCACCCATGTAGAAGTAAATGATGGGACTGTGGAAGGAATTAGACATCGTCATTATCCAGCGTTTAGCGTCCAATTCCATCCTGATGCAGCTCCCGGTCCACATGATGCGCTTCATTTATTTGATGAATTTATGGAAATGATGGATGCAGGAGAGGAGAAATAAACATGCCAAAACGTACAGATATCAAAAAAATTATGGTGATTGGATCAGGTCCGATCATCATTGGTCAAGCGGCGGAATTTGACTATGCCGGAACCCAAGCTTGTCTTGCTTTGAAAGAAGAAGGATATGAGGTCGTTTTAGTAAATTCCAATCCCGCAACGATCATGACTGATCAAGAAATTGCCGATCAAGTGTATATCGAACCGATCACACTAGAATTTGTTTCAAGGATCTTGCGAAAAGAACGTCCTGATGCTTTGTTACCGACATTAGGCGGACAAACAGGCTTGAACATGGCAATGGAACTAGCAGAATCTGGTATTTTAGATGAACTAGGCATTGAGCTGTTAGGGACAAAATTATCTGCTATCGATCAAGCAGAGGATCGTGATTTATTTAAAAAGTTGATGGAAGAACTGAATCAACCAATCCCCGAATCTGAAATCGTCACAACTGTTGAAGAAGCAGTCGAATTTGCTAATAAAATTGGCTATCCAATCATCGTTCGTCCCGCTTTCACATTAGGTGGAACGGGTGGTGGAATGTGTAAAAATGAAGAAGAACTTCGAGTGATCGCAGAAAATGGTCTGAGCCTTTCTCCAGTGACCCAATGTTTGATCGAACGCAGTATTGCAGGATTCAAAGAAATTGAATACGAAGTTATGCGTGACTCGGCTGATAATGCCATTGTTGTTTGTAACATGGAAAATTTTGACCCAGTGGGTATCCACACAGGCGATTCGATCGTCTTCGCCCCAAGTCAGACCCTTTCAGATCATGAATACCAGCTGTTGCGTGATGCATCATTAGCGATTATTCGTGCATTGAAAATCGAAGGCGGCTGCAATGTCCAACTTGCACTTGATCCACATAGCTTCAATTATTATGTGATCGAAGTTAACCCACGTGTTTCACGCTCTTCTGCTTTAGCAAGTAAAGCAACTGGTTACCCGATTGCAAAATTGGCAGCTAAGATCGCATTAGGTTTGACGCTTGATGAAATGAAGAATCCAGTAACGGGAACGACTTATGCAGAATTTGAACCAGCTTTGGACTACGTCGTTGCTAAGATCCCTCGTTGGCCATTCGATAAATTTGAGAATGGGGAACGAGTTTTAGGAACTCAAATGAAAGCAACTGGCGAAGTAATGGCGATTGGTCGTAATATTGAAGAATCCCTATTAAAAGCCGTTCGCTCTTTAGAAATCGGGACACACCATTTGGAACTACCGGAATTAAACATGATCGATGATAGTGAATTGATCGAAAAAGTCGTCCGTGCCCAAGACGATCGCTTATTCTATGTCGCAGAGGCGATCCGCCGTGGCTATCCAATTGAAGAACTGGCGGAGTTGACAAAGATCGATTTGTTCTTTTTAGACAAGTTGCTCCATATCGTTGAACTAGAAACTGAACTGTTGGAACACCCGCAAGATGAAAACGTCTTACGTACTGTGAAACAAAACGGGTTTACAGATCAAAAGATTGCTGAACTGTGGAAAACTGAAGCAAAGCAAATCAGAGAGCTGCGTGAAAAATCCGACATCAAACCCGTATACAAAATGGTCGATACGTGTGCGGCTGAATTTGCTTCACAGACTCCTTATTTCTATAGCTCGTACGAAGTTGAAAATGAAAGTGAACGATCTGGAAAAGATTCTGTCCTTGTCTTAGGCTCTGGACCTATTCGAATCGGTCAAGGGGTCGAGTTTGACTATGCGACAGTCCATTCAGTAAAAGCGATCCAACAAGCAGGTTATGAAGCCATTATCATGAATAGCAATCCCGAGACAGTTTCAACCGATTTCTCGATCTCTGATAAACTGTACTTTGAACCACTGACTTTTGAAGATGTGATGAATGTCATTGAACTTGAACAACCGATTGGGGTAATCGTCCAGTTTGGTGGTCAGACAGCTATCAATTTAGCGGAGCCATTAGTTCAAGCGGGCGTCAAAATTTTAGGTACTACAATTGAAGATCTAGATCGAGCTGAAAACCGTGATTTATTTGAACAAGCCTTAAGAAGCCTGGAAGTACCTCAACCACTAGGTGATACTGCAACTAGTAAAGAAGAAGCAGTAGGGATCGCTTCAAAAATCGGTTATCCGGTTCTTGTCAGACCAAGTTATGTCTTGGGCGGTCGAGCAATGGAAATCGTTGAAAATCAACAAGATTTGGAAGATTATATGGAACATGCAGTGAAAGCTTCCCCAGAACATCCTGTTTTGATTGACCGTTATTTGCTTGGAAGTGAATGTGAAGTAGATGCCATTTGTGATGGGGAAACAGTTCTAATCCCTGGGATTATGGAACACATTGAACGTGCAGGGGTCCATTCGGGGGATTCCATGGCTGTTTATCCGCCACAAGCACTCTCAGCAGAGATCAAACAAACCATTGAAGACTATACGATTCGCTTAGCTCGTGGTTTAAACTGTATCGGTATGATGAATATCCAATTCGTGATCCACGACAATCAAGTTTACGTGATCGAAGTCAATCCTCGTGCAAGTCGAACGGTTCCGTTTTTAAGTAAAGTTACAGGAATACCGATGGCTCAAATCGCCACAAAAGCGATCTTAGGTGAAAAGTTAAGTGACTTAGGCTTTATGAATGGCTTATATCCAGAATCAAACGCTGTCCATGTGAAAGCTCCTGTGTTCTCGTTTACTAAATTGCAACAAGTGGATACCTACTTAGGTCCTGAAATGAAATCTACTGGAGAAGTCATGGGCTCTGATCAAAACTTAGATAAAGCATTATACAAAGCGTTTGAAGCATCAGGCCTACGCCTGCCAGATTATGGTGCCGTCTTGTTCACGATCGCTGATGAAACTAAAGAAGAAGCGTTAGCGCTAGCTAAACGTTTTTCAGAAATTGGTTACAGCCTTTTAGCTACCAAGCATACGGCAGCTTATTTTGAAAAAAATGGGCTGATCGTCACGCCTGTTGCTAAAATCTCTGAAAAAGCAACGGAGAAAAATGTTGTTGAGTTGATTCGAGAAGGAAAAGCACAGGTTGTTGTTAATACCATCGATAAAGATCGAGGAAATGCCTCGAAAGACGGATTTATCATTCGCCGAGAAGCAGTTGAACATGGTATTCCTTTATTTACTTCATTAGATACAGCGGATGCGATCATTCGGGTAATGGAGTCTCGAGCTTTTTCGACACAAGCGATTTGATCAGCATGTTCTAAAGTGACAGTTCCTATAACGATTAAGTAATAGTTAAAATAGCTTGTAGGCACCTAAACAGAGATAAAAGTGATCATTTTCGTTCGCCTTGTTACTGACATTGGCTGAAAGGATCACTTTTGTCGAGATGTTTGGCAATGAAAAAATCCCAAAGAGGAGAGCAGATATGAAGCAAGAAGTCATGACAATCATTCAACAAACACAACTAGCACCACGTATTTATGAATTGACTTTAAAAGGAGAATTGGTCAAAGAAATGTTAATACCTGGGCAGTTTTTGCATATTCGAGTACCTAGAGCAGATTTGCTTTTACGCCGCCCCATCAGTATCCATTCGATTGATCAACAAAACCACACTTGCCAGATCATCTATCGAATCGAAGGTGAAGGAACGAAAGAATTTTCTACGTTGAAAGCTGGCGATTCTTTAGACGTTTTAGGTCCATTAGGCAATGGCTTTGATCTATCTGGGTTGTCCGCAGGAGAGGAAGTGTTCATCGTAGGGGGAGGAATTGGTATCCCACCTTTATATGAATTAGCCAAACAACTGAATATGCGGGGCGTAAAAGTCACCAATTTTTTAGGATTTGCATCAAAAGAAGTCATGTACCATGAAGCAAAGTTTCATGAATTAGGTGAAACTAGAGTAGCGACGGATGATGGTACCTATGGGATCCATGGAAACGTCGGGAATCTGCTAATGAGTACTCATAAGCAACCAAAAGCTGTCTTTGCTTGTGGTGCAAATGGTCTCTTAAAAACAGTCGAACAACTTTTTGCGGATCACCCAAATGTCCAATTGTCCTTAGAATCACGAATGGCTTGCGGTGTCGGTGCTTGTTATGCGTGCGTTTGTCATCGACCGGATGATGAAACTGGAACAAAAAGTGTCAAGGTGTGTGACGAAGGGCCAATTTTTAAAGTAGGAGAGGTTGTCTTATGAGTAATCCCTTAGCAGTTAAGCTCCCAGGTTTGGAATTGAAAAATCCGATCATGCCAGCCAGTGGATGCTTTGGATTTGGAAAAGAATATGGGAAATATTACGATTTGAATCAATTAGGGTCGATTATGGTCAAGGCGACAACGCCGCATGCAAGGTTTGGTAATCCCACCCCACGTGTGGCGGAAACACCCTCCGGTATGTTGAATGCGATCGGATTGCAAAATCCCGGTCTGGAAGTTGTCATGAATGAACTGTTACCAGAATTAGCTGTCTATCCAGATTTACCTATCATTGCGAATGTCGCTGGTGCCTGTGAAGAAGACTATGTCGAGGTTTGTCGTAAAATTGGAGAAGCGCCGAATGTCAAAGCGATCGAGTTGAATATTTCTTGCCCGAATGTCAAACATGGCGGCATTGCCTTTGGGACAGACCCAGACGTTGCCTTTCAATTGACACAAGCTGTCAAAAAGGTTGCAAGTGTACCAGTTTATGTGAAACTTTCCCCTAATGTGACGGATATCGTACCTATCGCACAAGCAATCGAAAGCGGTGGGGCAGATGGCTTTACGATGATCAATACACTACTTGGTATGCGGATTGATCTGAAAACACGTCAACCTATTTTAGCCAACCAGACAGGCGGTCTTTCTGGTCCTGCGATCAAACCAGTGGCGATTCGTTTGATCCATCAAGTCGCCGCTGTTTCCGAGTTACCGATCATTGGTATGGGCGGTGTCCAAACTGTTGACGATGTCTTAGAGATGTTCATGGCAGGAGCCAGTGCCGTGGCAGTAGGAACAGCTAATTTTACGGATCCGTACATTTGTCCGAAACTGATTGAAGAACTACCCGTACGAATGGCAGAATTAGGGATCGAATCCCTCCAACAACTAATCAAAGAAGTAAGAGAGGAACGAATGAAATGAACCAACGACCAATTATTGCTTTAGACTTTTCGACGTGGCAAGAAGTGGAACAATTTATGCAACTATTCCCTGAAGAGGAAAAATTATTTGTAAAAATCGGAATGGAATTATTTTATCAGGAAGGACCGATTATTGTTCGTTGGTTGAAAGATGCCGGACATGAAGTATTTTTAGACTTGAAACTTCATGATATCCCTAATACGGTGGAAAAAGCCATGCGTGGGTTAGCAAAACTAGGCGTGGATATCACTTGTGTCCATGCAGCTGGCGGAATCAAAATGATGCAAGCGGCACTACGTGGGCTAGAAGAAGGAACGCCTGTTGGCAAAAAACGCCCATTGTTGTTAGCGATCACTCAGCTTACTTCAACGAGTGAAGCGGATATGCATCATGATCAATTGATCCAAGTTCCCTTAGAAGAAAGTGTGATCCATTATGCGAAATGTGCCGAAGCTGCTGGACTGGATGGCGTTGTTTCTTCTGCCTTAGAAGTGAGTGGCATCAAAGCAGCCACCCGTCAAGATTTCATTTGTCTTTCTCCGGGTATCAGACCAGAAGGAAGCGTCGCAGGTGATCAAACGAGGATCGTCACGCCTGCCCAAGCTCGAGGAATTGGTTCAACGTTTATCGTGGTTGGACGACCAATCACTCAAGCGAAAGATCCCTACCAAGCCTACCAAACAATCAAAGAAGAATGGAGTCGATCAATTTGAATACGATTGAAAAGAACATTGCCAAAGATTTGTTAGCTATTGAAGCGGTTTTCTTAAGCCCAAATGAACCATTCACGTGGGCAAGTGGACTAAAAAGCCCGATTTATTGTGACAACCGCATCACGATGAGTTATCCAAAAGTCAGAAAAGCAATTGCTCAAGGGTTAGCAGAAAAAATCAAGCAAGCATTCCCTGACGTGGAAGTCATTGCTGGTACAGCAACAGCAGGAATCCCTCACGCTGCATGGGTGGCAGAAATCTTGGACTTGCCTATGGTTTATATCCGTAGTAAAGCGAAAGATCACGGTAAAGGCAATCAAATCGAAGGACGGATTTTTGAAGGTCAAAAAATGGTTGTGATCGAAGATTTGATCTCGACAGGCCAAAGCGTTTTAGAAGCAACGGAAGCAGCCAAAAGAGAAGGCGCTAATGTATTAGGCGTAGCAGCGATCTTTACGTATGAACTACCAGCAGGTGAAGAAAATTTTGCCAAAGCAGAGTTACCACTATTTACTCTCACGAATTATTCTGTCTTGATCGAAACAGCGTTAGCCGAAAAATATATTGATGAAGCGGAATTAGCCTTGTTAAAAGAATGGAAAAAGAATCCAGCGGACTGGTTAAAACAGTAACGAAGGATACGAAGATGGAATAAAAACAAAAGACTCAAAAAAGGGCTTTCGTTGAACAAAATCCATGGTATACTAGGATCAAACAAAACAACTGAATGAAACAAAGGAAGCATCCAAGACGAAAGTTTTGCTATGGACGAGTAGCGCGATTACGGAATTTCGTAAGAAAAAAATTTCTGCGAGGTTTTAGAGCTATGTTGTTTTGAATGCTTCCAAAACTTCTTCAAAACTATCTTTGATAGGCTTTGAGTTTTAGAACTATGTTGTTTTGAATGCTTCCAAAACTAGCTTTTAAAAGTGCAGGTTATATGCGTTGTTTTAGAGCTATGTTGTTTTGAATGCTTCCAAAACTGATTTATTGAAAGGTAAGATTCCAAGCTTGTTTTAGAGCAATGTTGTTTTGAATGCTTCCAAAACGTGGCAGTCCTAGTGCAAGACTTGATGAGAGTTTTAGAGCAATGTTGTTTTGAATGTTTCTGAACTAATAGTTGCTGTGCTTCGCTTGTCGTTTTTAAGGCGAGGAGCTTACACAGAGCTGGTTTTGATTTTATGATTATTTTGATGGAAACTAGAGTTGTTTTTCTGGTTTCTATTTTTTTATAGTAAAATTGCGTGATTCTCAGTAAAAAGATTAATTTTTCGTTGATTTACAAACGGGATGTTTGCGAAAGATAGTTATTTAATGATAAAATCATCGGAAAAGTAAAGGGGAGGCTATTTTATGGGGTTGAATGAATTTATTTTAGGTTTGAATAATTTGGAAAAAATTACACGAGCGCCAGGGTTCTTTAAATTTACTGAACATACGGTAGCCGCTCATTCTTATCGAGTGGCTTCGATTGCTCAAGTCTTAGGTGACATTGAAGAGGTTCATGGTCAAGCGATCGATTGGAAATTACTTTATGAAAAAGCGTTAAATCACGATTACACAGAACGTTTTATCGGGGATATCAAAACACCGGTCAAGTATGCAAATAAAGAGTTACGGGGAATGTTACAAACAGTTGAAGAAAAGATGACGGATGAGTTCATCAACCAAGAGATTCCGGAAGAGTTTCAAGAAGTATACCGCCGGCGATTGTTTGAAGGAAAAGATGACACAGTGGAAGGTGAGTTATTAGCAATCTCTGATAAAGTCGATCTATTGTATGAATCATTTGAAGAGATCATCAAGAACAATCCAGAAAAAGTATATAAAGAGATGTTTATTGAAGCGGTAACTACGATCAAAGGGTTTGAGCATCGTCCTTCTGTCAAGTATTTCTTCAACGAGATTTTCCCTGAATTACTGAATCAAGAATTTTATGGGAAAGAAGACTTTTTAGCGACTGTTTCCACGATCGTTAAAAATAGTCAACAATAGAAAATTTTGCAAAGATGCAGGAGGAATAAAAGTGAAAAAGAATATGGATGTTGAATGGGGATATACGGGAGAAAGAGGACCAGAACATTGGGCTGAATTATGCGACTGGTTTGCTAAAGGTGCGGCGTTTGAATTGCAGTCGCCCATTCCATTGACCACTTGTGAACCAGCGAAGGATCAATCAGATACCATTGCTTTTCATTATCAGAAGCAACGGTTTACAGATAAAGAATTTAAAAATACGATCCACTTGGTTCCTTATGATCAGCTTAGTTATGTCGAATTTAAAGGTCAGAAATATTATCTCACAGATATCCATTTTCATATGCCTTCTGAACATCTGATCAATGGGAATCAAGAAGATATCGAGTTCCACTTTGTTCATATGAATGCCAAAAAAGAAAATTTAGTTGTTGGTGTGATGTTTCAGCTAACGACGGATGAAGGTTGGTTGTATGATCGAAACAATGGCGATAGTTGGGATGTAGAAAAACATGAACATTGGACCAATCCATTGGTGCTTTTTCCTGAACAAAAAAGCCATTACCATTATGTCGGCTCTTTAACTACGCCACCAACGAGTGGACCAATCCAATGGTTTGTCATGGACCAAGTCCAAAAACTAAATAAAGATTTCTTGATTCCTTTCAAAGGTCAGTATGCACAACCAAACAACCGTCCGCTCCAACCGTTGAAAAATCGTCCAATCAGTTATTTTGTGAGGGATCATCAGTGAACTTCCAACAATTAAAATATGTAATTGCTGTAGCGAACAATGGGAGTTTCAGAGAAGCAGCAAAAAAACTCTATGTCGCACAACCAAGTCTTTCCGCAGGAATCAAAGAATTAGAAACCGAGTTAGGGATCACGCTGTTCACTCGAACGAATCGAGGGGCGTATCTGACCGAGGAAGGACAAGAGTTTTTAAAAAGAGCGGAACGGATTCTCTTACAGTTAGAGTCTTTAGAAAATTATTATTTGACGAATGAGAAGCGTGAAAGCTTTTCAATTGCTTCGCAACATTATGATTTCTTAGGTCCTTTAACAGCAAAGTTGATCTCTTCTTTCAAAAGTGAGATCAAACAGTTTCGAATCGTTGAAACAACGACTGCTAATGTGATTGAAGAAGTGAAGGATCAGCATAGTGAGATTGGGATTCTTTATATGAATGAACACAATCAAGCAGGGATCAAGCGCTACTTAGAGCAAGGGGAGCTAGTTGCCCATTCATTAGGAGAATTTCAAACGCATATTTTTTTACGTCAGGGGCATCCGCTTAGTGAAAAGAAAGAAATCTTTAAAGAAGAATTACTTCCTTATCCGCAAGTGAGATTTACACAAGATGGCAATAATTTTCCTTATTTTTATGAAGACTTGATTGAAAGTCCTGATCAAGAAACGGTTATCTATACGAGTGATCGGGGAACATTGATGAATATCGTATTAGAAACAGATGCTTATGCTTCAGGTTCTGGGCTGGTCATTGGTGAGATCAAAGAGTATTTACGTTTGATTCCGTTGGCAAATAGTCCCCAAAATGAATTGTACGTGATTTATTCAGCTAAGCGCCAATTAAGCGAAATTGCACAAAAATTCATGGAAAGTCTAACCGTTTTACTGAGTCAGATCAAAACAAATTGAAAATGCTCTTTGTCAATAAGGGCTGATGAGTGGTGTAAAATCAAATCTGGGTCAGAATGAACCTCATTCTGTCTCAGATTTTTTTTGTGTTTTGAAAGACAATGAGACAAAATAAATACCAAATAATATTTTTTTCTTCACATTATTTAAGTTTCCTTAAAAGGTGTTAGATAGCACTTTCAACAAAAAAACGTTTTCTTATTCTGATATATTATATACTTTAAGTTATGTAAAAAAATTTCATAAAATATGTGTTTTACGTCATAATCGCTAATATTTACTCCTCCGTAATTGTTTAACTAAACCAATTTTTCATGGTATCTTTTTAGATATCTATCACTAAATTATCTCTCGCTACTCCTTATAGTAATTTATCTAGTTGATTGATTTGTAAAATACGATCAACCTGTACAAATGAACAATGAATAAATTTATAAATTACCTTTATAAAATTTAATAACAATTGTAAATTATTTGTATGCAAAAAATTTCGAGTTTTTATATCAACACCTTAATCTATATCCTAAAATGAATTGAATTTCGTTGTTCTTATTGACTGTGGATGTGGAAATAATTTTTTATAAATAAAGGACAATACAGAAAAAATGAACGATTATGACATGAAAACTATTTTTTATGACTTTTATATATATAATTTGATTTCTCTGTTATGATTTATTCAGAAAGCGCTTTCTGTTTTTTGGATTTCGAGGTAATAGAAAATGAAAAATAAGTTTATCTTATCTTTAGATATTTTAACTATTGGAATTTGCGTATCTGAAAGCAAAATCTCTGGATATGCTTCTACAATAAATGAACCATCTACTGTGGCAGATAGTAGCCAAGAATTAACTCTTTTAGATAAAAATGTAGTAGCTAAGGTAAATATCTATTAAAAGTGAAGCGTCTCTATGTGCACTCTATCGTTGGGTACAAAAATAGGAACGTGAAGGACTAGTTGGTTTGATTAGAAAGACTCGAACAGACTTTGGGCAAATTAAAGTTTCAGACGTTAGATTTTTGGTCTAACTTTTGATGATCGGTGCATTATGGCTTTTGAAACAGAATTTTTTCTGTATAAGTTTTTATTTTCCTTAGGATAAGTGAAAATCATTAAATGAAAAGGAGATTGATGGCATATGAGATTAGACAAAATGATAGTTACTTTTATTAATGCTTTAAGCATAGCAAGTGGAATAGGCGGAGCAAGGGCACTGCCTAGTTTAGACAACCAAAATCAAGGGAGGGGATTAGGAAAAGTACTAGATTTAGAAAACAGGAATGAAACCACCCGTTTATCTGATAAAACTTATCCACACAAAAAACTACACTCAAAACACAGAAATAAGGGGGACTTAAAACATTTAGATAAAATACAAGATGATGTTTCAAGACAGCCATATTCTGCTAAAAAATTTTTACATAAAAAAATAAAGAATCTTATTAAGCAAGAAGAGACAGATTTTAAAAAATTAAAAGAGGGAATTTCTACTGAAAGTTCTATAGAAGTTAATCAATTACAAACGAATCTCCGGCGGGTTCAAAATTTTTGCTCGAAATTCCGTAAACTAAGAAATGATATAGTAATTGAATATGGTAAAATGACACAGCAAAAGGTAAATTTAAGAAAGCATAAAATAAAGAACAAAAAAATGCTTAAAGAATGCTATAAAGAAATAAAAGTTTTAAGTACAAATAAAAAGCATATCGACTATCTTATATCCAATTGTAAAGACATGGTAAATCAATTACAAGAGTCTATAGAATCAAAGAAAACCCATTCTGTGAGCACAAGTAAATCAACTATGACAACATCACACACAGAGCAACCTACGACAACATCACGCACAGAGCAACCTACTATTTCTCTACAAGAAACAGAACGTATTCTAATAAGAAGTAAAAAACTTATATCCCAGTTCAACGAGAAAACTCAAGAAATCAATGCTTTCCGTAGGCAAGAAAAAGAGTTACTTTTACTATTACAGGATCAGTATAGGACTCAATTTGAAAATCCTCGTAATATTAGTGACGTAAAAGCAGACCTTAATGAGATAAATCGTAACATAATTCCAAAATTAGAGTCGGAAAAATTTCATATTCAAGCTGAAATAATTAAGGAGGTAAATCATATAAATTCGCTTGAAGGCCAAGGGAAAATAAGTCCTTTTGAAGCAAAAAAGTTTCTTAATGAGTATAATAAACTCAATATTAACTTTGCTAAAGAAAGAAACAAAAGAGACATATCATTGAAACAGAACCTTTCAAAAAAACTAGAAAGTATAGTTTTAAATAATTCAGAGAAACCTATTGCACAAAATACAACTATATCTATGACAAGATAGTCTACAAAAAGTGTGTAAACCTTGGCTCTTTGTCAATAAGGACTGATGAGTGGTGTAAAATCAAATCTGGGTCAGAATGAACCTCATTCTGTCTCAGATTTTTTTGTTATTTCATGTTGATTAATTGATTAATCAAAAAAATCCTAAGTTATCACAAAGAAAACAAAAAGAAATACAAGGAGAATCCATTTAACGTGGAAAACTGGCACTACCTTGAAGAACAAGATGAATACATTTGCCCAGCGAATCGTCCGATACCGTTCAAAAATGATAGTCGAAAGATAAAGGTGGCTTTATTCAAGATTTCAAAATCTATGAATGTGAGGATTGTCGGAACTGTCCAGTCCGTCGTTAATGTACGCGTGCGAAAAGTGAATAAAAGCGAAAAATTCAAGTAAATAATAATGGGCGCTATTTCAAAGCAGAATGCAGAAAAAAGCTTTTAGAGGAGAAAATCGAGGTCGAACCCGCGTTCGGATATCTAAAGGCTAGCTTGGTGTTCCATCGTTTCCATTTACGTGGGAAACAAGGAGCAACGATTGATATTGGTTTGGCACTGATGGCATTAAATTTAAGAAAATTAGGAAAATATATGGAGAGGAAAGTGTACATAATAGAAAAAATAAGTTCGATTTTGACACTAGCCATCAAAGTCGAACTTATTTTCTTTTTGAGAAAGAACTATTGTCCCGCTCTCAAATTATAGAGCCATTGAAAAAGTGGTTGAATGATCGGCAACAGCGATCGTTTGACCGCTTTTTCTTTTCCTCCTATTTTTCGTTTTTATGAAAAAGAAACTGAATTTGTTGAAAAAAGAAATAACAACGTTGTTAGCTTATGGTGATTAATGGCAATAGATAGAATACATGCTTGTTACAGTGAGGGTTCTTAAAAGATACAGATAAATCGGTTTATAAAACACCATTATTAATACAGTTAAAAAACAGTTAGAAGATGAGTAAAAAAGTTGCTTTTTTACGAATACTCCGCCATTATAGAAACAGTTAGTATTTAGGAAGCGTTTTTTATTCAAATAGAAAACCAATAAGCTGATTTATCTATTTTTATCAAACAGTTTGATAAGGTGTACTATTTTTCATTGGAGGAACAGATGATTGAATTGATCAATGTAACTAAAAGCTATGAAGGCACGCAAGCGGTAAAGAATATTCATTTGACAATCGAACCAGGTGAGATCATCGGAATCGTTGGAAAAAGCGGGTCTGGTAAATCCACGTTACTTCGTTTGTTGAACTTAATGGAAGAACCTAGTAGTGGGGAAATCCTAATCGATGGTGTTGCCGTTCAAAAGTTGAACAAAAAAGAAAAAAGGCAGCAAAAACAAAAAATGGGGATGATTTTCCAAAACCATAATCTATTAGATAACTTAAAGGTGTATGAAAACGTGGCATTACCATTGAAGCTGCAAAAGAAAAAGAATCGTGAAAAAATTGATTATTTATTAAATTTTGTTGGGATGGCTCATAAAGCTGCTGTATATCCAGTAAAACTATCTGGCGGTGAAAAGCAACGAGTGTCGATTGCTCGGGCGTTGACACGTGATCCAGAAATTTTATTGTGTGACGAAGCCACCAGCTCACTAGATGAAGAAAATACGGAAAGTGTGATTCGTTTATTGCATAAAGTCCATGAAGAATTCCAGCCGACAATTTTCTTTGTTAGTCACGAATTAGAAACCGTGAAAAGCTTATGCCAACGAATTTTGGTCATGGAAAATGGCGAGTTGATTGGCGAGTTAAGAAATCACCCACAACGTTATACGGAAGAAAACTTGACGTATTTTGAAAAAATAAAAAGGAGCTTAGCGCAATGATTCATTCACAAAGCATGATGGAGTATTGGCCAGCGCTACTGACCAGTCTCGAAGAAACGGGCATCATGATGGCTATTTCGATGGGCGTGTGGGTGGTTGGCGGATTGCCACTAGGTTTAGGGTTGTTTTTGACGAATCCTAAAGTTCGAGGTCATTATCCTTGGATTTATTGGACTTTGAATTTTTTAGTCACAGTGATCCGCTCTTTTCCATATCTATTATTTGTGATTGCGTTGATCCCAGTAACTCGCGCGGTATTAGGCAAAGCCTTTGGTCCTATACCAGCTTCTGTACCACTTAGTATCATTGCGATCACTATCTTTGCCCGGCTAGTTGAACAGGTTTTGCTGGATGTTTCTGACGAAACTTATGCATTGGCCAATTCATTAGGGACGACTCGCTTTCAATATATCTGGCATTTTTTACTAGTAGAAGCGAGAAGTGGTTTAGTCTTGGCGTATACGACGACGACTGTCAGTATGGTTTCCTATTCGACTGTCATGGGAGTCATTGGCGGTGGCGGAATCGGTGATTTTGCTGTTCGTGTCGGTTATCAACGCTATGAATATGGGGTCATGTATGTCGCCATTGTGATCATGATCGTTTTAGTCTTTATTTTACAAATGCTGGGAAACTTTGTTGCTCAGACACTGGATAAACGAAAATAGGAGGAAGAAGAATGAAGAAGTTTTATTTGATTGGTTTCGCAATGATTGCGATCTTAACTTTAGCAGCTTGTGGAGGTCATTCAGCGGATAAAGACAAAAAGGAAATCAAAGTGGCTGTTCAGTTAGAGTCATCAAAAGATATTTTGGAGATTGCCAAAAAAGAAGCGGAGAAACAGGGTTACACCATTGATATTATGGAAGTAAGTGACAATGTGGCTTATAATGATGCCGTTCAACATGATGAAGCAGATGCCAATTTTGCACAGCATGAACCGTTTATGGCAATGTTCAATCAAGAAAAAAAAGCAGATTTAGTCGCCGTTCAACCCATTTATTATTTTGCGGGAGGCTTTTATTCCAAAAATTATAAGAATGCTGATCAATTGCCCAAAAATGCTAAAGTCGGTATTCCAAGCGATCCAACAAATGAAGGTCGAGCATTAGCGATCTTAAATAAAAATGGTGTTATCAAATTAAAGGATAACATGGGGTTCAACGGTACAGTGGCGGATATCGTTGACAATCCTAAAAATCTTCAATTTGAACGAATCGATTTATTGAATCTAGTAAAAGCCTATGATGAAAAGGACATTGCGATGGTCTTTTGTTACCCTGCTTACTTAGAACCAGCGGGCTTATCGACCAAAGATGCGATTTTACTGGAAGATGAAGCTGCCAGCAAACATTACGCTTTGCAATTGGTAACGAGAGAAGGGGAAAAAGACAGCGAGAAAATCAATGTATTGAAAAAAGCAATGACGACGAAAGAAGTCGCTGAGTATATTAAGAAAAATTCGAAAGGCGCAAATATTCCAGCTTTTTAAAAGAACAAAGAAAGTGAGAAGAAATCAACAAAACGCCTGTTTTTAACAAACGAGTAAGAGTGGCATTCGGCATCTTACTCGTTTTTTTGCTGTCATGAAAGACAAGAGTGAAGTTTCTTGGATGAACTCGTTCAAAGATCGCAATAGAAACAAGTGCCTGTTCCAGAAAAATCATCCGATATTTTCTGGAACAGGCACTTGTCATGTTAGCGAATAAAAAGGG
Organism: Enterococcus sp. AZ078; assembly: GCF_051714985.1. Lineage (NCBI taxonomy): Bacteria > Bacillati > Bacillota > Bacilli > Lactobacillales > Enterococcaceae > Enterococcus > Enterococcus sp. AZ078. The sequence goes on from NZ_JBIOSW010000001.1 coordinate 1,453,701, forward strand.
GAGTGCTTACTCATCGATGATGGCCAGATGCGATACTGTTGACTAGATTAAATTGCATTACATCAGTTAGTCATCTGTTTCATCTTGTTGATCTTTTCTTCTTCCGGAGTAACAATGATCGTTTTTTGATTTTCATAGATCACATAGCCTGGTTTTGCGCCATTCGGTTTGCGCAAATGCTTGACTTGAACCAAGTCCACGGGTACTTGGGCGGAATGACGGTATTTTGAGAAATAAGCAGCTAATTCAGCGGCTTCAGTTATCGTTTCATCAGATGGCTGGTCACTTTTGATAATGACATGAGAGCCAGGAATATTTTTGGCGTGGAGCCAATAGTCTGTTTTCTTCGCCGTTTTTAAGGAAAGTTGATCATTTTGAAGATTGTTTTTCCCTACCAAGATCAACGTACCATCAGTAGAAAGATATTGATCTGGCTGTGAAGGTTTCTTGCGTTTTTGTTTTTTCGAAGATTTCTTTTTTAAATAACCTTCTGCTGTCAATTCTTCTTTGATCACTTCGATATCCATAGGACCAGCAATCTCTAACTGAGACAAGACAGATTCTAAATAATCGATCTCATTTTTGGCTTCTTCGATCTGTTTACCAATCAATTTGACGGCATTTTTTAGTTTTTGGTAGCGATGGAAATATTTTTGGGCATTTTGATTGGGCGTTAATGCTGGATCAAGCTTGATTGTGATCGGCCGATCTTCTTCATAATAATTAGGCAATGTTACTTCATTTGCGCCCCGAGGTACTTGAGCCATAAAAGTAGTCAATAGTTCGCCATCTCGACGATAATCTTCGGCATTTTCCGAATCTTTTAAGGTCTGCTCCCGTTTTTTCAGTTTATTTCTGTTTCGCTTAAGCTCGTTTTCAATCTTGCGGATGAGCTCGCCACCTTGTTGTTTGGCACGGTCTTTTTCCGCTTTTTCTTGATAAAACGCATCTAATAACGCACTGAGAGTCGGGTACATCTTTTTTTGTTGCGTATTTGAGTCAAAGAAACGATAGTTGATCGGCGTAAAATATTCTTTCTCCGCTACTTCATAAAGGCTAGGGGAGAGTTGGGTGTCGATTGCTGTGAAGAATTCTTGCCATACCAACATTTTTTCATTGGGGCGTTCTGTTAAGCGAGCCACCAATTCTTGCGCAGTATCAAAACCGATTCCTTGAAATTGTTGTTGGATTCCTTTTGGTGTCAAGTCCATTTGAGAAAGCCGATGGAAGACTTTTTCTTTTTCCTGACTAAAGGGATTCAGCTGGTTTTGTTCAGGTGGAGCAATATAGTCTACACCAGGCAGAAGGGAACGATAAGTATTTTGTGAACTACCAATATGCTTGATCGCATCTAAGATTTTTCCTGATTCTTTGTTCACTAAGATGATCGTGCTATGACGTCCCATGAGTTCCACAATCAAAATGATATTTTGGAGATCTCCTAGTTCGTCTCGTTTCGTGAAATGAAAGTGGATCACTCGGTCGTTTTCGATTTGTTCGATCGACTCCAAAATTGCCCCATCAAGATGCTTGCGTAACATCATCACAAAGTTCGGTGGTGTGTCTGGATTTTGATAGTCGATTTGAGTGATCTGGATTCGAGCATAACTAGGATGTGCAGATAAGAGCAAACGCTGATTTTTACCACGTGAGCGAATCACTAATACGACTTCATTTTCGTAAGGTTGGTGGATTTTAGAAATCCGACCAGATAATAGAGTCTCACGCAATTCATTGATCATTGCATGAGTAAAGACACCATCAAAGGACATGGTTCATTCCTCATTTCTTTTCATAAGTAGTTTCATTATAACGAAAAAAACGTAGAAAGACCAATTTACTAGGTAGTTATCAACTGATTTGATCATAAAAAGATACTGGATTGAAAAATAATCGATATTCTTTAAATGTATTTTTTTCTATCTACCTCAAACTTAGGTATAATAAAAGAAAACGAAAAAGAAGGTGATCGCTATGTGGAAAGAGATAAGTGAGACCATCAAAGTCAAATACCATCATTTTTTGGCTGATTTCGATACGCATCCACAACGCTATTTTATGCGTTTATTGTTCGTATTCCTTGTTTCACTGGTCATTACGATCACGATGTTTGTCTTTCCTAAAAATATTAGAGAAGCACAGGTGGAGAGCTTAGTCTATGCAGAAATCAATTCTCCTAAGCTTAAACCTTTGAATATCAATGAAGCCTCGCAAACAATTGAAGAAAGTAAAGCTATTTCAGTTTTGTTCAGTGTGCCAAGTGGAGAAATGTATCAAGCATTAATGGACATTTTTCATGATCCAAAAAAAATGGCGGAATTGAATCGCCCTATTTATTTTTACCCATTGGTTTATCAGGTCAATGAATTAGAACAACGCTACGATTTAAAGCAAGAGCATTTGACGGTAATCTTTTTCCAAAATGGCAAAGAAACCAATCGCTTAGTCTATAACGCAAATCAGTTAAGTGATTTGCCTACGCAGCTGATTCCCGAATTAAATCGTTTGCCATTAGCGAATATCAAGAAATTAGAAGAAGAACTTGGGAAAGAAACGCAAACGACTTCGACTAATGCTCAACTGGGAACAGATCTTAATGCTGGAAATAAGACGGAATAAAAAAACAGTTGACGAACATGCTAAATTCGATTAGACTTAGATTAATTATTAAGGAAAGGATGATCCACAATGAACTTATCAAACCAATTTTTAGCAGGAACAACTCAAGCTTGGCGTAACTGGCGTAGATAAGTTGTATTGATGGCGAACTTTGACCGTAGATACAACTTTTTAGAGTACAAATCTAAAATTTGTATCTATGCTGGACAAGAAATTTGACTACCGCATAGATTCGATCTATGCGGTTTTTTGTATGTAAGAAGACAATTACCGTTGGGGTGATTGTCTTTTTTTGTCAGTTCGTGTCAGAAACCAGACTTGAATAATGATGATTAAAGGAATGAGGGGGAAGAAAAATGAAAAATAAACGTTTGATCACAGTTGTTGCACTTATTATGCTTTACTTAGTAGGAACCTTTATTTATGAAAAAATAACACCTGCTTCTACTGAATCGAAACCAAAAGAAACGGATCAAACTGTTTCCGTTGGGGTTTTGCAATATGTGAGCCATCCGGCATTAGATGAAATTTACCGTGGGATCAAAGACGGTCTCCAACAATCAGGGCTTGAGGAAGGAAAAAATTTAACGATCTCCTTTCAAAACGGGCAAGCAGATCAAAGTAAATTAGCCACCATGAGTCAACAATTAGTACAAGCTGACCCAGATGTCCTGGTAGGAATCGCTACTCCGGCTGCTCAGTCTTTAGCTAATGTAACGAATACGATCCCACTAGTCTTAGGTGCGGTCACAGATCCAGTTGGTGCCGGCTTAGTGAAGTCTTTAAAAGAACCAGGTGGAAACATCACAGGCGTATCTGATCAGCCTCCTGTTGAAGCGCAAATCAAGTTAGGCGCTGAATTGTTGCCGAATGCGAAGAAAGTCGGGATTTTATACGCTTCTTCAGAAGATAATTCAAAATACCAAGTAAGCCAAGCAGAAAAAGCGATTCAAAAAGCAGGTTTAACTTCAGTAAAATATGCTGTACCTTCTACGAATGAAATCGCCCAAACTGTCCAAGTGATGAGTCAACAAGTGGATTTCATCTATGTTCCTTTAGACAATACAATTGCTAATGCTATGCAGACAGTGGTAAAAGAAGCTGATAAAGCGAAGATCCCAGTGATCCCTTCAGTTGATTCAATGGTCGAACAAGGTGGCTTGGCAACGATCGGAATCAACCAATATGATTTAGGTGTCCAAAGTGGGAAAATGGCTGCGATGCTTGCACTAGGAAAAGAAAAACCAGCAACGACACCTGTTTACGTCTTTGATAAAGGCGATGTTATTATCAATGAAAAACAGGCGGAAAAATTAGGGATCACGATTCCTGATTCAATAAAGCAAGAAGCTAAAAATGTTTCAGAAGAACCGAAAGACGAGGGGGATGAACAATGATCGTATCAGCAATTTCGCAAGGGATGTTATGGGCAATCTTAGGATTAGGAATCTTTATGACTTATCGGATTTTGGATTTTCCTGATATGACGACTGAAGGATCATTTCCATTAGGTGGAGCAGTTTGTGTGACAGCTATCACTCATGGGATCTCACCGGTTTTAGCAACACTGCTTGGCGTTGGTGCAGGCATGCTTGCCGGACTAGTTACGGGGCTGTTGTATACCAAAGGAAAGATCCCCGTGATCCTTGCCGGAATCTTAGTCATGTCTGGATTAAACTCGGTGATTTTATTCGTGATGCGCACACCAAATCTTTCTTTATTGAATCATTCGATTTTACAAGATACGTTCAATGGTCTTCATTTACCTGACTATTTTGATACCGTGTTACTTGGCTTGCTTGCATTAAGTCTCTTGATTGGTGTCTTACTGTTCTTTTTCAATACCGATTTAGGTCAAGGGTATATCGCGACAGGAGACAACGAAACGATGGCTCGTTCCTTAGGGATCAAAACAGATCGAATGAAAATCTTAGGATTGACTCTTTCAAATGGTGTTATTGCTTTATCAGGTGCATTGATTGCACAAAATGATGGGTATGCCGATGTCAATAAAGGAATTGGTGTCATCGTGATCGGGCTAGCTTCTATCATTATTGGAGAAGTGATTTTCCACGAATTAACTTTAGCAGAACGCTTGATTGCCATTGTCGTGGGAAGCATCATCTATCAATTATTGATCCTGATCGTCATTAAACTTGGGTTTGACACAACATATCTCAAACTCTTCTCCGCTATTATTTTAGCCATTTGTTTGATGATTCCTCAGTTAAAACAAGCATTGAAACTTAAAACCGGTTTTGAAAAGGAGGTTTGACCATGACAGCGATCATCACAATTAAAAATGGAAAAAAAGTCGTTAGCAATGGCATGAATGAAGAAAAAGTATTATTAGATGGAATTGATTTGACAATCAATAAAGGCGATTTTATTACGGTCCTTGGTGGAAATGGTGCGGGAAAAAGTACGCTGTTCAACACGATCGCAGGAACATTGCAATTAAGTCAAGGGTCGATCGCTTTTAAAGAGCGGAATATCACGAAAGAAACAGAAGAAAAACGGGCTTCTTTTCTTTCTCGGGTGTTCCAAGATCCTAAGATGGGCACAGCTCCAAGGATGACAGTAGCAGAGAACTTGCTTTTGGCTCAAAAAAGAGGAAAGAAAAGACCCCTTCGTCTCCGTAACCTAAAGAACCAAAGAGAAACATTTTATCAATTGTGTCAAGAAGTTGGAAATGGGTTGGAGCAGCATCTAGATACGCCAGCTGGGGAATTATCAGGAGGGCAACGCCAAGCATTGAGTTTGTTGATGGCGACCATTGAAGCGCCTGAGTTGCTGCTATTAGATGAACATACAGCAGCGCTCGATCCTAAAACTGCCAAATCATTGATGCAATTAACCAATCGCAGGATTACTGAACAACACTTGACTTGCTTGATGATCACCCACCGGATGGAAGATGCCTTGAATTATGGGAATCGTCTGATCGTTTTACAAAAAGGACGGATCGTGAAAGATTTGTCTAAAGAAGAAAAAGAGCAATTGTCACTAGCGGATCTATTACAATTTTTTGAAGAAGTGTTAGATTAGTTTTTGATTACTGACTGCTTTTCCTTCTACTTATGCCTAGTATGCCTATAGTAGATTGATTTGTTTTAAATGAATGAAAAAGAGGCCCCGCTTGTTTGACAATCATGTTGACAAGTTTCTCATCCCTCCTTTAAACTTAGAAAGACTCGTCAATCATAGACATAAGAAAAAGCACAAGAAACAGAACTAAACAATCGACCATCTGATGTCTCGTGTCATGTTTACGAGGATTGGATGGTTGTTTTATTTTATAAGGAGGAAAAAGATGATCTCTGGTAAAACAAAACTCACAGGCTTTTTTGCAAAGCCTGCTTCTCATAGTCTTTCACCGTTGATGCACAATCTGGCATTTTCACATTGGGGTATTGATGCCGTTTATCTAGCTTTTGAGGTAGATCAAACGAACCTAGGACAAGCCGTTGAGAGTATCCGCACATTAGATATGTTGGGCGTAAATGTTTCAATGCCGAATAAAACGGCTGTCTTGGCATACCTTGATCAGTTAAGCCCTGAAGCGGAATTGATCGGAGCGGTCAACACGATCGTTCACCAGGAGCAATGTTTGATTGGTTACAATACAGATGGTATGGGATTTGTACGTTCCGTCAACGAAACGGGGCATCCAATCAAAAATCAAAAAATCGTTGTTCTGGGAGCAGGTGGTGCAGCAAAAGCAATTGTCGTACAAATGGCACTAGAAGGCGCACAAGAAATCACTATCTACAAACGTTTGAATGCCACTTTTTTACCACTAAAAGAGTATTTTGCGAAAGTCTCTGAGAAAACAGGTTGTCCCATCCGATTACATGATTATGCGGACGAAAGTCAACTGGCATTAGATTTGAGTCAGGCGAATCTATTGATCAACGCAACTGATATCGGAATGGGAAGCAAGAAAGACCAATTACCGATTGCTGATGTAAAGTTGTTGCATTCGCAATTAGCCGTCTTTGACTTGATCTACTCCCCTAGTGAGACACGATTAATCCAAGAAGCCAAAAGAATGGGAATCAAAGCCTATAATGGTTTAGGTATGTTGATTCATCAAGGAGCAATTGCTTTTGAACTGTGGACACATCGAGAAATGCCAGTCCAGAACATACGAGAACGATTAGAACAAGAAGTGTGACGAGCTTTACGTGTAATGGCTTGTCTCATTTCGTTATTTTTTATTAAATTGTGGTTCAAATAGCTGTTTTTATCAAGAAGATAGCGTATCCTTTATTTACTTGTACAGATAGCAGGGAGGAAACAAAATGAGTCGGATGGATCGTTATAAGAACATCCATAAAAAAGCAAAACCACTAAAAAAAGAATCAACCGGTTTTTTTAGACGTGAACGTCAAAAGGACAAAGCGTTGAATGATTCAAGAGATGAAGCTACTCGGATCTATCAACCTGATCAGGATTCTTCTTATTCTTCCAGAGAAGGACAAGCTAATGACTATCAAACCCCTTATTCCTATGCAAAAGCAGGAAACAAAAAAGGATTTAATCAAACGAAGAAAAGCTTTTTTAAGAGGAAGAAAGAGCCAAAAGAAGTTCGTCCAAAAAAGAAACGTTCGTGGGGGAAAATCATTCTAGGCATTATCCTATTTTTATTCTTATTTTCAGTCATTTCCTTTTTTGTCGGGAAATCCATGGCAGAACATGATACCAGTTTGCCGAGTGTTACAACGGAATCATTTGATGGTGTACAGTCTTCGAGTGGCGCACATAATATTCTGATATTAGGTAGTGACACGAGAGGTGAGGATGCTGGTCGTGCAGATACGATCATGGTGTTACAGTTAGATGGACCTGCTCATAAACCAAAATTGATCTCATTTATGCGTGATAGTTTTGTAACAATTCCAGGAGTTGGTCAAAATAAGATCAATGCAGCTTATGCTTATGGCGGTGCTGATCTGGTCCGTCAAACCATCAAAGAAAATTTTGGACTTGATTGCCAGTATTACGCAAAAGTCGATTTTAAATCGTTTGAAAAAGTGGTCGATGCATTGTTTATGAATGGTATCAAGATCGATGCAGAGAAAGATTTGAATCTGGATGGTGTTGATATCAAAAAAGGTGTCCAAAAAATGGATGGTCATACACTTTTACAGTATGCACGTTTTAGAAAAGACGAAGAAGGTGATTTTGGTCGAGTAAGACGGCAACAACAAGTCATGAATACGATTTTTAGTCAGCTAAAAAATCCCCTAAACTTGATTCGTGCCCCTTACGCTGCCGGAAAAGCCATTGGTTATACCTCAACGGATGTTTCATCATTGTTTATTATCAAAAATCTCTTGTTGATTGCTCGAGGTGTCGGTGGTGTGGATCGCTTAAGTGTGCCTGTTGAAGGTTCATGGAACTTCGGAAACAGTAGTTATGCCGGAAGTATTTTGGTGATCGACAATGACGCCAATCGTGCAGCAATCAGTGATTTTTTAAGTAAATAAATGGAAGAAAAGAAATAGGAAGTTACTCTCTGTAATCATCTATTTCACTTCGTTTAGGTAAAAGTCCTCCATTTTTTATAGGTGGACGATTCAACACTTTGGATTTTCACCAATTGTAAAAGCTAAGTTCATAAAACGACTGTTAGACAAGGGTCTTCAGTCGTTTTTTTCTTTTGAAAAAATAGTTTTTGGGTTGTCATATGCGAATGTTTGTTCCATAATAAAGAAGTCTGTTCTAAGACTGAGAATCATGGAGGGGATAAAATGAAAACTGTTATACTGGCTGAAAAACCTTCCCAAGCAAAAGCTTATGCTGAAACATTTAAGAAACGAATACGTCACGAAGGGTATTATGAGATCGTTGATCCGTTGTTTAGTGGGGAAGTAACGATTACTTATGGATTCGGTCACTTAGTGGACATGGTCCCTCCTGGTGCATATGAAGAACGCTGGAGTAAATGGTCCTTAGCTAACTTACCAATTTTCCCAGAAACCTTCCGCTATGAAGTGCCGAAAGAAAAACAAGCACAATTTTCAATCGTCAAAAAGGAATTACAATCAGCGGATACGATCATTATTGCGACAGATGGAGACCGTGAAGGAGAAGCCATTGCTTGGTCGATTATCATTCAAGCACAAGCCTTCACCAAAAGCAAAAAGTATCAACGTTTGTGGATCAATTCGCTGGAAAAAGAGGCGATTTATGAAGGCTTTAAAAACCTTCGTCCAGGCGAGAGCTATTTTCCTAAATATAAAGAAGCGAAAGCTAGACAGAATGCGGATTGGTTGATCGGGATGAACGGGAGCCCCTTATACAGTCTCTTACTGCAACAAAAAGGGATCGATGGCAGCTTTTCTTTAGGACGTGTCCAAACGCCAACCCTATATATGATCTATCAGTTACAAGAAACGATTAAAAACTTCAAAAAAGAGCCATACTATGAAGTAGAAGCGACGATCAGTTGCGATGATGGACGGTTTACAGGGAAAATCGATCCCAAGCAGCATTTTAAAACCCTCGAAGCGCTACATCAAGTAATTGAAAAATCAGGCGCGCATTTAGGGAAGCAATCAGGACAGATCTTATCGGTCATTAAAAAAGAAAAACAACTAAGTAGTCCACGTTTATTTTCTTTATCTAGTCTCCAGACAAAAATGAACCAATTGATGAAGGCGAGTGCCAAAGCGACATTAGATGCTGCCCAAGGGCTCTACGAAAAGAAATTTTTAAGCTATCCTCGGACAGATTCTACTTACATTACTGAAAATGAACATCACTACTTGGTGAAAAACTTAGTACGTTATAAAGATTTTTTAGGGATCAGCAGCGTAGAGACTCCTGAAACATGGTCGAAAAAAAGATATGTTGATGCGACAAAAGTCCAAGAACACCATGCAATTATTCCAACAAAAACGATACCTTCCAAGGAACGTTTTGCGCAATTATCACGTCTGCAACAAGCCATCTATTTACAAGTAGCGAAAACGACTATGGCAATGTTTGCCGAAAATTATGTATATGAAGAAACAACGATTTATACTGGTGTCCAAGAACTTCGCTTAAAAAGTACAGGGAAAATCCCAATCAAAAAAGGGTGGCAAATGATCTTAGCAACCAAAAGCAAGCAGAAAGAAGTCCAAGTATTACCAGATGTGGTAAAAGGTCAGGTGGTCGGCGTTGATCTGAAAAGTATTCAAAAAGAAACCCAACCACCAAAACCATACAACGAGGGAACACTAATCACTGCGATGAAAACGGCAGGGAAAACATTGGATGATGAAGAAGCACAGGAAATCTTAAAAGAAGTTGAGGGAATCGGAACAGAAGCGACTCGAGCCAATATTATTGAAAATCTAAAGCAACGTCACTATATCGAGGTCACTAAAAATGAAATCACTGTTACGGCCAAAGGAATCACTCTTTGTAAAGCGGTCGCTCAAGAACCTTTGTTGACTAGTGCGGAAATGACTGCTCAGTGGGAAGGATACCTCAAAAAGATCGGTAACAATGAGGGCACACCCGAAGTCTTTTTAGCAAACATCAAAAAATTCATCCTTCATTTACTCGAATCCGTGCCAAAACAGCTTACTTCAGTCGATTTATCTGAAGAAATCACTGGAACGCGCCAAATCAAAGCGCTGGAGAAGAAAAATGATCAACTAGGCAGATGTCCAAAGTGTAAACAAGGGATCGTCATGTTATATCCAAAAGTAGCAAATTGTACCAATGCTTCCTGTGATTTTAAACTTTGGCCAACGATAGCAAAGAAGAAGCTGACGAAAACGATGATGAGGGAATTATTGTCTAAAGGTAAGACTAGTAAAGTAGTTAAAGGGTTGACTGGCAAAAAAGGGAAGTTTGATGCGGTACTAGAACTAAAAGCAGATTATTCGATTGGTTTTTCTTTTCCGTGGATGGAAAAATCAGGAGAAAAAAATAAAGAAGAAAAATAATTATTCCGAAAAGTGTTGATTTATTTATCCAAAAATAACATCGATTTATAAATAAGGAGTTTAAGCGTTTGAAAAAAGTTCATTCATTGTTAAATTATTTGATGGGAACGATCACGATCGTTGCTGTTTATCAAGCATTATTAAAATATCCAGAATATGGTACGAAATTATTGTCTATCACGAAAGACCCTACGGCTTACTCACCTACACTGCTACTATCAACACTAACAGCTGGAGCGAAAAGTGCCACATACTTTTTACACAAAACAAGTAGTCTATTGAAACGAAAGAAACAACGTAAGCAATTACTGATGGTCATCGCAGCACTAGTAATCATTTACTTTCTACCTGTATTGACACAATTATGGCATCAGTATTTTGGTTGATTACCGGAAATAAACCACATTCACAGCTATAATAGAGCATAATGATTCACTTTGAAATTTCTTTATCATAAAAGTATCATGATAAATTAGTAAAATATATAACTAAAGATCTTAGAACATATTTGTGTTTTAAGATCTTTTTCTATTGGAAATGCTAGGTTAAGTCCTTTTATTATCAAGGAATTAAGCTCACTTACTTATAACATCAATGAATATGTCGGTTATTGATTTGTTAGTGATTATAAGATTTGAACATTAGATGTTTAAGAATGAAAATTGTCGTTTTAGACAAGTTAACAGCTAAAGCTCGCAGAAGTGGGTACGACAATTCATAAAAAATTAGAGAATAACAAGTTATTTCTTGTGGTGCTTTTTATTTCTATTTATGGAAATTAATGGATTATTTCTCACTAATAATAATTATAAAATAAAAGCGCATTAAAAAATCTTTTGTTTCGACAAAATCTTATATGCCAGATATTTAATAAGGTTAAGAACTAAACAAATGATTATTTTTTATGCAAAAAATAACATAAATAGGAAGGTGCAATCATTATGCCGGAAACAAATAATCAAATCGAGGGTTCAACGTTAACGAATGATCAGGAGCTGTATGAACATCTGAATTTTTCTGAAGAAGAAATCGAAACAGATCAACAACAAAAAATAGGTGAACGTATTGATGTGAATGATCATATATTGTTGGATGGTATGATTTCAAACCATCAAAATGAGTTCTCTAAATTGCCCGATGATATAAAAATACCAAGCGAAAAAATACGTAATATTCATGATGATAATCCAATGAATAAACTACTATGCTTACACAAAGGCAAACTCTATTATATTGAAAATTTGGACCCACAAAAAGGAGAAAAAAAAGCTTATGTAATTGCTGAGGAAGTATGGTATGGAGAAAAACGATTGTTCCAAGCGAGCATTCAGCATAACATCAACCAAACCTTAATTAATTTTACTAAGATGACAAAAAATAAGAAAAATGGTACTCGCACGTTACTTGCTAGTCCAAGTTTAGTGTACAATATTATCAAGAATAATGAAATTTTCGAAAATGCAAAAGAAACTCAGGGGATAGCTCGTACAGTAGCACAACCAGATCCAACATATATTGGTGAGCGTCTTAAGATAGGGACCCCTGAATATGGCACTAGGGATCCGGAAATGAAAGTTCAATTAATGTTGCATGAAGATAAGCTCTATCAAATTGACCGCCAAAATAAACAGTCAAAACTACTCGCAGATAACGTAAAATTTCAAGATGGAACAATCTATAAGAGAAATGAGCAAGGGCTAAGAATGGTGCTATTCAGTCCTAATATTCTTAAAGAGTCTCACAATATAGGTTTGATAAGATCATTTTTTACTAAAGAAAAAAGAGAAAAAACTCAAACGAAGTATGTAAGCGCCGATACCCTAGAGAACATCAATCAGCGATTACAATATTTTAAAAATATGGAAAAGAAGGATCAGATAGAAAGTAAACCTTGGCCTGAGGTGGATGTTGATAGCATTTCATCGTTAAAGAAGTTCAAAATAGTAAAAGATCCAAACCTTCACAACGATAAAGACCTAATCTTTTACGATAACGACAAAAGTGCTCTTTATAAGTTAGAGATTAACGATCGTGGGAAAGTCCAAAAAGCTTATTTGCTTACTAATAAACACCTTGATAATCAACTTCATAAAAGCCATCTTGCATTAAAAGATTTCAATAAAAGTATAAAATTGAATTTATTTCCTGTAACAAAGGGATTTTCCGAATTGGTGTGGGTACAAAAAGGGGAAATAGAAAAGAAAGTGGCGCATTTTATTGAATTCCAAAAAATGATTACTCGTAAAAATAGAAACAAAGATGTATATACACTTTTGTTGAAAGATACTAATTTGTATTTAGTTAATCATAGATCAAAAGTGGCTATGAAGGTTGCCGCTAATGTCAATTTTGAAGATGGTAAGATCAAATCAGATAATAAAATACTCTTATCCAACTTATCGCCTAATGAAAATATGAAATGGCCAATATCTTCATACAAAGCTTCTAAAATTTTTGAAATAGCAAAAATAAACCAATCGAGGAACATTCCTCAACTAAGTAATAATGTAGTAGAGTTGCAAAAACGCTCAAAAGGAAAAAGCCAAACTCAAAGAGAACTCCTGAATCAGAATCAGAAGATGGACACTCGTTCATGCGTTTCAATCGGAGAAAGACCTGGAACATCTAGGTAATTATTGAAATTTATTGAAGGATTATTTCTTGCAGATATTAAACAAATGATCCTTTTAGAAAAACAATAAATAGAAAGGTGTGATCTCTATGATAGAAAATAGCATGAGCAAAGAGGAACTATATAATCATCTGAATTTTTCTAAGGACCAAATCGCAGAAGACCAAAACAAAGAGCCATATGAAAATATTGTGGTGAACGAGCATGTATTTTTGGTTGATATAATTTCAACCTATAGAAATAAATTTTCCCAATTGCCCAATAAGGTAAAATTACCAAGCAAAACAATAGATAATATTCACCAAGGTGATCCAATGGATAAACTATTATGTTTATACCAAGGGAAACTTTATTTCATAGAAAATTTGGACCCACAAAAAGGAGAAAAAAAAGCTTATGTAATTGCTGAAGATGTAGAGTATATAAATGGTGAATTGACGCAAGGAAGTAAAGAAAAGAATAGCTACCAAAATTTAATTGGACCTGTAGAAATGGAGAATAATCCCTCAAAGGACGCTCAATCGTTATTTGTTCATTCACGCGTAGTATACGATATTATCAAAAAGGATAACGAATACAAAAAAGCAAAAATAGCCGAGAGAGCAGCACGTACAATAACAGAACCAGATGCAACTTACATTGGTGAAAATCTCAAGATAGGAATCCCGCAGCGTACGTCATCCGATCTTAGTGTAAATGTTCAATTAATGGTACATAAAGGCAAACTTTATCAATTGGACACTGAGAGCAGCAAGTCGAAACTCCTCGCAGATAACATAGAAGAGAAAGAAGGGGTATATTACAAAAGAAATAGTCAAGGTTTGAGAGTTGATCTGTTCTCGCCTTCCAATGTGACAACGGTTGATACAAATAATTTCATTCAAAGACGTTGGACTCGGGAGGGTAAAAATAGAGATAGAACGGCAACGATGTACGTCGATTCACTTACTTTAAAAGAGATTAATCAGCGACTAAATGGGTTTAAAATGATGGAAGATAGACAACAGATAAAGAGTAAACCATGGATTAAGGTGGATGTTAGAGCATTTTCATCATTATCAATACCAAAAAATCAAAGTCACAATAAACAGAAAGATCTATTTTATTATAAAGTAGGGACCATGTGGGATAAACTATATAAATTAGAGACTGAATCTCAAGATGGTAAGAATGTGAAAATCATAAACGCTTATTTGCTTGCTGATAAGGATCTCTATAATTCACCAAATGCAAAACATATTGCAGTCCAAGACTGGGATACAAATGTAAAAATAAATTTATTCCTTAAATCAAAGATGTCAAACGGATTTATATGGATAGATAAAGGAGAAGTTGAAAAGAACATCAATTATTTGAATGAGGCCAAGAAACATTTTCCTAGAAATCGTTCTCCTAGAGATTTACATAAACCCCGAGAGCATGAAAACAGAAATGTAAATTCGTGTACACTTTTGTTGAATAAGAACAATTTATATTTAGTTAGTCATAAAGGAAAAAAGGCTATCCTGATTACTGATAATGCACATTTTCAAGACGGCAAGCTCAAATTAGGGGATAAAGTAATTGCAGACAAATTACCAAAGACGTCTAATAAAGATGCCATGATATGGAGTCTCTCTGCTGAGAATGCCACGAAATTCTTAGACATAGCGAATATAAACAACACCCGCAAAAGCATCACACGAACTTGGCACTAGTCACATCATTCAAGGTAGTAAGTCGTTAGAAGATTTGACAGGGTACACACAACCATTACCCGAACCAAGTACTAGTAACATCGCTCAAGGTAGAAATTCGTTAAGTAATTTGATTGATTTGACAACACACGCAAAAGCATCACCCGAACCTGGCACTAGTCACATCATTCAAGATAGTAAGTCGTTAGAAGATTTGACAAAGTACAAACAACTATTACCCGAACCAAGTACTAGTAACATTGCTCAAGATAGAAATTCATTAAGCAATTTGATTGATTTGACAACATCGGCAAAAGCATCACCCAAACTTAATAGAAATACTCAAAGCAACACTCTTGGACACACTCAAAAGCGTCCTGCACCGCAACCTCTTCAAAAAGGTAGTAATGAAGACCCATCTAGATAAAATGATCATAGCATTCGGATTTATTGAATAAGAAGAACGAGCGATTTTTATTTGCTTTACTAGTTATGTGGTAGCCTTAAAGTGGGGAACATTAGTACAAAAAATTTTATTTCCATTATTATTTAATTTTTGCTATTTTTATGCTGAGCTATTTACTAGAAAATAGAATATTCTAACCGTGTTTAAGGACATCAAAGGCAGTAGTAGCTACTATCTTTGATGTTTTTTTATTAGTTTTTTTATAGAATGATTCAACGAATGATCGTTCAAAAATATGTGATTACGTCTTGTATGTAGGTGAATAGACTATCTTCAGATAACAAAATTAGAATCACCGACCTTTTTGTTTTGTCATTTTGAAATAAAAGTTTTATTTAAGCTGAAGTGTAGATATAGAATGGAAAGCGGATAAAAGCTGTTTGTTTCAGTAATTACTTGAAAAACGCAAAGAAAACTAGTACGACTGTAAATAAATGAACTTTTATACAAGGCCATAAAAGGAGAGGGAATATGACGATGAAGAAAAGCGACAAACTATCACCAGAGGAACGATATTTATCTCTGGCATTTTCTGCTGATCAAATCCAAGAACATAAACATTTAACACAGGAGAACGGGTTAAGATTTCATCAACAATTTGAGCAGAGAGACGAGAACGACTTTCATGAACAACTACACATGAAACTGCCCAAAAAATCGAAAAATACTGAGAAAAATCAGTTATTATATTATGATCATAATGAGGAGAAGCTTTATAAGATCATTTCAAGCCAGGAAATTGTTAATAAAAAAAAGTCCTACTTAAATTGTCATGGAAAATTGATTACGAGTAACGTTAAATTTAGTGACGGTTCAAGAAAACTAGTCATAGACAATAAACAACAGAATCAAGAAACAACCTTAATTAAATTTGGACTGGACGAACTGTTTAATAGAAAAAAATCACGGTTTATATGGGTGACAACAGAAAAAGAAAACGAACTAATAAATATAGTTGGTTCTTTAAACAATAAAGACCAGGAACATCACCAAAATGATGGAGAGGTACAATATACTGATCACTCAAAACGTAAACTTCAGGAATGGCTGAGTAAAAATGAACCGGTAGTATATTATCCATTAGATGCTAAAAACAAGAGCGGTTATGACAAAGACGAGCCATTACTATATTTTGGGAACAATAACCTATATAAGGTTGATCATGAAAAGGGGCGGGCGACCCTAATTGCTGAAGGAGTGCAGGAAATTAATCGAAGTTTTGTATGGAACAATGTGGCACTTCTAAAAAATTTACCGAAAGAATGTGGGGAAAATCAAGCCGTAAGAGTCGATGAAAAATGTTTAGAATCGATTCGAAAAGTAGTTGATATAGTTAAAAGAAAACAAGTTTTGGAAAATAAACCAGAAAACAATCTTACACAAGGCTCTTTAGCTGCTAAAGCTACTAAGGCAAGAAATGCACAAACATCTCCTAGTTTGACTTTGACATCAGAAAATTATACTAAGTGAAATATTATCATAAATCAAAGGCATATTTAACAGTCTATAACCCCATATAATCGTTCTTACATTTTTAAGGTATATTAATCAACTGATAAAACACTACTTTCTAGGATACATCTATCAATCATTGCTCTAACAAAATATGGATAGATAAATTCACATCAAAATCTATGTTTGGTGTGAATGATTTCTAGATAGCTTTAATTCTAAATGGTTTATGCAAAGGAAGGAAATAAAAAATTTTATATTTTAGTTTACATAATATATATTATACAAAGTAGATTCAAAGTGAATTAAACCCCCATCAAACCGAAATCAAACTAAAAAGATAAAAAAATGACTCTTTCGAACCATTGCAAAATTTTAAAATTATTTTGTATTATAAAATATCAATTAAATCGTGTTTGACAAGATTTAAACACGATTTAATTTTTTATCTGTCTATATAGTATGATTTGCAAAAGTCCATATCCATAATTTACAAAATTAGAAACAAAAACTCCACAATATTCACATGTGACATTCTCTACAATAAAACAATCATAATCTGGACGACACTCTTTTGATCTTTCCACAAAGAGATACATTTTCCATACTACAATCATAATCTTTACAATTCAATTTCATGCAAGTCATTCCTTACTAACGATCAGATCAACAGCGCTCTTATAATTCTCGATCATTTGTTTGTGTTGTTTTGTCATGCGTTTACGTCCGTTAGCAATCAAACCAGCGACATAACAACCTGAATCATTCCAACACTCTGCTAAGACCGCTAATGACACCGATACTTGTTTTTCTACCCAGTTTTTAGTTCTATAAAGCGTCATTTATCCGAAAATCAATTAGCAATAAAATCGTTGGACAAGCTAGCATACACAGAGTTGATACAATTTAGAGAATAAATCTAGTTTGACAGTATAACCGAAGAAACAATAAAAAGAGTAAAATAAAAAATAAAGAAAGAGCGACTAATCTATATGTCTAGTTGCTCTTTCTTTATTTTTATTGTTTATGTATGAATTCTATCTTTCTACGAAAGAACCTTCTGATTTTTCTTTGGAAGGGTTTTCGTTGATTACTTTATCCTGTTTGTTTTCGGAAAGTTTTTTGACTTTCCTCATAGCTCTGATTTCATCAAACTTTTTTGATTGATTTCGCATTTTTTTAATGTTGTCGTCATAATCAGGTTGTATTGGACCAGGTCCATTTATCCAAACACGTTGCGTTTCATTGAATAGAGAAAAAAGTTTTACCCACGCTTTATTTTCTTTAGACAATTCTTTTTTTGAGTTTGAGTTATCTTGGTAAGACAGTCCTGCTAGTGCTATTTTAAGAGCGTCTTTATATTGAATTTTTTTTTGAGAAGATAATATTTCTGAAATATCTGATCCTGCTTCTTTAATAAAGTTTTCGTAATTTTCTTTTCGATCTCTAAGGAACAGGCCTTTAAAGTTATCTTTATTTAAATTTTTGTGCATTTCGTTCATTTCCTGAAGCAACATTTTTAAACGTTTACTATGTTGGTCGTCTCCAAGCGTTTCTATCTTGTTTAAGACATCTAAGTTTGTTTTTTTATTTCTAGAAAAAATATTGCTTGATACTATTGGACGATTCCCACCATTTTGTTGCAAAAATTGATTTATACGATCTTCGATATCTTGTTCGTTAACAGGATTTGCAGTTTGAGATTCTTGTTCGCTAACAGGATTTGTAGGTTGTAATTCTTTCATTTTTTTCTTCCTTTATTTTTATTTGTAATTTTAAATAAGAAAAACCAATAATGGGGTTTCTTGTTTTCCCCTGAATTAGAAAAATTAACATAAAATTAAATCTCTGCCGATCTAAATGAAACAAAAAATGTATCGTATTTCTGATATAGCATTTCTCTATTATACACTGTAGGGATCAGTGCACCACTATTATACAAGTAGCGAGTCACTAAAAATTGATTACATTGTATACATTATGCCAAGTAGATCCTTAACATAATAAAAATTCACTCTGTTGTTCGTCCACATTCTGCCTTTTTTTAGAATCATTTTCATCTATAATTTTTTCATATTCGTTTTTTCCAGAAACATATCCACCGTCTGCTCTATATAATATCCCCTCATATAAAATCAAAGATACATGATCAACGTGATACAGAATCCGACCCACGCCCTTCAAGTGCGTTTGGTTGATTCATACGGCGCTGATGACGTTTAAATTTAAATCATCTTCTTAAATTTTTACATTATTTTTTCAATTGTTTATCTCATCAACCGACCATGCAGGTTATCTATTGATATTAGATCCAGTAGTTTTATCAATATTGTGTCTTGTCTCGGGCGTGACATTTGTAATAATGCCTGCTCGTCCATTCAAATGATACAGAGATTTATTTATCATAACGGACTGAGAATTCCCGCTGCTCAAGATATTGTCAGTCTCTAAACCATTTGCTGAATTTTGTACACTCTTTCTTTCCGCTGACTTGCGGATAAGTTCATTTAAAAAAGATTTGTAATGGCTGTTAGTTTGGGGATTAGGTTGTGTTTTTTCAGAGTATCTTTCTGTGGTGCCCCATCCAGTATTTTCATCCATGTCTAACTTATTCTTTTTAAGGGACTCCCCTATATTATTTACCGGTTTCTGTTTAACTTTTCCTTCAGGCAAGCCTGCTAGCTCTGCATCTATCATCTTCGATTGATCTTTGGCTAAAGTATTTTTCTGCCCATCAGATATGCTTCTTAACTCCTGAGTATTCTGCTTTTCCATATACTATCTCCTTTCATTCATTTATTTATTTAGTAATTTTACCAGTCATCTTTTATTCTTTTAAAGCTGATTCTGCTCTAAATCAATCACCTCCTTCATTTTTTTCTTGTTGTTTCAAAGCATTTCCCAAAAAGTTTACCTAATATGCTACCATTTTATTACAATTCACTTTCTACTAGAGAATTATTTTTTCTAAAACAAAAATAAAAAGGACAACGAGCAAAACGCTCATTCTCCTTTTTATTTTCATTCAATTATCTCACGGTGTTTAATACGTTTCTTAATTCATTGACAGATTGTTTAAACATTTGTTCTTCTTCTGGTGTTATTGATAATTCAATAACTTCTCTTACACCCTTTTCATCAACGATGGATGGAACACCTGTAAAGATATCTTTCACTCCATATTGACCAGATAAATAAGCAGACACAGGTAATACAGCTTGTTCATTGTTTAATACAGCCTTGACAATTCGTGCTGTACTCATACCAATTCCATAATAAGTCGCTTTTTTTCGATCGATGATTTCATAGGCAGCATTTTTAACTTTATCAGCAATGATATCTAAGTCTTTTTCTTCGATTCGATGATCTTTTTCGACAAATTCCATGATTGGTTTTCCGCCAACTGTTGTATGGGACCAAGCTGCTACTTCAGAGTCGCCGTGTTCACCTAAAATATAGCCGTGAACGCTACGAGGATCGACAGAAAGTTTCAAGGCAATTTCTTTTCTAAAACGAGTTGTATCTAATGTTGTTCCTGTTCCGATTACTCGAGAAGAAGGTAACCCTGATTCTTTCCACGCAATGCAAGTCAAAATATCTACTGGATTAGAAGCAACAACTAATATTCCGTTGAATCCTGCTCCCATGATTTGTCGAACAATATCCTTCATAATTCCAGCATTTGTTTTCACTAAATCTAAACGAGTTTGTCCTGGTTTTTGGTTGATACCTGCTGTGATTACTACTAGATCGGCATCGCTGCATTCGCTATAATCACCTGACCAAACAGCAACATTCTCTTCACCCCATGCCATACCATCTAAAAGGTCTAAAGCTTCCCCTTCCGCTTTTTCTTGGTTGACATCGATCAAGACTAATTCATTCGCAATTCCTTGATTGATCATGGCATAAGCAATACTTGTTCCCACAAAGCCTGTTCCAACGATCACTACTTTTCTACTGGTTTTTCTCATGTTGATACACGCTCCTTTTCATCTCATATGTTATTTTCATGAAAATTATAGTTCTGATAAAAACATTTTTCAATATAATGATATTTATAGTTACTATAATATTTTTTTATAGTTATAACAAAAAAACAGATTATTAGTAAACTAACAATCTGTTCAAAGTAAAATAAGATCTATTTCATTCGTTTATATTGGCTTTGCTTAGAAGCACCTTTTGAAGATCCGCTTTTATTTGCAGGCTTATCGGACATTTTTTTACTTAATAACAACATCAAAATAACAAATAGAACGGCTCCACCTAAGAACAAATACATATAATCTGATAAATAAGTCGTGAATAGACTTATGAAATCGGTTTGTCCAAGCACACTCGAATTGATTAACTGTAACCCAAAATTTTCCATATATTACCTCCTAATGTTTAGCTGAGAAAAAATTATTCTCATAAATAAAGCATAATACAAAGAAGGTAAGCGCAGACACCATTTTTTTCTAAAATCGGAAAAATAGTTTTTGGATAAAAAAAGACAGCGTAAAAGCTGTCTTTTTCATAGGATCACTAGCAACTGACAAATCTATTTTTTAGTATCTTTTTTAGATGTCAATTCTTCAAATTTTTCTTTTACTTCTTCCGCTAATTTTTCCACTTCTTTTTCAAAAGCATTCGGTTTCTTTGGTTCTTCCTCTTCAACCGAATTAGAACCAGATAAAGCGACATCTTTGGCTTCGCCAGAGTTTGTGCCAGATAACGATTCTTGTTTGTTTTCTGTTTCACCAGAATTTGTCCCTGCTAATGCTACTTCATCATCGGTTTTAGGCGCCATCGAACCTCTTAAACGTTTGCCTTTTTCGCCGTTATAATTTGTCATGAGAATTCCTCCTTACAGTTATTTATTTTATAGTACATAAGAACAAAATAACTGTCAAAACATGAGGTGTCCTCCCCATCATATTTTAATGGTTTTGTTTTTTTGTTTCTCATCAATCTTTGCTTAATCCTTCAGAATGATCATAAACAGTGAATGGTTTATTTGTTTGCTTGCGCTTCTTTTTCCTGGATCTCTTTGATCCCTGTTTCTAAAATGTTCATTTGTAGAAGTGTTTCTTCGTCTTTCACTACTTTTTCGGCTCCGTTTATGAGCGTTTCATAGACGCCCTCATAGACCCGACTATAGTCCCCTACTTCAGAAATCACTTTTTCCTCATGGTAGTTTCCATTTTGGTCCATATAGGTAAGTGTGCCGTAGTGTTCTGGTAAATCAATACCAAAATCTTGATGGTCTGGGAAATAAAATAGTTTAAGATGCTCTTCTTGTCGATCTTTTGTCTGTTTTACAAACATCCCTTTCTTCCCATAAACCACAAAACTTGGGCGTTCCTTAATACGAAAATAGCTTGATTTGACAGAGATTTTCATTGTTCCATAATAAAAATCTAAATCGAAATAATCATTCATTCGTCCCGTTCCTAATAATTGGCGCACATCATAGTGGATGTCATCTGGTTCGCCAAAGTAAGAAATTACTTGATCTACTGTGTGACAAGCATGACCATAGAGATAACTATTGACTGTTGAAAATTCCGTTGCCGATTCAGGAACTTCAGGTCTGAAATAATCATAATGCATCTCAATTTCTAAAATATCGCCTAATTTTCCACTTTCCAACACTTTTTGTACGGTCAAGAAATCAGAATCAAAACGACGATTTTGATAACACTGGATAAATAAATCTTTTTGTTTCGCTAGCTCAAATAACTCTTTCGCTTCTGCAGAAGTTTCAGCAAACGGTTTTTCAACCAGGACATTTTTTCCATGCTCTAAGGCTAATTTAGCATATTCATAATGAAATTGGCTCGGAGTCGTAATGACAACTAGTTGGATTTCTGGATCGTTCCATAGATCTTCCAATTGATTGGTGTAATGGATATCCTCAAATGTTTCCCAAGTGGGTTCTGAACGTGAAAAGATCGTTTTGATTTTGATCTTATCTTTTAGTTTTCGTGAAAAAGGTAAATGATAGCGGTTGGTACTTTTTCCATTTCCTAGATAGGCAATTGTTAACATACGTTTTCCTCCAATTTTTGTTTTTAACTACTATCAGTATAAATGACCGGTCCCTTTAAAAGTTAATTTGAGCGCAGTTAGAAAAAAATGTTCAAGAAAGTGATCCTTTTAAGTGAATAATTGACAGGTATGTTTAACCTACACAAAAAATAGTAGTCAAAAAGAGGGATATTCAGTAAGATGGATGAGGAAGGTGAGCATATGTTAATCGAAGACCAATTGATACGACAAGAAGCATTTACAACAACAGAAAAAAGAATTGCTGATTATCTCAAAGCAAACAGAGAAACAGCTGTTTATATGACGATCGAGGAATTGGCAAAAGCGACGTATACTTCGCATTCAGCCATTATTCGCTTATGTAAAAAATTGGGTTTTTCTGGTTTTAGAGAATTTCGTTTTGAATTTGGTCGTGAAGTCCATCAGATGATAGCCCAGTTCAATCAAATCATTGATCCAAACTTTCCTTTTACTGATAAAGATGATAGTCAATCGATCGCTAAAAAAATGGCCGATTTGTCGATCCAATCTATCAAAAAAGCACAGCTTCAATTGGAGAAACAGTCAGTTGATGCGATTGCCACAGCATTGAATCAAGCGAATCGCATGTTTATTTTTGCCAAAGGGGATTCTCAAATCACAGCACGCAAATTTCAAAATAAACTAATCAAGATCAATAAATTTTTGATATTAGCTGAAGAGTATAGTGATTCTTCTTGGAATGCAGCTAATTTAACGGAAAAGGATTGTGCCATCTTTCTAACTTATAGTGGAAGGATTCACCATTATGAAAAAATTATGATGCATTTAAACCATGTGGGTGCTAAAACTGTATTGATCACTGGAAATGAACATTCAGAAATGGCAAAACAAGCAACGATGAAACTCATCGTTACGCAAGATGAATTAGATTTTACTAAAGTGGCAACATTTTCCTCACAAATTGCCTTCGACTATGTTTTAAACACTCTTTATTCCGTGATGTATGCACAAAACTATCAAGAAAACATCCAGAATCTCAAACAAAAACAAGACTTGATCCAAAAAGGTTTGTTGAAGGAATATCGCCATTAGAAAACAGTTGTTTATTACCGTATGTCAAAGCCAATAGAGCGCGCTTCATTCTTTTTGTCATGATAAAACTTGAAACTAAAAATCTACAGACCGAGTACTGCAAAGATTGAGGTACTCGGTCTGTAGATTAATTTTGTTCTTTTTGCTGGATACATTGTGCAATCAAAGCACCTAGCAAGTGATAGCCTAACTTCGAAGGATGCAACCCATCGTCTTGCAAGTAAAGTGTTGGGTCCTCAAAAGATTTTTCATAATGATAAAAATCAATAAAACTTACTTTGTTCTTATCTGCTACTTCTTTTGCGATCTGAGTATACTCTACTAAGATCTCAGGAATTGTTTGGGTTTTGATCTTTTCATCAACGTAACTAGGCCCTATCAAAATCACTTGGCTATGTTTAAAAAAGTTGATCAATTGTTCTAAGTTTTTTCGATAGGTTTCTTGGTTATCTCTTTGATTAATTGCATCATTAATGCCAACATTAAGAACGACGTAGTCAGCTGTACGTTCATCTTGGGGAAGTTGAGACAATCGTTCAAGGCTGCTTGTCGTTGAATCGCCTCTTTTTCCTAAGTTAATGATCTTAAAATCAGCTTGTCCTAAAGCATTTAAGGTCGTTGATAACGCATGGTCCAATGCATGGACGACCTCCCCCTGGTACAATCCAGCAGCAATGCTATCACCAAATAGTATAATTTTCTTCATCTGTGTCATCCCTTTTCTTTTCTTACAATGAAAATTCTATCACGGAGAATCAAAAAGGAAAAATCGTTGCTCTCAACTATAAGAACTTTCTATCGAAGGTTTTTATTTGGTTATCGATGATGACACAAAGAAGTATCGAAGTGTTTTTCTGAATACGGACACTACTTACCAGTTAAAAAGAAACGGCTAACAAATGAATCGAGTGGATTCAAGATTCACTTCGTTCGGTGTTCAAACCTCTTTGCAGCCATTTTACCTTGTAACGATAATCTTGCAACAACTCATCAGTAGTCCAGTCATTCGCAATGTAATCCGTCAATGAATTGATCACAAGATCCATGACAAAATATAAAAAGCTAATTGCTTCTTCTTCCGAAGTAATGTGAAAACCATTTGCCTTCAGTAATTTAAACCATTCCTTTAATCTTCCTGATTCAGCAGAAGGCTTGGTTCTTTGGTGATTGGTAAAATCATCACTTCTCGTTAAAAAGCGGATGGCCTGCCAATAACTACTTTTTTGTTCCAGTTCACTACACCACGCAAGGTAATTTTCAATTCCTTGAAAAAAGTCTTGCTTGTTTTGACTGATATATTTCAGAATATCTCGATGGATTTGAATCGAATAATACTGGATCGTGTAGGTATAGGCATCTTCCAAGTCTTCGAAGTACTTATAAAAGGCCCCTCTTGACATAGCCATATCTTCGACAATATCTGCAACTTTTACTTGGCTAATATGTCGAGCTGAAAAATTTTCAAGTAAAATTTCAATAAGCCGTTGTTTCTTCTCATTCGGCAGATTAAGAAATGTCGATTTAGGCATCCCATCCCTCCGTTTCTTCGATCAAATCACCATCTTTCATTCGGTAGACACGATCGCTCCATTTGATCATCCGAGCATCATGTGTAACCATGACTGTTGCTTTTTGTTTTTCATGTGCTTCTTTGACAAGTAACTTGACTACTTCAAAGGCATGATCTGTATCTAAGCTAGCGGTAGGCTCATCTGCTAAGATCAAACTAGGGTCATTGAACAACGCACGAGCAATCGCTACACGTTGTCTTTCCCCACCAGATAAATCTCGAGGATAGCTTTCTTTTAGATCATAAATATCTAATGATTTCAATAAGTCATCAATCACTGTTTCGTTTTGTTTCTGATGGCTGACTCGATCAACTAAATAAAATTGTTCTTTGACCTTTAAAAATGGAATCAAATTAGAACTTTGTAAAATAAACCCAATTTCTTTAAAACGTAAATCGGCTCTTTTTTTCTCAGATAAATCGGAAAAAGACTGACCATTAATGGTGATTTCTCCAGAAGTAGGTGTTTGCAGCCCACCGGAAATGGTTAAGAAAGTACTCTTTCCTGAACCAGAGGGACCGATGATGCTGACAAATTCTCCTTGTTTGACATTAAAATTAATTCCTTTTAGTGCAGTCACTTCGGTATGTCCACTACCAAAAGTCTTGACGATATTTTTCATCGTTAAAATATTCTTCATTTTTTACCCTCCTATGGCGGTGATTGGGTCCACTTTTGTGATCGTGCGTATTGAGAAGACGCCGCCTACAACTGCTACAACGAGTAAGACCCCACTATATAGCAACCATTGTGTCCAGAAAATAGCGAATGGCATCGCACTTGGTAAAAACAAGCTAGTTAGATAAGCAGCTAGAACTGCTAAGGCGACACCAATGACTCCAATAACAAATGACTGTGCAATCAATGATTTAGCAATAAATGAATTGCGAATCCCTTGAGCTTTCATTACGCCAAAGATCGCTGTTTTTTGTAAAGTGATGACATACATAAAAATGCCAACTACTGCTGCTACGACAAGAAACAAGAAGTAAACCATTGCATTTAGTGTCATATTTTGTGCAGAATAACCTGGAAGACTTTCAATAAAATCAGGAATTGTCAGTTTTTGTAAATCTTTTGATGCGCCATCTTTATCAATTACAGCTGATTGTTTGGTCACGATCGCATTGATCGGCTTTTTGTCATCTGAAGCAAACGGTTGGGCTCCATATTTTAATTGTGTCCAAGTTTCTAGATCTGTATAGATGACTGGTGAGACCGTATAATAAGTGGCAGGAAAAATTCCAACGATCGTAAATGCTTGGTCATCGCTACCGATTTTGATTTGATCTCCCAACTTATATTGATCTTGTGCCAGATTTTGGGAGATAATTATCTCATTTTTCTTATCAAACATCCGACCATCTGTGATTTTAGGTAATAAAAAGGCATCGTTAGTCGTACCAAAGACTGTCACATTTTCTTTGTTTTTGCCCTTGATTGCTCCACTGAATAAGCCAATCGGTGCTTTTTCTTTCGCATTTACTTGATCAAGGTCACCTCTTGTCAATTGAGATGCTGCAAACACTTGATTAGCATCTTCGGACAAAACGATTTCTTGAGCACCCCAATCATCAATCGCTTTTTTAAATTCTTCTGCTAATCCACTTGCTAGACCTGATAGCATGAAAACGACATAAGCAATCAAGAACATGATACCGATAATGAGTCCGTATCGTAGTTTTGCGTATTTCATTTCTTTCATTGCTAAAAACATTACTTTCCCTCCTACATTTTCCTTTTTCGATAGTGACATTTTGTCACTATCGAAAAGTATAGCGCAACAGTGACAAAATGTCACTCAACAAAACTCATGAAACAATTCGTTCATACTACAAGATCATTGTCTTTCTGTTTATTGGTTACAGTTTTTCTTATAGTTGGCGATGTTACTATATATATGAATCATGAGCAAATAAACGTTGGTATAAATAGATATCAGTAAAAGGAAATAGAAGAAAAACGAAAAATAAGCTACAATAATAAAATAGAACACCAGTTTGAACAAAAAGGAGGTTCTTTTATGGATCAAAAAACACGAAAACACATTCAAGAAAAGTTAAAACAACGCATCGCACAGCTTCCTCCTATTTTCCAAGAATTTTTAAAAGAAAATCAAAAAAAGCTTTCATTAAGCAGTCGTTATGAATATGCAAAAGATTTTCATTTATTCACGGATTATCTTCACGAAGCTTTAGATCAAGAGATCACGGATGAAGTTATTCTTCGTCTTGAAAAACAAGACTATTTAAATTTTTTAGATAAAGTCTATCAGCATACTCGTTCGTTTCAGACCACAGCTGATCAACAAACAAACCAGTTATTTAAAAATAGCTATTATGGTCTTTCACGAAAACAATATTCGTTAAATCATTTTCTACGGTTTTTGTATCAAAAAGGGTTATTGACTGAAGAAATATCTCTATTAGGAAAAACGCTTCCTGAAACTACTGCTGCAGCGCCTCGATTCATAGACGCCTCTTTGTTTCAAGACTTTGAGCATCTGTTTATTCCTATGAATGGCTTTAACTCTTCACGAGAAGCACGCTTTGAAAAAAGGAACCGACCAAGAAATTTAGCGATCGTAGCTATTCTTTTATATTGCGGGTTAAAGATCCATGAAGTCGTTGAATTAAAAAGAAAAGATATTGACTTAAATAAACAAATCATTCATCTTAGCCGTAAAAAAAATCGTCTTAATCAGTCGCCAATTCCCAATGAAGCACTGCCATTCATTAAAAACTATTTAGCAATAACTGATACTGGGACAGGACCTGATTCTTTTGCTTTTCGTTCATCTCATGACCAGCAAATCTCTCCACGGACGATTCGCCAAATACTAAGTAAAATCACTGTATATAAAAATATTTCGCCAGAATTATGTCGTAAAACTTACGGGTACTACGTTTCCCTTTATTTTGATGATCTGGATATCGTCAATTTCCTTTATGGTAATCGTTATATCAATGAACATTCATTTGAAGAAGTCCATCAAAAGATGTTAGAGTTCTCTTACAAGGAAATAACAAGTAACAAAAAATGAAATAACGAAATATAATTCATTTTTTCACAAAGAAAGCTGTTTTTTATTTAGGGTTTGTGCTAAGATTATAGCTGAATTTGCAAAGTAAATGATTTAATTCACAAGTTTTCTTACTTTGCTTACCAACTTGTCTATTAAATGAAATCGGAGTGTGACTTATGGAAACAATCGCTTATTCCCCACTAAATCTTTTTTCTAATTTTCAAGAAGCAGCGAATGCTACACCAGATGTACCAATCATCTTTGACCAACCCTTAGCAGCTTTTCCGGAACTTGGTTTTAAAAGCACTTACAAAGATACCTGTCAACTCGTTTTGACTCGTGCCTATCAATTAGCTCATTTGGGTGTCGGACTTGGTGATAAGGTCATGATCTACAAAAGTTCAGCTTTTGATACTTATTTATTAGCTGTAGCAACAGCTTATCTTGGGGCGGTACCAGCAATGATCTCTTATCACTTCCCTACCCCCACTTTAGAAGTCTTTGTCGACCGTTTAGAAGATCCATTTATCCTTTTTGATGATGAAACGGCTGAACGAGTGGCTGGCATTTCAAATGGATCAAAAGAAAAACAAATTGCTGTTTCTAAACTATTGACTCAACCAGCAGAACCAGTGGCACAAAATCAATTGGGGAACGATGAAATTTCTTATATGACCCATACTTCAGGAACCACAGGTATTCCTAAATTGATTTGTCATTCTGCTCATTCAATGGGCTGGCGCACCAAATGGCAAAAAACTGTCTTTACTAAGATCGCAGAGAAAAAACTTGTGGCTTTCCATATCTCTCCTGTTCATTCTCGCTTCAATATTGGTATTTCTTCATTGATGGCGATGGGCTTTCCAATGATGCCGTTAGCGGATGCTCAAGGGGAAAACGTTGTGGCCATGTTAAAAGAAAATCCACCGATTGCACTTGAAACACATCCAAACAACTTTGTTCAGTGGAGCTTTACAGCGAAAGAATATCCAGAAGCTTTTGCTGGTATTCGTTATTACCATTCCACTTTTGATGCGATCAACAACTCTACTATGGAAACATTCTTACGGACTTCTCCTAATCAAGAAGCTGTTTTCTTACAAGTTTATGGCCAAAGCGAATGCGGACCGATGATTTTAAAAGCTCATACATCAGAGAGTTTAAAAACGAGTAATGCGAGAGACATGGGTGTGGGACTTGGCGACTTAACCAAAGCGCGGATCGCAGATGAAAATGGGAACGTCTTACCTGCTAATACAGATGGACACATCCATTTATTATCAAAAGGTCGTGCATTAACTTATTATAAAGAAGATGCTCGTTTCCAAGAAAATGTTTATGATGCTTGGTGGGACAGCGGTGATTACGGCAGCATGGATGAACAGGGGCATTTGTTCTTAAAGGATCGTCAAGTGGATTTGATCGATACAATCAATAGCAATTTAGCGATCGAAGATTTCTTGTTAGACTCATTAGAATTTCTATCGGAAGTGGTCATCGTTCGTGATAAAAACAATGCACCACAACCATTGATCTCTCTTGCTCCTAATCACGAAATGGATTGGGATCGTTGGTGGAAACAAGTGCATGAGTTACCTCGATTGAATACGCCGATTATCAGAGATTATGAAGATATCCCACGGACTGCGACAATGAAAGTCCGTCGACTACAAATTGAAAAAGAACTAAAAGCATAATAAACAGAACACTGACGTTATCCTCTTACCTAGCAGGTATAACGTCAGTGTTCTCTTTTGTTTAACCATTTTTCAGTTGTTAAAATTGTAGGAATGACAAAAAAAGATTCAATTTATTGATAATAATATCTAATAAAGTTGTTCATTTGAGTATGCATAGCTTATGTTTCCTTCTAGCTGTTAAGTTGCCAACAATACAGTGTACTTGTTTCATTCAGATGATAGATAAATTTTGGTGATCTAAAGACTACGCAAAATTGGATGACATAAAAATATGCCAATTGGCTGTTTTCTTTTCTAACAACTTTCGTTATACTCTTTTCGTGGAGGGAAAACAATGAGAAAAATACTTACAATTGGTGGTTCTGACCCTTTTGCCGGTGGAGGAATTCAATCTGATTTGAAAACTTTTGAGAATTTTCAACTTTTTGGAATGAGCGCGCTCACCTGTGTAGGCATGTTAGACGAAAACAACGCATTCCTCTTAGAAAATCTACCTGCTAAGTGGTTGGAACAGCAACTTGCTTCGATCCAGAAGATGACAGACTTAGCGGGGATCAAAATTGGCTTATTGCATTCTCTTGAAGCAATCATGATCGTCCGAGATTTTTTAAAAAAGCACCCTCAAATCCCAATCGTTCTTGATCCGGTTTTAGCTTTTAAAGAAACTACTTCATTAGCGAATCAACAGTATATTGAGTGCTTAGTGAAAGAACTCTTCCCCCTTGTTGATCTTGTCACGCCCAATCTTAAAGAAGCGGCTCTCCTTTCTGGAAAGAAAAAAATTTCAAGCATCAATGAAGTGATAGAGACAACCAAATTTATTCATACTTTAGGAAGCAAAGCGGTCGTTGTTAAAGGTGGCTCTGGGATCCATGGCGATGAAGCAATCGATGTTTTGTATAGTCATGACGGACTAACCACTTTTACAAGGGAAAAATTAACACGATCAACGGTGAATGGCGCAGGATGTACCTTTTCTTCTGCTATTACAGCGAATCTCGTCCATGGCTATACGCTCCCACAAGCCATTCAACGAAGTAAAACTTACGTTTATCAATGTATTTTAAACGGTGTTGAAATGAACGATCAAACGGGCAGTGTCTGG
Organism: Enterococcus sp. AZ078; assembly: GCF_051714985.1. Lineage (NCBI taxonomy): Bacteria > Bacillati > Bacillota > Bacilli > Lactobacillales > Enterococcaceae > Enterococcus > Enterococcus sp. AZ078. Next base: position 1,485,003 of record NZ_JBIOSW010000001.1, read on the forward strand.
TCTGGCGGTAACATCAAAGGAGGGATTTAATCGTTGAATACGAAACGAATAACAATATATGCCATGCTGATCGCTTTAACAGTAGCATTATCTTTAACAATTTTGGTTCCAATACCAGCAACTAACGGCTTTGTCACGCTCTGCGAAGCTGGCATCTACACCACTGCTTTATTATTTGGTCCATTTGGTGGGTTCGTTGTCGGTGCCTCAAGTGGTTTATTCATCGATTTACTGTCAGGTTATCCGCAATGGGCCCTTTTTTCCTTATTGATCCATGGTTTGCAAGGATTGGTCAGTGGCTATTTTGCCGAAAAAACAAGCAAAGGTCGATTTGTCGGTCTTTTTATCGGTAGTTGTCTGATGATTAGTGGCTATTTTTTAGCAGGTTGGTTTTTATATGATTGGCCTGCGGGGGTAGCTTCTATTCCTGGAAATATTTTTCAAAATATTGTAGGGGTTGGATTGGCTTTACCACTCACTCAAGCTCTAAAACGAACGAGAGTACAAAAAGAAAGTAAGTAATGAAAGGAAGAATAAAATGAGCATCACAGAAGAATCTTTAAAACAAGAATTAACCAAAATGGTCAACGAGGTATTAGCAGAAGCAAATTTAAAATCTGGCGATTTATTTGTATTAGGATGTAGTACCAGTGAAGTGGTCGGTGGACAAATTGGTAAAAACTCAAGTGCTCCAGTTGGACAGTGGATTATCCAAACGATTAGAGAAATATTGCAACCTTTAGGAGTCGCTTTAGCTGTTCAAGGATGTGAACACATTAATCGAGCCCTTGTCGTCGAACGCTCCGTAGCAGAGCAAAAACAATTTGAAATTGTTTCTGTTGTACCAGCCTTACACGCTGGTGGCGCTTGTTCAGTAGCAGCGTTTGACCAATTCGATGATCCAGTAGAAGTGGAACATGTGGTAGCGCAAGCTGGGATCGATATCGGTGATACTTCCATCGGTATGCATGTCAAACACGTTCAAGTACCTGTTCGACCAAGCAGTCAAACATTAGGAGCCGCGCATGTTACAGCTCTGCGTTCACGTCCAAAATATATTGGTGGTCCGCGAGCTGAGTATGAAGTGATTTAAAAGAATCAATTAACTGATAACCTACCTAATATTTATGTAAATGTTATTCTTTATTATAAAATATTCACTTATTATCTAATTTCTATAAAGGTACAGTCACCCAACTTCATACAGTATGTCAAAAAAGTTTGCCTTGGACTTCATTAGAAAGCTCAAGACAAACTTTTTTTAGTTTCTTTTTTTACTGTTTACAAATAATTTCGCTTCATAAGGATCAAGCTTACCCACTCGTTCAAATACATGTTCTTCTTGATTCGTGAGAAGTAATTCCCAAGGAACATCAACTTCATTCGGTAATGAATATTCCGCTACTTCACTCGTTAGATTGACTATAATCAGATAGTTTTTATCGGTAAATGATCGTTCATAGACATAGAGTTGGTCGTGTTCAGCGAGATATTCTTTGAATGAACCATAGATCAATCCTTGATTTTCACGCCGGATGCGGATCATTTGTTTGTAGAAAGATAAGATCGACGAAGGATCGTTTTCTTGTTCTTCTACGTTAAGTGTATGATAGTTGGGATTTACCATCAGCCAAGGTTCGTTTGTTGAGAATCCGGCATATTTTTCTGATCCCCACTGCATAGGTGTTCGGCTATTGTCTCTTGTTGTATCAGCAACGATATCTATAGCTTCCTCAGGAGATTTTCCTTCTTCTAGCAATTGGTTATAAAGACGTCTTGAATCGACGGCATCGATTTGTTCGATGGCAGTAAACGGCATATTCGTCATACCGATTTCTTGTCCTTGATAAATAAATGGCGTGCCTTGCAGGAAAAAGTACATCATTGCGACTGCTTTTGCTGATTTTTGCCAATAATGTTCAGGATCACCAAAAACAGAAACTGAACGAGGTGTATCATGATTTTCCATATAAAGTGCATTCCAACCCTTACCGTCTAAAGCGGTTTGCCAGGCACTTAACGCTCTTTTTAAATTGATAACATCAAGTTTCCCTTCTTTTTCGTGCTTCCAAATCGAGATATGGTCAAATTCAAAGATCATGTCAAAATACCCATCAGCGCCGACCCATTCAGGACCTTCTTCAGCTGACACCCCACTAGCTTCGCCAACAGTCATAATATCATAGTCATCAAAAACATCTTTTAATTCATTTAAGTGTTCATCGATCCCGGAAACATTTTGAAAAGGAGAAAAGGGGTTTTCAGTTGCTTTAACAGAATATTCATCTTTTTTCACATGGGAAATCGCATCTAAACGAAACCCATCGATCCCTTTATCTAACCACCAGCGAATCATAGAAAAAAGTTCATTTTTTAATTTCTCGCTTTCCCAATTCAAATCAGGCTGCTCTTTAGCAAAGACGTGCAGATAATATTGTTTCGTCTGTTCATCATATGCCCAAGCTGAGCCACCAAAAATCGATTGCCAGTCATTCGGAGCATTTTCAGGTGTTCCATCTACCCAAATATAGTAATCTCGGTAAGGATTATCCAGTGATTTCTTTGATTCAATAAACCATTCGTGTTGATCAGAGGTATGATTGATGACTAGATCCATAATGATTTTGATTCCTTGTAGATGTGCTTCTGCCAGTAATTGATCAAATTCGGCCATTGTTCCAAATTTTTCTAAAATATTTTGGTAGTCACTAATATCGTAACCGTTATCAATAAAAGGCGAAGAATAAACTGGATTGATCCAAATAAAATCAATCCCTAATTGTTTTAAATAAGGAAGCTTTTCACGAATCCCATTGAGATCCCCAATGCCGTCTCCATTACTATCCATAAAACTGGCAGGATAAATCTGGTATCCGACCGCTTCTTTCCACCAAGCTTTTGTTTGAGTCATTGTCTTCTTCCCTTCTCTTTTTCTCTATTATAAAACAATGCCACTATTTTTTGTTGATGTTACCGATAACATCGTTTTCTCTTTAACAGTTTCCTTTTTTGTTTCGTTATCTGGTTTGCAGAATGTGAGGATTTAACAGTCGATTAACGATCAAAAAGAGTCTGATAGATAAACTAAATGGTGTTTAACCATACGCTACAATGCGTTCATAACCTCTTCCCGTTGTTCCAGCAGTCGCTCTAACAAAAAAACAAGCCGAAAATCCAAAAATAGGAACTATTTTCGAATTCTTCGGCTTGTTCTCAGAGCTAGGAACTTCTGTCACAATCTCTCTTAGTCGATGAATGGACTTATACGTGACTCCAGCTATTTTCAGCTATTTACAAATAGCGAGCAATCAATTGGATCAATTGCTGTGGTAACTCGTTGATGTCTGTCATATCAATGAAACGATTTTCCCCATATATCTCTTTGATTTCTTTTTGATCCTGTCCAATCGCAGCAGCCACAAAGATGACGCCTTGACGGTCATATTCAGACAGAACGCTTTGGATGTCTTCCCTTGCCTTCTTCCCAGTATAGTCTGGTAAAGCTTTAGGCTGGCCATCGCTAATCGAGATCAGCAATTTAGTCGTGGCAGCTTCTTGGCTTAGTTTGTTAGCAATTAGTCTCAAACTGGCACCATCACGATTGTTTTGTCGTGGTTTCATCGTCACTAACTTCTCATCTAACCATTGGAAATCATCACTAAATTCTTTATAAGAAAAAATCGAGGTCTTTTCTCTCGTTGAGACATCTGCTGTATCTCCATAAATCATTAAAGGAATATTTACACGTTTAGCAAATTCTGCGATGGCGATCGCTGCTTTTTTTGCTGCTTCGATTCGTTCATCTCGAATCATTGAACCAGATTCATCAATCCTTAAAGCCACTGCCAATGAAGGTTGTTCGTGGGGTGGATTTTTCTTATCGAAATAACCTAGGTCATTATAGGCCACACGACTCGCATTGAACCGTTGACCTTCATATTTTCCTTTTTGATAAGTCGTTGATTCATCATTTTCCAACAAATCTAAAATTTGACGGCTTAATGTTTCAACGATCGGTAAAACTTGTTGTCTGATTTGTTCTGCTTCTTGTGCTTTGAGTTCAAATTTTGGTCGATGAACGATCAGTCCTTCTTTTTCGTGCATCGTCCCCTTCATTATTTGTCGTGCTTCTTTCGTTAACTCACGTTTGATTTCTTTGTCGTAAGCCTCCATATCAGAGGCAGACATTTTTTCTGAATTATCTTCTGCTTGTTGCTCCTGTTGCCCCTGACCTGAAACTTCTTGACTTCGTTCTTGTTCAAATGAAAAAGACTCTGCCTTTTTTTCCTCTTCAATCTCAGCATTCTCCACTGATGGAGTTTCTTCTTCGATCTCAGGCGACTCATTTTCCATTAAAGACAACGTTTCTTCTGCTAGTTGATCGATATTACGTTCATCAGCTTCTTCATCGTTAAGGATTCTGCCTCGATTTCTTGAAGCTTCTTCTGAAAGACGTCCCCACTTTATTTGCCGTAATAATTCACGAAGTTCTTCAAGAAGCCCACTTTGTTCTAATGCTTGGGTTAATATCTCCAATTCTTCTGGAACAGTGGTCAATTTATAGAGAACTTTAGGATAAATCGACTGGAAAAGATCTTGCCCTTGTTTCCAAGTATTTGCCCAATAAAAGTAAGAACGCATACCAGCCACTCCCTTGATGGCATTCGCTTTGGCAGTATCATCTAATAAACGAATGATCTCCGCTAATTTCAAGAGCAGTTCAGGTTGTTGAATCTTTGTCTTACCTAAGGCTCGCTCAGCCATCACTTCAAGTGAAGGTAAATCCATCTTCTCAGCATGTTGCATCCGATCTCTCAAAGATTCATTCAACGGACGATTACCTTGGTAGTTCCGATTGGTTGTGATGATGATGACGCAATCTGGATGACGGACGACGACACCTGTGGGTAAATTCAATAATCCATTTGGCTCAAGAGCGGAATTTAAAGCAACTAATACGGAAGCATCACGGATCACCGTTGGCTCCTGGATTTCTAACAAATACCCCTTTTCGATCGCACGAACAATTTCAGAGGGATAATATTTATAGCGAACGCTACTATTTTCATTTTGTTCCATCCGCTTGATGAAATCAGCCAGTTTGGATTTAGCCATTTCTGTACTAAGATTATAGTGATTTTTTATTAACCGTAAGACAGCCTCTAATGTCTCTGTTTGGTTGATTGCATCAATCAATTCTTGATCTTCATCTACGTCAGACTCAACAATAGGCAATAGCGCACCAAAGACATCTGATTTATCCATATCCGCAAAACAAGTTATTTTCGTATAAGGAAGTTGTAAATCAGCCGAAAGAGCTTTAGCCAGTTGCGTTTTTCCTGACCCAGCATCCCCTTCAAGCAAGATGTTACTGATCTTCATTTCAGGATCATTCCAGTTTTCAAAGATTTCAGCTGCGATTCTTTGTTCTTCTTGACTGGTTCGATGACTCGTTGGCTTTTGCCAAATCATTTGTTTTTCAACACTTGAAAATTGACGGTCTTTTGTCAGTGAGAAATCTTCCAATGTACCTCACTCCTTTTTTCCTTAATACCCTAAATCATCTAATAGACGTTTCAAAATTCGGAAACGTTCTCCGATCAATTCGCCATCTTTTTGTAACGTGTCATAATAGAGCATAATATTTTCATCGATCTTAGGATTTTTGGTATCCACTTCAACCGTCATTCGATTCCCTTGAAGTCCAATAATATCGACAACTGGATTTTCAGGATCATAAAATTTTTCATAGCGATACGCATCTTGAAAATACAAACTCCCTTGCGCAGCTAAAATTGCTAGATCTAAGATCCGAGTGATTGGTAGTTCTTCCGATTGACGTGACCATTTTTCACCCGTATGGCGCCATACCTTGCCTGAAATATCAACTTTTCCACGATCATTCCATTGTGCTAACCCTAAAGATAGTCCTTTAGCATCCGTATGCAAAGCATTTCTACCATCAACTTGATCATAGTCTTCAACGACAATAACAGGTTTGTGTTTTAAATTTGTTGGGATTTCCATCTAAATCCATCCTTTCTCTTTTAGTAAATTACTAACCTAGTGATTTACTCATTTACTAAACTTTTAAGGATTATACGCCTTATATAGAAAAAATGCAAAAAAAGCATCGTATCCCAATGAATGAGAGACGATGCTTGCATTGAATTGAATAATCTAAATTATTGCGCAGAGATGGCAAGCCCGATTGCTTTTTCACCTAAGTGACTACCAATCACTGGACCAAAATGACCAATCTCAATGTCAGCATGCGGGTATTGCTTTTGTAATTTTTCTTTTTCTTGTATGGCAACTTCCAAATTATTTGCATGAATCACATAAAGTTTAACAGGTGGTGCAATTTCCTCATTTCGCATGCCGATGACTTTTTCGGCACGAGCGAAAGCTTTTTTACTTGAACGGATTTTTTCAAATAAAACGATTTTTCCTTCTGAAAAAGTCAAAATCGGTTTGATTTTAAGTAATCCACCTATCAATGCAGCCCCATTGGTCAAGCGTCCACCGCGTACTAAGTTGTTCAAGTCATCCACGATGAGATAAGCATACGTATTATCTCGGATACGATCGATATGTGCGATAATTTCTTCAAGAGATTGACCTTTTTGATTTAAATCTAGAGCAGCTTCTACCATGTGACCCATTGGCATACTCGTGATCTTAGAATCATAAGGAACGATTTTTACACCGTCAATGTCGTTTTTCATAGCATGTAATGTGTTGACAAAGCCGGAGATCCCAGAGGATAAATGGATACTTAAGATGGTATCGTATCCTTTTCTTTTCAGTTCTTCGTAAAGCGCCAGTACTTCTCCAACTGCAGGTTGTGAAGTGGTCGGGAAGTCTTTGCTTTTATTTAGAAGCCCATAGTATTCGTCAGCTTCTATGTCTATTCCTTCATTGTAGATTTTCCCATCCAAAATGACAGGGATCGGAATAACGAACAAATCAGGATGATTTTGGATTCGTTCAGGCAAATAAGCCGTACTGTCAGTAACTACTGCAAGTTTCATTTATTTAATTTCCTCATTTCAAAGAATTTTACCAGTCTATTTAACTATATCATAAGAAAGATGACATTTGAACCTCTCACTCAAAAAGTGAGAGAAACAATCACGTCCCTCTCACTTTCTGTAGCTTTAAAAAATTATCATGAACTGGATGTTGTTCCTAATTTTTGGTTGAGTGATGCCGATGCTGGAAGTTTTTAAGTAATTGGAGCCCATTTCTGCCAAATTGAGCAAAGAGAAATGTCAGCCCACCTATTCCACCAAGGCCAACACAATAAACAACAGCATGGGCTTTCGACGTCATCGTCAATTGGAGGTTCAATAGGATAAATACAATCGAACAAAGAACCAGCATCAACAAGGTTGAGCGGAATGTTTTAAGAAAGAAAAATCTGATTTTAGCTAGAGGTGCGATTCGATACTCTTTACACATATAGAAATAACCTCTGATAAACACGATCGCAAAAGCCATTGTGTTTGAAAAACTCATACCATAACCGCCAAATAGTGCTAATCCAATCACTTGAAAGACAATTTTCAAAATAATCGCTTCAACGGTCAGCCGAATCGCAATCATATGATGGCTAAGTGATTGTAACATCGTTGAAAGAATCGTGAACAATGAAAAGAATAATGAAGCGAGTAAGGCAAATTGGAAATAGCCGACACTATCAGGATCATATCCAAAAAATAAGGTATACAATGGACCCGCCAATAATGACATCCCCGCAAGAGAAGGAAGTAAAATCAAGACAGCAATTGAAAAACTATCTCCTACTGTCTTTTCAATTTGCAAACGATCTTTTTTTCTCAAAGTACTTAAAATCGGCAAACTGCTGATTGCGACTGTACCAACCATAGAAATCAAGATCAATGTCAACTTATTGGGATTAACTGAAGCTCGACTAAATAAAAATTCCAATTGTTGATTCGTGATTTCAGGTCTGAAAAAATGCAACAACGGCTTCATCGTCACTTGGTCAATCATTTGCACGATGGTAATAACAGATCCCACAAAGATGAAAGGTAAAGTTTCACGAATGATCGATACCGACTCTGCCCGATTTTCATGCTTGAAATAGCGACTAGAGATCAAGAAATCTTTTAATTTGAAATAATCATTTTTTATTCCAACGAAATACATATGGATAATTGCTGCTAACCCACCAAAGAAGGATGCCACTGTACTGATCAGAACAGCTTCTAAAATCGTTCCATCGGTCAAGACGCGTAAGTAAAACGTTCCTGCTAAAATGACCAGGACACGAACCGCTTGTTCAATGATTAGTGAGGTCCCATAAGGTCTCAGATTGTTTTTCCCTTGAAAATAACCTCTCATTGCACTAAGAACTGGAATGGCGATCAATGACGGACACAAACTACGAATTGCTAAGATCCCATTATTTACATTTGCAATTGGGCTGATTCCTGCAAGCATCGGGGCAAAAAGATACATCAGCACAGCAGAAATGATCCCAATGACAAACATGATATTGATGGTACTGCGAAAAATCGTTCGACAGCCCTGTTCATCATTTTCTTTCGTTGCTACAGCGACTTTTTTAGCAATCGCATTAGGAAACCCAACTGTTCCCAGCATCAGGAACAAGCCATAAGGTAAATAACCTACATTGTATAAAGTGGTCGCTAACATTCCTTCTTGATTGTTCCCCATCATACTTAGCCATGGGATCAAGTAAACAACACCTAATACCTTACAAAGCAAATTAGCAAAGGTTAACCAAAATGTTCCTTGCATCAATTTTTTATTCATTAAATTTTCCTCAACTATCTATATTTAAATCAATACCTTTCCCATTATAGCAAAAATTCAAAGAAGGACAAATCATCCTTAAAATTTTAATAAAAAAGGCAAAAAAAAAGCCATTCTCTAAAACTAAGAGAAGGCAAGATTTTGGAACTGTTTAAAACATCGACAGCAAAAATACCGAAGCAAGTCCAGTTACTACTGATAATGCCATAGAATGAGTTTTATACGCCACGCCAACTACGAGAACCATAGCTAAGATTTTGATATTCCAAGCAATGGCTAAATGTTCATGGGTAATAAAGACATCCTTGAATGCTAAAGCTGCGAATAGCGCAACAGGCACATATTTCATCCATTCACTAAACCATGAAGGGACTTTCCGATGGGTAAAATAGAGCATCGGGAATAGTCGTGGCACATAAGCCACCACGAATAAACTAAGTACTAAAAGAATAAGATACGTCTTAGTCATGATGTTGACTCTCCTGTTCTGGGAAGTTGAATAGTGGTTCATTGACATGTTTGCCACGGTTTTTTAATCGTTTTAATTTTTTTGCCTTCTCTTTTTTGAAAGCTTTCTCTAAAGCAAACCCTGCAAAAGAGGCGATCACCGTCGCAGCAATTAAACCTAATGTATTTTGGAACATGACCATGAAAGTAACGCCTAATACACCAGAAAACAATCCTGTAAAAATGAGCAGCTTATTTTTCATTTGCATGACAAACATGAAGATAAACATCGCAGTCAGTGCAAAGTGAACGAGATCAGCATCTACATGGATAACAGAACCAAACATGTTTCCAATCATGTTACTACCTGTCCAAGAAGCCATCGAAAACCAATTTACATATAAAGCTTTACGCTTATTCCATGTAGGATCAGTTGAATATTTAAGATAATTAACCGCATAATTTTCATCATTTAACGATTGTGAAAATACCGCCAAGAATAGTCTCTTTTCTTTCTTCATAAAACCTGAAAGACTCGACCCTAACAATGTGTAACGTAATTCCAAGAAAAATACCATCAAAAGTGTCGTTGCAAAAGATGCTTGAGTTGTTAGCATCGAAGCAACTAAAAATTGCGCTCCACCCGAAAATACTAATATGGACAACAGACCGGTTAAGATTGGATCAAAACCCACTTTTTGCAATAAGACACCACAAGCTAACCCAACTGGTATATAACTTAAGCAAAGTGGCATTACTGCGTGCAAAGCCTGAAGCCATGGCGCACTTTTCTTTTTATTCATCAAAATGTCTCCTTCAATTACAACAAATAAACAGCGGACTCATTGTAACATAAAAAAACGAAATTGTAGCCGTTTTATCTAAAAACAATATTATATTTTTCTCATTTTAAGCTTGAATATTGAAATTTTAAATCATAAACAAGTTATTTTTATGCAACATAAAAGCATTGTTTTGCTGAAGAATCAGCATGGTCATCTTCGATAATTAGGGTCATATTTATCAGTTTCAATATAAATATAAACTTTTTTATCATTTAAAGACTGCCGAATCGTTTCTTCAATGTTATTGATGATTGCATACGATTCATTCTCTGGGTGATCAAAGATATCAATTTTAGCAGCTACCAATACCTCAGTTGGGCTCAGATGAACGGTCTTTACATCGATCAAACGAGAGACTTCCGGACGCTCAAAGGCTTGCTTGATTTTAATCAAGTCACTCGTTGTCACACTTTCACCAACAATCAAACTATAAAATTCTTTTGCTAAGAAAATGGCAGCTCCCATCAACAATAATCCGATCAATAGGCCGCTAATCGCATCAAACGCCGCAATTCCTGTTACCATCGTCAAGACTGTTCCTAATAAAGCAAGAATGAGTCCGATCACGGCACAAAAATCTTCAGTAAAGATGATCAAAATTTCACTGTGACGACTTTCTCTCAAAAATTTCATCAATGATAATTTTTCGGTATTCAACTCATGGATTTCTTTCATAGCGATACGTAATGACGTTCCTTCAATGGCTAATCCAAAAATTAAAATAATGATAACGATCAATGAGTTATCAACTTCATGCGCAGGATGGGTCAATTTTTCAAAAGCTTCCATGACTCCCAAAGCTCCCCCACCAAAAAAGAGCATGGTTGCCACAATTGTGCTAAAAAAATATTTTGCTCTTCCTTCGCCAAATTGGTGTAACTCGCTTTGCCCTCTATTCGCTCGTTTATCCCCAAAAAGCAAAAGGATTTGATTGCTGCAATCGACGATACTATGAATACTTTCATTCAGCATTGCCGCACTTCCACTAATGGCATAACCGACAAATTTACTGATTGCAACTAAAATATTCGCACCTAATGCAGCAATCACAGAGAACATCCCGCTCTTTTTAAAATTTTCCATCTTATTTCCTTCTTTCTTTTCTTCTCAACAGTTTCTCAGTTAACTATCTCTCGGAAGAACCGTGTGATCTATTGCCTGCAGACGGAACAAAAAACATGCGACAATCTCTCTAAGGATTGCCACACGTTTATATCCTGTCTAAGCCTTTCGAACCATCAAAGGAACCAAAAATTCGTAATTGATAAAGAAATCAATCACTGATCGATGGTACTCCCCAGAAGAAACTTCAAGCATTGTTTGGTTTTTCTGATTTTTGGAAATGATCATGGATTGTCCTTTATCTAATAGAACTTGGTATTTTTCTTCTCCAATTTTTTCAAAATCATATTGAGGATTTTTCATCGCTACGATAAAGATGTCATCTAGTACCTGGTCAGTCAATTCAAATTGACTTTGAAGATTCAGATGTAACGGTTGGGTGTTATCTAGTAAGGTTTGCTTGACTAAGAAACCTAAGTGACGTGCATGAGCTAATATTTGGTTGAACTTATGATTGAAAATAGTCAGTTGACCAGCAGAGAATACCCGTTCAACAGACCAATAACGAATCAAAGATAACACACGGTCATCCTGAACCGTGATTTCCATCGTTTCTGGTGAAACTTCCAATAAGTTGAGTGATTCCACTTGGTATCGTTGATCAATCGTCGGAAGAACAAAAGAAAATACTAATTGATTGGAATCATTCAAACGATAGTTGATCGAAAAATGTCGTGTTTCCCAAGTATCATAAGTGGTATTAGAGAATTTCAACCCAATATCATTTAAAGGTTTTAGCAACTCATAAGTAAAGTATTCGATCAAACTTGTCTTACCAATCGGGGAAATAGGTTCTGCTTTTAAGATATAGCGTTCAAAAGCATCTAATAATTGTGAAAAGTCCGATTCAAGTAGATATTTTCGTAAGCGTAAATCCGCTAATTCTGCCTCTGCTGTTTCAATCAAAAGAACAATGTCTTGATGGTCTTTTTCTTTTGTTTCTAAATAGACTTGATTTTCCCTCGCTTCATGTGGATGACTGGATTCAATTGCCTCTAATTGTTCAGAAGTGACCTGTTCATTTTCATCAAGCAAATCATCTTCAGAAGCAGAGTGATTGCTGGAGTTTTCAGGATCTGTTTCTATTGCTTCTTCCGCCACAGTCGTTTCTGCTAACGATTGTGCTTCCAGCTCTTCATTTTTTTCTAACTCTTCATGCTCATTCATTACTCTACCCCTCCCTCTTGCATCGATACTTCTGGGTTTTCATGTGGATCAACATTACCTAAGTAATTCATTAGGAAATGATGGATGGTTTGACTGAACCCTTCTATCCCACCGAAGTAGCGATTGATTTGTCGTTGTTCTTTTTCAACGATCGCTGCACGTAATTGATTCGCTTTTGCTTCGTTAAGTAAAGCAGCTTTTTGATTTTGGATTTTTTCAGGTGCTTCAAGATAAGGCATCCAGCCTAATTTTTCATTCGATAATGCTTGTTTTTGTTTTTTTAGTTCTTGGATTTCTTCATCAATTTTTTTCCGATTTAAGAATCCTTTAGTGTCATCCAGATCAGAGATTTGGCGATCCACTTCTTTTAATTCTTCATCCAGACGATCGATCTCGGCTTTTGCAGTGATGACTTTAGCATCAAGTTCGTTAATTTGTTGACTGTAGTCATCCGGTTCCTGGTTTGCATAGGTGCCCCACTCTTCGTCAATTTGGGGCAAAACGAAAATTTCCGGTAGACTAGCATCGATGCCAATTGTTGGCCTTTCGTGATAATACGTACCGATCTTGTAATAACTCATCGTAGGAGAAATCTTTTCGACTAGCTCCATAAATGGAAATTCTTGAATAAAGCGATCATGGATTTTCCGCATTAATAGCTGATCGATTTCATGGTTTTCATTCGAACTTTTTTTCAATTCCTCATTTAAATGACCATTATACAGTTGATAGATTTCTGGAATGTTTTCTTCACGAACAGCTCTTTCAAATGCTTGTAAATCCTCTAACAGTTGAGATAGATTCGTGCTAGCTTTTTCTTTGATATCAAAAAAAGTAGTGTCATCTTCTTGCTGAATGATGATTTCTTCGTTATTTTCTTGTGGTGTTTCTTTCATTTTGATTACCTCCTCACAGTTATCCACTTTCTTGGACAGAAGCACAATAGGTTGAGTTTACTTACTATTGAATTGATAATTTAATAGTACCATTTTATAGAAAAAAATGTTACAAAGGGCTTCCTCCTCTATGTATCTTTTAATCAATATTCATTGATTATCCACCGTTTTGATAAGGTCTGATTATTGTGCTTTCACTATTGAATAATCTTACGTATCGAGAGTAAAACAAAAGAGTGGAAAGAGGATTGAAGCGACCTCCAAAAGTTAGATTCTAACTTTTGGGGGTTACTACAGATCCCCCCACTCTTTTTCACTCAGTAATTTTTTTATTTTTGAGGCAGATCTCTGGTTGTGAAGTGAATGCGCTGATTTTCATCACGAGATAATAGTGTTTCTTCATTCAAATAAGTAAACTTCATCTCTTCTAAATCAGTATTTTCGAGCATTTTTTCATAACCGGTAAAAATCGAACGGATATATTGTTTATATGCGTTTTTCTTTTTCTGTCTTTTTTTCATGTGACACCTTCCTTATCAAAACTATCATACCAATGAATTTAAGATGAAACAAGCCAGATTTGAGATTTTATCTGTTGTTTTAATCCGGTGTTAGTTACTAGTTGACGAAAATCAAAAAAAATGAAAAAATGCTTTAGTACTTAAGGAGGGAATCTCGTGAAAAAAATCGGTTTTGATTCAGAGAAATATATCGAAGAACAATCAGCATATATCCTTGAACGAGTGAATCACTATGACAAATTATATTTAGAATTTGGAGGCAAATTGGTCGATGATAAGCATGCCAAACGTGTTTTGCCTGGCTTTGAAGAAGATGCAAAAATCAAATTGTTACAAAAATTAAAAGACCAAGCAGAAATCTTGATTTGCGTCTACGCTGGAGACATTGAACGTAATAAAATTCGTGGGGATTATGGTATCACTTATGACATGGATATTTTACGCTTGATCGACGAAATGCGTGGCTACGGATTATCTATCAATAGTGTCGTCATTACTCGTTACAATGGTCAGCCAGCTACGAATGTCTTCGTCAATAAATTAGAAAGACGTGATATCAAAGTCTACAAACATTCAGAAATTGAAGATTATCCAATTAATGTTGAAAAAATCGTTTCTGAAAACGGCTTTGGCAAAAATGAATATATTGAGACCAGTAAGCCAATCGTTGTTGTTACTGCTCCTGGACCTGGTAGTGGCAAACTAGCAACATGTTTGAATCAGCTTTATCATGAAAGCCAAAAAGGACAATCAGCAGGTTATTCAAAATTTGAGACCTTCCCTGTTTGGAATGTCCCATTGAAACATCCACTAAACATTGCCTATGAAGCTGCCACTGTGGATTTAAAAGATGTCAATATGATCGATTCCTTCCATTATGATGCCTATGGCAAGGTTGCTGTAAACTATAATCGAGATGTTGAAACCTTTCCAGTAATCAAACGGATCATTGAAAAAATCACTGGTAAAGAATCAATCTATCAATCCCCTACCGATATGGGTGTGAATCGTGTGGGATTCGGAATCGTTGATGATGAAGTTGTGCAAGAAGCTTCTCGACAAGAAATCATCCGCCGCTTTTTCCAAACAGAGTGTGATTTCAAAAAAGGATTGATCGATGAGGAAGCAGTAAATCGAATTAAATTGATCATGGAAGAAGTAGGTCTTCAATCTGAAGACCGTCAAGTGGTATTGCCTGCTCACGAGTATGCAAAAACTGTTCAAAATGACAGCAACGATCCTTCTGCGGTGATCGCGATCCAATTACCCGATGAAGTGATCATTACAGGACGCACCAGTTCTTTAATGAATGCTTCTGCTGCCGTCATTTTAAATGCGATCAAACATTTGGCACATATCTCAGATAATATTCCATTGTTGTCGCCGCTTGTTCTAGAACGGATTCAAGGGATGAAGTCTTCCGCACTGCATTCTTCCGTTGATACATTGAGCCTAAATGAAGTACTGATTGCTCTTTCAATCAGTGCGGTAACCAACCCTATCGCTCAAGTAGCTTATGACAAACTTGCTGAATTAGATGGTGCTCAAGCTCACTCGACAGTCATCGTCAATAAAAATGATGAACAAACGTTGAAACAATTAGGTATTGATATCACAAGTGCTCCCTTCTATCCATCGGAAAATTTATTTTATCAATAAGCATTGTTTCTTTATGAACAAATAGCTGAATAAACTCTTAAAAGATTTTATTTAAATTGCACCTGAAAAAGTGCAACTGATAATCTTTTAAGAGTTTTATTTTGTTGTATCCGTTTCAATTGAAATGTATGCGTTTCAGTCTAAAAAAGCGATGATAATCTTAGCAAAAAATTAGTATTTTAACGATAAAACGTGTAAAATTAAACGGAATTTTGATTAGGAGTGATAGTTTGAGTCAGATTTTAGGAATTATTGGATTACTTTTTATTTTTAGCCTTGCTTTTTTGTTTAGTACCAACAAGAAAGCCATCAAAGTAAAACCTTTACTATTGATGATCGTGTTGCAATTTATTTTTGGTTTTATTTTGTTACGAACGACTTTTGGTACAGCAGTCGTTTCCATGTTAGCGAAAGTATTCGATCATTTACTGGCGTTTGCAGGTGAAGGAGTCAATTTCGTTTTTGCTGGGGTAGCCAATAAAGGCAGTGCGCCGTTTTTCTTAAATGTTTTGATGCCGATTGTTTTTATTTCTGCAATCATCGGGATTTTGCGTTATATCAAGATCTTGCCATTATTCATGAAGGCAGTTGGATTGGGTTTAAGTAAAATCAATGGTATGGGGAAATTAGAATCTTACAACGGTGTTGCTTCAGCAATACTAGGTCAATCTGAAGTTTTTATTTCAATAAAAAAAGAATTGCCTTTCTTATCTGAAAAACGTTTATTTACCATGAGCGTTTCTGCCATGTCGACTGTTTCGATGTCGATCGTGGGTTCTTATATGGCATTGATCGATTCTAAGTATGTAATTACTGCGCTGGTATTGAACTTATTCGGTGGGTATATCTTGGCCTCCATCGTTAATCCCTATGAATTAGAAGAAAAAGAAGATGAGTTGATCATTGAAGAAAACAAAGAACAAACTTTCTTCCAAATGCTTGGAGAATATATTCTTGACGGCTTTCATGTAGCGATTACAGTCGCTGCTATGTTGATTGGATTCGTTGCTCTTATTGCTATGATCAATGCCATTTTTAGTGGAATCTTTGGGATCTCTTTCCAAGAAATTCTTGGTTACATCTTTGCTCCACTAGCATTTATCAGCGGGATTCCTTGGAAAGAAGCTGTGGATGCGGGTAGTATCATGGCGACGAAACTTGTGACAAATGAATTTGTTGCGATGACAGAACTAGCCACTGGGAACCTGCATTTTACTGAACGTACAACAGCTATTTTATCTGTCTTTTTAGTATCTTTTGCTAACTTCTCTTCCATTGGAATCATTTCGGGTGCTATGAAAGGTCTAAATGAAGAAAAAGGAAACTTAGTTGCGAAACATGGATTAAAAATCTTGTTGACTGCCACATTAGTCAGCTTTTTAAGTGCAATCGTCACTGGTTTATTAGTCTAAATGATTAAATTTAATTGAACTGTATATTTAAAACACTCTCTTTGCTCTTTAGACGATTTTCTAAAGACTCAAGAGAGTGTTTTTTATAAGACAAAATTTATTGTCGTCCACCTGGAATATCTATGCGAAAAGAACAATTGCTAAAAGAAACTTTCTCGTGTATCGTTTAATAAAAGAAATAAAGGGTTAAAGGAGATTCATGATGAACAAATGTTATGTATTTATTGGTCCTTCTGGTTCAGGAAAAACCTCCATTGCTAATGCTCTTTTTGATCCAAAAGAAAAAATTGTCACTTCGACGACTCGTCCTCCTCGAAAAGGTGAAACCGATCAAAAAGATTACTATTTTCTCTCTGAAGACAAATTTGAACAGTTGATCACTGAACAGGCATTTGTGGAATGGGATGAATATGCGGGACATAAATATGGTTCAACTAAGAGGGAGATTGCTCAAAAGTTGAAAAATGGTGATTGTTATACGATTTTAACAGCTGCTGGTTTTTGGGCACTCTTCCATGCATTTGGGGAACAGATCCAACCAGTATTTGTGACTATCGCTAAAAACAAATTGAAGCAGCGTTTAGAACAACGTGGAGATGCTCCGGATCAAATCAAAAAAAGGCTCGCTCTTTTTGAGCAAGACACGAAGAAATTAGATGAGTTAAAAAAACGACCAAACCTCATTGTTTTAGCAAATAATGAAGGGTTAGAAGCCACCAAAAACCAATTTAAGCGACAAATAAAAATGCTCAAAGAATGATCTTATTTTGATAAACAGGATTGATTAGCAAAAAAATCTCTCACTAGCTTCAAAACATAAACTAGTCAGGGGAATCAAACCAATTTTTGTCGTTCTGTATGTCCAATACCACAAATCAGCGAATGTAATTCTTCTACTTTAGAATACATGCGTAACCAATTAGTCGGCTGGTCTAATAATAAACTGAGCAGTTCTAAATGATGGACCAATGTCCATTTTTTCAATACACCTAAACCAGGAAATTTTTTTTGTTGTTTCAAAGAAAGCAGGGCTAATATACCCGTTGTAATCAACAGTTGATCTTGGTTCCTCAATACCCACTGTTGCATTTTTTCAACAGCTTCAAAAAACTTTAGTGCTTGATCCTTAGCTGAATCGTTCGTATCAGAAATAAAATGTTTTACTCTGAGATTACCATATGCATCAACATAGGTCAGATGAAGTGCCAATGCCCGACTAGGAAAGCCTTTATCAAAATAGCGACTTCCTTCAATCGTAAAATCTGAAAAGCCATGATTCCCCTCTTCTTTAAAAAACAAATAGTCGTCGCTAAAAAAATCATCTATTTTTTCGCTATAATCTTCTACGTGTTTTCTTGGTTTAAAGGCTTCTTTTATGATGATTTTGTTTTCTGGTAACCAGATATGGAACCGACTATGGTCTGGTAACAAAAAATGAGTATCCATTTTTGAAAGTTCTTTCCATATTTTTGGATCACGCGGCTGATGTTGTCCATCAAAAATGATCAATTTAGGTGGTTGCTCCATGATCTGTTGGTAATTATCGGACGTGATGATCATTGCATGTTGAATGGAACTATTTTCTTTTTCTTCCCATAAATGTAAATGTTCATCAAAAAGTTTGAACTGACCCACTTGGGGATTATCGATGATGATCAGCGGGTGATTTACTTTTTGGAATAACTCGACAACGTTTTTAAAGGTAGCTGAATCACGAACTGGTTCGATGATGGGAACCACCTTTTTAGATAATAGATTCTGTTGAATCATTTCTTTTAATGCTAAAAGATCAAACTGTTTCCCTCTCAAATAAGGATAGTACATACTTATTCACTCCAATGGCTCTGTTGGCAAGCGTCTAACTTGCTGCTTTTGTCGCAGATTCTCATAATCTTGCTGTAAAGCGTTGATTTCTGCTTGTAAATCTTGGATCGCTTGATTTTCTGTTTCCTCAATAAATCGTTCATAATAACGCTCTTTGGCAAATGGATCTTGAGAATCTGAACGTTTTTTTAATTCTTTATACAACTGATCAGTTGGAAAATATTTGACGCCTCGTTCCATTTGTTTGGCTTTTCTTACTTCTCTAAATAATGAAGCCATAAAACGGTTGAGTAGCGCCTCTTCCGCCACTGCTAACGGTTGCTTCATTGCTTTTTTAGCAATAATGAATGTACCATAAGCTGGCATCTCTTCTGCTATCCCGTAAGGTCGATAAACTAAAACACCGATACCAGTGGGGATTTCAGCTTTGACTTCATCAAAAAGTGTTTGAGGTAATACAAAATAATTGTAATTCCCGACAAACGATAATTTTGCAGTGGAACGAAAGTCCGCTTTTGATACTTTCAACTCATAGCAACGCCACTCTCTTGTACCATCAAACTTTGTGAGACAACTTAACGTATCCACGATACCATGTTCGTCAGGCATGGTCACCTCTTCTACGACAATGCCCCCTTGTTCGATACAGTATTGATAAAGAGAAGTTTCCATCTCGATCGTTAAAGGAGTTTTCAATTCCTCCACCTCCGAACATATTTTCGCCTACCCATTCTACCTTAGATCCAACAAAAAATCTATCGTTAATTATTATTTGAATCGTTTACTTAAAAATATTTAGAATTAGTTTTTGTTCAATTTGATCCTGCGAAATGAATGGGACAAAACATCGTCACGAGGTAGCTGACAGCCAGATAAAAAACAGTTGAGTCTAAAGTTTTCTTAGTCCCAACTGCTTTTCTTCAACTGACTATTATTGATAACTTGGCGGTAAATAGAATTTTTGATGATTTTCAAAGATTTCGCCAATTTGAAAGAGCAAGTCTTCTCGTCCTCTGGCAGCCATGAATTGGATACCCAAAGGCAGACCTTCCTCACTGATATGTGTGGGTAAACTGATTGCTGGTTGTCCCGTCAAATTTGCCAGTTGGGTGTAAGGCGTGATCTTTAAACTTTCCTCAAACATTTCAGAAATAACTGCTAAACTTTCTTGTTCGTTGCATTCGTTGATTCCAGCCATTTTTGCCCGAATTTCATCGCTTTGAAGATCAGTGGAAATTTCTGGAGCAGTAAATGCTGTTGTCGGCGAAAGAAAAAGATCAACAGTTTGAAATAGTTCTTCCATTGTGATTGCTGCATGATCCCAAACATGAAGTGACTGGATATAGTTCGCTGCAGAAACCTTCTTGCCGTATTCTAGTAGTACCCAAGAAATCGGTTCAAGTTCATTTTGAGCAACCGACCGTCCTAACCCAGATTCAATCGAGTGAATCATACTAGCTGTTTCTGCTCCATTCATTTGATAATAAGACTGAATCAAGGCTCTTCCATCAAGAGGGTAATTGATTTCAATGATTTCATGGCCTTCTTGTGCTAAAAATGTCACCGCATTGGTCACTGCTTGTCGTGCTTCATCGCTGATTTTTGTGTGGATCGGTGATTCTGTGCAAACAGCAATTTTCAACCGTTTTTTTGGTGGATGCTCTTGCCATTCCGCTGGCGAAACTTGATAAGGCGCTCCTGAATGGATACTTCGCAGTCCTGCAAATAAAGCTTTGGTGTCTCTCATAGAAATGGTCAAACCAAAATCAATCGCTGCTCCTTGCCAACCTCGCCAAGCATGAGGACCAACTGGCATCGTTCCTCGTGAAGGTTTTAAGCCAATCAGACCACAAAAGGAAGCAGGTATGCGAATTGATCCTCCACCGTCACTAGCACCAGCGATCGGTAAAATACCAGAAGCAACAACGGCTGCTGCCCCACCACTTGAACCACCTGGCGAATGCGCAAGATTCCAAGGATTTTTAGCTGAACCATAAAGTTGTGGGTCGGTGATATTCTTAAAACCAAACTCTGGTGCATTCGTCTGCCCCAGTGGGATAAGACCAATTTTTTCAACTTGCGAAACAAAATTTGAATTTCTAGATGAGCGATGAGTTTGAAAAAGCTTTGAGCCTGATGTAGCTAACCAACCTTGCTTTTCCTGTCCTAACATTTTCAACGGGAAAGGTAAGCCGCTTAAAGGCTGTTCATCCTTTAGAATTGGTGCCTCATCTTTAATCGGTTGATCTGTTTCAAAAGTAACGAACGCATTTAATTCTGGATTTAATTTTGCTACTTTTTGGCTAACCTCTTTGACTAATTCCTTGTAACTGAACTGCTTCTTTTTTAGACCCTTCACGATCTCCATGCCATCTTTCAAGTAAATCCCTCCTTTTATTTGTCATACCTTTGTGCCATTTTCTCATATTTCTATTCAACAAACAAAAAGAATGATTACGCTTCATGTTAGAAACGGTGGTGCTATTATCAGTAATTATATACACCTATTGAATCCTAATAGCTAAGGTACTATTCATGGCAAACCAACGAATAGACTAAAAGCTAATCACCAGTTATTATTCTAAAACCACCGGATCGCATAAAAATAAGCCAAAGATTTCCAAAATAAGAGAAACTATGTTTGGATTCTTTGGCTTATTTTTTATTGTTGTCTTTTATTTCATCACTTAGAGAATCGTTAACGATTAGATCGTTTTTAGTTTCCCTCTAAATTCATCGATGGTTCGATACCCTTTTTCTGTCATGATCTGTTCGAGTTCTTTCGTGATCCGATCAAAAATTTTTGGTCCTTCTTTGTGAAGTTCGGTACCGATTTGTAGCATAGTTGCTCCACATAATAAATGTTCAAAAGCATCCTGTCCATTTCGAATGCCTCCAGTACCAATAATTTTGATCTCTGGTTTCAAGCGAGTATAAAAAGCACGGACATTCGCTAAAGCGGTTGGTTTCACATATTCTCCACCAAGTCCACCAAAACCCTCTTTAGGTTTGATCACGACCGCTTCTTTTTGAGGATCGATATACAAACCATTGCCGATACTATTAATAGAATTTACATAAGTTAAAGGAAATTGATTCAAAATTTCAGCCATTTGATCAAAATGCGCCAAATCAAAATATGGGGGCAATTTGATTCCTAATGGTTTGGTGAAACGGGCAAAAACTTGTTGCAACAAATCTTCCGTCGCCTCAAAATCATAGGCTAACTGTGGTTTGCCAGGAACATTCGGACAAGAAAGATTCAATTCGGTGATTCCTTGAAAGTCACTCTTTTCAATCATTGTCAACATTTCCAAATTTTCTGCTGCACTCATGCCTGCAATAGAGAAAAAAAGCGGTTGTGTCTGCTGTTTTTCATAGTTCAATGCATAATCTAAGTAATAATCAAATCCACGATTAGGTAATCCCATGGAATTAATACTTCCAAGAGGTACATCGAAATAACGGGGTTCTGGATTTCCAGCACGTTCATTCAATGTACAACTCTTTGTGATAAAAGCGCCAGCATTGGATTGTTCCAATTCAACTAGTTCTGTCGTTGTCATGCAATGAACACCGGAGGCATTCATAAAAGGGTTAGCAAAAGTATGATTAAAAAAAGTCGTTTCTAAGGTCAAGTCATTCTCTCCTTTGATGAATCATTTTTTCTAGTTTATCATCAAGTCGATCAAAAGCAAATAGGCTCAAGCCAATTAATCATCATTTTCAGTTGCTAAAACTTCTCCTGTTTGACTATTGAGTTTTACTTGAGTACTCTTATTCCCGTTTTTCACTTTCACTTCCCAGTAAGTGGTACCAAGTTCCTTACTAAGATCCCAGTCAGTGGCTGTTCCCCCACCCGCTTGTTTTTCAGCGATCTTTGCTGCTTCTTCAATACTTAGAAGTTTACTTGTGTCCAAAGCGTCTTCTTGTTTCTTCTGTCCATTTTGTTCATCTTGATCTAAACGCTCAGGATTTTGTTTTTGGATTTCTTCGTTTGCTGCATTGATCTTCATTTCGTATTCATTTTGATCATCAACACCATCAATTTTATAGAAGAAACTTCCCCAACTACTATCTAATTCTAAACTGGTAATCGCTGCATTTGGATATTCTTTTTGAAACAACTCAATCGCTTTTTGTGCAGATACTTTGATCTCTTTTGTTGCATTCGTCCCAGAATTCATTGTTTGATTTGATGCTTCGGTTGAAGAAGTTGTTTGTTGACCAGTACTTGTTGACGTAGTCGCTGGAGCTGGCGTTGATTCTGGCGTGGACTGATTCGATTGACAACCTGCTAATAATAGTAATGAGAATAGACCACAAAAAATAACATTAGTTTTCATAAAATTTATTTCCTTTCTTGAATAAAAATCACTTTAATTTAAGTATACACAAGTAAAGTTGTTCTGTCATTTTTGAACAAATCAATCATTAAATAGCAAAAAAAGACAAGACTAAAAAAGTAATCAGTCTTGTCTAAAAAATCAAAATAAGAAAAAAATTGTCTCCGCTTCTACGAACAAGCAAAACGTGTTTTAAGTAAAAACGCAGTGCTTCCTTTCAATTGCTAATATGTAATACCTTTATTGGCTGCTATTCTCAGTTTCAGAAATGTCAGGTATGATCCAGTAATTATCTTTATTATGACTATTGATATATGTACGAAATTTTTCTGATTGGTAGGCTTTCTTAATTGCTTTTGCCCAATCCGTTTTTTCATTTTCTTTTGTCACAGCAGCTACGATTTGTAATTCAGGCACCATTTTTTCTAGCTCGATCAAATGAAGTTGTTCTCGAATTCCTGCATCTTCAACTGTGCTTCCAGGTATGACTTCAAAATCAAGGTCATCCAACACGTGTGGTAAAGTGTTCGTGTCCATCTCTTTGATATTTAACTGATAGGGGTTATTTGTGATTGCTTTTGCAGTCAAGTCGGTACTTTTCACTTGTTTATCCACTTGAATAAAACCAGCTTTAGCAAGAACTGCATAGGCTCGTGCTGCATTACTCGGATCTTGGGGAATCCCAATCATCATTCCTTTTTTCACCTCTTCTTTACTTGTATATTTGGAAGAGTACAAATTACACGGAACAGAGGGTGTAGCAACTAAAGGAACTAAATCAGTCCCATTCTCCTTATTGAAAACATTCATATAAGCGGAGTGCTGAGCAACATTTACATCAATCTTTCCTTCACCTAAGGCAGTATTTGATTGGATAAATTGAGAAAATTCAATTCGTTTAATCGTATATCCTTCCGATTCTAATATAGGTGCAATCGCATCATCAAATAAATCGTTATACGGTCCTCCAGTTACCCCCATGACAATTTCATGTTTTTTCTGAGCGTGTGATGATTGATCTTTTGAATGACAACCACCCCCAATGAGAACCAATACGAACAGACAGACTATAGTCACTATTTTTTTCATGAAGTTTACTCCTTAATATTTAATTTTATGATAAAGATAATTTCCCAGAAATTGGATACTGTTTATTAAAACAATTAAGATAACTACCGTTACAACAATCATCCCACTATTAAATCGTTGATAGCCTTGGGAAATAGCTAAATCCCCGATTCCTCCTCCACCAACAGTTCCCGCCATAGAAGAGGCATTAATTAGTCCAATCATTGAATTAGTAATGGCTAATATAATCGCCGGTCGAGCTTCAGGTAGAATAAAGTAAAGAATGATTTCCAATCGGTTTGCCCCTAAAGTTTTGGCACATTCGATAATTGTAGGAGGGATTTCTAGAATGGCTTGCTCGATTAAACGGCCCATAAAGGGAACAATATATAACGTTAGCGGGACAATAGCAGCAGTTGTTCCAATGGAAGTTCCAACAACTAAGCGAGTAAAAGGCAAAATAGCAACCAATAAAATGATAAATGGCACTGAACGCAAGATGTTGATAAGCGTCTGTAACACCGTGTACATAGGAGAATTAGCTAAAACACCTTGTTTTCTGGTCTCTGCTAATAGTATGCCTAAAGGAACTCCTAAGCCGATAGCGAACACCAAAGAAATACTGACCATATAAATCGATTCATAAGTTGCTTTGAGAATGATTTCTGATGAAAGTATTTCAAACATCAACGGTCACCTTCTCATAACTAATTAGTTGGTCAATAAATTCATTATCAGGAATTTTATTCGTTAGAAAATACATCGCAAAAAAACGTTCTCCGCTAATATGTATGGTTTTGATATCATAGACCGTCCCCTCTATTTTACTTTCTTGAAAACGAGCATAATTTGTGGCATTCATCAGGAAGTATAGGACATAATTAAAAGAAATCGATTCTTTTTTTGGATACTTAGGATAAATCATATCGGCTAAAAATTCACGAACTAAATTGCTTTGAGGACTTAAAAACATTTTTTTGGTTGTTGCCTGTTCAATAACTTTTCCTGAATCAATGACAGCCACTTCATCACAAATTTCTTTTATCGCCTCCATTTCATGGGTGACTAAAATGATGGTGGTTCCTAGTTCCTCATTCACTTTTTTTAACAAATTTAGAATACTTTTTTTAGCGGTTGGATCAAGAGCGCTAGTAATTTCGTCGCATAATAAAAGCGAAGGCTCCGTTACTAACGCTCTAGCAATCCCCACTCGTTGTTTCTGCCCACCAGATAAATGGGAGGGATATGTACTTTTTTTCTCTATCATCGATACATAACGTAAAACGTTTTCAATTCTTTTGTCGTATTCCTGCTTATTGACTTTGCTAAATCTCAGAGCAAGTCGAATGTTATCAGCGACAGTTTTTGAATGCAATAAGGCATAATGTTGAAATATTGTGCTGCTTTTCACATCTTTTGATAGAGATATCTTACCTTTTGTTGGTTGATCTAATCCGTTTATTAAACGAATCATTGTACTTTTTCCTGCACCACTTCGTCCAATGATACCAAAGATTTTACCTTTTGGTATAAATAAATTGAGATCATTTAGGATCATGGTACCTCCAAAAGACTTTGAAACGTGTTCAAATGAAATCAAGCTCTCATTCCTTTCCGGCGCATTCATATAAAAACTTTAACTATGTGGGAATTAATAGAAAGACGATAAAAATCCTTAATAATTAAGTCTTTTTATGTAGTAGATGCGCACATCTATATTTTAATTTCTTCTTTTCGAATTAAATATAGCATGGAAAAATAGCCATGTCGAGACTAATATGTGATTTTAATCACATGAGCGTTGATAAAAAGCGAGAAGCAGAATGTTCCTTTCTTATACTTGATGAAAACAGTGATCAAGCAATGAACTACCCCGAAAAATAATCAAATGCAGTGGAAATGCAGTGGCGACAAAAAAATAAAGCTAAAAACATCAACAGAACGGCTCTGTATCAATGTTTTTAGCTTTGTATGTATTCAATTGGCGGGAATGTGTAGGAATCGAACCTACCCAAGAAGCTCTTAACTCCTCATACTGGTTTTGAAGACCAGAGGGAACACCAGAACCCATCCACTCCCCTAATAAAAACATTCTAACATTTTTCGTTTGTTCAATCAATATCAAATGCTAGAATGTTTGTAGTTATAAAAGACTTGACTAGCTTTAATATCTGTTAGTTGTTCTCTTTTTATTTTACTAGGATACGTTGCGGTAAACGTTTCATAAACCAAGCAACGAGTAAACAAGAAAGCATCTTATCCACAATATTTCCTGCAACAGTTGCCCAATAAGTTGCAGTGATCATTTCTTTACCGGAAGCCTTGAAAGCAAAAATGAGGATGTCCGTTCCTGAACCGGTAAAACCACCAAATAAAGCTAAACGGATCGGCGCACCGATCATTGGACAAACAACGGCTAATAGTCCCCCTGCTATTAGCGCTTTTTTGTAAGAAAATCCATTCTTCGCTAGTAAAGAACAGATAATTGCTACAACAATATTTACGAATACAAAAGGAACAGCCAACGGTCCACTGATGATCCCCATTAATAAATTAGTGGCAATCCCAGTCATTACCCCATAACTCATACCAAAATTGGTTGAAATATAAATCGTTCCCATCGTATCTAAAAATAATAAGGGGATTTTCATTAGTGAAACAGCCTCACCTAAAACAACATTTAAAACAACGGCCATTGCACATAAAGTCAATATTTTCATTTTATTATTCATCGTTTACTTTTCCTTCTAAAAATAGTTTTAATTTCTGATATAAATCGCCTTGTGATTCTTCTGTATACCAAGTTGGAACTTCAAAATAAGGATTAACAATCCCATGATTCTTACATAATTCAAAATACTCTTCCATAAGTACGCCTCGCTGTGCTGAGATGGAACAATTAGGACTTTCATTGATCCCGATGATTCCCAAATAGCGATAATCATTCGCTTGATACTCTTTGATTTGTTGAATGACTGGTTGCAACATACTTTGACATTTTTGACGATAGCCTGGTATAGCAACATATTCTTGATAAGTCATTGGTGGTCTCTCTTTTCCTAAGGTCAAAAATTCAGGACAAGGCAATTGTAGCAACGCAACGCCTTGATTTAATAAAGAAATGGCCAAAGGAAAAGCACCACGAGCCCGTTCCCATCCAGGTATCACCGCATGTTGATTCAAGATGCAGTGTGAAACAACCACAAATTCTCTTTTTAATTTCATGTTATTTCCTCACAAAAAATCTTTTCTAAACTGACGAACACCTGATGAAGTTCTTCTTCAAAAATTGTGCGCATATCTAAATAGTTTCGCTCATTTTTTACCCGACTAATCACTGGAACAATTCCTTTTCTTAGTCTTCGTTGCAGCTCTTCCGCATGCCATCGCTTACTTTTTACTGTTACTGCATAGGTAGGTAATAAGCTTTCTGGATACGTTCCACCACCAACCGTACTATAATCTTTTTCGATAGCGACTTCGAGTTGCTCGATTTTTTTTAACTTTTCAGCTAATATTTGGGCTCGATTCAAACAATTTTCGATCTTATCCGATAGCATTTGCAAAGTAGGCAAGGATTGAATGGCTTCTTCTTCATCAAGATAAAGTTCTAAAGTTGCTTCTAATGCACTTAGAGTCATTTTATCGACTCTTAATGCACGCAGTAGTTGATTTTCTTTCATCCTCTGAATATACGTTTTTTTACCTACAATAATTCCGGCTTGTGGTCCGCCTAATAATTTATCTCCACTAAAGGAGACCACATCACACCCTTGCTCGATTACTTCTCGAACAGTCGGTTCATACGGTAAGCCAAAGCGGCGCATGTCAATGAGTAGACCGCTACCCAGATCATTGATTAACGGGACTTGATGTTTTTGTGCTAAGAGAGCTAACTCTGATAAGTGAGGAGTTTCTGTAAATCCAATGATTCGATAATTACTGGTATGGACTTTTAAAATCGCTCCAGTTTCAGAAGTCAAAGCCTGTTGGTAATCTCTAATATGCGTTTTATTGGTTGTCCCTACTTCTCTAATTTTCCCACCTGTTGCGGTAATTACCTCTGGGATACGAAAGGACCCTCCCATTTCAACAAGTTCCCCTCGAGAAACCAATACTTCTTTATCAGTAGCCAAAGTATCAAGAATTAACATAACAGCTGCTGCGTTATTATTCACCACTAAGACGTCTTCTGCTCCAGTAAGTTTTTTTAGAATATGCGTTAAATGATTGTATCTAGTACCTCTCTTGCCACTAGTTAAATCCATTTCTAAATTTGAATAGGAAAAACTTATTGTCTTTAATTGTTCCTCAATTTTTTTACTAAGTAAGGAACGTCCTAAATTTGTATGCAGAATCGTACCTGTCCCATTAATTACTTTTTGTAACGAATATGTTCGTTGTTTCACTTTTTCAATCACTTGAATACAGAGTTCTTCAATCGTTGGGGGTAACACTTCTTCTTTTAAAACAGTTTTTCTAGTTTGCTCTAAAACACTTTGTACCTGTTGTTTGACTAATCCGTAAGAATACTTTCTTTCTAACATTTGCAATTCAGGAGTTTTTAATAAACGATCCACTGAAGGCAAATCTGCTAATCGTCGTTGTATTTCTCTAGCCATCGTTTACCTGCTTTCTATCGTTTTGCAATTATTCTCAACGCCTTTATGGTTTTTTCTATTTCTTCTTCTGTTGTAAAACGGGATAAGGATACTCGAACAGTTCCAGTATTTTTAGTTCCTAAATCTTGATGTATTAGCGGTGAACAATGGTAACCTGAACGTGTGGCAATGCCAAACTCTTCCCACAGAATGTCACTGATTAAAGCTGATTCTGCAGATCTGATATTCAACGAAAAAACGTCTATATGCTCTTTCGTGAAATCTCCATAAAACGTTAATTCTGAAATCTTCGTCGCTTCTTGGTAGAAGTAGTTTCCCAATGATGGTGTCTCTTGGGACATTAGCCAACCTACACTGGCTGCTAATCCAGCAATTCCTGGCACATTTGCTGTCCCAGCTTCCAACATTGCTGGCAATTCATCCGGCTGCTCCTTAGAGAAGGACTTCATACCATCACCACCAGTTATTATCGGTGTAAGTTTCAGTTTTTTGTGAATACAGATGCCCCCAGTTCCTTGTGGTCCATGTAACGCTTTGTGTCCAGTGAAACAAGCCGCTGCGACCTTCCCATCACTTAAGTCAATTGGTAGATGACCAGCTGTTTGAGAAATATCTAAGATTAAATACAGCTGATGTTTGTGGCAAAAACGTTTTATCCATTCAATATCTAAAAGATTCCCTGTCACATTACTTGCATGATTGCAGACCACTACTTTGGTTTTTGCGTTTAATTTTTCAGTAAATTCTTCATAATTCAACTGTCCAGTGATCGGATGACTACTGATAATTCCGTAGGAAACGCCTAGTTTTTCTAATTGATAGAGTGGTCGCAGCACGGAATTGTGTTCCCAACTTGTGGTCAATACATGATCACCAGCTTGAATGAACCCTTTTAATACTGCATTAAGAGCAATAGTCACACTTCCAGAAAAAATAATTTCATATAAATCCCCGGTATGAAAAAAACTTTTTAGTGTATCTCTTGCCATTTCTATTAATTGATAAGCACGAATGGAATAGCTATGAGCGCCACGAGCTGGGTTGCCATACCTCTCACTTTCAAGCACATCCAGCATTGTTTGTTTCATACAAACCGGCTTTTGGACTGTCGTAGCTGCATTATCTAAATAAATAGTCATACTAGTCTCCTTCTTGTTTCCCTAAAATCCGATAATTTTCTACTCGTTTCGTGATGCCGAGTTTATCGATTGATTCTAGAATAAGCATGGAAGCTTTTCGGCTCGAGTTTGTCATATCACGAAAATCAGCCAGTGTCATTTTCTTGTTTTTCTTGATATAAGTCTGGATTTGTTGAATAGCTTGCTGGTAAATCTTTCCTGACAGAACATATTCGTGGGTTAAAAAAACAGCGCTGTTGTCATCTAAAGCTTCCAATACTTCTTCAGCATTTTTGTCTAAAAGGGATAACTCTTCTTTTTTTATCGGCATATAACCACTGTTTTTTAGGTAACGTTCAATTTTTTGTTTGGCGACTTGTTGATAGCTATTAAATTGTACTTGAAAATCATAAACAGATAATCGTTTCTGTTGTTCTTTGATTACGTTGAATTTTTTTAATAATTGAATCAAGACGAAAACTTCTTTTTCGGTCAAGCCATTTCGTATTTTAGAACGAAATTCTTCTAAAGGCATACCATCCCGTAGACGATATTTTTTGTGATACTCTTCTAAGATCTTTTGTGCTTTTCCTGCTAGTTGTTGGTATCTTTCATAAAGTAAAAATCCACAAGAGGTAAAGAAGATTTGACTTTTATCCTGTAGTTCTTCTAATGAATGGCTTAGTTGATCAAGGGTGACACCCAGATAGGTCAACAATTCTTTTTCTACTGTAAATGGCTGTTTCTTATTTAACATAAAATCAATTATTATACTGTTTAGATTGCCATTTTCTTTTGCTTTTAAGCTTTCTAAAATCGCCTGCTTGAATCGGCGATGTTTTTTGGGAACGGCGTTTAAGACTTCGCCTCCAGCAATCGTATGCATGGGTGAATAAGAGCGTAGAATAAAACGATCTTTTTCTTTTACAGAAACTTTTTCTTCTAATCGTAACTGCAAAAAGCCTTCTTCGTTTGGTCCAATCCAATCTAATCCTAATGGAACAGTACGAGCCATTACTTCTTTTGTTCCGATCAGCACTCTTACCCGATCCCATAGACTAATTCCCCCATCCGTCCCTGCCAGGCAAGATACCTTAACATCCAACATCCAGCTTTCCTCTAAAGAATCTGCGGTTGATAGAACATCCCCTCGCATGACTTCTTCACGGGTAATGTTTGCTAAATTGATAGCAGTTCGTTGTCCAGCATATGCTTTTTGAACGTTATTTTCATGTACCTGCAGATTTCTTATCCGAACTTTTCGCTTATTTGGGTAGAGATAGCAGTTTTCTCCAACGGTTAGTTCACCTTCCAGCAAAGTGCCTGTAACTACTGTACCGAAGCCTTTTACACTGAAAACCCGATCGATATTTAACCTTGGTGTTCCACTACTTACTTGTTCTGATGTTTGCTCCGTGTAGGCTTCGATTTTTTTTAGTAATTGTTTGATCCCTTTTCCGCTAATGGCATCGGTTTCAATTATTTCCGTTTTTTCTAAAGGCGTGTGAAGTAATTGATCACGTATATCTTCGATGACTAGTTCTTTCAATTCAGCATCAATCGTATCAATTTTTGTTAATACAATTAAAAAATGGTGGATTCCTAATAAATTCAAAATATCAATATGCTCTTTTGTTTGAGGCATGATTCCTTCACTAGCATCAATGACTAATAAAATAAGATTAAGACCAGGTAGTCCAGCAACCATATTTTTAATAAATTTTTCATGGCCAGGAACATCTACGAAACCCACACGTTGTTGATTTGGTAAATTTAAGTAAGCAAATCCTAGATTAATCGACATGCCCCTTTTTTTTTCTTCTTTTGTTGTGTCAGTATCTATTCCAGTCAGCGCTTTGATCAATGTTGTTTTTCCATGATCAATATGCCCAGCTGTTCCAATTACAATATTTGCCATTTCTTTTACCCCTTATAATAAGTAATACGTTACATCCAATCCAACTTGAAGCGCTTTATAAAAACCTTCTGATGACACATTATTTTTAGCTAAAATATGACGTATCTGATTTTCAGCTTCTAGCGGAAATTTTAAAGAAAAACCACAGCTAAGATATATTTTTTCGGGTGTAGGAATGATTCTTACAGATAGTTTAGCTGATTGGCACATCAGCTCAGCTCTCATTGCTTCACGTGTCGAATGAAATAATACCACTCCATATGACTTCATTGTTTACTCCTTAAGGTTTGATGATTTTTTTAGATTGTCGCATCATTTCAACAATATGATACATATTGGTCACTTCACCGACTTTACATTTTTCACTGAGATTATAATAGTTAAGACAGGCTCCACAAGCATAAATTTCTACCCCATTTTCCGCAAGAATCTGTAAATCCTCCAAGGAATCCGAGTTGTCGCTTACTAAATGGACCCCACCATTGTAGAAAATGATTTTTTCGGGCAAATCAGGTTGTTCGGTTAAAGAATAAATAAACATTTTTAATAATTGTTTCCCTAATTCTTTCGACCCTTGCCCCATCGTATTCGTGTCGACAACAACTATATAATTGTCTTCAATATCATTCTCTCTTGTAAGTTCTTGTTCATAAATAGAAGCTACCTCTCCTTTTTTCTTGGAGATACGTACAGTAAACGATTGTGCATCATTTTGCTCTACTTGATAATCATAACCTAGTTGTCCCGCCATTTTTTTTAGGTTTTGTGCAGCAATCTCATTATCGACAGTTGTTTCTACTGTATCGTTTTCTTCCAAAGCTTTCTTTGTTTCAATCACTGGAAGGGGACATACTTTTCCCAATGCGTTAATTTTAACCATTTTGATTCTCCTTTCCATGTGTAGTTAATCATGGGATCAGTTTGTTAGACTAATCGAACAATTTTTTTCTTAATAAACCATGATTTCTGCTGTCTTTTTTTTCGTAACAACGCCAAAATCTTTGGCTAAGATATTGGCTGATTTCAGCTCTTCTTCTAATTTTTTTGCTTCTTTAGCCGGGATACTTACCAATAATCCTCCAGATGTCTGTGGATCATATAGCAACTCTTCGATCCCTAAGTCATCGACATAAAAGGCCATCTTTTTTTCCATAAAATTTCGGTTTCGTTGTCCTCCAGCAGTAAAAAGAAAGGCTTTTGCTCCTTCATAAGCTTCTTCAAAATATGGCAGTTTTTCTGAATAGATTTCAGCTGAAAAATTGTCATGTAACATTTCATGAAGATGTCCTGCTAACCCAAATCCTGTTACGTCGGTACAACTAGTGATTGGATATTTTCTGATGATAGCCATCGCATATTTATTTAAGGTTTCCATACTTTTTGTTGCTTTGGCAAACCCTTCTTTGGTTATTGCCCCGGCGCTATAACCAATGGTAATAATGCTTACACCTAGAGGTTTTGTTAAGATTAAGTGATCTCCTTCTTGACAAGTATTATTTTTGTAAATATTGTTTGGATGAATTGTGCCAGTTACAGAAAGTCCATATTTGACTGAACGATCATGGATTGAGTGCCCACCTGCTAAGATTCCACCTGCTTCTTGAACTTTTTCAGCCCCACCTCTTAAAATCTCTTTTAAAACCTGTAGTTCTTTTTCTTCAGGAAAAGCAACAATATTTAAGGCAGATAATACATCCCCTCCCATCGCATAAACATCACTCATCGCATTGGCAGCAGCAATTTTGCCAAATAAATAAGGATCTGTCACCATAGTAGGAAAAAAGTCTAACGTCTGAATAATTGCTAATTCATCGGTCAATTTGATAACGGCTGCGTCATCTGTTGCATCAAAGCCCACTAACAATTTTTCATCTTGGGATTTAGGGAGGTCTGCTAAAATATTTCCTAAATTTCCAGGACCAATCTTAGCGTTACATCCACCACAAATAATTAATTGTTCGATTTCTTTTTTCATTGGCATCCACTTCCTTTTCATATAGTGTAATAATTGATGACTTTTCCTCTACTGCTTACTGCTTCATCTTCTATAGTTATACCAACAATCAGAAAATAGCGGGCAAATCATTAAAATAACTATGCTAGTTTGGTGTACTAAAAATGAAGAAGTGGCTGTACAGTTCTTTCCACTCCTTCACATTTTGCTACTAGATTAAGCTTTTCTATTTTTTAGAAAACATTCCTTTTCGCATATATGTAATTCCTGAGTAAATAATTACAGCAATGATTACCCAAGTCAGCATATTCAAATCTAAACTTGTGACGAATTTAACAGCAATAATTACCCCAATCACTCCACCAATCGTAATTGCCAAACTAACTTTACGCGCATAATCACCAGATTTAATAAAGTTACCTGAAGCAACGGGCATCAATCCTGCACAAGAAGCCATCATAATAGGAAAAGCAACAAGCGGACTTAACCCCAACATGTATACTAATGCCATACATGGTGCATATAAACCTACGCCAATCGTCATTAATGCACCTAAAAGGAAATTACCGATGACGCCGATGATTAGCTTAAGACCTGTTAAAGCAGTCGCTTCATTTCCAGAGCCTAAGAGATCCAGCATTCCAGCTTGTTTTAGCCCCATTAAAATTGCTGTCACAATCAAAGCAAGCCCCATAAAAAACTGCACCTTTTTTTCAGGTAGCTTACTGACTGTTTTCGAACCCACAAACGAACCCACAATTGCTGCTGCAACTAATGAAAACAGAGTAATGGGTGATACTTTAACAACAGTAATGAAAATAAAAGCTTCAATGATTACCGGAATAGAGTGTGCCACATTGAGCGTTCCTGGTAATTGTCGATCGTTATCTAATTGCTTGGTAAATTCTAGTAACATGGTTGTTGGCGCAAAACTACCAATCCCTAATGTATCTAAAAAATCGGTAATTAACCCAATTGTTCCAGAAATAAGATAATTTCCTCCACCCCAATTTCCTTTATTTGCAAGTAAGTCGAGAACAAAAAAGAATAAGAAATAGAGTAATAAAACGCTTAATAAACCCAACAGTAGTTGTACCATGATACCTCCTTAATAGTAAGCAGAGTTTTACTAACCCATCATTTTTTGTGTAACCATCTGTAAATGGCTAGGACTAGAGAATTTAATTCACATTTTGGATGGTTATACCGTGTATTTTAATCAAGTAAAAATCCATTTTTTAATGAGTCTTTAGGATCGACAAGGAATTGATTAAATCCTGTAATATAAGCAGATCCCGTCACTTTGGGAATAATCGCTTGATAGTTTCCTACACGTGTTTCCTTTGTAATTTCTCCCTTAAACATCGTTCCTAAAATACTTTCATAGACAAAACTTTCACCAATTTTTAACTCATTTTTTGCATACAAAGTTGCTAATTTAGCACTCGTTCCCGTTCCGCAAGGTGAACGATCAACTTGTCCATCCCCGAATACCACGACGTTTTGATAAGTAGCTTCAGGACTTTTAGCAGGACCATAAAATTCGACTAAGTCAACGGTTTTAATATGTTTTAATCGGGGATGTTGGATCTCGATATTTTGATTAATCGCTTCGCGGATTTTTAGACCTGCTTCAGTAAATCTTGACGCATTCTTCGCCTCAATTGTTAAACCAACTTCTTCGGCTTTTAATATGGCAAAAAAACTTCCGCCAAAAGAAATATCCACATGAACTGTCCCAATATCGGGCACACTCACTGCCACATTTTCTTTATATAGAAAGGATTCCACGTTTTCAAAAGAGACTGATTCCGCAGAGTAATCTTCATCCAGACGAACCTCTCCGCAAACAATCCCCGCAGGTGTATCTTGCGTTACTTTAACCACACGGGTGCCTTCTCCTACATCTACCCAGCCCAATTCTACAGCTGCTGTCATTGCCGCAATGGTGTTGTGACCGCACATATTTAAATAGCCACCAGAATCCATGAAAATAATCCCGTAGTCTGCCTCATCATGAACCGGTTCACAAATAAAAGCCCCGAACATATTTTTATGCCCTCGTGGTTCATGCATTAGCATTTTACGTAAATCATCTGCTTGTGTTTCCAAGTATATTTTTTTATCCGCCATCGTTTTTCCATGAAATTTAGGAATGCCTCCTACAATTAACCGAGCGGCTTCACCAGCTGTATGGGTATCTACTACTGATATCATTTTTGATACTTTCATACTAACCTCCACGTTACTTCAATTTTTGATTATCTTTACGCATCTTTAGTTTTATAAAAGCGAGCGCTTTAACTGCATCATAGAAAGTGATCGTATTTTCTCCAACCACTTCCGTTTCAATCCCTGCTTGTGATTTATTAAAATCCAGCACATATTTTGTATAATCATTTTCTACGACAAACTTGGCTTGTTTCCCAATAAATTTGAGCCCAATAACACTGATGCCACGACGACCTATTTCTTCTAGGGTATTGGCAAAATCGATGTCTGAATTTCCCCAACCATCTGTTGATAAAACAACGCCATCTGTAGCCATCGCTTCTAGCCAAGTAGCTGTTCGTTGTCCGACTAGATGCTTCATTTCATTGCTTTGAGGCGTGCCAATAATAATAACACCTTGGAAATCAATGTCAGGATCTTTGCTTAAAACATCCAGTAAAGGATCTTTAAAAAGGTGCATCGAAGTCTCTTTAGTTGATGGTCCTATTCCCATAAAAATCCCCTTTTCTAACAATTAGACCATTGAACGAATGGCACCATCACGATACTCATTGGCAGATAAAAAGATGGGCATATTATTCATATCGATAATCGAATGACCGCCCTTAAACCCACTAGGTTCATCTGGAAATAATAACATATCGTACATCGCACCTTGGCCAGCTACCTGCTTGACCAACGTCACTTTTGGCTTTCCCGGATTTCTTATTTCTTCATAGACATGTGTTTCCGTTGCTTCCTTACCATCTAGCAACTTTAATTGTTCTCGGATTTCCTGCAGATAATTGTCAACTATCCGAAACAATTTTAAACATAACTCACGATCGAAAGGTGTTCCTTTCTTGACAAGTAAGTCAATCAAAATAATGTAATCCTCTGCGTTAGGTGTGCCCGGTCGATTTAAAAATAAATGATCACGCAATACACCATCTGAAGAACCAAACTCATGGAGCTGTTCACCCTCATCGATTGTGCCGGTCATTATGACCGACACTCCCGTTAATGTATGGGTGATACCCGTCCCCAAAACGCCTAATACTTTAGCAGAAATTGGTAAAATATCCATGATAGTATTTGTGTTGAGGTCTAACTGATGGGGTTCTAACAATCGGATCGTCAAGGATTTGACATCCTCACACAGACAATCAAATTCAGTTTTTATCTGTAGTTGATTGTGATCAAGCTTAAATTGATTTCCTATGGAAACTTTTTCCATATGGAAAACTTTCATTTTTAATGTTTCTCCTTGCATGCTGATCCCTCTTTACACATGAGCGATATATTCATAAGGTAATGGCACAATTTTCCCTGGTGTTTCAATTGAAACTAGGCTTTCTAAAGTATCTTTTAAAATACCCGTTTGCATGTCAATATTATGTGGTTCTCCGGCATTAGCGCCCATCGGTACACGTGGTGCTACAGCTCTAGGTGAACCATTTTGCCGTACTACTGGTGGTAATGCGGCGATTAAAATAGTAGGAATCCCTGCTTCCTCAATTGCTCTCTGCACGATCACGGCAGTTCTATGACAGGTCCCTCAACCAGCAGTCAAAACAACTGCGTCAACTTCTTCTTCCACGAGTTTTTGTGCGATTTCTGGTCCCGTCTGTTCATTAAAGGCATCTTGGTCACCGCCGCCTCCCATAAAGCCATAATGTACAGGGGCAGCTTCTTTAATAAAGCCGTCTTTTACTAATTCATGTAATCGGTCAATCGGAAACATTGCATTGACATCCCGATTAACGTCTGCGTTGTCATATCCACCATGTGAGACCATTAAATCTTCACTTGGTACTCCATCTGGAATCTCACGATACGTTGTGTCTCCTGCCAAATTAAAGCGTGTATCACTTTTTAAGTGGACACCAGCTGCCGTTGCCAAAGCAATCCGCATTTCTTTCAGCTCTTTTTTAACGGGCGTAAAGACGGATTTGGGTGTGATTGGTACAAAAATTTCTGACTGTAATCCTTCGAATACTGTTAAACTCATCTACTCATTTTCCTCTCTCATTTTTATTTTCTTCTGTTGATTTTTTAAACGTCGACGTTCATGTTCTGTGATTGCTTCCACGTAATGAGTATTGGCTGCTTCTTCCAAAACCTCTGGATAACTCATCAAAAATCCAACTTCTTGTCCTATTTTTAAATCGTACTCTGAAATAATCATGCGCCGCGGAATTTTTAATTGACCTAGTCGTCCTTTGATATCAATAGTTACGCTCGCATCTCGAACTTCAACAAGTATCCCTTCAAACATTTGTTCAGTAGAGATATACTTTAATTTTTCGAATCTATCCATTTTGCACCTTATTTTATTCTTTTTCATAAATTTCTTGACGTTTTTTACTTTTCGGCAAAGATTGCTCATTTTCTTCCAGGTCTATTTTTCTTCCTGTTGTTTTTTCGATAATCTCAATGTTGTTTTGTTTGACATTCGGATTCCATTTACGTTCAGCTGGTTTAATTGTTCCTCCACCCATTAACGTTTTTAACATAGCTAAATCACGAATGGCGTCTTCTCTACACAAGGTATTATTTGATAAAATTTCATTTTCAATCCCTTGTTTTGATTTATTATTATCAACCATTGCGCCCATTTCAGAATTACCAACAACTAAGGCTCCTTGAACAGCACTATAAGAGTCGCCAACCACTTTGATTCCACGTTTTCCAATTTCTTCCATGTGAGAAGCGAAATCAATATGATTATTTCCGAAACCTTCAGTGGTTACAATGGCACCATCAATGTCCATGGCTTCGACAGTCATTCCTAAACGTTTTGAAACATAATATTTTTCAGTATTCGCTTGTGGAGAGCCGACGAACATAACACCGACTAAATCAATTTCTTCATCTGCCATTGCTTCTTTAACAAGCGGTTCCCGCCAATAATGGCGTGAAGTTTCTTTCGAAGCCGGTCCAATACAAGTTAACGCATGGATTCCTCCATCTAATACTTCTGTTGGTGCCAATAGGATTGGCAAATTGCCAAGGTCAACATTTGGTTTTGCGCCAAATGTTCCAACTGGCTCGATGGGCATAATCAAATTATCATGCATCGCACCTTGCCCCATTATTTCTTTGATGATCAAAACTTTCTTATTGCCAATTCGACGTTTCTGTATAATTTCTTCTGAATGTATCACCAATGATTCATCCGCTTTTTTGAGGGCTTCACGAATTTCTTGAGTGATGTAATCAGAAGCTTTGTGAGCGGCTAGCGGACCCGGACGTTCCATATTCGCGTGTTCTTTGATTGTCACTTGGGTTTTAATAAAGATTTCTCCTTTATCTGGTGCTCCAGGACGTCCCCACATAATGTTACGATCTAATTCTCCTTCAGAAGAACCAAATTCACCGATTTGAACTCCATTAGCATCCGTCCCTGTAACAACCATGACGACACCATCCAGTACTCGAGTAATTCCATGCCCAAGATCGCCTTCAATTTTTGCGGCAATTGGCTGAACGTCCATAATCGTTTCACTATATTCAGTGTATTTATCTGGTGTAATGATTTCTAAAGTCATATCTTCAACGAGCTGTTCCAGTTCAACTGCTTCAGCACAAATTTCTGTCATTTTTCGTAAAATTAAAGTTGTTCCTTCGATTTTTGTTTCTTCCCCAAAAATCACCTGATCAATTTTTAGATGATCATGTCGTACAGAACGAATCACTTTTTCTTTCACCTGATTTGAGTTTTCCAAAACCGGCGCTGGTATTACTGGCGTTACTTGCTCAGGAATTATTGATTCCGGTGCAGGATTTACCGTTTCGGTTAACTGAGCAGCCATCATTAAAGGAAGCTCTAAATCAATTCCTTTTCCTTCAGCAATATGAATTTTAATAGTCTGACCACTCGTTACAGAAGATGAAGCAGTTTGAATTGGCGTCGCAATTGTTTCAGAAGTCTCAACTTCTTTTTTTTCATTTAAATGAACTTCTTTCATTCCTTCAGATACACCTTCCAGTAATTCTTTTGTCAATGGAATCAACGCATCCGTTGTTTCTTTTAATGTTGTACCAAGTACTTGTTCAATTGTTAACACATCTTCAGAAAATTCAAGTAACCCTGATTCTTCCAGATCAAGAAAAATTGCGGGGTCCTCTAGATTTTCTGGCGTAATCACTGTGCCTGCTTCCGCACGACAACAGAGTACAGCTAGATCTTTTGCATGTTCTTGGGCAGTTTCAGCCGTAATAGACATTCGTTAAATCCTCCTAAAATTTAAATTTATTTCGTTGTAGGTAATTTACGATATAGTCTGTGCCCATCTGCCCGAAGTACATGATCTGTATGATGATAAACCGGAACTCCTAACCTAGGAGCTACACCAATAACGGTGTTCGTTCAATCAGAACAAGTTCCAGTCATCACAACTTCAGCACCTGCTTTTTTCAAAGCAAAGACTGTTTGTGCTTGTCCTGGACATATACCTGGCAAGGTACATCTATATCTTCCATTCACTTTTACCATTCGCTTACAGCGTTGTGTAGCAACAACTTCAGCACCCATGTTTTCAGCTATTTCAGTCATTCTTTCTTCTGAACCGCCGCATTCACAAAGTAATAGTCCTATTTTTCGATGTTCTTGAGGAAATGGCATAGCAACCAATACCCCTCCGCTGGTTTTCGTAATGGGGGTTTCTTCCGTGCCGCTATGACCAGTCATTGGTCCACCGATCACAATTTCTCCATGGGGCTCAATAAAACCTCCAACTTGATCAATTAATTGCTTGACAGGTGTTCCAATTGGGACATCTTTAAAGACTGTTTTCTTTTGTTTTACACGACCAGATACCGTAAGATCTTTATCAATAAATGGTTTTCGCTGTTCAATCGCTTCGACAATGCGTTTAATTGTTTCAACATTATCCACTACTGCTCCGATTTCGATTGGCAGTTGACCAGGGTCTAAAGTGATGTTCAACACTTCACGAATCACTACACGTTCATCGCCTGCAGGATAGATGTCAGGTAATTGGTAAACATCTATTGTCGGTTC
The DNA here is from genome assembly GCF_051714985.1 of Enterococcus sp. AZ078. Taxonomy (NCBI): domain Bacteria; kingdom Bacillati; phylum Bacillota; class Bacilli; order Lactobacillales; family Enterococcaceae; genus Enterococcus; species Enterococcus sp. AZ078. The sequence goes on from NZ_JBIOSW010000001.1 coordinate 1,525,964, forward strand.
ATTGTTGGTAAACTTTAACAATTGTATGACTAACTCTCGATGTTTTCCTTTAACGGCAATGATTCCTTTGGGTGCTTTCGTAATGCTCATGCAATACTTTATTCCACGAATCAATTGTTTGATTTGACTTTTCATTTGCTTTACATTGTGAAGTAATAAAGCTTCACATTCTGCACCATTTGCGATAAAGATGCCTTCTGGTATTTCACAAGATAATTTTATATCTGTCGGAAACCCAGCTCCACCAGCTCCGACAATTCCGGCTTCTTTGATTGCTTGAATATAAGAGGATGTTTCTGGAATAGGAAGATAACTTGAAAAATTTTGCTTTTCATCAATCTTTAGCACAATCTGATCGTTGGTTACTTCTGATACAACGCCTGAAAAGCTAGAATGAATGTTTGCTCCTAATCCATCTGGTTTAGCAATTTTTTGTCCACGTTGCACATATTCGCCTATTTTTACCATACTCTTTGATGAAGCGCCTACATGTTGTTTTAATGGTATAAGAATTTTTTCCACTCTTTTCACCTCCCTTGTTTTACTTGAACTTGAGTAAACTAGCCACCCACAGCTCATGTTTATAATATCACAATATGGAGGTTTGATGAACGATTTATTTATAAACAATTGTTATTTATAGTTCTATAAATGCTTTTATAACAACGAAAATATATGTATTGTTTTTTATTTAAATATAGATAAAAAATAACAACATGTACTTAATGATTATATACATAGAGTGAGAACTGATGGAAAATCTTTTTTCACTTTATTGAACGACACATATAGTCTATGCAATTTTGATTATCATAATTTTTTCATTTTCATTCATCAAAAAATACAGTTTAGCACGGTTGCTCTTTCAATATCTGTTCTATTCTATTGGCAAAATCAGCTCGATAATCATCTCATTTTTTAGCTAATAAAAAATCAAAAAAATATGTTAGAGAGCAATAGACATTTTCACAATAAAAAAGGGACTGGGACAAAAGTTGTCTCAGTCTCTTCTAGTATCTCTAAAAACGAATAAACGGTGTTCAAACATCAGCTCCTTGAAATAAGCCTGAATTTTTCAAAACATGAGAAGCTGTTTCAAAAAATTCTTTCTTATTGTCATCAGAGCTACCCGATGTTTTTACGACCTCTGATTCACGGCTTTGAAAGAAGCAACTCCTCAATAATAAGGGAGGAGTTGCTTCTTTCAAAGCCTCTATTCATGCGAATCTTAATTAATATTTTTTATTAGGTTTCTCCCCTTATGCACGATGCATTGGAAGATCATTATTACTTGGTTGAACAAGTAAGTATTGGATAACATCAATGTTACTTGATTCAAAAGATGCTGCACAAGCTTGAAGGTAAAGATCCCACATTCGATAGAAGGAATCGCCCATAGTTTCTGTTACCTTGTCTTGTACTTTATGGAAATTATTTGTCCAATGTTCTAAAGTAAGCTGATAGTCCCGGCGCAAACTTTCTAAATCAATTAACTGTAAATCATTATCCGTAATATCTGTTACGATTTCTGCTAATCCTGGAATGTATCCACCCGGGAAAATATATTTGTTGATCCAAGCATTAACTGCCCCACCTTGCTGACGAGTAATACCGTGAATCAACGCTGTTCCTTTAGGAGCTAGTAATTTTTGGATGACACCAAAATACTCTTTTAAGTTGTCTGCTCCCACATGTTCAAACATCCCGACACTTGTAATATGATCAAACGTTTCATCTTTTAGATCACGATAATCCATTAATAAGACCCGACATTTATCTTCCAGATGTTCTTCTTTGATCCGATTAGTAATATGGTTATATTGTTCTTCACTCAAGGTAATACCAGTTGCTTTTACATTGTATTCTTTGATAGCTGTAAACATCAAGGTTCCCCAACCACAACCGATATCTAATAACGTATCATTATCCTTGATAAAAAGTTTATCTAAGATGTGGTGAACTTTATTGATTTGGGCTTGTTCCAATGTATCTTCAGGTGTCTCAAAATAAGCACAAGAATAGGTTAATGTTGGATCTAGCCACATTTCATAAAAATCATTTCCTAGATCATAATGTGCATGAATATCTGCTTGATTTTGTTTTTTTGTGTGTTTTTGCTTTTTAGGAAGCCATTTTAAATAGTCGCTCCCTCTTAAAAAGCTGTTTGCTTGTTGGTAAGCATCGTTGATCAACGCTTGAATACTTCCCTCAATCTCAATACGATGATCCATGTAAGCTTCACCTAGAGCTAGAGAGGCGTTATTTGTGATTTCTTTCATTGGTATTTCTTCATGGATCTTAATTTTGATTTGGGGAGGATTGTCAGTATCTCCATAGCGTTTTGTCGTACCATCCCAGTAAGTAACTTCGACTGGAAGGGAGAAAGAACGTGAAAATAATTGATTATATACTGTTTTTTCTAACATGATTTTCCTCCTTAGAATTGCTACTATTTAACGTTAATACTAAAAATTAAAAGAATCAACTCAGAAGGGTATTTTTCAGAAAAAAATCTTTGTTACCTATCAAATTTTCATTATTTTCACATTTAATTTCTCATAATTAGTTGATGATTTTAGGCCTTGACTTCATCTTTAAAGCCAGTTTTAGCAAAAATCCATAGCAATAAAAGAACTGAAACAGTTGATTGAATACCTAACATCAAAACAAAATCAAAATAAAAGAATCCAACAATCGTGGCAATAATGGAGCCAACTCCAATCACATTCAACATTAAATTGGCACTTTCTTTGAATGTTTGGATGGAAGAAAAACGACTCTTTCTAGTTAGCCATAAAAAGAAAGAAGCACCAAATAAAATGAAGCTAGTCATTATTAATAAGATGATTCCTAAACTCATACTATAAGATAAAATAATCATTGGACGATTACTGGCGTAAAATTCCTGTTCTAAAAATGCTTGAAACTCTTGTGGCGTTCGGACTGATTCGGGATTGAAAGACGCTTGGTAATTCATTTGATAGGTTCTTATACGCCCCTGTTCTTTTTGCTGGATTGTCCAATGATTTTTTGCGAAATCAATAAAGGCGTTTTTTTCGTTTTTTTGTTCTTTCGTCAATCCTGACCCAATCAGTATTTCGTTATTCTGATAAATCGTTATTGGTGAGTGATTTATTTGCCCATTCTCCATGGGTAATTCTGAAAATTTATTTACTCCATCTTGATCAATTAGTTGGTGAACTGTCAAAAATTGCTCCATAGGGATTGCTTTTACCTGATTGGTATAATACATGGTAATCGGCATAACCATCAACGCGACCAAGAAAAGAAAGATCAGACTCAATTTAGGCCATGACAACTGTCTTCTACCAGCAAATAGACGTCTAGGACTATTTAAATGAGAAAAGTAATTCAAAGGAAATGTTTGCATCAAAACCTGCTCCTAACCTTTTGTGCCACCAGAAGTCAAACCAGTGACAAAGTTTTTTTGTAAAAAGAAGAACAATAAACAAATCGGTAATGCAATGAGGATCGCTCCTGCGGCAAATAATGAAACCCGTTGATTTGTCACATCAGAAATGAATGTTTGCAAACCAACTGCCACTGTTTGATTTTCTGGTGTGCGTAGTAAAAATTTAGCGAGCATGAAGTCTCCAAACGGTCCCATAAAGGCCCATAATGCTTGAACGGCAATCATTGGTTTAACTAACGGTAAAACGATTTGTAGAAAAATTCGGAAATGACCAGCTCCATCTAATTTAGCAGATTCATCTAAATCAAGTGGAACAGTATCAAAATAACCTTTCATTAGCCAAGTATTCATCGGAATTCCCCCACCAATATAGATCATTGTTAAGAACCAGTATCGATCTAAGGCGTTAAGTAGAAAAGCCATGACGTAAAAAGCGGTCAATGCAGCCATCGTTGGAACCATTTGAATCACCAGGAAAAACATCAAGCTTGATTTGCGCCCAATGAAACGGTAACGACTATAAGTGTAACCAGCCAAAGTTACAACAGTCACTTGGATAACCATTGTTAAAATGGAAATAATCAAGGTATTTTTATACCAAGTACCATATAACGTTTCTGAGAATAGCCGTCTAAAATTTTCTAGTGTCCAGTCACTGGATAAATCCAGACTAAAAGCAGCGATATTACCTGATTTAAATGCTGTACTGGCTGTAATCAACAATGGATAGATAATGATGATCGACAAAAGAATCAAAAAAACATAGGTCAAGAATTGTGACAATCTTCGTTGGAATTTAGCACTTGAATTAAATTGTTTCATCGCTTAGTCCTCCATATTAAATGCATTAGTCTTTTTAAACACAAGTAAAGAAACACAAATGACAATTGCAGAAATAATTAGTGTAATGGCTGAAGCCATGGAGTATTGTGGCGAGGTTCCCGTCGTTAGTTTATAGATCCAAGAAATCAAGATGTCTGTTGAACCTGCGCCCCCTCCTACACTTCCAGGACCACCGTTGTTAAATAAATAAATCATCGAGAAATTGTTGAAATTACCAGTATACTGAGTAATAAACGTTGGCGCTGCTACTAGAAAAATAGCCGGTAACGTGATATTAGAGAAACGTTTCCAAGCATTTGCACCATCGATTTTTGCTGCTTCATATAAATCTTCAGAAATGGATTGTAAAATACCTGTTACCATGACATAGATATAAGGGAATCCTAACCACCCTTGAACCATAATGATCGCAACTTTCGTCCAAAATGGATCTGTTTTCCATGAAATCGCGCTAATGTCTACGAATGGCAGATGATTGATAAAAGGAATCACTTGGGTGTTGATCGCCCCCACACTATCATTGAAGATATTAGAGAAACTCATAATTGTTATAAATGCTGGTACCGCCCATGGTAAAAGGAAAATAATACCAAAAAAACGTCTAAATTTAATAAATTTTTGGTGAGCAATAACGGCTGTAAAAATACCTAATGTGATTTGAAGTGTCGTTGCACATAGTGTCCAAATAACAGTCCAAGAAAACACAGAGAAAAAGGTATTACGGTAAGAACTTAAGAAGAAGATACTAAAAAAGTTTTTTACTCCGATCCAATCAATCAAACTAGCAGGTGGGATATGTTTGAAATCATAGTTGGTAAATGCTGTAAATAATGTGACTAGAACTGGAAAAATAATCGTAAAAATCATCAAAAGATAGGCTGGAAGTGTAAGCAAATAAGGAAAACCCTCATCACCAATATTATGTATAACTTCCTTCATCGTTCGGTTGATTTTCTTACCTTCTTTGCGTAAAACTGCGACACGTTTGGCATCTAACAGATTCAGTCCATAGAAAATAAAAAAAATAACCGTAATGATTAGTTGCAGCGTTCCTTGAATCAAAATAAATAAGGAGTGATCCTCCATCGGAACCGTTCCCAGTGTGACTAAGCCAATCAAAGAGTTGAAGCCACCAACTATCAGTTGTAGAATAAATGCTACGAAAATACCTAGAAATACGATTCCTTTGAACGCTTGACCATTAGCAAATTGCCCTAAGCCAGGTATGAGAGACATAAGTGTAATTTTTCTTACATTGATATTATTTTGTTCGTCTTGCATAACGATACCCCCAGTACTACTATTTTATTCTTTGCGCAAGGAAATGAATCAGTCGGCTATCCATAATAGCCATCTATAAGTAACTATTCATAGCAGTTATACATAGTAACTATAAATAGTAGCTATCCATGACAGTCATCAATAATTGCTATCAAAAACCATTTTCCATTCATTTGTAGTCCTCACTCAGTTGGTATAAAAAACTCTGCTCGTGGATGTTATTCACACGAATCAATGTGAAACAGTTAAAGAAAATACACCGTTCAACTGTTTCACCTATTGATCCATGACTTGTTTTATGATTTGGTTGACCAAATGAGATTTAGTGGTCTACTATCACCACATCTAGTAAAAATATCCATTTGATCGTGAATAGAGATCGCTTTGTTACTTTTAATATTTTTGCTCAATCGCTTCTTTTATGGTTTTCACTGCTTGGCTAGCAGATTCTTTTGGCGATTTAGAACCTGAAGCTGCATCAAACATTAAGTTTTCAGCACCAGTCCAAACTTCAGCCATTTCTGGAATATTTGGCATTGCTTGCGCAGTTTCATACTGATCAATCACCGCAGTTGTCAATTCATCATTTTTTGATTTAGCTGTTTCACGTGCTGCTTGATTGGCTGGGATCTCATTGACCATTTCAAAGAATTTTTCTTGATTTTTTGTGTTTGTCACATAGTCTAACCATTTTTGTGATAATTCTTTGTTTTTAGAATAGTTACTTGCTACCCAACCTTTTCCTCCACCAAACGGTTGATAAGATTCGCCGTTGTTCAATGTTGGAATTTTTGCTACCCCATAATTGATTTTGTTGTCTTTATAAGTTTGTGCTTGCCAAGGACCATCAATGATTGCTGCTGCTTTGTTAGACATGAATTGTTGGCTAACGAAATCGCCTGCACTCTTGATATCTTGCATCCCTTTTGGCCAAACATTTTGGAACCAGTTTGTAGCATAAGTGATTCCTTCGATTGATCCTGCATTATTTAGACCAATATCTGATGGATTAGTTCCGTTGTCACCAAAAACGTACCCGCCATAGCCTGCTAGTAAACCATAAGAATAATAGAAATCAGTCCATTTTGCTAAGAATCCAGTATTTTTTCCTGCTTCTGATTCAAAGGCAAAGCGTTTGTCTTTGGCTAGATTTTCTAATTCTTTGAAAGTGGTTGGTGCTGCATCTACTAGATCCTTGTTGTAGTACAAGACTAATGTTTCGATCACCGCTGGCTCGCCGTAAATTTTTCCGTCATAGGTCACTTGTGCTTTATCTGTTTCGTCATAGTCGGCTTCATTTCCTAATTTGACTTCCGCTAAATGGCCTTGTTGTCCTAACGCACCAATTCGATCATAGGCTGCCATCATCACATCCGGTCCTTTACCGGCAGGCCCATCCAAAGAAAGCGCTTCTAATTGATCGAACATATCTTTTTCAACTAGCTTGATTTTGACATCATTCTCTTTTTCAAAATCACCCTTGATCTCATTGATGTAATCTTTATAACCAGAATCTACCGATACAGTTAATGTTTTTTCATCATTTCCACCGCTAGCTGTATCAGCTTTTCCATTACCACAAGCTGCTAATCCACCTAAAATACCAAGTGACAATAAACCCAACCCTAATTTTTTAACATAGTTTTTCTTCACTTTTTGTTCCTCCACTTCCATAAATGTTGTTTGTATAAAGAGTATACTGTTATAAAACGACAACTTGCAAACGCTTTCTGCATGTTACCGGTAACAAGTTATTCACACATCAAAATGAATCCGAATTGTTGAATTTCAGCTTTCCCATCATTTAATAATTCACTATTTTGGCTTAAGATAATTTCATTTTTCTGATCAACCAAATAACTTGTAGAAGATTGATTAAAAATAGCATGGATCTTTTGGCCGTTCAATTCACGAGAAAAATGAATCACGTCTTGACTATCATCAATTAGCTCCCAGCAAATCGTACCTGTGATTAAAATTTCAGATAATCGTTTCCGAAGATAAATCAATTCTTTAATAAAACCGTATAATTCCGTATCTTGTTGCTCTTTCTCCCAGATCATACATTTACGACAATCAGGATCATCTTCTCCAGTCAATCCGATTTCCGTTCCGTAATAAATACAAGGTGCGCCTTTCTGTAAAAACATGAAAGTAAGTACAGCTTTCATCAACTCTTTATTTCCATTACACAAGGTTAGGATTCTCGCAGTATCGTGGGAATCTAATAAATTAAATGTTCCTTCGTTTACTTGATCTTGGTACAGCATCTGCTGATGGTTCATGCCACTTGCCATTTGTGAAGCAGTGATTTTTCGTTTGACAAAATAGTCTTTGATTGAGTCTGTAAACGCATAGTTCATTACAGCATGGAACTCATCTCCTTGTAACCAAGCTTGGGATGAATGCCAGATTTCGCCTAAAATATAAATATCTGGTTTGATTGCAGTGACTTTTTCATGGAACAATTTCCAGAAATGATGATCGACTTCATTAGCGACATCTAAACGCCACCCATCAATATCAAATTCTTTCACCCAATAAGCAGCAATATCTAGTAAGTACGATTGAACCTCAGGATTTGCTGTGTTGAGTTTAGGCATGAAAGGTGTAAAAGCAAACGTATCATAAGATAAATTTGCTGCTGTTTCGGGTAAATTCGTCATTTGATAGGCATCCACAGGAAAAGAATGAATATGGAACCAATCTTTATAAATTGATTTTTCGCCATTTTTGATCACATCTTGCCATTGGGGCGAGTCACTACCAATATGATTGAAAACAGCATCTAACATAATGCGGATACCCTTTTTATGCGCTTTTTCGATTAATTCTTTTAACAGACGTTCGTCACCAAAGGCTGGATCGACCTTCAAATAGTCGATCGTATCGTATTTATGATTAGACATAGCTTGGAAAATCGGGCAAAAATAAATACCATTGATTCCCAAATCGACTAAGTAATCGAGGTGATCAATCACACCCTGTAAATCACCACCAAAGAAATCATCTCGGTCAGGTGCTTTACTTCCCCATGGTAGCGTATGAGCTGGATCGTTAGTTGAGTCGCCATTCGCAAATCGTTCAGGAAATATTTGGTACCAAATCGTTTCTTTTGCCCATTGCGGCACTTTGAAACGATCAATTTCATGAAAATAGGGTATCCGGAAATAGTAATTTGCTTCTGCTAAGTTTGCTGGTTCATATGCAAAAATCCCTTGATCCCCGTAAAAACATTCTGTGCCATCAATCCCTACGATATGAAACCCATATTGTAACCTTCTAGTCGAGCTTGTTTGTTCCACTTCCCAGTAATCATGAACTAAAGTACTCAGACTTTTTTTCATTGGTATTTCTTCCAGATACCATTTTTGTGAATCAATCGTATAAGGATCGCCACTAATAAGATAAACTTTTTTTACATCGTCTTTACAGGTACGTAAACGAATTCTGAAAGTATCAGCTGTATATAAAAAAGCATATTCACTTTCCGGTCGATGATAAATTGCTGCGGTGTTCATGTATTTCCTCCTTCATATTTAAGATTACGTGTTCACTATAAAAGAGTGAACAACAAAAGACAACGCTTTCATTTATGTTATCGGTAACAGAATTCTGTTTCCCATGATTATCTCATCAAAAGGAGAAGTTAGGTCAATGGCGACATTAGCTGAATTATCGGTATTGTAGAAAGTATAATTTTATACTCGCTACTTGCTGATTCATATAAAAAAAGTTCAACAAAAAGAAAGAATCCAAAAGAGAAAGAGCTGCTTTTGGATTCTTTATGATTACTTGGTGTATCTCTACAACGACCACAGTGATCATATTATTTGTCAAACGTTTATTATTAAGAAAAAAGGAGTTCCTTTTTGTAGCAATAACGTTCGATCTTTTCATGATCAAGGACTGCCCCATTGCCTTTTCCTAAGGGAACTGCAAGTTTCCCATCAGTGAGGCAAGCTTTATTTTTGATGATATCATCGTAGTAATAGCGATCTGATGCCGATATATCGCCAGGGAAAGTAAAGTCATTTTGGCTGGCAAATTGTATATTTAAGCAACGTCCTACTCCTGATTCAAACATTCCACCTAGCCACACCGTCAAGTTATGTTCACGACAAAATGTTACGATGGATAATGCCTCAGCGATTCCACCCACTCTGGGGATTTTTAGATTAATCCCACGACAACTTCCCAAGGTATGAGCGGTTTTAACATCATTTAGTGTACGAATATTCTCATCTAAACAAATTGGTGTTTTTAATTGTTTCTGTAAATACGCATGCTCGATAAAATCCCGTTGATTAAAAGGCTGTTCAATCATCGCTAGGTTTAATCGATCCAATTCTAACAATATCGGTAGATCCTTTAATGTATAAGCAGAATTGGCATCTGCCATCAAAAGCAAGTGAGGAAATTCCTTTCGTAATAAGGTTAATGGTTCGATATCGTAACCTGGTTTGATCTTTAACTTCAACCGCGTATAGCCTTGAGAAACATACATTCGAGCTTGTTTTAACAATTTTGCAGAATCTGTGTGGATACCTAAACTAATCCCAACTGCTAATTCTGTTTTCGTACTTTTGAAAATTTCTCGGAGACTGACATTCTTTCTTCTGGCATATAAATCCCAAATAGCAGTTTCCATGGCTGCTTTTGCCATAAAATTCCCTTGCACTTTCGTCAATCGTCGCTGAACTTCGAAAGGCTCTTTGATTGGAGACATAGTAAGTAAAGGAATCAATTCATTTTTGATGATCAAGCGACTCATGTCGATCGTTTCTTCAATATAGTCCGCTTGTTGGAAAGAAACCAACTCTCCTACTCCTTGATTGCCTAATTCATCCTCGATTATCAATAAATCAAACGCTTTTTCAGTTAGAATTCCATAACTCGTTTCAAAAGGGGTAGTCAAAGGTAATTTAAGTTGTAATTGCTCGATTTTTCTAATTTGTATCACTTTTTTCTTTCTCCATTATCCATTGATTTACTAGGGAAACAAATTTCGTTGGCTGTTCTAGATGAATACAGTGTCCACTTTTGGGAACCAAGGCCATGGAAAACAGACTATTTTCTTCAACCAATTTTTTTCCGATTTTTTGAAACTTATCATCATATTCTCCTGCTAAATAAAGGATCGGTCTTTGGATATTTCTAAGCGATGGCCAGTAATTCGTCTGTTGCCCAGTTCCCATGTACATCAAACTAAGCGCCAAACCAATTGGTTGTTGCATAAGTCTTCCTTGGCGAATCTTTCTTCTTGTCGAATCAGGTAGTTCTTTTTGACTTTCAAATAATGGAATCGATTCCCAATAATCCACAAAACCAGACAATGGTTCAGTCATGATCTTTTGCGCTAATAGAAGATCTTTTTTTTGACGTATGAGTCTTTCGCTTACAGAACTGATGCCTGGTGTACCACTTTCCATAATGATGCCTAAAATTCCTTTTGGTTGTTCAATCAGCCAAGTTAACGCGGTACGGGCCCCCATGGAATACCCCAACAAATAAAAGGCATCGATCTTTAATTGCAAAACCAATTGTGCTAAATCTTGAACAAGTAATGGAAGCTTATAGCGATAAGGATGAACATAAACATCCGTCTTACCATGCCCGATCAAATCGATTGCTAAAACATTTAAATCTTGAAAAGGCAAAGAAAAGCTCATGGAAGTTCCGGTAAATCCGTGTAAACAAATGATAGTAGGTCTCATTGGAGATGTTCGCTGTAACCAACGATAAGCATAATTAACACCATTGATTTTTATTTTTCCCTCACTCATTTCGATTACCGTATCCCTCAATCATGTGTTGCCAAAGCTCTGCTGGTGCTTTTTGTTCGCCAACGACTTCAATCAACGTCCAAGTTGAATTTTTTTTCTCTTCTCTGTTGTCTTTACTGTCTATTCTTTCTCGACTTTCACAAACTATTTGTTCAAATTCAGTCAGCGATTTGGGCTTTTTATAAGCGCCGCAGTACAGATCTGCCACTTTCTCCAAGTCTAGATGTAAGGGTGTTGAAAACAAAGGATCAAAAAAGGAGTTATCTAATTCCCTTTGAGGAAGGAAAGAAAAGATACCTCCCCCGTTATTATTCAAAACGATCACAGTCACCGGCAGCTCAAGTTCTTTGATTATTTGTAACCCATTCATATCATGAAACAAAGCTAAGTCACCAATCAACAAAAACATCTGCTGTTTCTTAGCCGCACAAATACCTGCAGCTGTTGAAATAATCCCGTCAATACCATTTACTCCCCGATTCCCATAGACTGAAAATCGTTGTTTTGAAAAACCAGCGTAGCGATCAATAAAACGAATAGCATTACTATTGGACAAGAAGAGTGTTTCGTCAAATTTTAACAATTGAAAAAGACGCTTACTGGCATTGCTTTCGTTATAGGCATCTAAGGGTAAGGTTGTTTCTATCGTTTGTCGGGCAAGCTTTGCTCTTTCTTGCCAATAGGATAACCAGTTTCTATCTGCATGAGTATGAAATTCTTCATCGCTCATGTTCTTAACCATGCTACAAAACGTCAGTGGATCAATTGGTAAAACATAATTACTTTGATGTAACCAGTCTTTCCAAGATTCGCTTTCATCAATGATGACATAAGTCAGGTCTTTTGACTGCTTTAAATAAAGCATGAGGTTTTTGGCCAATGGCAAGTTACCAAACTGCCAAACGATTTCGGGTGTTTCTAAGCGTTGATCGGCAAAGATCAAATCAACATGAGAAATATAATTGTCGCTTTCTTTCCCGCAATTTCCTAAATTTGTAAGTGGATCACCAAGAATAGGCCATCCTACGATTTCAGCTAGTTCAATCATTTTCGTTGCCTGTTGTGTGGTCAATTCTCTTCCAACAATAATCAACCCTTTTTTGGTCAACCAAGAATCAAGTTCTGGTAACGAAAAGGAAGTTACTTTATTGATCGTTTCCCCTTTTCTTGAATAATGACGTGTAAATGATTGTGATAAATCCGGCAGTAAAGGTTCTCGAAAAGGTAGATTCACATGTACAGGTCCTTTAGGAATTTTTATTGCAGCAGCCGCACTCTCCCAACCCTGAAAAAACGCATATCTTTCAAAAGATTCTCCTTCTTCTGGCAAAGCCATTCCGATATACTTTTTGACATGGCTTCCATACAAATGTTGCTGATCCATCGTTTGTGGTGCTCCTACGCCTTGTGCCTCTGGTGGACGGTCAGCGGTCAACACAACAAGTGGAACATTTGACGCCTCAGCTTCACAAATGGCTGGATAATAATTTGCTGCAGCAGTTCCTGATGTGCAAATCAGACCCACAGGTTCCTTTTGTGCTTTTGCTAAACCAAGCGCAAAAAAAGCAGCCGAACGCTCGTCCACGTTGATATAGCAATTGATTTCCGGGTCACGATAAGCCAATAAGGCCAGTGGTGTCGAGCGTGATCCTGGGCTAATGACCATTTCTTTTAATCCACTTTCTTTCAATCCATGGATAAATGCTAATAAATAAGCAGTCAGCTCTTTTGTGTTCGTCATTCTTTTACACCTCGAATCATCGGTTGAAATTTTAGAGCAGTTTCTAAGTATTCCGCTTCAGGCGTTGAATTTGGCACAATTCCACAGCCAGCATACAACTGGACCTCAGTATCACTCACTACTCCAGAACGAATACCAACTGCAAATTCACCAACATCCTCAGTTAAACTACACCAGCCAATTGGACCACCGTATAACCCTCGCCCAATAGGTTCTTTTTCCGCTATCCAATCAATGGCTGCCTGTTTAGGCACACCGCCTAAAGCTGGTGAAGGATGTAGTTGTCGTATGACTTCTAAAAATGAGAAACCGTCCTGACGGCTCCCTTTCAACGTCAAACAAAGATGTTGAATGTCTCGGTTTTTTAAAAGACTTTTTTCTGATACTGTTAGTTTCCCCTTAATAAATGAGTGCATCTGTTCTGTTAAACGTTCGACGACTAATTGGTGTTCTCCAATATTTTTAGAGTCTTTTAAAAGTTTTCCTCCCAATGTAACGTCTTCTCTTTCGTTTGAACTTCTAGCGATAGAGCCAGCAATGCTAGCGGTCAAGAAATGGGTATCAGTCGCCTGAAGCAAACGTTCAGGTGTTGCGCCAATAAACGCTTGACCTTTTGATTCTAAAACAAAGAGATAGGTGTTTGGTTGTTGACTAATCAGATGAAGTAAGATTTTTTCAACAGAAAATTCTTTGCCAACTAATTGCATCTGTCTTGCTAAAACCACTTTTTTAAGTGCTGATTTTTTATTTGCTGTGACTTCGATCGTCTCTTCAACAGCTTTTAAGAAATGAGGAACAGCTACTTCATTTTCTTTTAATATTTGACTTGGCGAAAAATCTGGGACACATCGCTCTTTCATTTCATTAATGAGTCTCATTTTTTCTTTAATAAACTCATCGAGTTTTTTTAAAGTTTTAAAATGATTCCTTGCGGTTATTACAACGGTTAGTTGCTGATGATTTTGCTTGATTAATAGTTCGGGTAGAATAAAACAGCCCTCTGCCAATTCTCCCCAAATAGGCGCTTGTTTTTTGTTTTCAGCATCAAAAGGTAATCCTCCAAAAAGAATCGGAGTCTCTTTTTCAGGAACCAGAAACGAAAGTTTTTTAAAAAACTCTTGTTTAGCATTTATCAGGTCTTCGGTGGACCAGTTTCCGCGCTTCTTTAAAAGATTACGCCCAAACCCCAAGAAACCGACATTTTTGTCTGGCGTTTGCCAAAAGAAACGTGTGCCTTTAAATTCACTCGCTTTTGCAAAGAGATTTGCTAACGGTTCATAAGGAATCTTAAAGCTATAACATACATAGTCAGCTTCAGGTACTTCCTGTAGATTTAGATTAAATAAGTTGGTAGTCAATATAGTTCACTCTTTCTTCTGTTAAAAAAAGTCGTTTTAATGGTTTTCCTGAGGCTGTTTTTGGTAGATCATGGATGACAAAAATTTCGTCAGGATGTTTATAGGAAGCAAGTGGCTCCATGAGATTGCAAATTTCATTAACGCTGACCTTATCTATTAATTTCAAATAAGCTACTGGGCGTTGCCCCCAGTTAGGGTCGGCTCTACCAATAACAATAGCCTCTGTAATTTTCTGACTTTTTAAAAAAATTGCTTCAATCTCAGCAGGGTAAATATTTTCTCCGCCAGAGATGATTCGCTCACTCATTCGACTAAGAATTTTTAGTTCACCAGTATCTGTTAAATAGCCCCAATCACCAGTACAAAACCAGCCCTCTTTCGTCCACGAATGTCGATCTCGTCCGTTGAGATATCCTTTAACGATCGACGGACCTTTCAAAAGAATTTCTCCAGATTCGTTCGCTTGATCTGTCCCATCGATTTTAATTTGCACACCCATTAGCGGACGACCAACCGTGTCTTTAAACTTTGAATGCAAATTGATTTTACCTGCGACAACTTGGGAACATGTTTCTGTCATGCCATAAGACAACATAACGGGTAGCTTCAACTGGCAACAGTCTTCAAGTAAGGTAGATTCAATCGGACCCCCACCTAATAAAACTTGCTTCAAAGAAGAAGGATAACCGTCTTCTGGTACAAACGGCAACAGATCTTTTAACATTTTCGTGACTAACGACAAATAAGCGGTTTTTTCGCTTAAAATCAGTTGTTTGACTTCTGATGGGTGAAATTTTTCACATAAATGAACGCTAATTCCTAAAACAAGGGAACGTAAAAGAATCGATAAACCACTGATATGGTACAACGGGACGCAACAAAGCCAATTCTCGCCAGACTCGATAGCCATACTTTTTTGTGTAGCTAGGCTACTTGCTTGATGGTTTGAAAAAGTTTGAGGTACTCCTTTTGGCTTTCCAGTAGTCCCAGATGTATACATGATCGAGGCTATTTGCTCCAATTGATAGCCGAAATCAATTGGTGGTTCACTAATTCTCCCGATTAGTTCCTTTTTTTTCGGGAAAGAAATGATGGTTACATTTTCAAAGGAAAAATGTTCAGGGTGTTCAGTGATCAATAGTCGTGTATTGGCATCTTTTAACTGATAAGCTAGTTCTTCACTGGTTAACCTTGTATTTAGAAATTGGATCTCCATTCCTAATTCCCATAGAGCTAAGATCGACTGATACATCATTGTCTGATTGTCGCTCAAAATGGCTACTCTTTTAATAGTTTTTTGTTGATTGCTTATAAAACGTTTGAAATAATAAGCAAGTTGCTGTACATAGTGATTCAATTCACTAAACGTTAGACAAACATCTTTCGTATAAAAGGCTGGCTGATCTGGCTGTTCTAATGCTTGTCGTTGCAACCAACTATTTGGTTTTTGTTTAGGGAAATTTAGGAAATTGGTCAAAGTCAGGCTCTCTCTTTTCTTTGAATGCATCTCGTCCTTCTTGAGCTTCAGCCATCGTGTAGTAAAGTAAAGTGGCATCCCCTGCTAATTGTTGGATCCCCGCTAGTCCGTCTGTATCTGCGTTCATTGCAGCCTTGATCATTCTTAATGCTAAAGGACTTTTCTTCAACATTTCTTCTGCCCACTCTATCGTTACGTCTTCAATTTCGGCTAAAGGTACCACTGTGTTGATCCAATTCATTGCTAAAGCTTCTGTTGCGGAATACTGTTTCGTCATAAACCAGACTTCTTTTGCTTTTTTATGACCGATCACTCGAGCTAGATAGCCTGATCCATAACCGCCGTCAAAACTTCCTACATTCGGACCTGTTTGTCCAAATTTCGCATTTTCAGCGGCAATTGTGATGTCACAAACAAGTTGTAAGACATTGCCTCCACCGATCGACCAACCTTTGACCATAGCAATCACAGGCTTTGGAATGACCCGAATCAGGCGCTGGAGATCTAGCACATTCAAGCGAGGGATTTGATC
Organism: Enterococcus sp. AZ078; assembly: GCF_051714985.1. NCBI lineage: Bacteria > Bacillati > Bacillota > Bacilli > Lactobacillales > Enterococcaceae > Enterococcus > Enterococcus sp. AZ078. The sequence continues at coordinate 1,542,415 of NZ_JBIOSW010000001.1, forward strand.
ATCACCTACATACCCGCCATTTCCTCGAACTTTTTGATCTCCACCAGAACAAAATGCTTGATCTCCTGCTCCGGTTAAAATAATCACACCAATATCTTGCCGCTCTCGACAAATAGTAAAAGCTTCAATCATTTCAAACACTGTCTTTGGAGTGAATGCATTGTGTACTTGAGGTCGATTAATTGTTATTTTTGCTATTTTACCATGTTTTTCAAAAAGTATTTCTTCATAGTCTTTAATTGTTTGCCATTCTCTCATTTTATTCCTCCTCTAAGTTGAACATTCTTATTATACACAAAAGCCAAAGAAAACGTTTGTAATTTTATATTTTTTAAGAATTTCTGTTATACTATTCAAAAAACAAAAAAAAGGAATGAAACCTAAAAATGAATTTAATCGAATATTTACAGATTGAGACAATGTCTATCTCAAAAGAACAGGTTGAATTGTTACTACCGATTTCTGACATCCATCTCCAACCTTTTGGCTTCCTTCATGGCGGAATCAACGGTATCTTGATTGAAACCGCTTGTAGTATTGGTGCTAACCAACATTTAAGCTCGCCACAATATGCGGTAGGTGTAGATTTACACGTCAACCACCTTAACAGCGCTCAAAATGGACAATTACGAGTGATCGCACGTCCGACTAAAATTGGACGCTCTATCCAATTTTGGGCAGCTGAAATTTATTTAGAAAAAGAAAACAAACTAACCCCTGCTCATCTTATTGCCAATGGTTCTTGCACACTAACTGTTCGTAACGAATCGACATGACGTTGCATTTATGTCCAACCTTTCATTCATTAAATTTCCATCTTTATTTGCTCTTTATCGAAATAAGGAAAAGTAAAAGACATCTTTAATTTTTATTTCAATCGATAAAAAATATTAATATTCACTATCTATAGCAACATAGTGAACTCATAGCTCCTCTATTTCTCGACCCGAAATGTTAGACTAACCTAACATTTTTTTAAAATATTAGTTAACTTTAGGTGAATATTACGTTATAATGAAAAAAGCACCAAAAAATTAAAATACAATAATGAATGGATGTGAATGGATGAAGCAAATGAAAACGATGATTTGGACATACATAAAAATAATGTTTGCCTTAACCATTTTAGGCGTAGGTATCAATATGTTTTTAGGGCCTCACCATATCGCAGCAGGCGGTGTGAGTGGTTTAGGTATTCTCTTAGAATCGGCTTTAGGTTTTGATCGTGCAATGGTCATTTTAGTATTAAATATCATCATGTTGGTATTAGCTCTTGTATTTCTTGGAAAAAAACCTTTTTTCAAAGTGCTTTTTGGAAGTCTTGTCTTTCCGCTGATTATTGCGGTCGTCCCTGAAATGATGGTTACGTCGGATCGTTTACTTTCAGTGATCTTTGGTAGTGCGATCTTTGCTCTGGGTGTCGCTATTTTATACAAAAATAATTCTTCAAGTGGCGGAACAACTATTCCACCACTGATCTTCAAAAAGTACTTTCATTTGAATACTTCGATTGGTTTATTGGTAACAGATGCGTTTGTTGTATCACTTAATTTATTTATTTTTGGGTTTGAAGAATTTTTATACGCCATTCTTTCGATCGTCATTACCTCGATTGTAATGTCATATATTGAAACAGGAATGAATCGTAAAAAATCGATAATGGTGATGAGCGAAACTTCTATCGAAGAAATCCGCCAACGTTTAAGTGCGGAAATTGGTCGTGGCTTAACTTTATTAGAAGCAAAAGGTGGCTACAACCGCAAATCTAAAGAAGTTTTATTGATCGTCGTAACAGACCAGGAGTTTTCAAGAGTCAAACCATTGATCGAAGAAATCGACCCTACTGCTTTTGTGATTGTCAGCAGTGTAGCTGAAGTAACTGGTAGTGGCTTCACTTACCATCCAATTGAGTAATAAGAAGCTTATTCATAAATACTTCCTCTTCTATTTTTGTATTTCTTCTAAAAATTGATTCTGCTTAAATAATTTATCTAAAACGAGTGATGCCATAACGTGTAGTCGCTCGTTTTTTTATGCCTATGCTGAAACGAATTAGTTGCCTTTCTCAATTAAGTTGTATACAATTTAATTGTACAAAACCAAATTTAAAGGAGTGTTTTTTATGAAAAAAATGTATTCTACAAAAATGATCAATACTGGTGGTCGTTCAGGTGAAGTTCATAGTCCAGATCATTCATTTGAACTTGCAATTGCGGCTCCTGGACGTCGTGTAGCCGATGCAACGAATCCTGAGCAATTATTTGCAGCAGGTTTCAGTGCTTGTTTCAATAGTGCGTTAGAATTGATCAAAAATCAAAAAAATATCTCTGGTGCTTCTACCATCAGTGCTCAAGTATCTTTGTATGCTGAAAATGAAATGAGTTTTGTTTTAGGCGTTGAAATTGAAGGTCATGTTGAAGGTCTTTCTTTAGAAGAAACACAAGAATTATTAGAAGCAGCTCATAAGGTTTGCCCATATTCTAAAGCAACTGCAGGTAATATTGAAGTGACATTGACTGCTGTTAACAGCTAGACATTTATTATAAAATCAGCTATGCTAACAAGGAACTACGAGAATCGAGGTGGAGAAAATGGAAGATTTATATTTAGAAAACCAGTTGTGCTTTCCTTTATATGCCACCTCTAAAGAAATCATTCGCTCGTACAACCCTTTGCTGAAGCCTTTAGATTTAACTTACACGCAATACCTGGTAATGCTTGTTTTATGGGAAAACCAACAAGTCACAATGAAAGAACTTGGTAGCTTACTTTGTTTAGATTCTGGAACCTTGACGCCCGTCATAAAAAAAATGGCTGACAAAGGCCTACTTCAAAGAAGAAGAGCAGATAAAGACGAGCGTATTACGATTCTATCACTGACTTCTAATGGAAAAGCTTTAGAAGAAAAAGCAAAAGATATTCCTGCTAAAATATTAGCGAGTCTTCCACTTGAACCGGATGAGCTTGTTCTTTTGCAAAAGCTCAGCAAGAAAATGCTAACTAATTTTCGGGAAAAAAACTAGGAACTAAACAGTCAAACTGCAGACATTGCTCATCAATGTCTGCAGTTTTTATTTTTTTCTTCCTAATTCCCTATTTCCGCTTTATAATCAAATATGTACGCTATGACTTAAATTACTTGGAGGTTGTTGATTTGTCTGTTTACCAACGCTTTTTGGCGAATGAAAAAATTCGTCGTATGACTGTTCTATTAATCATTATTGTAGTCCTTTTTCTTGTAAGAAGCATGATTACAACAATTTTACTAACTTTTATTTTTACGTATTTAATGATTCACTTAGTGCAAATTATCCAACGATTCATTAAGGTTCCAACCGGGGTATTAACCATTATTGTTTATGCTCTTGTGGTTTACCTAATCTATTTAGCATTTACAATTTATATCCCCGTCTTGGTACACCAAACATTTGACATGGTCAAATCAGTCATCAATTTCTATGAACATCAACCCAAAGACGCTGATCCGGTTTTACTTTATATCCATAATTACATTGAAAGAAATGATTTCTTTGAACAATTACAAAATGGTGCATCAATTGCTTTAGGCTATTTGCAAGACTTTGGTAAGATGGCTGTCGCCTTTACTATGTCTTTTATCTTAAGTTTCTTTTTTATGATCGAAAAGAAAAAAACAATCCTATTTTCCCGCTTATTCTTAAAAGGCGAATTTTCTTGGTTCTTCCAAGACATTTATTACTTTGCTGATAAATTTGTCAATACCTTTGGATTAGTATTAGAGGCACAGTTCATTATTGCTTTATTAAACACGATCCTCACAACGATTGCTTTAGCTGCTTTTGGTTTCCATCAGTTGCTTAGTTTAGCAATTATGATCTTTATTTTAAGTTTGATCCCAGTTGCTGGTGTCATTATCTCTTGTGTGCCCTTATCCTTTATTGCGTATTCTCAAGGTGGCATAAAAGATGTGGTTTACATCTTATTAACGATTTTAATCGTCCATTTACTTGAATCTTATGTATTGAATCCAAAATTGATGTCTAGTAAAACAGAATTACCGATTTTCTATACCTTTATTGTATTATTGATCAGCGAACGCTTTTTAGGAGTATGGGGTTTGATTGTTGGTATTCCAATTTTTACATTCTTATTAGATATATTAAAAGTGAAAGAAATTCCCAACCATCCCCTCAAAGAGTGACTTTCTTTGAATCAGAACCTGTAAGATTTACTTCAGTTTAATTGTCATAAAAATTTTGTGACGTCTCTAGCTCTGAGAAATAAGTCGAAGAATCCCTTCTAGTTAGGGCATTCTTCGGCTTATTTTCCGCTAAAATTTTCTAGAACACCGCACACTTGTCTTGTTAATCCTTACAAAGTAAATCCATCTTAGAAAAGATCTTTTTTTATAATAGGAGTTTTTTTAATCAAAAATCAGTTTTTCTGGTAAAAAATTAAAATTGGTATTATCATTAATTTATATTAATAAAAGGAGGAGATGTATCATGTGTACATCCATTGTTTATGCAACTAAAGATCATTATTTTGGACGAAACTTAGATTTAGAGCTTTCTTATGGACAAGTAGTGACAATTACGCCTAGAAACTATCCTTTTAAATTTCGTCGAACGGATCCTCTACCCTCTCACTATGCGTTAATTGGTATGGCTGCAGTTGTTGATAATTATCCGTTATATTTTGAAGCAACAAATGAAAAAGGACTTAGCATGGCAGGTTTGAATTTCCCTGAAAATGCTCATTACTTTGAAGAAGACTCTGGTAAAACCAATATCTCACCATTCGAATTTATCCCTTGGTTATTAGGAAAATGCGCAACAATCGATGAGGCAAAAAAATTACTTGCTGAGATCAACTTAGTAAATATCAATTTTAGTGAAGAACTTCCACTTTCTCCTCTTCACTGGATGCTTGCTGACCAAAATGAAGCTCTCGTGATCGAATCAACCATTGATGGTTTGAAAATTTACAATAATCCAGTCGGTGTATTAACAAATAATCCACCTTTTGATTATCAATTGTTTAATTTAAATAACTACCGTCATGTTTCTCCTACTGTATCTTCCAATCATTTTGCGAAAAATCTAGAGTTGGATGTGTATAGTCGTGGAATGGGTGGATTAGGCTTACCAGGCGATTTATCATCTGCTTCTCGTTTCGTAAAAGCTGCCTTTACAAAATGGCAATCAGTCTCAGGAGATTCAGAGATGGAGAGCGTGAACCAATTTTTCCATATATTAACATCCGTGGAACAACAAAAAGGATTGTGTGATGTAGGAAATGGGAAGTTTGAATATACGATCTATTCGTCTTGTTGTAACATGGACAAAGGGATCTATTACTATACTACTTACAACAATCACCAAATCACCGCAGTTGAAATGCATAAAGAAAATCTCGAAGGCACTGAATTGATTACTTATCCAGTGGTTGATCAAGAACAAATACATTATTTAAACAAATAAAAAATAAGTGATTCAATACTTATGGTTCATCACTTATTTTTCTAGTAATTTTCTAATTTATAAAGAAGAGAATGAGGATGTGCTCCTCATTCTCTTCTTTTAATAATAATATTATTTGTTTGCTTTAACTTTGTTTTTCACTATTTCGTAACTTTCTCACTCCGAAAATAGAGAAAATGATAAGTGTAAACCCAAGATACATAAAACTTGGTGTTGCTTTATCTGCTGTTTTTGGTAATTGATCACTTATACCATTACCAAGAGATTTTTCATTATCTAAGAAATTATCATTGTTTATTTCATAATTGTTTTCATTTTTAGGCGTTAAACTACCTGATAAAGACATCTGATGCGATTTTTCTTTGATCATATCTGGCAAAATTACTTGATTTTTCGTATTAACGTCAATTAAAGATTCCCCCACAGTTGGAAATTCTTCTTTCTTAGGTATCTCGATTTCCACTTGAGTTTTTTTCATTTCATCTGGCGTTGGATCAGTCGGTTCAACTGGATCTGGTTTTTCCTCCGGTGTTGGATCAGTCGGTTCGACTGGATCTGGTTTTTCCTCCGGTGTTGGATCAGTCGGTTCGACTGGATCTGGCTTTTCTTCTGGCGTTGGATCAGTCGGTTCGACTGGATCTGGTTTTTCTTCTGGCGTTGGATCAGTCGGTTCGACTGGATCTGGCTTTTCTTCTGGCGTTGGATCAGTCGGTTCAACTGGATCTGGTTTTTCCTCCGGTGTTGGATCAGTTGGTTCAATTTCTGGTAATTCGGTAAAATTATCCTCATCAACATTAAGCATTTCTTCAACTGTCTGACGTTGACTATAAGGCGTAAGATGCTGATTATCTGTCGGACTGCCATCAGCTACTTTGATCGTAAATAATGCTGGCTTTGTTAAATGTTGATTTAATGTTACAGTAAAGGTAAAACTAGCCTTATGTCCATTAATCTGAAGCGTAGTTGGATCGTACCCAATCGTCAATGCTGGATCAACATTCTCAAATACTACATTGGATTGTGAGATTGGTTGTCTATCGCCTGAATAGCTGACACTGGCTTTGACTGGTACCGTTTTTCCCACCGGAAATTTCATGATTCCTGAATTTGTTGTGGAAAATTCATCCTGTAGTGTGATACAATTCACGTTTGCCCACCCAGGCTCTTTCGTTTTAGTAACGATTGGGTGGTGCTCTTCAATCTTTACTTGTTGCGTTGCTTCGGCAGTTACCGATAGGCCTGTCAAAGCAACAGTAGCCATTATAAGTTTTAAGTGATTCATTTTTACATCTCCCCCGTTTCAAACACTTTTGGCTTGCAATACATAAGATAATACAAACGGCTAAAATATTATTACTGTTTTTTTGTTCAAAATAGCTAATTTTTTAGTAAAATGCTGGATGGAAAATCAAATGGAGGAATAACATGCAAACACAAGAAGCAATCAAAAAGTATCTTTTAAATAAAAAAAGTGTTACCAAGCTCAATATTTTTCTTTTTCTTGCAGAACACCCATTCTTCATTACCACTCACTACCTCGCTGATTATTTTGAGATGTCTGATTCTAATTTTTTGCTTTATCTTCAAGAATTAGAACAGGATTTTATGACACTTGATTTAGAAGATGTTTCTTTGATCAGGCAAAAGAAATTTGTCCAGTTAGATTTAAAGAATACAGATAGTGCAAAATGTTATTATGAATTATTTGGTAAATACTGTTTAGAATCGACAAATTTTAAAATTTTAACAGCCCTGTTAGAACCAACTGGTCATTCCATTGTTAGCATTAGTCAAACAACAAATTACAGCTCCTCTTATCTTTATTCCAAAATGAAAGCTGTCAATCAGTTCCTTAAATTGTATGGGATTGCATTTAAATTTACAGCTAAAGGAAAAAAAATCGTAGCAGGAACGGAAGTACAGATCCAGTATTGTTTTTTAGATGTTTATTGGAATATTTTTTCAAATACTTCTGTCCCCTATGGCATGGAAACCCCACAATCTATTACGTATGAACTAACAACTTATTTTAAACAAGAATTACTTGATGCCCTAAGTGGAGGGATGAAAGAGAAATTATTTTTACTATTAAAAATCTGTGTAGAGAACTTTCCAGTTACATCGTTGAAGAATGTCCAAAGAGAGTTTAAAGAATATGACTATATTGAATACTTGGTTACTCCAGAATTTGATTTGCTTAACGATCATTTATCTATTTGTCATGAACAGCGGGTTTTAATCAACCTGTTAGCAAGATTAGCGATCTCAAAACTAGAAAGTGACGAGCTTAGCTTTCAACATTACCAAATGTTACTAGAAGCTAATGTTCCTTACATCGTTTACTCTAAAAAGCTAGTGGAGTCTTTTAGCCGACACTTTCATTTAAAAGTACCAGTCAACCAACAAAAACTTTATGCCTTGAACTTTGCTCGAAATAAACTTTTCAGTACTTTTTTGAATCCTGATCAACCCAATACTCCTTTACCTACCTATACTTTATATGAAGGAAAAGAAAATTTTGAAAACTTACAAAATGAGATCAAACAATTCTACGTCACTTTTAGACAAAAAATCAGTAAAGAGCTGCCAGATCTATTGATCAAAGAAAATATGCAATGGATCGTTGAAGACTTACTTCATTTGTATGATCGCTTTAAACCTCAACACTCGATCGTCATAGGTATCAATTACACCAAGGATTTTTATGTGAGTAAAGATTTGATGGTCAAAATCGAGCAGATCTTTTCTTCCGAGTCGATCATCATCCAAAAAAATTATATGGAAGAATGTGATATCATCGTCAGTGACTGTCCCTTAGAGCATCTGCCGTCACATATCAAAAAAATCTATTTATTGGACAATTATGTGACACCGCAAGAATGGAAAAAAGTAATTACTCAAATTGCTGGATATATCTTTGAATTAAAACAAGAAAATGATTATACATCTTGCACACCATTTTCTAATAAATAATCCAATGCAGCCGTTCATGAAAAAATAGTCGACGAATCCTACTAAACAAAGGAAGCAGCCACTATTCCCATGTACGGCTTTTTCTATTGCACCTATAAATAACCTCCTATTTTTACGAGACATTCTTAAAATAACCAAAAAACCTTTGACTTTGCAACCGTTATTAAATTATATTAATTATAAATAAAGTAAAATAAATTGGAGGTTTTCATATGTCATTGATTGGAAAAAAAGTTGGAGAATTTACCGCACAAGCTTATAAAAACGGAGAATTTATCGATATCAGCGATGCTAATCTTACTGGTAATTGGAGTATTATTTGCTTTTATCCAGCAGATTTCACTTTCGTATGTCCGACAGAATTAGAGGATTTACAGGAACAATACGATGAATTAAAATCACTAGGCGTCCAAGTCTTTTCTTGTTCAACGGATACCCACTTTACACATAAAGCATGGCATGACTCATCTGAAGCTATCGGAAAAATAGAATATGCCATGATTGGCGACCCTTCTCACCACATTTCTCGTCTATTTGATGTATTGAATGAAGAAAGTGGACTTGCACAAAGAGGAACTTTTATCATAGATCCAGATGGTATCGTACAAGCAATGGAAATCAATGCTGATGGTATTGGACGTGACGCAAGTGCCTTGATTGACAAAATCAAAGCCGCACAATACGTACGTACGCATCCTGGTGAAGTTTGTCCAGCGAAATGGAAAGAAAGTGGTGAAACACTAAAACCTAGTTTCGATCTTGTTGGAAAGATTTAGAGGATGAGCCGATGTTAGATAAGGAAACGAAACAAAATTTAGCTCAATATCTTGATTTAATGGAAGCACCAGTTGTTTTTTCGGTTAGTACAGATGACACAGCCAATTCCCAACAACTATTCGAGTTTGTGAACGAAGTGGCAGATATGACTGATAAAATTACGGTTGAACAAAAGACGTTGCCACGTACCCCTAGCTTTGAAATCAATTCTTTACAAAAGACTAGCGGGATCACTTTCGCAGGTATTCCTTTAGGCCACGAGTTTGCATCTTTCCTCCTTGCTTTATTACAAGTAAGTGGACGACCACCTAAAATAGCTGATACTTTGATTCAATCCATTTTAGAAATTAATCAACCTCTACATTTTGAGAGCTATGTCAGTTTAACTTGTCACAACTGCCCTGATGTTGTTCAAGCGTTAAACATTTTAGCGGTTTTAAATCCGTTGATCACCCATACGATGATCGAAGGTGGGATGTATCAGCATGAAATCACTGAAAAACAAATCATGGCCGTGCCAACCGTCTTTTTAAACGAAAAAGAATTTGCTAGTGGACGAATGACGATTGAACAAATTTTAGGAAAAATAGCTGGCCCGAATCTAATGGAACAAAAGGAAATCAATACAAAAGAATTATTTGACGTTCTAGTTATCGGTGGTGGTCCAGCAGCAAGCAGCGCAGCGATTTACGCAGCTAGAAAAGGACTCCGCACTGGACTCGTAACTGATACACTTGGCGGACAAGTCGTAGAAACGTTAGGCATCGAAAATCTAATCGGTACACCTTACACAGAAGGTCCACGATTGATGAAACAAGTCGAAGAACATTTACGGTCTTATCCTGTTGATGTTATGACAAATCAACAAGTTGTGTCACTAAACAAAGGAGCAGATCTCTTTGAAATCAATTTAAAAAGCGGCAATCAGCTGAAATCAAAAACAACGATTGTTGCAACAGGAGCTCATTGGCGTTCAATCAATGTTCCTGGTGAAAAAGAATTTAAAAACAAAGGAATTGCCTATTGTCCTCATTGCGATGGTCCCCTCTTTGGCGGAAAAGAAATCGCAGTGATTGGTGGCGGAAATTCAGGGATTGAAGCTGCCATTGATTTAGCTGGGTTGGCGAAACATGTATATATTTTAGAGTTTCTTCCGACACTTAAAGCAGACCAAGTATTACAAGATAAACTAGCTACTTTAACAAATGTCACTGTCATTCTAAATGCCCAGACGAAAGAAATCAGTGGTCAGACAAAGGTTGATTCGTTGAGTTATATCGACCGTTCCACCCAGGAAGAACACACAATAGCTGTTTCAGGTGTGTTTATTCTGATTGGTTTGGTTCCTAATACGGATTGGTTAGTTGGAACACTTGAGTTAAATGATCGAGGAGAAATCATCACTGATGCCCATGGTGCTACCAGTGAAGCAGGACTTTACGCTGCTGGTGATTGCACAGATAGTGCTTATAAACAGATCATTATTGCTATGGGTTCGGGTGCTACAGCAGCCCTTGGTGCATTCGACTATTTGATGAGAAAAGAATAACTTTGCTACAAATCTCAAAAGGTTAAGACAAGTTTATTCATCAACTTGCCTTAGCCTTTTGTTTATTCTTTTTTTACAATTGCGATAAGTACACATTTATTGAACAAACGAATATAATAAAAGAAAACTTATCGTAGGAGGTGCTATCATGAATCAACGAATTTTCACCATGAGTTTCTCAAGTGTCTACCCTCTCTATGTAAAAAAAGCTGAGAAAAAAGGATACTCTCGGTCAGAAATGGATGAAATCATCCGCTGGTTGACTGGTTATACCGAAGAAGAATTACAAAAACAACTGAAAAATGAAGTAACGTTCCAAGTCTTCTTTGAACAAGCACCCAAACTGAATCCAAACAGACAGTTGATAACTGGGGTGATTTGTGGTGTGCGAGTGGAAACGATCAAAGACCCACTGATGCAGGAAATACGTTATTTAGATAAGCTAATTGATGAACTTGCAAAAGGCAAGAAAATGGATAAAATATTAAGAAGCTAAATCAAAAACAGGTTTTTGTTTGGTAGAATAACCGTTTACCGTTACAATAGAATAAAAGGAGGTTATGTTATGTTTGAAATGATACGTACTAATTTTCAGCGTTACGCATTGCTAAGGTCAGCCATTTACATCATTGCCGGACTTGCAATTGTGATCAATCCGACAGCTGTATTCCATTTTATTGGCTACCTCATTACAGCGTATTTTGTTTTATTGGGGATTTTGAATCTTTTAGAAGCAAATAAAAACCGAAAACAAACGGGTGCATGGGGATTTGGTTTAATTAGCGGGATTGGCTTTTTTATTCTCGCACTAATCGTGTGGGTCTTTGCAGCAGCAATCGTCTCGCTCTTACCAGTTATCTTAGGTTTAGTTATTATCCTAAAAAGTCTCTTTCAATTATTCGTCGGACTTAACACCCGTTCGAAAGGTTGGAGTGCTTATAGTATTCTCTTATTGATTGGTGGTTTGATTTTATTATTCAATCCATTCAAAAGCGTCATGATACTCTTCCAATTATTTGGTGGGCTATTAATTTTCATGGGTATCTCAGAAATCATTACCTATTTCAAAGTGAACAAGAGATATTCGTAAGTAAATAAGAGGTTGCATGACTATTAGTTTACCTAGAAGATGGAAGAAGTTGCTTTTTCCAAATGACTTTCGTTTCTAGGGGTAAACTTTCTGATTGCTCCCTCTTTTTATTTGCTTTAAAATTTTTCATTCTCCGAGTCTCTGATTGCTGATTTCTTATGCAATCTCTTTTTACCACAAATAAAATAATTAATGTTATTATATATTTGAGACTATTGAATAAAGAAAGGTTTGACTATCTTATGGAGTTTATTGGTATCTTGTGTCTAATCCTTGTTGCAACTACAATTGGTTCGCATATTTCAAGAAGATTTGGGATTCCGGCTGTTATTGGGCAATTGTTAGTTGGTGTATTACTAGGACAAGCAGGACTTGGCTGGGTTCATCCAAATATTTTAGTTCATGATTTTTCTGAAATTGGTGTCATTTTGCTGATGTTCTTAGCAGGTTTGGAAAGTGATTTATCCTTATTGAAAAAATATTTTAAACCAGGCATGTTTGTAGCACTTTTAGGAATCCTCTTCCCTGTCTTTTTCGGTTGGCTTACTGGCGAGGCGTTTCAAGTAGCAAATAATGAAGCAATCTTTTTTGGGATTATTTTAGCTGCGACTTCTGTTAGTATCTCTGTCGAAGTACTAAAAGAACTGAATGTTGTGAATACGAAGGAAGGATCAACGATTCTAGGTGCCTCTGTCGTTGATGATATTCTGGTTGTTCTAGTGCTAAGCTTCAGTTTATCTTTTTTAACAGGTAAGTCTACGAGCAACCTACCCCTTCCTTTACTCTTGTTGGAACAACTATTCTATTTCTTATTTATCTTTTTATTAGTGAAATGGATCGCTCCATTTTTAATGTCTCTAGCAGAAAAAATCTATGCGAATTCAGCCATTATCATTATGTCATTAGTCATTTGCCTAGGAATGTCTTATTTAGCAGACCTGATTGGGTTAAGTTCAGTAATTGGGGCATTTTTTGCTGGGATTGCAGTGAGTCAAACAAAAGTAAAACATGAAGTTTACAATAATGTTGAAGCTTTAGGATATGCAGTATTCATCCCCGTCTTTTTTGTGAGTGTTGGTTTAGAAGTAGATTTTTCTAACTTTAGTGAACAGATACTATTTATTTTGATTTTGACACTCGTAGCGATTCTGACTAAACTTATTGGCGGATATATTGGAGCAAAATTCTCTGGTTTTTCTTCCAACAGTGCACTCATGGTAGGAGCTGGTATGATTTCTCGTGGTGAAATGGCACTGATCATTTTACAGATCGGACAACAAAGCAACTTGATTGAAAATCACTACTACTCTCCTTTAGTGATCGTTGTTTTGTTAAGTACTCTGATCTCACCTCTGATTCTTAAATATTTCACTAAAAAAGTATACGCCAATTAACTTACTATCTATCAATGAATGTTGTGATGATAATGTCCATTCGTTATACTAGAGAAAAAGGACGGTGAAAAATGGACTCAAGACTTAAATTGATTAGTGAGATGGTCGATCTGACTAACGAGATCACTTGGCGTAATAAACCAAAATTAGAACAAGTACTCGAAGGCTATTCTTTAAATGAGATCGACTTAATCGAAAAAGTAGCATCAATTTCAAATCCAAATGTAACCAAATTAGCAAATGCTAGTTACATGACTCGTGGAGCAATTAGTAAGCTAACTAAAAAAATGATCACTAACGGCTTACTTGAAAGCTATCAGAAACCTGAAAATAAAAAAGAGCGTTACTTTCGCCTGACAGCTGAAGGTCAGCGTATTAACAAAATGCATCAAAAGCTCCATGAAGAATTTCTTAAAGAAAATGAGGTCGTTTTTCAACAAATGACTAAGGAAGAGTTTGATACTGTTTTTCGTTTTATCGGTCGCTTTAGAGAAAATTTAAAAAGAACAAAATTAGAAAAATAAAGTGCATGTGTAATCAACCGTGATCTTAAGATCACGGTTTTTTTTGCTCTCTGCTTCGTTAGATTTCATTCTTCTATCGTAGTATCTCTCCGTTTATTGTTGACAAGGAAACAATAAACATATACTATATAAAATGTTTCCTAGGAAACATTTTATAGCTAAGGAGTTTTGATATGAATACAACAATCAACAAACATGCACTCGTTTTTGGTTTCACTTCGGTCTTTTTGATTGGATTAGGGTTAACAATCGTTAATCCGGTCATCCCATTTATGGTAGAGCAATACACAAAAAACACACAGCAACAAGCAACCACGGTGACACTACTCAGTGCGATCTATGCTTTTTCCATGTTTTTAGCCGCCCCTATGTTAGGCGCACTCAGTGATCGGTTTGGTCGGAAAATTATTTTGATCAGCAGTTTGTTTGGCTCTGCGATTGGGTACTATTTATTTGGCTTTGGTGGAGCTTTATGGATACTTTTTCTTTGTAGAATAATTGAGGGGCTGACCGGCGGCGAAATCTCAGCTATTCTTGCCTATTTTGCTGATTTGACGCCAATTGAAAGTCGAACAAAATATTTTGGATGGATTAGCGCGACGGTTGGGATTGGAACTGCAGCAGGTCCTTTGATTGGTGGGTTCTTGGCACAGTACGGACCAGCAACTCCCTTATACGTTGCCTCCTTTTTGTCTTTGAGTAATGCGGTTTACGGTTATTTTTTTATGCCTGAAAGTTTGACTAAACGTGAACGTACAAGAAATCTTTCTCTTCAGCAAATCAATCCCTTCAAGCAACTCCAATTGGTTTTCACTTTTCGATCAGTCAAATGGTTATTGATCACAGGTTTTTTGATTTGGCTACCCAACGGTTCATTCCAAGCGATTTTTGCTCAATTTTCAATTGATACTTTCCATCTATCGCCAATTATCATCGGTTTTACTTTCTCGTTAATTGGCATTATGGACATTTTTGCTCAACTGTTGATTATGCCGATTTTATTAAAATTTTGGCGAGAAAACCAGATCATTACTATGGGTATTACCAGTGAAATGATTGGTTATTCTGTCATCATCCTTTCTGCTTTTTATAGCTCGATCCCCTGCTTTATCATCGGCATGGTCTTTTTCGGGCTAGGAGATGCGATTTTTAGTCCTTCCTATAATGGTTTGATTTCAACGTATGCTAGCAAAGAGGACCAAGGAAAAATCCAAGGGGCTTCACAAAGCATCCAAGCATTAGCTAGAGTGATCGGTCCGATGATTGGTGGTCAACTATATGCTACTTTCCATCATACGATGCCATTCATTATTGGATTCATTTTATTAGGTTTAGCTACTTTTATCGTTAAACCAAAAGTAAAAAGATCATTCTAAAGCATCCCTATATAAAAAAACTAATCGAGTGACTGTTGTATTCTAAATAATTTAGGTTTCCTAGCCCAAATGTAAGTAGTGACTACAGTCATTGATTAGTTTTATTCATTCGTCTATTGATAGTTTTGATTCAAGTATTGGAGCAACTCAGGTGCACGTTTCGTTGCAGAATCACCTTCTGCTTTATCTTCTAACATGCTGATCATGAGATAACCATTTGTATCAGGATTCACAGCAAATAGGAAGCTATTTTCTTGTCCTTTTTCATCTTGTTTTTCTTTGATTTCCGCTGTACCAGTTTTTGCTGCTATTGGTATGCCTAAAGCAGCTAAAGAATGAGCGGTACCATTCGTATCTTGAACAACATCTTTCAAATCTGGCAGAATCGTCTGTACAGCTGTTGTAGCAATGACATTTTGTTTAACTTTCGTTTCTTTATCCATCTCTAATTTTGGATAAACGAGATTTCCATTATTAGCAAAAACAGAATACATCGTTGCTTGTTGGATCGGATTGATCAATAGTTCTCCCTGTCCATAACCAGTATCTGCTAATAAGATTTCTGACTTAAAACTATCCTTATTTGAGATTTGTGCGGGATTCATGCTGATCGGCAAATCTAAGTCTTCCCCAAAAATGAATTTATTTAATCCTTCGCGGAATTTCTTCTCACCCATTTTCAAGGTTTCTTGAGCCATATAGATATTATCTGAATAAATCATTGCGTTTCTCAGATTGACTTGAGGCACATCGCTGACACGAGTAACTTGATACGATCCCCATGATTGGTCTTTTTGCCATTTCAATCCATTGATCGTCAATACTTCGTCTGGATTCAGCGTTTGATTATCTAATCCGATTGCGGCAGTAATCATTTTAAATGTAGATCCGGGAGCGTAACCGGTAGCAAAACGACTAATAAATGGTTGATCTTTATTTTCAGTATAGGCTTGATAATCTTCTTGAGAGATTCCATTTGTCATTTTGTTTGGATCATAACTTGGAGAGCTCGCTAATACTAACAACTCACCCGTTTTTGGCGAAGTCGCTACTGTTGAACCCGCTTTTCCACCTAAACTATCAAATGCGATTTTTTGAGCATCGGCATCAAGAGTTAATTTGATATCCTGACCATTTTTCACTTCTTGATCGATCAATACTTCTTTTTCTGTCCCATCAGCATCCGTAATACTCAATTTCCCCCCATTGGTGCCACGTAGTTCTTTGTCATAAGTCATTTCCAGACCAGAACGACCAATTTTACCATTACTACTTAATTCAGCATTCTTTTTGATATCTTCTGCTGAGATATCACCAACATAACCAATCAATTGCGCTGCTGCTTCGCCTAACGGATAGGTGCGACCATCAACTTCTTGGATCGCTGCTCCGCTTGGTAATTCGGGGGTTTGTCCATCAATGATTTTTAGAGGAACAAAATAGTCCGGTTGTACCCAACTTTGAGAGATAGCTTGATTGATTTCATCTTCTGAAAGATCAAAAGCTGCAGCAATTGCTTTAATGTTTGCTGTTTTCTCTTCTTTTTCTCCCAGCTTTCTAGGAACAATCCCTAACTGTTTCAATTTGCCCGTCGTTGCTAATTTCTTTCCATTTCGATCAAGGATATCGCCTCTTTTAGCTTCCTCACTAGTCAGACTTACTTTGTCCGTATCTTCCATTTGAGGAAAAATCAAGTTCGGCTGCCAGTTGATTTTGATCTGATCATTTCTATTTGTCAAAGTTCCTTTATATGATAGGTCTTTTAATTCGCCTAAGCTTGTATTCATTTTAGCTTTATAAGAAAAAGAATAGGTTTCACTATCTTTTTTCGTCACTTTTAAATTAGAGATTTCCAAGCCTTTTATGGCCACAGCTCCGTAAATGTTTTGGTATTTTTCAAGAGCTTCTTTTTCAGAAATTGTCTTCTTAGTCTGTGAATCAATTTGTGTGTATGACATCGCCTTTTTATAATCGCCAGTACTTAAACGTTCCGCAAACTGTTGGATCGTTTTTTCTCCTGCTGAAACCACTTGCTCTTCTTGCGTTTTTTGATAGTAAAAATACCCGCCACCAGCCGCAAGAACCAAAACAAGGGCACTTGTTAGATAAACACCAGTCTTGTTCCTACGATGATTGTCACTTCGTTTCATTTTGTCCCTCCGCTCACATTTTCTTATCTTAACTTCTATCCATTTTACCATAAGAAAAGAAGCTAGAACACAACGACAATCGCTTGTTTCTAACTTCTTACACTTTAAATAAAATGTAAATCTATTGGTCTAAAAACTGATTGATTGCTAATTGATTTTTTTCTAAATCAAGTTCTAGTACACTACCAGAAGGTGTGTAATCATTAAAATTCCAACTACCTTCAACTGGTACAGATAACGTATCAATTGGTTTGTCATCTTTTAAGAAATCAATACCACAATCAATTAATACACTTTCAGGTAAATTCGTTTTAATACTTCCCAAGAGTTGACCGATTGCTTTTGGTAATTTAAGGATGGAAGTCACATCTTTTAATTGCTTAGAAATTGCTTTGATCACTTGTTGTTGTCTTCTGATCCGTCCAAAATCTCCTTCAGCATCTTCTCTAAAACGCGCATATTGCAATAAGGTATTCCCATCCATCGTTTGTTCACCTTTTTTGATGTATACACCATCCAAGTCTAAATCTTTCTCAGCATTGATATCTACACCGTTAGGGAATAGCTCATTGACACAATCAATGAAATCTTGGAAGGTGATACTTGCATAATAAGGTGTTTCAAATTTGAAATTTTCTTTCAATGTTTGGTTCAAAAGATCAATCCCGCCATATGAATAAGCTGCGTTGATTTTATCTTGACCATGCCCAGGTATATCTACATAAGAATCACGCATAATCGAAACCAATTTTGCTTTTTTAGTTTTTTGATTATACTGAGCAATCATCAAAGAATCTGAACGTCCATTTTCTTCTTTCGACCGGGCATCAGAGCCAATCAATGCCACATTGATAATCTTAGGAACACTTTTGGCTTCTACTTTTGGTACATCGTCTGCTCGACTCGTTGAAGAATAACCATGAACAAACTCAAAAGAAAAATAGCCGATGACAATGACGACTGCCGTCAATAGACCTAAAATCACTTTTTGAAATGTTTTCATTTTCGATTCCTCTTTCTAACCGAACCTCTTACTTGAAATATAGCCATTTTTTTATTATGATAGTCCAATTGAGAGATTCTTAATTGTTCTTGTTTAACAGTTCAGGTTTCTTGAGTTGTAACCTCTCAACCTGCTTATTTTTCTCTTTCACTTGTCGAGACGAGATATTCAAAGCTAATCCAATAGCAAAAGACAAGATTAAATAGCTTGTTCCTCCGTAGCTGACAAATGGCAATGGTACACCTGTCATTGGAATTAAACCAAGGATGCTTCCAATATTGATACTTGTCTGAACGAGTATCCATGTCCCTACACCAATTAAGATCAAAGTTGCCTGTTGGTTCTTTTGTTTCGTACTCTTTTGGAAGATTCGCATACATAATAAGAAAAGCAAAAACAAAACAAGTAATGCGCCTATCAACCCAAACTCCTCAGCAATGACTGAGAAAATAAAATCTGTTTCGGATTCAGGGAGATAACCTTTTTTAGTAATACTATTCCCCATTCCTCGACCAAATAGGCCACCGTTGTATAGTGCATAGTAAGAGTTACTCATCTGGTATCCTGCACCATGTTCATCTAAAAAAGGATTATGAACCATTGCGATTCGGTCATAAGCGTGTTCAAAAAATGAAGGTAACAAATGATGCTTTTCAAGTAGTAAAACTAAGCCAGCTACTAAGATCAAGCTAGCAATCGCTGCTCCGATAATTATCAGCCCTTTTTTAATGGGAATAGCTGCAGCCCAAAAGATAGCTCCAGCAATAGCTAAAATCATCAGTGCTCCCGCAATTTTAGGTTGAAACAAAACAAGCACGGCGATTCCGCCCACGATCAACACTGGTATATGAAGTTTCTCAGGAACACTGCGGTCATTTCTAAAAAAACGACTTAAATATAAAATCAAAAAAATGGTTGCGATTTCTGACGGTTGAAACTGGATTCCAGCGATTGAAACCCACCGCTGGGCACCATTAACTGTTACAGCAAAAATCCCGAGTTTCATCATCGCTAATAATAAGCCCGATACAATCAATCCAGCTTTTATTATTCTTGGTTTCAGTAGAACTTGTAATCTGATGGAATAGGTCAATACAATTACGCCCCAACTAAGAATAATAAACAAAAATTGCCGAATAAATAAGCTTTTAGGATCACTTCCTGCTACCAATAAACGATAGGAACTAGCACTATATATCTCTAAAAGACCGACAATTGACAAAGCCAAATAAGGGCCTAAAATCAACCAGTCGATCTTTCTGTTTTTCCACATCGCATATCCCCCTCCTCTTACACAAGTTAGGCGAACACGAGCAGTTAAATATAGAATCAGTTATAGAATATAAGAAAAGGTCAGAAACCTTTTCGAACAAGAATTCTGACCTAGCATCATCTCATCGTCCGAGTTTTAGCACTATACAACGTAAAGAAACACTCTTAGCTATTTGAAAAAGCCTTAATCCGACAATTCCTGTTTGACTCATTGGCGTCTTTCGACGTTTCTGAGCAATAGCATATGTTTGTATAGGAGCCTCACCTAACAAGGTTATTACTATTTTTATTTTTTACAGAGTTAATAGTAAGCTTCTTTAACTATTTTAGCAATCATTTATTTGATAAAAAAACAAAATTAATCAATCTTTAATATATTTCCCCTTTTTAGGAAGTCGTTTAGTATGAAAATCCTTTGCTGACTTGATTGATTTTTTTGTTTTAATGTTCTTGTTTTCACTTTTCGGAATAAATTATCAAGTTATCTTAACATTTACATACCAGTTTATCCATGCACTAGAAATCCTCATATCTGCCTTTTTACTTGTATATTTCAAATAAAACTTTAAATCATTCGGTTTACCTAAAAAAACTTTATTGTTTTTTATAACTAAAAAATGTTTTAGCTAAATTTCATTTCTTACTCCATTCATGAAAGAAATGAAATTACGCCAATATTATAATAATATTTTTAGGATTATACACCCTCTAAAAATAACATATTTATCGTCATGTGGTTCACTTTGGCCTAGGGATGGTAAAGATTTTCCCTAAGGTTGCATAATCATTCCCTGCTAATCGACTAACTGGTTGGAGTTTCTTGGGATCGATCTTCCCAGATACTGGATCATATACCTCTTCATTTAATTGATACGTATGGATTTTTAATAAAAAAAGATCGGCAGTAACTTCTTGCTCATTCTTAATTTCGAGATGGTCATATAAATCCGTTTCAAAAACAATTTTTGACTCATTGATTGGTGGAATTGAACCATTCCTATTTATTTTCGTAGTCAAGTTAGTCAAGGTTAGTTCACTTTCTTCTTGCGGAAGAGTTGCTGCTGTTTTATTGACCTCCACCACATTTTGCTCATCTAAAACTTGGATAATTGCTTCTTTCCTTATTAAGATATTTTTAGCAGTATCTTTCATCTGCTCATTTTTTCTTTGGACAGCTAACGAAACGATGGGTGGATTTGAACTAACGATATTAAAATAGCTGAATGGCGCAATGTTTAAGTTCCCTTTCTCAGTTAATGTTGAAACAACAGCTACTGGTCTGGGAATAATTGAACCAATCAGTAATTTATAATTTTCTCTTTCTGTTAATTGAGATGACAAACGTGTAAACATCTACTCCCCTACTTTCATTTGACAGAATCAAAAGCTGTTCTCCTGTCTAGATTTAGTCAGACACTATTTTTTACTATCTATCATTGTTCTTTTTTTGTCAAGAATCCGTCTTGGAAGCGTTGCTAATTACGTTTTTGCCTCTATTAAAGAGCTGTGCATTGTTTAGCAAGTATTTATTTTGCTGTTTATGGCTATTTCAACTAAAATAATATGGAGGAGGCGTTTTCATGAAACCTTATTCAATCCTATGGTTATTCCCTACGTTATTGGTATTTGCAGGATGCGCCAATCAGTCCCCTCAGTCAAATGGTGCTACTACTAGCACGAATTCGATTGTTTTGGATTCTACAACTTCTGCGCCTTTACCAACTAATCCCAACCATCCATCAAAGGAGGAAACACCAATGTCAATTGCTCCAGGTCGCTTGTTACAAGCTGTTAGTGCCGAGGATTTAAATCTAGTTCAAACGTTGTTAGACCAGTCAACTGCGATGATTGATGAACAAAATGAAAAAGGAGAATCCCCATTATTGATTGCTGTCCACCATAATATGATCGATATTGCAAAAATCCTTGTTGATCACGGTGCGAACATCAACTTACAAGATCATATTCAAGATAGCCCTTACTTATATGCTGGCGCACAAGGAAAAACTGAGATTCTTACTTATATGCTTGAAAATAGTGAACCTGATCAGTCGATCGTTAACCGTTTTGGTGGTAATGCATTGATACCAGCTGCCGAAAAAGGACATTTAGCCAACGTCAAACTTTTGCTAACTGATGGTCGTGTTGATATTGACCATCAAAATCATTATGGCTATACTGCGTTAATTGAAGCTGTGGCTTTGCGAGATAGCTCAAAGATCTACCAAGACATCGTCCGAGAATTATTGGCTCATGGTGCAAATAAAGAATTGCGTGATAATCAAGGGAAAACTGCCGAAGATTATGCCAGAGAATTAGGATATGATCAACTATTATCTCAATTAACTTAATTACAGGAACAAAATAATTTCCAAATAAAAAAGCTGATGATCGATGTTTTATAACAAAATGACACTTTTGTTTATAGCTTAGACATTTGCTTTTTTGTTTTACTTTCACGATCGTCTCATCGTTTTTGTCTGAACCATGTTCGATTTACTTTCTGATCAGCTAAGCTTTTTGATATGGAACGTCACATCTGCGCCTTTACTCATACGCAGTTTTTCTATCACGAAACCTTCGTTAAACAAAAGATTTTACTTAAGATGAACCTGTTTCATTATGGTTACAGGTCACTCCCCTGCTGGTAATACATACGTTTTTATTTCTAATACTTGAATGATCTTATCTAAATCAGCCACTTTGACTACCATGGTTTGATCAGGTCTACCAGGTGCAAATACTAATTTTTCCTGAGCGAATATTTCTTCATCAATAATGACAGGAACAGATGATTCATAACCAAATGGTGAAACAGCACCTGGCTTTTGTCCCGTTTCCGCTTCCATTTCTTCAGCCGAAACAACTGACACTCTTTTACCAATCAGTTTGCTTAATTTTTTAAAGTCGCTTCTTTTAGTCGTGAAGGTTAAAAAAATATAGCGATTGTTTTGTTTATCTTTTAGATACAAGCTCTTCGTCTCAGTACCACTAAACCCTTGTTCCTCTTTTACAACTAACGCATCCTCATTAGTAAAAATTGGGCGATGGCGATAAAGTTCAAACGCAATCTGGTTTTGTGTAAATATTTCTTGCAAATCAATCAAATAAAAAACCTCCTTAACAATAGATTATTTCTTTACTTTTCTATTTTATGGGATTTTTATCGATAAAAGCAATGTTTATTTCATTACTCGTTCGGTTTATCCCTAACTTTGTTTACATAATATAAATATAGTATATTTAATCCGGATTTCTTAAAAAACAGAGTAAATTCGTTAGATATCACGAACTTACTCTGTTTTTTTCTATTGATTTAAACTGCTAAGACTATCTGCTACGATTTGTTTTGGTGTCAAATGATAACGTTCATACAATGTTTGAACAGGTACACTATCAGTAAACTCTTTTTGAGAACCAAAGTTTAGAACTTGGATTGCTGAATCTCCATAATAACGACTGATTTTTTCACCAAATCCGCCCGAAAGACTACCATCTTCTAAAGTGATAATCAATTGGTGATTTTCTTTTAATTCTTCTAAAGTTTCATGATCAAGTTCGGTGATCGTTCCAGGGTTAATCAAAGTGCCTGAAATCCCCTGATTCGCAAATTCTTCTAAAGCTTGTTTACCTAATTCAAGGAAGCCACCTAGTGCTAAGATTGCAACTTTATCTCCAGCAACCAAGCGTTGGTAACTTGGAATAGCGTAGTCTTTTGCGATTGCTTCACCAGATGTCACACCATGAGCAGGGATTCTAATAGCAACCGGTGAATCGGTTTGCGATAAACTCCAATCCAACATCGAAAGTAAGTCTTCCTTCGTAGCTGGCGCTAAATATTTAATATTAGGAATACTTGAAAGATAAGGAATATCAAAAGTCCCTTGGTGGGTACGATCACTTCCTGAAATGCTTGCTCCTCCAATTAGAATGACTACTGGATTTTCGTTGATCGCTAAATCATGAGATAATTGATCATATGCTCGTTGTAAAAACACACTTGAATGGAATACCACAGGTCGAATCCCTTGAGATGCTAAAGCAGAAGCAAATGTGATCGAATGTTGTTCTGCAATCCCCACATCAAAGTAGTGTTCTGGATGTTTTTTTTGAAATTCCTTTAAGCCAAACATTCCTGGAATCGCAGCATTCACAGCCACGATAGGCGTTGCACTTGTTTTCGTTTTTTCATCAAGATAGTTCATAATTATTTGATTAAAACTTTCACTAGTAGGAGCATTTTTCGCTTCGCCTGTTTCTAAATCAAACGGTACATGCCAATGATATTTCATTTTGTTTTCGACGGCTGGCTCATAGCCATGACCTTTTTCGGTGTGAACATGTAAAACGATTGGATGGTCAATGTCTTTAATTTCTCTGAAAACCTCAATTACTGTTTCTAAATCATTACCATCCGCAATGTAGCGATAATCATACCCCATCGCTTTAAATAAATTATCATTACTTGTCCCATTGCTTTCACGAAGCTCTGCTAAATGACGATATAAACTTCCCTGATTCTCATCAATGGACATTTCATTGTCATTCACTAAAACGATCAAATTAGAATTGATTGTTCCACCATTATTCAAACCTTCAAAAGCTAAGCCTCCACTTAAGGAACCATCCTCGATAAAAGCAATGATATTTCCTTTCTCCTGTTTCAAATCACGGGCTTTTGCAAGACCGACCGCTAAACTGATTGAAGTTGAAGTATGCCCCACAGTAAAATAATCATGTTCACTTTCATGTTGATTGGAATAGCCACTAATTTCGTGGTAGCTTCCCTCCTCAAATCCATTTTTACGACCAGTTAATAACTTATGTCCATAAGATTGATGGGAAACGTCCCAAACAATTTTATCCTTGGGCGAGTCAAACACATTGTGGAAAGCAATTGTTAATTCCACGACACCCAAATTTGGGCCGACATGTCCTCCGATCGCACTATTTTTTTGTAAAATCTTTTCTCTCATTTCTGTAGCTAATTCAGACATTTCGTCTATCGTTAGTTTTTTTACCTCTGTTGGACCATTGATTTGGTCTAAGATGTTTGTCTTTATACTCACTATTCTCTCTCCTTTTGCAATAACATGTCCGTAAAGAATAACTCATTTCGGTCTTACTAATTGTTACCACAAAAGATATTGTACTACTTGGAGTCAACTCCAAGTCAAGAGGATTTTGAGTAAAACTTCACAATAACAATGATATTTTTATTCTAAACAGCTTACACGAATAAACTTTACTAACTAGACCGAATTTTTTTAATGTAGATAAAAAAAGCTGAGACAATAATTGTCTCAGCTTCTGATTTTATTTATGATCGAACAAATGATCCGATCAATTTCTTACAGTTTACGAGCAAAGAATGATACGACCAATACAAGAATGATTGCACCAATCAATGATGGAACGATTGCCATGCCCCCGATACTTGGTCCCCAAGTGCCAAGTAAAGCTTGTCCGATCGCTGATCCAACTAGACCTGCGACTACGTTAGCAATGATTCCCATTGAAGAACCTTTATTTGTAATAGCCCCTGCAATTGCTCCGATAATACCACCGACGATTAATGACCAAATAAATCCCATTTTAATTTCCTCCTAATTTCTTTTACTAACAATCAATTACTGAACACGTGGTTCAGTGTTTTCTTTCACTTTTTGTGTTCCTTTATTCATAGCTGCTTTTGCTTTATCTGTTTGTTTTGAAGCAAATTGACCAGTTGATTTAGCAGCATCTGTCACTTTGTCTTGGACAGTTTCTTGATCTTTTGCATATTCTTCTTGTGTTTTGATATCAACTACATTCACATTCACTTCGATTACATCTAAATGTGTCATATCATTCACTTCACGGCTGATCAAGTCTTTAATTTGATCATAGATATTTTCAATATCTTTTCCGTATTCTACAACGACATCTAAGTCAACAGCTACTTGTTTTTTACCAACTTCTGCATTGATTCCTGCTGTGACATTATCCGTGTTCACTAATTTTTCAGCAATGTTTGAGAAGAAACCGCCATCTAATGTTAATAAACCGTCAACATCTTTCAAAGCATAACCGATGATTTTTTGGATTACTTTATCTTCGTAAGTTAATTCTCCACGTGAAATATGGTTATTCTCAGATGTCATTGTATTTGTATTTTTGATTTCTTTGTTTTCCATGTCCAGTTCCTCCTAAGATTTAAAAAATTGATCAAATATTTTTGTTTCTTTCAAATAAAAACCAATGCCTGCACCTATAGCAGTCATGATTAATATTAGAAGTGTTTTAAAAAATCCAACTGTTATCCATAAAACAGCTAACAGTAAGCCAAGTCCCCCGAAGATAATAGGGAGCTTGTACGCTGAAAATATCTCTTTCATGATGGGCCCCTCCTATTCTACTCGAGCGTGCTTGTGTGCATTACTGTCGTAATCTTCAAATCCACTATAAGTAACAGCTACAGCGATGTTTTGTTCAGTACCAAGTACTCGTGCCACTTGTTGTTCAATGTCACGCATCAATTCTCCTGTTTTACCAATTAAAGAGGATGTTCGTTTTAAATCCCCTTTTACATGGACATTGATTTTATTTTTTGTTGAGCGTACTCGAACTTTTGGTGAACCAACAAATTCTTCTTCATGTAATTGTGATCGCACAAGCCCTTCGATTGCTTTCTTGTCTAAAGTCAGTTTTCCATCTTTTTGTTTTAAAACAAACGTTCCTTTGGATTTTGGATAGAAAAGAACAACTAATAACAAAATAAGCACAAGTATAGCAAAAACGACAGCTGTCCAAAATAGATATTGTTGCACGTAGTAGTTCGTTATGACAAAAAATCGAAAACGTTCCAACTGTTCTGGCATCATATACGGTGCGTTGATCAACGCAATCCCTAAAAGCACCGTCAGCAAGAATAAACTTGCAAGAATACCGACGATCTTCCACCCTTTATTCATTCTCCACCTCCTACTTCTAATTGACCGTGATCACACATGTTATTTACAAGATTTAATAGAAAGCGCTACCATGCCATGCTAATACTAATAGCCTTTTTTCACTTTCTATGACAATCATTCATAAATAACGTTTCCCTCCAATAGACTGTGTTGCCTTTTTTCTATTGGGTATATTTAAAGGATAGTAGTCTACATTAAAAAATGCAAAGATAATGCTCAGTTATTATTACAAAAAACTATCAGTTGCTATGAAAATTTTCTAATATTTATCGTTTCCTACTCTCTTTCTTCTTTCTTATCTGTAAAAAACAGATAAAATTTCTTTCCAAATATCTTTTAAATGAATTATACTTAAGTAAAGATCATTTGAAGAAATGGAACGCTTTAGCCATGTTTTTGAAAAAAGGGGTGTTGTGAGATTATGGTAAAGAAAATAATTTATGCTCTAATAACTACCTTAATTTATTTAATCGTTTCTAATGCAGGGAATTTATTTTTTGGAATTTCAAAAGAATTTAGTTGGACAACGACATTATGGGAATCTTTTTTCTTTTTTATATTTGTTTTGCTCTTACAAAATTATCGAAAAAAATAAGTCTTAGGGTCAAAATAGCAACTACTATTTTTGATCCTAAGACTTATTTCGTATAATGAATTCTTTTTATTCCACTAGTATTTCGATTTCCAAGTTTATTTTTCGATTTGTTTCAATGCATCAGGTACTTTTGGTTCATAAATAATTCCTGTACACATTGTTCCTTTACCTATAGCTTCTGTAGCAACAGCAATAGCAACAGTTGCTAAAATTCGCATATATTTTAATTTTCTTGAGCTAATTTTTTTTAACATTTTCTTCATCCTTTCTTTTTTGAACAAACATTAAAAGGGTTGAGATCATCATGCCTAACAACAGTAAGGTACGAATACGGTTACTTGATTGAATCCCACCAAAAATAGTTAGGAACAAACTGACCACTATCATCTGGCTCTTTCCATTTAGCAAAGAACTTTTCGCCGATTTTTGTGCGATCACTATCCCTTTGAACCACAAGATCAAGCAAATCATGAGACTGCAGATCACAAAGTTGGCTCTTGTGACATCTACAGCAAAAGTAGTAACTAGATATGGTAATAAGACAAAGAAAAATAGACTTAAGACCGTACATACATTACTATCTCTTGCATGGAAACTTTTTGTTGTTCTTCTCATTAGTGTAAATGCCAAATGGGTAGTCAAAACCGGCAGAATAATATGAAGACACCCAGCTAAACAGTAGATAAAAAATATCTTTGAACTAATTACCAGAAGAACAGCTAATCCATATTCCATTTTTGCCAAGTCAATTTCTGACAATTGTAATTGTCTTCCTATCCGCTTACTAATTGTTTTTGAAACTTTTTCTTCTAAAGATATAGATTCTTCTGACATTTGATCCGCTCCTTTTCATCTATATTATATTTGTTTTTTTATAAGATAGTTGGTTTTATCAAAAGTGAACGTTATTTGATCAAAAGTGCGAAATACCTGGAGATGTAATCAACAACTGGTTAATTTCTTGAACTGATTGACTACTTTTTTTAAATGACGAGTAGAAACTAAACATTTTGCTCCATTGGCCATAGTGATCACTCGTTCTTTTTTATTGATTTCTTTCACATTCATCAGATTAACTACATAAGATTGATGGCAACGACAAAATACCTCATACATACTTTCTACTTCTTTGATCTTCCCTATATACTCAATTCTGCGGTTATCTAAATAGACGATCAATTTATGGGGTGTTGGACTAGATTCAAAATAAAATATTTCATCGACATATAACTTTACATCAACTGGACCATTCTTAATCCAAATTTGGGGTCTAGTTTCCAGATTTGTATTCAAATAGCGTTCAATTGCGACGTCAATACATTCCGTCACTCTCTTTTGAAAGGTATCCATATTATCTTTGACAATGTAATCTAATGCTTCTACTTTGTATAAAAAAGTTAAATAGACTAAATCTGTATAAGTTGTCACAAAAATGATTTTTGCTGTTGGGTCGTAATCTCTGATTTTTTTTGCTAACTCGATCCCATTTAAATCCGTTTTTAGATCAATATCCAAAAAATAGATTCCTTCTGTTTTATGTTTTGAAATAAACGACAAGATCATCATTGGATCATCCGTAGCAAATTGGAATTGAACATCATAGTCTTTCATCAATAAATAATTTGTAATCATCCGAGTAAGCTTATTACGATGAGCAATTTCATCATCACAAACAAATATTTTTAACATTACTAGCCCCTCATTCCACTAATCGTTATGATTTGTATAAAGCGATTGTTTTCAATTTTTGTTTCTAAAAAAACATTCTCATTCAAATGAACAAGCTCGTCCAGATTCGTTAGTCCTAGTCCTTGATTTCCTTTTTTAGTAGTAAAATTTACTTTTTTCAATTCATGTAATTTAGGAATACTCGAACGACATTGATTCATTAAGACAAAAAAACAATTTTTGTCTTCCTCCATAATAGTCAATTCAATTTTTCCCTTTTCTAAAAAGGCTGATTCTTCAATTGCGTTATCCAGTATAATCCCTAGCATACGAACAAGTGTGACTGTTGAGATAGCGATATCCGTAATGGGTGTTGGAATCATTACGTTTACTTCGACACCCTTTTGGCTAGCCACGTATAATTTACTCAAAATAATGCTTTTTATCTCTCTAATTTTAAGATTTGAAATCGAAGCAATTGGGAGATTGTTTTCTTCAAAAATCGTTTCTGTTGCTTTGATACTTTGATAAAAATACTTTTGCATCCCTTCAATATCCTTTGTTTGAATATAATCCTCTATTGAAAACAAAATATTCTTATAATCGTGTTTAAATTTTCGTAATGCAAGATAGTTATTTTCGATCTGTTCACTGTATTCAATCAGGTGACGCATTTCTTTTTGCTGCTCTCGTGTTTCAAATTCTTTTTTCTTGATAAAAAGTAGTACACAATAAATTATGGTAGACATTACACCATAAAGAACCGTAAATAATTCATTACTGATAACTAGGAATCTTGCTAAAACAGAAAAACGATCACTACAAATGTTAATAAAATAAACAATAATCGTAAAAAAAACAACGATGGCCGCTATTTTTAGAGTCGTTTTATCCCTAATAATCTTTGGTATGACCATTTTTTTTAGAAAAACAGTAACGATCCACAAACAACCTGTTCCTAAAACAGCTGTAAAAAAATCGCTGATATCCCAACCTAAAATTTTATATAGATATTTGGCTGTTCCATCAATGAATATGTAGAAAAATAAAATAATCGAAGGATAAAATATCGCTATATCAATGTTTCGATCAATGATATAGATACTTAGACATAACCCAGCCCATAAGATAACTGTCGCTATGATATTGATCCATTGATATAAAGCAATATAAGCGATTACACTAACAAACGAAAACAACTGAAACTTTTTATTTGATAAAAGATTCCTTAGATAACCAAGAGCCATAAAAACAGTGTAAAGCTGACCAATCAAAATTAGGATAAATAAACTTTCTTCATTTAATTTCATTTAAACTTCCCCTAACAACCTAATAATTTTATCTGAATTTTTTATCCATACTTATATAACAATTTATACTAGCATATTTTGTTTCTCAACTCCCCACAACCAAACAAAATAAAACAATTAGTTATTTGTACACCTAATTTTAATAACGAAAAATAGGAATAAATTTTCCCAACCAATCATGATCTTCGTTGTTATTTGTGATTTTAGCATATTTACTTTAGATTTGGGAGGGTATAAACATGATAATGATACGTTTTTCTCCTTAAAAGTTCTGTTATTTAAAACTATCGTAAATGTAATCTAAATTAAATATCTTTTTTGCAAATGATATGTTATAATTAATCTATTGCGATAAATATTTTATGCGAGATTTTGATTTGTTTTGATGAAATTTAATCCCACTGGCGTAACTTCAGGGTTACAAGGATGTATTAGTGGTTAGGGAATACATTGTTTAAATGAGAAATAGTCCATTTTTAGTAATAGTTTTACAGCTTTAAAATATAATATGATTCGTTAGAACGCCTTTTCTTTATTGAAAAAGGCGTTTGTCCATCCTTTTATTTATCGTTTATCGATAAATAATTATTGATAATGAACAAACCTCATGCTATACTAATAAAAATTTAGGAGGCATTTTATGAAATCCAAACTGTTCTTTATCCAATTAATCGTTTCTGTTTTTTGTTTTGTTCCTCTTCTCTTGGGAACGCTATTAACTATTCAATTGAGTACAAATCCTACAAATCCATTTAGCAACTGGCAAACTACACTATTTATTCTAGTTCTTTACCTAATCCTTCTAGTGACTTTGTTGCTCAATTTCTTCCTGCTCCGGTTAGTCAAAACCTTCCCTTCAAAGGAAACTTTTACTAAAAAGAGTCTAAAGCTTAGCAGTAAAATCCGATCTTGCCTTTTATGTATCACGATCCTTGCATTTGGTATTTTGCCAAAATTTTACCAAATAGCTGATATGAGCGATAGTCCAGGAATCCTACTCATCGCTTTCGTCTTACTCTTTATCCCTTTTTTTATCTACATCCTTTCAAGCATTTTGATTGATTTACTCAAACAAGCCATTTATTTAAAAAATGACTATGATTTAACAGTGTGAGGTGTCGAATGTCTATTATTATCAATTTAGATGTCATGTTAGCCAAGCGAAAAATGAGCGTGACCGAACTGAGTGAAAAAGTAGGTCTTACGATGGCTAATATCTCTATTTTAAAAAATGGTAAAGCAAAAGCGATTCGGTTTTCTACGCTCGATAAGATTTGCGAAGTTTTAAACTGCCAACCAGGTGATATCCTCGAATATCAAGATAGAAGCCAAATGAGAGAGTAGCTCATTTCTTTAGTTGAGTGACACCAATGAAAGCTAACTACTTTCTAATCAATCTGAAGACCGACAAAAAAGCCCACGTCAGCTGTAGTCTAGCTAACGTGGGCTTTTTAATAACTGATTATCTTATTTTTTAGAATTTTTATTTGCTTTTCTTTTTCTCCAAAACAGGATGATTCCCGCTAAACTAACAATCAAGACACCTGATACAGTAAAAACCGTATTTTTTGTTTCATTGGTTTTTGGTAAATTACCATTTTTTGCGCCACTTGTATTGTCTCCATTTGAGTTCTTTTTTTCTGAATCTGTTCCTGTGATCTCTTTATCTTCAGTCATGCTATCTTCTGTACCATCTTCTAAAGCACCATCCGTCCCTTTTTCCACCACTTCATAAGCCGCTTCAGTTTCAGTAGAAAAACCACCATAGGAACGGTCAGCTTTCACGACTAGTTTAGCAACACGATACCCCAAAGAAGAAGTATCGATTTCTGTTTCAGGATCTAATGCAACCGTATAAGCAGTTTTCGGCAGCTCTTTGCCATTGACTTTAACTTCTTTCAAAAGATTTTTAAGGTCCACACGTTTCGTATCGATAACTATTTTCGCTTCTGCTGGTGTCACGGTAAAATCTCCTGTTGGTTCAAACCCATATTCAGTCACATTGTAATACGCATAATTGGAACCATAAGTGTAATTTCGCTCTTCTTCTTCTGCCATCAAGACATTCCCACTTGGATCGGCATGATACACTTTAATTTGATCTCCCACCGAAACTTTTAATGGTTCCCCACTATTGAATCGATTAATCGATTGTTCAATTGTTTGCGTACCGCGAACTTCGTATTTATATTTACTGCTGTTATTTGTAAAAACTTCAATCCCATAGTAAATTTCCATGTCATCATATTCTGTGATACGGTTCGATAAGTCACTTCCGTCTTCTCCCTGTAATGATTGGAGTTTGATTTGTTTGTTTTCTTTTATCAAACTGTAGGCACCTACAGTATCGCCATCTTGATTTTTTAGTTGGATTGTACTTCCCCACTTCACTTCGTAAGGCACTTCCACTTCTGTAGAAGTCACCTCATCTGCGGTAGACAATTTCACTTTTAACATTTTCTGTCCAGTGGTATTTGTATCAAAGTCAGAAACTTGTTCGACATCATATAATGTCGTCTCTAATTTTTGACCATTGAAAGTGACATTTTTAATCAAATCCATTCCATCAATGTCACTGGTATCTTCGCCCAAGGTAAATTCATGCGAAACTGTTTCAGCCTCCATCTCAGTGATGGGAACAAATTCTTGACTGGCCACTTGATAATAGGCGTAGTTGGAACCCGCTGTATAATTTTTCGACAAGTCATCTCGCATCAATAAATTATTCTTCGCCTCTGCATGATAAACTTTAACGATGTCCCCTTCCTCAATCGGTAATGGTTGGCCATTATTAAACCCATTGATCGCCTGCCACACTGTCATATTGCCCGTCACATCATACTGGTATTTTATTTGTTCCGATAATCGAGTAGTCGGATCTAAGCCCATAATATTTTCGACAGTGACACCTGTTTTTTCTTCGGACTGATTTTCTGGATTTCCTACTATTTCGATTCGATAGTAAGTATCGCGACCAAAGGCACTATTCACATGATCCGATAAAACGGTGGAATCATCCCCTTTGCCAGCTTGTATCGTCCACTCTCCGCCTTGTTCCACAATACTATAAGCGCCCACATTCTGGTCATCTAACCCTTTAAGTAAGAAAGTACTTCCCCAAGCCACTTCATAAGGAACATCCAGTTCAATATCTGCTGAGCCATCTTCTGGCTTAAGATTTAATTTGACTTCTCTTTTACCAACAGTAGAGGTGTCCATTTTAGAAAGTTGCGTAATCTTATAATTTTTGCTTTCCACCCGTTCACCATTGATCGTTATATTCGCTAATAGCTGACTCAAGTCTATATTTTGAGTGTTTTCCATTAAAGAAAAAACTTTATTTGGTCCTACAGTTTCAATTACCGGCATGGGCTCAAAACCATAAGAAGTTATGCGGTAATTAGCATATGGAGAACCATAGGTATAGTCCTTTTCTGTTTCATTTACCAATAAGACAGAGCTACCGTCTGAACGTTGGGGGTGATATAGTTTTATGATATCACCTGCTTGGACATTCAATTTTTGTTTCGAGCCAAAATTAGCCATTACCTCTTCTAACGTCGCATAACCCGGTATTTCTTGAGAGTAAATAGATCGCCCTTCACGCACTATTTCAATGGAATAGTAAAGTGAAGAATCGGTACTAATTGGTGCATTAAGATCGGTTTTTAATCCTTGGTTAAAGACTAATACCCGATTCGTACTGGAAGTTCCCGCATATAATGAAAAGGCCCCGGCTGATTGTCCATTCTGAGCTTTTATCAAAATAGTTTTTCCCCATTTGACTTCATAGGGAACGTCAATCTCTTTTGACACCAGCCCATCTTTCGTATCAATACGTACTTTGATCGTTTGTGATCCTGCCACCGAA
This sequence comes from Enterococcus sp. AZ078, assembly GCF_051714985.1. NCBI lineage: Bacteria > Bacillati > Bacillota > Bacilli > Lactobacillales > Enterococcaceae > Enterococcus > Enterococcus sp. AZ078. The sequence continues at coordinate 1,576,382 of NZ_JBIOSW010000001.1, forward strand.
GTATCAAAATCACTCATTTGTTTGACTGTATATAGATTACTAGCCACTATCGTTCCATTGACCGTAATACTATTGATCAACTTCGATCCATCAACGTTACTGCTGTCTTCACCCAAGGTAAATTCTTGAGGCATCGAATCAGCCGCTACCGCTAAAATTGGTTCCAAGCCATATTCAGTGACTTCATAATACGCATAATCGGAACCTATCGTGTAATCCTTGACTAATTCGTCTTTCATTAATAGATTTTTCCCAACAGAATCGGCATGGTACACTTTGATCACGTCACCTTCATTGACATCCAGCGGTTTTCCCTCGTTGAAACCGTAGATGGATTCACGAATCGACTGATTGCCTATCACTTCATAACGGAACTTGTTAGTTGTCCCCTGTAAAATTTCAATGGAGTAAAAGGTATCTCTACCAAAGTAGTTATTGACTGGCTCGTCTAATTCTGTACCTTCTACGCCCTGGCTAGCTTTAATCTGCCATTGATCATTACTTTTTAGTAAACTGAATGCACCAACAGTCGATTCTTTCAACCCCTTTAGAACGAAAGTATCACCCCATTTCACTTGATAAGTGACTTCAACTTCTTCAGAGACTAAACCATCTTTTGTGGTAATATTGACTCTCATCGTTTGCTTACCAACTGTTCGAGTATCCCCCCCATCGATAAGGTTGATTTTATACTGTTCATTCGAAGTTAATTGATCATTAAGACGTATATTTTTGATGAACTCTTGTGGATTCAATTGGTTGATATCTTCGCCTAAAAAAAATACTCTTGCGCTTTCAGCTGTTATTACGGGTGCTGGGTCTAAACCATACGCTGTTACACGATAACGAGCATTCTCTGTTCCGTATGTAAAATCTTTTTCTTCTTCATCAATCATCACGACCGAGCTATTAGCTGTTTTCCCTGGGGGTGATTTGGATGATATCATCTATTTTAACGTCTATTTTATTCTCTTTATCTCCGAAAGCATTCATAATTTCTTGTAAAGTTGCCCGATTTGTTACTTCTTGCGTATAGATCGTTCTCTCATTACGTAAAATATCCAACCGATAATACAGTTTAAATGGATCTTGTAATTTTCCTACCGCCACGTTTAACGGTGATTCTAATCCTTGGCGAATCGAAAGAGCAGCGGAGTCATTATTTGAGTTACTGACATCAAGAGTGAAAGCACCTGCAGAATGGCCATCAATTGAACGCATTAAGATGGTATTGCCCCATAATACGTTGACTGTAGTGGTTCCTGTTCCTTTAATCCAGACACTCGCCTCAGAAGTTTTTTTCTTAACTGTAATGTTTACTTCTTTTTGACCAATAGTCTGAAAATTTGTATCGGTTGTTTCGTCCACGACCAATTCTAACTCATTAACGTCTACTTTCTCACCTAACAGTGTCACTTCTTCTATATAATTTTTAAAATTTGAACTTAAAGAAGGGTAGGATACTCCTAATATTCGTTCTTCTAATGGTTTTAATTTAACTTCTAAACCTGGATTGGAGATAACTTCAATTTGTACTGCACTATCTGCAGTACGCCCATCTGAGGAGGTCGCTTTCGCCAGACAAGTTTGAATACCCTCTTGATTCATATCAGGGGCTTTGACCCATTCAACTTTGTATGTAGACTCTTCATAATGATTCACCACATTAAAATAATCGGCTGCTTTTGGAACAGCACCATATTGTATGACTTTATGTTCTCCTGCTTTTGGTAACATCTCTAGCGGCAAAGGCATAATCGTAATCGGCACAGTGACTTCAAGCGTTCGTCCAGAGTCATCACTGACTACTATTCTCGCTTCTTGCACTCCTGGCTGACTCGTATCAGGAGATGTTTTCCATTCATATTTTACATTTCCTCGAGTATTCTCTACTGACTCAATATATTCTACAGCTTTAGGTACCTCATCACCTTGTTTAAGCGTATGTACGCCATCTTTTATTGAAGCTTTCAATTTCCCAATACTTGATTCTGCATCAGGAAAATCTACTAAAAAATCAATTGCATCATATTCTTTAACTATCCCCAAATAGTAAGTAGGGTAATAAAAGATTTCCATAGGGAAAATCTCGGGTTGGTTTGGCGCAATTTTCAGACGAGTGAATGTAACATGATAACCCCAATCATCTGCTTTAACCAATTTCATTCGCCAATTTCCGCTTTTTGAATCTACACTAAAATGTTTACCTTCTGAAACAGTTCCATTATGTGGTGCCCCTTGAGGTAATAAATATATTGTGTCCCTCTTTATCAGAACGCCATCACGAGGGAGATCAGGGTCATAAGCTGGTTCTGTAAGACCTATCTGTTTGCTATAATCAAAGTCTGGAACAAGTTTATATTTTAAAATTACTTGTTCATCTACTTTATAATTTAAGTTTCTCTCGTTTATTGCAACTCTTATTATACTATTCAAATATACCCCTACATACGCAGAAGCTGTCTTCCTAAGTTCTCCACGTTGATAACTGGTTAGCACAGAGTCTCTAGAAGAAATTGTTGTATTTTTTTGATCATCTTCTGGATCTACTAGGTTATTATTATCTGCTTTTTCACTTGTTTTTTTTTCTTTTCCCTGATTTGTTTTTTCAGTTCTTTTTGATTTTTGACTTATAGCTCTGCTTTCATTTGTAGGCAACATCGAACCTGCTCCCACGATAGTCCCACTATTCGTTTGACCGAGTATCAATGCAAAAATCAACGCACTTTTCAATAATCGTTTTTTATCTTTCAACATAATCCTCCCTTGATTACTCTATTAAGAAAAAAATTTTTCTTTCATCAAGAAGCATATAAGGAATTATTTTATCGTACAATGTCATATTTTACCAACAAACCAGGAAAAATAGACTTACTTCAAATCGTTATTTTTTAAATTGTACTATAAATGTAAAAGGAAATGAAAAAAACTGATATTTATGGGATTGATGAATCATCATTGATTTTTCCGTTTCATTTCAGATAGTAAAAATGCTGAGAAAAACTGATATTACAATAAAATTCACTTTAGATAGAATTCACCCTCCCTCTAGATGTGGTTAATGAATAAATTTCAACAGGATGATTATCGTAGTAACTTGAAACCGATATGTACGTTTAGTTAAGCAGATATCATTTTTTATTTTGTTATAATAACAATAATTTTAGTTATACATATAATAAAATAGTTGAAAAGCTATTTTCCAAAGCTTAAAAAAGAATTTTTTCGGATATTGATAGACGATAGATGTTATCCTCAGACTTGTAAAGAGCTTTATTCGTACAAATAGTAAGCCCAGTGACGAAGTGCCAAAAAAAGCACTCATTAGTTTTCGTAAAACTTCTAATGAGTGCTTTTTTTATTTCAATGGGATTATACTACTTTTTTGGTTCTTCTTTTGTTTTTTTCTTTTTCCAAAACAGAAACATTCCTACCAAACTAATTAGTAAGGTACCTAATAGAGGGAACATCGCATTTTTGGTTGCATTGGTTTTTGGTAAATTACCACCATTTGCTTCTTCTGTTCCTTCACCTTCCCCGTTGGTTTCTGCTTCTGTATTTCCTTCGCCTGAACTTTCTCCTAACGCTCCTGGTGTTCCTTCTTTCACTACTTCATAAGTCGCTTCAGTTTCAGTAGAAAATCCACCGTAAGAGCGGTCAACTTTGACCACTAATTTAGCGACACGATTTCCTAAACTTGAAGTATCGATTTCGGTTTCAGGATCTAATTTCACTGTATAGGCGTTTTTCGGTACTTCTTTCCCGTTGACTTTCACTTCTTTCAAGAGATCTTTAAGATCCACTTGTTTGGTATTGATGATTATTTTTGCTTCTGCCGGTGTCACGGTAAAGTCTCCAGTTGGTTCAAAGCCGTATTCGGTCACATTATAATACGCATAATTGGAACCATAGGTATAATTTTGCTCCGTTTCTTCTGCCATCAAGACATTCCCGCTTGGATCCGTATGATACACTTTGATTTGATCCCCTGCAGAAACTTTTAATGGCTCCCCACTATTGAATCGCTCGATTGCTTGAGCAATCGTTTGTGTGCCTCGCACTTCGTATTTATATTTACTAGTGTTATTTGTAAAGACTTCGATCCCATAATACACATCTGCATCGTTGGCTTCAGTGACTCGACTAGCTAAGTTCGTTCCTTCTTTTCCTTGTAACGCCTGGAGTTTCAATTGTTTTTTGTCTTTTGTTAACCCGAAAGTACCAACGGTTTCACCTTTTTTATTTTTGAGCTGGATCGTACTTCCCCATTTGACTTCGTAAGGTACTTCCACATCCGTAGAAGTGACACCATCTGCGGTAGATAATTTCACCGTTAACATCTTCGCTCCAGCAGTATTCGTATCAAATTCAGAAACTTGTTCGACATCATATAATGTCGTATCTAATTTTTGACCATTAAAAGTGACATTTTTGATCAAATCCATTCCATCAATATCACTGGCATCTTCGCCTAATGTCAATTCTTGCGAAACTGTTTCAGCTTTCATCTCAGTGATCGGTTCAAATTCTTGATTGGCTACTTGATAATAGGCATAATTTGAACCCGCTGTATAATTTTTCGTCAAGTCATCTCGCATCAATAAATTATTCTTCGCCTCTGCATGATAAACTTTTACGATGTCCCCTTCTTCAATTGACAACGGCTGCCCATTATTAAACCCATTGATAGCCTGACCCACAGTCATGTTTCCAGTCACATCATACTGGTATTTTATTTGTTCCGATAATCGAGTCGTCGGATCTAAGCCCATAATATTTTCAACGGTTACACCAGATCCTTCCTTCGGTTGATTTTCTGAACTTGCTACTACCTCGATCCGATAGTAAGTATCGCGACCAAAAATGTTATTCACATGATTGGTTAAGACGGTGGAATCCTCTCCTTTGCCAGCTTGGATCGTCCACTCTCCGTCTTGTTCCACAATACTATAAGCGCCCACATTCTGGTCATCTAACCCTTTAAGCAAGAAGGTACTTCCCCAAACCACTTCGTAAGGAACATCCAGTTCGATATCTGCGGTCTCATCGGCTGTCGTCAGTTTTAATCTGACTTCCTTTTTGCCCACAGTTGCGGTATCTAATTCAGAAAGTTTCTCCACTGTATATTCTTCACTCGTAACAATTTCGCCATTGATCGATACTTGTGCTAACAATTGACTCAAGTCCGTCGTTTTCGTATTCTCCTTTAATGAGAATGCTTTGTTGGAGCCAACAGCTTCAATCACTGACATCGGTTCAAAACCATAGGATGTTACTCGATAGTAGGCATATTGCGACCCGTAGGTATAATCTTCTTCCATTTCATCTACCATTAACACTGAACTACCTTCTGAACGTTGAGGATGATACATTTTAACGACATCACCAGCTTGGACATTTAACGTTTGTTTCGTCCCGAAATTGTCCATTACCTGTTGGAGAGAAGCACGTCCCGGTACCTCTTGTAGATAGACAGAACGCCCGTCTCGCAATACTTCAATGGAATAATAAAGCGAAGAATCGGTACTAATAGGTGCATTGAGATCGGTTTTTAATCCTTGGTTAAAGACTAATACACGATTCGTACTGGAAGTCCCAGAATGTAATGAAAAGGCTCCGGCTGATTGACCATTTTGAGCTTTCATCAAAATCGTATCGTTCCATTTAACTTCATAAGGAACCTCGATTTCTTTTGAAACGAGTCCATCTTTCGTATCAATACGCACGTTGATCGTTTGTGATCCTGCCACCGAAGTATCAAAATCACTCATTTGTTTGACTGTATATTGATTACTTCCCACTGCCGTTCCATTGATCGTAATGCTATTGATCAACTTCGCACCATCAACGTTACTACTATCTTCACCTAAGATAAATTCTTGAGGCATCGAATCAGCCGCAACCGCTAAAATCGGTTCCAAGCCATGGTCGGTGACTTCATAATAGGCATAATTGGAACCAATCGTATAATCCTTGACTAATTCATCTTTCATTAAAAGATTTTTCCCAAGAGGATCGGCATGATACACTTTGATCACGTCGCCATTACTGACCGTCAACGGTTGCCCATTCTTGAATCCCTGGATGGATTCAAGAATCGACTGATTACCTGCCACTTCATAGCGGAACTTGCTGGTAGCGCCTTGTAAAACTTCGATAGAATAGTAGGTATCACGCCCAAAATAATTATCCACCGGATCATTTAAGTTTGTGCCGTCCACTCCTTGAGAAGCTTGGATTTGCCATTGATTTTGATTCTTCAATAAACTAAACGCACCAACTGTCGCCTCTTTCAATCCTTTAATAACAAAAGTGTCTCCCCACTTCACTTGGTAAGAAATCTCAATGATTTCAGAAGCCAGTTTATCTTTTGTTGTGACTTTGACCCGCATATTTCGTTTACCGATCGTGCTGGTATCAAACTCATCAAGAGGTTCTACTGTATAAAATTCATTGTCCGCTACCCCACCGTTGATCCGCACATTTTTTACTAGTTCATTCAAATTCGTTTGCTTCACGTCTTCGCCTAAAACGAACGCTTTTTCCGCACTTTCTGCCGTCATGACAGGTGCTGGATCAAACCCATAAGGAGTCACACGGTAACGAGCGATCTCCGTACCATACGTAAAATCATTTTCTTTTTCCTTAATCATCACAACCGAAGCATTAGGTGTCTTGCTTGGATATGTGATTTGGATAATATCATTCATTTGTACCGTAGTGTTGTTATTAGCATCTCCATAATCATTCATGATTTCTTGTAACGTGGCACGTTTCGGCACCTCTTGTTTGTAAATTTCATTGCCATTACGCAAGATTTCCAAACGATAATAAAGACCAAATGGATCGGTCATATCGCCAACTCCTTCATTTAAAGGAGACGCAATGCCCTGACGAATCGATAGCGTAGCTGGGGCACTATTAGAATTACTACCATCTAACGCAAAAGCTCCGGCGGAATAGCCATCAACCGAACGTATTAAGATGGTATTACCCCATAGTACGTTCACGGTAGTAGTTCCTCATAACATTAGAATTAGGATGCTTTGCTTGCACAGTGATGCGTACTTCATGGGTACCAACCGATTGAAATTCAGTCTTGGACGATTCGTTCGCAACAAACTCAAGATCATCAATCGCTACAGGTTCCCCTAACAGTGTTGCCTCTTCAATATAGTTTTTAAACGTATTGGCTAACGTATCAGACGACTCCACCAAGGTTACGGTACGATCCTCAATCGGTTTTAATTTTAGTTGTAACTCAGGATGTGGCAGCACTCTCATGGTTATTGATTTCGTTATTTCTCGGTTATCAGAGGTTCTTACTGTAGCTTCCCACTTATGTATTCCTGCTGTCATTGTATTTGGGTTATTAGACCATTGAAGCGTATAGGATCCTTCCGTGGTTACCTCAAAATAATCATTGACATCTGGCAAAAGAGAATATTGATAGATTTCACCTGCTTCCTTTTTTACTGTGAGCAGAGATTTAACTGTCATCGTAAATGTTAGTTCTTTTGACCGACCTGTTTCATCTTCCACTAATACTTTAACGTTTTGATTTCCTAGTTTATTTGTATCTGGTTTTGTTATCCATGTATAAGTCACTTTTCCAAGGCTATCTTTCACCTCTACATAATCTTCTGGTTTAGGAGAGCTCTTTTCTTCGACCACATGAGGACCATCTTTTACCTCTGCCTTAAGCGTTCCTTTACTTTTAGGAAAATCAACGTTAAACGTCATCGGAACATAACGAGTAGTATAAGCTACCCCATAATCATGATTGATATTACTATAAGGGAACTTACTTACTTTGAATACTTCTTTTTGAGGAATAGCTACTTTTAGTCGCGTAAAGGTAACATATAAATTATTATCTGAAGGTGCTACATAATAAAGTCCATTAGCTTGATCAGACGTTGTAATTTTCATTTGCCAATTTCCACTTTCTGATTCACTAGTAACATAAAACAAGGCATATGTACCTCTTAAAATATTTAGAAGAGTGACTCTATAATTACTAGAGTTTTCCCAGTTCTCCCAGAAATCACTGAACTCACTAGAAATGATTTCAGCTCCATTCGTATTCCCACCTAGAAAGACGCCAGGAATTTTATAATTAATTGTATCGCCTACTTTAAAATCATCTGTCGAATTATCTATCATAAGATTCAACTTTTTAGAAAGAAATTCATTTACAGCTTTTCCAATTTCTTTTTCTGAGTCAGTAGATGCCGCTATAATGTCAGCTCCAACAGGTATTGGTAATTCAAATGTCGGATTAGCAAAACTTTCAATTGAACTTTTTATTTTATTACTTTCTGTTGAATCAGCAACTTTTTTGTCTTTCTCGGTGTTTTTTTCCTTCGTGCGTTTCTCGTCTTTTTTTACTTCTTTCTTGGTCGTAGTTTTCTTTTCATTCATTTTTGAAATTTTCTTGACATCAATACTTTCAACTGAGCTTAACATCGAAACAGCTTCAACAACTGTCCCGCTGGTTTGTCCAAGCGCTAGCGCTAATATTAATGTACTATGTAATAACTTTTTTCTGGTTTTCAATGTACTCCTCCTTTTAAGGCTATATCTTTAAATGGCAATAGAAAAGTAATGTCTGTTTTCTCATAAGAAAGACTCCTTTTTATGCCATACTTATGTTTGATTTCTTCCTTTGTTTCTGCCAATGTAGTAAAGTTAAAACGTTATGTTTCTTAAGTTTTTTTTCTTTTCTCCCAATTCGCCCCTTTTACGTTTATTTTTATGGAAAAACTTCAATAAAACCCTACTTCTTAAGTTTAATGTGAATCACAAGAATATGTAATGTCACTTTTTCACAATGGACAAACACTAAAAGACAGAAGCTGTTTTTGTTATGTAAAACATTTTACTTACCATCAAAAAAGGAGCCTTAGCCAAAAATAGAAGAGATCGAGACAAAAACTTGTCTCGATCTCTTCTATTGACTCTATAAATAAACTAAATTTTTAGTTACTTCGCTTTCAACTACTTAGCGACTGAACGAACAGCTAATTCGTTCTTGAATTAGTTGATTATTGGTTATTTTCTTTTTGTTGCTCAATTGCGGATTTGGCTTTTTCCGTTTGTTCAGATGCAAATTCTCCTGTGGCTTTTGCCGCATTTGTCAATTTATCTTGAACTGTTTCACTGTTTGCTTCATATTCTTCTTTTGTCTTAATGTCGACAACATCGACATTGACTTCAATGACATCTAGATGTGTCATTTCATGAACTTCTTTGGCAATGATTTTTTTGATTTGTTGGTAAATTTCTTCGATGTCTTTGCCGTATTCAACAACGATCTTAAGATCAACAGCGACTTGTTTTTTCCCAACTTCCGTGTCAATACCGGCTGTTACATTATCAGTGTTGACTAATTTTTCTGCCACGTTAGAGAAGAAGCCACCATCAGCTGTTAATAATCCATCCACTTTTTCTAAGGAGATGCCTATGATTTTTTGAATGACCTTATCTTCATATGTCACATCACCATTCATAGATTCACCGTTTTCCGTTGTGTTTTTTGGATCTTTTGCTGGGGCTTCTGGCTTAGGTGGTGTATGCCCTGGCATTGGAGGTTTTGGCTGATCTCCATGATGTTCTTTTGGATTACTAAAATTTTCATGTTTTCCTTGTTGTTCTGATTGTCCTTCGTTTTCTTTTTTATCATGAGCCACTTTGTTTTCAACGTTGGGTACAACCGGATCTGGATGTGCTGAAACGGGTGCTGTTTTATCTTTGGCATCATGAACACCATTTGCATTGTTCGGTGTCGTTGGATCTGGATGTGCAGATACTGGTTTGTTTTGGTTGTTTGTTTTGTTGTTATCCATAATAGAATTTCCTCCTAAGATTTATGATCAAAAATTTTCGTTTGTTTTAAATACATTCCGACCGCCACGCCAATGATCGCCATAAGGATCAGCAACAAGGTTTTAAAGAATCCCACTGTGATCAATAGTACGGCGAGAATCAACCCAATTGCCCCGCAAATGATCGGAAGCTTATAAGCAGCAAAAAGTTCATTCATTTGTGCCCCTCCTTATTCCACACGAGCGTGTTCGTTTGTTTGATATTTATTGGTAGGTGCTTGGTAACCTGTATACTTCACCGACACTTTTACTTGCTCATCTGTGCCGAGTAACTGTTTCACTTCTTTTTCGATTTCATCCATCAATATTCTTGTTTTCCCGATCAATGAAGAAGTCCGTTTTAATTCACCTTTAACTGTAACTGCGATCTTATTTTTTGTGGCTTTGATATTGACCTTAGGTGAGTGAATGAATTCATCTTCATGTAAATGTGAACGAACCATACCTTCAATCGCTTTTTTGTCTAACGTTAATTCGCCGTCCCCTTTTTTCAATAAGAAGGTTCCGATCGTTTTTGGATAAAAAATGACGATCAATAATGCAATAATTAGTAGAATCGCTAAGCCGACTGCTACCCAAAAAATATATTGCTGCATATAGTAATTCGTTATTGTAAAGAAACGGAATCGTTCAAGCATCAATGGTAAAGGATAGACCGCACTGATCAAGACGACAAATAGTAGAATAGACAAAAGTAGCAGAGAAAAAATGACACCAATTGTTTTAGTCCCTTTATTCATCCTGGCACCTCCCATTTTTTATAAGTTGATAGCTTCCCCACCAGTTACACCATAAATTTGTGCAGTAACGTAGCTCGCTTTATTTGAAGCTAAGAAAACGTAAACTGGAGCTAATTCTACTGGTTGGCCGGCACGTTCAAGCAAGCTTTGTTGGCCAAATTCAGGAATAGAATCTTCCGGTTGTCCTTCGTCTAACTGTAGTGGTGTCCAAATAGGACCAGGAGCTACTCCATTAACACGAATGCCTTTTGGTGCTAATTGTTTTGCTAAGCCAATTGTAAAGTTTGCAATAGCTGCTTTCGTGGAAGCGTAATCTAAAAGATGTTCACTTGGATTGAACGCTTGAACAGAAGTAGTGTTGATAATTGCCCCTCCTGCTGGAATATGCGGAACCGCCTCTTTAACAATCGCAAACATCGCTAAGATATTCACCATGAAGGTATCTTTCACTTGTTCTAATGGAATTTCTTCAATAGCCGGGCAAGAGATTTGTTGTCCCGCATTTAATACTAATGTATCTAAGCCACCTAATTCACTGACAACTTTTTCAACGATTTCTTTAGGCGCTGTTTCGTCTCTAAGATCATATGGTAGTAAAACAACTTTTCGTCCTGCTTTTTCAATATAGGAAGCTACTTGTTTGGCATCTTCTTCTTCTCCTGGGAAAAAGTGCAAGCCGATATCTGCCCCTTCTCTTGCAAAAGCAATAGCTGCCGCGCGCCCGATCCCTGAGTCTCCGCCAGTAATCAGAACACGGCGATTTTCTAGTTGATTTGATCCTTCATAAGATTCTTCTCCACAGTCAGGAACTGGTTGCATTTCTTTTTGTAATGCTGGTGTATCCTGGTCTTGTTTAGGAAATTCCTCAGTATGGTAAAGTTTACGTGGATCAATTAATTTTGGTTCTGTCATGTGTATCCTCCTCATCGTTTGGTACTTTTTTATTTTGTATAATCTTTTCGGTAAAGATGGTAGCCTACAGCTCCTGCAACAACGATCGAGCCAAAGATAACTAATAAAAAGGCTAAGCCAGAGCTTTTACCAGGTAATCCGCCAGTATTCATCCCCCAAATCCCTGCAATCAATGCTGGAACAGAGATCACTAGTGCCGCCGAATCAAGATATTTCATTAGATGATTCAAATGATTGTCCATCATTCCATTAAAAAGATCCCCAATACTTTCTAACAAGTCACGATAGATCAAAATCATTTTTTCTGTTTGTCTTTGTCTCAATTGGATGTCATAAAGTAGACGAGCATCAGCTAATTTCTCAACAAAATCTTCTGATTGCCATAAGGTATCTAAAGTCTCTTTTTGATCTCTCAACGTATGATCAATATAAACAATATCCCGTTCTAAATCCGCTTGCTTATATAGTTCTTCGTTTTCCGTCGTTTTACGCGCTTCTTGATCGAGGGAATCAATCCTCTTTTTCATTTCTGTTAGTTCTTTCACGTAATGGGTATAGATGTTCAAGACAGAATATGCAATAAGTGTTTCAAAAGAATTGATCTTATTCCCATGTTTTGCTAATACTCGATCAAAAAAGTCCGTTTTTTTATCGATACAACTAATCAATAACTCATCCGAATAAATAAACGAAATAGGCATTAATCGATTCTCGATTTTCTGCTCCTGGTTGGACAAATTCAGTAGCACTAAGGAAATCGGATGGTTCAAATTTGTCCCCACAAGCTCTTCGATTCTTGAAACTTCTTCTGGCAGAGAAGTTCCGACAAAGATATCTTTTGGTAAACGATACTTTTCAATCACTTGTTCGATTTCCTTAGTGTCACTACTGTCGATCACGAGCCAATTATAGTTGTTTTTGTCTGTCGTTATTACTTTCTCTTTTCCAATAAAGTAATAGTCCAGCATGATCAATCTCCCTTTCTACAAAGGATGTTAGCTAAAGAAACAGTTGCTTAATTTAATGTTACGATCCAAGACAACAATCTCATTTTCTAAAGAGAAACTGTTTAATTGGTGGTCATAGGCAAGATTCAAATGTCTACCTAAATAAGATTGCTCTAATTTAGATGTGTAGATTTCCAGAGTGGGATGTTCGATTTTATTGACGTATTTCCCAAATTCTACAAAGAAAGGAATAATCTGGAAAAAACTGCCTTTTGCACAAGCCCCTTTATCTCTTAAAAACGGATCTGAAGAATCAATCAATGCCAAAGCAATTTTTGAATCTTTTCCTACTTTTTTTGTCAATGCCTCCATCGCATGTTTTGTCATCGTGATTTCCATCATCATCATCTCCTTCAGATTATATATAAGTTACGACATTTTTCCTCAGCGGCTCACTTCTGTGTTACGATTGATTCTGGCATAAAGTGGATATTTAGGAAATTTTGCGACACAACGGAAAGCTGTCATGTTTGCATATTTATCGTAGTATTTTTTAGTTGGCCCTTCAAAATCTTTACTCCATGGTTTAACATGACCAGAGAAGTGGATGATCGATGGATCTTTACGTGTTTCTTCGTATTCCTTTTCTCCTTGTGGCGTTGGATGTTGCTTCGCTTTTGCCATGATATACCCTTGAGCATTCCATTTTGGATGTAATGGAATCCAACGATCATGTAAAATTGCATTTAACGCATCTTGATCGTGGAAACGTAATTTTTCAGGATTTTCTTCAATGAATGTTAGAACTTTTTTAGTAATGTCTTGTTCTAACCATTTTTCAACATTGATGAGCATCAATCCAGAATTAAAGTAGCGTGTTGATTTTGCTGGGATCTCCATTTTTTCTAATCGTTGGTGGAAACCAGCATCTTCTACGGCGGCCAAGATCGCACCGTTAAATTCAAGATCCCATAATGGTGTAACATCTTTTACGGTAATCATGTCACAGTCCATATATAAAAGACGTTCGACATTTTTTCCTCTAAATAACTCAGGAATAGCAATACGATAGTAAGCAGTTTCCGGAATACGATCACTTGTTACTACATTTTCAAAGAATTTTTTGTTGATCTTTAAGAATTCAACCTCTGTATTCATACGAGAATTCTTAACAGAGAAACGTAATAATTGTTTGCTTTCATTATCAATGTTGTCATCAATGACATAAAATCGTACAAAAACTTTTGGATCACTATTTTCTAATACTGAAACGAACAGCGCCGCTAGATGAGGCACAAATTTGGTATTACAACTTGATACGATTGCGATTTCTTTTCTTCTATTCATTTACCTCTCCCACTTTCTTTAAAACGCTATGCGCTAATTTTTTTAAATAGACATTTGTATATGGATGATCTTTTAACGTATTCCATGGTTTGTCATGCCCTGTGAAATGAACGATCGACGGCGATTCATTTCCTGCTTTATATAATTTTTCATACGTAGCATCTGGAGCAGGATGACGTTCAAAGATCAAAGAAGTCTGCATATTCCATTTTGGTTCTAATTGCTCCCAGTCTTCATACAGAACTGCATTTAACGCATCTTGATCATGGTAAATAATTCGATCACCATTTTCTTTTAAATAATTGATTGTTTTTTCAGTGATCATTTTTTCATTCCAACGATCAATGTCGATAACCATCACGCCTGAATTAAAATAATAAGCATCTGATTCAATTCCTAACCGTTTCAAAGCTTTCGTTTGACCTGGATCGATGACAGCTCCAATCGTTTTACCATTTAATGGTTGATCATATAAATGAACGATGTCATCCAGTACTAAAATATCTGAATCTAAATAAAGCACTTTTTTATAGTCGTATTTAGCTAAGATCTTAGGTAAAGATATTCTTAAGTATGCTGTAGTAGTAATATGGTCACTTACTAGGAAATCTTCGTAGACATCTTTATCAACTGTTAAAAATTGAATTGTTGCATTGTCTGAATGTTTTTTAACCGTTTGTCTAAGTCCTTCTTTGCTATATTCAGAAATACCGTCGTCAATGACATAAAAATAAATGTGTCTTGTTTTAGTGGAGTTTTCCAGTACAGTGGCAATCATCACGCTTAAGTAAGGAGCGTAATTTTCATCTGAAGCAGTTACTACCGGAACGATACCTTGTTTCATCTCCATTAAAATCACTCCTTTTTCTAATCTTTTTCTAACCTTTTCTATATCCAGAATATGCCTCAATAAACTTTAAAGCAAAAGATATGCTTCATTTTCATTGAATAATTCATAAAAATAAACCTTTTTTATCGAATTGAAAACGTTAACTTAATCGTTTTTCTGCCTATTTATTCAATTATAGGATTTGAAATACTACCTATATATGTCTAATGAAAACTAAGAATATTTTTTGAAAAAATTCAAAAACACAAAGCATTTTATTTTTATTTTAGGAAATTCTCATTTAACCTTAGAGTAAGCAATAGATAAAGGGAGCGAATAATATGAAATTAGCAGCAATTGATTTAGATGGTACTTTACTCGATCGGAATGGAAAGATACCAAAAGAAAACATCGAGGCACTTCAAAACTTTGATCGACATGGTGGGATCGTCACGATTGCGACTGGTAGAAATAGCATCTCTGCTAAAGATGTATTTGAAGAACTTGGGATCGGCGGCTATTTGATTTCATCTAATGGTTCTTTCGTGGCAAAGATGATGAAAGGCGAGATCCTTCACGTATTGAAACGTTCTAAAATTGAGCTTGCTACCCTTAAACGGGCCTTCTTCTTAGCACAAGAGGTAAAAATATCAATTATTGCTAGTCGAGAAACTCAAGATGATCAATTAACCTTTGATGAGTCAAATTTGGTGAAAGATGATCCCTACTACCAACATTTCAATTTACAAAATCAGACATTTGCTGAAATCACCAAGTTATTAGAAGATCCATCTGTCAGCTATTTAAAATTGGCATTAACAGATAAAGATGAATCAAAATTGCAAAAACTGCAACAAGATTTAAAAAGTGAAGGGATTGATTCCGTCTTTTCAGACCCCCATTTTTTGGAAATCACACCTAAAAATGTAACAAAGGCTCACTCATTAATCTTTTTAGCTGAGACCTTGGAAATCGATCCTCATGAGATCGTTGCCTTTGGTGATCAGGAAAATGATATTGCGATGCTAAAAGTCAGTGGAACAAGTATTGCGATGGGAAATGCACAGAAACAGGTAAAAAATATTGCGGATGAAGTAACCAAAACAAATGAAGAAGCTGGTGTAGCGTATATTATCAACAATTATTATTAAGGTTTAAGGAGGGAGACAAAATTGTTAGTAATCGTCGATATGCAAAATCATATTCTAGATCCTGAGAGTAAATATTATGTTCAGCACGCAGATAAGTTAATCAAACAAATCCACTCACGTTTAGAAGCTGCACGTAAAAAAAACGAATATATTCTTTTTACCAGAGATATACCAGTCGAGCGAAAAGAGCAGGATGAAGAAGGCGAAGATTTGCAAATCATTCCTACACTTTCTCCTAAAGAAAATGAAAAAGTGGTCAAGAAATACTACTTCACGATGCCACCGGAAAGTTTACTTGAGATTAAACAAGAAGCTTTTGACCAAGATGAAAAAGAAAAACACATTGAAGTCGTTGGTACAGAAACGAATCTCTGTGTCTTATCGAATACCATTGCTTTACAAAGCGTATTTCCAGAAGCTGATTTTTTAGTGGATACAGCTTTTGTTTCTGAAAACAAGCATGGCGATCAAGCGCTAAAACTACTCAAAGATTTTAATGTTGAGTTGAAGTAACCGAAAATAAAACGCCCACAACATTTAACTTTGTGGGCGTTTTATTTCGTTATTTACTAAAGGCTTTTCTTTGTTCGTACTATCTATTTCCTAAAATTTGTATTGATCGTTCCCTCACTTTGTGGAAAGTAACGGTTAGGATTTTTTTACTACTAAACTTCCTATAGCATTTATAAAAAATATCAAATGAGGTTCCCCATCTCCAATAAACAATAGTTGAAACGTCAGTTATTAGTCATTTCTAAAAGCATGCAACTTTTCAAAATAAAAAAACAACGATTATCTAATCAT
The DNA here is from genome assembly GCF_051714985.1 of Enterococcus sp. AZ078. NCBI lineage: Bacteria > Bacillati > Bacillota > Bacilli > Lactobacillales > Enterococcaceae > Enterococcus > Enterococcus sp. AZ078. The sequence goes on from NZ_JBIOSW010000001.1 coordinate 1,592,999, forward strand.
TGTTTAAAGAAACGAGCGCTTTAATATGTACCCTGTAGGACTCGAACCTACGACCGGACGGTTATGAGCCGTCAGCTCTAACCAACTGAGCTAAGGGTACAGTAAAAATTTTAAGATATAAAAATAACTTATATCTACTATAGCATGAATAAAAATCCGAAACAAGCTTATTTAATAAAAATCCAAAAGCATCCCATTAAATAACAAATATTTTATTTGGATCAGACGATTTCCAGCTCTTCCCTCCCTCTTCACCACAAATGCTCTATCACTTGGTATATGAATTGCTTGAATCATTTGTTTTTTCAAACACGTAGCATATTATTTGTTCTGTTACTCGGAACGTGCTATCTTGTATTTGGGTTGTTTTTTTATTCTTATGATTATTTAAGTCGTAATCACTTTTCGAAGTGTTTTCCACCTCTTAGTATAAGTGGTTGTTCGTTGTTAACCTACGACTGAAAATCAATGATTATTTAAATACGAAATCTATAGGAGTTAGTACTATGATAACATTGAGTCGACTTATTTTTTTTATTCCTACCTTAATTCTTATCCCTATTATTTGTTACTTAATCAACTGGAACAAGGAACGCTTAATTTTAGCGTTTTTTACGTTACCAGCAATCTTTTTTTCATATAAAATCTTAAATTATCAGTATTTTGAACCAGATCAATTATTCGTAGCAGAACTGATTGGTTTGATTCTAGCCTTGTTATTACCAATTGCTTATTTGGTTTATTTAAATAGAAAGCATTGATCGATGAATTTATTTGAATGACAAAAGGAGCGAATTTATGAGTATTGAAGAAGCGATTTTATTAGATACACTACGCTGTCGGCTGGATTATCTCCGAAAAAAAAAGAATTTAACCGTTAAGGAAGTGGCTGAACAAACCTCACTCCCGTTGGAAACCTATCTACAATTAGAGCAGGGAAAACGTTGTCCGAGCGCTATCGATCTAATTTTTATTGCGGATTTTTATCATGTATCTGTTGACTATTTGGTCGGACGATCAGAAAAACCAGACCGCGTAAATTAAACCATCTAATCTAAATGAAAGAGAGTGAGTAAATGCGCTTATGGCATGAAGAATTAATCCCTTTGCTTCCTAGAAAACAATTATTAGGTCAACATAGAGAATGTTGTGCATTAAGAGGTAATGGTTGGGGAAGAAAGCATGCAACAGTTGATTATGTCTTCCAACATTCCCCTTACAAGCTTTATCAGTATCACCAACTTATTCTTACTGAAATGAAAAAGCGTCATTATCTTCCTTCTCCAGAATGGTCTGTCCCGGAGTACCGTGGGAAAGCCTGTGATCCTTATACTTATCTTTCTCCTCAAAAACAAACTTCACCTATTTATCCTGAGCATGACGAGGACTACCTGATGATCTGTTTAACAAACCTTAAACAAAAAGGAATTGATTTAATCCATATAAAAGCTACGGATTCTTAAAAGTTCATCAGATTTTCCTCATTTATTGATTCAAATAAACGCAATGAATATGAGAGTATGAACCTTTTCTCACTCTCATATTCATTATATTAGGATTCATTTAAACTATCTGACTGACACATTCATTCGTCGATCACGATTCTTCGCTATTGAATAGGGAGAGGCCCATATCCCTTCCTCAATAGTATTCACTTGAGCGGCAGAGCAGCATTTTTCTTTACTAAGAAAAAACAAAAAAACTACTCTAATGAAAGAGTAGTTTTTATTATGACAGTATTAACCTTTTACGATGTTTACTGCTTGAGGGCCACGTTGACCGTCTTCAATATCAAAAGTCACTGCTTGACCTTCGTCTAATGTTTTGAAACCATCACCTTGGATAGCTGAGAAATGTGCAAAAACATCGTTTCCATCTTCAGCAGTGATAAATCCAAAACCTTTGTCTGCGTTAAACCATTTTACTGTACCGTTATTCATATATATTTCCTCCTAATACGTATCAACGTACGATTTTATTGCAATAAATTATTGATAGGCAAAAGGAGTCATAAACTAAAATAGTTAGCTCAAATTACGTTTCAAAATAGATTACTTATTTAATATAGCATAGATAAATGAGAAACACAAGAATAAACCTCTACTTTTTTTATAGTTTTTTAATTAAAGCGAATGGGCTATTTCTATCCTGTTTATCTTATCTTCTATATTAAAATTAAACAATCCTTAATTAGCAAAGTTTTCTTCTTTATGCTATAATAATAAATGGAATTTCGTTATCAACGTTTCGTTGCCTTTCGCAAGAATTTAAGAAAGGAGAATGATTATGACATTCTATAACAAAGACTTACAATATCGTGTAACTCTAAATACTGATTTGAATCTATTTGTGGTATTTGATAAAACAAATGAAAATCGAGTAGCCACTGGAGTGACGATTGAACAAGCAGTGCAAGAATTGAAAAAATCCGCATAGGAGTGAAAACCCCAAATGAACGATTACAGTTCTAGTTCACTTTAAAAGCACCTATTCATTCAATGGTAGGTGCTTTTTTGTCGTCTATTTACCTCACTTTATTCAGTTCTCTCCTTAACTTATTCCGCCATTAATGAGTATACAATTAAAAATTGGACAAGGTAATACAAAACTCTTTGTCGGTTATATACTACGTGCTATCATCTAAATTATGCAAAGGCTGTATAAGGATGGATCATATGATTACGATGAGTAAATTACTGTTTTGGATCCCTTTTATTGGTATTATTCTTTTTTTGTCTCTTTATACAAAATGGAACAAATATGACATACTAATGCTTCTCTCCTCTTTTCCGTCTATCTATTTTATGATCCAAATTTTAGAATATTCCTATAGTCAACCTGTTCAATTATTCGATTTCTATCTTAAAGGACTCGCTTTTTCCACTATCTTCTATTCCATTCTTGTTTTCATTATTATCAAAAAGAAGAAATAGCTCACTTGTTTTAATGACAAGAATATTATTTTTCACTTTTTAAAAATCTGTAACTACTGGCATTCTAACAGAGAAAACTATGCAAGGTGTCCAGCGATATTCAATCGATGTAATAAAAATAATCTTACAGCCTAAAAAACTAACCTAAACAAAATTAGTAAAAAAATTTTTGGAACGTCTGCAAAATAACAAATAAACGGTGCTCCAGCATCTATTCTGAAGACAGGATAAATGTTGAACGTCTACCAGCGTTTCATTTTTTTATCCTGTCTTCAGAACTGATTGATGCTTTTGCTACCGTTTTCGTTTGACTTACGTCACGTTTGAGCTTTGGCACTATGCAACGTAAAGTTTGCACTTAGCTACCTTAAGAAAAGCCTTGCTATCGACAATCCCTGTTCTACCCATTGGCGTCTCTCGACATTTTTGGGCAGTAGCTTATGTTTACATAGAAGCCTCACCTAACTATTTGAAGATATTTAAATGAAAATCATCAACGACACTAAAAGTCCAAAAAAGCCGACTACCGGAATCATTCCCCAAGTTACAAAGGTTTTATCCTTAGCAAGCTTAGAGTACCTCTGGTCATTATCCATTTCATTCACCTCATCTTTCTATTCTTAATAAACCATATTAATGATTTTTTGTCAAAATTTCATTCGTGAATCATAGAATGCGTATTTGGACAATCCCCTGCTAATCTATTTCTCCATCTAATTGAGTCAATGCTCCATCACATGGAATAACCGATCAACAAAAAAATCTAACCAGTACATGCTCCGGCTAGATTTAATAGTTGATTTTGAATCAGACTTTTTATCGTCTCTTTCATTTTTTTGAAAACTAATTTAATTCGTCTACTTTATTTTTGATTTCTTTAGGAATCTTTTCTTCTGCAATTACTCTAGGAGAACTTGTTCTTTTGTCACTGATGTCAGCTTGCACGTAACTACCTGGTTTCAATGGTTGTGGTGCTTCTCCACTCACACTAAATGTTCGTTTGGTTGCTTTGCCATCAGCTTTTACAAAAGTCACGTCATAATGGTAACTATATTCACCCGCAATGATTTTCCCATCGCTGTTCTTTGATTTCGTTTTTTCTGGCACTTCTGCTGGAATCTTAGTGTATGCAGTAGTTGTTTTATACGTTTCGCTATAATATTTGTAACCGAAAAATCCCCCAACTCCTAATAAAATTAATACAATAACCCCGAATATTCCCTTTTTCATAAACTCACCTCATCAATAAATTTAACTTATTTTATCTTTTTTGATCTTTTTTTTCCATTTATTTATCTTTCAAATTTGTCACATAAATGACATTAACCACTTATCAATAGATGCTTATCATCTCCTACATTTTTTTGATAATCCTACTTCTCTATTACTTTCTCGATACCTAACATGATCTTTCGAATAATAAAAAATAACAAATTTTATAATTACATATTTCCAAATCAAACACATCATGTTACTATATGTAAGTAAAAAATGAATATTCTTATTTGATGCGAACTGTTAGGTGTTTTTTTGAAGCTTTTCATTTGTGAAAAACTGAATATTTGGTAGTAAAGATGTCTTAATAAATGAAACACAAGATATCTATATTTTGGCGACTATCACTACCTGCCATTAAGTGGGAGTAAATTAGATAATTATTATGGAGGAAACAATGGTTAAAAAAAGTGTTGTAGGGGAAGATGGCAAACGTTACGTAGTAAAGGAGAAAAAGCCATTTTATAAAAAAGTTTGGTTTTGGGTACTAGCAATCATTCTTGTAGCAATAATTGGATCTGCACTGGGTGGCTCAGATGACAATAAAGCAAGCGATAACGGCGGAGAAAAAGTGACAAAAACAAGTTATACTAAAGAAGCTACATCAAGCTCTTCTTCAAAAGAAGCGCAAGAAAGTTTTTACCAAGTTGGGGATACTGTAAAAGTTGGCGATGCTGAGTACACATTAAACAGTGTGGAACTTACTGACGAAAGAAATCAATTTGCAGATGAACAACCTGCTCAAGTAGTCAAGATTACTTACACAATTAAAAACAATGGTCAAAATGACCTTCCTGTAGGAATGGATGTAGAAGTTTATGGCTCTGACGATAAAAAAGCTTCTTCTTATCCAAATGACAATACAATGGGATCAGTTGCTCCTGATAAAGTAATGGATTGTACTGCTCATTTTGGTCTGAATCAGACTGGAGACATCGAAATTCAGTTTAGCCCATTAGTTTCTATCGAAAAAGCGGCGAAATTTAAAGCAACAGTCTAGTTTATAGATTCATATCGGGACATTTTAGAAAAAAAGTTAAACGACGGTTAGCTATTGATATGGTTAACCGTCGTTTTTTGGTGAAAAACAAGTTCTGAAATAGCGAGTATCTACTGTCCTTCTTTTAAATAGTCACTATCTGTTATTACTTTGAACAGTTTGTGTATTATGCGTTCATTTAGTTTTGTTTAGTTTTTTTCATCTCATCCTTCCTAATACTAAATTCTATATATTACATAAAATTTATACTACATAAGTGAACTAATTTTTCGATCGTATTTCATAGTTCCCGCATATCATTTTATAAACCTCGGTTGTATTCTTCTAGTTGGAGTAATCGAACGACAAAGTCTTTGTTAAGTCTCTTGATAACCAAAGCTTAGGACACGAATCAACTATTTTCTGACTCGTGTCCTTTGCGTTTATCCTTTTTCTTATGAGGGACTATAAAAAAAAGAATCGTTTGGTCAAAACCATCTTATCCTGGCGCATCTTCTAGTGTCCAAATTAGGCTTCCTTGATATGCCCCAGTTTTGTAAAAAGGATATAAATTTAACTGGATCTTATGATGATCAGTAAAGCTCGCGCTACCCTCTCCTTGCCAAACCAATTGGTCTTCTGCATTAATCGTTTGATCCACTCCACTCCTATGCAGATGAAGAGCATTATGCAACTGGTCATTCTCTTGGTTAGTTAAAGGTCGTTCTTCTTTTAACTTAACGTGCCAATGACTCTTCTCCAACACACTTTCATCGTTAAGCTGAATTTCTTTTTGATTCGTTGCTTGTACCGATTGATCTTGATCCGGAATCTGTTGTTCCCCAAACGTCAACTGTTCCGGTAATCTAAGCTTAACCCCGTGATCAATTAAAACCTGACGGCTCTCTTCCTTTGATTCTTGTCCTTTTTCGTTTTCCATATAAAAAGCAACTTCCTTGTTCAACCAATTTTCAGGAAGCTGAACATTCACTTTATCTTGGATCTCGTTTTCGGAACTTGGATAGTCCTTTAACCTTAAGACTTCATCTCCACATTTCGCCATAAATGATAAATTCTGTTTCTCTTCACAAGAAATATGAATCGTCACCTCTCTGGTTTTTGAGAAACGAGAAAACAGTAAAGGATTTTCTTTAGGCATCAAAGTAAATTCAATTGGCGAACCTTTCTTATAATGATGAACGAATTGCTGTTCTTCTGGAGTAAAGATTCCTTGATCCCTTTCCACTATTTCCTTGACTGGATAATATCCGTTCAATTCTGGATATTCTTGTAATAGATCAAAAGAATCTGTTATGATTCCTGAAATGATTTTAGGATCAGAAAGTTGTTGGTTATTTTCATCCAAGTAATTCAGTATGACCTTCCCCACGTAGTATACAGAAGAATAGGCAGAACTCGTTCCTTTCTGTTTGTGATTAATCTGTGTAGTAACAGTGAAAGGAATGTTTAAATAGCCTTCTTTCAAATTCGTTTTATCTACCGGATTTTGCTTACTCCCAATCCACTCAAGATTAAGTTGATAATTCAAAACTGTATCATAAAGATTTTCATTGTTAGGGTCTTTTAACGTTAGTTGATAGGAGTGATCCTCTTTTTGATTCCCCACAAAAAGATCACTAATGTCCGTCCCATCAAACTTCACTACATTAAAATCTTTAATCTTATATTGTGAGTGAGCTGTCACATCATCCAATGAAAAAGCCACAGATAAATCTTTCATTTTATTCCCATGTCCCACATTCGGTATGGTTTGCATCGCATTTAAAGTAACCTTTTGTTGTTCCTTATCAAAACGCTTATCCACTGCTTCAGCAGCAGGAAACTCTGGACTAGCCAAAAAATCTGTTTCATACATGAGAGAGGATGGCGTATTATCTAAGTTTTTAACAACCGTTTCTATTTTAGTTACTGGTTTAGTGATAATCTGGAACTCTTGTGTAGGATGCCCCCATGGTTTCGAAAAATTATTTTCAAAATACGTCCAGAAAGAATGATCATCACTCCACGTATGGTAACTGATATCTGTTGGATTATTCGCAACAAGATATTTTGCCACCTTACCGATATGATTATAGCCGATATACTTGTTTCGATTGATCCCAAAATAATTAAAAGAAGTTTCAATTGGAAAGGCATTCCCCGTTTGATCGAAAAATTCATAAGTAAGAAAGACTTCGCCAGAGATATCGATATCTAAAAAACTTTTTGGATTGCCAATACCGATCTCTCCTCCTGCTTGTCCATCCTTTTTTTTCATTATTATTTTAACATCTACTGGTTTCCCATTGAAAAAGCCAACATTTTTGATCAACGCACTACTTTCTGGATTCTCCTGATTGACAACCAGCCAATTCCCAGAATACTGACCTTTAACTTGTTCCACAGTTGTAAAACTACCATAATGCATCATAAATGTGTTATTGGCGGGAGTTTCTATCGTATTTGCATATCTGAAATACGGAAGATTTGTAATACTTCCAGCTGCTCGAACTTCTTTTGGAAATATGCCAATCAACCCTAACAAAAAAGGAAGTAACCAAATTTTATTAAACTTACGAACAAATTTCTTTCTCTTTTTACACCAATACAGGATGATTAAAGTCAATAGAGCTACACCAATAAAGAGATATAAATGATGGTTAGATTGGTTTGTTTTGGGATACATTTTTATTTTTCCAACTTCTTCAGACTTCGCTTGTCCATCAGTAACTGGTCTATTTCTCTCATTTGGATTAAGAACTTTTTCCATCGGGACAATTTGGTGCGCACTCGTTGGTTGGTAAAAACGAATCCCTACCTGACTATTGACCTGGCTATCAGCTAAACCAATTCGTGGGAAAACAACTAAGAAAGCCAGTAAGAGTATATTGAGCCAGCGTTTTTTCATCAATGTGCCACTTCCTTTAATTTCCTTTATTCCTTCGCAATTTTGTAATATGCCACAGTAACAAGCCAATAATGAGTAAGCAAACAATTAGCCCCCCATATAAGTATTGGTAGTTATTGTTCTTCGATTTTTTAAGCTTTACCGTTTTGTTGTTAAGACTTTCATCTTTTCCTTTTACCGTAAAGTCTTTTTTCAACGTCCAAACTTTCCCCGACTTTTCTTTCAAAACGGTAGTTAACGTATACTCTCCTTTTTTTAAAGGTTCATTTTCCCAACTAATCGGTAATTTGAAGGTACTTCGTGGTGCTAAAGAAACCAGCTTACTAACATCGTGCAGTACTTCTTTCTGTTTCTTTTTTGTGATGAAAGCATGAAGATCCAATTGACTCATAATCATTGGTTGTGGATTTGCCAATTTTGCATAGACTGTTAAATAACCATTATCTAATCCTGGCTTTGCCTCCAAGAGTTTTAGTTCAGGAGCAATTTTTTTGTCTGAACATTGGAGTTGGATACCAATTGTATACGCAAATTTATTTGCTAAGCTAAATCCAGTTGGTTGGTCCTCTGCCTTATTCTTTTCTTCATAGCAATAAAAACCACCCAGAATCGTCCCCTCAAATCCAGTTGACGGAATCTTTAATTGAAACACGACATCTTTTTCTTCATTCGGATTCAGTTCAACTGTTTGAGGACCTGAAATCAGTTCTTCTAAAGAAGGACCACCTAATAATTTTTGATCATGTTGTGAATAATCTAGCACCCCATTTTTATTGGTAGTCGCATTATTGGCTGCTACTTTGACTTTTATCTTTTCAGAGCTGGTATTTTTAAGCTTTATCGTCAACTCTTGGGACTGGTTAGGCTCAACTTTAAGATCATAATAGCTTACTTCTGAACGTTGATTCTCTGGCAAGACAGCCTTAGCTTCAAAGTTCACTTCTGTTTTTTCAGCAAAAACTGAGGCAGAGTGGCAAGCAAACAGTAAACTTGTCATAAAAAGGATGGAGACTATCCAGCCCCATCCCGGCCTAAATTTATACTGGAGCATCGCTTAACGTCCAAGTAATCTCAGCTGTATAATTTTTTGCTTCCACACCTGCCCGGGGAACATGTAATTTCACATTTTCGTTCTTGCCATCTGTTCCTTCGAATACTGCAGCAAAAGCCCCTGCACCTTCGCCTGGTTGAGCCAACATAACGGTTTGATTGACTTCGTTTAGTACAAATGTATGATCTTTTGACTCTACCAAATGAGGTGCTTTGGATGAGTTGTTTTTCGTTACTACTTGACCATTGCTTAAAGATAGCTGTGCGCCTGTCAACTCCGAGTAATCTTTATCTGTTGAAGTAAATGGTGAGATAGATACACCTAATGTCCAGCCTTTCGCTCCCCCACGAGTATCATTCACTTGGACAAATGGCTTTTTATTCAATGCAAAATAATCCGCATCTCCTTGTTGGATTTCTTGTTCACCAAAAGTAATGTTTGATGCGAAAGGAATAGACAATGAGCCTTTCGCTCCTGTGCTTGGATCGTCATCATGGGTATCATCTGGTACCACTGGCTGGACATCACTACCCGAACCTTCCTTCAAAGTTACATTTGTTTTATTTGTGACTTGACTTGTTAGTCCTTCATTTTCAGCTGCACAAACCACGGAACTAGATGTCCCTAATGCCAATAAGGCAAGTCCAGCTATACTAACAACTTGTTTCTTCATAATTCTCTTCCTCCTAATAAAAATTAGTCTGCAATTGCGACTACAACTATTCTTCCATTTCTTGATGAGGAAAAAAACAGTAAAAAAATTCCGGAATCTGGAAAAAAATTAGAAGTACTTTTTTGAAAAACGTTTCGTCTCTCATTTGATTTCCTATTGATACTGCAATAATTGATTGAAAACAGGTGCCAATTCGACTTATTCTCAGCTAAGCCATTTTCGATCAAATCCAAAAGTGCTGATTGACTCAATCTATTTTTCAATTAAAAAGAGGTCGTGATATGTCCAGATTTGAGAAAAAGCCGGAGAATCCAAAGACAGTTTTCCTATTTTTGGAATTCTTCGGCTTATTTCAAGGAGCTGATGCTTAAACATCGTTTAGAGTAAAGTGTGAGTTTTATGTCTCAGACTCTGACAAATAAACCCTTGAAAATTTTGATTGTTGATAAGTTTAAAAAAAAATAGTTATTTGTTTGTAGCTCTTTCTCTATGCAACTCATATAAGATCTTTTCAAGATTTCGCCAGTTACGTTCTGTCGGAATGTTTTTCATTAACAGTAACGGTGTATTTTTCGTATCCAAGAAATAATTTGAGATTACTAAATCAACCTCTTCAAATTTGGTTTCAGAATCAAAAAAAGAAAGAGCATAAACATTACTAAACAATGTTTTGATTTTATTCATTAACCATAATCGATGAGGACGATGTAGATCATCCGTGAGCAAAATTTTTATTGGTTGAATACTTTTGAGTAACAATCCATAATAATCCAGCAAATAGTAATAATTTAAAAACAGCTGGTGCGTGTTCTTTAAATGGGGTAATAACTCTTTGGGAGCTATCTGTATCATCGAGTCATGAAACTTCTGAACCATTCGGCAAATTTGAGGATCCAGCTTTTCTACTTCAGATATATATGATTTATTGAAAAAAACATCGGGATTCCCCCAGAAAAAACAGCTTCTTTCATAAAACGCAATCAAGCTAAACAAATGGTTCTGGTTCCTTCGATCAAAGTCGTAATCAAAGACTTCTTTTAGCGAACAACTGAGCAATTCAACTAAACGATAGGCTAAACTTTGACTTTTTGTATGAGCACGCACCGCTTGTTGCTCATAGCACTCCTTTCCCTCAACAATACCGAAAGCATAGATTACCCGATATAGAAAATATCGTTCATTGTCTGGCAATAGCAACTGGCTTTCTTTCAACCACATCGAGACCAATTCAAAGTTTGGATCACTCTCGATTGTTGATTTCACCTCTTTATCTAGTGAAATAATCTGCTTCTTAGTTCTTTCAAGTATAATCGCTAACCAAAAACTCAGCGTTTTCGTTTGTAAAGCATCTAATTTAAATCCATAGGTTTTTTCAAAACATTGAACAGACTTCATGATCCTGTCACAATCAATCAAAAAGGGCCAGTGACCATCTCGTGTTGATTCCCAATAAAAATAGTAATAAAAACTTCTGATATTGATCTCTTCGGCTTCTATTTCCAGTTTAAACGAGTGAAAACCGATCTTGTATCTTTTAAAGTAAGGAACTAATAATTTAGCATATCTAAAAACGGTAGATGTACTCGTATATTGTTTTTCTGCAAAGTCTTCGATTCTTTTTTCGGGATATTTGAACATAAAATCGATTAATTGGTAATTATATGATTCTTTATAATAGGGAAGATAAATACTATATATGGGAAAGTCTTCTTCCTTTTGGATACAAAAGCGCTGATTGTTCTCATTTTGTAAAACAATTTTCCCATTAAACTGTTTAAACAGCTCTGATAATTCCTTTATATAAAGAGAAATTGATTTAACAGATCCTCCTATATATTGCTGTATCTCATCCATCGTATACCCATTGTCCGCTTCAAGTAAAAAGTGAATTAGTTTCACTTTTTTTTGGGAGGCTTTCGTCAAAAAAGTTTGCATTCAATCACCACCAATTTAAATATTTTTAACTTTCTTAACATTCAAAAGACATTGTTCGTTAACGTTTTGGATTATAGCATACACTGGTTTACGATCAATTCATATGAAATTAACGAGTCATTTTTCAAGTCACAAAGCTAAATCCATTCTCCCATGACAATCAGAAAAATCTACCATTCGGGTAACATTATTTATAATATTTTGTCCAAAATAAAAAGCCCTAGATAAGAGACATTTTTGTGTTTTTTTCTATAAAACTACGATCAATTACTAAAATATAAAACCTTGAATCGCCAATAAACGTTCACGCATGCTTTTAGATCTACTTCTGTTTACAGGAATACTGGTTATGATTCTATAAACCCTTTCCTTATTTTTTACACTTTCAAGTAGCTAGTTGTATAAATAACTTGTTTTTCGGGCTTGTTTATCTTTTTATTAAAGGAAAATATTGAATTCCGATACTATTGATAGTGTGATATAAATAGAGTTAAGGAGGTGAAAAAAAGCTGGAAAAATGAATTGCTTCTCTAGTCAATATCGTAACTACTCCTCAGCTCTGACACAGCAAGACGAAAACAAAATACGAAAGTCAACTAAAGAAGTATCAAGGGGGTCCCCTCTTCGGTTTCAATCTAGCATAATTTTATGAACCATATAGTGAATTTGCTCTTATTTATTTCAATAATAGCGGTAGTTATCAGTGGATTAAGATATCTAGTTTATAAATTTAAGTAGGTGATAATATGAATTGGTTTGATCAATACAAAAAAGACTTTGGTTTCAAAAGCAACTATCAAGTCAGTAAAAAAACAGGTATCACAGCGAGTAGTCTAACCCGTTTAAACAATTCCGATGATTGGAAAAATGTCAAAATCGGTACGATGCTTTTATTGGCAGAAGCGGTGGAAAAGAATCTTGATGGTCTAGTTGGATATCTTAATGAACAAAAAAAAGCACTCAACCAACTAAAGGATGAGTGCTTTTTTATAATTTTTTTGCTAGTCTACGTCACTATATCTGCAAGAGGACTGATCACACCCTCCTAAACATCTCTGTAAGGCTTTGACTGTATCCTGCCCGAGCAAACCATCTTGTTTGACTTCAAAAAATCCTTGTAATGCTTTGATCACATTTGATTTGGTCAATGTATTATTGAATTGTGTTGCATATGCCTTCTGATAGTATACTTGCTTATACCGATGGCTGATTACACCGTCTTTGCCAGCTATATCAAAGTATCCCAGTAATCGTCTTGTTTATAGCATTACCGAATCGTCCATCGATCGTTAGTTTGATCATTTCCGGTTTGCTAACAGGTAATAATTCCATGTCACTGGGACGAATCAATAAATCTTTTTTAACTAGTGACGGTTGCAAAGATGATTTTTATCAACTCCGTCAATTAATGATTGACTCTATCAATCAATCTATTTATGATACTCTTGCTTTATCTTCTAACATAACCTAGCAGTCTTCTTAGTATAGATCTGCAAGAAAAGGGGACTTATCCATCTGATTTTTTTGCATTTACAAAATAACGATATCAACTACCCCAGCTTGAGAAAAATGATCATTGCTCTATTTATTCTTTCACTAGTGGGATCAATCATAGTGAAAAGAATAACTTTTCATATATTGACTTTTTTACAGAATCTAACTAGCTAGTTACATTTTTAGGGAATCTATTCATTTTTTGAATAACACAAAAAATTGGTGGATGACTATCCAAAAATACAATTTTACTTCTGAAATACTACCTCCTATAATTAAAACAGTTTAATTGATTCATACTATTTAATTGGAGGTAATAAAAATGACTGCAAAAATTACTGAAGAAATGTGCTTTAGCCCATCATTCGAATACATTGATAATGGGATTGAACACGGTGTCCTTAGTCCTTTTGAGACAAAAGAAATAACTTTAGAGAAAGGACAACTGATCGCAGAAGGATTCAAGCCATTATCTTGTGATATCAAAATGTTGAAGGATGTCCCTGTCAAACTACGTGATGGGGTGACAATATATACCGATATTTATTTACCGATTACTGATGAAAAAGTACCTGTTCTGATTGCTTGGAGCCCTTATGGAAAAAGTGCCGGAACCGCACCTCGTTATAAAAACCTATTCAACATGTTAGGTATGGGCAATCATTGGAATTCTGGCTTAACGAAGTTTGAAGCACCTGATCCAGCCTATTGGTGTACGCACGGATACGCTGTTTGTAATCCTGATATGCGTGGTATCGCTCATAGTGAAGGCGATACTACGATGATTGGCTCTCAAGAAGCAGAAGATGGCTATGATTTGATTGAATGGCTGGCTTCTCAATCTTGGAGTAATGGAAAAACAGCCCTGACAGGAACGTCCTATCTAGCTTTTTCGCAATGGTATATTGCTGCCGAACAGCCTCCACACTTAACTTGTATCAATCCTACTGAAGGGCTTGCTGACGGATATCGTGATTTGGCTTTTATTGGCGGAATTCCTGATAAAAATTTTATTGAACGATTACAAGTCAATCATGTTAGCGCAACAGGTGCGAAACGCGAAGATTTAACAAAAGAAATGACTGCTTATCCATTAGCAAATGCTGCACTTTGGCAAGACAAAGTAGCTGATCCAAGTAAAATCATCGTGCCAGCTTTTGTTATTGCAAGTTATTCAAATACTTTGCATACAATAGGAACCTTCCGCTCATGGCGTTCTTTAGGATCGAAAGAAAAGTGGCTTCGTATCCATGATCGTCAAGAATGGCCATACTATTATGATGAAAGCAATACTGAAGAGTTGCGCCGATTCTTTGATTATTATTTACTGGGAAAAGAAAATGGCTGGCCAGACACTCCAACTGTGCGCTATTCTCTTCTAGATCTTCAAGGTGGAAACCAAACAGATATTCCAGCAGAATCTTTCCCACCGGCAACTAGCGAAAATAAACGCTATTACATGAATGGACAATTTCGTTCTTTACAAGAAACACCTGAACCTACAGACCTTCCTGTCAAATATCTAGCAGATAATCTACCTGGTCGTACTTCTTTCCAGATGACCTTTGATAAAGAAACCCACTTTGTTGGCTATCCGAAAGTGAAACTCTTCATTGAGGTCGATGGTTATGATGATATGGATGTTTTTGTATGGGTTCAAAAATTGGATACATTCGGAAATGTTTTAAGTGAATTTGTAGTTCCTAATCATGGTGCTGCCCTTCAAGATTTTACGCAAGAAGGTGCTTCTGCGTTGAGATATAAAGGTGCTTGGGGTCGACTACGTGCATCCATGCGCCATCTTGATAGTCAAGCGACTGATGAAATCCCTGCTTACAGCTTTGACCGAGTTGAAAAACTGTCTCCAAAAGAAATTGTTGATTTGGATATCAGTTTAAGTCCAATTGGCCTTTCTTACCAAGCTGGCGAGACTTTACGAATCGTTATAAGCACCAAAGATGAGCTCGGATCAGTAATGCCTGGAACACCTGGCTGTATACCGGATAATAAAGGAGCACATATTCTCCATACCGGCGGTGAGTATGCTTCTTATCTACAATTACCTGTTATGCAAACTTCAAACAATTCTTAGAAAAACTTGTGAAACTGACGTGTTAACTTTATACTAAGACTACCATAGTATCTTTACCAGAATGGAGTCATTATGAAGTTATCAACCTTAAGATTCTTTGTTGAAGTTGCTGCTGAAGGTAGTTTTACAAGAGCTGCACAAAAATTGTATGTGTCTCAACCTACTTTAAGCAGGCGAATACAAGAGTTAGAAGCTGAATTAGGTATTGCATTGTTCATTCGGCACACACATACCCTTACATTATCAAGTGCCGGTGAACAGTTCTTACGTGAAGCAACCGATGTTTTAAGACGAGTAGATTATCTGACACACATGTTTGATCAGCAAATAGAAACACGTAAATCTGCTCAATTATTAAAAATCGGTTATCCCTCAAGCTTTAATATGGGTAAAATGTATGAACTGTTTGAACAGTTCAAAATAAGTCATCCAACCATTAAATTTTTGATAAAGCAAGATACACCGATGAATTTGACAGAGGGGCTCTTAAATGATCAATATGATTTAGTGTTTAATTTATCACCTTATTTTAAACACACAAATAATATCGATACATTCGTATTTATTCAGAATCATTTACAGCTTGCTTTGCCTATTCGTCATCCACTAAGCGCTAAAAACAAATTATACTTTGAAGAATTGAGTCAAGAAACCTTTGTTTTACTGGAAAGAAAACACTCCCCTATGATTGTTGATTATGTCGTTAATCAGTTTGTTAAACATGGATTCAATGTAAAAGCAAATGCCTACGTGAAATCTCTTGACGAAGGACTATCAAAGGTATCAACGGGAGAAGGATTGGCTTTCTTATATTCCGGAATGAATGACGGAACTTTAGAAGATAAGTACCATATCAAAATCATGGATTTAGAAAATGATAATGACGAACAAAATATTGTAGTTGCTAGAAATGAAAAAATCCAAAATGATCTACTCAAAGAATTATTTTTATTTGTGAAAAATAATAGCTAGAAGCTGTTGAAGCCTGTATAGTAGGCTTCAACAGCTTCTGGTTTTATAATCCATTCTTTGAGAATTCGACACTAGTTTCATTAAATCCTCACAAACATAAGAATGAGAGCAAGAATAAAAGTACATCCTAATAAATCTCTTATAATATCAAACGAACTTTTGATTTTTTTCAGGTCTTTAACACCCCGATTATTTCCATAGGAATAATCGTTCTTACTCTGTAAACATTAACTAAATGAACATCTTCTACATGAGTAGATATGATTTTTACCATTGCAGAATAGGCATCTATTTTTTTTACTTCACCAACAAATGAGAAAATCCAAGGGAAATCTTTTCTTGGAATACAGCGACTCTTATCACCAACTTTTACTTTCTGTGTTGTTTAGAATTTTTAGTTGGAAGATCTGCTACCAATCCCCCAATTCTGTATGCACTTTTATAAAATCCGTCTTTCAATTTTGATTCTTATTCCCCTATTTTATCGATTATTTAATTACATTACTCACTGAGCATTGACTATAAATTTAATAAGAGATACACTTTTTTTAAAGTGATAGGGAGGAAAAAACATGACACTTCTCAGCAAACTTAACACTAATATATTGGTATACACCGGAATGATTCTTGTTATACTTAATGCTATTTTTTTTGATTTCAACCTTTTCATAAATATTTTGGGATTTGCTCTTATCTTATTTTCTAGCAGTGTCCTCAAATTAATTGGTAACTTTCTAAAAGATAATCACTAGTTGATTATCTTTTTTCTAAATAAATGCCTGTTGTGTCTCCTCCCCTTACTGCTGTTTTCAATTTTCAAAAGCTTTTCTTACTTCATATCACATCATTAATAATTTTCGTTAATGTATCAGAAGGATAGATACGCTTATTCAGTTTTTTTTATCCTGTTCATAAAGTCATTCGAGCTTCCCTATCATCTCATCACCTAGAGAATAACTTGGACGTTTCTTCTTAAGTGGGACATCCGTTTTATTCAGCTACCTCACCTACTTTTCTCTTCTTTGGTTAGGTACATACAATCATACCTTGCACAGAATTGTTGCCTGCCTTACTATGTCTAATTAATGCTTTAGTGGTTCATCTAAGGTAAAAATCAAAGGTTAAACATTTTTCTTTTTTAAAATGAAACGGTTGAGCTTAGAAAGAACGCTTGAGGTTTGTCACCAAAAAAACACCAGTGGCAAATCCATGTAAACATGGTCTAATTTTTACACTATTTTCAAACAAACACTACTATTTCTTCGGTTCATCCTCCTCTCGAAAAGATCGCTCTCCTTATTCTTTCCTCCTATATATCCTATTCTATTTTTGTGATTTTATTGAAAAAATATTGATTCCTTTGATATTTTTGAAAAAATGCTACAGGATAATGCCTTTGATCCTTCCCTTTCACATGTGGGAAAACCGTGGGAAAAACAGATAAAAAAGAGGTTGAGACAAAAGTGTTTAGCATCAAGAAATAAGAAGGAATTTCCGAAAATTGCTTCTCAAATTTTTGGTAAATTTCGGCTTATTTCCGAAGATGCTGCTTTTGTCTCACCGTTTATTCGTTTTAGAGATACTAAAAGAGCCTGAGACAAGTTTTGTCCCAGGCTGCTTTGCTATTTTTTCGGTTTATCCTCATCCATTTTCAGAACAGCCATGAAGGCTTCCTATAAGATTGTGTTATTCACAAAGTTTTTCTAATATCTATACATCATTATAAATCCTATTATACCAACTTTCATATTAAGCAAGAGCCTATTATTTAATACTTGCTGATACTCATATAATAATAATGGATATTTTATAAAGGGGCGAAAAAATGGCGAAATTATTTCTTTAATAGAATATTTTTTACCTTGTAAGACTCGATTATACGACCGGATGCTTATGAGCCATAATATAAAAAAAACCATCTCGATTGAGATGGTTAAAGTTCAACATTATTTTACAATATTTACTGCTTGAGGACCACGTTGTCCTTCTTCAATATCATATGAAACAGCTTGACCTTCGTCTAATGTTTTGAATCCATCGCCTTGGATAGCTGAGAAGTGTGCAAATACGTCATTTCCATCTTCACCAGTGATAAATCCAAAACCTTTATCTGAGTTAAACCATTTTACTGTACCGTTATTCATATATATTTCCTCCTAATACGTATATAATACGTGTTTTGTTGCAATTAATATTACTTGGTAAAAGGAGTTTTTATAGTGTGAATATATCGCTCAGATTACGTTTCAAATTAGATTACTTAATTACTATAACACGGATGCAATGGTAACACAAGGATAACTGCTTGATACACTTTTTAATACAAAATTTGGAGTAAATATTTAGAATGATTAATTAAAGGATGAAAAATTTGAAAATAAACGACTAACGCCACTAATTACAATATTACATCATTTACTTAAAACTTTAATAAATTTTACTTTTCTACTATATTGACTATTGCTTTTCCACAAATTAATTCTTGTTCTAAAACTGATTTTATTTGCAATGCACATTCTTTTGAAAATGGTTCAGCCTCTTTCCATGATCCTAATAGTGGATAATTATTGATTACACTTTTGACATATTGTTAGTTTTTTACTCCTCGTGTTTGTACTTCTACATAATACATAGTGATACCTTCTTTATTAGTTTTTTATGTAAAGACTACTCTTATGAGTAGTCTCATAGATAATAAATCGCAGTAAAATACAGGAGATCTTTGTGAGGTTGATCGTAGTTACTACGAAATTTATTTTGTGCTACATAGTTTAACCTGAATAATGCGAATACAACATGTAATATCTTGTAGCACATTATAATTATAATCTATTAAACTAAGTTTTTTTATTTGTTTTTGTTATATATAATATAAAAAATATTACCTAATAATAAAAAACATTATATTTAACCAAAAATGGCAGAATAGAAATGCAATCTATTTTTTATAAAATAGATTAATCAAAAGCAACTAAAAAAGCTACTCTTTCAAGTAGCTCTGAATAGATGTCATCAATCTTAAAAAGAAAAGAGATCATTCACTATTTGAGGACTGTTTATCCAGAGAAGTCAGCCAGCTACCTCAAACTTATGCGACAACTTTGCGAACATTTAAAAAGTTTCTGCCACAAATCCAAAATTCCCTCCGCTACAGTTATTCAAACGGACCACTAGAATGTTTAAACAACCATATTAAAGTATTAAAACGCAATGCTTATGGGTTTCGAAATTTTTATCATTTCAAACGACGGATGATGATTCGACACGGTAAAACTATTTTAACCAAATAAAAAGAACAGAAAGAAGTTTTTCTTCTTTCTGCCCCAAATTATTCTAAGATTTCTCTTTACCAACAACATTTGACAAAGAGCCTGGGAAAACTGTGGGAAAAACAGATAAAAAAGGTCTAGCTCAATGGCTAGACCCTTTGTTATTTCTTCGGTTCGTCCTCATCCATTTTCAGAACAGCCATGAAGGCTTCTTGTGGGACTTCGACGCTACCGATTTGTTTCATTCGTTTCTTTCCTTCTTTTTGTTTTTCAAGAAGTTTACGTTTACGTGAGACATCTCCACCATAACATTTTGCTAAGACGTTTTTACGTAATGCTTTGATATCTGAACGAGCAACGATTTTTTGTCCGATAGCTGCTTGGATCGGCACTTCAAATTGTTGACGTGGAATTAGTTTTTTCAGTTTTTCAACGATTGCTTTTCCTCGTTCGTAAGCAAAGTCTCGGTGAACGATGAAACTTAACGCATCGACTTTTTCTCCATTTAATAAAATATCCATTTTTACTAACTTGCTCTTTTGATAACCGGACATTTCATAATCCAAGGAAGCATAACCTTTCGTACTGGATTTTAGTTTATCGAAAAAGTCAAAAACGATTTCAGAAAGCGGAATATTATAAACGACATTCACTCGATAATCATCTAAATAATCCATTGTGATGAATTCTCCACGTTTTCTTTGGGATAATTCCATCACTGCACCAACGAAATCATTTGGAACCATGATTTGTGCCTTCACAAAAGGTTCTTCAACATCTTGGATCGTTACTGGTTCTGGAAAATCTGCTGGATTATCGACGACTGTCATAGACCCATCTGTTTTATTCACATGATAGATTACAGAAGGTGCCGTTGTGATCAACTCTAAGTTGAACTCACGTTCCAAACGTTCTTGGACTACATCCATGTGTAATAAACCTAAGAATCCACAACGGAAGCCAAAGCCAAGGGCTTGTGAGGTTTCAGGTTCAAACTGTAGTGCTGCGTCGTTTAGTTGTAATTTTTCAAGTGCTTCACGCAGATCATTGTAGCGGGAAGTATCAATTGGATATAATCCACAGTAAACCATTGGATTCATTTTACGGTATCCAGGTAGCGCTTCTTCTGCTGGATTATCTGCCAACGTAACTGTGTCCCCTACTCGTGTGTCTTGGACCGTTTTGATGCTTGCCGTGATATACCCTACATCACCGACCATCAAGAAGTCTCTAGCAACAGCTTTTGGTGAAAAGACTCCTACTTCTGTCACATCAAATGTTTTGCCGTTACTCATCAGTTTGATTTTATCGCCTGGTTTGACCATACCGTCTGTGATTCGAACATTCAGAACGACTCCTCGATAACTATCGTACACGGAATCAAAGATCAATGCTTTCAAAGGGGCATCCAGGTCGCCAGATGGGGCTGGTACATATTCAACGATTTGTTCAAGTATTTCTTCAATCCCAATTCCTGCTTTGGCACTAGCAAGTACCGCTTCACTAGCATCGATCCCGATAACATCTTCGATTTCTTGACGTACACGTTCTGGATCAGCAGCTGGAAGATCGATTTTATTGATGACTGGCAAAATTTCCAGATCATTATCCAAAGCTAAGTAAACATTTGCTAATGTTTGAGCCTCGATTCCCTGTGCCGCATCAACTACTAATACCGCACCTTCACAGGCTGCTAAACTCCTTGATACTTCATAAGTGAAATCGACGTGCCCAGGGGTGTCGATTAGATGGAAGATATAGGTTTCGCCATTTTTGGCTGTATAATTCAATTCGACAGCATTTAATTTAATCGTGATTCCACGTTCACGCTCTAGATCCATTGAGTCTAATAGCTGATCCTGCATTTCACGAGACGTCACAGTGTTCGTCTTTTCCAGAATACGATCGGCCAGCGTTGATTTTCCATGGTCGATATGAGCAATGATCGAAAAATTTCGAATTTGCTCTTGTCGTTGTTTCATTTTTTTTATATCCATAGCGTCTCCTCTTTTCGTTTAATCAGCACCTCTCATTATATCAATGAAAAGCATGAATTTAAAGACTTTTTACCTAGTCAGCTTTAGAAGTTTTTTTTATGAAAATTTGCTATACTAATAACAAGTAAATAATTGGAGATGAAAGAATGGATGAAAAAGATTTCAGAGAAAATCTTGAATTAAAACCTGTTACTGAAAAAGATGTTGATCAATTCAATGAGTTATTGTCTTATGTCTTTCAAGTAACAGAAGCAGACATCGAAGAAAGTGGTTTTGAAAGCAAAGGGGCATTTATTCGCTCCAAGCGCCCAATTTTGGAACTATCGGAAGTATTTGGCTGGTTCCACCATAACAAATTGATTTCTCAAATTGCGATCTATCCATGTGAAGTCAACATCCACGGTAAACCCTACAAAATGGGGGGCGTTACCGGTGTCGGAACGTATCCTGAATATGCAAATCATGGATTGATGCAAGATTTGATCTTGGTTGCGTTAGATAATATGCGTAAAAACAAACAATGGATCTCTTATCTTTATCCCTATAGCGTGCCTTATTATCGACGCAAGGGTTGGGAAATCATGTCTGATAAGTTGACATTTAAAATTCGTGATACCCAATTACCGAAGAATGTTCCTGTGGATGGAATGGTTGAACGATTACCAGTAGATCATCCAGATGTTTACCGAGTGTATCAGAAATTTGCGGCTCAAAATCACGGTGCTTTGTTTCGTAGCCAATTTCATTGGGAAGAATATTGGCGCTTTGAAAATAAAGAGGAACGGACAGCTGCGATCTACTATACGAAAGAGCATGAACCAATTGGTGTTTTATTTTATTGGGTCGCTGAAGAAATTTTCCATGTTAAAGAGATGTTTTACTTGAATCAAGAAGCTCGGAATGGTCTATGGAATTTTATTTCAGCACACTTTTCAATGGTTTACTGGGTTCACGGTGACATCTACAAAAATGAGCCACTGGCTTTCTTGATTGAAGATAGTCAAATAAAAGAACAGATCGAGCCTTATTACATGGCGAGAATCGTAGATGTCAAAGAGTTTCTGAAGCAATTCCCCTTCGTTTCTACTGCGAAACCTTTCCACTTTGTTGTCGAGGACCCTATCGCCTCATGGAACAATGGTGTTTTTGGGTTGGTCTGGAACGAAGACGGACAATTGGATGTCGTGGACGAACCTGTCGGACAATCGGTTCAGTTGTCCATTCAAACATTAAGTTGTTTGATGATGAATTATCGTCGCCCTTCTTATCTTGCAAGGATCGAACGAATCAAAACAGATGATGAAACACTTAAAACACTTGAATTGATTCTTCCAAATATGGAAGCTTATTTCAGTGACTATTTCTAAGAAAAGGACGATGAAAATGAATATTTATTTTGCTGCCCCGCTTTTTGCGAAAAGTGACTTATTATATAATGCGAAACTTGTAGAAGAAATCAGGAGTCTTTCCAATGAATTAACCATTTATCTTCCGCAAGAAAACGAAGCGATCAATGATAAAACAGCCTATGCTGATAGTCAGATGATTGCTTTAGCCGATACAGAAAAGGTGTTGGAAAGTGATTTGATGATTGCACTATTAGATGGTTTGACCATTGATCCTGGTGTTGCATCCGAAATTGGTGTTGCCTATGCTAAAGGGATTCCTGTCATTGGATTGTATACAGATAGTCGGCAACAAGGCGGTACCCACCCGCAAAAAATTGCTGCTTTACAAGAAGTAGCTGAAAACCAATTCCATTATTTAAATCTTTATACAATTGGGTTAATCAAGCTAAATGGTGCTCTCGTAACTAGTGAAGAAGCGTTACTCAGTCAAGTAAAGACTTACTTAGATGGAGGTTTGAGCCATGAATAAGACAATGAAAAAAATCCAACTTGCACTTGTTGCTTTTGGTGTGTTTGTGGTTTGTTATAACCTTTATGAATTTATTACTAAAAAATATTCAACTACTCAGGGAGTTACTTTCATCATCGAATCTTTAACTGGGATTCTATTGATTTTTCTCCCTCAGATCGTTAGAAAGATCGCAAAATTATACGTTCCAGATGCCATTGTTTTATTTTATTGGTTTTTCTTGTTTATCTCCGTGTTCTTAGGTACCGGTATGCATTTGATCAGTATCATTTCATTCTGGGATAAAATTTTACACGCCGTTAGTCCTATGGTGTTGACTGCCCTAGGTTACGGATTGATCGGCTTATTATTGAAAGATGCACCAATTGCGAAGACTAGTCCATGGTTGTTTTTACTGTTTGGTTTTGCCTTTGCTGGCCTCTGTGGCGTGTTCTGGGAATTTTGGGAATTTCTCTGTGATCAATTCTTAGGAATGAATCTCCAACGGTTTGCCGCTTCAGATGGCACCTTATTTGTCGGACGAGCTGCTTTGATGGACACGATGGGTGATTTATTCACAAATACGATTGGTGCATTGGTCATGGGAATCTTTGCTTGGACCCAAGGAAGAAACAATCGTGATTATTTTGAAAATTATCGGTTGAAAATTTTGAAATAGAGCAAAAAAAATATCACATTAAAGAATTGTGACAAAAGTGAGATGCTTCCTAAAAATGGTGCGTGAAAACGTCAATGGTTAGGTAGCATCTCATTTTGTCTCACCCACTTATTTCTTATCATCAACCCTTACGGTTATTTTGTTACCATTCCCAATGAAAATTGTACTTAGTGACAAGGGTTGAAATGATGGGAACAAAGAAGATATTTACCTGACTACTCCTATTTATATGGGGAATAAAAACATTACCTTATGAGTAGATGAACTTGGAAATAACGATTGAGATCAACTTATTTTATGAATGATTTTTTCAGACTCATGACCAAATTACAAAAAAACAATAAAGCTAGGTTGTTGACCTAACTTTATTGTTTTATTTTTTTGAGAGCTGAGATGGTGTGTGACTCAACTTGAAATTTGATCGATTCTAGTGCTCGTCAACACACGTTTCCTTGTGAAAGTTCACCGTTTCTTTACTCTTCCGTGTCTTCAAGTTCTTCCGTTTGGAAATGAAGTTTCTCTGCTAGCAAGGTAATCGTTACTTTAGATTTTGGTAAGACGTGTCCTGCTACGATTTCTTTGGCTAATGGTGTTTCTACTTCTTTCGTAATAAAGCGTTTCAATGGTCGAGCCCCGTATGCTGGTTCGTAGGCATTTTCAGCGATCCATGTTTTGGCTTCGTCGCTGATTGTTAGATGAATTTCTTGATAATCCAATCGTTTTGCCAATTGTGCCACCATTTTATCAACGATTCCTTTCACATTTTCAAGACTTAATGGTGTGAATAAAATCGTATCATCGATTCGATTTAAGAATTCTGGTTTGAAATGACCTCGAAGGATCGTTCTTACTTGTTCTTCCACTTCTTCAGGGATAGTGCCATCTGCTGACACTCCTTCTAATAACAGTTGAGAACCAATGTTGCTGGTCATGATAAGAACGGTATTTTTGAAGTCAACCACACGTCCTTTAGAATCAGTTAACCGTCCATCATCTAATACTTGTAACAAGATATTAAAGACATCTGGATGGGCTTTTTCGATTTCATCGAGTAAAACGATCGTATAAGGATTTCTGCGAACGGCTTCCGTCAATTGTCCGCCTTCTTCATAGCCAACATAGCCTGGAGGAGCCCCAACCAAACGAGATACGGCATGTTTCTCCATATACTCACTCATATCGATCCGCACCATGTGCTCTTCAGAATCAAATAAGTTTTCTGCTAAAGCTTTCGCTAATTCTGTTTTCCCAACTCCGGTTGGTCCTAAGAATAAGAAAGAACCTAGTGGGCGGTTTGGATCTTGCAATCCTGCTCGAGAGCGAATGACCGCATCACTGACTGCATCTACTGCTTCATCTTGTCCAATCACACGTTTATGCAATGTTTCGTTGAGCTTGATTAGTTTTTCTCGTTCCCCTTCCACTAATTTTGTGACTGGGATACCAGTTAAACGTCCAACCACTTGCGCAATTTCGTTTTCAGTGACTGATTCTTGAACCATTTTGATTTCACTGTCTTTAGCTTTTGCTTCCAATTCCTTTAATTCTTTTTCTAATTGAGGAATCGTTCCATGTCTTAGGACGGCAGCCCGTTCTAAATCATAGTTGTTTTCTGCATCTTCTAATTCATGTTTGGCTTTATCGATTTCCGCACGTTTAGAAGAAACGCTATTGACTTCTTGTTTTTCTGTTTCCCATTGCATTTTCATCGAGTTTGCTTCTTCACGAAGATCAGCTAACTCTTCTTGTAGATTTTTCAAACGTTTTTTACTTGCATCGTCGGATTCTTTTTTCAATGCTGCTTCTTCGATCTCTAATTGCATCAAGCGACGAGTCACTTGGTCTAGCTCAGTCGGCATAGAGTTCATTTCTACTCGGATCGTTGCACTTGCTTCATCGATCAAATCAATTGCTTTATCTGGTAAAAAGCGGTCTGTGATATAACGGTCAGATAAAGTTGCAGCAGCGACTAATGCATTATCATGAATGTTGACTCCATGATGAATCTCAAAACGTTCTTTCAATCCTCGTAAGATACTGATTGTATCTTCTACTGTCGGTTCTTTGACTAAGACTTTTTGGAAACGTCGTTCTAATGCTTTATCTTTTTCCATATATTGACGATATTCATCTAATGTAGTAGCACCGATTAAATGCAATTCACCTCGAGCAAGCATTGGTTTCAATAAATTTCCAGCATCCATGCTGCCTTCAGTTTTCCCTGCACCAACGATATTATGGATTTCATCAATAAATAAGATGATTCGTCCATCACTTTTCTTGACTTCTTTCAGCACAGCTTTTAATCGTTCCTCAAATTCACCACGGAATTTAGCACCAGCAATCAATGCCCCCATGTCTAATGAAAAGATCGTTTTATCTTTTAAGTTTTCTGGCACATCTTTTCGTACGATACGTTGTGCTAACCCTTCTACAATTGCTGTTTTACCGACACCAGGTTCACCAATCAATACTGGATTATTCTTGGTTTTACGAGATAAGATACGGATAACATCCCGAATTTCTTCATCACGTCCAATGATTGGATCCATTTTCCCGCTTCTGACTTGTTGAACAAGATCAACGCCGTATTTTTCTAATGCTTTGTATTGTTCTTCTTGATTTTTAGATGTCACCTTTTCTCCTCCTCTCATGTCTTCGATATTTTTACGTAACTCTTTTTCTGATAAACCATTTTTGGTCAAATAAACCGTCAATGGATAATTTTTCAATTTCATTAAGGCTAAAATTACGATCTCTGTTGAAAGAAATTCATCGCCAAAACTTTCTCTTAACTGGTCAGCTTCATTCAATAAACGGAATAGATTTTGACTTAGATTCTGACCATATTGGACGTTTCCTCCTGAAACTGTGGGATATTCATCTAATACACGATCTACTTCCTTTTCAAACGTATCAACATCCATTCCCGCATCAGTGTATAGATTGCGCCCAAAATGGTTTGGTTGTAAAAAAATCTTCCACAAATGCGCAATATCAATTTCTTGATGTTTTCTTGTGACAGCAATTTGTTGCGCTTCAGCGATCGCTTCTTGAAGCGTGGTTGTCATTTTTTCAATGTTCATTTTACTTACCTCCTGAATATAAAATTTCAATATTCAATATGATACATCTCGTTCCAATAATCATTATACCTCTTTGGTCAGTCTTGGTCAAAAGATAACCTTACTTATTTTATCGAAAACAAATGACAAAAAAAACACAACAGAGGCCTCTTGGATGGACTTACTGTTGTGTTTTAGATTTAATAAAATGACTCTATACAATCGCTGTAATAATCAATTTGATTCTTTTTTGTTGTTTTTTACATCTTGGATCTCTTGTTTTATTACCCTTCGACGATCAGCAATCACGTAGAATAACCCATAAATAAAAGGTAAGATAAATGAGCTAAACCGATACAGTAATAAAGAAGAAAAAGCATCTACGGTTCCCACAAGTGGTCTGAATAACAATAGATAGACAAATTCAAATGAACCGATTCCAGCTGGGGTAGGGATGACACCAGATAAAACTACCGCAAAACTGATAAATGAAAAGGTCAAGAGAAAGTCGATCGTGGGATGGTTTTCAACCAAAAAGAGATAGGGCATGATATACCAAAAAATAAGTTTGACCATATTCCAAAAATAGATGCGTAATAGAGCTGTTCGATCTTTGACAATTGTCTGGACAGTTTCTCTCAACGAATAGATTTGTGTATTACATGTATCTACCCAACTTCTGATGCGTTCACTTCGAAACAGTTTGTTTGAGATACTCACAAAGAAAATTTGTAGATTCAGACTCATTGAGACCATCAATAAAAAGGCAATGATCAGCCCAGTTAAAATAATGCCAGCAATAATGAACCAAATCATGTTTGGTCCTTTGGAATAAAATAAAGAGAACTGGATGATCAAACCAATGATCGCATAGGTAATCACGGCTAATTTATACATAATCATATGCAACGCAGTGACACCTGCACCTTGTGAGTATTTCATTCCTTTTTTATTATAAAAATAAATTTCTGAAATCAAAGTTCCCGTTCCAAATGAAACGATTCGATAAAATGCAATATAGCAAGACGTCCAAAAACCATCCCAAGTGGAAAATGTTGGTTCGAACGGCTGGGCAATCTCTTTGATCGAACGACCTTCTGCCACCTGATAGATCGTTCCTAACAAGAATGACGCTACCAGAACGATAAAGCTTGTAGACAGCAATTCAGCGAAAATATCTGCAAAAGATTGGTTGATCAAATAATAAATAATGGCAAAAATTCCAATCAATAAGAATAGATTTAACGCTATTTTCGTTTTTGCACCTTTTGTCGCCATCAATTACTCCTTAATGAAAAAAATAAATAAACAGTAAATCCACCAATACACCCAGTACAAATCCTACTGTAAATTTCTTTTTTCTCGTTTTATGATGGAATACTTTACGAGAAATTAATCCCCCAATTCCACCGCCTAATAAACTAACAAAAATCAAATTATTTTCTGGAACGCGCCAACCGCCTTTTTTTGCTTGATACTTATCGTAACCCATCAAACAAAATAAATATAAATTGACAATCACTAAATAAAACCACAAAGGATTGTGTAGTAAAGCTTCCATACGTGTTTTCCTCCACCTCTAGCACATCATTTTTGCTCTTCTTTAGGAGCAAAGACCGACAACCCTTTTTTGACTACGACTAATTCGATAGGCAGATTATCTGTCGTATCACCATCTGTACGAGTGCCAACTGATTTTTCCCGTGCTTGGATATTGATTTGACTAGCAGTCAAATAATTGATACCTGGGACAGAGTAAATTTTTCCTTTGATTAAACGAGGCAAATAAAAAACAAATCGAAAAATATCTAAAGATGGGATGATTGTGACATGAAACATACCATCATCGGGTGAAGCTGAATCATCAAAATTCGTATAACCACCTACTGAGTTAGACATTGTGACTGTCAATAATTGTGTTTTTCCTCGCCAATGTTCTTTTTCTGTTTTGATATCTAAATGATACTTTCTCTTTTTTAATAATAACTTGATGAACCGTTTGATAAAAATCCAAGAACCATATTTTTGCTTTTCTTTTTGACTGATCCAAACAGCTGTATCTGCCAGTATACCGATCGTTAAAGTTGAGATAATGACTTCATCATTGACTTTTCCATAATCGATTTGACGGATTTGTCCCTCTAAGATAATGTCTGCAGCTTTTTCCTTTTCTAATGGAATACCGAGAACACGGGCTAAATTATTGACTGTTCCTCCTGGTAGTAATCCTACTTGATAATGCTCAAGTTTATCTTGAAAAGCCTGTACAATATGATGGATCGTACCATCGCCTCCGATTACGATTAAGGTATCTGCGTGCGTTTCTTCAGCTTTTTTGACTAATGTCTCATGCTTGATCGAAGGACCTGTTTCCGTTAGATTGATGATTAGTTCTGGTCGTTTCTTTAAGGCATATTCTTTAAACCAGCTTGCTAATTTTTCACCTTCATCTTGTCCTGAGCTTTGATTATAAAAAACTAGCAATTTTTCCATTTCTTTCTTCCTCCCATTTTTACACAAAAACCAAGGGGTCAGACGTTCCATTGTTGGAATACGCCCACCCCCCAGCTAAAAGGATAGATCCACTTCGTTCACTTACTTGATCCATCCACGTTCCTATTTGATTTTATACGTTTGTATTCAATTCTGCAATTTTTACAATCACATCTGTTGCTTTTTCCATCACTTGCAGAGAAACAAACTCAAATCGGCCGTGCATATTTTCGCCACCTGCGAACAAATTAGGCGTTGGAATGCCTAGATAAGAAATTTTCGATCCATCTGTTCCACCTCGTACTGGTTCAATCACAGGCTCGATTTCTAAATCGATCATCGCTTGTTTTGCTAATTCAACAATACTCATATCTTTTTCAATAATTTCTCGCATATTATAGTACTGATCATACATATCAACTTTCACACGTGTCTGATCGAAGCGACTATTTAGTTTTTCTTGGATTTCAGTAATTTTTGCTTTCCGTGCTTCAAATTTTTCTCGATCGTGGTCACGGATAATATAACTCATAGTTGCTTCTTCGACATTTCCATTTAATCCCATCAAATGGAAGAACCCTTCATAACCTGTCGTTTTTTCTGGGACTTCATCTGCTGGTAGTTGATTATGGAAGTCTATCGCTAATTGTAATGCATTGATCATCGTATCTTTGGCTGTACCAGGATGGACATTTTTTCCTTGAATTGAAATATTAGCCTGAGCTGCGCTGAATGTTTCATATTGTAATTCGCCTAAAGGTCCACCATCAACGGTATAGGCAAAATCAACATCAAACTGCTGGACATCAAATTTATCTGCTCCTACCCCAATCTCTTCATCTGGTCCAAAAGCTACTTTAATCTCACCATGAGGGATAGTTGGGTTTTTCAGCAGAATTTCCATTGCGGTCATAATTTCAGCGATCCCAGCTTTATCGTCCGCACCTAACAACGTACTGCCATCAGTTGTGATCAATGTGTGTCCTTCGTAGTTTTTCAAATTAGGGAAGTCTTTGGTATTTAATGTATAATGTTCTTCACTATCTAGAACAATCGTTGATTCCCCATCGTAGTTCTCAATGATTTGTGGATTAACATTTACTGCATTGAAATCTGCGGTATCCATGTGAGCAATAAAACCGATCGAGCGAACTTTCTTTTCAATGTTACTTGGCAATGTTCCTATAACAAATCCATTTTCTTCATTGTAAAATACATTGGTTAGTCCTAAATCTTCTAATTCCTTTTTTAAGACTTGCGCAAAAGCGACTTGTGTTTGTGTCGAAGGAGTCGTTTGACTACTTTCATCAGATCTGGTTTCAGTCTTAACATAGCGTAAAAAACGTGGTAAAAGATTTTCGTACATACAACAGCTCTCCTTTAGTTAAATTGAAATGGGTTCGTATCCGTTTCTGAAACAAAGAAATCAACGGTCCAATTTTCTTCTTGTTTCCATTTCTCAAATTTTTCGACAAACTTTTCTTTACATAAAGATTCAATATAATGACCTGGATCAATCGCAATCAAGCCTGCACTTTGCATATCTTGAGCTGTGTGGTAATAGATATCTCCAGTAATATAAACATCCGCTTTTTGAGCTACTGCATAAGGATAGAACTTTTCGCCACTACCACCACAAATGGCGATTCTTTTAACAGTGCTCTTTGTATGAGTTGGACGAACAACTCGTAGCCCTTCTAATTGGAAGACTTCTTTTACTTTAGATACAAAGGTATCTAAATCAAGCGCTTCTGGTAATTCTCCGATTCGACCGATCCCCCAGGTTTGAGTCGGTTCGTCAATTGAAAACAAATCAAATGCTACTTCTTCATAAGGATGGACACGATACATAGCTGATAACACTTTTTCCTCACGGTCTTCAGGAAAAATCACTTCCACTTTAGCTTCTTCTACCTTTTCTAGTTGGCCATTTTTACCAATTGCGGGATGTGCCTGTTCATTCGGTCGAAAACGACCTTCGCCAATACTGGTAAAACTTGTATGATCGTAATGACCTTGTTCACCCGCACCAGCCTCAGCTAAAGCCTTACGTAATTTGTCAGCGTCTTCAATCGGTACATAAACAGCTAGTTTTTTGTAATGCCTTGTATGTGTCTTTAACAAATAATTTTCGACATTGATTCCTAACGCTTCACAAAACCAATCATTCAATCCATCCTCGATAATATCCATATTGGTATGTGCTGCATAGACAGCAATATCATGTTTTAATAAATCAGCATACATTTTTTCTTGTGGATGATCCGTTGTTAATCGTTTAATTGGTCGAAAAATGGGAGGATGTTTAGCGATTAACAAATCAATCTTTTTTTCGATGGCTTCTTGCACAACTTCTGGACGAACATCTAACGTCATCATTATGCGTTGAATCGGTTTATTTAATGTTCCGAAGTGTAGCCCCACAGGATCTCCTTCTTCAGCCAACCATTGAGGACAATATTCTTCAAATTTGCGAATAAATTCATTACCGTTGATCGCCATTAAGCTAAAACCTCCTCGATCATCTGAATTTCTTTTTTTATCGCTTCAACACGTTCTTCTTGGTTCTGTGCTTGTGCCAATTGTTTTAAAATCGCTTGTCTTTGTTTTAATTCTCTTTGCCATTTCTTTTGGAATACCACTGTTTTTCCTTGCAATAAAAATGGACCAAACAGAATCTCTTCCTCATTATAGATATGCTTAGTCGATGTTTTTTCAGCTACAATGATTTCATAGATTTTTTTGTTTTCCTCTAAAATCTCTTCTGCAATGATTTGATAGTGATTGTCTTGCAACCATTTTCTCACTGCTTGCTCGCCAATATTTGGTTGGAGAATCAAACGCTCCTTCCCTGTTAAACGATGTTGTTTGGCGCCTGCTTCTAAAATATCTCGAATCAAAGCCCCACCCATACCAGCAATCGTGATCGCATTGATCTGATCTGTTGGCTCAATCGCATCTAATCCGTTAGCTAAACGAACAACGATCCGCTTTTCTAAACCATTTTTCTGTACTTGTTTTTTTGCTGACTCATAAGGGCCTTTCACCACTTCGCCAGCTACAGCAAATTCAATTTTATCCTTTAACATTAATGCAACTGGCAAGTAAGCGTGGTCAGAGCCAATATCTGCTAAAAACGCTCCTGTTGGGACATGTTCTCCCACTAATGCTAAGCGTTTCGATAAATCTAAGTGGTTCATACCTTCACTCCTTCCCCCTCATTATAACATTTTCCCTATAAATGAAGGAGATTTGAAAAAGAAAAATTTCAAATCTCCTGATGAGCTATTTGCTTTTACGAAACGTTTAACACTGACTATTCAATAACTCTTACCTCAACGATCGAATTACCAGGAATTTGCGGAGGGATTGACATTGTCATAATTGGTTTTTCTTTTAAAGTAAACTTGATCTCGTCACCTTTTTGAAAAGATTCCTTCCCTCCGACTAATTGATCATTCGAAACATTTAGTGTTACACCATCATTATCAAAAGAGGTTCCAATATTCTCGGGGTCTTCGATTTCATCAACATTGACCACTTTGATTTGAATGGTATTATCGACTGAGTCATCAATACTTTCAATTTCACCCTTAAAAATACTTTGTCCTTCGTTAGAAGAATCCTTCGCTTTAGTCGTTGTTTCCGCACTAATCGAATCGATCGATGCCTCATTTTTATCTCCATTACCACAACCTGTTAGCGAAAAAAGTAACCCAGTCGCCAACAAACAAGAAAAAATCACTTTCATATCTTTATCCTCCGGCTAATTATTTACATTACTTCAATTGATGATCGTTCTTTGACTTTTTATTTAGTTGACGATAATCAATACATTCTGTTTTTAGTCGTTCAATTTTGTTTTTGATACTTGTTCATCAGAAATTTATGGTTGTCTTTTTTCGTTACCATGATGACTATTGATCAGGCATAAGCTTCTGTAATCATCACTCTATCCAGTATGACACCACTTTTGTAGCTTGTTACGATCAAAAAAGTGGCGTTAAGTATGAATTCAGATACACTTTCATCTCAAATTATGAGTTTCTTGAATAACTAAGTGAACATCGAGAGTCATTGAAAAGAGAATTATTTGCAGACTTCTCTCAATTAATTGTTTGCATTGCTTATTTTCCTACCCATCAAAGCAATAGGCAGGAAATAGGGCAATAACTAATTCAGCAAAAGGCTTTCTCGATCACATCTTCTAAGCCTACTAAGGCTACAATTATGACTTCTATGCTTTCTCTTTTCGCTAGCCATTTCTTCGATTGCGTCCAGTCATTTCAATTTCTTTCGTCAAGTAACGGATTCGTTCCATGATTCGTTTGGCTTTCAATGGTTCTTCATCTCCACGCTGCGTCACAGCAAGATGTTGTTCCAATTCATTCATTGTAAAATTAGATGAGAAAAAGGTTGGCAGTTGCTCTTGCATTCGATATTGCAAGATCACACCAAAGACTTCATCTCTGATCCAACTACTCATGGCATCAGCGCCAATGTCATCCATCATTAAAATGGGTGAACGTTTGACCGCATCTAGTTTTTCTGCGACTTGATCTTTTCCAATCGCTTGTTTCATTTCAACAGCAAAAGTTGGAAAATGGACAAGTGTAGTTGTAAAGCCTTTAATGGCTAGTTCTCTGGCAGTCGCTCCTAAAAGATAGGTTTTTCCTATTCCAAAGCTGCCAACTAAATAGAGTCCTTTGTGATAGTCTTTGGGACTTGCACTATAATTTTCCACAAAGTCTAATGCTTCAAAGCTCGCATAGCTCCGTCCATCGGTACGCTCAAAATTATTGAAAGAAGCATCTTGGATATCTTTTGGCATATCGACAGCTTTGATCCGGTTCCTGATTTCTTCTTGTCTTTTCTTCGCCAATAAGGCTTCTGTTGGAACATAAGTCACATCGACATAATGAAAATTCAAGGTTAGCTTGGGCTCATAGCCAGGAGCGATCATCGTAGGATCATTTTTTTTGTATTTTCGTTTTTCTTGGACAAATTCATATAGTTTTGCATAACTTTTTTCGATATCTGCTTGTGTTAATTCATCTTTGTGATCCGCCAAAAAGGCTTGCACATCTGGATCGTTGAGGACTTCTTCGATCATTTCAGCATATTTTTGTTGATAATTTCGCTGGCTGATGATCCGCTTTAATTCTTTTCCTACATCTTCCATTAGCTATCTCCCTCCTTCTTGGCAAAATATTCTTTGAATCGTCGTTCGATCTCCGCTTTTTTCTCACTACTGATTTTTTTCTCTTCTTTTGGTTGGTTGACCCAATCTGGTAGTTTCTCACGACGAACGTTTCGACGATTAGTTGAATAATTCTGGTTGGTATTTTTAGTATTTTGTTTGCCTTTGCTATTGGTTTTCCGAATATGTTCAATGGCTTCTTCTGGGGTCATGATCTTTTTTTGTGCCCATTCGTTAGCGATCGTGTTGACAAAGCTTGCGGTTAAGCTAGGACGATCTTTGATTACTAAGACATAATTGATCAGGATATTGATCAAACTATTCGACAATCCCGATTGTGAAACTAAATCCTGTAAAAGCCAAGTTTCTTGTTTTGAGACATAGCCGCCTTTTGCTTGTTTCAGTGCCTCTAAGTATTTCACTGGCGGAATGCTTTTGGCTTCGTTCACTAACTGTAGTGTCGCATTTGTCAGAGCAGTTGCTTCCTTAGGTGTCTCATACTGATTGGCAGAGGTTGCTTCTTCTTTTTGATTAGTCAATGTATTTGTTCGCTTCGTCTGTTGGTTCACCAATACGATGCGTTGAAGCTCTTTGACAGATACTGTCTGCTCAGAAAAATCATACGCTTGTACGACCCATTCACCTAATGTCAACTCATCCACGCCATAAAGTAAATGATACATTGTTAACTGTTCCTTCAATGATTCATCTAGATTCATGATATGTTTTTTTGCCAACCAATCTGTCAAAAAGCGCCAATCAAGAGTGGATTGTTCCATGGACTTCCCCAGATCAGCTGATTTGGTTGTAAATGACTGTTGGTTTTCCTCGAGTTTCTCTTGATCTGCAGCATAAGTTTTTTCATTAAAGCGATATACTTCTAAAAATTTCTTCGTGATCTTTTGATAATCATTCGTCGAAAAATGTTCCGGCTGAAATAGTTGGATCAACTGATCGAAACGCCGTTGACCGACTTTTTCTAATAGCAGAAAAGACAATAATGTATCTTTAAAAAATGCTAACGGTTCAATTGGCTCAAGTAACTCATAAATAAAACATCCCCCTAAGCTAGGGTCTTCTTTGAAAAAAACTTCTAAAAGTCCGATCCCTTCTAGTTTTTTTCGTGCTTCATAAAGCTGAGGAATACCACAATTCAAGCTACTTAACAGATCAGCATGTAATCCTTCCGGTCCAACGCCTTTTTGTAAAGGAATTTCTGATAGTAAGGTAAAATACAAACTCAAAGCTTCACTGCCGATTAATGGCTGGTAGAGATAAAGTAATGAGGATTTCCCTTCTTCTCTTAGCGGATAGCTTTTTCTTCCTTGGTAGATATTTTTAGGTTGAAGCTCTTTCCATGCGTTATCCAAGGAATTTGGCCTCCTTTTATGACTTGATTTTATTTCTGATTTATTCGTTGTTTTCTTTATGATTCTCTTTATTATTTTCTTTTGCTTTATCAACGATGTCTTGTAATTCTTTTAAAAACACCGACATATCTTTAAATTGACGATAAACACTGGCAAAACGGATATAAGCAATCTCATCTAAATTGACCAGATCTTCCATCACGTATTCTCCGATCAACGTCGTCGATACTTCATTTTCACCAAGACTTCGCACCCGATTTTCAACATGATTTACGATTTGCTCCATTTGTTCCATCGCAACTGGTCTTTTTTCTGCTGAACGGATTAATCCTCTTAAAATCTTGTCACGATTAAATTCTTCCCGTTCCCCATTTTTTTTGATCACTAATAAAGGTGCTGCTTCAATTCTTTCAAATGTTGTAAAACGAAAAGAACAGTTTTCGCACTCTCGTCTTCGACGAATTGCTCGACCATCATCCGCTTGTCGACTATCAATCACTCGGGAATTGTTATGTTGACATCTAGGACATCTCATTATTTTCACCTCTTAATCTGAAATTTTTCTGATATACATTCATTTAATATATTGAATCAATTTATATAGTATTGATTCAACGAACATTCAAAGGATAAATTTTCACTCGATAATAGTTACGTAAATAATTACGTATGAAACAATATTTTTATGATTCACTCCTGCTTTTCATAAAAAAAGTTTCACACATGTAACTAGTTGTATTATAACATGAAACAATTCTTACAGGCGACTCTCCTGTATAAAAAACCTCGTTAGAAGAACCTTTTTTTCAATCGATTGATCGAAATTGTTCCAAAGCAAAACAATTAGGCTTGACTTTCGAGAAAACTGCATGTAAAACAGTGCTTCTTAAAAACTTCTTTCAGGTGCATACTTCAAAAAAAACAGAGAGTGAGACAAAACTTGTCTCACTCTCTGTTTCAACAGTCTAAGTTATATCCATTAAAGTTTTTCTTCAATCCCTGTATAATGTTTCATTCGTTGTTCATCGATTTTTTGTTGTTCAGGAATATGATCGGCTTCTGGTAAAGGTGTTTTTTTGTGTGTTGGATCATCTTTTTTTCGTTCTTGTGTCAGATCTTGCTCCTTGGCTTCTTTTTCTGCTTGTTGGTCTTCTAATTCATCGACTCTGGCTTTGTAGCGTTCATCATTTTCTTTTGCAGCTTCTGATTGTGCCCGTCCTTCATCTACCAGTTCATCTTTATTCAAGATCTCTCCTAGTTTTTCTTTTGCAGAACCGACTACTTTATCTTTTTGATTTTTAAAAGTCCCCATACCAATCCCCCTCTTTTCTTTATATTCAGCATAGCAAACTATCTAAATATACTCAAAGAAATCGATTGTTGAAGTCCGAGAGCCAACGTTCGATTTGACAAGTCAGTTCATCCTTACTACCGGAATTGTCAAAAACGATATCTGCTAATTTTTTCTTCTCTTCAATCGGCATCTGGCTTTGTATTCTTTTCTTTGCTTCGTCCAGTGTCAATTGATTTCTTTTCATCAAACGTTGCAATTGAATTTCTTCTGGAAGGTAAACGACTGCTACAGCATCCATTTCCTGTTCATAATGACCTTCAAATAATAAAGGGATATCAACAACAACTAAAGGATAATTTGCTTTTTGTTGCTTAATCTGTTCCGTAATCGCTTGACGGATAAATGGGTCTAATAAGCGATCAAGTTTTTGTCTTTGTTCTGTCGAATCGAAAATAATCTTAGCTAAAGCTACTCGATCAAGCGAGCCATCTTCTTGAAGGATTTCTTCTCCAAATTCTTGAACGATTGCCGCCAATCCAGGAGTCTGAGGTTGGACGACTTCACGGGCGATGATATCTCCATCGATCATCGGGATTTGGTGACGGCTAAAAACAGCTGCTGCAGTGCTTTTCCCAGTAGCAATCCCACCAGTTAAGCCTAAGACATAGCCTACTTGCTGATTTTTAGTCTTTGGCAATTTGGACAATAGTGCGTCCCCCTTTGCGCTACTTTTGTTTTGACGATCGGTGTATGACAACGAACACATGGTTGACCAGTCTGACCATAGACATGTAAAGCTACTTGAAAGTTACCTGACTCGCCTAACGCATTGAGATAACTCCTGATCGTCGTTCCGCCAGCCTCGATTGCCCGAGACAACACGTCAATAATTGCTTTTCGTAACAACTCTGCTTCTTTGGGCTTCAATGTATCCGCTGGCTGTTCTGGATGGATCTTCGCTTCCCAAAGCGCTTCATCCACATAGATATTCCCTAAACCTGTTACTAATTTTTGATCTAATAATAATGGTTTAATCGCTTTATGAGATTTTTGTAAGCCTAAACGAAAGCCGTCTAATAAAAATGTATCTGGCAACGGTTCTGGACCTAATTTCATGATGCCTTTGTAAGCATCACTCGCTCCTTTTTCAACTAATGTCATTCGTCCAAATTTACGTACATCATGGTATCGGAGTTGGCTACCATCTTCAAAGAAAAAAATGACATGCGTGTGTTTATCGATCGGTTCATTTTTTTCAACAAATTGGTATTTTCCTTCCATACGTAAATGCGAGATCAATTCATAATGACTCAAACGAAAAATTAAAAACTTGCCTCTTCGATCAATAGCCAGAATCTCTTCGCCAACTAACGAAGCTTCAAAGATTGCTGTTTCTGGTTGTTCAATGATTCTTGGCCATAAGACTTGGATTTTTTGGATTTTCTTTCCAACGACTAAACGAGACAAGCCTTTTCGTACAGTTTCTACTTCTGGTAATTCTGGCATGTTTTCACCTTCGACTTATTTGCTTTTTTATCTATTTATTGAACAGATCGGTTCAATAGTGGCAATCAGCTATTTCGCTTCATACCACGTTTTCCCCCAACTACTATCTGTAATCAATGGTACGTGTAAGGACACGGCATGTTCCATGACTTCACTTACTAATTTGTCTAATCGTTCTAATTCTGTTTCTGGCACTTCAAAAACCAATTCATCGTGTACTTGTAACAACATGGTTGCTGATAGTTTTTCTTCTTTTAAGCGTTTATCCAACTCGATCATCGCGATTTTAAGAATATCAGCGGCACTTCCTTGGATTGGGGTATTGATTGCGGTTCTTTCAGCAAAAGAACGTATATTATAATTTCGTGAATTGATATCTGGTAAATAACGTCTGCGATGGTAAAGGGTTTCGACAAAGCCATGTTCCTTTGCTTCACGAACGATACGTTCCATATATTCTTTGACTCCAGGATATTTCTCAAAATACGTATCAATGTACTGTTGTGCTGCTTTTCTTGTAATCCCAAGATTTTGTGATAAACCATAGTCAGAAATACCATAAACGATCCCAAAATTGACTGCTTTTGCTTGACGACGCATATTTGGTGTGACATCTTCTGCTTTTTCAATCCCAAAAACACGCATAGCAGTACTTGCATGGATGTCTTGTCCTTCAAGAAAGGCTGCTTTTAAATGTTCATCATTCGAGATATGAGCCAAGACTCGCAATTCGATTTGTGAATAGTCAGATGAATAGATCAACCAGTCTTTTTCTCTAGGCACAAATGCTTGGCGAATCTTTCGCCCTTCATCTAAGCGAATAGGAATATTCTGTAAATTAGGGTCTACTGAACTTAAACGCCCCGTTTGTGTCAAGGTTTGAACATATCTGGTATGGACTTTCCCATCAGATTGAATGACTTTTAACAAACCTTCCACATAAGTTGATTGGATCTTGGCGATTTGGCGATACGTCAAGATGTCATCCACGATTGGGGCTTGTTCTCTTAATTGTTCTAAAACATCGACCGCAGTGGAATAGCCCGTCTTCGTTTTCTTGATCACCGGTAACCCCATTTTTTCAAATAAAATGACACCTAATTGTTTTGGTGAGTTTAAATTGAAGGATTCACCAGCCTCTTGATAGATTGTTTCCTCAATCTCTTTCAATCGATTGGAGAATTCGATTTTCATTTCTTGTAAACGAGAAGCATCAACTTTGATACCAGTGATTTCCATTTCAGCTAAGATGATTGAAAGGGGTAGTTCCATCTCACGGAACAAGGCCATTTGGTTTTTTTCTGTTAATTCTTGACTTAACTTAGGTGTTAAAACATTAATGGCAGATACTTTTCTGGCAAGGTGGGCAAAAAATACTTCTTCCTCTTCCGGTAATCCTTTTTTTGCCCCTTTTCCATAAATTACTTCATCTGACTGCACTTCATGATAGCCATAATGGGCAGCGATTCCTTCAATATCCGTACTTTTCTCATTTGTATCAAGCAAGTAGGCACCAAGCAATACATCAAAATCGATCCCTTTTGTTTTCGTGGCATACCGATTTAAAGCCACATAGGTCCGTTTGGCATCATAGACTTTTTTCAACCGTGTTGGATCAGCTAACCAAGCACAAAAAGCTTCGTTCTCAAATAACGCTAGATCATTCGTAACATAAATTTTTTGTTTCGTCCCCCAAGCTACACCCACGATATCTTCTGTATGGTAATTGTCTCCCATCATCTCCA
The DNA here is from genome assembly GCF_051714985.1 of Enterococcus sp. AZ078. Lineage (NCBI taxonomy): Bacteria > Bacillati > Bacillota > Bacilli > Lactobacillales > Enterococcaceae > Enterococcus > Enterococcus sp. AZ078. The sequence goes on from NZ_JBIOSW010000001.1 coordinate 1,633,786, forward strand.
CATATAAAGCCATGTCAGTCGTGAACATGTCCTCATGGTATTCATGGACTACTTCAAATAGGATATCTTCAAGTTCTACTTCTTCCTCAACAAGGTCCAGCTTTGCCAGAAATTGTTTAAATTCCATTTCTTTATAAAATGGCACCAATTTCTCTAAGTTTTTCCCTTCATATTTTAATGAATCAATTGAGACTTCAACTGGCGCATCTGTATTGATCGTCGCTAATTGTTTGGATAAGAAAGCTTGTTCTTTATCATTGATCAAATTTTCTTTCATTTTGCTTTGTTTCATTTCATCAATATGCTCATAGATCCCTTCAACGGATCCATATTGTTTTAACAATTTGATTGCTGTTTTTTCGCCGATTTTCGTCACACCAGGAATATTGTCTGAAGCGTCTCCTGCCAAACCTTTCATATCAATGATTTGATTTGGCGTCAACCCATCATATTTTTCAGCCACATGTTCAGGTGTGTAACTTTCGATATCACTCACACCTTTCACCGTAATGTCTACTTTGATTTCATTACTAGCTAATTGAGTCAGATCTCGATCACCAGATAAAACAACGACATCAAATTCTTCTTTATTGACTTTTTCGGCTAATGTCCCAATGATGTCATCCGCTTCATAATTAGGTAATTCATAGTATTGGACACCTAGTCCTGTGAGTAATTCACGAATGTAAGGCATCTGTTCTTTAAATTCTCCAGGAGTTTTTGAACGGCCACCTTTGTATTCTGCATACATCTCGGTTCTAAATGTCGTCTTTCCTGCATCGAATGCAACTAATACATGAGTAGGTTGCTCTTTTTGCATCACATTTTCAAACATCGTGTTAAAAGCATAGATCGCATTTGTATGCAACCCATTTCTATTTTTAAACCGTTCTAATGAATTGTGTAAAGCAAAAAATGCGCGAAAAGCAACACTATTTCCATCTACAAGTAATAATTTATTTTTTGTCATCTGCCTAACTCCTTACTGTAAAGTTCTTATTTATTCTAACAAAGAATACTGAGGAAAGCGAAAAGAAAAACGCAAATTATCCACTTTACTGGACAAAAAAGAGTGAAAAGACTCAATGCTTTTCACTCTCATAATTATTGTTCAATTGAACTGTCCATTCAATCGCTTAATTGTTGCGTCCGAAAATTCTTAAGAATGCTAAGAACAAGTTGATAAAATCAAGATATAGTTGTAATGCCAAGAATACGGCAATCCCACTATGTGCTGTACCATTTGATTCTATATAGATTGACCGGATCTTTTGGTTGTCATATGCGGTAATTCCTGCGAAGATCACGACTAAAAGAAGAGAAATAAACAACTCTACTGCGCTGCTTCGTAAGATAAAGACATTTAAGACCATGGCAATAATGACACCGATCAATGCGGCCATTCCGGCACGGCCGACACCTGTCAAATCTTTTTTAGTAACCAAGCCTACAACGGACATCCCTAAAAACATTCCAGTTGCTGTAATAAACGCTCTGGTAATGCTACCGATATCATACATCGCTAATGTGACAGCTAACGTCAGTCCATTCAAGAGCGAATACGCAATAAAACCACCAATAGCTAAACTTGGGTTTTTAGCTGCTTTAACGCCCAATACAACTACTAAAATCAACTCTACGATCCAGAGACCCATAAAGCCTAATGGGAAATTATTGATGAACGAGAAAACTTGTTGAGGATATACTTGTAATGCGAGATAAGAGATAATCGCACTTAATGCTAGACCTCCTCCTAGATAACCATAGACCTTAGCATAGAAGCGATTCAGTCCTGTTGAAATAGTACCTTGATTATTCATATGTTTCACCTTCACTTTCAAGAGTAATCTCTAATTCTGGTTCGACCGGTGGCTGAACCATCACTACTGCATCCAATACCCGATTTTCTTCGCTATTGTTTGCTTCGACAGAGATTGTCACGACATTTTTCATTTTGTCTACTTTGATAATATCAAACTGAAAAGTCAATGTTTGATAATGGAAAACTGGCTCAATAAAATTGACAGAAAAATTGACTACATGAGACCCAGGACCTGGCAAATGTTTTGAAATTGCACTGGTGATGATGCCCATCAACATGACAGAAGGCACAATCGGTTGTTGGTATTCCGTGTGTTTTGCAAAATCATGTTGGATGTAGAGTGGATTCGCATCATTTGTTAGTCCTAAATACAATAACAGCTGATTGTCTTCAATCGATTCAGTTAAAGACAACGAGTCCCCTTCCTCCAGTTCATTGATGGTTTTTCCTAATTTACGTGGTTTACTTATGTTCAAGTTAGTAACCCTCCAGTTTATATATTGATCACTTCTTATTGTATCAAAACAGTCCAAAAAGGCAAGTTACACTGATTAAAACAAGAAAATATTAACGAAACTGAAAGAAGACAGCGATGTTGATTCCTCTTTTGAAAACCAGAAAAATCAAAAAATCTCTACCTGTTAAGTTTCATTCTTTAACAGATAGAGACTGCTTTACAATCGACTACTTAAAAAAATAGATTACAATACATTCTTTGTCGTACTACTTAATAATTTTTCATACGCTTGTTCAAATTTTTGAACGTCCCCTGCACCCATAAAGATAATGACAGCATCGTGGAAATCAAGTAAAGGAGAAACATTGTCTTCTTTGATCACTTGACCACCTTTTTTGATTTTATTGCCAAGATCTTCAATTTTGACATCGCCCTGTTCTTCTCGAGCAGAGCCAAATATATCACATAGGTAAACTTTATCTGCAAGATCTAGTGCTTCTGCAAACTCATCCATCAAAGCAATTGTGCGGGTAAATGTATGAGGTTGGAAAACTGCAATGATTTCTTTATCAGGGTACTTTTGTCGAGCCCCATCGATTGTTGCTTTGATTTCAGCTGGATGATGAGCATAATCATCTACAACTGTCATATCAGCTACGATTTTTTCGCTGAAGCGACGTTTTACACCTGGGAATGTTAACAATTCTTTCGCTACTTCTTCTTGGTCTAGTTTTTCAAAATAAGCAACTGCGATCACGCCTAATGCGTTTAATATATTATGTTTGCCAAAAGCAGGAACAGTGAAATGTCCCACAAATTCATCTTTGTGGTAAACATCGAAAGCTGACCCCGTCGTTGTGCGTTCGATATTCCGAGCTTGGATATCATCGTCTTCAGAAACACCATAATAATAGATCGGAACATCTGCTTCTAATTTTCTTAAGTAAGCATCGTCTCCATAGGCAAAGATCGCTTTTTTCACTTGATTTGCCATTGATTGAAATGCGGTAAACACATCATCAATACTTGTATAATAATCTGGATGATCAAAATCAATATTTGTCATGATAACATAATCAGGCGAATATGCTAAGAAATGGCGACGATATTCACAAGCTTCAAATGCAAAAAATTCTGCTTCGGGATCGCCATGTCCTGTGCCATCACCAATTAAATAACTTGTTGGACGAATGCCAGTCAACATATGTGAAAGTAATCCTGTCGTACTCGTTTTACCATGTGAACCAGTCACTGCAATACTCGTGTAGTTTTGGATAAAGTCGCCGATAAAGTCATGATAACGAACAACTTCTAATCCCAACTCTTTCGCTCTTTGAATCTCCTCATGCGTATCTGGGAAAGCATTACCAGCAATGATCGTCATTCCAGGTTGAACATTCTCTGCATCAAAAGGCAAAATTTTGATATTTGCTTTTTCTAAATCCCTTTGTGTAAAGAAATATTTTTCGATATCTGATCCTTGTACTGGTAACCCTTGCTCGTGTAGGACAAGTGCCAATGAGCTCATTCCTGATCCTTTAATACCAACAAAATGGTATAATTTATTTTGATTTTCCATTTGAATCCTCTTCTCTTAAATATCATCCATTATTTTGTTTTCTATTACAACACGTTCCTCATTATCATATAAACCTAAAAAAATTTCAACCAAATATATTTGAAGAGGTTACTTACTTGAAAAATCGTTCAAATTTAAAAACTGGCTAACGCTCTCGTTTGGTCTACTAGGGATAATTTTCTCATGAACGCAAGAAAGTTCCTGAAACAGAAGAACGGATCCGTTGATAGGCTGACCAAACTTTTTGTGGGATGTCCACATGATTCATATAATTTTTCCCATTGGGTCCATAGCCCTGTTCATCATCCTTCAAACGAACCATTTCTCCTAAAACTAACGCATAAAAATAATCTTTCGACCATTGATCGTTCAACTCTGGCAGAGAAAAATGTAACTCTTCCGCTAGTTCAATTAATTGGGGAACAAATGGGACATAGTTACACCATTCTACTCCTGTGCCTTTCCAGACCTTCTCAAAAGTTGCTCTGGTACGTCGCTGTAATGTTGGATCATTCATAAGAAAAATCCGTTCAGGTAAAGCGCCCTTTTTTTGAAGGATCGTCAAGGCATGTTGTGCATTTTCCCCAGAGTTCGTCGAGGTTGTTTCTAAAATGAATCTTTCAGTTGGAATGCGGTATTTTTCTGTTAAGTAACGAAAACACATCTCACTTTCACTGAGTCCATCCTCAAATAAACCCCCTTGCTTTGCAAAATTTTGGCGAAGCACCTTAGTAGCATGTCCGATTCCTCCGACTAGAAAAATTTGCTGCACTTGTCCTTGCAAATACAGTTCAGCTGCCTTATCAGCAAGAATCGGTAAGCCATTGCCTGCTAGAATCACTATTGGTGCCGAATCATTTGTTCTTTGATCACTTGCATCAGCCAAAAAGGATAGCAAACAATTCCAATCTTTCAATTGTTCCCCTTGATTCGTCATGAGCTTTTTTCTCCTTTTTAAGATTTTTTACTTACTAGAAATCTGTTCATTTGGCACTTTATCCAGTGTTTCCTTCCAAATCAAATGCCCTCGACATTTCCCGCAAACATAGCGTTTTGTATCGATTTTTCGCTTGCGGTAAATATCGGTTGTACAACTAGCACACTGATACCATTCAATTTTAGTCGTTTTCTTAGCAGAAAGAGCAGGAGCGTATCTTAAACCACCCGTTTTTTTTAGTAAAGCCTTAAAATCAGCATCTCGATGACGATAACCTTTATTAGCTAAATGCAAATGATAATGACATAATTCATGTTTAATGATTGCAACTTTTGTCGCTTCATCCACTTCTTGAAACATCTTCCAATTAAAATCTAAATGATGGTCGTTTAAGTGATAACGTCCCCCTGTAGATCGCAAACGAGAATTGAATTTTGCTTGATGCTTAAAGGGCAATGAAAAACTATCTAGCGAGATTTTTTCAACGAGTTGCTGCAATTCGATTTCTGTCACTTTATTTCGCCTCATAAGGGGAAAGCATCGTTAAACTGATTCTTCCTTTATTGACATCAACGGCTTCAATCCAAACTGTTACAACATCGCCTACAGAAACGACATCAGTAGGATGTTTAACAAATTTTTTACTTAATTTAGAAAGATGAACTAATCCGTCTTGCTTTACACCGATATCAACAAACGCGCCAAAGTCGATTACATTCCGTACAGTCCCTTTCAACTCCATCCCTGGTTTCAAATCTTCCATACTTAAAACATCTGAACGCAAGAGTGGGGCTGGCATTTCATCCCGCATATCTCTACCAGGTCGGGTTAACCCTTCAAGAATATCAGCTAACGTTTCTTCTCCTACAGATAATGTTTTGGATAAATGAGTGGAAGAAAGTTGAGATAGAGTTTCGATTGCTTCTTTTTTACCTAATGCTTTCTCTGATAACCCGTTGCTTTTTAGAATTTCTTTTGCAATTGGATAGCTTTCCGGGTGAATGCCTGTATTATCAAGAATGTTTTTCCCACCTGGTACACGGATAAACCCGATCGCTTGCTCATAAGCCTTTGGTCCTAAGCGAGGAACTTTTTTCAATTGCGCTCGCGTCTCAAACGCACCATTTTCTTCTCGATAAGTCACAATATTTTGAGCAGTTGTTTTATTCAAACCAGAGATGTGTTGCAATAATTGAGGGCTTGCAGTATTAACATCCACACCCACTTGATTGACCACAGTTTCTACTACAAAATCTAATTGTTCCGCTAAACGTTTTTGAGAAACATCATGTTGGTATTGTCCAACTCCTACAGCTTTAGGGTCAATCTTCACTAATTCAGCTAATGGATCTTGCAAACGTCGAGCGATCGACACTGCACTTCGCTCTTCCACTTGGAGATCAGGAAATTCTTTGCGGGCAATATCACTTGCAGAATAAACAGAAGCTCCCGCCTCATTCACGATCGCATAGTACGCTTTATGATCAGCTGATTTTAATTGTTCAGCAACAAATTGTTCTGATTCACGGCTAGCAGTACCATTTCCTATTGCGACCATATCTACTTGGTATTGGTTGATCAATTGAACAAAAGCAGGTCCTGCAGCTTCACGTTTCGCTTGAGAAGCAGGTTTATGCGGATAGATGACTTCAATTGCCAAAACTTTACCTGTCGCATCTACTACAGCTAACTTACATCCTGTACGATAGGCTGGATCGAATCCTAAAACGACTTTTCCTTTTAAAGGAGGTTGTAACAATAGATTACGGAGGTTTTCTCCAAAGATCGCAATTGCTTGCTCATCAGCTTTTTCAGTTAATTCATTGCGCACTTCCCGCTCAATCGCAGGTTGGATAAATCGTTTGTAACTATCTTGATATGCATTCCTAACAAACATAGTTGCGGGAGAAGCTGGGTTGTTGATCAATTGCCGCTCCAGATAAGACAAAATAGGTTCCTCTTCCACTTGGAGTCCGACTTTCAAAATGCCTTCTTTTTCACCACGATTCGTCGCTAAAATACGATGAGAGACGATTTTATGAATGGGTTCGGCATACTCATAATACATTTCATATACCGCTTTTTCATCTAGCTCCTTCTTTTTAACGACACTGACATAAGAACCTTTATTGTAGGTATAGGAGCGTACCCACGTTCTGTAAGTTGCATTATCACTGACTTCTTCAGCAATGATTTCGTGAGCGCCTTGCAATACTTCTTCAACCGTATGAACTTCTTTTTCATCATTGAGGTATTTTTTTGCTTCTGCATAGACATCTTCATTGGGCAATTGACGAAGCCACTGGGCAAAAGGCTCTAATCCTTTTTCTTTTGCGATCGTCGCTTTCGTTCTGCGTTTTTGTTTATAAGGACGATACAAGTCTTCTACTTGTTGCATTTTAACTGCTAAAGTAATGTCTTTTTTCAATTCTGGCGTTAGCTTACCTTGTTCATCGATTAAACGAATCACTTCTTGTTTTCGTTTCTCTAAGTTTTCTAAATAAGCATAACGCTCTTCAATTTCTCGAATTTGTACCTCATCTAAGCTACCGGTCATTTCTTTTCGGTAACGTGCAATAAATGGGACAGTATTTCCTTCGTTCAATAAATTCAATACGGTGGTAAGTTGTTTTGAATGATACATCGTTAGTTCTTTTTGAACTAACTGGACAATTGTTTGATTTAAATTCTCTGCCATCAATATACTCCCTTTTTAAGTTAAAGCCATTTTCATTATTCCCTGTTTCTAAATAAAAATGGTGGATTTTCTCACATACTTATTTATTTTATCATATTTGATAACAGTACTTATAGCAGCTCTTAGCAAAACAAATCAATCACACTAAAAATCCCCTATAATAGTTGAGGAATTTGAGTTTCCTCAATACTTTTATAAGGAATCATGTACTGTTATCCTGATCCATTAATTTCCTTGCCACGGTCCTTCAGTGTTTTGATACTCAATGTCTTGAACGATACCAGTTTCATCAAAAACCACACCATGCATCGATCCACCAAAGACTGCTCCACCGTCAATTCCGATTTTCTTATCGTGAATCCATAAATCTGTCGTTTCCATATCTCCGTGTAGCATAGGGGTAATGGTATGACCAAAAACGATTGTTTTTCCTGTATTATTTTTACCTTCATGGAAAGGTTCGCGGATCCAGATGAAATCATGAGGGTTTGTATCATGCCAATCTTTTTTAGTTAAGTCAACCCCTGCATGGACAAAGAGATAATTATGCCATTCATAATAAAGTGGCCGCTCACATAAAAAATCAATCAGTTCGCCATATCGTGAGCGAATCATCAACGCAATCTCTGTAGGCGAATACTCTTCAGTTGACCCAGGGTGTAAAAGACTGTCAAATGTTTCTTTGCCACCATTCCGTAAATAGGGCTCATACCAGTCTTCAGGACTTTGGAGGAACTGCAAAAAGTACTCTTCGTGGTTTCCTCGAAGATAAATCGCGTTATTTTCTTTGACTAGTTGCATACCTAGTAAAAAACATTCTTTCGTGTTAGGGCCTCTATCATTCAAATCCCCCATCAATACTAATTGATGATTTAATGGATCAAATTCGTTGACCAATTTTTTAAAGAGATCGTATTTTCCATGAACATCGCCAATCGCATACACCCACTTTTTCATGATGAAACTCTCCCTTTCCATTGTAGTATAACGTATCTTTCGCATAGATTTACACTTATCAAAAAGGTTTTTCCCTTTCCTATACTGATTTTCTCAATAAAAAGAAAAAAAGACAAGCCAAAAATAAAGATAGCAAAGGAATTCCCTTATTCACTCAGCGCTCAGCTAGAGCTAGTTGATTGGAGAACAGCTTCTCCTGCTATGTTTATTTTTCAGCTTGTCACTAAATGCTAGTTAAAAAAAGCAGCTAATTTTTCTTCTACTTCTTTTTCAGACAGTTGATGCTCTTTGATGTAGCGGTTTTGTGGATGTTTTGCGCATTCGATCGAACAAGAACCTAAATGTTTTTCTTCATTTTCAACAGAAGTCAACATCTGACGATTGCATTCAGGATTGCCACAATTGATGTAGCGTTCGCAAGGCGTACCGTCGAACCAATCTTTGCCTACGATTCGTTTATCCACTTGATTGATATCAACTGCAATACGTTCATCGAACACATACATCTTACCATCCCACAATTCTCCTTGAACTTCAGGGTCTTTTCCATAAGTCGCGATCCCGCCGTGTAGTTGACCAACATCTTTGAAGCCTTCACGGACTAACCAACCAGAAAATTTTTCGCAACGAATCCCACCAGTACAATAAGTAACCACTCGTTTTTCCATAAATTCTTCTTTATGATCACGGATCCATTTAGGGAGTTCCCTAAAGCTTCTAATATCAGGACGAACAGCCCCACGAAAATGTCCTAGATCATACTCGTAATCATTTCTGGCATCAATGACAACAGTATCTTCATCTAAAATTGCCTCTTTGAATTCTTTTGGTGAGAGATAATCTCCTGTCAATTCGTGAGGATCGATATCGTCTTCTAATTTCAAAGAAACAAGTTCTGGTCGTGCACGAACAAACATTTTCTTAAATGCGTGGCCTTCACTTGGATCAATTTTAAAAAATGTATCAGCAAAACGCTCGTCTTGATGCATCATCGCCATATATTTTTCAGTTTCTTCGATCGTTCCAGACAATGTGCCGTTGATTCCCTCTTTGGCAACTAAGATTCTTCCTTTTAAATTCAACGATTTACAAAAGGCTAAATGTTCCTTCGCAAATTGCTCTGGGTCTTCAATGGTTGTGTAGTTGTAATAAAGTAATACTTGGTAATCCATGTTTTCTTTCCTTCCTTCTCTTCTCTCCAGAATAGTATAAAAAAAGTAAGGTTCGTTTGACGATATTTATGCTTGTGTATTAATGTTCAAACTCTTCAGTTAACATAATATAATTATCGTTTTTTTAATTTAGGCAAACTTTACTACATAAAAGATGGAATAAGATGACCTCGACGATGGAATGACCATTTACATAAACTAGGTTCTACCAAGTGAAAAACACCCACTCTACTAGTCGCTAAACATGACCTGTTTAACTACTAGTAGAATGAGTGTCTGAAGACTACCTTCAAATCATTTTTTTATTTCCCTGTTACTGCAAAATAATTACCATCAGGATCGGCAAAATTAAATACATATTCTTCACCTAACTGGACTAATTCGCCTAATACCGTACCTTGTGCTTGCATTTTCTTATATAAATCAAAAATATCATCGCTATAAAACATCAAGGATGGGGAACTTCCAGCAACTTCTGGGGAATGTTGTTCAATGAATTCCCGATCGTATAAGACAAGTGAAGTAGTCGCCTTCTCTGATTGGGCGATTTCTATAACCAGTGTGCCATCCATTTCTTGACGATCTAATTCTTTGAATCCAACCGCAGTCCAAAAATCAACGTTTTTTTTCACATCATCCACATATAACATGATTTTCATTTCATTGGTAAACATGTAAATCCTCCTACATTTCTTCGTTTTAGAAGTCATAAGCTTAACTATTTTAGCATACGGAGATCGGAAAAGCTATCTTCACTCCATCTTTATACTCTTATACTTGCCCTTATTGTCATAGTTTTTGGAGTGGATGGAATCTCTTTTTCACTTTTCGGAATAAAATAGATTCCCTGTATCAATCGCTTATAAAAAAACAGATCCCGTCTCAAAGACGAAATCTGTTTTTGGCTTATAACTAAGCATTGACATCAATGACTTTTGAATCATCTTTGATTGCTTCACGATCCAAGTCCTTAATTCTAGCACTCGTGACAATCCCGGCAACCATACTGCCACTGACGTTCGTTGCTGTTCGAGCCATATCAATCAATGGTTCTACTGAGATAACTAAGCCAACGATGGCAACTGGCAAATTCATCGCCCCTAAGACGATCAATGAAGCAAACGTTGCGCCACCACCAACACCGGCTACACCAAATGAGCTGATCGTGACGATTGCAACTAACATCAAGATAAAGCCAATACTAAAAACATCAATTCCAGCAGCTGGAGCAACGATCGTGGCTAGCATCGCTGGATACACACCTGCACAGCCGTTTTGCCCAATCGATAAACCAAAGCTGGCTGAAAAATTCGCTGTTGCTTCATCCACACCTAACGCTTTGGTCTGTGTTTCGATATTCAATGGCAATGCCCCTGCACTTGAACGTGAAGTAAAAGCAAAGCTCAATACTGGAAAAGCTTTTTTAAAGTAGTCAAACGGATTGACTTTCACTGAAAGCAAGATCAATGAATGAACAATCAAGACTGCTAGTAAAGCAACATACGAAGCAAGTACGAATTTTCCTAAATTGATAATGGCAACAAAATCACTAGTAGCCATCACATTCGTCATCAACGCAAAGACGCCATATGGAGTCAAACGTAAAACTAAGGTAACGATACGCATAACGATTTTATATAAACTATCAATCAAATTGGCAAAAAATTCTGCTTCTTTCGGTGCTTTTCTTTTGACTCCTAGATAAGCAATCCCGACAAATGCAGCAAAAATCACAACACCGATCGTACTTGTTGCACGTGTACCAGCTAGATCAGCAAAAACATTTTTAGGGATGAATGATAATATTTGTTGCGGAATCGTTAATCCTTGGATACTCTCTTGGCGAGTGGCTAATTCCGAGATTCGAGCTGTTTCTGCTGCGCCCTCGGTAAACTTCGCTCCTTGAAGACCAAATAATATGGTTGTACCGATTCCAATCAATGCAGCAATTGCTGTTGTTGCAAGCAGTGAGGTTAATACTGTTGCACTGATTTTACCTAATTTTTCAGAAACTTTCATTTTTGTAAATGCGCCAACGATCGAGACGAATACTAATGGCATAATCAGCATTTGTAAGAAGCCGACATAGCCTTCACCTACGATATTGATCCATTCCATTGATTGACTGATGACTTGGTTATCTACTCCAAAAATCAATTGTAATAAGCCACCAAATACGATTCCGATAGCTAGAGCTGTATAAACCCTTGTTGAAAATTTTGCATGGCGCTTTTGCATGCGATAGAAAACATATAATAATACCGCAAAAACTAGAACCACTAAAACTGTGATGAGTGTTGTCATTTTACTCCTCCTCTAATTTTTAATGACAAGTCCATCTAAGGAAGTAAAGGTTCCCGAAAATGATTCTTCAATCATTTTCCTGAAAATATTTTTTTCAGCGACTCGTTCATTCTAGACTATTTATGTAAAAAATACATTCGTTTTGCTTACAATTAGTAATAGAAAAAAACCAGTAGTGATAGCCTTTGACTATCACTACTGGTTTTAAGCACGTTTTATGCTTCGTTTTCTTCTTTTTCAGATTGAAAATTTAGTTTCACGCCTGGTTGATCCAATGCAATCTCAGTTATTTCATAGGCCATTCGTTTGACGATGTCAAATAATGGCGCAACTAGCTCATCCACTTCTTCTTGTGTGACATCATTTTGTCCTTCAATCTTTCGATTAAGGATATGGTTAATTTGACTCACGCTTCCTGATAAAACATATGTATCAAAGACTAAGCGAAATTCTAAACGTGCCCCTACGATACTGTGTTCTTTCGGATAGTTCTCAATCGTCTCTTTCAGAGGAGAAAATCCTACTTTTAAATCTGTTTCAACTTCTTGATCAGGCCTTTTAAAATCATAGTGAAATGCCTCTACTACTTCTTTTTGTCTTTTGATTTCCATTTGATCACTCCTTATTCAAATTATAACATACCTCACTTTGAAAGAGGATACTATTTTATTGCTTTCTCCTTGATATCAAGGATTTTCAAGAGATCATCTACAACATAATCGGCAGGAATATCTTGTAAAAAATGATCAATATCATACAAACAAGTCAAGACTCCTGCATTCTTACCAGCTTCTATATCTAAACGACGATCACCAATCATGATCGTTTCCGACTTTTTCAATTGATGTCTTTGGATCAAATCATTTAATGAGTCGGGCGCTGGCTTACGAGGAAAATTCCGATCAATCCCGATGACTTCTTCAATCAAATCAGCTAGATCAAACTGCTCAAGTAATCCCCAAGTTGAGGATGAGAGTCGATGGGTCAAAATAAAATGCTTTGCACCTTGACTTTTCAATGATCGTAACACTTCTTGGGTGCCTGCAAAAGGCTTGGAAATTTTCTGACTCGCTGCTTCATAACGATGAAACAAGGGTGTAAATTGTTCTTCTGGTAATTGGTATTCTTTGATTAGTTGACGGGTAGAAAATTTCTTCATGATCGGATAAATCGTTTCTTGATCCGCTAAGATACCTAACGCAGCCATTGCTTGAAGCGCTCCATCGACCATGGCTGGATAAGTATCAAATAATGTTCCATCAAAATCCCAAACATAATTTTTTATCATCGTAACTTCTTTCCTTTAGATCTATTCATATTCCCACAAAACATGTCCCTCTTATAACAATTCTTTTCCGAGGATTTCTAACTCTTTATTTAAAGTGTATTGGATCGGTTGCGCATTCGGGATATCAATCGTATCCAACTGATTTTCTGGTACATCTTCTAAGTATTTCGTTAACGCACGTAAGCTATTCCCATGTCCAACCACTAAGACATTTTTACCAGCTAATAAGTGTGGTGCAAGTTCATCTTGCCATAAAGGAACCACGCGCTCAACTGTCATCTCTAAGCTTTCACCATGGGAGAGCAAACGTGGATCTAAAGAATCATAGCGTCGATCAAAATGGTTTTCTGATACGAGTGGCGGAACTTCTCGATAGCCACGACGCCATTTTTTGACTTGTTCTTCGCCATATTCTTTTTTCATCTCCGTTTTATTTTTACCAACTAATGCCCCATAATGTCGTTCATTTAACCGCCAAGTTTTTTGGACGGGAAGATACAATTGATTCATTTCTTCTAAAGCTAACTGTGACGTTTTGATTGCTCTTTTTAGTACAGATGTATAAACGATATCAAAAACCAATCCTTGCTCATTCATTTTTCGTCCAGCTTCCGTTGCTTGTTGCATCCCCTTTTCAGTTAGCGCAACATCTAACCAGCCAGTCCAATAATTTTGAAAATTGGCTTCACTTTCACCATGTCGTAATAAGACTAACTTCATCCTCTTCACCTAGACTTTCGTTTCAAATTGGGTACCGCATTTTTGACAAGTCACTCGAATTCGTCCTTTACCTCGTGGCGCTCTTTGCTTTTGGTGACAAGTAGGACAAGAAAAAAACGTGTACTCCATCACTTTCTTTGAATTTTTTGGCTTTCTCAACTGAGAAAACCATAATTTTATTTGATTCGATTTTTCGATGAATTTCCGATTTTCATTTATTCTTACATAGATTTTTTTTGATAACAATCGAAATACGATCAGACCGAGTAATCCCCAAAATAAGAAATAACCAATTGAAAAAGGAAGTAAAAATTGAAACAGACGAAAGAATAGTGCCAGAATCAACAATACTCGGTTCAACGAATCAAATGTTGCATAACGTCCTTGCATCACTTGGTTGTATTTTCTTTTGTATTCAATCAAGCGTCTTAACCAAATTTGTGCCATCGTAACTCCTCCTGCTGCTCTTATTATGGCAAAAAAAAGCAAAAAGAAAAAGCTTTAATTCGCTTTTTCCATTGTTAATTGATGAAGTGCATTCCGATTCTTCATAAAGTCAATCACGATGACTTTCTTTTCCTGCGCTCTTTGGACGACACGAAATGTATCCGCTAACGGTAACGTGAGCTTTCTAGAAGGCACTTCCTTCAAGCGAACAAATCGGCGAATCAGCGTTAAGAATTGTGTTAATTGAATCGATGTATGAACTAAATCAGGATATTTTTTTAATAATTGAGTTGTCTTTAATAAATGGCGTTTTTTACCAATTTCACTTAAAAAACTTTTTAAGATTTTTTGTTGCCGTTGAAAAATTGAAAATGAATCTTTCTCATCAATTTTATAACGCATTTGTCTTTGAAGTTCACTGACCGTTAACTGTATCAACTGGCCGTTCTCCTTGATTATCAAGCCATTTGGAAATAGCTCTGTTACTGCCTGATCCCAACTTGTCAATGAAAGCTCAAGATAATCTTTCACAGGTAAATCAAGTTCTCTATTAAAAAAGAGCAAAAGTGCAGTTAACCCTTCTGATTGATAGATTTCTCCTAGTGTTTGACCTTCTAAATGAAACTCTGGCGAAAAATGCAACAAAGTTTTCCCCTTGTTTAACTGAACATAAAGAAAGGTCGAACGGTTGATGACTTGATCCTTTAGCACCACTAAAAAATTCATTTTTCTCCCCCTTTATCATTTTTAACATAGCATATTTTTAAAAAGTTGTCTGGTAAAAGAGGAGGGTTTCATAAAAATTTAGTAATTCATCAAATTCTCCTTAAAACAATGAAACCACCTGAGCGATTTCAGGTTCACTCCTCTTTTTCCATCAATTCTTTCATCTCGATCACTTCCCGATATTGGTGGATTTTAGTGATCCCAATGACTTTATCGACATCAATACTAAAACAGATACCATTGCCTGGAACATCAATGTTGATTCCCTGACCAATCGTCTCCATGACTTGATTGGTTAAACTATCAGGTACGAGGGTTAACACAATATCTTTTTCAGGTGAGATTTCCAGACCTAAAAAATTACTAGAATCATGAATCTCTGATCCACGCCCATGGAGTATCGTACCTCCAGCTGCTCCGGCGGTTTTTGAAAACTTAATCACTTCGTACCCCATTCCCCCATCAACAATCGTGACGATCATATTCAGATTCAACGCTACAGGATCTTTCATTTTTTTCCCTCCAACTGTTGTAATTTGTGTTTGGCTTGTTTATCTTTTTCATCTTTCCTTTTGTAGATATAGCCTAGAACCAATGTCGATAATATGGGCGTCAATGCAATCATAGCCACTACTCCAAATCCATCAATAATCGGATCTCTTCCTTCAATTTGCGTGGCGATTGCCACACACATCGATAAAATGAACGTGGAACACATGGGGCCAGTCGCTACCCCTCCGTTATCAAATGCCATAGCAAGAAAAATTTTATCAACCTTGCGTCCTAAAATAAAAGCTAAGCCATATCCTGGAATCAAAAAATAGTAGAGAGAAAAACCAACTAATAAACGCCACATAGATAACCCAACTGCTAAGCCAATCCCAATAGAGATGACTGCTAACATGATTTTTGCTTTGATTCTTCCCTCACTCAATTCTTCCACTTGTTTAACCATGACATGGATCGCTGGTTCTGCGAAACCAACTAAAAACCCCATCAAGAACCCTAAAGGTATCAAAAGCTGATTATGTTCTAAACTAGCAAGTACACTACCTAGATGTTGTCCAACAGGAACGTAAGCCAGATCGACACCATGCAGGAATAAGATCAATCCGACAGTAGTGATCAAAAAGCCCTTGATAATAGCCCAGAAACGTTCTTTACTCATCTGAAAGCTCAGGAAGTTCATGACTAAGAATAATAGTATGATCGGCGATATGGCGATTAACACCTCATAGGCAATGATTTCTATCCCCGAGAATAATTCTTGGACTATCTTCATTGAAAAATCACCCCTAAAATCATTACTGCCAGAATTGGACCTAAAGATGCAATCCCAACCATCCCAAAGCTATCATTGGCACTCGTTTCTTGACGAATCATACTAGTCAGTCCGCCAGCTAATGCTAGAATAAAAGGAACAGTAATCGGTCCAGTCGTAACGCCTCCAGAATCAAAAGCAATCGGCATAAATTCATTACTTGTAAAAAATGAAGCGACTAATACACCAACATAACCAATCGCCATCAATTGATAATAAGATAATTTGAAGACAACCCGTAAAAGAGCAAACGCTAAAAAGACACCTGTGCCAACGCTTACAATTCCAATTAACAACACTCGGCCAATCTTTCCTTCAGAAATCTGATTGACTTGTTGTCCCAACACTTGAACGGAAGGTTCTGCGATCGTGATTACAATTCCAATCATAAATCCTAAAGCAATGAGGATTGTGAGACTTTTCTTTTTGATCATATATTTTCCCACTAATCGCCCGACTTCCATCATCGAATAATCGGCGCCAAATAAAAATAGTGTCATGCCAATCATCATAATCCCTGCCCCAAACAAAAAAGAAATCATTTCATCTGAGTCAAGCGGTGCGAAAATAAAAGTTAAAATAACAATTAAAAGTGTCATTGGTAAAATGGCGATAACAACTTCTTTTAAATTTTTTAGCATATATCCTCCTCCTTTACTCTATTTTACCTGATTCCTTCACAAGTTACGAGCAGAACAGGTAAACGCTGTTATTTTTTTCAATAAAAAAATACTCAAATATGACATTACCGTAAAAAGAAGCCAAATGGAGCGAAAATCAAACTTGGTTTCGGCTCCTTTGGCTTCTCTTTATGTTATAAGCAACAATGCCTCAAATCAAGAATGAAAAATCAGAACGAACTTTTCAAATTTTGGGGCTTGATTTTAAAAGAAAGGCATGTTGTTTAGCAAGGTGATCAAAAAGCGTCTGGAACTAAGAGTCTCTTCTTGTTTCACCTGTGGGAAGTAACCACAAAACAAGTACTCAGCTCTAAGACAAGGAAGCAATCAATTGTTTTCGAAATGCTTCGTATTCGTCTGCCTGTTGATTAAACAAACGTTGGTTGCTTGTGTGGCTATCTTTCATCCATTCTTTTGGTTCGCTGCTGCCTAAAAATGCATCTAACAATTGTTGTGTGACAATCGGATTCTTTTTCACTGCTTCTTTGACCAGGTAAAAATCTTCAATTCCTCTTTGCAATTGTTTGTATCGTAAAGACAACAATAACTGTCCAGAATAGCTAGGATAAATGAGACAAGTATCACCGATCGGTAACGAACTAGTATTATAGCGGATATCTTCTCGCACATTTTCTGGCCAGCAATTATATGCCCAACGCAGCATACCATCTGTTTTGAAGCAATGCGCTAAAATTCCTTGGATACGAGTCTCTAGTAATGAGCTGTGTAAAAAGGTATTCGGACGATCAGGATAATTACAAATATAATATTGTGTCTTTCCTGGATGGCTTTGTGTTAACTGCTGATAATGGTTGCACGTACAATAAAAAGAAGTGACCGGAAAATCGACATCTGGCAGCAATTGTTCCAAGACGTTTTCTTTATCAAAAGCGACTTTTATCTGAACACTAGTATCCACTGACTTTAATTCTGCTAATGAAGCTTTAAAGGTGTCTATTTCGTGAATCTTCGGCTCATCAGAGATAATCCTGACTTTATCCCATACCCCAATCTCTTTGAAATGCTCAAATAATTGGTTGAAATAGGACTTCAATTCATTTTTGTTTTCGATGAATCCGATCTTTTGCAAGGCTTCATCAAAATAGCGAACCACAATTTTTTCAGGGTAATCTAACTGTTGGATCAATGGGAAGAATGGTACTTGCCACACACCTAACAAACCAAAGACGTTGATTTCTTGATCGATACCTGCTTCTGCCATCGTTTGAAGATAGCGATCTAAAATGGTGAAATCACACGTCAATTCTCCTTTGAGATCCTTCTTGACTTTGATCATTGAATACTCATAGAGATTCGCTGGATAGTCTTTGACGATATAATTGAACCAACCTTTCCAAGGGATCTCGCCTGCGATCACCGTTACCGCTTTTTGCCCAATAGCTGCTAAACTGGTAGCCATTTCGTGAATCAATCGGAAATGAGTCTCACTCCACAACGGGACTTCAAAACTTCTCGCTAAATTAGACGGTTGTTGCCAGATGTCCAAATTAAATTTCTGAGTCACGTTATCTGGAAAACAATAATCTGAAACGTCAATCATTAATTTTTTCGTCACTACTTCTTCGTCACCGGCTGTCAAATATGAACGGTAAACTGTTATTTCTAGTGAATAGCTGCCAGACTTGATTTCAGTATCCAGAGGAAATTCCAGATAAATTGGCGCATAACGATCGCCTGAATAAGTTTTCACTGTTTGTTCTAACAACTTATCAGCATACAATATATCTTCGTTGCCTAAATAATAGTCAATAAATTGAGCTTTTACTGGTAACGAGGATTCGATAGCGATACGATAAATCGGTATCTCAATAGCATCTGGTATCGAAAATTCATCCGATAGTACGAAATGGTTTTTTCGCCCGTCATGAAGTAGTAACTGACAAGCATTTTTACTGTTCTTATAAAAAGTTAATTCCGTAAGTTCCTGAGGCTGTTCAGCCGTCAGACGATTGGTCGCTTTATAACTTTCATGGACAAGGTAAGCTTGCATTCAATGCTCCTCCTTTGGTCGATTCAATCCATCGATCAATTGTTCAAATCGTTCATTCGTCATTTGATCTGGAATCATTCGCCGTAATTGCTTTAAATTAAGTCTTTTTACTAATTTGAAACGACTAGGATCTTGCCAGCCAGGGAAAAATCGTTGGAGAACTTGCTGATTTTCTGCCTCTTTTACGAGTTGAAAAATCGGTATGTCGATGATCTCTCTGGTCGATAATTCGTTGCCTTTTTTTTGTTCTTCCCACTGTGATTCCATCCATTCCATCGCAAATGGAAACCAGCGAGCAAAACGTTCGTCTGTCACTTCATCAGATGTTCGGTACCACTTAGTTGCCAAAGAAAGTCCATGAGGTCCTTTTTGAAAAATATGTGATTCAAAAGGAACATCATTTTCTTCTAACGCACGTAAATATAGTAAGGAATTTTCGATAGGAACGATCGAATCTTCAAATGTGGAGAATAAAAACGTCGGCGGCGTATCACTCGTCACGCATTCTTCCAAAGAAGGAGCCGAAATACCCATGACCTCTGAAAAAGAAGAGAGGATAGCTGGATAACCTAATAAACATAGAGCGGGTTTAGTCGCTAACATTGTCGACATGGCTGCTGCTAAATGCCCACCTGCTGAAAAGCCAATGACCGCAATCTTATGACGATCAATCTGCCATTCTTCCGCACATTCTTGAAGTAATTCCATTGCTTTTTGTCCATCAGACAATGCTTTTTGAAAATGACGATGTTCTCCTACATGATAATGTAAAACACCTGCATGATAGCCCTTTGACAGAAAGCTTAATGCGATCGGTTCCCCTTCTCTTTCACTACAAAAAGAATACCCACCCCCAGGAATTACTAAAATAAACGGACGTTTTTCGATTGGCTGCGATTCAAACAATTCTTCTTGTAAGTAAAGCTTGAGACCGGTATTTGCCTTGCGATCAAAAATAATTTCTTTTGTTCTCATTGCTTCATTCTCCTAAGCCATTTTCCTCAATCACTTGTTGATACCAATAAAAGCTATCCTTTTTATACCGTGCTAAATCGAGTAACTCTTCATCAGTCCGATTGACATAGATAAATCCGTACCTTTTATTGATTCCTTCATGGGTACTGATCAAATCAATCGCACTCCATGGGCAATAACCGATCACCTCAACGCCATCTTCAATCGCTAAAGCCATTTGCTGGATGTGTTGATGTAAATAATCAATTCGATAATCATCATGGATTTTCCCGTCAATGAGTTGTTCTGATGCACCGATCCCATTTTCTGTCACCAAGAGTGGTAAGCGATAGCGAGAATAAATTTCATTTAAAGTAAAACGAAACCCTTCTGGATCAATAGGCCAGCCAAATTCCGTCATTGGTAAATGTGGATTTTCGACTGTTTGAAAGAATCCTGGAATCCCAAAACCGGATTGCTGATCTATTTTTTGTTCTTTGGCAAAATAACTGGAGACGGTCATTGTATTATAGTAGTTAAAAGCAATGTAATCTCCTGTTCCTTCTGCTAAAATCGTTTGATCTTCTGCAGTGATCACTGGTGCCGCACCAATCTTCTCTAATAAATGCCAAGCATTATGATTGTACTTCCCAAAAACAGCAACATCTAAAAAGAGCCAATTTCTAAGCGCACTCATATATAAAGCGGCCATCTGATCCTCTGGTTTATCTGAAGCAGGATACACACTGGCGATGTTAGGCGCTGGTCCAATTTTGCCGTTATAATTCCCTTTGTGGTAATTACTGGTCACGAGGGCTTGTGCGACTAACATATGATGGTTTTCTTGGAATTTTTCTTTCATACTTTTATTACTTGTCCCAATTACAGAACCAGCCAATGCCATGACATTTTGTTCATTGATTGTTTGCCAAAGTGGAACATCTTGCCCAAAATGGTCAAATAATACCTGACAATAATCCGCAAAAGCTTGAATCGTTTCTCTATTTTCCCAACCACCTTTTTCGGCAATGGACGCAGGCAAATCAAAATGGAAAACAGTTACGATTGGTTGGATATCATTTTCTTTCAATAACTCAATCAAACGTTTGTAAAAAGCAATACCAGCTGGATTCACTTTTCCATTAGGCATTACACGACTCCATGAAATCGAAAAACGATAAGCTTTTAGTCCTAACTCTTTAAATAAACGGACATCTTCTTCCAATCGATGGTAATGGTCAGAGGCAACTTTAAAATCAGTCGTTCCTTCTGGGATAGACTTGATATCCTGAACAGATGGTTCTTTCCCCTCTTCATTCCAAGCGCCTTCTACTTGATAAGCACTGGTAGAAGCTCCCCATAAAAAATCTGTTGGAAATTTATTTTTCATCTTCATTCTCCTTTATGGCCGCACCAATTAAATTGGCGTCTGCTTGAAATTTTGCTGCTTCAATCGTCATTGGTTGTAATGTTTTTTTGATGATCGGCGCTACTGTAAACAGCTCTCGATAAGCTTGTTGAATCGTCTGGACCAAATATTCTTGTTGACTGATTCCTCCACCAATGACGATCTTTTCAACATCTAGCAGCGTTTGAACATTGAAACAAAGAAAAGCAACCTGTTTACAATAATCATGAAATAAAGCTTTGGCTGACTCATTCTCACTGTCTTTTAAGGCAGCAAAGACCTGTTCGCCCTCGTTGTCTACATTTAATAATTCAGCTAATTGTTTGATCAACAAAACAGCCGACAGTCCCATACCTACAAACGAGTCTTGACCAGTAATCTGACGATCACGGATCATAAAGCTAATTTCACCGGCTTGCATGTGCGTTCCTTTATAAAGCTGTCCATTGATACAAATGCCCATGCCAACTCCAGTTCCTAAAATAATTGCTGCGGCTTGTTGGATCCCTTTTAAATTGCCATATTTCATTTCACAGGAAGTAGCAGCTTTGGCATCATTTTCAACGAACACTTCGAAATTCTCCAACTCTAAAAACGATTGCAATTGGAGTTGATCCAGATAAGGAACAGCACCGCCGAAGCGAACTGTTCCAGACTGATCAACCGATCCAGGTACTGAAAAAGCAATTTTATGGAATGATTGGATTTCTTGATAGTCACGAATCATTTGTGATAATAATCGTTGAAATTGCTCTTTGTCTGAAGGTGTTGGAAAACGCTTTTTAAAAGAAACTTCATTCTGAGAAATCAGAGCGGTCTTGATCATCGTCCCTCCAATATCAATCCCTAAAACGACCATTTGCTCTCCTCCATTATGCTTGAACTTCTTCTGCAATCACACCAGCCATCTTTTCTTTTGCTTCCTTAGCTTCGGCTTCTGCTTTTAATTCTAATTCATACTCTTTTTTGTCAGCAATCTTGATAAATGGATACCACATCAAGATCCCGATACCCATGCAAATAACCATCAAGATTGTATAATTTATCCCACCAGAAAGTGGCATCTTAACAAAAGTTGGTGTCGTCCAAGGCAATAAACTTATCATTGGGTTCAATGAAATCGGTAAAATGGTTGTGGTTAATCCCCACGTCACAAAGCCTGCGATCAACTGTGTAAAGACTTGTGGAATGAAAAACAATGGGTTTAAAATAATCGGCATACCAAACATCAAGGGTTCCGTAATGTTGAAAATGGCAGGAATCACGGATAATTTCCCAAGTTGTTTCATTTTGGCAGATTTACTACGAATCATAAAGAACGTCACAAATCCCATGAAGCCTGCAGCGTACATTCCCATGTAGATCACAGAAGGAATCAAGTAAGGCAAAGCTTCATTTTTTTGGAAAGCTGCGATATTTGAGACAACCATCGTCATACTGATTGCTCCTAATGGTCCTTGTAAAACTGCGTTGTGAATCCCAAAGAACCAAAGGACAGCTAATACTTCCATGATAATAATAATTGATAATGGACTAGCAACCAACGCGTTAAGCGGTGCATTGATCACATCGATAAAGAATTGAAAAATCGAGCCAGATTTTGTCAAACCAAATAAGATACGCAGAATAAATACAAGGACAAAGATGATTGTTACAACAAAGACCGGTGCCAATGATTGCGTAACCATCGGAGGTACGCTATCTGGTAATTTAAGCACAATATTTTTTTTCGATAGATAAGCATAAAGTTGAGTAACCACTAACGCAACGATCATTCCAATAAACAAGCCTTGTCCGCCTAAGAAATCTAAGCGTAATGCTGCAATCGTAGAGTCTACAGCCTCTCCATTTTGCATAGCCATTGTTGCGACAGTTTGAGGCATCAACATCACAAAACTAGCTAAAGAAATAATTGCTGCGTTTCGCTCATTCGTCCCCAGTTGTTTTGCATAAGAAAAAGCCAGACTATAAACGACATACAATGAAAATACCCCAGTTGCACCATTTGTAATAGCTTCTACATGTGGGTAAATACCTAATGAAGTCAAATAATCGATCCAACCAGGAATTGGGAAGTTCCCTACGATCGTAATCAGCGCAATCCCCAAAGTGATTGGACTCGTACGAATAAACCCTTCCATCAAAGCAGCTAACACTTTATTTTGTTGTAATTTTTGCGATAATGGTAATAACTTACTTCCTAAAAACGCTTCTAATTTTTCCATCGTAATCCCCCTATTGTTTATATTCCCATGTGGTAACACTTTCTAACCCGTCGACATTTAAATAAAAATGGTAGACACCTTCTTCTATCCAACTATTTCCATTATTATCAAAGATAGCTAAGTCAGAAATTGGAATATTGATTCTTGCTTGCTTTTCTTGATTTGCTTCTAAATAGATTCGCTGACTGCTGACCAATCGTTTTTCCGGTTGGACAATCGAAGCATATTCTTGATGAAGATAAAGATGTGTCACAGTTTCTGCTGAAACATCCGATCGATTTTTCACTAAATAATTGATCTCAATAAATTGGTCTTTTTGCTCACCTCTCAGTAATTGACTTTCGAATGAGGCGTAACTCATTCCCGTTCCAAATTTGAATAGCGGATCATTGGATTCATCGATATATTTTGAGACAAAACGCTCAGAATGATTGCTTGTTGATATTGGTCTACCTGTGGAGGTCTGAGCATAATAAATCGGTAGTTGTCCTTCACTTCTAGGAAACGTCATCGATAGACGAGCAGAAGGACTGACTTTACCAGCAAGTAAATTAGCGATTCCGATCCCACCCATCGTTCCAGGAAACCAGACAAGTAATAAACTATCGAAATATTTTTCTACATCCGTTAAGACTAGCGGCCGACCGGTGTATAGTACGCCTACAATTGGTTTATTTAATTCATGTAATTTTTTGATCAGACGTTGTTGTTTTTGTGAAATCTGTAAGTGAGCTTTAGAAGCTCCTTCACCACTCTCGAGAAATTGTTCGCCAAATGTTAATACAATCACATCAGCTTTTTGAGAAATCTGGTAAGCTTCTTCCATTAATGATTCCTCTTCTGCAATTGGCCCATTCAATAATTCCATTCCTTTTTTCAGAGGTCCAAACCCATCATAAGAATCGAATAAATTGTATCCTTTAGCAAACATTAAGTGATCTGTCGCAAAATGGCGACTCAATCCTTCCTTCAAAGTAACCGTATCTTGTGGCTTTCCGCTGACTGAAGCCCAAAAACCTAAAGTGAGAGGACTTTCGCCGTATGGACCGATCACAGCAATTTTTTGATTTGGTACTAATGGAAGTGTGTCATTATTTTTTAAAAGAACACAACTTTTTTCAACCAACTCGACTGCTGCTTCTTTAGCTTTTTCGGTTAAGATTTCTCCAGTATTCACTTCTTCCAAGCCACGATAAGGATTTTCAAATAAGCCCAATTTATTTTTTAGCATTAAAATACGCCACACCGCTTCATCGAGAAGTTGCATAAATCGTGGCTCTTGTACTAATTCAGACAGGTGATTGGCATAAATCGAAGTCATCATGTCTAAATCAACACCTGCAATGAGTGCCTTTTTGGCTGCATCTATTTCGTCTTTGGCATACCCGTGAGGAATCAGTTCTTTGATTGCTGCATAGTCTGAAACTAATACGCCATCAAAACCAAAGCGAGAACGTAAAATCTCTCGATTCAACCATTCATTTCCAGTTGCAGGAACTCCATTCAACAAATTAAAAGCAGTCATTACTAATTCACATTTTGCTTCAATTGCTGCTTGATAAGGCTGTAGATATTCATTGAAAAGCCGTTGATGGGACATATCTACCGCTTGATATTCTCGTCCTGCTTCCGGTGATCCATAAGCTGCAAAGTGCTTCAGACATGCAGCTACATGTTTTTCTGGAATTTTTGTCTCACTATCTCCCTGATAACCATTGACGATACTTTTTGCAAACTCTTTCGCCGTATAAACATCTTCGCCTGGAGATTCCATAACCCTCCCCCAACGTGGATCACGCGCTAAATCTAACATTGGTGAAAACAAGACATGTAAGCCATTTAAATAACTTTCTTCTGCTGTTAACTTAGCTGCTTGTTGAATTAACTCAAAATCGTAAGAACCAGCTTGAGCTAGAGGTATGGGGAAAATTGTCCGAAACCCATAGATGACATCTGACATAAACAACATGGGTATCTTGTGTTTACTTTTTGCTAAAACTTTTGTTTGTAGTTCTTTTAATTTTTGATGATCGTTGATATTATAAATAGAGCCAATCTCAAATACGTCTAACTCTTGAGGTAATCCTAATTCTTCCATTGGCCCAGTATTCATCACATCATTTTCTGATAGAATACTTCCATTCAGTTGGATCGTTTGTGCGATTTTTTCCTGAACAGATAATCGATCAAACAAAGCTTGTAACTGATCTGTTTCCATCGGCGCCTCCTTTGTAACCGCTTTATAGAACAGATTATAAAGAATAAAAAACGAATTTTATATAAAAAAATTAGCATTTATACCAAAATGTTCGCGCTATACAAAATTTATTCGTGTAAAATAAAAAGAAAGAATTCGTCACAAGGAGTATTTACATTATGACTACTGATACGATTAAAATAACTATGGATTTATTGTACCGAAAATATCTGATTCCGATGCTATTATTTGATGAAAACGGATATCTCATCCATCCAAAAAATTTAGAAGACTTACCAATCACGATCAGTACCTATTTTCCATTTAAAAAAACAGAGCAGATCCAGCTTTACCATACAACATCCTATTTATATGGCTATTTTTGTTTTAAATCTGATCAAAAGGAATATCAGATGATCATTGGCCCTTGCGGTATTATCGGTTCAAAAGAAACCTCTTGTTTTTTTATGGGGCATGAGTACCATTATAATATTCATTATTCCAAAGAAGACAAGTATTCATTTGAAGAATATATCCAACTATTACACACGATTCTGACTCAGCGACCAACCAAAAAGGAAGAATTTATTTGGTACTTTCAACAAGAAAAAAATAAAAAAAATCGATCCACTGATTACAGCCTGGAAAATAATCTTTATGATCGACGGATCCACAAAGAAACCTTCGATTCGTATCATTTTGAATTACGCTATCTAGATTACATCAAACGAAACGAACCTGAAAAAGTCATTTGGGTCTTCAATAAAATGAAAGAAACCTATAAAGTCTCTTTATCCCCCTTTGAATTGGAAGGGTTGAAACTTAAATTTGCCTCGTTCGTAGCCATCGTTACCAGAATGAGTATTGAAGAAGGCGTACCGATCAATCAAGCCTTCGGTCTGTCCGACTCTTTGATTCAGGGACTGATTTATATCCACTCAGTCAAAGAATGTCTGCAATATATGAAAGAAGCAACTTTCCGTTTTATGGAACTTCTTCATAATTTTCCTTTAGCTCAAAAATCCATGTTAGTAAAAACGATTGTCAACCACATTGATAATCATTTATACGAACGCATCACCGTCGACGAGTTAGCTGCCATCACTGAAAAACATAAAGCACATATTTGCAGCCACTTCAAAAAAGAAATGGGGATTACCATTCACGGATACATTCAAGAAAAAAAGATAACCGAAGCAAAACATTTGTTATTGTTTACAGATCATTCTTACGATGAAATCAGTCACTTGCTTGCTTATTCTAGTCAAAGTCATTTTATTCAAGTGTTCAAAAAGGTCGCCGGCTGTACCCCAAAAGAATACAAAAGTATCCACTATGCCCATTCATTAGTCTGAAAATGCCTTAACTACTAAGTCGTTCTCCATTTATCTTGATCGAAATCAGATAGGTTCAATACTTTCATGTATGTATTTTTAACTGCTTTTGGTTTGAGTAAATGTAGTAAAAACAAGCCGAAGAACACTAAAATCAAGGAAATGATTTTAGTGTTCTTCGGCTTATTTCATCAACCTAATTATGCGTGGCGCTACTCTCTCGATCGTGTCAAACTTCGTCCCATTCCTCAGAAAGATCAATCATTTTTTCTTAATGTCTTTGACTTCCAAAAAGATAATTTAGAAAATTAGTGACATATGTTTGATACGCTACGGGATCAACTGATTGGGCTTCCCCATGTCCAGCTCCTGCTACAATCAACTTGACTTTATAGCCCCCGGAAAGATCATAGAGCTCATCCGCATTTTCATGAGGAACTACTTGATCAGCATCTCCGTGAATGATCAATTTGGGGATCGTTGTGGCCATACCAATTTCAGGTAGATTTTCATTCACATTCATTTTTAATTCTTGGTCAAAGTAATACTCTTTCAACAATCCCATATATAGATCTTCATGTTCTTCGTCTGCTACAATGCCAAATTCTTCCCCAAATATTGAACCTAATAAAGGCGCTACGGTATTTTTGTAGGTGTATCTAAGTTGTTCATCAATTGATTTAAATCCGCAATTCTCGATGATTCCTTTTACGTTTGCTGGGATATCCTTAGCTAATGTTGACATCATAGTTGCAGCACCCATTGAGCCACCATAAAGTAAAATCTTTTGAGTCGGCTTAGTTCCTACTTCTCGATTGATCCAATAGAGCACATCATCTGACTCATATTGTCCATAAGTGACATAATCGCCCCCACTGTTTCCAGTGGCACGAGGGTCTACAAATAATAAATTATAGCCCGCATTGTAAAAGATATTATACTCATCCGTTACTGTCCCTAAATTCCAATTTCCTCGAAAACCACCATGAATCATCACCGTTACATCTGATTTTTGATCCACATAATAAGATTTCAACGTCATTAATTTTCCATCTTGCTTATTTACGGTCGTTCCTTCTAATTGAGTGGTATTAGGATAAAAACCTGTAGGCTCAGCAGGTGCCGTTCCATCATTCGCTGCACCAAGCAAGCTCATAAAACAACTGTCTTTTGCAAAAGCAATGTCATACATCGCACTGATTGTAATCAAACGTTTGATTACTTCTGGACTAACATCAAAGCGTTCTTTTACATTCACTTCTGAAATTTGGTCTGATATCAACGAAGAGAATTCACTTAGAAGTTTAAAAATATCTCCATTATACTCTTTGAAAACTTCAGTTATTTTATCTCGGATATAATTTAAATAAAGTTTTCCCTTGAAATTCTTGCCTTTACCGATTGCTTGAATGATCGCTTGCTCATCGTCAGATAGTCCAAGTGTTGTTGTGTTTACTTGCCCCTCGTTTCCTTTGTTGAGGGATTGAGAAACAGATGTAAGGCTTGTTCTTGCCAATAGTCCCTCTTGTTCCTTTCCGTAAACGATACTTGGTGTAGCACATCCTAACAATAAAATAGAAGCCAAAGTAATCATGCAACATTTATTTTTCATTCTACTCACTCCTTTATTTGATATTTCCATTCTAATGAAAGCGTAACCATTTTTATATCAAAAAAGAAGTGTTTGTTATATAAAAGAAGCTATTTTAAAAAATTATTGAGTAAATCTTAGGATCATTCAAGTCATTTATACTAGCATAGCCATTTAGCTAATATTTTATACTGGTCTTATTTGTATTACATCACTAAAACCAAACGCTTGTGATAAAACAAAAGAAGATACTGAGACAACTTTTTTGTCCCAGTATCTTCTAGTATATCTAAAAATGAATAAACGGTGTTTAAAGAGCTCTTGTTCACGACGAGATAAAAGCAGCATTTTCGAAAGATAAGCCGAAATTAATCAAAAATTTGAGAAGCACCAAGTAGATAACAATCGACAGAAAAAACTAGCGTTTGTGTTTCTTGGCAATTTTCGGTATTTTTTTGGTACTTGATAGTTAACACTTTCGTCTCAACCTCTAAGGTGCTAAGTTTTTTGCTAAAGACGTCAATTCGATAATTTTGACTGCTCATCTTGCCTGCTCATCATATGCTATTTAAACAAAACATAATATTGGGACATATAATGTTCTGTATCTTTTGGAGATAGAGATTGTATGGCTGTCCATAATTGTTTTTTAGCCATTGATCTTTTCCACGCCATCGGTTTAATACCCTCAGCTTTTACTAATGAATTCCCTAATTTTTCAATTTTTTCCATAAGATCTTTTTCTGGATTATTGTTTAATCCAAGGTGTTTTAACCCATGTTCCGTAACTAGCCAGTGGTTAGTATTTTGGCCACGATCAATAAGATTTTCTGGACCTTTCAAACGATTTCTTGCTTCTGCATGGTAGATTTCTATGCTATCTCCTATCTCAAGCAACAAATGGTCATCGGTGAATCGTTCAGGTATGTCTCCATTAATCGATTTTTCATACCTAATTTTGCCATCCTGAGATTTGATAGTCACTTTTACATAAAGTTCATCTTTAAATAAATAATGAGGTTTTGGCATATTTAAGGTAAGTGTTGCTTCTCTTGAATTCAAATTCGTTCTTAATGAACCTGACCATTGATCATTAAAGCCATAAAAGATAAGATCTTCATCGGCTAACTTACTGATATCAGCTTTGATTAATGAAAGAGAAGCATGGTTTTGGGTTTCCTTTACATAAACATAATTTTCGCTTGGTAAATAATACTTCATTTGTTCACCAGAAAATTCTAAATGATAGACCCCATTAGGAATATTTTTAAATGTCATTTTTTGTTGTAATGGTTGACTCGCTATAATAGTTGCTCCATTTTTTAATTCAACTGTGAGCCCTTCAAAGTTACTCAAATCGCTAGGAAGAATTTCAATGGTCAAATCACCAACCAACCCTAGAGAGGCGATTTCCTCGTTAGTAACCAATTCAAAATTAGAATTGATCAAATAGTTTGGGTCAATCAATTGACGTGCACGCACCAACTCATTTTCAGAGACAATATCTGCCAATGAAGCCACAGCTGGATAACCTGCCACACGATTTTTTTCTGCTTGAAATTCATCAAGATACAACCCACGTTTTTTTAAGGCAGCAGAAAAATCCTGCTTACTATTTTCACTGTAGATACGATTCATTAAATTGGGTAATGTATATTCCCAATCTTTGAAATCACTCTGATTAGCCATTTTACGGTATTCCTGATATATCTTAGTGAAGGAGTCATTTCCAGCTTTTTGTTTGAACATCGTTAATAAAATCAGTTGTTCACGCACATCGACATCATGGTAAGTGTCTCCATCACGGATCAACTTATCATATAGCTTGTTTTCGACTTCTTCTTTTTTACCTAAATTAAACAACCAACCGATGTCATCTGCTTTTTTTCCATATTTTTCATACTGATATTGGACCCCAAATAAATTATTTGACACTTCGCCAGTATACATATCTTGCCCATCAAAACCAGCTTGATAACCGTGAGCAATTTCATGTAATGTTGCCCAACTTAGTTCTTTCAACCACATATCTGTCGTAGGTTCACTATTAGCTGTCCAATCACCCCCATAATAAGCAGCACCTGCACCAGAATCATCTGCCTTTAAAAAGTAACGATTCGCGCCGTTCTGATTTTCTGGTGCGGAACCATCAAAACCAGCGATACCGTTAAATAAAGCAAAAATACCGTGATGATACTCAATCAACGCATCAATTGATGGAAAATCTTTTAAGTTTCTCACTAGTTCTTTGTCCAATTTGGGTACGAGTAATTGGAAATCTACTCCTTGAATTAGCGCATACTCTGCATCCTCCGTATCCCACATTGAAAAAAACATGGTCTCATTCCCATGATATTCATAAACAGGTAACGCTTTCATTTCTTTGGAAGTCACCACTTCGTATTCGATCTGTGCTGATCCTTCTCCGTACGGTGTATCAATAAATGGAACCAAGGGCTCATCTGCACGGATATTTACCCAATTTGATCCAACTTCGATACTTTTTTCATTCTTTTTATCGTTTCCTAGTAGTCGCAATTTTAACTTATTCTTGAAATGAGCATTTGTCTGTCTCATTCTCAATTCGGTATTTTCGCTTAAGATAAAACCTAGATCCTGACGATCATGGTTTTTCCCTTTACTCATCCCTGAGTTGAAGATCCACGTCGGCTCCGGAATACTAAAAATCTCTTTTGACGTGACTTCTTGCGCCCCAACATTGGCTGAAAGTACAAAGATACCAAACACAAACAACAACAGACTAACCGCATATTTTTTCATTTACCTCACTCCTTAAAATTATTTTATGAACAAAAAATAATTATCCATTCATTAATAAAACGTTATTTTTTGTACAATTTAATTATAAATAACAACTGAATAAATAGCAACAATATAATATTTATAAATTTTTATCCTTACAACCTATAATAATTACAGTTATTTAAATAATTAACCATAAATATATTTTTTATATAAAATGTTATTTTTTAAAAAAAAAAGCTTTCCCTTAGTGGGACAGCTTTTCCTATACATTTAAAGTTTATACCAAACTAATTTTATCATCGAGTCGCGTTTACTTGACAGAACCGATCATTCCTTGAACAAATTGTTTTTGTAAAACAAAGAACACGATAGCTGTTGGCAATGTTGCAATCACAAGCCCGGCCATAATCATTCCGTAATCTGGTGTATAAGAGGCTCCCATGGCAGATAAAACTAATGGGACCGTACGCTTATCTGGTGATTGTAATGCAACTAAAGGCCAAAGATAGTTATTCCAGCTACTCATAAAAGTAATGATTGCAGCAGCTGCATACGTATTTTTAGCAGTGGGTAGGTAGACACGGAAAAATATACTTAATTCTTTTAATCCATCTAAACGTGCAGCTTCTACTAAATCTTTAGGAAACGCTTTAACGTTTTGTCGAAAGAAGAAGATCAAAAAAGCTGTACTTACTGAAGGCAAAATGACGACTAAGAAGCCGTTAATCCCTAAGATCGTTCCGTTTAAGTTAGAAAACATGCGGTACAAAGGAATCATCAACGCAGCAAAAGGAACCATCATCGATAAAAGCAAAATCGTAAATAATCGTTCTTTTTTTCGACTTTTATAGATCTCAAACCCATAACCAGCCATAGATGAAATCAACAAAGCTAAGACCGTTGTTACAATAGCGATCAAAGCTGAATTCCACAATGAGCGTGCAAAGTTTAAGTCATTTGAAAAAAGATTCTGGAAGTTGACAACTAAATGGCTACCGATCTTTAATTTTCCGGCAGTAATATCGATAGGTGTATTCGTCATTCCTAAGATCATCCAAACAAAAGGAAAAATCGAAATAAATGAAATCACGCTCAAAGAGGCATATTTAAAAACAGCTAACCAATCGAATGTTTTAGTCGCTTTTTTTTCATTCTCTTTAAGAAGTACTTTGTTTTCTGCTTGATCTATCACGCTTTTTCACCTCCGACTTTCGTTTGAATGATTGATAACAGTACAATAAAGACTACGATCACAAATGAAACCGCCGCAGCATAACCAAAATTCGGTGTAAATTTATAACTTAAATTGTAAATATACTGAGATAGCGTAGTTGTTGCATTTGCTGGTCCACCACCCGTAATATTTTGTACTTCATCAAAGAGTTGCAACGTACCGATCGTTGATGTGATTGACGTAAACAAAATAATTGGTTTTAAGTTAGGAATCGTGACTTTGATCAATTGTTGCCACTTAGATGCGCCATCGATTTCTGCTGCTTCATAAATTGCCGGATCAATATTTTGCATTCCTGATAAAAAGAAAATCATGTTATAACCTGTCCAACGCCATGTAATCGAAATGATGATTAATACTTTCGCCCAAACTGGATGAGTCAGCCAGCCAATTGGCATATCGATCAAGCCGATCGTCATCAAAAAATTATTCACTAATCCCGATTGAGAAAACAAGCTTTTCATAATAAGCGAATAGCTAACCATGGATGTGATACAAGGTAAAAAAATCGCTGTCCGGAAGAATCCTTTCATTTTAAGCTTTTTATCATTTAATAAATTAGAGACAAATAAAGCTAAAAACAACATAATCGGTACTTGTACCAATAAATATAAAAAGGTGTTAAAAAAAGCCTTTTTGAAGGTCGCATCATTCAACATGCGTTGATAATTCCCCAAACCATTAAAACTCATATTAACTGGGGGACCACTTTGAAATGAAGTGATCAGCGCTAAAATCATTGGGATAAATACCATGATCGAGATCATCAGAACTGGTAAAACAAGAAACGCATTTCCGTTCTTGAAAAAATCTTTTTGTTTCATCTGCTTTGCTCACTTTCGTTACGTTCATCTTCGTTTTATCTGTCATTTAAGGATCGTCTCACAAATCCTCCCTCTTAACTAATTGTCTGAGTAAATGACAGCGTCCTCACGAAAATTCTACGGTATTGATTGAAACTATTTTTAATAGATAGCAAATTTGTGTGACTGATGACCGTTCAAAAATCACCAGCCAACACAAATTTGATCCTCTAAATCAATTCATTTCACTCTGCTTAATTGGCTAACTGTGCTTCTACTTGTTTTTGCGTATCTGCCAAGACTTTATCAGTATCTTCTCCATTGATGATTCGGTGTAATGACTCTGCTACAACTGCTTCGATTGCATAGGTTTCTTGTCCATAATTAACTTGTGGAATTTCCGCTGTCCATTTAGAAAAGTCTTCAAACACCTTTTGACCACTATAGAATTCAGAAGACTCTTGATAAGCTGGTTGATCTTTTGCACTTAACATGGTAGAAACTAACCCGATTTCTTTCGCTAAGGTTCCCATCAAGTCTTCGTTAGTCGCAAAGGTCTTCTTCAAGAAGTCTTTCGCATTTTCTTCGCCTGAAACACCTTTGATCACATACCACCCAGCTCCGCCTAAATTAGAAGCTTGTGCTTTTTGCATATTGGCAGGTAATGAAGGTGTCGGTGCAATTGCCCATTTCCCTGATTGATCTTCAGCACCTTGGATCGTCGAGGAATACCAAGCACCAATTGGACTGGATGCAACAGCCCCTGATTGAATGGCCGTGACACCTGCATTCCAATCTGAAGTTTGTTCCACTAGATCTTCTTTAAGTAGTGTAGCAAATAGATTTAATCCATATTTCAATGATTGGTTATCTTTGATCGTAACCGTCTTTCCATCTTCCGAAGTGTACCATTCACCAGCTTCTTGCATGATCATACGGACACGTCCAAGATCTGAGGGATTCACTTCAGTAATTTTTTTACCCGTTTTTGCTTTAACATCTCGAGCAACTTGTAAATAGTCATCCCAACTTAAATTCTGCATATCTGCTTGACTGTAACCGGCTTCTTCTAACAAATCTGTTCGATAAAAATTAGCCGTAACGCCTGAATCAAATGGAACGCCATAAATTTGATCATCGATCTTATTAACCGCAAATTTATACGAAGCAAAATTGGCTTCATCTACGATATCGGTTAACTCAGAAAATGCGTCCGGATAAGAATTCAAATAACCTTGAATACGATAATCCTCAATCAACACGATATTCGGTAATCCATCCGTATTTCCACTGGCTAATGCTGTGTTTAACTTTTGTACGATATCATCTTGTGACATCGTAACGACATCTACTTCGACATCCTTATTGTCATAGACTTTTTTTGCTTCATTGACTGCTTTGATATTAAACGTTTCATCCCATGCCCAAACACTGATTTTATTTTCATCTTTCGTTGCTGAATTTGAGGAACTCCCACATCCCGCAAACAAAACTGCTGCTGAAGCTAAAAGCGTCGCACTTGCTACTAATTTTTTGAATTTCATATCCAACCCGCCTTTTTCATTTTTATTCTTTACATGTGAATCATACCAAAAAATGTAATCGTTTTCTTAATTTCTAAAAGAGTTCCAAAAAATATCCCAAAATAAGAAAAAATCACAAATTTAGATTTCAAATTTTTTTATTTTGAGTAATTCATCTTGCTTTTCTGCCAATTAAACCGTATTTTAAAAAGAGAAACTGTTTAAAAGGGGGAACAAGCTTGATTAATTTATTATTGATCGACGATGAAAAAACAATCTTACATGGCATAGCCAATTTGGTTGATTGGTCAAACCACGGATTCCAAATTAAAGGCGCTTTTTCAAACTCATTGGAAGCGCTTGATTTTTTCTCTATTCATTCTACTGATATTGATATTGTCATTACTGATCTTATCATGCCTGAACTGGATGGGATTGAACTTGCTCGCCTCCTAAAAAAAAGCAAGCCTGATATTCAAATATTAGTGTTATCAAGCCATGATGAGTTTCAACTAGTGAAAGACTCTTTTAAAGAAGGCGTATCCGATTATTTACTTAAACCAAAATTGAATCCAGAAAACCTGCTTTCTGCTTTGAACCATTTGGTTAAAAAAGGCCAAAAAAATCTAGACTCTAAATTCTCTCTAGATAGTGCTTTAACACAATATTTCTCTGGACAAAAAACAACGATATCTAACGATCCTTTTCGTTTCCCGTTATTTTACATCGTCTATAGCGAAATGGATGATTTAGCTCCACTAGCTTCTCTAAAAAGTAACGAAGAACGAGCTGAACCCTGGATTGATTGTCAGCCTTTTACCACTCTCGACTATGAATATGGTTGCTTACTAAATGTTTCTTCCATGGATTGTTTCGAACAAATTCAGACTTCTTTGCGTGAATATGCGCAAAAATCTGATGCATTATTGATTATTTCCCCTTGTTTAGAGCTAAGTGAGCTGTTCGATTGTTTTCAAAGATTAAAAAAATTAGGCAAAGGACAACGTTTTTATCAGAAAAGTGCTGGTGTTGTATCGGAAGGACAATTAGTCCCTTTGATTCCACACTTTGATCAGAGCACGAAAAGCTACTTAACAAAGATTGTCAACAAAGATTATGTATCCGCTATCAGAGAAATGAAATCAGCGATTGAGACTCTGATCGCTTTAAAAATTGACCCTTTATTTTTAAAACACGAAACAATCAATCGTCTCTACGCACTCATCAATGCTTTAGAAGATGGTCAAGGGACGAAAGAATTGACGACATTAAAAATTACGTTACCAACACTTATAACGAACGTCGCCACCATCGAAGATTTTTCCATTACGTTTACTAAAATCATCACTCAATTGATGCGTTGGAGCACGCCGGAAAAGAATGAAAACTCAGAAATTCTGACAGCGATCTATGATTATGTTCAAGAAAATTATCATCAAGATATTTCCTTGCAAATCATCTCCGAAAAATTTCATTTTTCCTATAGTTATTTATCTACCATGTTTACCGAGAAATATGGGATTAGCTTCACTAAATATCTAAAAAAAGTCCGGATACAACATGCGAAACGGCTTTTGCTTGAGACAACCGAGCCACTTTCACAAATCTCTTACCAAGTAGGATTTGCTGAACTTGGTTACTTCTCAAGAGTATTCAAGGAAGAAACTGGGCTAAATCCTTCTCAATATCGAAAAGGAAGTTTGAAACATGAAGAAAAAATTCAAAGAGTATGAACTAGTTACAAAACTACTGGTTGTCCTAGTCATTGCGCTTCTTACTCAAGCGATTATTCTGTCCTTCTTCATTTATGATCGATCCAAAAACGCTTATATCCATCTATTTGATAAATCGAATGAACTAACGCTTGGCAAAATACAACGTGATTTTGAACGATTGAATGATAATATCGAAAATACCTTAACGATGGTCGCTAACAACCCTGCAGTTGAAAATTATTTCTCTAACGATCCGCACTCTT
This sequence comes from Enterococcus sp. AZ078, assembly GCF_051714985.1. NCBI lineage: Bacteria > Bacillati > Bacillota > Bacilli > Lactobacillales > Enterococcaceae > Enterococcus > Enterococcus sp. AZ078. Next base: position 1,670,918 of record NZ_JBIOSW010000001.1, read on the forward strand.
CGTTAGATAACTACACTAATGTAAAAACGATCCAACAAATGAACCGAAGCTTTACTTCGATCTCTCCTTCCATCAATTACGATCTGATGATCTATGGTGAAAGTGGACATACCTTTGTTGGAAACGAGATGCTAGCCAGTATGGATGCTGCGGCATTCATGAGATCTGATGTCGTACAAAAAGCAAAGGCACATAAAGCATCGACCCAAATGTTCTTTGTCGACTTTGGTTTGACTACTCGTGACCAAACAAAAAGCAGCATCCTATTCATTAAGAAATTGACTTCCTCGTTGAATCATATTTATGGGTATGCTGTCATTGCGATAACTGCAGATGAGCTAGCGAATTTATTCAATGAAACGATCCATTCGGAGGTCTCCAAAATCTATCTCATCAATGAAGCAAATCAAATCATTACCTCCAATGAAACTGGCATGATTGGTGCCAAAACCAACTTGTTAAATGATTTAAATACCAATGAAACAAAAACAGTTGATTATAATCGTTTAACACGTGTTCCATTATATCGACAAAACTTAGCTTTGATTAGTAAAGTAAATATTCGTTCACTAGTCAATCAAATGGGACTGATTGTTCCGATCGTCCTTTTTAATTTGATGACTTTAATGGTAGTTGGTGCTATTGTCTTTCGCTATATGAACCGTCAGACAAAGTCGATTTATGCCTTGATTCAGTCTTTAAAACATATCAAAAAAATTCCTAATAATACCCAAGTAGACGTTCAAGGGACCTACGAAACAAAGACTTTAGGCACTACAATCAATCAACTATTAACAACGATCGATGAGAACTATTTTACTTCAATTGAAAACGAAAAGAAAAAACGCCAATTAGAGATTCAAACGATGCAAGCCCAAATCCAGCCTCACTTTATCTACAATACGTTAACTAGTCTAAAATTTTTGATCTGGCAAAAAGAAAATCAAAAAGCAATTCATGGAATCGATCATTTTATTGATTTGTTGAGAAGTACCATTGGGAAAAAAGCAGAAACAATCACTGTCGAAGAAGAATTAAAAAGTGTGCAAAGCTATATCCATATTCTTTCATTGAGATATGGTGATGATATCGCCACTCGGATCATGATCCCCGATGAACTATACCCTTTTAAAGTGCCCAATATGATGATCCAGCCAATTATTGAAAATGCTTTTTTACATGCTTTTCAAACAAAAAAAAGTGGGTTTATTACTTTATTCGGAAAAATTCATGAAACACAATTGATCTTTGAAATCGTAGATAACGGTGATGGATTTGATACAAATCAAAAGAAAAAAAACAAGGACTATTTTTCTGGAATCGGCGTCAAGAATGTGAACGAACGAATCAAATTGCTTTACGGCACAGAGTATGGATTGCAGATCCAATCGATTATGGGTGTTGGAACAACGGTAAAAATCACATTGCCATTAATCAGTTAATTCAAAAATAAACAATTCAGTTAGTTGATACTTATAAGCAATAGACGCTGCCCTTCTAAGATAGATGATCCTAGAAATGCAACGTCTATTTGTCTATGGTTTTATATTTTTTGTGTCTGCTAATAATATGAAAAGCTATTGTTCTTTACCGATACTTAGCTATCAATCCTTCCTTTCTCTAGATAGACAGCATTCAAGCATCAGCTCCTTGAAATAAGCCTAAATTTTTTTTAACATGAAAAGGTGTTTTAAAAAATTGCCTCTTATTTGCTCGGAGCTGACCGCTTCTTTCACGACCTTTACTTCACGATAAAACTAAATTCATGGTCTTCTTCCGCTGAAATATGATACGCTTCTTCAACATCTGCTCCCCAGCTGTTGATTCCTCCTACACCACGTACCTTCCCTTGAATCACTAAGACGGTTCTTCTAGCTGGTGGTAACTCTTCAAGATGCGTAGCATTTTCTAATTCTTCGGCTTTATAGGGGAGAGCTGAAAATGCAAAATCGCCGTTCACTTGTTCAAAGCGTAATGAAAATTCCTCCTTTCCTTGATCCGCATTATTCATCGTAGAATCTCTAGTGATTTCTAGCCATTTCGTCTTCATATGGACACCACAATCTTGTGGCACGAGATAGGGAGTCACTGGTAAACCAGTTACTTTATAAGTACCCTCGATTCCTCCTGCCATTCGATCTGGATACGTTTCTCCTGATAGTCCTTCATATTCAAAATATTTCGCTTTGGTTGGCATAATAAAGCGAAAACCTAATAAAGGTAATTCAGGCAGTCCTTGCTGTCCATGATAAAAGACAGAAATTTTCATTTCCCCATCAGATTGTACTTCATAGTTGACTATGACTTCTGTTTTGGGCACCGTATTGATTTCTAACGTGAATTTGATCGCTGCTGATTGCGCATATTCATGATTGGAATAGCGATTATTGATCGGAGCAATTGGCTGTTCGATTGGTTTTTGATCAATGGAAACTTGAACATTTTTTACTTTCGGGTACATCCCAGCCCCTAGCCACATGGACGAACGATAGCCAAACCCATTCCCTCGATCATTATCCGTCAAAGCCCGCCAAAACGTCGGCAGCGTTTCTCGATACAACCATTCTTTCCCATTTTTATTTAAGGATTCCAACCCACCTCTTGTATAGGAAAAGATATAATGAAATCCTTCACCTTTTAAAGCAAATGTACAATCTCCATAAATAATCTTCATTTTAATCGCTGTATTTTCCATAATAATACCTTACCTCCTGTAATGCCGGTTTTTCTTGACCATCAGAAAAGACGATCCCGTTACCTGAAAATTCATAATCACTTGGACGATCATCAAAGTCCCCACCGTATCTCATTACTTTTTGTTTCGTCAATGGATCGATCACTTGAATCGCTTGATCTTTAAAGTCCCAAATATAGCCACCTTGATACATTGGGTATCGATCTAATAATTCCATGTAAGAATTCAATCCTCCCAACGAATTCCCCATGTCATGCATGTATTCACATAAAATGAAAGGCTTTTTCCCATCATTTTCAAGGTAATCACAGATATCTGTTGGCGTAGCATACATGCAACTCTTGACATCAGAAATCGAATCTTCGAATGCAGGATTAGGGAAATTTCCTTCATAGTGAACAAGGCGATCGGGATCTTTTTCTTTAAAGTAATCATTCATCAAACGAATATTCTCTTCTGCGTAAGATTCATTTCCTAAAGACCAGAATAAAATACTCGTATGGTTCTTGAATGTCTCAAAATTTGTCTGTGCTCTGTCAAGAACGATCTCCCGCCATTGAGGAACGTTCCCCGGTACATTGTAAGACGGCTCAAACGCGCCCATCTTTTGCCAAGAACCATGAGATTCCAGATTGGTCTCTGCCATCAAGTGAATCCCCGCCTGATCACAAAGATAATACCAAGGGATTTGATTTGGATAATGTGAGGTTCTAACCCCATTGATATTCGCATGTTTAATGATTTCTAGATCTTTCTTCATATCCATCAAATCGATAGCTCTTCCTTTTTCAGGATGCCATTCATGTCGATTGACACCGTTGATGATCAAACGTCGGTCATTCAAATAAATGATCCGCTCTTTGATCTCGATCTTTCTAAAACCAAATGGATAGTAACTATACTCCGTCACCCCAGTATCATCAAACGTTTCAAATTCGGCGGTGTATAAATTGGGTTGAAAATGATCCCATAAAGTAATTTTATCTACTGGAATATGCAACGAGATTTGTTCTTCGATTCTCACTTCTTCTTGATGGATCTCTTCTCCTTTGCAATTGAGGAGTCGGACACGTAGCTTTCCGTTTGAAGTAAGATTTTCAATAGTCAAGTCGATATCTACCCAACCGCTTTGAAAAGAGGGATCAACTTGAGGTTTGATCCACATATCCTCTATATGATTTTTCCCTCTGGCGATCAATGAAACATCTCTAAAAATCCCAAAGAAACGGAAAAAATCTTGGTCTTCGAGAAAAGCGGCACTACTTCTTTTATGGACTTCTACCGCTAAACGATTCTCTTCTTCCAGATAAGGAGTTAAATCAAATTCAGAAGGCGTGAAAGAATCTTCTGCATAGCCGACAAAGTGCCCATTTAACCAGACATACATTGCCTGTTCGACACCTTCAAATCGAATGGTGATCGCCTTTTCTTTCATTTCTTCATTTAAAGTAAAGTTCGTCACATATGAGCCAACTGGGTTATACTCGGCTTGAGAAAACATCCCCTCGGCTTCTTCCTTACCAGCGGTTGTATAAGCCGGACGTCTAAACTCATGCCCTTCCCATGGATACATCGTATTGATGTAGTGGATCTTGTCGTATCCTGCTAGTTCGATATGCCCAGGAACATCAATCTGATCGAAGCTGCTGTTATCAAATTCCTTTTCAAAAAAATTCACTGGACGTTCTAAAGCATTACGGGAATAGCAAAATTGCCACTTCCCATTCAGCGATTGGATTCTGGTGTTTCCTGTTTCCACTTCTTCTTTAGCACCATAAATAACATGATCACTATGGGCTTTCCTTTGATTTACTCGATACACTTGCGGATCATCTAACCATTCAATCAATGCGTTCATTTTTCTATTCTCCTTCGTCTATACTCATAAAATGAATCAATTCTGTTTGAAAATCGCCATAAAAATCCGGGAAATAAAGACCTATTGTCATTAATTCCGATCCTGAATATACTTTGCCATCTATCTGGTTCTGGTATAGTTTTTCTTCGCTTAGTCCAACAAGGCGTACCTCATGAAATTCGGGCTGTGCATTTGCCAACCGACGATTTATAAATAAGAGGACTTCCTGTTGGTTTTTTGAAACAAATTCCCAGGAAGCAATATTTTGCTCAAAGGGATTTTGTAAACGATAGAAATCACCATATTGGACTGTCTGTCTGATTTTTTTATAAAATTCTACCTGTGCGGCTACTTCCTGCTTTTCCTCACTAGATAATTTTGTTAGATCGAGTTCATATCCAAACACCCCGCCCATGGCCACATCTCCACGTGTTTTTAAACTGGTGACTCGACCCGTTTGATGATTAGGAACAGCTGATACATGGGCAGTCATAGCTGAAATAGGATAAGCTAAGCTCGTCCCATATTGGATATTGATGCGTTCAACCGCATCTGTATTGTCACTAGTCCAAGACTGTGGCATATAATAAAGCAGCCCTGCATCGAACCGTCCACCACCACCAGAACATCCTTCCCAAAGGATATGAGGATAGTCGTTTGTTAAGTTTTCCATCATCTCATATAATCCTAATAGATAACGATGCAAAACTTCCCCTTGGTTTTGTTTGCCCAATGACACCGAATAGACATCAGATAGCGATCGATTCATATCCCATTTGATATAGTCGATCTCCACACTGTCTAACAAATGCCGTAACTGTGTTTCAATCGTCTGCCGGACTTCTTTTCGGGTAAAATCAAGGACGTGTTGAGATCTAGAAGCTGATGGTTGACGACCTGGTTCTTTCATCATAAATTCGGGATGATCCCGATTTAATTGAGAGTCGCTGGAAACCATTTCAGGCTCAACCCACAAGCCAAACTTTAGTCCTTTTTGGTGAACATAGTCAGCGATCCCTTTTAAGCCATTTTTCAATTTCCCTTGATATTCAAACCAGTCTCCTAGAGAAGATTGGTCCGAATCTCTTTTCCCAAACCAGCCGTCATCTAAAACAAACATCTCTATCGCTAATTCGTTTGCTTCATCAACGATTGCTTCGATCTTTTTGCTCGTAAAGTCAAAATAAGTCGCTTCCCAATTGTTGACTAGGATCGGACGTTCTTGGTATTGGAATCGCCCTCTTGCTACTCGTTCCCGTAATAAATGATGGGTCACTTGACTCATCCCATTCAACCCTTGATCAGAATAAGTTAAGAGTATTTCCGGTGTTTGAAAGCTTTCATATGGTTGTAACTCCCAAGAAAAATTATAGGGATTGATCCCACCGATCACTCTAAATTGTTGAATGGCATCTTTTTCAATCTCAAAGGAATGATTTCCCGAATAAACAAGATGGATCCCAATCGCTTCCCCTGTAAATTCAGTTGTTGCATGATTTGTCAAGGCAATGAATGAATTCATCTGATGACTGCTTGAACCACGACGGCTTTCAAATGATTTGATGCCATCTGTTATGCTTTGTCTAGACATCTGCCGTTCTTTGACATGCGCTCCTGGTAAGGCAATCACTTCATCAAACCGGCCTGAATTCGTAAAATCAAGTTGAAAAGAGGCTGCTTTTTCAATCATCACTGGATCATTGGTTTCATTTCTTACCTTCAGCGAACGTGTAATCACTGCTCTTTCTCGATAAATCGTATAGGAAAGATCCACGTAAATCTTTTCTTCACGATCTTTCAACGTCACGATCAATGTTTCTGCCTCTGTATCATTCTTGATATACGCTTGCGGTAATCCAGATAAATTTGGCTTTCCTTCTTGGATCTGAAAGCTTTCATAACGTAGATCAAGCAGATTTGATCCATTTTCTCGACGAATCATCAAGGCAGGTAATCGATAATCCATCCCTCCGTGCCCTGAATACTCTTGTGGTAATGTATCTTTTGAATACGTTCGATCTTCATTTAAGGGGACGTTCCCGGAAAAGCCACGATCTCTGCGAGGATATTTTTTATGATTATGATAATGGGTCGTTCTTTTACCAAAATAAACATGAGCCAGAACTTCACTTTCTTCAATTTGAAGAATATAGGAAATTTCTGAATTGGATAGATGAAATACTTTTTCCTGTTCGTCAAATGTGATTAAAGCTGCTCTTTGATTCTTCATCACTTGTTCCATTGTTTCACCTCTCAAATAAATAGTAACCGTTTACTTTTGTTACATTTCCTGTATACTGTTTACTAAACAAATATGTCAATAAAAATTTTTATTTTTTTGTAAGGGGTGCCATTTTATGGTTGGAATTAGAGATGTCGCAAGAAAAGCCAATGTTTCACCTGCTACGGTCTCAAGAGTTTTGAATGAAGACAAAACGATCAGTGTCTCTGCTGCTACTCGTCAACGGATTTTCACTGCAGCTGCCACATTAAATTATGATATCAACAAGCGAAAATATATTAAAAAACGCCGTCCTTCCATCGGTGTCATTTCAGCAATCAGTAAAGCCAGCGAAGAAAAAGATATTTATTATCGAGAATTACGAGCAGGTCTAGAAGAAGAAGCCAGCCGACTCCATATCGGCATGAATCGAATTTATAATATGTCGGATAACCCGACCGAGTGGAAAGATTTGGATCAATTAGGTGCTATAATCGTAGTCGGTACGATCGATAAAGGTGCAATCGCCGATTTATTGAAACAGAACCGACAATTAGTTGTAGTAGATAATCCAGATATCCAACAAGAAGTGGATATGGTCTATGGGGATCTCGAACGAATGACTAAATCTGTTTTAGAACTTTTTTTAGACAATGGGCACACCAACATCGCTTATATTGGTGGTTATCAAATCGATATTAACGAAGCTGGTCGGAAATCAACAACTGAGAATGAAAAAAGGCTCAGAGCCTACCGCCATTTCATGCAAGATCATCATTTGACCAAACAGATCAATTATTATTTAGGAGAATGGACAGAGGAATCCGGAGAGCAGTTAGCGACCAAACTTCTCGAAAAACAAAAACATGATTTACCGACGGCCATTTTGATCGGTAGCGATCCTTTAGCATTAGGTGTTTATCGAGCATTACAAAAAGACAATCGAAAAATTGGAGAAGAGATCGTTCTAGTTAGCTTCGATAACATCGAGGCGATTGCTGATTTATCTCCTAGTTTAACAAGTGTAGCGATCAATGCAAAAGCCATTGGTCAGTCTGCTGTTCGATTAGCGGTGGAGCGAATCGATGGTTTGAGAGAGGAACCGATCATTGTCACTTATCCTACACGACTAATCATTAGAGAAAGTTTTAACCCTGATAAATCCTAACCAAAGAGACGAAGAAGAGCGAGATAACTATCCTTTCCCGCTCCTTCTTCGTCTACTTTTGCTTATCCTCATTTGTTAAATCAGCTTCTACTTTTTGGCTTTCGATCCATCCTAAATAATATTCATGATAGACTCCTTCTTCCGTTTGCTTCGTTAGCAGATACTGTCCAATCACATTTCCTGTTTGATACCCTCGTTGAGCTAATGTTAATCTTACTTCTTCGATATTGTTCTTTTCGGTATGATTGACTTCCACTTGTAATAAAAATCGATGATAAGTTTTACCAGGCTGATTGTACCAAACAATTTTAGACAGTGGAATTGTGGCTGATGTTTGGTCTGTACAGAAGCCATAAATCATTTCATCGCTCAGCGAAAAATCAAAATACCCCCCGAAGCTGGCATAGTTTTCAAGATAGGCTTTCGAATCTAAAATGTCATCGGAATCCACTATGACGATTGCCGCAAAAGGAATTGTTTCTTTGGTAATGCCTCGATTGTCAATCATAAGTTTTAATTGTTCTTTTCGAGCCAAGATTTCTTCATGTTTTTTTTGCAGACTTATTTTTTCTTGCTTAATCCGCTGCTCTGTTTCTGCAATCGTTGCATAATGTTCTTCGATCGTTTTTCCATATAAATTTTTCATCTGTTTGATTGGAACATCTAATTTTCGATAGAAATTGATGTCATAGATCTGAAAAATATCATCAATATTAAACATCCGATACCCGTTTTCTTCATGGCGTAGAGAATGGATTAACCCTTGCTCATCCCAAAAACGAATCGTTGACTTTGGTACATTTAGTAGTTCCGAGACTTCTCCGATTGTGTAAAGTTTTGGCATTTCCGCTCACCTCTTGTTAATTTTACCGCTTCTTCTATTGACCTTCAAGTAACTTTAAGGTGTAAAATTCATTATTGTCTAGTAAAAGGAGGAAACAAAATGACATTACTTAAACAATTCCTATGGAAGAATAAAAAAATCGTAGGCATGACTTTTTTATTCGTCTGTTTACAAATCATTGGTACACTTGGTGTTCCTAAATTAGTGGCAACATTAATTGATGAAGGGATAGTTACTGGTCAAAACAGTAAAATTTATACCATTGGTCTACAAATGGCATTCGTAGCCTTGCTAGGTACTTTTTCAGCGATTGCTTCTAGCTATTTTTCTGCACTAGTGTCTTCAAAATTTGGCTACCAAACAAGGGAAACCTATTTTGATAAGTTCCAACAATTATCGATGAAAGATGCAGATGAATTTGGAAGTGCCTCACTCCTGACTCGAATGACTAATGATGTAGATAATATCCAACAAATGATTGTACTCTTTTGTCAAATGATCTTACCTGCGCCAATCATTGCGGTGTTTACAATTGTCATGATGCTTCAATATTCCATGACATTGACGTTGATTACATTGATTTCTGTGTTTATTTATGCTGTCGTTATTTACATCTTAATGAAAAAAGGAACCCCTCTATCTCTCAGTATCCAACCAAAAATGGATCGTATCACAGTGACTTTAAGGGAATTTTTTACAGGTGTGAATATGATTCGAGCCTTTAACAATCAAGACTATGAGGAGAAGCGCACCAATCAAACATTTGAGAAGTATGCCGCACAGATGATCCGAGTCAATCGCGTATTTGCTTGGGTCACTCCGATTGCTTTTTTATTAATGGGGATCGTATACAGCGCCATTCTTTGGTTTGGTGGTTCGTTGGTCAGTGAAGGTACACTACAGATCGGGACTGTTACTGCCATCGTCGAATATTCGATGCTCACGTTGGCTTATCTAATGACTGCAGCTATGGTGTTAGTCGTCGTTCCAAAATCGATGTCCTCTCTTCGGCGGATCGAAGAAGTGTTGAATCAACCTATTGAGATCATTGATCCGGAAAATCCATCAACAGCTTCGCTGAATATGGATGATGAGCATGTGTTATCTTTTGAACACGTTTCTTTCAGTTATACCAAAGATTCGGAACCTGTATTGGAAGATATCCATTTTAAGGTACCTAAAGGCAAAACAACTGCCATCGTTGGCGGAACTGGTTCTGGTAAAAGTACAATTGCCAAATTGCTTCTTCGTTTGAATGATGTGACCAGTGGACAGATTACATTAGGAGGGCAACCACTTCAACAATTAACACAAGAAATGATTCGCTCAAAAATCAGCTATGTTCCGCAAAAAGCGTTTCTGTTTAGTGGAACAATTTTATCAAACCTGCAAATGGGCAATGAGCATGCAACAGAAGAAGAATTGACCTCAGCTATACGTATTTCACAATTAGAGGAAGTTTTGGATAAATTGCCCAAAAAATTAGCTAGTTTTGTTGCACAAGGCGGAGATAATTATTCTGGCGGACAAAAACAACGGATGTGTATTGCACGAGCGCTCATCAAACCAGCAGATATCTATGTTTTCGACGATAGCTTTTCTGCTTTGGACTACAAGACGGATGCAAAACTAAGAACAGCCCTCCATGAAGAAATGGCTGATAAGACATTGATCATTGTGGCTCAAAGATTGAGTACAATCATGAACGCTGATCACATCATCGTTTTAGACAATGGCCGAATCGTGGGACAAGGAACTCACGAAACACTCCTTGCTACTTGTCTTTCTTATCAGGAATTTGCTAAATCACAAGGAATTTTGAAAGAAGGGAATATATGAAAACAACTGATGTAAAAATGAATAAACATAGTTTGATCCGCTTTTGGAAAATGATCCAATCTGATCACAAAACATTTTATGGCTTACTATTATGTAGTTTAATCGGTAACCTGATGGTCGTTGCAATGCCGATGATCATGGGCGTTGGTATCGATCAGCTTTTAAGTCGAATCCGTACGATCGGGATTGCTGAAATGACATTTCATGATGTCAAGGATGCCCTTTTGTTCCCTGTTGTTTTATTACTCGTTTTTTCTTTTTTAAGTAGTATTACTTCTTTCATTCAAGAATACGCAATGGCTTCATTGAGTGAAAAAATCACACTTAATGTTAGAAAAGAAATGACCAAGAAATTCAAAACATTACCAATGGCCTTCTTTGATCAGCATCAGGTAGGAGATATCATCAGCCGAACAACGACTGGTTTGAATCAACTAGCACAAGTCTTGCTAACAGGGATCAATCAATTTTTCACTTCCATCGTAACGATTTTATTTTCAATTTTGATGCTGTTTTATATTGACAGCAAATTGACGTTACTGATTCTTTTATTGATCGTTGGTAGTTCATGGGTCACTCAACTCTTTGCGAATAAAAACAAAAAGATTTCTGATGACAATCAAACAGAACTAGGTTCATTAAATAATAAAGTAGAAGAATATCTTGCAGGTAACTTGGTCATCAAAACATTCAATCAACAAGATCAAGCGATCGAGTCGATCCGTCAAGTAAATCATTCACAGTACCAAGCATTTAAAAAAGCGCAATTCATGAACTTTGCCATCTATCCAGCGATTCGCTTGATCAATCAATCAGCGTTCATTTTAAGTGCTGTCTTAGGTGGGATCTTAGTAATATCTGGTGGACTCACACTAGGATTGTTACAAGCTTATCTGCAGTACATCAATCAAATCTCTGAACCGATCTCGACCGCTTCTTATGTCATCAATTCGTTACAATCTGCTATGGCGGCGATTGATCGTATCTTTGAGATTATGGATGAACCAAATGAGCGTTCTGATCACGAAAATACAGCATCACTTGACCAGCCTGCTGGTTCAATCAGGTTCAAAGATGTTCGATTTGGTTATAGTCCAGATAAGATCTTGATGGAAAATGTCAACTTTTCGGCTAAACCAAAACAAACAATTGCAATCGTGGGACCAACTGGGGCAGGAAAAACGACATTAGTCAATTTACTCATGCGATTTTACGAGCTAAACCATGGAAGAATCGAATTCGACGGAATCGATATCACGAAATTCTCTCGTAGTGAGTTACGTAAACACTTTGGGATGGTTTTGCAAAATACGTGGCTCTTTGAAGGCACAGTGGCAGATAATATTGCTTATGGGAAACAGCAAGCTTCCAGAGACGAAATCATTGCGGCTGCCAAAATTGCCCAATGTGATCATTTCATCCGTACGTTACCTGAAGGATATGATACGATTATTTCAAGTGAAAATGGTTCGTTGTCACAAGGACAACAACAGCTATTGACCATTGCTCGGGTATTGCTGGCGAATCCTTCCGTAGTTATTTTAGATGAAGCAACCTCCAGCGTGGATACCCGCACCGAAGCAATGATCCAAAAAGCAATGAATGCTGTCACAGAAAACCGAACCAGCTTTATCATCGCCCATCGGTTATCTACGATTGAAAATGCCGACTTGATTTTAGTGATGGAAAATGGAAATATTATTGAACAAGGAACTCATCAGTCACTATTAAGCAAACCAACACTTTATGCTAGTTTATATAATAGCCAATTTCAAATCACATAAAAGAGGTTGTGAAAAGTGCGCTTTGACCTAAGTAATTTTGAACACTTTTTACCTATTTTAAACCCCATAAAAAAGAGCCTGGACTTTTTTCCAAGGCTCTTTTTTATGGGTCTATTCTTTCAATCTCTCTTATTCACAAATTCAATCGTTACATAGAGAACTTTCACTTACATAAATTGTCAATGTCTCTCCTTACGCCATTTTCTTTTTGGTGTTGAAATTCATCTAAACTTTTTTAACGATTCTCTACTTGCGATAATTGTTGTTCGAATTGCCATGTTTCTCCACCATCAGTCGAATAAAAAAGACAAGCAAACATTTTCCCTGCATCGATCGATCCATTTTTTAGGAGGTAAAACTTGGTTTCCAATTTATTGGCACTTACTTGTACCACTTCATTTGGTGATTGGAACAAATCGATCCCTCCCAATTGATACTCACCCGGGATAGCTACCAAGGATTCTTTGAATGTTAGTCCCCCATCATTCGTATAATAGATGTTTTCTCTTGTAGAAAGGAAACCCAATGTCTTCGTCACAAAACTAACATTTTGAATCGGTTGATTTACGATGGTACTGCCGCTTTTTTGCCAGCTTTGCCCTTTATCGTTGGTCGTATAAATTTTTAGACTTTCCGCAGACATTCCTGTAGAGGATGAAAATACCATGACGCCTTGATCGTTTGTGAAAAAGTTTGCTTTACGATAACGAACCTGTCCGCCTTGATCTGTAATCTGACTTTTTTGCCACGTCTTCCCATTATCAGCTGATGATAATAGGTAAACGTTTTTTTGATCAGGTGAATAGATAAACCAAGAAAAAGTAGGAGAAACATCAAATGTTTTGTCCATCCATTCCCCTTTTGCAACAGTACCCGAAGTCAAAGTATAGTCACCAAAGCGCAACCAGTCCACAGCAATTGGAACGAAATGCCAGTCTTTTCCTTGATTCGTCGTCAAATACAAGGCTTGTGTTTCTGGGTCTATTTTTACGTCATTCGTTTGCTCAGTGGTCAAATTGACGGATGTTTGAACAGGTTTCAATAATCCGTCCTGATTAGTCGAAGTTGGCATTTTTCTTACTTTTTCTTCGCTTTGCATCATAGAGTGTACATTCGTTGCTACTGGTCCTGCATTAATGAATTGATAAACACTCCCGCCAATCAACAAGAGTGTTCCAACTCCAATTGCTAAATGAGAGTAAAAAGGCTCAATTCTTTTTTTGTTTTTTCGGTCTATCGGTTCATTTACTTGCATAAAAACATAGTATCGATTACTGCCATACCAAGTAAGTTGTTCTCCTAGAAAAAGTGAGACACCCTCCATCGTTTGCAGCAGAAAATAACGCCTCTTTTTCGCAAGTGTAAACTCCTTTTTGTTATGATCACTCAAGTAGAGATAATTTTCGTCCTGAGAGCCAACTGAAATATGTAACATATTCGCCACTTGTTTTTCCAGCCATTGATCATAATGCCGAGAGATGTTCCTCTTTTTGAACCATAGCATAGCAACGAGTAAAAACAAGAATAGTCCTATCGCAAAGTCAACATAACTTGAAAAATGGTACAAACTAGTGATTCGCTCCATTTTAAATGAATGTGGATGATTCTGCTTTAAATGATGGTAGATGTTTCCCCATCCGCCAAAGAACAACAAGTTAGCGGTTAAATACATCCCAATTTTCCATGTCATTTTTTTCGTTCGTTGATTGATGATAGACAACATCTTTGCTTTTGCTGACATCAATTCAATAATCAATAATTCTTTATCCATCTTGCCAATCTCCTTTTTTTACATTATGACGTAAAACGAGGAGATTGACTAGTTGATTTACGCTTTATTTAACGTTTATCTTTTTTTTGTAAACAAAGTATAATCCAAGTAAGAAGCAAGCCATGCCAATCATAGAAAGACTTGATTTTTGATAACCTGTAGTAGGTAGTTTTTTGTCTTCTTGTTCGTCTTTTTCATCTTTATCATCTTTTTCATCTTTTTTATTTTTTTCATCTTCTTCGTCTTTTTTATCTCTCTGATCGTTGTTATTCGTTGTCTCATTTGGCGTTGCTGGTACTGGCTTTTTATCCCCCGATTGGTTCGTATCCGCATCTGGTTTTTCTTTAGTTGGTTCAGCTAGCACATGGATTTCAACAGTTTTCTTTTGATGACCGTTTTGATAGGTCACTGGATAAACGCCAACTTTTGTCGTATCCACCTTACCAGAAACCATTTTCTGGTCAAATGTTAGGGGATTTCCTTCTTTATCATTGGCTGAAATAAAATTGTCTTGTGGATTCCAATTGTCTCCTACATAGAGTGTGGAACCTTTAACTACGAGTGTTTCTTTGTTCTCTTTGACCGTTACTTTGATCGTCTTACTTGCTATTCCGTTGGTATACGTCACAAAATAATCGCCCGTTTTTTGGCTATCCACCGAACCTTCCACCATTTTTGGAGTGAACGCTAGAGGCATCCCATCTTCATCAGTAGCTGAAACAAAATTAGCTTGTGGATCCCATTGATCACCCACATAAATAACTGAGTCTTTGGCCTGAATGCTCTCCTGGTTTTCTTTCACTGTTACATGAATGACTTGAGCAGCGCTACCATTAGTATAAGTAATCGGTGTCACTCCTGCTACTGAGGTATCCACTGTTCCACTGACCATACTCATATCAAATGGAAGGGGATTTCCTTCCTTATCTGTTGCTGAAATAAAATTATCCTGTGGATCCCAGGTTTCACCAAGGTAAAGCGTCGAATCTTTGGCTAAAATTGATTCATAGTTTGGCTCTTTTTGCCAAACATACGTATCTGCCATCGCTCCTGTATAGTTCGTCATCAATTCTTCTGAAGTTAGCACGTATTCCCCAGCAGGGTTCGTAACCGTTCCAGAACCAACGTTTTGCCAATAACCAGTGTTTCCATCTTCTACTGGAATAGCAGGAAGATTGGCTGAATCTACAAAACGATAGCCTTTACCAAGAGTCAATTCATTGAGGCTCGTTGTTCCAGCCAGCATTTCTGCCATTTCTACGGGATCCTCAAACTGAAAATAAGAAAGATCTAATTTTTTTACTTTCGAACAATTTAAGAACATATATGTCAGATAATTCACAGACTCTGTATTGAAATTAGACACATCGATCGTCTCTAGTAACTCACAATTAGCAAACATGTATCTCATTGCTTGGACTAGACTGGTGTCAAAATTAGAAACGTCCAAAGAGGTTAAACTATTACAGCCATTGAACATATAATTCATGGATGTTACTTGACTTGTATCAAAACCTTCCACTGCGATCGTTTTCAATTTGCGACATTGATCAAACATGTAATGCAAATGAACAACCTTTGATGTATCAAAATTAGAAACGTCCACACTCTCTAATTCATAATTCAAACGAAACATCACTGAAAGATCAATCGCACTTGATGTATCGAAATTTGAGACATCCACATAGCGCAACTTCTTACATTCAGCGAATAAACGTGACATATAAACCACATTTGATGTATCAAAGTGAGCGATATCTAAGGTAATTAATTCATTACAAGCAAAAAACATTCTGTTCATGTTGACAACATTACTCGTATCAAAACTAGAAAGATCGATTGATTGTACTTTGGTACATCGACTGAACATGCCACTCATATCAACTACATTACTTGTATCGAAACTTGAAAGATCAAGATGAATGAGATTCTCTGTTTGGTCAAATGCTTCAAAAAACATATTAGACATATTCGTGACATTTGACGTATCCCATCCTGACAAATCAACGCCATTTAGTACACGACAGTCAGAAAAAAAGGAAGTCATATCCGTTACTTGACTTACGTCTAAATAAGCTAAATTCTCAATGGACAAAAGATTAGTATATCCATAAAATAAGCGATGAGTTTCTTTAGGAGCAATCGTTGGTCCAGTGAATACCATTTTTTTTATTTTAAATCGATAGCTGTTGAACCAAGGAGGAAAAAACGTAACCGGTGTTTCTCCCAATGTGCCTCCTCCAATATATAATGTACCTTCTGCATCGATTCGCCAAGAACAAGTTCCGAAAACACCACTGGCAATATCGCTGGATTCTTCTGTAGGTGTGGCAGTGTTGAGAAGTGTCTCCTCTTGTTCTGTGTTTTCCGTCAATTGATCCTGATCTAAGTCAACAGCTGATTGACTTTCAGTTGGTTGATCAAGGCTCTCTGATTTCTCTACCAGTTCTTCTTGCGGAACTTCTGTCATTGACTCTTCTAACTCTGGCTGATTTTCATCAGGTTCCTGGATCATTGTTTCTAATGGATTTTCGACCAGATCGTTTTTACCTCCTGGTTCGTTTAAACTAGTTGCTGTTTGTACTTGCTCTTCGTCTGGTTTACTCCATTCTTCGGCATAAGAATAAGAAAACGGATGAAGCAGAGATTGTGTCGCCAACCAAATCGCTAACGAACATTTGACTAACTTTTTCTTGTTCATTGATTTTCCCCCTAAATTCACCATGTTTTTAAAATAAAAGCTATTTATATAATCAACGATTACTTGAAGGAAAAGTTTTCTATTTTTTTCTTTCAAAAAAAATATTAGTAAAAAAATTGAGCTCATCGTTTATTCAAGTTAAAATAAAAAAGATTTCACTAAATAAATTACGCGGCTTTTAATTAAAGTCGGGAAGGAATAAGAATGAATAACCTATTTTTCAGATTATTAAATAACAAGCAATTACAGCGGCAGATAAGAATTCTTTACTATTTACATAAATGTGATTCGATTTCTTCAACTGAAAAACTAGTGAAAGAACTTGAAACAACAGCACCGACACTTCGCGCGGATATTGATTCTTTACAACAATTACTTCCCAAGGGAATGACCATCAAATATTATAAAAAGATCGGTTACCGATTGATGGTGTCTACATTTAAAACGATTGATTCCATTGTCATGGAGATCGCTAAAGATACAATTGTTTATAAATTGATTGACGAAATCTACCGAGGTCGTATTCATTCATTCCAAACTGCCACCGAACAGTTTCATCTCTCGCATTCAGTTTTGAGAAAGACCATTCGCCATATTAACAAAGAATTAAAATTTTATCGCCTTACTTTATCGACTAAACAATTAGATTTATTAGGAAATGAAGCAGATATCCGTTACTTTTTATTTGAGTTTTACCATGGTTTTAGACAAACATTTACGACCAATCATTCTTATCAAACAATCAACAATACATACGAAGAACTCCAAGAAGCGACAACGCAAATCGCAACAAATTATTTTCGCATCAACTTATGGATGAATATTTTAAAACAGCGCTTATTAAATAAACAAATGATTCATCTCGAACCGTCCTTATGTAAAGAAATTAAGGCAAGAACAAGTTTCATTCAGTTTAAATCGGTTTTTAAAAAGTATTTTAAAAGTAGATTTGGTATTACCCAAGTAGCCGAGGAGGAAATTGTTTGGTCTTACCTCATACGCTTACATTGTGTTTCTTACTACCCAGCTAACAAAACTTTGAATCTGTGCTATCCAGAAGATATTCCAACCTTAGAACAGTATGAACCATTTTTACGACCATTACAGAATTCTACAACTATCACAAATGTCGACCTGCTAAAGTTAAAAGGATATCTCAGCAACCTGCGTCTGCTGACAAAAATCTCTTCTCATTTTGAGCGAATCACTTTAGAACTTCATACCAGCGTACCTATGAAAGTCAAAAAACTTTTTAAAGAATGGCAGAACTATTTAAAAAAGTATACACATGTATTACCTTTTTCTGTTACCCACTATCAAGATATCGCCTTAACGTTAAGTATTATTCATTATGCCAATTTAACCTCTTCCTCTACCCAAAAAAAACAGACGATTTTATTTTCATTCCAAGGAGAACCCGGATTAGAAGACTATTTGACTCGATTCGTATGCCAATTGCTTCCACAAAATGTGGTTCCTCTTTTTGTCTCTAATAAATTTATTTCACATAAGATGGTTTTAGAAACTGAGGTTGCATTGGTTGTTTGCAATTATGATTTTCTAGATACAACCTGCCCTTGCCCAGTACTCTTACTTTCTTATTTTCCTACAAAAAAAGAATGGCTCGATCTACAACAATACATTTTTAAATTAGCTTATCCAATCAATGATTGATCATTAGCTGAACAAGTAACAAAAAAAGAATCAACACGATTTTTAGTTTCGTGTTGATTCTTTTTAATTATTTATTATAGATTTTTGGTCCTTTTCGCATATTCCGTCGATCATTTTTAGGCTCAGCCATTTTTTTTGAACGTCCGCCGCCTTGTTTCTTTTTGATCAATTCAAGCATTTTTTCCTTTGTATCCATCTTGTACCCCTTTCTTCATGATTGTCAGCTACGTTATCATTTTTTAGTTTTCTGATTCTTTCACATGATTCACTAAGTTTGAATTATCCCTTAGGTGCTAATAGCGCCACTAATTCCACATGATGTGTTTGTGGGAATAAATCGACTGGTTGTACTTTTTTCACTTCGTAGCCTGACTCAGCAAATAACTTTGCATCTCTGGCAAAAGTTGCTGGATTGCAAGAGATATACACTAATTTCGCAGGTTCCATGTCAATGGCTGACGTAATAAAACGTGCATCTAATCCTTTTCTTGGCGGGTCGACAACGATCACAGATGGTTTGATCCCTTTGTCTTGCCATTTCTTCATGACTGTTTCTGCCTTACCCACTTCGTAATGAGCATTTTCAATTTTGTTTGTTAATGCATTGAATTGTGCATCTTCAATCGCTTCCGGAACAAGTTCCATGCCATAGACCTCTTTAACTTTATCAGCTAAAGATAAACCGATCGTTCCAATACCAGAGTAAGCATCAATGACGGTATCTTCTTGTTGTAACGCTGCAAATTCAATGGCTGTTTGATACAATTTTTCCGTTTGTTCAGTATTCACTTGATAGAATGATTTTGAGGAAATACGGTAAGTTTTTCCCAATAGTTGATCTTCAATATAACTTCTACCATAAAGAACCTTCTCTTTATCGCCTAATATCACGTTTGTTTTCTCTTCGTTGATATTTTGAACGACTGAAACGACTTCTGGCAATTCTTCATGAATAATAGAAGCAATTTCCTTTCCTTTAAAGAATTTTTCTTTTCGTGTAACTAAAACGACCATCATTTCATGTGAGTAATGACCTCTTCTGATGATAATATGACGGATTTGTCCTTCATTTTTCGCCTCGTTATAACCACGTACTTGGAAACGTTGCAAAATATCTCTCACACGTTTGATGGCTTCATCGATTGCTGGATCTTGAATATAATAATCCTCGATTTCAACTAGTTCATGGCTATTCTTTTTATAAAAACCAGTTGCTAGACGACCATCTATTCTTCTCACTGGAATCTGCGCTTTGTTACGATAGCCAACAGGATTCTCCATTGGGATGGTAGGTAAAATGTCAACCTCTGGCATCTTTGCGATCTTGCTCATGACATTTTCCACTTGCTTTTGTTTAAAAAGTAATTGCTGCTCATAGTTCAAATGTGCTAAAGGAGCAATTCCTGTCCGTAGAAGGCGATTATCCTTTAATGGTTGACGGTCTGGTGATTCGGTTAGCCATTTTTCTACTTTTCCATAACCAAATTTATTCCCAGCTTTTACTACTAGCACTTCCACTCGTTCACCTGGTAATGCATTTTCAATAAACAAAGGATAGCCATCGATTTTAGCTACGCCCATACCTTCATAACTTAAATCGATAATATCTAATGTGTAACGTTCATTTTTTTTAACTGATAGTTTCTCTTTCATAATAACTCCTCATTTAGGTTTGTAACTGAAGCAGTTTTGCTTTTAGTACTACGGTCATATCCAAAAAACGATCATTTGTGTTTTATTGGATAGGGACTTGGTACCGGGTTGCTTCAGGACATTTTTTTAGGCACATAGAGCCTTTTTTTGGCAAGTCCATTTATTCACTTGATGCCTTCACTTCATTTACGATCCAATTGTCAATCTTTCGTTCGCCTGCTTTAGACTCAACAAAGAAAAATAACATACTGTTACATAATGACCTTCAATAAATAAGAATTAATTTTTATCATACGAAAGGGTGGAACGATCATTTGTCCCACCCTTTACGTCATTTTTCTTTATCTGCAATCTTGCCGTCACCGTCTATATCTTCATCAGTCAAACGCTCAACTTCTTTGACAAATTCTTTGCTGACCTCTTCTAACTCCTCTTCGGAACCAGTAATTGCTTCATCTGGAATTTGGTCGATGTTTGCATAAAATTCAATATGTTGATGAAGGTTTTGGAAGTGCATAGGTGCATTTCCACCATATTCGCCGTCTAAGTTAATCATGACCGGTCGGTTGATATCGTCTTCTGTTTCGACATACAAACTGCTGGTTTTCGTATAAATCACTCGAGAATCATCTACATGGCGCCCACCATTCAACATCAAGGCTGCGATATGCAAAATTTCAAAAATATTCGCTGTTTTGACAATAATTAATGAAAATTTACCATCGTCTAGCTTGGCATCAGGAGCAATCTTTTCGAACCCGCCGACTGAATTAGTGAGTCCTAAAAAGAACATAGAGGCATTCCCGATGTATTCTCCTTCATCATATTTCAAGCGCATTTTGATTGGTTTCACTCGAGGCAGCATCTCTGCTCCTTTAGCTAAATATGCCAAATAGCCGAAAATACTCTTTAGTTCTGAAGGAACTTCATAAGTTAACTCCGTTAAATAACCACCCGCAGCGATGTTGATAAAGTAGCTATCTTCCGTTTGACCGATATCCATCTTAACCGTCTGATTCTTCTTGATAACTTCAGCTGCGGCTTTGATATCATCCCGTGGAATCTTTAACGCACGTGCGTAATCGTTAGTAGTACCTGCTGGGATAATCGCCATTTTAGGACGATGCTCAAGCGGTGCAATACCGTTAACAACCTCATTGATCGTCCCATCGCCTCCCGCAGCTACCACCAGATCAAATCCATTTTCTGCTGCTCTTCTTGCTTCATTTTTGGCAGAATTTTTTTCTGGTGTTGTCGCATACGCACTTGCTTCATAGCCAGAATCCTCCAAAGCTTGGAGGATATCCGCTAGATTTTTTTTCAACAATTCTTTGCCAGAAGTTGGATTATAAATAACACGAGCTTTTTTCATGATCTACTCCTAGCGTTTTGCTAATTCTTCTTGCAACAGTTTATTAACGACACCTGGATTGGCTTGACCTTTAGTTGATTTCATGATTTGTCCTACTAAGAAACCAACCGCACGATCTTTTCCGTTTTTGAAGTCATCTACTGATTGTTGGTTATTATCTAAGATTTCGTTGATAATTGGTAATAGTTTGCTTGGATCAGACAACTGAACCCAACCATTTTTTTCAACAACATCTTGTGCGTCGCCACCATTTGTGATCAATTCTCGGAATACTTTTTTCGCAATCTTAGAACTAATCGTACCATCTGCAATCAGACGAATCATGCCTGCTAGATTTTCAGGAGTCAAGTTCGTTTGAGCTAATTCTAGTTTCTCACTGTTCAAGTAAGCAGATACTTCACCCATTAACCAGTTAGATGCCTGTTTTGCATCCGCACCATTCTCTAAAGTCGCTTCAAAGAAGTCAGACATTTCTTTTGATAGAGTTAGAACCATTGCATCATACTCTGGTAACCCTAATTCTTGGATATAACGTTGACGACGAGAGGCAGGCATTTCCGGCAAGCTTGCTTTCACTTTTTGGATCCATTCATCGTCAATCACAAATTTAGGAATATCAGGTTCAGGGAAATAACGATAATCACTAGAACCTTCTTTGACACGCATCAAAATCGTTTTATTAGTTGTTTCGTCAAAACGTCGTGTCTCTTGTTGGATTTCTCCACCAGAAAGTAAGACTTTTGCTTGACGTTTTTCTTCAAAGGCTAGACCTTTTTTAACAAATGAAAGGGAGTTTAAGTTTTTCAACTCTGCTTTTGTTCCAAATTCTTCCTGTCCATAAGGTCGTAAAGAAATATTGGCATCACAGCGCATAGAACCTTCTTCCATTTTCACATCACTAACTTCAGTAAATTGGATGATTGAACGCAATGCTTCTAGATAAGCATAGGCTTCTTCTGGTGAACGCATATCAGCTTCAGAAACGATCTCGATCAATGGTGTCCCTTGACGGTTTAAGTCAACGTAAGAATAGCCACCAATACCATGCATGTTCTTACCAGCATCTTCTTCTAAGTGAACTCGTTCGATCCGTATTTTCTTTTTCTTACCTTCAACTTCGATCTCGATCCAACCGTCATGCCCAATGGGTTGATCAAATTGTGAGATTTGGTAAGCTTTTGGATTATCTGGGTAAAAATAATTTTTACGATCAAAATGTGTGTCTTTAGAAATTTCACAGTTCAAAGCGAGTGCTGCTCGCATACCGAATTCTAATGCTGCTTTATTCATTACTGGTAAAACACCAGGATATCCCCAGTCGATCACATTTGTATTGCTGTTTGGTTCAGCTCCAAAATGTGCAGGAGCTGGAGAGAAAATTTTTGAGTTGGTCTTTAACTCAACGTGGACTTCAAGCCCAATGATTGTTTCAAAGTTCATTCGCCTTTCCCTCCTAAAATTGCTGGTTTTTGATTATGGAATTGTGTTGCTTGTTCAAAAGCATAGGCTGCTTGGTACATTGTTTTTTCATCAAAATAATTACCAATGATTTGTAAACCAACCGGCATATTCTCAGATAATCCCGCAGGAACTGACATTCCAGGTAAACCAGCTAAGTTAACAGGAATTGTTAAGATGTCACTCATGTACATCGTGATTGGATCGTTAATGTTTTCACCGATACCAAATGCCACTGTTGGAGAAGATGGGCCGATGATCAGATCGTAGTCTGCAAAGACTTTTTCAAAATCACGTTTGATCAATGTTCGAACTTGACCCGCTTTTTTAAAGTAAGCATCATAATATCCAGCACTTAATGAGAATGTTCCCAACATGATCCGACGTTTGACTTCTTCGCCAAAACCTTCAGTACGTGAATTCACATATACATCTTCTAAGTTCTTCACATTTTCTGAACGGTAACCGAAACGAATACCATCAAAACGTTGTAAGTTGGAACTTGCTTCTGATGAGGCAATGATATAGTAGACTGCTACCCCATATTTTGAATGTGGCAAGCTTACTTCTTCTACGGTTGCACCTAATGAACGGAAAGTTTCTGCCGCTTTCAAAATGTTTTCTTTTACGCCAGGAGCGACTCCTTCGCCAAGATATTCTTTTGGTAAAGCAATCTTCATCCCCTTGATGTCGCCAGTTAATCCTTCGGCAAAATTAGGAACAGAAACACCAGAAGATGTGCCATCTTTTTCATCATAGCCACTGATTGCTGTTAAAGCTAATGCATTATCTTTGACGTTGCGAGTCATTGGCCCGATTTGATCTAGTGATGAGGCAAAGGCGATCAAACCAAAACGTGACACACGTCCGTAGGTAGGTTTCATTCCCACGATTCCATTAAATGAAGCTGGTTGGCGAATACTTCCGCCTGTATCACTACCTAAGGAAACTGGGATTTGTCCAGCAGCGACTGCAGCAGCCGAACCACCAGAAGAACCACCAGGAACTTTCGAATGGTCCCAAGCATTTTTTGTTTTCTTAAAGTAAGAAGTTTCTGTACTTCCTCCCATCGCAAACTCATCCATGTTCAATTTACCAACTGGAATCATATCTGCTTGATACACTTTGTCCATGACAGTAGCATCATAGATAGGATCAAAATTATAAAGAATTTTGGAAGCTGCAGTCGTCAACAGATCTTTGGTAACGATATTGTCTTTGATCCCAATTGGAATCCCAGCTAAGACATTATTTTCGTCAATTCCTTTTTCATCTAACGCTTTGGCTTGTGCCAGAGCTTTTTCTTCATTCAATGTAATAAAAGCTTCAATCTCTGGCTCAGTTTCTTTGATTCGCTCAAAGGTTGCTCTTGTTAAATCTTGTGCAGTGATTTCTTTAGAAACCAGTAATGCGTGCAATTCTTCTAAAGAAAGATCATATAGTTTTGTCATTATGCGCCAGCCTCCCCATTGTCAATAATTGCTGGCACTTTGATAAAGCCATCTTCTTTTTCTGGTACATTTCTCAATAATTCATCGCGATCCCAACCAGCACTTGCTCGGTCTTGTCGCATAACGTTCACTGTTTCAACCACATTTGATGTAAATGGAACACCTTCTGTATCAACTTCCTCAAGCATTTCCACCATATCAATGATTTTCCCTAATTGATCAGTAAAACTTGCAAGTTCTTCATCTGCGAACGCAAGTTTTGCTAATTTGGCAACGTGTTTTACTTGTTCTTCACTGATCGCCATACTACCCCTTCTTTCTAAACGAGTTAAAAACTTTGCTCTCTATTTTAACATAAGTGATTCCCATCTGAAATTGTTTCTTGAAATTTGTCTGAAAAAAATCAGATTTTCTTAATTAAAATGACTGTCAGCTAATGCTTCTGCCATTTTTTCTTCTGACCATACGTCGATTCCTAGTTCTTGTGCTTTGGTCAGCTTACTACCAGCGTCTTCGCCTGCAACCACGATATCGGTTTTCTTAGACACACTGCCAGTAACCTTACCTCCAAGATTTTCAATGGTTTCTTTTGCTTCTTCACGCGTAAAACGAGTCAATTTCCCTGTTAAAACCACTGTTTTTTCTTTAAAAGGTGAGTCGATCGTTTCGATCTGTGAAGAACGAATCCCTTTATACTCAAAGTTGACACCTGCTTGTTTTAGTTCGGACATCAAGTCATGGACCTCTTCATTACTGAAATAAGTCACTACGCTATCAGCAATCGTATCGCCGATCGTGTCTAGCGCAATGATCGATTCAAAGTCACTTTTACTTAATGTTTCCAGATCGCCAAAATGCTCTGCTAATATCTTCGCTGCCTTGGAGCCGACGTGGCGAATCCCTAAGCCAAATATCAATCTTTCGACCGAATTATCCTTACTATCGTGGATCGCTGTCAATATATTATTGGCTGATTTTTCTTTGATTTTATCTAACGTCAGCAATTCCTCTTCCGTCAGCTTGTAAAGATCAGCCACATCTGTAACTAGTTGTTTATCATACATCTGTGCCAATACTCTTGGTCCTAGGCCATCGATATTCATGGCGTTACGTGAAACAAAATGATTCAATCCTTCTTTGATTTGGGCTGGACACTTCGGATTGATACAACGAAGAGCAACCTCTTCATCAAGATGAACTAATTCACTATGACAGATCGGGCAATGTGTTGGTAAAACATAAGGTTCGCTATCAGCAGGTCGTTGATCCAACACGACTTGTGCTACTTCAGGGATAATATCTCCTGCTTTGTAGATACGAACAATATCGTGCAACCTTATATCTTTTAACTTGATGTAATCCCCGTTATGCAGACTTGCTCGACTAACTGTCGTCCCAGCCACTCGTACCGGAGTCATAATCGCTGTAGGTGTCACAACACCAGTCCGCCCAACCGTCCATTCGATTTCTTCGATCTTCGTTTCTACTTCTTCCGGTGGGAATTTATACGCTGTTGCCCAACGAGGTGCTTTGACAGTAAAACCTAATTGGTCCTGTAAAGAAAATTCATTCACTTTGATGACGATCCCATCAATTTCATAGGTTAAGTCCATTCGTTTTTCATGGTATTCTTCAATAAATGACCAAACTTCATCAATCGAATGACACAAACGCTTTTCGTGATTCGTATGGAAACCGATCTGTTCTAATTCTTCTAAAGCATCATATTGGGTTGTCGCTTTCATCGGTCCAAAATCCGCTACCGTATATAAAAAAGTATCCAAATTACGTTTTGCAGTAATTTTAGAGTCCAGTTGTCTCAGTGATCCTGCAGCTGCATTTCGAGGATTTGCAAAAATATCTTTTCCTTCTGCTTCTCTTGCTTGATTTAATTGCACAAATGATTTTTTGGGCATAAAACATTCGCCCCGGACTTCGATACTGATAGCATCTTTCAACTTCAATGGGACAGAACGAACTGTTTTTAGATTTTCTGTGATATTTTCGCCAACCGTCCCATCTCCTCTTGTTGCACCACGAACAAATTCGCCATTTTCATAGCGCAAGGAAACCGATAAACCATCAATTTTTAACTCACAGCAGTAATCAACAGGGCGACCAATCGCTTTTTGGACACGTTGATCAAAGGCAAAGAGTTCGTCTTTGCTAAATACGTCATTCAAACTATAAAGCGGAATATCATGAGTCACTTTTTCAAACCCACTGAGAACTTTCCCCCCTACTCGCTGAGTTGGTGAATCCGAAGTGATTAAATCAGGATATTGCTCTTCAATTGCTACTAATTCAGCATATTCTTGATCATAAACATAATCTTCGACAGTTGGTTTATCTTCAACATAATATTCTCTGGACCAACGATTTAACCGAGATCGTAGTTCTTCTGCTCGTTTTGCAGCATCATCAATTGTCATTTCATGTTCCATCGTTTATCCCCCCTGTTTAAACTTTTTCAATTGGCGCAAATGCTGCTAACAACCGTTTCACACCTTGACTAGGAAATGCCACGTCCAATTCTAAATCTTTGGCAGTACCATTTACCCTTACCACTGTTCCGATCCCCCATTTTTTATGATTGACTTTATCGCCTGCTTTCCAGCTATTGCTTTCTCCACCAGTTGCTGTTTTTGAAGAAACAACAGTTGTTACTGGTTGTTTGTAGGCTGGTTTAGCTGTTCTGCTCGTAAAAGGACTCGTTTGTTTTGGCGTTGGCCGCATGCCTTGGACTTCTAATAATTCTTGATCGATCTCTTCTACAAAGCGAGAAGGTCGATTATATTGCGTCCTGCCATATAAGGTACGGGAAAAAGCATTGGTCAGGTAGAGTGCTTCTTCTGCTCTCGTGATCCCGACATAAGCAAGTCTTCGTTCTTCTTCCAATTCGCTTTCTTCCATCAAGGCTCGTGACAATGGGAAAACTCCTTCTTCCAAACCAATCAGAAAGACGACTGGAAATTCAAGACCTTTTGCGGCATGCAAAGTCATCAATGTCACTTGGGTAGTTTCTTCTTCTAAATTATCGATGTCAGAAACTAAGGCCAAGTCATTTAAAAATACAGTTAATTTTTCTTCTGGTGCATCCGCATTTTCTTCATTTTGTTTTTCAAATTGTTTATCAAATTCTTGAGTAACGGTTAAAAATTCTTCCAAGTTTTCGATTCTTGCTTGTGATTCTAAAGTATTTTGAATTTTTAAGTCCTCTAGATACCCACTACGTTCTAAGATTTCTTTTGTCAGTTCGGTCACTGTTAGATAGGGAACCATTTGTGTGACGTCATTGATCATATCGCCAAAAACTGCTAATTGTTGACCGGCTTTTCCACCAATGTTAGTTAAATCAACATTTTGCGCCGCTTCAAGGAGTGGCCATTGGTGGATCGTCGCAAAACTTCTTAATTTCTCGATTGAGCCAGGTCCGATCCCGCGTTTAGGCGAATTAACGATCCGTTCAAAACTGATTGAGTCTTGAGGATTCGCAATCACATTCAAATACGCTAAAATATCCTTAATTTCTTTACGGTCGTAGAACTTATGTCCGCCCACCATTTTATAAGGAATATTCGCTTTTAGTAAGGTTTCTTCCATCACACGAGACTGAGCATTGGTTCGATACAAAATCGCAAAGTCGCCATAATTCCGTTGATTTTCACGAATTTGCTCTTGCATACGATCCACGATGAAACGTGTTTCATCTCGCTCGTTATCTGCACGGTAGTAAGTGATTTTATTTCCTTCCCGGTTTTCTGTCCAAAGATTTTTTGGCTTTCGATTGCTATTATTTTCGATCACTTGGTTGGCAGCACTTAAAATTGTTTTAGTCGAACGGTAGTTTTGCTCTAATAAAATGACTGTGGCATTCGGATAATCTTTTTCAAAATCCAAAATATTTTGCATATCAGCGCCACGCCAACCGTAAATACTTTGATCAGCATCCCCCACAACACATAAATTTTGGAATCTTTGGGCGAGTAGATTAACTAAAGTATATTGTGCATGGTTCGTGTCTTGGTATTCATCCACATGGATGTAATGGAATTTATTTTGATAATAAGTCAAAGAATCAGGATGCTCTTCAAATAACCGAATGGTATTCATAATCAAGTCATCAAAATCCATACATTGGTTATATTGTAATTCTTTTTGATAAGCTACGTAACACTTAGCTGCAATTTCTTCATAGTAACTTCCCTGCAACTTGGCAAACTCCTGAGGGTTTTGCAAGTTGTTTTTTGCTTGCGAAATCGTTCCAAGTATACTTCTTGGATCGTATTTTTTCGGATCAATATTCAATTCTTTTAAGATACGTTTCATTAAAGACAACTGTTCAGAAGAATCGATAATGGTAAAATTTCGGTTGTAACCGATGAAATCGACATCTCTTCTTAAGATACGCACACACATGGAATGGAAAGTCGATACCCAAACATCTTCGCCACCATATTCTAAAATGGCATTTACCCGCTCCTTCATCTCTTTAGCGGCTTTATTGGTAAAAGTAATCGCTAGGATGTTCCACGGATTTACTTCCTTTTCTTCAATCAAATAAGCAATTCGGTGGGTCAAGACCCTCGTTTTCCCACTACCTGCACCGGCCATCAATAATAGTGGTCCCTCGGTATGAAGAACCGCTTCTTTTTGTCGAGGATTCATCCCATTCAATAATTCACTTTTGGATGACATTTACAACATCCTTTCTTTTATCAATCCGTTTAATTATAGCATTTCCCCAGCTTTCATTAAAGCATATATTATCTATGAATAGGGTAGTAATAACCGCAATCTGATCACTGCAATCGAAATGAAAATTTGTTTGCAAAGCGATGAATTTGCAATGAAAAAATTTTTTCTTTTCTTTTCCTCTTGTAAAAAAGAAAAAATCACGCTAAATTAAATTGAAACGAGGGATTAGCAATGAAAGCAAAAACATTATTTAAACATGTCGACAAAACGCAACTATATTATATTTTAAAAGGGGTCTTAGTTGGGTTGCTCACTGGCGGTATCGTTAGCATTTTTCGCTTGGCGATTGAGAAATTTGGTGAATTGACCGAACAAGTTTACCTTCATAGTCAACAAGAACCTTTATATTTAGCATTTATCTTAGCAGCTTCAATTATTATTGCTATTTTTGTGGGATTTCTTATCAAAAGCGATCCCGATATTAAAGGAAGCGGCATTCCCCAAGTTGAAGGACAATTACAAGGAGAATTAACAGTCTCATGGTTTTCTGTTCTATGGAAAAAATTTATTGGAGGCGTGTTATCGGTTGGCTCCGGTTTATTCTTAGGTCGAGAAGGTCCATCAATCCAGTTAGGCGCAGTGGTTGGTGAAGGAACAAGCCAATTATTAAACAGCTCTTCAGCTGAAAAGAAAATTCTTATCTCTAGCGGAGCGAGTGCGGGATTAGCAGCAGCATTTAATGCACCGATTGCTGGGTTATTATTTGTTTTAGAAGAAATCCATCATTCTTTCTCTCCATTAGTTTGGCTGACATCCTTTACATCAGCGATCACTGCTAATTTTGTGTCACTTTATTTTTTCGGTTTGAAACCTGTATTGTCTCTAGGAAAAATTCCGTCTTTACCGTTAAAATATTATGGTTTTTTAATTATTCTAGGTATTATTCTCGGTGTGCTAGGGTATATTTATCAAATCGTTTTGCTAAGCTTACCAAAATTTTATCGAAAGCTGCCGATTCCTGCACACTTTCACGGAATCGTTCCTTTTCTTTTAGTTTTGCCGATTGGCTATTTTTGGCCAACAATCCTAGGGGGCGGAAACCAGATCATCATCACTTCAGGACATGCCTTTTACCCATTAACATTGATTGCAGGTCTGTTTATCTTACGGTTTTTCTTTTCTATGGTTTCATATGGCGCCAGTTTACCGGGCGGGATTTTTTTACCAATCCTAACTTTAGGTGCGCTGATTGGAGCATTTTATGGAGGGGCTTTAGTGAACTTAGTTGGTATGAATCCGATTTATGTCAAAGACTTTCTCGTGATTGCGATGGCAGGTTACTTTACAGCAATCGGAAAAGCCCCGTTGACTGCAATTATCTTAGTAACGGAGATGGTCGGTTCTTTGAATCATTTGATGCCTTTAGGTGTCGTTTCACTCTTCGCTTACGTTAGCAATGATTTATTAGGAGGCAATCCGATTTACGAATCTTTACTCGAGCGATTGATTCAACAAGAAAAACAACCAATATTAGTCGGCAAAACAACCTTTGATTTTCCAATCACTGCGGAAAGTACATTGGATGGACGAATGGTCAGAGATTTCAATTGGCCAAAACATATGTTACTCGTTTCCATTATTAGAGGAAATAAAGAGATTTTGACTCATGGGGATACAATCATGAATGTTGGCGACATTTTAGTCATCTTAACCGATGAACGTCATCTTTCAAGCGTACGGAAAACGATTGTTGCTCGCTCTTCGATTTTAACGACGAAACAAGCCTTTTAGGCAATAAAAATTTGCTCTTACGATTAGCCAGTATGCTAGTGGTAAGAGCAAATTTTTATTTTATAGGGAAATACAACCAGTATCTTTATCTTTAAATAAACTTTTCATCTTATTCTCTTTCTTTATTTCCCCAAAAATACTTCACTGTAATTGTTACTCCTACAAGGAATATTCCCAAGAAACTAATCATTAAACTGTCTGTGTCCGTTGTTTTGGGGAAGGTACTCATCGTTTTTACTTCTGTTTTAATCACATAACCTGGTTTTTGAGCCCCTGCACTTTCTTGCTGGTCATTTGGCAGTTCGGCATCAATTCCAAGTGATCCTTTTACGTCAAGTGTTGCCTTCATATTATCCCTTCTAACTTTTTTAATCAGTTTAAGGCGCTGCTGTCCAAGATACAGCATCTAATTGCAACGTCAAATTGAACGTTGGTGTACTCTTGGTTGCTGTGGTAGAAGATACTGTTCCAGCATAATTGAAGGTGGTCGAAAAAGCATTATTTGCGGTACCATTTGCAGTTAGTTTTCCTTCATTGTTTGCTAATGTAAAGAGTTTGACTGGTGTCGTCGCAAAATCTGTGAGTGTTCCTGCGGCGATCAAGGAAGTGTTCGTTGCTGCTGGAGAAACAAGATTTAGACTAGAAATTTCTGTGATACTTTCGGCATTTGTTTGCGCGAAATCTGCAATGGATACATCAACTGGACGTCCCGATTTATTTTCAATAGTATAGGTTGGAGATTCAATATCATTTCGCCCGCTTACGTTATAGAATATGGTCGCTGTATCTAATGTCACATTGATCCAATTGTCATGACTTTCCTCAATCGCTTCTTCTGGATCTGTGTTATCTAATCCAATCGTACCATTGATTTGAATATCGGCTTGGTCAACACCAATCACGTCTTCCGCTTGAACCATTGCGGGCGCAACAAATCCAACAAAACTCCCACTAAACAACATACTTACAAGTACTTTTTTCATCATATCAATAAACCCCTTTTATTTTTTATTCAACTGTTAATGTAACTCCTGCAGCCACTTGACCTTTTTTTTCGTTGGTGTCTGGGTCATACAAACTAAATAAAGCAACTGATGGATACTCCCCCTTTTCTAATGCCTGTTCCAACGTGACATTTTTTATTTCATACCCGGGCTGAATCGCACCGGAAGTATAAACAAGTTGATTGTTCTTTTTTTCTCTAATTTCTACATTGATCGGATAGCCATTTTCACTGGGATTTTTTATCATCAATTCGCCGCTCCCTGTTTGTCGATCGATTTTCGCTTCAGGTGAGATAACTAAATTGAATTTGCTTTTATCTACTGCAACCTGCGCAATTTTTTTCTTTTCAGAGTCAGAGATTTTTTGGGCATCTTTCCCAGCGGGTAAAAATTCGCCACTAACAATAGTAACGGGCTCTGGTTTTGCTTGAAGATAATAGCGGTACACTAGCCAGCCACTTAGCAACAACAATAATCCTAGTAGAATGAGTAGTACCTGTTTTTGTTTTTTCCGTTTTGTTTCTTCCATTGCTTTTCTCCTTTATTCTTTAGCTGATAGTTGATAAGTAAAGGCATAACTAGGATAATATTTTTGTAAAATGTTTCCTGAAAATTCTCCAGCTAAATAAAGTTCAATTGGTTCTGTTAAAAAAGGGGCAATTTCCAATCTGTCCACATTATTTTGCCCGACAACCAACGGTCCCATCGTTGTCCCATCAGTGGCAACAAGATTAAGAATCAACTCGTTATGATTTCCGCCAGAAAATTGATTGACTAGCACAACTGATGAATCAGCTGTAAGATCTTGAACCGTGCCAATCGTAAAATCAATAGGATAGTTACTCGAACTAATGATTGGTTTGGTCGAAGATGCCGTGTCGAATGCACCTTCTGTTTTCGATTCAAATATCATTTCTAAAGGTACTTCCACACTTAATGGACTTTTGACTACTTCCACCTGTTGTTCTACCCAAAGGCTTTCAGTTAAATAGGCTTGAAGTTCGGGATCATCGTTGACGGCACCAGCTATTTTTGTATAGACAAAATAAGTTCCAGCTGGTAGTTTTTCTTTTGTCCATGTCATTCCCGCGGTTTCTTCGACTGCGATCATCCCATCTGTATTTTCATCAGCAAGCTCAACTTGTTGTTGTGCTTCCTCAGTCGTTAAATCGGTTTCACTCCAAAGTTGTTTCGTACTTAATTTAAACGTCGTTGCCTTTCCTATCCGACTGGCTGGCTCATAAGCATTGATCGTAGTGTCTAATTGACTTTGTCCGACCGCTACACTCGGCTGTGCTTTCCAATCGGTAATATTGATTTTTTTTTGATAGATTGCTTGTTTTAGAGCTGTATTTGTAAAGTAACTGTCATTTAATGTAGCTGTACCAGCTCCTACTACTTCCTTTTTTTGTAAACTTTGATCAGTTGCTAAATAGCTAAATTGATAGCCTCCTATTTCTCCTGCTACTCCATCGATCCGGTTAAATGTCATATTTCTAGCAAACAAGCCGTTGGTATTAGAAGTATTTTGAAAACGAACAAAATCGGGCTCATCCGCATTCATTACAACATTTCCATTTGAATTGAATCTGCCTTGGCTGATCATTGAAGTTTGTGAATTAGCGCCAAAATTGATTTCTGCTGCTTGACCATTCGTAAAATTCATTGGCTTGTTACCTGTTTGTTCATACAAAAATTTAGCATTTTGACCAATCGTAAAAATTAATCCTGTCCCATCATAAGAAAAATAATCTTTGCTTGATGTCAATTGCACATTCGCATTTTCTTCAAGAGTGACTCGTATTTTCCGATCACCCGATCCGCCAGAAGCTGAACCATAAAACAAAGCGAGATTCGTACTCGTTTGGTGATTGATAATCGTCGTCGAATCTTTCGCAAATGTAATGTTGTTTCCTTCCATGAACTCTTCGCTGTTTGCTCCTGCTTCACTGACAAATTCATTTTTCCCCTCAAAGGTGAAGGTGGATTCTGTATGCCAAGCTAGAAGTGGTTGCGCCCCGGTCTTGCCATAATAATTGACGTTTTCAAAAACCGCGTCAAATGAGAGGACAGATAAACTTCCAGCCCCTAAGATCCCGTAGTAAGATTGGTTGCCATAGATAACGCCATTTTCATCAGTTAGTGTCGCGCTTCCAAAATTCATGTTTTTCAATTTGATTCTTAATCCACTAATCTTCACTCGATAGCCAGTATTCGAAGCAGTTGAGTTGGAAGCGTTGGTATATAGCATATGATGATTTTGACCATCGATCTCGACATTTTTATAAAACTCAAAAACATCCGCATCTGTATACACGATGTCTGCTGTCAAAGCAACATAATAGGTTCCCGAACCTGAATCATTATTGATCTCACTCATTACCCTAATTAATTCATCTGCTGTTGCTGCAGTATAAGGACTTTCTAATGATCCTTCTCCAACTAAAGGACTAATTGCACCAATTTCGTCGGACAGTTCAGCGTTTTCTGCCAACACTTGTTTTGTTTCTTCGCTGCTTGTTGATGCTTCGGTGATTTGATTATTGACATCTTCATGGGATTCTTCCGTAGTTGTCTCAAAGGAAACGGAGTACTCATCACTTGTGCTCGTTTGCACATTGTCATGGAGATTTAAACTATTCTCAGAATTTTCTTGTGCATCAAAGTCATTGACTGGGACAATACTAGCACAAAGAATAAAGAGCGATAAAACAACCCATTTTGTACTTTTTTTCATATTCCCCTCCTCTATAACCATTCTTTTTTATATAAAAGCGCTTTTGATTAACATTAGATTACAAAAAAATGATACTATACACATTTATATCCGTCAATAAATAACTAATTTCTAATCACAAATCCTATATTTATGCATCTATTGGTCAATTTCGCTTTCCATTTTTTAATTTTCAAAAAATTTGCATTTAATCTCACAAAAAAACCTTCTTACGAAAATTATTGTTAAATTCCGTAAGAAGGTCTCATATTTATAAATTGAAAATTATGCTGTTGTTACTGTTGGTGATTTTCTTAGTAAACCATAAATCACACCAGAAACGATTGCACCAATAGCGATGAATGCTAAGTACAAGACTGGATGACTTAACAAGAATACAACGAAAATCCCACCATGAGGAGCAAGTAATTTGATACCGAAAGCACCAACTAAACCACCTGTTAGAGCAGAGCCAATAATGAAACTTGGAATGGCGCGGATCGGATCAGCTGCTGCAAATGGGATCGATCCTTCTGTTACAAAGGACAAGCCCATCACAATATTCGTTAGACCAGCATCTTGATCTGTTTTACTAAATTTATTTTTGAATAAACGAGTAGCAACAAAAATTGCTAATGGTGGAACCATCCCACCAGCCATAACAGAAGCCATCACGACACTACCGCCAGTCGCAACAGTTGTTGCTAGCGTAGCTGTACCGAAAACATAAGCCGCTTTATTAATTGGTCCACCTAAGTCAGCAGCCATCA
Organism: Enterococcus sp. AZ078; assembly: GCF_051714985.1. Taxonomy (NCBI): domain Bacteria; kingdom Bacillati; phylum Bacillota; class Bacilli; order Lactobacillales; family Enterococcaceae; genus Enterococcus; species Enterococcus sp. AZ078. The sequence goes on from NZ_JBIOSW010000001.1 coordinate 1,706,386, forward strand.
TTCCTGCAAGTAAAGCTCCAAGTAACGCAGCGTTTGAACCGCTCATGCTTGTTAAAAATCCGTTCAATGCATCATTGATTGCTTTCATCGGTACATTAACCAACAACATCAAGAACCCGGTAATCAACAACCCAAACACGGGATAAAAGAGAATCGTTTTGATTCCGTCTAATGATTTAGGTAATTTCTTGAAGAGTTTACGCAAGAACACAATGACATATCCAGCTAAGAAACCACCGATCAAAGCCCCTAAGAAGCCTGCACCGCCAGTATTAGCTAATGCACCAGCAGCAAAACCAACAATCAAACCAGGGCGATCCCCGATACTTGAAGCAATAAATCCAGCAAGAACTGGTAACATGAAACCAAAAGCAGCTTGACCGATTTGGTTGAACCAGCTGGCAATTTGATTATAATTCCCAAGGTTTGCAAGCTGTTCTTGTGGTACACCCATAAATTGGTCTACCATGAAAGAAAGAGCAATCGCAATCCCACCGCCAATAACAAACGGCAGCATATGAGAAACACCATTCATCAAATCTTTATAGATTCGTTGACCGACGGTTCCTTCTGCATTTCCTTCATCAGAACCAGTATCTTTCCCTTGTCCATGATAAACTGGTGCAGTACCGCTTAAAGCAAGATTGATCAGTTCTTCTGGCTTACGAATCCCGTCGCTAACCGGACGATTGACAAGTTCTTTCCCGTCAAAACGATCCATGGCAACTTTTTTATCTGCAGCTACGATTACACCATCCGCACGAGCGATGTCTTCAGCTGTTAATAAGTTTTTAACGCCTTCTGATCCGTTTGTTTCAACTTTGATCTCTACGCCCATTTCTTTCGCTTTTTTCTTCAAAGCATCTTCCGCCATATAAGTGTGGGCGATTCCTGTTGGACAAGCGGTTACTGCAATAACAAACTTGCTCTTAGGATCAACGGTTGCAGCTTCAGCTTGTTTTGCCTGTTCTGCTTTTTCTTCTGCAGCTTTTTGATCTTCCGCTGTTTGGAATAATTCTTGTACAGCTTCTGGTGAATCTGCTTCTTTTAATTTTGCAACAAAATCTGGATCCACTAAAAGGCGGGATAAAGCAGCTAAAGCTTGTAAGTGTGTATCATTTGCGCCTTCTGGAGCTGCGATCATAAAGAATAGGTAAGTCGGCTGACCATCTAATGCCTCATAATCGACCCCTTTGTTACTTTTAGCAAATAGTACGGTTGCTTCTTTTACTGCTGCATTTTTTGCATGAGGCATCGCAATGCCGTCACCTAGTCCGGTAGAAGTTTGCGCTTCTCGTGCTAAAATCCCCTCTTTATAGGTTTCAATATCTGAGATTCTTCCGGCAGCAAACATTTTTTGGACCATTTCATCAATTGCGCCTTTTTTATCAGTTGCTTGTAGGTCCATGATCATTGCATCTTTGATCATTAAATCTTTGATATTCATGATAATCCTCCTGAAAACGAATCTATTTTTGTTATCTCAACTTCTGGTAACAGTTCATCAATCAATGCTCTAGAAGCTAAATCATCAGAAAATGCTGTCGCACTTCCACAAGCGACTCCCCATTTAAATGCTTCCACTGGATCTTGATTTTTGCTATAAGCACCAATAAATCCAGCAATCATTGAATCTCCTGCACCAACCGAGTTTTTTAACGGGCGAACTAATACGTTTGATCGGTAAGCACCTTCATTAGTAAATAACAAGGCACCATCTCCCGCCATTGATATCAAGACATTTTGTGCCCCTTCAGCTAATAGTTTCTTACCATATGGCAAAATCTCTTCCACACGATCAAAGTGTGTCTGATATAATTCGGCTAATTCATGGTTATTAGGTTTGATCAACAATGGTCTTTTAGCAAGAGAATTTTTTAGATCATCCCCAGTTGTATCAATCACAAAGTCTGCTTCTTTTTCACGAATGATCTCAATCAATTCTTGATAGAACCCTTTTCTTAAGCTGGCAGGAGTACTACCAGATAAGACAACGATGTCCCCTTTGTTCACAACACTTAGCGCTTGCTTGAATGATTGGATTTCTTCATCTGAGATCGTTGGGCCTAAACCATTGATCTCCGTTTCAGAATCAGATTTTAATTTGATATTGATCCGAGTATCTGATTGAACTGTTGTAAAAGAAGTTTGGATTGTTTCTTTTTCCAACCACTCTGCGATAAAGTTTCCTGTAAAGCCTCCTAAAAAACCAAGGGCTGTCGAATCAGAGTCAATTCTTTTCAAAATTCGAGAAACATTGATCCCTTTTCCGCCAGGAACTTTAAAGTCTTCTTTCATTCGGTTCAATTCCCCGATTTTTAATCCATCGACACGTACGATAAAGTCAATCGACGGATTTAATGTTACTGTATAAATCATTGTATAGCTGCCTCCTTGATAGTTGTCCGTTCCCGATAATCGGTAACAAATTCCAATGGACAACGTTCGGTTACGATCGTGGCTGCTTCTAAAGGTGCCACAGAAGTGAAACTAAGCTTGTTGAACTTAGAATGATCAATCAGGACGAAACTTTCTTCCGCATTTGCCATTGCTAGACGTTTCACGGCTGCTTCTTCCGGATCTGGCGTTGTAAATCCACGGTTCAAGTCAACACCGTTCATTCCCATAAACACTTTATTAAAATAGAAATTTTTTAACTGGCTGATTGTACTATTTCCTAGTACAGCATTTGTTGATAATTTAACTTGTCCACCTAATATGATGGTGGGAAGTTGCAAATCAACCAAACTAGCTGCATGTTTCACTGAATTAGTTACTACCGTTACCTTTTTCTCTTGCAAATATGGGATCATTTCTAACGTCGTGGACCCAGCATCTAAATAAATAACGTCATCGTCATTGATTAATTGAGCTGCTAATCGAGCGATTGTTTGTTTTTCTTGAACGTTTTTGAGCGTTTTTTCACTCATATTCTGTTCAAACCCTAAAAGTTGCCCTTTTTTCGCGCCACCATGGATTCTTTCTAACAGACCATCATTCTCCAACTCTTGCAAATCACGTCTAATCGTTGATTCAGAAGCGTTTAGAAGTGTTACTAAATCTTGAGATTTCACTATTTTATTTTGTTCTAACAAGTGTAGTATTTTTTGTCTGCGCTCTTCTGTAAGCATTTCCACGATCACCTCACGACATATAGTAGCATAATTCTTTTTATTAATCAATAAAAATCATTCAAAAACATTCATAGACAATCTAAAACATTCAAAAAAGAGTCTGAACTTTCAACTGGTCCAGACTCTTGAGTGGTTGTAAAGAAGTACAAACGGTATTCGCTGTATGATTCTTCCACAACCTTTTATATGCTTTATTTTCTATGCACTAAATAATAGTACCTTCCTAATCCAATGAACATAATGATAAAGCCCAAAATTGATCGTACAGGGATGTTGGGAAGAAAGAACATCAAAAAAGCTACAAATGCTGTAGGTAACATGACCCGATAATATAAGTGTTTATCCATGTGATCACCTCAAATTTTTTGTAATGTCGCAAATTTGTTTAACTTTGGATAATCATAGATTTCTACTCTAAGATGATTTACACCTTTTTTCACGTCAAAGCTTAAACGTCCTCGTCTTTTTCTTATTCGCTTAAACTGAATATCTGATAGTTTTTCGCGAATTTCATTCAATGGGAGCTGTGTCAAATTTTCAGTAGGTACGTATAATCGTAAAGTAACTAAATATTCTTGATATTTTTCATCGTCAACTGCGATCTCTAAGTATTCTCTTATATAGTAGCAATAAGCTTCGATCCCATCATCTAAAGAAATACGGGGATCAATCACTTTGTAAAACATCATCTGCGCCCGCTGCTCATCTACCCAAGGAAAATAAGCTTGTGTATTCAACCGCCCTCTTACTCGCTTTTCGTGGTATTCATCATTGACAAAATTATAACTTCGAGTAACGAAGAACGTCGCATCCTTTTTCTGAGTCGGTTGCATTCTTTCATTTTGGTATTGAACAGATTGAATACTTTGATCGGTATAAGCATACTCAATGTACGGGGCTTTCAAAAGCCCAACACCATTGTCCCAAGAAAGATGATCAAATCCCAATTGGTCGCGATAATAGGTCTGAAAATGTCGATTTGTTTCCTCGGCCCATTTGAAAGGGTCACGATATAATTGAATACAGATCACACCATTTTGTTTCTCTTTTACAAATTCCACTTGTTGGACATCTAAAAATACTTGTTTCGGAATGATGCGATAGTAGTAAGAGCTGTAATACATTTCCCAACAAGAAGTAAAACATAATCCCTCATGAGATAGATCGTAACCAGGCAATTGATTACAATCAATCACAACCGCTCCCGATCGTTCTCTCATCTTTGGCAACTTATCAATAGCTTCTTGTGTTTCAAACTTCAACCGTTCTTCAATTTCTTTAATATTATGATACTTAAATTCATTGTATGAACGTAAGTAAGCAAATACGCCATTTTTATCCATTTTAAGCTGGATATAATCTCTGATCACCGATTCATGTTGTAAGAAAATATTCTTCTCCAAAATATTCTTAATGATCAATTGTTGACCATCAAAATGAAAACGACACTCATTCCTTTCATTTTTTACAGTCAGCCAACCAAATGCGAACTGAGATTCCTGCATTGCTTCCTTTTTAAAGGTTGTCCATTCAAATATTCGTGCTGTCTGACGAGAAGTCTGAAAAAATGAGGGACTAAACATCATCCGAATAAAAAAGAACCAATCTTCCAATTCATTTTCTCTTTGACTTTGATTCAAATCGGTTAATTGAATCGTCATTAATAATTGTTGTTCTTCCACTCTGCTCTCACTCCTTTCAAAGTATTTTATAATTAAATTATAACCAAGCATAAGAAAAAACTAAAATTTAACGACTTCCAATTATTTTAGTAACTATCCATGGTAGAATAGAAACAAATAATCAAAGAGGTGAATAATTTGGGGCTTAAATTTGAACGTACAGATAATCTTGATAAATTATTTGAATCCTTTGCTGTTGATCCAGAAAAAACAGTTGCTTCAAAAGAAGAAATCGATCGCTTTTTGAAACCAAAAAATGACGAAAAAAAAGAACAGACAAAAAAATAGAAAAAAACTAGTAGCAAGCGAATGTTCTCCTCTTTGAGTCCTTCGTCTGCTACTAGTTTTTTATTCTGAAATTGCTTCTTCAATTGCCTGCCAAGCTTCTTCTTTTCCTTGCTTTGTGACAGAAGAAAATAAAATAAACTGATCATTATTATCAAAATCCAACGCTTTTTTGATTTCACTTTCATGCTTGTTCCATTTTCCTCGTGGTATCTTATCCGCTTTAGTCGCTACGACAATCACTGGAATATCGTAATATTTCAAAAATTCATACATCTGGATATCTTCTTGGGAAGGTTTGTGACGTAAATCGACTAAAGAAACGACTGCTCGCAACTGCTCTCTGGTCGTAATATATGTTTCGATCATTTTACCCCATTTTGCACGTTCAGTCTTTGATACTTTGGCATAACCATAACCAGGGACATCGACAAAGTGTAACGCATTTTCAATCAAATAAAAATTCAATGTTTGGGTCTTACCTGGTTTTCCCGAAGTGCGAGCTAAATTCTTTCGGTCAATCAACGTATTGATAAAAGAAGACTTCCCGACATTTGAACGCCCTGCCAAAGCAATTTCAGGTAAATCAGATTCTGGGTATTGTTTTGGTGCAACTGCACTAATCACTATTTCTGCTTGATGTACTTTCATAAAATCTCTCCTAAAAAAGGTCGTTGAAGAAGAAAGGAACTCTATCAAGATGAGAGAAGATTGTTTAATATCACTTTATTAAACAATCTCTGATAAACGAAGAGTCGCTTCTTAAACGCCGTGTAACAGGTTGCGAGAAGCATGAATTGATTCGTTCCTTAAAGAAAAAAATCTCGAAACAGCTTCTCATGTTTTGAGTTTTTTTGATTTCATTCTAAGATTCAACGATCGAAAAACTGCAGTTGATTGCGGAAAGTACGTTTTTACATAAACGAAAGTCATCTTCCCTATTTGTCGATTTTGAGTAATCACAACGTTGAATCGCCTGCTGTCAATAGAATTTCTTAATCATTAATCAATAGTTTCGATAAAAAGACAAAGCTGCCGCAAAAGCAATAACTAACTTTCACGACAGCACTCCAGCTTCTATCTGCTTTTATCCCGCTTTTTTCTCAGAATCTTTATAAACGACAGTCGGTTCTCCTGTTAATTCAGCAGCTTCTTTCGTAATGATCACTTTTTCGATATTCTCATTAGATGGGATGTCAAACATAATATCCATCATGATTTCTTCGATGATCGAACGTAGTCCACGTGCCCCAGTATTTCGGGCAATTGCTTTTTCAGCGATTGCTGTTAATGCCTCTGGTTCAAATTCTAATTCCGTATTATCCAAAGCAAGTAATTTTTGGTATTGTTTGACCAAAGCATTCTTTGGCTCTGTCAAAATACGCACAAGATCTTCTGTCGTTAATTTTTCAAGTGCTGCCATTACTGGTAAACGACCAATAAATTCAGGAATCAAACCAAATTTCAATAGATCTTCTGGAATGATTTCTTGCATGACACTTTCGCCATCTGCTAATTTTTGATTTTTAGTCCCGAAACCGATTGTCTTTTCTCCTAGACGATTTTTAACAATTGTTTCAATCCCATCAAACGCACCACCTACGATAAACAAAACATTTGTCGTATCGATTTGGATAAATTCTTGATGAGGATGCTTCCGACCGCCTTGAGGAGGAACGCTGGCAACTGTTCCTTCTAAAATCTTCAATAAGGCTTGTTGGACACCTTCGCCTGAAACATCTCGAGTAATTGAAACATTTTCGCTTTTACGAGCAATTTTATCGATTTCGTCAATGTAGATGATCCCTTTTTCAGCTCGTTCCACATTGTAATCAGCTGATTGCAATAATTTCAATAGGATGTTTTCGACGTCTTCCCCAACATAACCAGCTTCAGTTAAACTGGTTGCATCAGCGATCGCAAAAGGTACATTTAACGTTTTAGCTAATGTTTGTGCCAAGAAAGTTTTCCCTGATCCAGTAGGACCGATCAGGCAGATATTACTTTTTTGCAGTTCAACATCATCTGCATCTTCTTGGGATTGTTGATTAACACGCTTATAGTGATTGTATACTGCTACAGCTAATGAACGTTTCGCACGATCTTGACCAATCACATAATTATTTAAGACTTCCAAAATTTCTAATGGTTTTGGTACTTCTGTGAATTCACGTACCGCTTCTTCATAAAATTCTTCATCAATGATTTCTTTGCATAGGTCAATACATTCATTACAGATGTAGACCCCTGGACCAGCCACGATTTTTTTTACTTCTTCTTGTGTTTTCCCGCAAAAAGAACAACGTACGGTCTCATTGCCACTTGGATTATCATACATGGTCTTCACCCCTTAACTTGCATCATAAATGCAAGAAACTATCACAGACTTTACAGTCTTTTACTATCATACCATAATTCAAAAAAAAGCAAAAGCACTAAACAAGAACCAAAAATCGAAAATATGCAAAAAGAGGAAACCTCTCAGTTTCCTCTTTGATAAAATGCAATAAAAGATGATTATTTTGCTTCAGTAGCAGTTCCAGTAATCAAATCGATTGCTTTTTTCATTGTCACATCATGTTCCAACATATCTTCTGTTAACACTCGTTTGATTTGTTCGATTGGCATGTTGTATGTCTCAGATAATTCTTGGATTTCAGCGTTGATTTCTTCTTCTGTTGCTGCTAGTCCTTCTGCTTTAGCGATAGCTTCGATTACAAGATTTGTTTTTGTGCGTACTTCTGCTTCGCCTTCAAATTGTTTGTGCAAGTCTTCTTCTGTAGAACCAGTTAATTGGTAATACATGTCAGGAGAGATTCCTTGACGTTGCATGTTGTTCAAAAATTCATCCATTGAACGGTGTACTTCATCGTGAACCATCACGTGTGGCAGATCAACGATTTCTGCATTTTCAACAGCTAAGCGGATTGCAGCTTCATCTTTTGCGTCTTCTGCTTCTTTTTCTTTTGCTTCTGTCAATTCTTTTAGATATTTTTCTTTCAATTCAGCTAATGTAGAAACTTCATCATCTACATCTTTTGCAAATTCGTCATCTAATTCAGGTACTTCTTTAGCTTTTACTTCATGAACCGTTACTTTGAACACTGCTTCTTTACCAGCAAGGTCTTCTGCTTGATAGTCTTCTGGGAAAGTAACTGTTACATCTAAGCTTTCACCTGATTTTTTACCGATCAATTGATCTTCAAAGCCAGGAATGAATGAACCAGAGCCTAGTTCTAGTGAATAGTTTTCACCTTTTCCGCCATCGAATGCTTCGCCATCAACAAAGCCTTCAAAGTCAATCACTACAGTATCGCCATTTTCTGCTGGAGCATCTTCTTTGATTACTAATTCTGCTTGAGCTTCTTGTTCACGTTTGATACGTTCTTCCACATCCGCTTCAGTAACTTCACGGTCTTGTTTTTCAACAACTAAATCTTTATATTGACCTAATTTCACTTCAGGTTTAACTGTTACTTCAGCAGTGATCACCCAATCTTGCCCTTTTTCCATGCTTTCAACATCGATTTGAGGTTGTGATACAGGTTCGATACCTGCTTCTTTAACTGCTGCTTCATAGCTTTCAGGTAAGACAGCATTCAATGCGTCTTCATAAAGAGCTTCTTCTCCGTACATACGGTTGAATACTTGGCGTGAAACTTTCCCTTTACGGAACCCTGGTACGTTCAAGTTTCCTTTAACTTTATTAAACGCAGCTGTCAATCCTTTTTGAATTTCATCTTGCGCAATCGTAAATTTTAAAACACCATCGTTTGTGCCTTTTTTTTCAAATGTTGCAGTCATTTAGTTCCCTCCGAGTTTAGAAAATTCATTTTATACATCAAAAACGTTTCATGCATACCCTTAAATAGTACACTAACCCTTTCAAATTGTAAACATATTGAATGGTTAGAATCCACGTTTTTCATGACTTTTTTATCTGATAAGTGTCAACGGTCACTTTGAAAGAGTAGCATTTCCCTTAAAATATTTCCCCTTTTTTCTAGGAAATCTGCTTCCTCTGCTTCTGTTTGTCTATTATTATAGTTTGGATCATACATGCTAAGTGTATCAGCAAACCATTTTTTGGGATCACCGACATATGTATCATAAACAGGATAAAGAAGAGCGGATTGCATCATAAATTCTTCTTTTAGCACTGTACTAAGATAGGCATCTTGATCTTCATAAGCTTCTGCTAATCGCATTAACTGTTCATAAGCCTTCTGCTTTTCTGGTTTTGGTAATGTTGCAGGTATGACTTCTATAAACGTCTGATCCATCGTTAAATAAACAACTGGCTGGTGTTTCTTCACTTGCACGAGTGACTCTAACATTTTTGCTCGCACTAATAAGTGGATCTCTGGTAAGATAATCATTTTTTTGATTGTTTGTACCAATTCATGATAAGGCAACTCTTCAATCTCAGAAACAACCAAAAGTTGTTCTGCAGGTGGCATTGTCGGCATTTTTTCAACACTAAGATGAATCTTACGTATTTTTTGACGGTCATTTTGACTCGTGAAATTTTCTGCTTGTTGGATCTTCTCTACCATGAGTTGCTCAAATAAATCAGAAAAATCATAGCTGGCAATTAACTTGCGAGCATAAAGATAATCTTTTGTTTGGATCAGCAGATCAAAATAAAAAGCTGCCACTTTTTCATCTGTCAGGTAGTCATTTTCATAAGGAAACGCCTGATTCAGCGCTTCTTTTTTTTCATCTAGCTCAACTAAGCAAAGGACAAGTAGACGATTCGCCTCAAATGTTCCTTTAAGCTCCAATGCTCGTTGTAAAAATGTCTTTGCTTGTAAATATTGATGATCAGCTAATGCTTGTTGCGCTAGACGCATAAGATTTTCGTATTTATCAGGAAAATCAATCGGCTCCAATGTTCGTTCTCCCTTCGACTCTTTGCCAGTAAAATCATGAATAAAACTATAGTATCAAACATAAAAAAACATGACAATCTTTTTTAGATTGCCATGTTGAAAAAATAAAATGAATCAAGCATTAATTTCTTGATTAAAGGCTTTGACTAGATTTAGCGTGACTACACTCGTATTTGAAAAATAATCACCAATATGCTGTTTTCTTTGATTAAAGATTGTCGGTAAATAGCCAACAAAAAGTAATGGGAATTTCAAAATGAACCGACAAGCGCCTTCTCTCACCAGCACTGTTGTCCAACTCAAATCTGATTCATTAAAGCAAATCACACGAATCCCAAAAATCATTTTTCCAATCGTTTGACCATGATTTAATTTCGTGAATAAAATAAAATAACCAAGGTAAATCAGCAAAGCAGCAAAACCATAAATACTTAAATAAGAATCGGATACTTTTAACCAGTCTAAATTAGCCGCTAATCCAATGGTCAACCGTGTGATTGAGCCAATACAAATCAGATCCACAATAAAAGCGAAAAATCTTATCCAAAATCCTGCATAAAAATATTTAGGAAAGTCATTTACATTGATTTTCTCCTCTTTATCTTCGGTATACTGTTGCCATTGTTGTTGCTTTACTTTGATTTCACTTTCAGATAATGGTTTTTCTTTAAAAGATTGCAGTACTTTTTGAGAAAAGCTCGGATCTGGCCCTACAGCAGGACGATCTGCCTTGTTATGTGAAGTTAAATCTTCTGGTTGCTTCGTCATGCTTACTCACCTCCGTAATAATACATTGCCTTTGGTGATTGAACGGTTCCTTGATTTTCTAAGAAAGACAAGATTTGACTTGTTTCAGAAGCTTTTAGGCCTTGAAGCTGAGCAAGTTTCGAACCGAACCATGTGTTTGCAAAACCAGTAGTATTCGTTTCATATTCTACTAACTGAGCGTTTTCTAAATGTTGCTCACTTCTCATCGCTTTTAACGCGTCTTGTGGATACCCAATTTCATCCACTAATCCGACTGCTTTCGCCTGTTCTCCATCATAAATACGACCATCCGCAATTTTTCGGACTTCTTCTTCTGATTGATTTCGTCCAGTACTGACTACTTTGACAAATCGATTGTAGGCATTATCGATATAAGTTTGTAAGACTTTTTGATCTTCTGGCGTTTGTGGTCTAGTACTTGAACCCATATCTTTCAATGCACCACTTTTTACCGTCGTATCCTCGATCCCTAATTTTTCTAAAAGACCAGAATAATTAAGACCTGACATGATGACACCAATGGACCCAGTGACTGTTTCCTCTGTTGCATAGATTTTATCTGCTTGGGCTGAGATATAATATCCGCCACTAGCAGCTGTATTTTTCATACTGACATACATTGGAATATTTCGTTCATTTCGGATATCACTGATTGTCTTAGCTATTTCTGCACTTTCATAAACACCACCACCAGGAGAATTGACTTCTAACATCATCCCTTTGATCGTTTTATCTTCTTTTATAGCATTTAATTGCTCCATAAACTTAGCGTGATTGTATCCTTCTGTTGCAAACAAACCTGATGTTCCATCACTAGTGATCGTCCCATCAACAGTCAATTTTACGATTTTTTCTGAACTATCTCCTTCTTCCAGAACCGTGGGCGATAATTCATTAGTGCCATATAATAAGCTATTCAAACCACTCATTTGCTTTTCTTCTTTTGAATTTGACGTCAGGCTAGATGATACCAACGAAACAACCAATAAGCCTGCCGCAATCAACACTGCTATCCAACGCTTTTTATTCATACTCTCCCTCGCTTAATATAAATTTTTGATAACGATCACTGTTTCTTTTTCTCCAGTTGCATTCATTTTTTCTGCTTTTTCGACTAATGTAAATCCATTGAACTTCTCTTTTGTCCACTCATCTTCTACTACGAATTGTTGCGCTTCTCCAATAGTCAACGCATCAGGCGCAATTTCTTGGATACTATCCCAACCAGTATCTAAAAAGATTTTGGTTTCATCATCCACTGTATTTACTTTTTCAAGTTCGGCCAACTGTTTTTTTAGCATGCCTAATGTCAAGACTGCGATATTTGATGCCATTTTTCATCCTCCTTCTTTTACTTACTCTCATATTGTACCGAAGTCTGCAAAAAGATGATAGTCAAAACTTCATTTCGACCCTCCCGCCACAACCATATAGACCAATTTTATTTTTTCTCTTTTTTATTGACAAACATCACACAACAACGTTATCATTTAAGAAGTTTCCAGAAAAATACGAAAAAGGAGTTTAGATATACCATTCTCATTTTAAGGAATAGCGCCTGGTCTGTAGTTACAGATGACGAGGAAAGGGTTTATCGAAATATTCGGCGGATGACCCTAGGGACTGCACTCTATAGGATCGATCAAAACCTATCTGTGAAGATAGAACAAAAATCGATTCCAGCAGCTGGAAACTTTCATAATGATTATATTATAGAAAGTAGGATGTTTTTTATGTGTGGAATTGTCGGAATGATTGGATTAGAAAACGTAACACCAGGATTGATCAATGGTTTAGAAAAATTAGAATATCGGGGATACGATTCGGCTGGAATCTTTGTTGCGAATCATGAAAATGATTTTTTGGTCAAAGCACAAGGTAGAATTCAGAACCTAAAGGATAAGCTAACAAACGAAACAGCGGGAACAATCGGAATCGGTCACACTCGTTGGGCAACTCATGGCGAACCTTCTCAAAAAAATGCGCACCCTCACACTTCTCAAAGCGGACGTTTTGTTCTTGTCCATAACGGTGTAATTGAAAACTTTGCTGAACTAAAAAACGATTATTTAGAAACGGATCAATTTTCAGGGGAAACGGATACTGAGATCATTGCTCATCTTATTGAATTTTTTGCAAATGAAGGACTGGATACAAAATCTGCCTTTGTCAAAACACTTCAATTAATCAAAGGTTCTTATGCTTTCGCATTAATTGATCGTACTCTGCCAGATCAAATTTTTGTCGCTAAAAACAAAAGCCCTCTCTTAATTGGTCTGGGAGACGGATTCAATGTTATCGCCAGCGACGCAATGGCTATGCTGGCTTATACGAAAGAATTTGTTGAAATTGAAGATGGCGAATTAGTGATCGTCACTAAAAATGAGATTTCAATCGAAACGATCTCAGGTCAACCAGTTGAACGAACTTCTTTTGAAGCACAAATTGATGCAGCTGATATTGAAAAGGGCACTTATCCTTACTACATGTTGAAAGAAATCGATGAACAACCGATCGTTATGCGAAAGATTGCCCAAACTTACGTGAGCCATGAGAATGAAGTACTGATGGACAAACAACTTTTAGAAACAGCTAAAAACAGTGACCGTATCTACATTGTTGCTTGTGGAACGAGTTACCATGCTGGCTTAGTTGGAAAACCTATTTTAGAACAATTAACCCGTATTCCTGTGGAAGTCCACCTTGCAAGTGAATTTGGTTATAATTTGCCTTTACTTTCAGAGAAACCATTTTTTATTTTCTTAAGCCAAAGTGGAGAAACAGCAGACAGTCGACAAGTACTCGTGAAAATGAATGAATTGAATTACCCATCATTGACGATCACTAATGTACCCGGCTCTACTTTATCAAGGGAAGCTTCTTACACTCTTTTACTACATGCTGGACCTGAAATCGCCGTGGCTTCAACAAAAGCTTATACTGCTCAAATCGCTGTTTTAGCTGCACTTGCTAAAGGAATTGGTCATGAAAAAAATCTTTCTTCAGCTAGAGAATTCGATCTAACGCACGAGCTTAGTATCGTAGCGAATGGCATGGAAGAACTAATTTCTCAAAAGGACTACTTACAGGAGTTAGCAGCTGACTATCTAATGGATGCAAGAAACGCTTTTTATATTGGACGTGGAACAGATTATGCTGTCTCTTTAGAGGCTGCATTGAAGTTAAAAGAAATCAGTTATATCCAAGCAGAAGGTTTCGCAGCTGGGGAATTAAAACATGGTACGATCGCGCTGATTGAAACGAACACACCGGTTATCGGGATGATCAGCGAAGAGATAACAGGTGCACACACGAGAGGAAATCTAAAAGAAGTGGAAAGTCGTGGAGCAAAAACATTGGTCATGGCTACAAAAGGCTTAGATCGATCAGATGACCAATTAGTATTGCCTGTTGTTCATCCTTTACTCACTTCATTAATCACAGTGATCCCTACACAATTGATTGCCTACTATGCGACCTTGCTAAGAGGTCTTGATGTTGATAAACCGAGAAATTTGGCAAAATCTGTGACTGTTGAATAGAACAATTGCCTCAAAAATAAATCTAATATGAATTACCATGAAAAAAGCCAAAAAACAATGAAATTTAATTTTCATTGCCTTTTTGGCTTTTTTGTGTAGTCATCAATCAGTTCGAAAATGACTTTTTATTGTTTTAACCTATTTTGCATCGAGTCCCCCATCTAAAGGAGCTAAGCATTAGTTCCGGGCTGTTTTGCTTGATGGCTCTTTTTTTGTCTCCTGTAAGATAACAGGATTGTTACACTCACTATGGTTAGCCCCAGTAGTTGTAGCAATGGACTAACTTTATTACCCGTAGCTGGTAACTGTTTACTCACCTTTTTAGCAGTATTCTTATTCACTTTTGCTTCCTCTTTTCCTTTATTAATTGCTCCATTATTTATTGTTTCGGTTTCTTTTGCCACAGGTGGTTTTTCCGTTGATTCTTTTACTATCTCTTCCTCTAAAGGAGGAATAGTCTCATGTTTTTTGCTTGTCTGCACAATGATTTTATTACTTTCTTCCGAGAGATCCCCTTCTTTGTTTTTCGATTTAACTACATAAGAATATTTCGTATTTTCCTGTAAATCTTTATCAGTATATAGTGAGGTTTCCCCCGCTACTTCTCCTACCAATACATTGTTTCGATAAACTTGATAGCTCATGATTTCCTTCGATTCATTAGGTGCGTCCCACATTAAAGCCACTTCATGTTCTGTGACACGGGCTGATCTCAGTTTAGTAGGGGGCAACGGGCGACTCACCTCAATTGTCATTTTCGTTCTTGCTTTCACTGCATTACTCGCTTCTGATAGATTACCAGCTTGATCAACCGCTCTGATTTTATAGGTATAAGTGGTAGCCTCCATCAATCCTGTGTCTATGTAAGTTAAGTCCGTACCAGAAAGTGTTTGGACTAACTGATCGTCTCGATAGACGTGATAACCAGTGACACCCACATCATCGATTGCTGCTTCCCACGACAAGCTGACACTGTTAGTTGTTACATCATCGATTCGTAAATTCAAAGGGGGCGTAGGAGGAGTCAGATCTTCTGCTGGTTTTGTCCTAGCCGTTACCGCATTACTTGCTTCTGATAGATTCCCTGATTGATCAAGAGCTTTGACTATATAGGTATAGGTGGTATCTTCCATCAACCCTGTATCTATGTAGGTTAAGTCCGTACCAGTTAGCGTTTGAACCAACTGATCATCTCGATAAACGTTATAACTAGCTACATCAACATTATCGATTGCTTCTTGCCATGACAAGCTGACACTGTTAGTTGTTACATCATCGATTCGCAAGTTCAAAGGAGCTGCAGGAGGAAGAATTTCTTCTGTTGGTTTTGTCTTAGCTGTTACTGTATTACTCATTTCTGATATGTTTCCTGCCTGATCAACTGCTCTCACTTGATATGTATACATCGTATCTTCCATTAATCCTATATCCGTGTATGCTACTTCCTCCGCACCAATCACTCCTTGAATTAACTGATTGTCTCGATAAATGATATAACCGATTACGTCAATGCTATCTGTCGCTGATTCCCACGATAAGCTGACACTATCAGTTGTTACACTAGTGACTTTTAAATTCAAAGGCACTGCAGGTGGGCTGCTACTCGCCAGTTTTGTTCTAGCCGTCACTGCATTACTCGCTGCTGATACATTCCCCGCTTGATCAACTGCTCTCACTTCATACGTATAGGTAGTATCTTCCGTTAATCCATTGTCGGTATAGGCGAGGTCTGCATCAGTGACTGTTTGAATCAGTTGGTTGTCTCGATAAACCAAATAACCCATTACGCCTACGTTGTCTGTTGCAGCTTCCCAAGACAAGCTAACACTATCACTTGAAACGTCGTTGACTTTCAGATTTTTAGGATTGGTAGGAGCTTCCAAATCTAATGCAGTGGCTTGAACGTTATCAAAATATGCTGTCCCGTTTCCACTAGACGCAAAACGGATAATATATGTATTTTCACCTTCCGGAGTCGTAAAGCTAAATTCATGTTGTTTCCAAGCATCATTATAATGTCTCTCATCCTTCAACGAAATAAACCCTTCCCCATGATTAAGCGTGCCAAATTCCACAATTGCTGGAAACGAAGGGTCTCCGATCACATAATAAGTGAATTGATAGGTCGTTTTCGGTTTTAACTGAACATATTGCAGGATATTCTCTCCATTTGATGCCATTACATAATGATTGCCACTTTCATCTGTCACAAGTGCAGGATTGTTACTTCCAGGATTGGAAACGATCCAGTGATTCAACCCATCATTAAATTCACCATTTTTTATAATCACCTCTTCTGCTAGTTGATAAGAGTGTGCATAAGATGGATCAACCGCTACTACAATGACCGGTTTTACAAATAGAAAAACAATCATCATCAATCGAATCAGTTTTTTGAAAATTTTCATATTTACCTCCTCTAAATTAGTTGTTTCGCAAGTTAGTTTAATCTATTCAGAGATAAAAAAAGCCCTTTTTTTTCGTATAATTAGAAATTAAAGTTCTATCATAACAACTTTTAACGGAGAATATTCTAAACCCAACGCTAATTTTATACAAAAAAGTAGTTATCTTGGAACAAGCATTTGACAGCAACCCAAATTTGTTTTCCTACGGACAAAAAAACTGTTATTCACAAAAACAAGAAAACATTTTTGTAAATAACAGTCGATTACTATTAAAATGAGAAAAATTTTAGTTCTTATTCTTCAAGTCCGATCTCTTCTCGAACAACTGCAGCAATCTTATCCACGTAATATGCTACTTTTTCATCCGTTGGCGCTTCAGCCATGACACGTAATAATGGTTCAGTTCCAGAAGGACGAACTAAAATTCTTCCTTCACCAGCCATCTCAGCCTCAGTTTCTTCAATCACTTTTTTGATCGCTGGAACTTCCATTGCACCATTTTTGTTGCTTACTCGGATATTTACTAATTTTTGTGGGTAGATCGTCACTTCGCTCGCTAACTCGGATAATTTCTTCCCAGTTTGCTTCATGATATTCAGTAATTGGATTCCTGATAGCATTCCATCACCTGTAGTATTAAAGTCAAGGAAGACCATATGACCAGATTGTTCTCCACCAAAATTATAATCATTTTTTCGCATTTCTTCTACAACATAGCGGTCACCAACCTGAGTAACTACGTCCTTCAAGCCAATTTCTTCCACCGCTTTATGGAATCCTAAATTACTCATGACCGTTGTAACGATCGTATCTTTTTTCAAACGATTTTTCTTTGAAAGGTATTTCGCACAAATGAACATGATTTTATCACCATCAACGATGTTCCCAAGTTCATCCACTGCAATAATTCGATCCCCATCACCATCAAATGCTAAACCGGCATCGGCGCCTTTTTCAACAACCATTTCAGCTAACTTTTCAGGGTGTGTTGAACCAACACCATCGTTAATATTTAAGCCATTAGGGCTGGTACCCATCGTATAAAAATCTGTTTCTAAGTCTGCGAATAAACGGTTGACAGAAGTTGCTGTCGCACCATTTGCCGCATCGACACAAACGGTTAGGCCTGATAGATCCCCATTGATCGTTTGCACTAAGAATTGAGAATATTTTAATAAGCCTTCTGGAAATTCTTCTACTGTTCCTAATCCCTCTGCTGAAGGACGTGGCAATTCGTCCACTTCGGCATCAAGCAATGCTTCAATTTCTAATTCTTGTTCATCCACTAATTTAAACCCATCAGCACCAAAAAATTTGATTCCATTATCTTGTGCAGGATTATGTGAAGCAGAAATCATCACGCCGGCATTGGCTTTTTGCAATCTTGTTAAATAAGCAACTCCTGGTGTGGAAATGACGCCAAGTTGAAATACTTCAATACCAACTGATAACAAACCAGAAATTAAGGCTTCTTCTAGCATTTGCCCAGAGATTCTGGTATCACGCCCAACTAAAACCCGTGGACGTTTCCCTTCTGTTTCATGTTGGCTTAATACATATCCGCCACATCTACCTAACTTAAACGCTAATTCTGGTGTCAATTCTTTATTGGCTTCGCCACGGACACCATCCGTTCCAAAATATTTACCCATAATTGTAAATTTGCTCCTTTAACTTAATTTTCCGAAGAATACGTTTGACTCTCTTGTGTACTTTGCATAGTGGATTCACTCGAATCTGTACTTTCAGAAGTTTGCTTGCTTTCTGTCTGGACACTAGAAAGTGACGTGCTCGATGTAGTCGACTTTGTCGTTGACGTTGTTGAGTCATTCCTTTTAGTCGAACTTTGATTTTTATCGGCTGAAGAATCACTAGTTGTCGATTCCAGCACTGGTGTTATCTCAACTTTAACCGATTTAGGCGAGACGCTCATTCCTTGTTCAATAGGAATCTGAATCGTCCTAGTCGTTCGATGAGTAATTCCTGATATGTCGATAGGCACAGCGATACTATCCCCTAATTGAGCAAGTTGTTCCGTCGTCCCTGTGACTTCAGCCTCTAATTCGGAAAACTTGAAATTATAGTTCTTAATTCCTTCGCCTTTTGTCCCTTGTTGAATACCATATAGGCTAACCGTTTTTTTCGGTTTGATTGCATCTGACGTGACGTTGACTTGCACTGGATCAGAAACAATACTCAACGGCTCACCAGCTGAATTTAATGCTTGTACAGATACATTGCTATTCACACCATCGTCCGTTATCATTGACGGGTTGACTTTTGCAACCACTTGATGAATTTCCGCTAAAGTCTTATCTCCAGTGGTAATCGTGACCTTCGTTGGATCGACGGTTGTTTCAGTTAAATTATAACCAGAAGGCGTCGTCTCTGTTGGCAGAATAGCTTTAACTTCAAAGTCTTTGGTCACTTTCTTTTCAATTGTAACCGTGATCGTTTCCGGTTGCAACTTAGCGGTGACAGCGCTGCTTAGATTTTTGATTTTCAATGGCACTTCGTGGGTTCCTTCACCTAGATGTGCTAAGTCTGCGGTGACCCTAAAGGTACGGGTGTCTTCATTTGCCTCAGCCATCAACTGGATACGATTCGCACTAGCCAATTTGACAGTAGTAGTGTTTTCGTAACCATGGATATAATACTTATCGGTATCATATAAAAGTTGGATCGAAACATCAGAAGCTGTCTGCGAATAGGACTCGTTTCCAGATAATGTGTTTTGCATCGTTTGACCATTCGCATTGAAATAAAGAATGATACTAAACAATAACGCAACAAACCCATACAGAATACTCGTACGCTTTTCTTTTGAGATCATTTCCGATCCCCTCCCTTAGTCATTGCGTCCAAGAAAGATTGAAGCCCATTCTTTTTGTTTTTATTTTTTTCTTCTACAATTAGTTGTTTTCGTAAGATCGATAAATACTCTTCTTGCGATAACCCTGGTATCAATTGATTGTCTAAAGTGATACTTACATCTCCTGTTTCTTCCGAGACCACGATAGTTATTGCATCGCTGACCTCACTAATACCGACAGCAGCTCGGTGACGTGTTCCAAATTCTTTTGGAATCAACATACTTTCTGATAAAGGTAAATAGGCACTGGCAACTGCAATTTTTCCATTTTTGACAATAACTGCCCCGTCATGCAACGGCGTATTGGGGATAAAGATATTAATGAGTAACTCACCAGTAATATCTGCATCCAATGCGATGCCTGTCTCAATATACTCATCTAAACCAGTATGACGCTCGATCGTAATCAGAGCACCAATCTTACGTTTCGACATATATTGAATAGCTTTATCAAAGGATAGGATCATCTTCTCGTCTTCTTGTTGCTCGCTTTTCGTTTGTTTGAATAACGAACTTCTTCCCAGATGTTCTAACCCACGACGAATCTCTGGTTGGAAGATGACGATTGCTGCAATCACACCGTAAGTTATGACTTGATTCATCAGCCATGACAGCGTGTGTAGCCCAATCAACTCAGCCGCAATTCGAATCACGATAAAGATGGCAACGCCTTTGAGCAATTGGATCGCTTTCGTCCCTCTTAGTAGCTGGATCAGTTTGTAAACCAAATACCATACGACTAAAATATCCAGTATGTTTACCAAAAAATTCAGAGAAAATAAGTCACCGGAAAACATTTGTTGCCAATACTCTAAATTAAAAAGTTCCCCGATTTGAAATGACATAAAAAGCCTCTCTTCTCTTTTGAGATTTCCCTTTAAGTATATCATATGTTTGGAAATATGAGACGATTCTGGCTACTTTTTTCAAGAAAATTACATAAATTATTCGATCGATTTTTCCGCCCTTTAAATTGTTTGCTTATCATTTACCGAATGAGATAGTTGGATCAATGAACAAAACATCATTTTCGACGTGCTGCGCGTTCTGCTCTTTTAGCAGCTCTTCTGGCTGCTGCTTCATCATCGATCTTACGTTCTTTTTTTCTCTTTTTCGTTTCGACTTCCTCTTCTTTTACAATCGGATCAGACGGTTCTAGTTTTTCTTTAATTTTATCAAGCTGTCCAGTGAGTGAAGCATAATTGTAAAAACGAGTTTTTGCATCTAGAACCGTTTTTTCAAACAATTTTTCAGCTAATTGAGGGTTGGCACTTTCTAGTGAAGAAAACCGAACTTGCTTACGCATAAAATCGCCCATTGTTGAAAAGTCTGGTTTTTTGTAATCCAAAATCATCGGAACCTTCCCTTTTTCAATTAAACTTGGATTATAACGATAGAGGGACCAATAGCCTGATGAAACAGCTTCTTTGGCTTCTTTAATCGATTCTTTCATGCCCCCCAACAGACCATGGGTGATACAAGGCGTATACGCAATGATTAGTGATGGCCCTGGGTATTTCTCTGCTTCTTCAAACGCCTTGATTGTTTGCATTTGATTGGCACCAGAAGCAATTTGAGCGACATAGACGTTCCCATAAGTCATTGCCATCATTCCTAAATCTTTCTTCGACGCATATTTCCCACTTGCGGAGAATTTTGCAATAGCTGACGTTGGCGTTGCTTTAGAGGTTTGCCCCCCAGTATTAGAATAAACTTCATTATCCAATACTAGGATATTCACATCTGCCCCACTAGCCAATACATGATCGATACCACCAAAGCCAATATCATAAGCCCAACCATCTCCGCCAATAATCCATTGACTGTTTTTGACAAAAATATCTTTGTGCTCAAGAATGGATTCCAATTCTGGGACTTGCTGTGCTTCCGCTACCATCGCAGCCTGAAGTTTAGCTGCTCGTTGTTGTGTTCCTTCGCTATCGAATAAATGGTTGAGCCAATCCTCCATCAACAGTCGAAGCGCACTCGATACTTTTGGCATGATTGCACGAACAGATTGCGCTAAAGCTTCACGACGGGTTTGAGCAGCTAGTAACATACCATAGCCAAATTCAGCATTATCTTCTAATAAGGAATTAGACCAAGCTGGACCTTGCCCACAAGCATTCGTTGTGAACGGTGATGCTGGCGAAGCTCCTCCCCATATTGAAGAACAGCCGGTTGCATTAGCGATCATCATTCGGTCTCCGAACATTTGGGTCAAAAGTTTCACATATGGCGTTTCACCGCAACCCGAGCAGGCACCTGAAAATTCAAGCAACGGTTGGTTAAATTGGGTAGCCATTACCGTATTTTTTCCTTTCATAGGGTTTTCTTTCTGTCTCAATGTCATTGCAAACGCCCAATTGACCGCTTGTTCTTTTTGTTCCTCGTAAGGTTTCATCACTAACGCTTTTCCTTTGGCTGGACAAGCCTCCACACATAATCCACATCCTGTACAGTCCTCCACGGAAACTTGGATACGATATTTTAACCCGTCAGGTCCTCTCATATCACGAACGATAAATCCTTCAGGCGCTTCAGTCAGCTCTACTTCATCAGCTAAGAATGGGCGGATGGCTGCGTGCGGACATACAAATGCGCACTCATTGCACATCGTACAACGGTCACTGATCCATTCAGGGACTTCTAGGGCTACACCTCGTTTTTCCAGCGCTGCTGTTCCTAATGGCATCTCGCCAGTTGTCATCTGGTTGGCTACTAAAGTACCGACTGACAGTTGATTTCCTTCTTGAGCATTGATCGGCGTAAAAATCTCTTTTACGTAACGTGATGTTGTCTCTTCTTTTTTGCTAGGTAGTTCTAATGATCGCCAATGTTTGGGGATTTCAACTCTATGGAGAAGTTCAAGGGTATGATCAATCGCTTGGTTATTTTTTTCTACGATTTTCATTGATTTATGACCATAGCTTTTAAGCACTTCTTCTTTCAAGAGCGGAATCACTTCTTCAATAGGAATAATGTTTGCTAATTTGAAAAAAGCCGTTTGCATGGCAGTGTTAATACGACGACCTAATCCAACTTCTTGAGCAATTTTCATCGCATTGATCGTATAAAATTGAATCTCATTTTCTGCCAAATATTTTTTTAGACGAATAGGCAGATGCGTTTCTAACTGCTCATCTGTCCATAAAGTATTCAATAAAAATGTGCCACCTTTTTTCAACCCTTTAACTAAATCATAGCTGTGCAAGTAAGCAGGCGTATGACAAGCGACAAAATCAGCATGTTCAACTAGATAAGTAGAACGAATTGGCGTGTTTCCAAAACGGAGATGGGAAATCGTCAATCCACCTGATTTTTTTGAATCATAGTAAAAATAGCCTTGGGCGTATTTGTCTGTATGATCACCAATGATTTTAATAGCAGATTTATTTGCACCGACAGTCCCGTCAGAACCAAAACCCCAAAACTTAGCTTGGTAAGTTTCAGCATCCGTTAAATCCAATGTTGGTCTTGGTGCCAAAGAATGATAGGTAACATCATCCACTATCCCGATTGTAAATCGTTTTTTCATTTGTTCATCTTTTTGCAACTCGTCAAAAACGCTGATGATTTGATCTGGTGTCACATCTTTTGATCCTAATCCATACCGCCCACCAATTATTTTAGGACAGATTGTTGCATCATAAAGTGCACTTTGAACATCTAGCAGTAATGGTTCCCCACCAGCTCCTGGTTCTTTGCTTCGATCTAATACGGCAATTGACTGTGTAGTTTTAGGAAGTTTTTGCAACAATGTTTCAATTGGGAATGGGCGATAAAGATGAATATTCAAGAAACCGACTTTCCGGCCATTTTTATTCAAATAATCGACTGTCTGCTCAATCGTTTGCGCTACTGACCCCATCGAAATGATGACTTCTGTCGCGTCGGCAGCACCATGATAAGTGACTAAATCATAGGAAGTTCCACGTAATTCATTGATTGCTTGCATGTATTTTTGTACGATGCGAGGTAATTGTTCGTAATACGAATTGATCGTTTCTCTTTGTTGAAAATGAATATCTGGATTTTGATTCGTTCCACTAACAGTTGGGTGGTTAGGGTTCATCGCTCTGTTTCTAAACGCAGCAAGTTTCTCTTGATTGATTAACGATGCTAACTCGTCATATTCTAGTACTTCAATTTTTTGGATTTCATGGCTCGTACGAAAACCATCAAAAAAATTCAAGAATGGCAGCTCTGCTTCAATCGAAGCCAAATGTGCTACGGGTGCTAAGTCCATAACTTCTTGCACACTGCTTTCTGCAAGCATCGCAAATCCAGTCGATCGAGCAGCCATGACATCCCCATGATCCCCAAAAATATTTAACGCATTCGTCGTGACTGCACGACTTGCGACATGAAATACGCTTGGTAGTAATTCACCAGCGATTTTATACATATTGGGTATCATCAACAACAATCCTTGAGAAGCTGTATAAGTCGTTGTCAGCGCGCCTGTTTTGAGCGAACCATGCACAACACCAGCCGCTCCTGCTTCAGATTGCATTTCAACCACTTTAACTGGTTGTCCAAAAAGATTTTTCTTCCCACTAGCAGACCATTGATCCACTAATTCTGCCATCGTTGAGCTGGGCGTAATGGGATAGATTGCAGCTAATTCTGTAAAAGCATAAGAAATATAAGCGGCAGCTGTATTTCCGTCCATTGTTTTCATTTTTCGCATTTGTCATCATCCTTGTTCAAATTCTCTCAAATATCCCACCTATTATAACGCAAAAGCTCCTGAAAACCTACCTATTCTGTAAAAGTACTCACATGTGAAGATACATACTTTATTAAACAAAAAACTAGTCTTTTTTCTGAAAAATGCTTAAAATGAATCTAAGAGGTGATTATACATGGATATATCTATCATTAAAGCAGATAAAACAAATACCGAAACTGGCATTCATTATGGAAACTTAGATGCTCCTAAGAAAATGGCAGAGTTTATCAATCTGGCCTGCCCTTATTGCCGTCAATGGTTCAACGAATCTTATGAATTACTCGAAGAAGCTGTAAGTAAAGGGCGTTTGCAACGGGTGATCAAACTTTTTGATAAAGAAAAAGAAAGTTTGCAACGTGGGAATGTGATGCATCATCATATTGATACGTCAGACGGTCAAGTAGCTTTACGAGAAATCAAAAAAGTATTTGATTCGCAGGATGATTGGAAAAATCTTAGTCTAGCAGAAGTAGCAGATTATGCTCAAAATAAGTTAGGTCTAACTTACCAAGAAGAATCTCCTGCCTCTCAAGCAATTATAGCTGAGGCGAATGCTGCCAATATCCGTTTTGTTCCAACTGTTATTTTGGAAGAGCATATTTTTGATGAATCGATCAAAAAAGAAGAGCTAATTGACTACATTAACGAGTAATAATCCTGACTATCACATGTACTTGTAATCATTATTGATCAGGATTGACACTATCGTTCCGATCCTAACAAGACCCAAAGAACCTCAAAATAGCCTAGCCTATTTTTAAGGTCCTTGGGTCATTTTTGATTGAGCGACTATCCAGATCTTAATTTAGAAAAAGATAAAAAAACGGATTGATACACCATCTATCTATCCTAAGACCTTTCGTTGACAAAGCTTCGTAAACTAGCTTGGACACGTGGGTTATTTAGATGCTGTTGCCATTTCTGTTCGATGACATTTTGTACTTTTTCAACGGCACGAGTTGTAGTCGATGAAAAACTTTTTGGCTGTGACAATATGGGTGAGTCTACCCGTGCTTTTTTCAGACTTAGGTCCAGGGCGCCAGGATCCGATTCTGAATTTCTTCTCTTCCTCTCTCCTTCTGATTTCATTTCTTGACTCTTTTCATATTTTCCTTTCACTTGGTCTGAGCTATTTGATCTAAGCTCGATTTGATCAAAACGGCTGGTTAATTCATCCATAGATATTGGTTGTAGTGGTTGGTGACTCGTGCTTTGGTACAACGGATTGTTTTTAACTAGAGATAACACTTCATCTTTATGGATAAACCGCAGTTTTCCATCGGAATTAGGAACGGAATAAAAAGAAAATTCTTCCGCAATCTCGTTAACTGTCCTCTCTTTCTTTTCTTCATTTTGGATGTAATCATATATTATTTCTTTGATCTCTTCTGGTGATAAATTATATTGATATGAAATTACTCCTATATTTTGATTCTCCTTATACTCACTAACAATGATTTCACGCAATGGATCTAATCTATTCGTTTTAGTGTAGATTTGATGAAACTGGTTTGTTGATTCAGCCATAGATATTGGTTTTGGTGGTTGGATCGTACCTTCTTGTATCAGATTTTTCTTAACTTCAGAGATTGCTTTCTCAATGATAGGTGGTTCTGGGGTGTTTAATTCTGGTTGAGATTCGTTCTGAATTTTATTCACTATCTCTTGAACAGCTTCTTCGCTTATCTTTAGCGTACATGCAATTTCATTAATGGATACATTTTTTTCAATTGCTCCCTCTACATATATCTTATAAATTTGAGCCAACGTGCAGCCATTTCTTTCCGCAATTCCTTGAATTTTTTGGTTCTTTAATATATTGTTTTTAATATACTGATATGGAAATGTTTTTATTTCAGTTTGAGTTAAACAAAGCTGGTTACTTATTTCTTGTCTAGATATTCCCCTAATTGAATGATCTATAATAAATTTAGCCATTCGATGTTTCACCATTCCCGGAGTCCTGTCCAATTCGGTTGCAATCTTCCCAATTTTCATACCTGTTTTTCTTTTCTTGACAAGATCATCGAAACTTAATCTTTCCCTCTTTTTTGTTTTTTTTCTTAACAACACGGTATTTGTTTTTTTAATGCTTTTTTTTGCATCTCCCACTAATTTGTTATTTTTTTCAACTTTTTGGAAAACCTCAAGTATCCTTGGATATCCATCTAAACTCACAGGTAATATTCTATTTAATTCTTCCCTTGTATACCCTTGATCATGAATTTTTCTTATTGCATAATCCTCTATTATCGTTTTAGTTTTTTCTACAGAAATATCCAAGCTTTCAGAGATCTTCATTATATTTTCCTTTTTTTTAAGCTTGTGAACGACTAATTTTTCTATCACGTAATCTTCTGAACAACCAATCATCTCAGGAATGAGTCGGATATTACCATTCCTTCGAAAATTATTTATGATGAATGCATGTTTTCTTCCCATTATACTATTTGAACTTTTATGTAGTCTTTCAGCTATCTGAGGTACCGAAAAACCTTGGTATATGCTACGTGCGATTTCTAAATTAAGTATCCTATAAGCAGTTGGTCTACTAATCTTTAATCGCTTAGTAAGTTCTTTTACACTTACTTTATTTTCAAGTCCATGAATGAACTCTCTATGGATTTTATTCATTTGCTCCTTATTGCGGCGTTTCCGAAACGGTAGTTTTTTCGGGCTAACCTTAGGAAGGCGTTTCATATGAATCTCTTGTTTCTCTGTATCTTTTTTTTGTTTTTTCTTTCTTTTATTATTAACCTTATTTTCCATAGTAATTATTCTCCTTTGTTTTTAGTAGCAATAACCGTTATCAATGGGACTTGCTACTTACTTTTTAACATATTAAAGGACACTGATTAGAACTTTTTTTGGAAATATAATAAAAAAAGATTCTGAGACGAATACTTGTCCCAAAATCTTCCGATCTCTATACTTTTGATGTTAGCGAAACTTACCGATAACTGTATGAGTTACTTCTGATCAAATCATTATTGAACTGTTAAGAGTGACTCAAAAACATCACTCGCCCGTGCGCCATTTTTCTTTAAGTTTTTTCATTAATAAAACTTCATCAACGAGCTTTAACATGGGAATTAACAAGATGCTGTTGTCTTCTCTCATTATTGATATCTTGCGCTTGTTTAGTGACATGAGAAATAGTCGATGAAAAATTTTTCAATTGTGGCCACTGTTTATTTAATGGACTTGGCTGTGAAACCATGGACGAGTCCAACCGTACTTTTTTCAGACTTAGGTCCAGGGCGCCAGGATTCGATTCTGAATTCCTTCTCTTCCTCTCTCCTTCCGATTTCATTTCTTGACTCTTTTCATATTTTCCTTTCACTTGGTCTGAGCTATTTGATCTAAGCTCGATTTGATCAAAACGTCTGGTTAATTCATCCATAGATATTGGTTGTAGTGGTTGGTGACTCGTGCTTTGGTACAACGGATTGTTTTTAACTAGAGATAACACTTCATCTTTATGGATAAACCGCAGTTTTCCATCGGAATTAGGAACGGAATAAAAAGAAAATTCTGTCGCAATCTCGTTAACTGTCCTCCCTTTCTTTTCTTCATTTCGGATGTAATCACATATTATTTCTTGGACCTCTTCTGGTGATAAATTATATTGATATGAAATTACTCCTATATTTTGATTCTCCTTATACTCACTAACAATGATTTCACGCAATGGATCTATTCTATTCGATTTAGTGTAGATTTGATGAAACTGGTTTGTTGATTCAGCCATAGATATTGGTTTTGGTGGTTGGATCGTGCCTTCTTGTATCAGATTTTTCTTAACTTCAGAGACCTTTCCAGATTGATGGATAAATAACACTTGTCCATCGCCTGTATGAATGGTAGAAAAATATAACTCTGCCGCAACCTCATTAATCCGTCTCCCCTTCTTTCCTTTATTTACTATGTATTCGCTTATTATATTTTGTACCACTTCTAGCGGTACATTATATTTAGCTGAAATCATTTTTATATTTTTTTCTTTTTATACTCATTAATAATAGATTTACTCAATAGATCTAAGCTATTTGGTTCAGGGTCGGTTTGATGAAACTGGTTTGTTGATTCAGCTATAGATATTGGTTTTGGTGGTTGGATCGTGCCTTCTTGTATCAGATTTTTCTTAACTTCAGAGACCTTTCCAGATTGATGGATAAATAACACTTGTCCATCGCCTGTATGAATGGTAGAAAAATATAACTCTGCCGCAACCTCATTAATCCGTCTCCCCTTCTTTCCTTTATTTACTATGTATTCGCTTATTATATTTTGTACCACTTCTAGCGGTACATTATATTTAGCTGAAATCATTTTTATATTTTTTTTCTTTTTATACTCATTAATAATAGATTTACTCAATAGATCTAAGCTATTTGGTTCAGGGTCGGTTTGATGAAACTGGTTTGTTGATTCAGCTATAGATATTGGTTTTGGTGGTTGGATCGTGCCTTCTTGTATCAGATTTTTCTTAACTTCAGAGATTGCTTTCTCAATGATAGGTGGTTCTGGGCTGTTTAATTCTGGTTGAGATTCGTTCTGAATTTTATTCACTATCTTTTGAACGGCTTCTTCGTTTATCTTTAGCGTACATGCAATTTCATTAATGGATACTCCTTTTGCAACTCCCCCCTCTACATATATCTTATAAATTTGAGCCAACGTGCTGCCATTTCTTTCCGCAATTCTTTGAATTTGATGGTACATTGCTATATAATCTCTAATATATTGATATGGAAGTACTTTTATGTCAGTTTGAGTTAAACAAAGCTGGTTACCTATTTCTTCTTTAGACATTCCCTTAATTGAATGTTGTATAATAAATTCAGCCATTCGATGTCTCACCATTTCCGAAGTCCAGTCCAATTCGGTTGCAATATCACCAATTTTTATCCCTTTTCTTAGTTTCTTGACAAGCTCTTCGAAGCTTAGTTGTTCAAGTACCCTTTCTGGTTGTGTTTTTAATAATAAGGTATTTGTGTTTTTACTTTCTCCCTCTAACTTATTATTTTTTTCAACTTTTTTGAAAGTCTCAAGTATCCTCGGATATCCATCTAAACTCACAGGTAATATACTATTTAATTCTTCCCGTGTATATCCTTGATGAATCTTTTTTATTGCATAATCCTCTATTATCGTTTTAGTTTTTTCTACCGAAATATTCAAGCTTTCAGAGATATTCTTTATGTTTTCCTTTATTTTTAGCTTGTGAACGACTAATTTTTCCATCACATAATCTTCTGAACAACCAATATTCTCAGCAATGAGAGGGATATCACTATGCCTTTTAAAACTATTTTGGATAAATGCATGTTTTTTTCCCATTATACTACTTGAACTTTTATGTAGTCTTTCAGCTATCTGAGGTACCGAAAAACCTTGGTATATGCTACGTGCGATTTCTAAATTAAGTATCCTATAAGCAGTTGGTCTACTAATCTTTAGTTGCTCGATAAGTTCTTCATGACTTATTTTATTTTCAAGTCCTTGAATGAACTCTACTCGTATTTTCTTCATTTCTTCCTTATTGTGGCGTTTTAGAAACGCTAATTTTTTTGAACTATCTTTATTGGGGCGCATCTTATGAATGGATTTTTTCATTTCAAGTGCGCCTTCGATATACATTAATTGAATCTGATCGAACGTAGAACTGTTTAACCAAGCAATATGTTGCATTGTATTAGCCTTTAACTCTACTGTAAGATAGTTGTATACATTTTTTTTCATTTGAGCTGTTGTTAACCAAAGATAGGTAGAAATGTGTTGTTTAGGGGTTCCCTTACTCGATTCACTGATAATAAATTGCGCTATTATCATTCGAATTGTTTTATGACTTCTATTCAACTCTTGTGCAATTTCCTCAATATTTTTACCTTTCTTTGGATAGCAATATAATTAATTAGATATTTATTTAATTCATTTGATGTTATTTCTTCTAACTTGTCTTTTCTATTTTCTTTGTAAAAATTAATTATTTCATTTTGTCTCCTACTTTCTACTCCTTTTTCTCCTGATTCGTTTTCCTTTTTAACTTCAAGGTAGATATTATGGACTCGTGGATTCTCAGCCAAATTAAGATACAACATTTTATTCAATTCTTCCAGTGTGTATCCTTCCTCACAGATTTTTCGTATTGCATAATTTTCTATTATCTTTTTAGTTTCTCCTAATGAAATAGAAACACTCTTAGTAATATCCTCGATATTTTCCATTTTTTTCAGCTTTTGAATAATTATTTTTTCAAGAACATACGCCTTCGTACCACCTATCTGCTGAGAAATGGAGTCAATCCTAGAGGAAGGTGGAATCTCAGAAATGGAATTATTACTAGAGGAATCCGAAAAACGTCTTAGAATATAGTTGTGTTTGTTTCTGTGAATTTCCTCAACGGGCTTGTGAAATCGTTCAGCTATTTCAAGTTCCGTAAATCCTTGACTTAGTTTACATGCGATTTCAAGCAATTTGATTTCAACCACTGTTTTACGGGATATCTTCAAGCTATCTGCAATTTCTTCATCTGTTTTTCCTTGTTCATAACCTTGAACAACCTTGGCTCTCAGTATTTTATTTAGATATTTCATGACACTATTCTCCTTTGTTTTTAGTAGCAATAACCGTTATCAATGGGACTTGCTACTTACTTTTTAACATATTAAAGGACACTGATTAGAACTTTTTTTGGAAATATAATAAAAAAAGATTCTGAGACAAATACTTGTCCCAAAATCTTCATTAATTAAAAAATTAAAAATTTTTTCACTTAACTTGCTTCTTCGCGCAACTTTTCTGCAAATTCATTAATCTTTCTGATTCGATGATTGATTCCGGATTTAGAGATCGCTCCTGATGGAATCATTTCTCCTAGCTCTTTTAAACTGACTTCTGGGTGCTTTAATCTCAATTCTGCAATTTCTTGCAATTTTTCTGGTAGTGCAGTTAATCCAACTCTACTTTCAATCAATTCAATATTTTCGATTTGTTTTGCTGCAGCATCAATCGTTTTATTCAGATTGGCTGTCTCACAATTGACAAGTCGGTTGACTGAGTTTCGCATATCACGTACGATACGGACATCTTCAAAGCGCAACATCGAATTCGTCGCACCAATTAAGGTTAAAAAGTCAGCAATTTTCTCTGCGCCTTTTAAATATGAAATATAGCCGTTTCGACGTTCCAATGTTCGAGCATGAAGACCATAATAATTTAACATATCACAAATGTCTTGATTATGTTGTTCATAAATGGAGAAAATTTCTAAATGGTAACGACTAGTTTCAGGATTATTGACTGAACCAGACGCCATGAATGCTCCTCTTAGATAGGATCGCATTTTTTGTGCATTTCCTAAAATTTCATCAGATACATGCCCATTGAACATCATTCCGTCCATGATATCTAGATCCATCAGTACATTTTTCGTTCCTTGTTTCAAACGAACGATATAGACATTATTCTTTTTCAATTTCATTTTTTTTCGAACGAGTAACTCGCTTCGGACATTATAATGATCTTTTAAAAGAGAATAGATCCGTCTAGCGATAGCTGCATTTTCTGTTTGAACGTTTAGGATAAATTGTTGATTCACAATCCCTAAAGATCCATTCATTCGCAAAAGTGCAGCTAATTCCGCCTTTGCATGTTCGCGGTGAACTTCAAGTCCAGTAAGTTCTTTTTTGACATCTGCCGCAAATGACACCCTATTCTCCTCCTTTCTCTTAGTAACCTACCGTTTAATATTTGGAACCAAAAACCAAACGAAATAGCTCTTCCACAACTTTTTCACCATCATGGAAGACACCACCATTTTTTAATTCTAAAAAGTCAGTCGAAATCACTCGACATCCTTCATTCCGTAATCCATGAAAATCATGGGTTACTTGTACGAGGTATTCATCGTAAATTTCAGGATCCATATAACCTGCTGGTACTTTTTCTGTGTTAACTAAAACAGTATCAATAAATGGTCGTTTCAAATGTTCATGCAACACCCGAATATGATCAGCATCTGTAAAATGTTCTGTTTCACCTTTTTGTGTCATGATATTACAAATATACACCACTTCGGCTTCTGTTTTAGCTACTGCTTCTCCAATTTCTTGGATGACCAAATTAGGTAAAATGCTAGTAAACAAACTACCCGGTCCTAAAACGACCATATCTGCCTCCATAATGGCAGAAACAACTTTTCGTGCTGGTTTGGCTTCGCTATCATCCGTGGTATTTCGCACATAGACATGATCAATCGTTTTTCGATCGACCGCAATTTTTGATTCCCCCACCGCAGTAGTACCATCTTTAAAAACTGCATGGAGTGTTAATGGTGTTTCAGAAGAAGGATAGATATGACCGTCCACATGCATCATCTTAGATAGGAGTTGTACTGCTTCGTATGTACTTCCTCTCATTTCTGCGACAGCGGCAATGATCAAATTACCGATCGTATGATTGGCTAAAAATTGATCTTCTTTTTTAAAACGATACTGAAAGATATCTTCATAAAATTGTGGCATATCCGACAATGAAACCAACACATTCCTCAAATCGCCAGGGGGCGCCATCGCAATTGATTCTCTGATTGCACCGCTACTGCCCCCGTCATCTGCGACAGTTACGATCGCTGTAATATCAGCCCCTTGGTTACGCAAGCTTTTTAAAATAACCGGTAAGCCTGTGCCACCCCCAACGACAACGATTTTGGGCTTTCTTATACGGTAAGTTTTCATCTTCACGAGCGATTCACCGTCTCTTTCCGTTTATCTTTGTCACGGTGAGTCACATTGACTTTATAATTTTCTTTCAAAGCACCTGATAAACGTTCTGTTAACGCAACTGAACGGTGTTGCCCTCCGGTACAGCCAATAGCAATCGTCAAGCTGCTTTTACCTTCTTTGATATATCCTGGTAAAACCGTCTGTAATAAATCTAAAAACTTATTATAAAACAGCTCAGTTTCATCAAATGACATCACATAGTCATAAACTGGTTGATCTTTTCCTGTCAAAGGTCTTAATTCAGGGATATAGTGGGGATTTGGTAAAAAGCGTACATCCATCACGATATCTGAATCAATTGGCAAGCCATATTTGAATCCAAAGGAAACAAATTCGATTCGAAAGCCTTGATCGCCTTTGGTCTTAAACGTTTGATTGATTTTTTCCCTTAACTGACGTGGCGTTAAAGTCGTCGTGTCTATAATGACCGAGGCCTGCATCTTTAGATCATTCAATATCGCACGTTCTTTACGAATTCCTTCCGTGACTAAACCGTTCATTGCCATTGGATGGGTACGTCTTGTTTCCTTGTATCGTGCGACTAATTCTTCATCGGATGCATCTAAAAATAAAATCGACGTATCGATAAAATCTGTATTCTCAATTTCGACTAACATATTTTGGATTTCTTCAAAAAACGAGCGTGAACGCAAGTCTACCACTAATGCCATTTTCGTCACTTTACCCGATTCTTTGATCAATTCCCAAAACTTTGGAATTAGATTTGGTGGCATATTATCAATACAGAAATACCCCATATCTTCAAAACTTTGAATAGCGACCGTCTTCCCAGCGCCACTCATCCCTGTGATGATTACTAGTTGTAAATTATCAGCCATATCAAACGGCCCCCTCTCATATCTCTTCCTAAAATTATATCACTTCCGGGCGTATCATTACCAGTTAAACATTCTTAAAAATGAAGTTGTCGATAAAAACAGGGACAAATACCACTGTAGGTATCCGCCCCTAATCTTTGCTCATAAAAGTTTTCAACTTGATATGGTAGCTTGTCGGTGTTGTAAGGCACGGGCGATCGTTTGATCAGCTAAGATTGACTGTGCGTCAATGACGGGATATTCATTTTCCCCTACATACTCTTGCATCAACGATAATTCTGTACAGCCTAAAATAATTTTTTCGCAATCAAATCGCGCCACCGCTTCTGCCAAAATTTCGTAGTATAGTTCTTTGTTTAAATAATCTGATTCTTTGATATCATGATAAATCAAATGGTTGATTTTCGCCTGAAGTTGAGCATCAGGAATGACCGCCTCAAAGCCTAGCTGTCTCACTTCTTTTTCATAAATTCCAGCTTTCATGCTACCTTCCGTACCCAGGATGGCTACTTTACCAGTTGTATTTTGTCTGACAAGCTCATTTGCCGCTTCTCGTGGCATATGAAGAATCGGAATCTCAGTGGCTGCTTGAAGTTCATCAAAGAAATAATGAGCTGTATTACACGTTAAAACGATAAAATTTGGTTTGAGTAAATTTTGTTTTTCAACATCATCTAGTAGGTAAGGCATTGGGCTTTCTTGTTCCCTATCTAAAATATAAGCCGTTCGATCAGGAACTGTCGCATG
The DNA here is from genome assembly GCF_051714985.1 of Enterococcus sp. AZ078. NCBI lineage: Bacteria > Bacillati > Bacillota > Bacilli > Lactobacillales > Enterococcaceae > Enterococcus > Enterococcus sp. AZ078. Next base: position 1,741,079 of record NZ_JBIOSW010000001.1, read on the forward strand.
ATTAAATAATACATAATTTAAATATTCCTGATCTTTTGAGGCTTTGGTTCGATGATTGATTAGACGGACAAAACTCTCTGTGGCCATCGTTCCCATTCCGCCCAAAATACTAAAAAAGTTTTCCATGAATCAACCTTCTTTCACATGAAAGTATTTTTTAAATCGAGGAATGTAATTTCTAAACATATACTTCATCAATAACCAGCGTTTGAGCGAACGATCTTTCTCATAAAAAACAGTCGTTCCATAACGATTTTCTTTAATCATTTTTTCTGCAACTTTTTTGTCTTCATTTGCTTTTGCATAAGTTAAAAAGACCTTGTTAGGTACACCCATCCATAATTTTGCTTGATCCGATTGGCTCGTCCCATAGGTAGTCCCTGTGAATGGAACTTCAAATACACGGTCTTCTGTCACAAATTTTGCTAAATTCAAGCCATTAAGAGTGACAAAGAAACTGCTTCTTCCCTGACGAAGGTTGATTTCAAAAAGTTTGTATTCACCATCTCTTGGATCGTATTTCATATCAAAATTCGCAAAACCAGTATAGGAAATATCTTCTAAAAATCGTTTAATCGTTTGATAGATCTTTTCATTATAATCTGGCATGATCACCACATAATTACCAATCGAAGCTGGTGTTGGATCTTCTAGTAATGGGTGACCTAAACACATCATTCTTACTTGATGGTTTTCATCGACATAAGCATTTAACACACGCATATTACTATCATCCCCAGGAATGAAATCTTGGACGATCATTTCACTTGTATAACCTGCTTCGTAAATACGACCTAAGATCAAGTCAAATTCTTCACGATTATCGATAATAAACGCTTTTTTTCGACCTTCAAATTGGACAGATAAGTATTCCACGCTGTTTGCCGGCTTTAATGCCACTGGAAAGTCAAATGGTAACTCTTGATTCAAATGCCCATCAACTAACATTTCTTTTCTAACAATCAACGTTTTAGGATAAGGTAACTGGTATTCCTCGCAAACTTCATAAAAACTAACCTTATTAATCAGACGTTTAAATAACGAATAATCGATGTAAGGACAAATAAAATACTTTGAGAGTTCTTCTTTATGCTGTGAAATCAGTTCTGCATAGCCATCTCCACATGCGATCAAGAGATACTTCTTCGTTTGATCTGAATATTTCTCTCTTGCTAAACGTAACATGGACTCAATAAAGACCGGATCTTTATCAAAGCCAGGAATTACGTCAACTTTGACGATTTTGCTATAGCGAGTTGGTGCCAACTGATTTGATGCATACGCCTGGCAAACTTTGCCATACGCTTCATGAAATGAACGTGCCATTCCATAGACATTCATGTCGCTACCCAATAAAATAGGAATAAATTCTTCGTTTACATTACTGTTCATCATTATCTCTCACTTACTCATAATCTCTAGTTTTCTTTTTCAACTACACAAGGAATATCATACCATAAAGAAAAAAGCAATCAAAGGAATCTCCTCCGATTGCTCAATTCTTTTTTGAACGGATTGAACTTATAGGAAGTTTTTATCTATACCAATTAGTGTAGAAAGAACTACCATGTTTCGTATTTTAGTCTATACTGGTCAATAAAACAAGAATAGATACTTGATTTTAATTTTTTTTTAACTATCCAGTTGGTTTTCACCATTCATGATTTTTTTTAAGTATCGACCAGTATAACTCTCTTTCACCTCAATGATTTCTTCAGGTGTACCAGTGGCTAAAATCGTACCGCCACCTTCCCCGCCTTCTGGTCCAAGATCAATAATATGATCAGCGGTTTTAATAACATCAAGGTTATGCTCGATCACTAATACCGTATTCCCTGCATCTACTAAACGTTGCAAGACATCAAGTAGCCGGGCAATATCATCTGTATGCAAACCAGTCGTTGGTTCATCCAAAATATAAAAGTTCTTACCATTCGCTATTTTGTGTAATTCACTAGCGAGTTTCATCCGCTGTGCTTCCCCACCAGATAATGTTGTAGCTGGTTGCCCCATCGTAACGTAGCCTAGACCAACATCGACAATGGTTTGAAGTTTTCGATGAATCTTAGGGATTGGTTGGAAAAATTCAACGGCATCTTCAACCGTCATTTCTAAAATATCTGCAATACTTTTTCCTTTATAATGAACTTCTAGCGTTTCAGAATTATATCGCTTCCCATGACAAACTTCACAAGGAACGTAAACGTCAGGTAGAAAGTGCATTTCAATCTTAATAATCCCATCGCCTCGGCAGGCTTCACAACGTCCACCTTTAACGTTGAAACTAAAACGGCCTTTTTTATACCCACGCATTTTAGCTTCATTTGTTTGTGCAAATAAATCTCTAATATCATCAAATACACTAGTATATGTCGCAGGATTGCTTCGTGGTGTGCGCCCAATCGGACTTTGATCGATATCAATGATTTTTTCAATACTTTCATAACCGGAAATTGATTTGAATTTACCAGGTTTTGCTGAATTACGATTGATTTTTTGTGCAAGAGCTCGTTTTAGGATACTATTGACCAATGTACTCTTACCTGAACCGGACACACCAGTCACCGCAACAAATTCACCTAAAGGAAATTCCACTGAAATATTTTTCAAATTATTTTCCGTTGCCCCAGTGATTTTGATGGCTTTTCCATTCCCTTTTCGGCGTTCAGTTGGAACTGGAATACTCTTTTTACCGGATAGATATTGTCCAGTCAAAGAGTCTTCATCAGCAGCAACTTCCGCTGGCGTGCCAGCTGAAACGATTTCTCCTCCTTGATGCCCCGCACCAGGGCCTACATCAATCAAATAATCTGCCGCACGCATCGTATCTTCATCATGCTCGACCACAACCAGGGTGTTCCCTAGATCACGCATTTTCTTCAATGAACCGATCAAACGGTCGTTATCTCTTTGATGGAGTCCGATAGAAGGCTCATCTAAAATATAAAGAACCCCTGAGAGATTCGAGCCAATTTGAGTGGCCAAACGGATCCGCTGTGCTTCTCCTCCTGAAAGAGTTCCTGATGCACGACTCAGCGTTAAATAATCGAGACCAACATTTTCTAAAAATGAAAGTCGATCATTCACTTCTTTTAAAATCGGTTTAGCTATTACTTTTTCTTGGTCTGAAAGGGTCAAATTTGAAAAGAAGTTGACCGCTTTTTGGATAGACAACTCGTTCGTTTGTCCAATATTCGTCCCATTGATTTGAACGGATAAAGCTTGAGGATTCAAACGATACCCATGACAAGTTTGGCAAGTCAATTCAGTCATATATTGTCTCATTTGCTCTCTTGTGAAATCACTGTTTGTATCATGGTACCGACGCTTAATGTTTTTCAATACCCCTTCAAAAGTTGTTTCAACATCACGAACACCACCGAAATCATTCTCATAGTGGAAATGGAACAGCTCGTCTGTCCCATTGAGCACGATTTCTTGATGTTCAAGTGGCAACTCTTCAAAAGGCGTCTCCATATCAATCCCATAACTTTCACAGGCTTGAGCCAGCATCTGTGGATAGTATTGTGAACTGATTGGATTCCAAGGGACGATCGCTCCTTGACTCAACGTCTTCGTACGATCAGGTATCACTAAATCTTGGTCCACTTCTAATTTGACACCAAGACCATCACAATCAGGACAAGCACCAAATGGCGCATTGAAAGAAAACAGTCTTGGTTCCAATTCACCAACAGTAAAGCCACAATAAGGACAAGCGTAATGCTCGCTAAACAGCATTTCCTCTTCTCCGATGACATCAATCAAAACATAGCCTTCTGCTAAACGCAAGGCAGCTTCGATTGAATCAAACAAACGTGAACGGATTCCTTCTTTTATGATGACACGGTCTATGACAATTGCGATATCATGCTTTTTATTTTTTTCTAATTCTGGTACTTCACTTAAGTCATAGATTTCTCCATCCACTCGAACACGTACGTATCCTTCTTTTTGAATACGTTCAAAAACTTTTTTATGTTGGCCTTTTTTCTTGACAATGATCGGCGCAAGAACTTGAATTTTAGTTCGTTCAGGTAATTCTAAAACTTTATCAGCCATTTGATCAATAGATTGGCTGGTGATCTCAATGTGATCATTCGGACAGATAGGATGCCCTACACGTGCAAACAGCAATCGGAGATAATCATTGATTTCTGTGACAGTTCCTACTGTTGAACGAGGGTTTTTACTAGTTGTTTTTTGATCAATTGAAATTGCTGGACTTAGCCCATCAATACTATCAACATCCGGCTTATCCATTTGCCCTAAAAATTGGCGTGCATAAGCAGAAAGACTTTCGACATATCTTCTTTGTCCTTCTGCATATAATGTATCGAATGCTAACGAACTTTTCCCAGAACCAGATAATCCAGTGACCACCACAAATTTATCTCGCGGAATTGTCACATTGATGTTTTTTAAATTGTGGGCTCTTGCACCATGGATAATTATTTTATCATTTGCCATATAATCCCCCTACTCTGACGCCTTTAGTTCAAGAATCATATCCCGTACATTTGCGGCTGTCTCGAAATCTAATGCTTTAGCAGCATCTTTCATTTCTTTTTCTAATTTCATTAATAATGTAGCTTTTTCTTCTCTTGTCATTTCTTCATAGGATACTTGAACCGTTTCTTTTGCATCATCTTCGGATTCTTTCGTGATGGAAATCAAATCACGGATCTCTTTGATGATCGTTTTCGGCACGATACCATGCTCTTGATTATATTGTTCTTGGATACTACGTCGTCTAGCAGTTTCATCGATAGCCTTGCGCATCGAATCAGTCACTTTGTCCGCATACATAATCACTTTTCCTTCTGCATTCCGTGCTGCACGTCCAATCGTCTGTACTAAAGAACGTTCGCTCCGTAAAAAGCCTTCTTTATCTGCATCCAAAATCGCTACTAGCGAAACTTCCGGTACATCAAGTCCTTCACGTAACAAGTTGATTCCTACAAGTACATCGAATTCACCTAAACGAAGATCACGAATGATTTCGGTACGCTCTAATGTTTTGATATCACTATGCAGATATTTGACTTTGATTCCTAATTCTTTAAAATAATCAGTCAAATCTTCAGACATTTTCTTTGTCAATGTAGTTACAAACACGCGCTGATCTTTTTCAACTCGTTCATTGATTTCTCCTACCAGATCATCAATTTGACCCATGATCGGCCGCACTTCGATGATTGGATCTAGTAGACCAGTTGGTCGGATGATCTGTTGAATCACTGTATCCGTTTGTTCATACTCATATGGACCAGGCGTAGCAGATACATAAACGATTTGATTCACGTGCTTTTCAAACTCTTCTAATCGTAACGGACGATTGTCTAATGCCGATGGTAAACGAAAACCATAATCGACTAACATCTGTTTTCTTGCGCGGTCACCATTGTACATTCCCCGAATTTGCGGCATTGTCACATGCGATTCATCAATAATCATTAATGAATCTTCGGGAAAGAAATCAAGTAACGTGTATGGTGGCTCGCCTTCTTTTCGTCCATCCATGTGTCGCGAATAATTTTCGATCCCAGATGTATAACCCATTTCTAACATCATTTCAATATCATAGTTCGTTCGTTGTTCTAGCCGTTGAGCCTCTAACAATTTATTCTCATTTCGCAAAACAGTCAAACGTTGTTCCAGTTCCGCTTTGATATTTGCAACCGCATGTTCCATGTGTTCATCATTTGTAACAAAGTGAGTCGCTGGAAATATCGCCACATGCTCAGTTTCTCCCAAGACCTCACCAGTCAACGCATTGACTTCACGAATCCTTTCGACCTCATCACCAAAAAATTCAACACGCAACGCACGTTCATCCCGACTGGCTGGGAAAATCTCCACAACGTCCCCACGTACTCGAAAACGACCACGTTGAAAATCAATATCGTTGCGCTCAAATTGGATACTAACTAAATCACGAATCAATTGATTACGATCAAGCTCAGCTCCTTGTCTAATTGAAACGACTTGTTTTTGATACTCAAAAGGTGAACCCAAACCAAAGATGCAAGAAACAGAAGCAATCACGATCACGTCATTTCGTTCTAATAACGAACTGGTTGCTGAATGGCGTAATTTATCAATTTCATCATTGACACTAGAATCCTTTTCAATGTAAGTATCACTTGAAGGGACATAAGCTTCAGGTTGATAATAATCGTAATAAGATACAAAATATTCAACTGCATTATTGGGGAAAAATTCTTTGAACTCCCCATATAATTGTCCAGCTAATGTTTTATTGTGGGCAATAATCAATGTTGGCTTATTCACTTTTTCAATCAAATTCGAAACGGTGTACGTCTTCCCTGTACCAGTTGCTCCTAAAAGTATCTGAGCTTTTTTTCCACCAACTACCCCATCAACTAACTGTGTAATGGCTTCGGGTTGATCTCCTGCTGGTTGATATTTTGACACCAACTCAAAGTGTCGGGAGGTATCTCTTTCTATCATATTTCATCCTCCTTTTCATTCTTTCCTCTTCATTTTACGACCACAAAAAAGAAAAGGAAAGCAAAGGCATTCCTTGTTGATTTATTATACCACACCGAACATACTTTCGCTACTTTTGAGTTTTTTCTTTTCTACTATATTATATAAATTCATACATGTATTAAGTAGTAAATTAGGCAGCAAAATTATATATCAATAATGTCCCTTAAGTAATTATTTATCTTACGTCAGATTCCTTTCTACATTTATTATGTTACGTTTTATAACATAGATTGTTACAAAATGACATTTTTTTTATTTTTTTCAGCAACTCAGCTTGTATCTATTATTAGTTTTCGCATATAATAGGAAAATATGAAAAGTTATTGAAATTTTAGGAGGTTAATTATGAAAAAAAAGCATTTGCTTCATACGATTATTTTCATAATGACAGGACTTGTCACATTTGCGCTTAGCAATCCTGTACAAGCTGACGATAAAACTACTGCTGACTCAAGTACGAGCGAGACGATGCAAAAAATAGAACCTAAGAAAGAGACGTATGTCATTGCCAGCGATTCAGCTTTTGCACCTTTCGAGTTTCAAAACGCTGAAGGCAAATACGAGGGAATTGATGTTGGATTAATGGAGGCAATCTCCAAACTGCAAGGATTTAACCTACGTATGGATTATCGTGGTTTCTCTGCTGCGCTACAAGCGTTAGAATCTGGTCAAGCAGATGGAATGATCGCAGGAATGACTGTGACCGATGAACGAAAAAAAAGCTATGATTTCTCAGATCCTTATTTTGAAAGCGGGATTCAAATCGCTGTCAAAAAAGGAGACAATTCAATCAAGTCCTATGAAGACCTAAAAGGAAAAACAGTAGGTGCCAAAGTTGGAACTGAAAGTGCTGATTTCTTAAATGCCCACGAAGACCAGTACGGCTATACCATCAAGTACTTCGATTCTGCAGATCAGTTATATGACGGATTGAGAGTTGGCGCAATTGACGCCATGATGGACGACTACCCTGTTATCGGCTATGCAATTAAAAACAATCAACAATTAGAAACACCGATTGCTAAAGAATCTGGTGGTAAATACGCTTTTGCTGTGAAAAAAGGTCAAAATCCTGAACTATTACAAATGTTCAACGAAGGTCTAAAAGAATTAAAACGAACTGGCGAATACGATAAAATCATCAACAAATATATCTCAACTGATAATACGCCTACTAAAGCCAGCAAAGATGAATCTACACTAACTGGTCTATTACAAAACAACTACAAAGTTTTACTAAAAGGTTTATGGCAAACGATCTTATTAACTTTAATTTCATTCGCCTTGGCATTAGTTGTTGGTGTTATCTTTGGTTTATTCAGCGTAGCGCCAATCAGAGCCCTACGAACAATTGCAAGTATTTATGTCGATGTCATCCGCGGTATTCCAATGATGGTTCTTGCATTCTTCATCTTCTTTGGATTACCAGGTATCGTCGGATTTACTATTCCCGACTTCATTGCCGGGATTATCACACTAACTTTGAACGCCAGCGCTTATATCGCAGAAATCGTTCGTGGCGGGATCAAAGCTGTGCCAGTTGGTCAGATGGAAGCTTCTCGCAGTTTAGGACTTTCATATAATCGAACCATGCAAAAAATCATCTTACCACAAGCAATCAAGATCATGTTGCCATCTTTCGTGAACCAATTCGTTATTTCATTGAAAGATACAACAATCATCTCAGCGATCGGTGTGGTAGAGTTACTGCAAACTGGTAAAATTATCGTTGCACGTACGACACAAAGTACGTACGTCTATCTAATTATTGCTATCATGTATTTGATCCTCATTACTATTCTGACAAAATTAGCAAAAGTTTTAGAAAAGAAGGTGAAATAAGATGGCTGAAAAAATTCTAGTTGAACATCTTGTAAAAAAATACGGTGAAAATACCGTTTTAAATGATATCAATGTTTCAATCAACGAAGGTGACGTTGTTTGTATCATCGGTCCTTCCGGTTCAGGAAAAAGTACCTTCCTACGTTGTTTAAACCGTTTAGAAGAGCCTTCAGACGGCGAAATCATCATTGACGGGGCCCACTTAATGGACAAAAACACCGATATCAATTTGGTAAGACAACACATCGGAATGGTATTCCAACATTTTAATTTATTCCCACATCTTTCAGTGCTAGAAAACATTACATTAGCACCAATGGATTTGAAAAAAGAATCAAAAGAAGCCGCTGAAAAGAAAGCAATCAAATTGCTACAAACCGTCGGCCTTGAAGATAAAAAAGACATGTATCCAGAAATGCTTTCTGGTGGACAAAAGCAACGGGTCGCTATCGCTCGTGCTCTAGCGATGAATCCTGATATCATGCTCTTCGACGAACCAACTTCTGCACTAGACCCGGAAATGGTCGGAGATGTCTTGAACGTCATGAAAAAATTAGCTAAGCAAGGGATGACGATGGTTATCGTTACACACGAAATGGGCTTTGCTAAAGAAGTTGCCAATCGTGTCATGTTTATTGATGGAGGGAATTTCCTAGAAGATGGCACACCACAACAAATCTTTGAAAATCCACAAAATGAACGAACAAAAGATTTCCTAGATAAAGTACTAGATATTTAACCTTCAGATGATGAAATTGTTAAAGACCGTTGCAAAAGGATGCCTATCCCTTGCAACGGTCTTTATTTTAAAGGCATTTATAAAATTGACAAAAAAAACTTGATTCCTTTTTGTCCTCTTCTTTCGTCCCTGCTTTAATTATTTGTTTGCCACTTTCTCCTGTCTAAATAAAAAAAGCAAATCAATAAGAGGCTGGCGATTCTCCAGCAATTAGATGTTGGTCTAACTGCCAGAGATGCTAGCTGAATTTATTGATTTGCTTTTCTTTTATTTTCTTTTCTTACCGCCAAAGGCATCTTTCACTTTATCAAAGAAGCCATCTTCTTGTTGTTCTTCTACTTTGATGCCGCCAGCTTCAGCAAAAGCACGCAATGCTTCACGTTGCTGTTCATTTAAGTTCTTCGGCGTGATCAACTTCACTTTCACATGTTGATCCCCAGTAGCTCCTCCACGAAGTTTAGGCGCTCCTTTGCCACGTAAACGGAAATTCGTTCCTGTTTGCGTACCTGCCGGAATTTTAAGTTTGACATCTCCATGAACGGTTGGCACTTTTACTTCATCACCTAAAGCAGCTTGTACAAAACTCAATGGCAATTCGTAATAGATCTCTGAACCATCACGATCGAAAATATCACTTTCTTCCACACGGAATACAACATATAGATCACCAAATGGTCCGCCGTTTTCTCCAGCTTCACCTTGACCTGCCAGACGCATTTGTTGTCCTTCTTCTACACCTGCTGGTACATTCACCTTAACAGAATGTGCTTTCTTTTCGTGACCAGAACCATGACAAGTTGGACAAGGATCTTTGATTTCTTTACCAGTACCATGACAAACGTCACAAGTTTGACGACTCATCACACGACCAAGTGGCGTTTGACGTTCCACATTGATTGTCCCTGATCCATGACACTTATGACAAGTTGTTGGTTGTGTTCCAGGTTTCGCACCATTTCCATGGCAAGTATGACAAATTTCTTCTCGGTTATACTTGATTTCTTTTTCTACGCCAAAAATCGCTTCTTCAAAAGAAAGATCGATCGTGTACTGTAAATCCGCACCCTGTCTTGGCGCATTAGGGTCTACCGTACGACCGCCACCGCCAAAGAATGAATCAAAGATATCTTCGAAGCCACCAAAACCGCCACCTGAAAAGCCGCCAAAACCACCAAAGCCGCCACCGGCTCCACCAGCGCCATAGTTTGGATCGGTACCTGCGTGTCCATATTGATCATAAGCTGCCCGTTTTTGCGGGTCACTTAAAATTTCATAAGCTTCTGATACTTCTTTGAATTTTTCTTCTGCATCAGCTTCTTTATTGATATCTGGATGATATTTTTTTGATAGCTTTCGATAAGCTTTTTTAATTTCATCTTCAGAAGCTCCTTTTGAGAGCCCTAAGACTTCGTAATAATCACGTTTTGTTGCCATAGGCTTTCCTCCTATTGGTTCTCATCATTTCCACGTCGCTTGTTATCATATCATACTTTTACGAAAACAAAAACTGCTACTTTCAAGTATTTAAAAAAGGAAGCTAGTTTAAGGATCATACCTAAGTCAAGTTTTCCAAATTGAAGGAAGAATATTCCTCAAATCTTATCTTATGACCAGATCGAACTACCTCAAAGCAACAGCTATTGTCCAAGAAATTCTCCCATTGTTCTTATGACTTCTGTTATTCAACAGGCATAATCATGCACATCAAATCTCCAAACAATAAGGTCTCTATTTTGCGCATCATTCTTGAAAAAGAACGCCCAATAACCTTTTAGGCCACGCTAAATGTAGCACTATCGGAAAATAATCCGAAGAATCTCGAAAATATGAGAATCTATTTTCGCATTCTTCGGATTATTTCTTAGAGCTGATCTCTTTTGCTAAACCTTCTTTCAAGCATTGGCACTAAAAACGAATGGTAAAGTAAATTATTGTATAAACTTCGATTCACTCGTCTTTTAGATCCTGCTTAATATTGTTTAACAACGTATTCAAAAGGTTGTATTGTATGATAACAGTCCCAGCTAGAGAAGGGGAAAACCTTCTCTACTGAAACTTGTCATTTCTACTAAACAGCTAACGATTATTTAATGAGATTATTTTTTGTCGTCTCCGTCGACTTCTTCAAAGTCAGCGTCTACTACATCATCTGCACCTGTTTGCGCTGCTTCTGGATTTTCTTGTGCTTGTTGTTGCGCAGCTTGTTCATACAATTTAACTGTCAAATTTTGCACGATTTCATTCAATGCATCACGTTTTGTTTTCATTTCTTCGATATTGTTTGCTTCAACAGCAGCTTTCAATTCATCGCGAGCTTCTTCCGCTTTTTTCACTTCTTCTGCGTCAACTTTACCTTCTAATTCTTTTAGTGTTTTGTCAACTGAGAATAGTAAAGCATCAATATCGTTACGTAAATCCACTTCTTCTTTACGTGCTTTATCTGCTTCTGCATTCGCTTCTGCATCTTTTACCATGCGTTCGATTTCATCATCAGTTAGACCTGAAGAAGATTTAATCGTGATTTTTTGTTCTTTTTGTGTACCTAGGTCTTTAGCAGAAACATTCACGATACCATTTTTATCAATGTCAAAAGTAACTTCGATTTGTGGCACACCACGTGGTGCTGCAGGAATATCTGTTAATTGGAATCTTCCTAACGTTTTGTTATCAGCAGCCATCGGACGTTCACCTTGCAAGACATGGATATCTACAGCAGGTTGATTATCTGCAGCCGTTGAGAACACTTGTGATTTACTTGTAGGGATCGTTGTGTTTCGATCAATCAATTTAGTAAAGACGCCACCCATTGTTTCAATACCTAGTGATAACGGAGTAACATCAAGTAACACAACGTCTTTGACATCACCTGTGATAACCCCACCTTGGATAGCAGCACCCATCGCTACTACTTCATCTGGGTTTACAGATTTGTTTGGTTCTTTTCCAGTTTCTTTTCTTACTGCTTCAACAACTGCAGGAATACGTGTTGAACCACCAACTAAGATAACTTCATCAATTTCAGATTGTGATAAACCAGCATCTTTCAAGGCTTGTCGTACTGGAATTTTTGTACGCTCTACTAAATCAGCGGTTAATTCATCAAATTTCGCACGAGTCAATGTCATTTCTAAGTGAAGAGGACCTGCTTCGCCAGCTGTGATGAACGGTAAGCTGATTTGTGTGCTTGATACTCCAGATAAATCTTTTTTCGCTTTTTCTGCAGCATCTTTCAAACGTTGCAATGCCATTTTATCTTGTGATAAATCAATGCCGTTTTCTTTTTTGAACTCAGCTACCATGTGATCAATGATTTTGTTATCGAAGTCATCCCCACCTAGATGGTTATCTCCAGCTGTTGATAGTACATCAAATACGCCATCACCTAATTCAAGGATAGATACGTCGAACGTACCACCACCAAGGTCAAATACTAGGATTTTTTCATCACGATCTGTTTTATCCAAGCCATAAGCAAGCGCTGCAGCAGTTGGTTCATTTACAATACGTTCAACTTCTAAGCCAGCAATTTTACCAGCATCTTTTGTTGCTTGACGTTGTGCATCATTGAAGTAAGCAGGTACAGTAATAACTGCTTTTTCAACTTTTTCACCTAGATAGTCTTCAGCGAATCCTTTGATATATTGAAGGATCATTGCAGAGATTTCTTGTGGTGTATATGATTTTCCTTCTACTTCTACTTTATAGCCTGGTTCACCGATATGGCGTTTGATCGATGAAATCGTATTTGGGTTCGTTACTGCTTGACGTTTAGCAACTTCACCCACTTGAATTTCCCCATTTTTAAATGAGACAACAGAAGGAGTTGTACGGTTACCTTCTGGATTTGCAATAATTTTTGCTTCGTTTCCTTCTAAAACAGCTACTGCTGAATTGGTTGTACCTAAGTCAATACCGATAATTTTACTCATAATTAACGTCTCCTTATCTTAGTTAATTTTATATCATGACATTATTGCGCAACAATAACCATTGTTGGTCTTAATACGCGGTCATGTAATTTGTAACCTTCTTGTAGTACTTCGACGATTGTGTCAGCTGGAAGTTCCTCAGTCGCTGGCACGGTTTGTACAGCTTGATGGAGGTTCGGATCAAAAGCCTCTCCTTTTGCTGGGATTTTTTCGATTCCTTCTTCTTTAAGTGCTTGTTTCAAGCTTTCTAGTACCATTTCGACACCTTTTTTCAAACTTGCACCCTGATCATCAGCCACATCTGTAGCCAAAGCACGCTCTAAGTTATCAATTGAAGGTAATAATTTTTTAGCAAGATCTTGTGAACGATATTTTTGTAATTGTTCACGCTCATTTTTACTTCGATTTGCAATATTTGCAATCTCAGCTCGAGCACGTAAATATTTATCTTCCAACTCTTCCATTTCAGCCTTTAAATTTAAACGCTCAAATTCTTCAGCTTCTACGTCAGAGACACCTGAGTCTTCCGTCGCTTCCGTATCGATTTCCGTATCTTCTTGAATATCCGCTACGTCTTTTTCTAACTCTTCTTTTTTTTCTTTCACAAGACACACTCCTTTTCGTTAATCAGTCAGTGATTCGTTTTCATGCTAAGATCCAGTCAAATCAATTGATCGATAATAATCAGCAAGCTTGTTCGCTAATTCTTGACGATAGACATCTACCAGACCCAACATTTTTGAATAAGGCATACTGGTTGGTCCCAACAAGGCTATTGTACCTCGACCGTGTCCAGCAATCTCGTAACTTGCTTGGATCATGCTCATATTTTGTAAAAGCTCATTTCCTAATTCAGATCCAATTTTGATGTGGATGTTACTATCCGTTGGGACGATCATTTGGGTTAATTCATAAGTATCTGTCATAAACGAAAACATCGATTTGAACTGCTCCAGATCTTGGTGGAGTTCATAATCTAGTAGATTCATTTGCCCACTTACATAAATTTTGTCTTCAAACGCATGTCCGAGTATCGTATCAAAAAGATTTGATATTCCTTCAGTTGTCTGAAAATATCTATGCAAAATCATTGGAATCTCTGTCCGCAATTTATGATAGACAGTCATCAATGGATCTCCCACCAATCGTTCATTGACAATGCGAACAATTTTTTCTAAATCTTGGCTTCCTAGATTTTCAGGAAGTGTAAAAACTTGGCTTTCTACATTTCCTTTATCGGTTACTACAATCGCAATCACTTGACGACTATTTAAAGGAACGATACGAAAACCAGTCAAACGGCGGTCTTTAATTTCTGGGCCTAACGAGAAGGTTGTGTAACTAGTCAGCTCGGATAAAATCTCAGCAGATTGTTGAATAATCTCGTTAATTTCATGAAATTCTTTGCTTAAAGACAGCCGAATCTGCTGCAGATCATCATTGGTTACACGAGCAGGTTTTAGCAAATGATCCACATAATGCCGATAACCTAATGCTGAAGGAATCCTTCCTGATGAAGAATGAGTTTTAAGTAACAACCCAGCATCTTCTAAGGCTTTCATGTCATTACGGATCGTTGCTGAGCTTGCCTTGACTCCATCTTCCATTAAGGTTTTGGAGCCAACGGGTATACCGCTACTCGTATAGTTTTGGATGATCAGACGTAAAATCTCACTTTGTCTTTGTGTTAACATCTTCTTCACCTCTCATTAGCACTCATATCTTCTAAGTGCTAACCCACTTACTAATATAGCAAGAAGCGCATAGTGTGTCAAGAAAAAGAACACCACTTTTAGCACTCTCATTTAACGAGTGCTAAAAGTGGTGTTCTCTGATAAATCCATTGATAGATCAACACGAAAGATAAATAGGTTTCTTAATACCTTCCATTATTTAATCGATCTATAAAGAAATTTAAAGGTTTTATTGACCTCTCACAACTATTTTTCAAGCAAGAAACGTTCAAATACTTCATTTCCTAGAAAAGTTCCTTTTGGCGTTAAATAAATTCGATCGGATTCATTGACCAATAATCCTTCTTTTTCTAAATCTGTCAAAACCTTTGAATAAAGCGATTCGATTGTTTGCTGATAACGTTCGTAAAAATGTTGTTTGGAAATTCCTATCTTTTTCCTTAACCCAAGAAACATTTCTTCCTCGATTTGATTTTCTCTTAAAAGTACTTCAGTTTCCAAAACAGGGAGTTCTCCTGCTCTTAATGGACGTAAATAATGTTGAATCGGTCCCTTATTACGGTATCGTTTATTCCCAAGATATCCACTTGCACCTGCGCCAAAGCCGAAATAATGATCATTGTTCCAATACATCAAATTGTGTTTTGATTCATGCCCCTCCAACCCAAAATTACTGATCTCATATTGATGACGTCCCTTTTTTTCCATTGCTTGTATGGTTTCTTCAAACATCCGCGTTTCGGTTTCTTGATCAGGCAGTTCTAAACGCCCTTGCCGCACCCAATTCATAAACATCGTTTTATTTTCTAAAATCAATGAATACAATGAATAATGGGGCAAATCAAGTGCAAGTGCTTGATTCAATGTCTCTCGATAGCCCTCTAACGTTTGTCCAGGTAACGCATAAATCAGATCAATACTCACATTCGTAAAGTTTTCTTCTTCTAAAAAACGCATTGTTTGGTAAACATCCTCTGCGGTATGTTTCCGCCCAATTTTTTTCAGCAACCGATTATCAAAAGTTTGCACCCCCATTGATAAACGATTCACTCCATAATTTTTCATGACCTGAAGCTTTTCTTTCGTTAGATCTCCAGGATTCGCTTCAACCGTAAATTCTTTTCCTTCTTTAAAAGGCAATATTTCCCTAGCGCCTGCTAACAAACGATCCAATTGCACTGCAGTCAAAGACGTAGGTGTCCCACCACCAACATACAGTGTTTCTAATTCTTTTACAGGATGTTGTTCAAGTGTGATTTCCATTTCTTTTAGAAGCATCTCGACATATTCATCTACGGGTTGACCTTCTAAAAATACTTTATTAAAGTCACAGTAATAACAGATATGCTCACAAAACGGGATATGGATATACGCAGAAACCTTTTGTTCTGCGGGATTGGTTGTTTCATTCATTAAACTAAATTCTCCTTACGTCGAAAAGTCGTACCTGTTTTCGACCACTCTTATAAAAGCATACTAACTGTATTTTCAAAACAAATCCACTAAAAAATCCAAGAATCGACTTCTTGGACTAGTTTTTCTTTGGTTGTACCAGAGACTTGGTTATAAATCTCTAGTGTGGTTTTCATATTAAAATGCCCGACACGTTCCATGATTGCCTTAATTGGCATCCCTGCCTCAGCTAGTAATGAGATATGGGTATAACGAAAAGTGTGGCTACTGAGCTGTTTTTGGAACTGTGGGTATTTTTCTTTCAAGATATCTTTGATACAGCGACTTGTTTTTTTGCTTTTTCTTCCACCGTTTAGAAATTCATTCAAGGAATGGGAAACAACTGGTGTCCCGTTTTGGGTTTGAAAAATGGTATGAGAGGAAATGTATTTCTTAGACGCAGGTACTTTGCTTTGGTAAATAGTGGTTTCTGTCCGTTGAGCGATTTGGTAACATTCTCCTATTTCTCGTTGCTTCATTTCTTTTTGGCGTAATTGATTATAGTAGATTCGATTTTGAATGATTGCTATAGAACGAGTATCGAGTCCGATTTCTCGAATAGAGCCTATCGTTTTCGGTGGATTGCGTATGTATTCTTTCACTGTTCGCCCCGCAGACACTAAACCTTCATCGATCATCAGTAATTTCCTAGAAAAATCAACCTTTTCCGTCGTTAAAGCACTGACTTCTCCAATACGTAACCCATTACGGATCATAAATTCCACGACATCTAAATACAGCTTACCCATTTTATTAATTTCTTGATTTGTTTCGTATTTTTCATTGATTGCCTGGAGTAACCAGCTGATTTCTGGTTTTTCTAAGAATTTGTTCTTCCTACGCTGAATCGCTCGAATTTTTCGATCATTGGGGATTTTTAAGACAAACTTATTTAAATCAAAAAGGATCAAATCATGACGATAACCATATGCCAGAATTTGTTTTAGAAGAGAGCCGATCTTTTCTAATGTCGCTTTTTCTAACAAGGTATTAGTCTGTTTGGAGCGAATGGATAAGATATCTGCCCATGCCTCCTCTACAACTAAAGGAGAAAGCTTCTGAAGTCGCAGATTCTCTGGGAAATGCGGTTGAAGATAGCGAGCAAGTATCTCTTTTTGGTAATGAACTGTCGTTTGTCGAACCGTTGGTGCCCAAGATTTCAACCAAAGAGCAGTCAATTCACCAAACGTTTCACAGGTATCTGTCTCAGAATAGTGAGCATTCTTTTTGACTTCTTGTTCAATTTGTTCTTTCAGATAGCGTAAAGCTTGTTTTTCAGTTTTGAAGCCTTTACGCTTCCAGTTGACACTTTTCTTTTTTGTTTTTCCTTGGATCGGATCATAGTAAATTTGGAACGTACGTAGATAGTTCTTTTTGTCAATGATCGTATAGGAGCCTCTTAGGTATGGTTTACAATCTGACGATTTCAGTGGCTTCCCTCCTTTCGCAAAAAGCACATAAGAAAAAGGAAACAAATCCTTCTCTCATGTGCTTTTTACCTTAAATTTTTTCAAATATTTATAAATCGACCCAAATCAAAACTTTCATAGATTAATCAAGTAATGGTGAAATACCGGGCTCTGCCAAATCTCCATCATTTTGTCCATCATTATTTGGAAATAATTCCTTAACTTTTTTTACAATAGCTTCTTGAGTATAAATTGAAGTTGGTAAAGCATTAAAATCAGTTAACGCTAAACTTCTATTTGCAATTTCATCAGCTGTAATATTATGCCAAATTGGTAATATAATATTTTGTCCCTCTGAACGTGAGTGACGTTGTAACAAAGATTTCAATTCATAGTTAGCCCAATATTTTTCTAAATAGGTTGGAGTCAGGAGAATTATCCCATATTTAACTGCTCTCAAATGGTTATCAATAAAATCAATTATACTTTGTCCCCAAGCCAAATCATTTTTATCAAAAACTACATCAATCCCATTTTCCTTCATCATTTTTACAAGTGAATCAGCATATTCACTGTCTTCATGTGCATAAGAAAAAAATATATCGTGATCATATTTATGATTATTCATTGAATTAGCTCCCGTAAATGAATTATCTACAGTTTTTATAATTTCACTAATACGACTTTGATTTTCACGTTGAAGTTGTTCTAACGCTTTCATACTTTCCTTGTTTCTTTCTTTTCCCAGATCTATTCTAGCTTTATTCAATTTTGCAGTAGTATCTGCAATCTTTTTATGGATGTCTGCCTGTTTCTTCTTCGCATCAAATATTTTTTTATTTTCACTTTCTATCTGTCTACTATACATTTTTATTTGCGAAGAAGATTTAGAATTTGATAGTCTAGGATTAAGCTGACTAATTTTTTTTAATGCATCACTTTCCTTTTTAACAGCTGAGGTCAAGTCCTTATTTAATCGTTCTAAATCCCTAGTATATTGTCTTTCTCTTGATTCCAAAGAAGATACACTCATATTTATTCTCCTATCCATCCTATACTTTTTATAGCTAATAAAATTATATCGTAAATTTTTATAAAATATGAAACTTTTTTACACTAGAGAGTATGAAAAGTATATTATTCCAGTTTTAATACTCCCTCTTCAAGGTATTATAAGTCATCTCTTCTATCTTTCCATCTTTAACTTTTGCTAGTAATAAAATACGAATGGGTGAACCGTTCTGAATACAATCTAATAATACTGCATACTCCTCTTGGTCATTTTGGTAGATCGCCGTGACTTTACCTTCACTGCCTAAAGCATTTCCTGTTTTGATATCAATGCCGTTCATTTTGATACATTCTTCCGTCATTAGATCTTTTAATTGCTCGTTCCGATGGTTAAGATTTTTAAAATTGGCATAAGCTTCACCGTACTTTTCAAGTAACTGCGTATGGTCTTCTTTTTCCTTTGATACTGTTGTTTGTTTGTTGTCTGCTTGTTTGTCATTTTGGTTAGTTGATTTAATTGCCTTCTTTTTTTCATGGCTCGGTTTTGTCCCATTGTTATCGACCGCTTCCATATCCATCATCTGGATATCCTCTGCAGTCGTTGTCGCTTCCTGGTTCTTTTCTAATTGAACACAGCCACTTAATGCTCCTGAAATCATGATTAAACACACCATCCATAAATATTTCTGTTTCATGACCTTACCCGCTTTCTTTGATTCACAGCCACACGTACCATTTCTTTAGCAAAAACGATCTGAGAAAAACGACCTGGTGAAAATTTTATTTTATATTCTTTGTTTTTCACAGAAACCAAATAACCATCCTCAAATCTACGTACCGCAAATTCATGTTTTCGGCACTGAAATCTCTCACAAATTTTTTTGATTTGTCTTCTTGTCAATCCTGCATGTGTTAAAAACATCTTGATTCTCCTTTTATTTTTTTCTAACGACACTGGCAATTCGAGTAAATTCTTTGCCCCACGTTCTTGAATAACGAGCACAAATTTGCCCTTGCTCAGCA
The DNA here is from genome assembly GCF_051714985.1 of Enterococcus sp. AZ078. NCBI lineage: Bacteria > Bacillati > Bacillota > Bacilli > Lactobacillales > Enterococcaceae > Enterococcus > Enterococcus sp. AZ078. The sequence goes on from NZ_JBIOSW010000001.1 coordinate 1,760,694, forward strand.
TTTTGTTCATAGGTGGTAAACGCTCTTTCACTTTCCACACTTGCAATTATGCCCGTATGTCCATAAACTCCTGGCGAAAGCGCTTGCCCTGCATACCAGTTTATCACATCTCCTGCTTTAATCTCGCTTGGCTTAGGATCGAATACGACTTCCCAACCATATTTTTCCCAGTTGTAATCACGACCTATTGATTCCGCATACATAAATCCTGACCCCATCATGACTGGTCCACCTAATTTTTGGACATAATAGGCGGTTAACCCGTAACATTGTCCACCATTGATTGTTTGCCCCATGACCGCTTCTAAAAGATCAATTTTACCGCCCCCAATATTTGTAGATCCACTGCCGAGAGAACCTTCAAAAAGTCGTTTGTACCATTGATTGGCACTAATTTTCCGTTTGGTTTGTTCTAAAAGATCATCTTTGGTTCCAGCACGTTCCCAATAGTTTAAAATATCGACAGCTAAACCATCGATACTTGTTCCGTTTGCCATATTTTTTAATAACTCACTATCGGAGCTATCATGATTCCAGGCATAATTTAACTGCAGTTCAATACTTTGCCATTCCTTGTTTTCTTTTTTCGCCAGATTTAATAAGTTCACTCTTCTACCTGAATCCCACTGTGCCAATCCTATACCATAACCTCCAATTTTCGGATTATATGCCCAAAGATCATTGAAAGGTAAATCACTTTGGATACGAGAAGGGATCAATCCACTTTCATGTTCCATATTACCGATCCAAGCTACCGCAAATTCTTTCGTTCCACCTTGTTCCAGGACAAATTGGGCAACAGCCAATGCCACTTGTTCTTGCGGTGTCGTTGGTTCAAACTCAGAAGTATCACCGTTTTGATTAGTGGAAAAGATAACGAGAAACAGTAGAAAAGGAACTAGAAATAGAAAAAGCATAGCCATAAGTAAATACGCAATTTTTTTCATTTCTTTCCTCTTTTCTAAAAAAGAAGACTGATCAATTTACCAGTCTTCCATTTTTTCACCTATCGATTTTTCCTTAATCTCATCAAAAAAGCTTGCTTCTGCTTCTAAACCTTTAAGATTATTGTCTTCTTGGTTGATTCCATTGATTAATGGTTCATAATTTGCTAGAAATTCTTGATCTTGTTCTTGATCAAAATAGGCTTTTTCAGCTTGCGCAAATGCAAGTTCATCCAAGTTATCCACGGTCACATTTAGATTATCCATCATTTCAGGATTCTGTGGTTCATCAAACTCCTCTTTCGCCTCTTTCTCACCTTGCTCAATCGTAGCTAATGTTTCGGTGTCGATTGCTAATTCTGGTTCTGGCGGTAGCTCTTGTTCCAGTGGTTCAAGAGTTAGCTCATCTGATTCTGCCAATGAACGATCTTCTGGATCTTCTATAGGAATTTCCGTTAATATATCTGCCATTGCTTTATCATCGGAAGGCTCCTCAATGATTGATTCTTCCTTTTCTGATTGCTCATTGGCATCTTTCTCTTCATTGGCTTCTTGATAGATAGAAGACTCTATTCCTTCATTTTCACCTTGCTTAAATAAAGATTGAATGCCTGGCTTTACCCCAGTAAATTGTCCATTTTCATCAACAAAATGTTCTTTACCTAAGTTTAAGGCTTTATCTGGCAAAATAGCACTCGCCCCATTTAAAGCCATTCCTAAGTTGCCAGTATATGCTCCTGTCGCCATCTGTGCGGTTCCTACACCAATTTCACCGATCCGTTCTGCTCCTGCTCTCATTTTTTCATTCACTTGTTTTTCAAAGATTGGCTGTTGGATTTGACCGTCTGAGAAGAAACGTAAAATTCGATAACGATTTTTCCATAGTGTCTTGATTACCACGATTTTTACCACGATCATCATTAATCTTGTTCCTAATAAAACAATACCACCTGATAGAACGTTGATTAAACTTTCATTGACTGTTTCCGCCACATTTAAAAATACTTGATCCACTAATTGATTCATCCAAAAGAGTACCGAAAGAAAGACACCGTAAACGACTGGCATAAAGGAAACGCCAACAAGTGCCTTAAAGAATTTAAAAAGCAACATTTGACAACGTGGAAAAAAGGAAGCTAGTGCGATAACTGGAAATGCAAGAATTAATAGATTAATCATCATTTGTATCACCGTCAGCATTATACTCACGTATAAACTAGGTAAGGCTAATACAATAAGATTGAATACACCAATCCAAATGGCAAAACTCTTTTCCATCGTTTTTACTCCATCTTGGGCAAAGTAGGAATTTTCCTTTTCTAAGGAAGCAATATATTTTTCACGTTCTTTCTTGAATTTTTCTTTTCCATTTTCTGATAAACCAGGCTCTTGTAATAATTTTGTCTCATCTAGTTTTTCTCCATTTTCCATGGTGCCATCTAAAGAACCACTATTCACGTAGTTAAAAGTTTGTTGAATGGTTGCATCAAATATCGTACTTTGATTTGAACCTATTTCATAACTTGTGCCAGATAGAAAATTACTGCGAATTGACGTAGCCATGCTATTTAGCGATTTCACGACAAAGATTGGTACGTCATGTTGTTGTGCGTGATTGTTAGCGATACTTATTTGACTAAACCAACCAAAAAACAATAAAAAAACCACTAGGTAATGCAATAAAGCTTTAGAGAAATTATGGCGATTGGAAAAGAAATTGACTAATAAATAATAGGCACTCACAATCATTGCTAAGCCCATCAACGTTCCAGAACCAAAACGAGTACCGCCAAAATTCTTTAAAATTTCTACTGACATCTCATAAGCTTCTGTTTGTTTCGCAATAAAAAAATCTGATTGATTCAATACACTTTCACAAAATAGAAAGAAAGAGACACATAGCTTCAATATAAAAAAAGGAACGCCCACAAAAAACCAGTTCACAGCTTGCCAACCTTTATCCAACAAACCGCCACCAGCCATATAAGCATCGTAGCTATCAATTAAATACTTCATTCTTTACCTCCTTCCTATAAAGCAAATCGATTTTCCATCACTGAAGCATCTGAATCATCGACTGTTTTAAATAATTCTAGCCATTCTTCAAATAATACATGAACCACCACACGGTTCACTTGATTGAACATGTCTTTTAACAAACACTGCCCTTGAACCATATTGGAAACCCACTTCATGTTCTGCTCATTATTAGGTAAATTTAAGTAATCTAAAATTCCTTCACGATTTTGAACTTCATCAAAACAAATCACCGTTCCAAATCCTGTGCCATCTTCTTTATCATCTAAATCATTAACAGATTGTGTGATCAATACTAAGAAATTATTGAAGGATCGCCCAATCCGTTTCATAGACTTCAAAATGGCTTTCCCTTCTGGAGACGATTGGAAGATCCAACTCTCATCAAAAAAGGTGACCGTTTCCTGTTTGGGATTACGTGACCCAAATTTTGAACAAAACGTTCCTAACGCAAACATCAAAGTAACGGATAATCGCTTGTTTTCATCCATGTGTTCATTCTTATCAGTCGGCAAATCTAAGTCTTCAATTTCTAAAATCGTGACTTTCTTATCAAAGGAAAGACCTGGTACTTCTCCATGAGAGAAAGCTAATTCTAAAATTGATCCCCGTATCGTTGATATCAAAAAGCGCCCCATATCCTTAACATCAGGTATTTCACTTTGAGCTAAACGTTCAATCACATGCCAAAACCCTACTTTTTTTCCTATTTTTCGTTCATTGACTACCTCTGCAATGGTTTCGTTAATTTCAGTTTTTTGTTTTAAGTTCCAGGTTCCCTCATAAATATTGGTCAACATCGCTTTTGCCGTAGCAATCGCTTCCGTCTCATCAAATAAGACAATTGGATCTAACACACCGCTATTTTTTTGATCACGAACATCCAAGGTCACAAAATTAAAAGAACGAACAAATTCAGCATCTAAAGGATAATTTTTTTGATACAGCGGATCGTTGATTGTCCGCATAAATTGTCGACGCATTTCTTTTTTCGGATCGATATATAAAACATGATCTTTTAAGGTGGCACATTCCATAAACAACTTTTTAGCAGTCACTGATTTTCCGTTCCCCGTATCCCCAGTTAGTGCCCAATGAGGATTGTTAGTTTTTTTACCGATCACATCTTGTTTGTTCGCTAAGAACATATTCATATAGATCAGATTTTTCGAGTTTAAAAGCACGCTTTGTCGATCTTCTTTTTCTTCTAAGGTGGTATCTACTCGACCAAAGTAATATCCTAAATTGGTACCTGCTTTTAAAGAAGTAAAGAAATTCAATTCTGCAAAAGTTTCTAAGGTTGTTGTATGTTGCCAACGCTTATCTTTAAACCGCATAAAGTTACCAAACAAGGTAGTCTGAAATAGATAAGGATCATCGAAAGTTGCCTTAATCAATGGAATCCCTAAACTATCAAAACGATTAATTAGATATTTTTTACGTGCCTGCATTTGCTTTTTAGTACTGCCACACACGACCAAAACCGCTGTCCAGTCAATAATGTCAATGCCATCATCAATTTTTTGGTCTAAATCATCTAAAGCGAGTTGTCCTTCAACAATTTTTCTTTTTTGTTTCGATCCTGCCAAGTGAGCTTCTTGCATGATATTTTTTGTTCGAGTTCGTGCACGTGACGAACGCCCCGAAAGAGCTAATTGACCTTTGCTTTCAGCAAAACTTGCTTGCAATTTCACTTCCACAGGAAAAGGCATTTTTTGGACAATTTCTAATAAATGATTGCCATCAAGAAATACGCCAATATCACCAACAGGTAGGTATGAAACATAACTTTCACCAAACTCACAATTAAAATGTAATCCTCCTTGAAAAATTGATTTAATTTTTGTTGCCATTAAATTGTCTAAATTTTGGCTAGCTAAGATATCTTGTTTTTCATGAGGAATGTTTTTTAAAAATTGATAGGCTTGGTAGTAATACAGTTCATCTTCTGACAAGCGTTCAACTAATAGTTCCGATAAATTTTGGTAGACTTCCATTTCCTGTTCCTGGAACTCTTGGTACCAAGTCTCATTTAATTCAATCGCAAATCCTAAACCCGTAATGATTCTCTCAGTCGCATGGTTCACTGCTTTTGAAATATTTTCTCTCAGGTCAATCGCAATTTCTTTTTTTACTAAAGGCACGCCAATAATCCAAGCATATTCATAAACCATTCCCATTTCCTTTTCTAAAGTCACAGCGGTTTTCATTAGTTTGTCAATAGCAACCGCATAGTTTTTAGGGTCAACCAGGGAGCGCATGGCTCCCATCTTCCCTCGAATATCCGCATTCACTGGTAAAAGATTGATTTCAAATCCTTCTCCATTTTTCAGGCGTTTCAATGCACGTGCTACTTTTTTCTTGGTTTTTTGTTTCTTTTCAAAATCCGTCAGCATGACTGTTTCCGAACGGATTCGATAGTAAGCAATCGCTTGTTTTTCTTGTGTTAGAATGACATTCTTATGGGTATATTCCAACAAAGGGTATTCTAAATGCATGTCATCTTCCTTTCTATTTTTTATCGTCTAAATGAAAATTCTGTTGTTTCATGGATTCGCTCGAATCCTATCATTGGTCGTTGATCCATCACATCGTTTTTGAAGTAAAGAAGCATATCTTTTAAATAAACATTGGCTGTTTTACCATCTAATTCCGTTTCTGCATACCAACGTGCTATTTTATTGGGAAAATATAGCATGAGTAAAAAATTAAAATTAATATTAAAAAATGTTGGTAAGGGCATTTTTTGCCAAAAACAGCCAAAGATCACTAATCCTAAAATCAGCGTGAGTAGATAGGAAAGACTCAAAGGTTGTGCAAAGACCCACAGTGTTTTCCCTTTTGGGGATCGAATAACTTGAATGGAATAGGGCGCTTTTAATCCACGTGCATAATCATAATGATTCATTTCTCACCCTCACATCTTGATTCCAAATAACCCAAGAAACCACTTCATGACTGTAAAAATATTATTTCCTTGATTCGTCGCAAAATCGTTTAAAATCAATGCGATCAAAATCACTGAACCAATTTTCAACCACTCTGCCCCACGCCAATGTTTAAAAATTAGCACAATCACCGCAAAACTTAACAACGTAATAAAACCTGACTTCATAAAACTATCTAAATTCGAGACATTCATAATTTAATTTCCTTCCTTTTCTGTAAAATAATGTTTTAATGTATTCACAAAATATGAATTTTCCGTTTGACTTAACCAGAGAGTAAAGTCTTCAGTGTGCACAAGACCAGTTGTTTTGTCAGCAAACGATACTGACACTTGAACGCCTTGTACACCTTTTTGTTTTGTTTCAAAATAACGTATATCATTTTGTTTTAACTCCAAGAACGTAGTGTCTCCTGTCGTTATGACTGGCTCTTTCATTAACAACATGAGTTCCTGTTTGTTTGCCGTTGCATATTTTTCAAAAAATAGCTTCAAGAATTTTTCAACATTAACTTTTTCATCTGTTGTTACTTCTACTTCTTTTCCATCTTGTTGCATTGGCTCAGTTTTTCCTTGTGGCAAAGTCGTTCCTAGAAAATAAGGACGACCAACGATTGAAAAGAGGTTCTTTTGGGTTTTGATCGGTAAAACCATTTCTTGATTTAATTGTTCTATTTTGTCTTTTTGTTTACTCTCATACGAAACATTTAAATAAACTAAGAGACAGTCCTTTTCTGTTAACACTCTACTTAAGGAATCCTCTTTCAACTGACGTACAATTTCTAATTGTTGATTACTACTTTCATCAATGGATTCGACATCAATTGATAAATAATTTGACAAACGTTTTAAACGCTCGCTTTTTTCTTCTTCACTTGCTGTAGTATCCATATTCAAGTACTCTTTAGCAAAACTGGTGACATAAAAAGAAAGCGCTGAATAATCATACGCTTCTTCATGACTTACTCCTTGTTTTTTAAGAATAGCTAATTGATCCACTTGTTTGGATAGTTGATCAAAATTTGTTGCCACAACATTTGCTCGAATTACTCCAATAGTCGAAGCGATCACCAGCAAACAAACCCCAGTAAAAACCACTTTATTCGCTTTTTGTTGTGACATTTTTTTCACTTTAGGACGTTTCTCTTTTTTCTCCTTTTTCTTGATCTTTTTTAAATTCATAGTTCCTCCTGGTTTCTTATTTTTAGGCAAAAAAAATAGACCTAGTTATACTTGAATTTCCAAGGAAATAACTAGGTCTATATGCTATAATAGTTGAGACAGTAAAGTTTAATGACGGTGGCTATCCAATCTGAAAGTGAGGTGGTGCGTATGAACGTACTTCCAAAATCTAATGAAAGGAGATGCCTTTTGCCTCTTGCAGAAATCATTGCATTGATTGTAGCAGTTGCGCCCTGTGGGAAAGCTCTATTTGAGTTTTTAACCGCTGTTGTGAAACTCTTTCAAGCAATGAACGACGCAAAAAACAGCAAAAAGAAATAGCCGTCACTTTAGCGAGGAGGACTATTTCTTTTACTGAAATATACTAACTTTGCCACCGTCTTTAGCGGTGCTGTCAAAAGGGAACTGTTCGCGCAGTTCCTTTTTTCATGTTCATTATAGCATAGCTTTATTCGTTTTTTCAATTTTTTAAGTGATATAACCTGAATCCAACGAAAGCAATGGATAGGAAACCTACAAGCATCACTAAAATACTTTGTGAACTCCCTGTTTTTGGTAATTCTTGTGGTTTCTCTACTTTTTTCTCAGGTTGCTTTTCTTTTGGTTTTTCGGGTGTTTTGAAGGTAACAGTCTGTTCTTTATTCGTAAGATCTTCCTCACTCCCTACTTCATTTTCTTGCTCTTCTTCATAATATAAGACGTGGGTCGCTGTTAATTGATCACCATCTTTGAGGATATTTGCCTTCAACTCAAAAAATACTTCAAATGTATCTTCTTTGTTCTTTGGAGTGTAAGTTGATGTCGCTTCACTGACCACTTCTCCTGTTTTCGTATTCTTATATTGCGTAAAAACAGTATAAGTGTGTCCGATTTCGATTGCCTCGCCTTTGACCCACACCACATCTTTCAACTGATTGTCTACTGTTGGATCAAGTATTTTTTCGCCAGCGCTATCGGTAAATAAAGAGGTCAACTCTAATGGTTCCCGTTCATTGTAGGCTTCAAGAACAAGTAGCTCGCCATCCTTTTCAACCGTGACAGAAAAATCCATTGGTTCTTCTAATGGTAAATAGCCTGCCAAAGGTTCCACCTCAACAAATTTATAGTTACCATAAGGTAGTGCCTCTACATTGATTTTCCCTTCTTTATCAGTCAAATATTTTTCAATTAAGGTTTCAATAAATTCTCCATTTTCATCCGCTGCTATGTTGTATAAATGAAATGGGACATTTTCTAATGGTTGTTCATTCAACCGATCTCGTTTGATCAATTGGATATTTTGACGAGCTAATCGGTTCGGAATTTCTAAACGAATCAAGGCATTAGCATTCTCTTTTGTGACACTAAAAATGAGTGGTTCTTCTAGTGGTACATATCCTTCTGGTGCTTTGATCTCATGGAGTTCATAGCGATCCACACCCCAAGGCAAACTTTCTGTGGTAATGATTTCGCCTTTGTCATTGGTTTCAAAAATCTCGGTCTGTTCCGTGTCATTGGGTCGTATCATCGAAACAAATTCGCCTTCTCCTTCATTTGCCCAAGTATCAAAAATTTTGAACTGAGCGCCTGCGTAAGGTATGTTCTCGCCTGTTTCTTCATCCACTTTGACGATATGCAATCGAGATTCAATCACTTCATCTTCCAATAAAAAGAAATGGGTATAGCCGTCTTCCGTGATCGTCACTTCAAATGGTTCGATCAATAAATAGCCATCCACACCTTTGGTTTCTTCAATGGTATACGTGTCATAAGGTAGATTCTCAAACTTGAAATACCCGTTCTTACCAGTGACTTGGATATATTCTTGTCCAGTGGTGTGAGAAGTAGCTGTCAGTTCAACACCTTCTAAAGGTGGCTTTAGCTCCTGTTGCTCTTTCGCCAGTCTGGCAATTACTTCAAAAACGGTTTGAGGAATCAAGGGGCGTGAACCAAACTTATAGCCTTCTACATTTCCTTTGATGACTCGATCGGTCACCGTTTTACTGTGAAGCGCTACAGTTTCATTTTGTCCAGCATACGTGAGGTTAACGGTATGTTTTGTAGTATCTAAAGTGTAGCCTTCTGGTGGTTCGATTTCTTGGAGATAATAGGTTCCTAACTTTAATCCTTTCACCTCTGCTTGTGCTATGCCATTGACATCTTGCATCGTTAGTTTGCTAACAGAAGTCCCATTCTTATCAGTTAACTCATAAACAGCTCCTACCAATTGAGAAGCCCCTTGTGGTTTACTGCCTGTTTCTTCATCTTCTTTGATCACTTTGAGATTCGCTAGTTGCTCTTTATTATCTAAACTGATCGTGGTGGTCTCATTGGCTTTGATGGTCACTGTCTGAGGTGTGGCATTGAGGACATAGCCATTCGGTGCTTTGATTTCCTGGATCGTTACTTTTGTGTCGACTAACAAATCATTCCAGGTAGCATAGCCATCAGAACCTGTAGTGATTTCTTTGGTTTTTCCATCAGACGTAGTAAAACGAAAAACGGCACCTGCCAGTGGTTGCTTAGTCGTTTCATCTATTTTGCGCACACGGGCATTGCCGTTTTTTAGGACGTTGATATTTAAGTTAAACCATGTGGGATCATTAACATAACCTAATAAAACATTTTGTGTATAGGGGTGTTTATAAATAATTGGTACACCTTTATAACTAGGTAAAATATCATACATATATCTAAGTTTACCAGTTTTATTTGAACTATTTTTAGCTGTTATAGTAATACTAGAATCTTTTTTTCTTACATCAACATTAGCAGTATTAAATAATGGTATATTTTCATAGTTACTAAAAACTCCATTAGTATCAACTAATGTCACACTTTCTCCCACTTTTAAAGTTATTGTTTTCCCGTCAAATGAAGGCTTTTTATAAAATTTATTTACATTTGCCATGACATTTGACTTGAAAGCTTGATAGTCTACCATTGAAAACTCGCCTGCAATGCTGATAGGTGTGATTCCTTGTTGTTCCCAAGTTAAAATTTGAGTCATAATTTCTCGGTGAAGCGTATATCCTGGTAAAATTATCCCATAATATTTAATTAGTGAAATACGCTTCATCAATTCTGTGTCTTGGAGTACCGCAGTATATCCCCCATTTGATCCTACGTTAACTGCTACACCTTGTTCAATACACATAGCGATTTCGTTATTTACCCGTTTTCCATACCAGCCGTACTCTCGTCCACCGTTTGATAAATGAATATCAATATTTGAAATATGTGCATTAGGATCAACATATACGATACTATTACCACTTTTTAAAAGATTGTTAAATCCTAACATGTCATTAATTGGAACAGACGTATAATTGTCAGCTGTTGTCGTGTAAAGTTTTCCGTCTTCTCCTTGAACTAATTTGTTTTCATTAAAAAAAGTAGTTTGCTTATTTTGTTCATCTAATTGCTTACTTTCATTTGTTTCTTGATTGTTACTCATTTTTACTGCTTGATCTGTTTGATCAAGTGTTGTTGTTACTGCAAGCACTGTTTGACTTAAGAATGAACCTAATAACATTCCAACGATAAACCAAACTCTTAACTTTATTTGATATTTTTTCATGCTTTCCTCCATTTTTATATTTTTACAATAAAAAAAGCCCTTCATTTAGAAGGACTACTGCAAAAGTTATTCTCTCTTTTTCATTTTATATAAAAGACATATACCTTATTAATAAAATTCCAAATAATACTTTTCAGTACCATTCGACCAAATTTCAGTGTAAATAGTATAACCACTAAAGTTAGAATTAGGATTTGATGCTTCTGCTCTAGATGCTTCAACTGCAGCACCATAACTTCCATAAAAACTCCCACTACCTGTGTAAGGGTTCAAAGCATAGGGTTTTTCTGGAACAGGTGGTGTTGGAGTTGTACTGCTTCCCCCAGTCGAACCACTTGAATTACCGCCTGCGTTGCTTCCTGTGGAATTATTGTTTGAGTTGTTTGTTCCTCCTAAATCAGGACTGACAGGTGGTTCGGTTGGATATATTGGTGTACTTGGTTGAGTCGTCGGTGCTTCAACTACATTTTGTGTCGTATCATTTGCTGGAGCTTCCTCGTTATTAGTATTTACGATCTCCTCACTTTGTTCAGTTAGCTGTTGGTCTTCTTGACGGTTTACTTCTTCTGCTTCTTTTGATTGCTCTTTTTCATTTAATCCTTCTTCCATCCCCTTTAATAATTCTCTGAAAGAATTTTTTGATTTCTCGTTCTTGATTTCTTCCACTTCTTTTTTTAGCGAATCAAATGTATCTCGATCTGCTTGATCAGTCACTTTTCCTTCTGGATAGAGTTCATTAATCATTTTTTGTACTTTAGTAATTTGATCAACTTGCTTCTGTGAAATTTCAATTCCCTTATTGATTGCCGATTGAAATTTCTTTGTTTCATCTGCTTTATCTTGGTAATGATTCTCTTTAACTTTTTGCAATTCTTCTGCAGTTAAATCATCAATAATGATAACCTCTTCATTTTCACTAGCCCCACTTAGATACGGAGATTGAAATAAGTGATTCACCTCATTTTGTGCTTTGAATTTATGCTGAATGGCTTTCACTTCATTTTGTAGCGCTGACAGATTATTAACATTAAATTGGTACTTTTTTCGGTCATTTTTTCGTAAATTTTCGATATTCACACTAAAAGCTTGACTTGATTCTAAATACTTATTTACATTTATTTCCAATAGATCGATTTGTTCTTGTGAAATTTCCGTCTGTAAAAACTCCTTGGCATCATCTAAATATAAAGAATTAATTTGTTTTTTTATTTCTTCTACAACCTGGTCTCTGTTCGACTGTTTTTTAGCTACAGCCTCTACTTGTTTATTATAATTTGATTCAGTTAACAACACCTAAGATGAGTAATGCCGTTCCAACTACAATTCCCCAACGCACTTTTTTATTCATTCTTCTCCTCCTTTATGTCAGCGTTTTCTAAAAAATAACATGCTTCTTTCTTGTTTCAGTTTACAGTTCTTTTAAATCACTGTTGTTTCTTTAAAAAGTGAAACTTTTTTAATTTTCGTAAAAGCTCTTTTCTTTCTAAATGATCCCCATAAATTTTTATCCTTTGTGGTTCCTCACTATCAAAATAAGATGCTTTATAAAAGCTATAAGAATAATTCAGAAATACTCCTTTAATATTCTTAATACAAAGTCCTTCAATAATGAGATAAGTATGTTTTGACAGCTTTCTTTCAAAACAAATATCCACAAATGGTTTAAAGGGTAACTCTGGACGGTTTAATCGCTGTTTGATTTTCATGTATACTTCAATATCCTCTTGAGTTGGACTGGCAGTAAAAACATTGAACCCGTAATCACGTCTTAAAGTTTTCGTTAATGGTTCTGAAAATGGTATAGAAATAAAGAATCCTCCTTCATTTTTTTCTTAAAGATTGGATCAAAGAATCTGCTACAAACGCTTGTTTTAGTTTTTCATAAGCTAATTGTTGAATAATTTTATTAGTAGAAATACGTTCCTGTTCGTAACCTTGCAAATACGCATCATTATCTTCATAATATTTTTTTGCTCGATTACATTCATATTTCTGCACAAAAAAAAGATCCTGCTCATTAAATACAAGACCTGACAATAATTTTTCACTTTTCAGTATTTCAATATATCGAAAGATAAAATTGTCAACCGAAAGAAAATCTTTTTCTGGTTGAAATAATTCTAAACGCTCGACACCAAACTCTGTTATCTGTTGTTGCAAGAAAGCATAATCTGGCTCACGATGATTTTGATCATAAAATATATAAAAGGTTGTTTCGGCTTTGCGCATTTCGGCTTGAAGTAATTTTTTTATTTTATTTGATTGGCAATCGACAAAAGATAATTCGCTGAGTACATGGTGGATCATTTCTTCATATCTACTTAAGTATTCAGTGATTTTTATAGGTTCGCCTAATCTTTCAAAGTTTGTGTTCATTTTTCTACTGGTTCTACTTTTAAATCTTCTCTAAAAATTAAATCAATGCCTACTGTTGAAGGAAACTTCTTTCCGTTATTTGTATTCACACCGAGCATCGGAGCAATTTTGTATAGCCAGCCTTTTCTTAAAAGTAGTGGCAAATCATCGACAGATTGTAAGTAAACCTTTTCTTTTCCATCCGATATATTAAACTTATTATGGATGTGTGCGTTACCCTCTATCATTACTGCAAAATCAATTATCTCCTTCATCTAAATCTTCCTTTCTAGGTGCGTTTATGTTAATCATTCCAAAAACTAAATAGAACGAACTATTTCTTACTAAGTTATACCTAAAATTTCAAGCTGAGTTAACTTTCTTTTTTCCGAGTACCATAACTTTCAAGAACCTCACGGAGAAGTTCTTCATAACGTAGTTTGCGAATCTGATGAAACCTTTTCGCTATATAAGAGCGAAATTCATTTAAGCTGGTCATTCCATGTGCTACACCTGGATCTTCTTGGAAAGTTGATTTTTTTGCTTCCCAAAAATCACGCAATTGATTATAAAACAAGCAATAATGTTCTTCATATACAACAACTGTATCAAATCCCTCAAGTCCTTTGTGATTCAAATCTTGATAAAATTTGTTTTCAAAATTTTCCATTTCTACGTCAAAAATTTCATCTGCTATCAAACCAATTTTTTTGCTAATATCTCGCATATTCATTTTCCTTTCTTTTACCTCTCTAATATTAATTTCTAACTTAAATGTCCTCGGTAATTTCTCCTTTCTTATCTATCTTAAATTCAAACCATTCAGCAAAATCTTGTTTGAAACCATTTCTTCGATATCTTGCTTGTAATTCGGCATCTTTTTCATTTGCTGGATCAAGGTATGTTGGCTTATCTTTAGGGCGAGCATAGACACCAATCCATGTGGCATAATCTCCTCCAAAAGAACTATCAACGATGTATCCTTTTTTATCCAAGTATTTGATTACTTTCTGGTTTAAAGCTTCACTGTTTTTAGGAACAAAATTTCTATACTGTTTTAGAAAATTTTGGAAGTCATCTAGAACTACCTGGAACTTATCCTTTATTTGTAAATACTCAAACCAAACAATTGTATCTCGCCAATCATCAACTTGTTCGCCAAGGAAAGATAATGAACTAATACGTTTTATATCTTCATTGCACCTATCGATTTCAGCCCCTCCTTTTTCAACTACTTTTTTCAAGTATGGTATATTTAATTCTTGAGACTCATCCAAGGCTTTAATTTCATTTTTTACTTTTAACATACGTTTGGTAACCTTTTCCAAATTCTCTTTTGTCACACAACATTCTTTTGTCATTCTCTCAATAAACTTATGTTTTTCTATTGCTCCTTCTCTACTTTCTTATAAATAGGTATTTCCGCACATCAAATTTCTAATTACGCAACTAGCATTTCTTGAATTGAGGCAGTTTGTGCTTCAATCATGTGTAAATGCTTATCACTCAATTCCGCCTCATCGATAATTTCCCACGTTTCTTCCGTGTCATTGTAATCATCGACTTCCATAAGCATTTTGACGGTAGGTGCTACTGTTCGCTTAAACCAATTTTTAGAACGCTCATAAAGTTTTTCATTAGGCTCTGTAATTAGTTTTACATTTTCTACATCCCCAATGAAATGGCGCCATTTTTTATTAACAGGCCAATACTTACGAGAGACATTCGGACGTTTGTCAGTAAAACAAAGGTAATCATCTAAAATACCAAGTAACAAATCAGATAACATGCCACTTTCAACATAACGAGTAATAGCATCCATCGCCCGTTCATCTTTAAAGCGCAGTTCATAACGATTTTTAATCGGCACATCTTCAACAGGTATTCCTAATTTTTTTGCTTGTTCATAGTTCTTTTGATAAAAAGCAATATAAAATAAACTTTTCTTTGAACCTAAATAAATCGACACACCACCTCTTTTTTTCTTGGATATGGAACCCGATCCATTAAATTCATACACTTCAAAACGTGAGATCAATTCTTGGCGATCAATTTTATTCAGTAAAACTGGAATACTTAGATACTCTTTATAGTCATTAATCGCTAAATCAACACGAGTAAATTTTCCTTTATGATCAAAACAAGCATAAAAAAAGTCAAACCATGTTCGCCCTTGCGCTTCAAGAAACGCTTCAAATTGGCGACAGCCTTGACCAGATAATTGAATCAAAATTCCTCGATCATCATGATCCTTGGAATAAAGAACGTGTATATAATCTAATTGATAACCACCGACGTAACCATATAGATGACTAGAGGTTTCCGCAAAAAATTCTTTTTTGATTTTTAGAACCTCATTAAAAATCTTATTGACATCGTGAAAGGGAAAACTAATTCGTAAGTAATCAATAATACTTTCCAATGGCTCATGTTGTTCTTCTGTTGCAAGAAAATTATAAATCTCTGTCATTTTTTCTTCTGAAGGAAAACTTTCTCCTCTTTCGATCTTACCGATCGTCTTCCGAGATAAACCCACTACTTTGCCAAACTCTGTTTGGGTCATCTTTAATCTCTTACGAGACGTGCAAATACTCAGTCCAATTTCACTTAATACACCCATATCGTTCACTACAAAATCCACTTCCCAAAATCAAACTTTTTTTAAGGCACCATGGGAACTAATAAAATCCTTTTATATCAATGGATTCACTACTACTTTTTTATCATTTTATATCCTCATTACCCCCCTGTTAGAATACGGGGGTTCCAGAGGTGCTCGGCGGAGCAAGCTCCACCCAACACCTCAAAAAGCCTAACGGCGCCCCACCTGCTAGCGCAGTGGCGCCTGCTACGGTTGCACAGCAACCTAAGCCACGCCTTTTTTTATTTTATTCAACTATTTTTGTACCGTTACATTGCATATAACGTATTACAATATTATATATTTTACTACTGCTTTATATGTTGCAAATTGTGCTGATAAGATTTCTTAGCTTATCTTACATAGTCTTCACTAATTTTTTTGTCAAAATAAAAATGCTTCTGCAGTCTTCATTCCTTATCATTGAAATCAAAAACAATCATCTTCTCGTAGGTTCTAAAGTATTCTAAAAAGTTAAAGGTTGGTGGCACGAATGGCGTGTAAAATTCTCTTACTGCGCCTTCTCCCTCATCCTCTTTTGCACCGCCTCCTGTATCAATATAGCCACGACCTTTAATTTTTTTATTGAAGAATGCTTTATTTTTATTTTCATCACCATAAACCATGTAATAAGCTACTTGCGCAAGAATCCCCACAGTCACTTTACACATCAAGTTATCCCTAACTCCTGCTGGAAAATCTGCTGCATCTGGTCTTTGAGTCGCTAAAACAAGAAAAATCCCTGCTTGTCTAGCTTTCAATACCAACTGTTGTACAGCGATATCTACACGTTCCTTCACTCGATAATCCAAAGAAGTATAGAAAGCTTTCCATTCATCAAAGATAATAAAATGTGGCGGAATATCATAAAAGGCATAATTCTTCCCAGACTGATAATTAGGTAAGGACTTCATATATTTAAACCGCTTATCCATTAACTTTACGCCATTTTCTAAACAGCGAATCATTGTTTCTCCAGATCCATAATGAACATGTCCTCTAAACACGGGTAAATCACTCAAATCGGCTAAATCGGCATTCTTCGGATCACAAATATCAATAGTTCCTACATCGAGCATCGCTTTAATAAGCGAATAGAGAAAATACGTCTTTCCTCCCCCTGTACCACCAGCAATTAACATGTGAGGTGCTGAATCGTAATTCCAGTAAACACCTTCCATTAATTTAATCGAGCCATCTTTCGCAATCACATCTTTAATTTCTATTCTTTTACCAATCACATCCGTCATAAAACCATACGTGACAAAACCAAAATCCCGTTCTTCTGAAACTAAATCTGCCATAAACATCTCTTCTAATTTTTTACCTATTTGCAAAAAACGATCATGATTTTGCCCACCATCTAACGGTAATGTTATTTGAGTAATATGCTTCTTTTTCTTCACATAGACTTTAGGAAATTTTTCTGTTGGTTTCTTTCCTGGTTGTTTGGCTTCTTTTTTGATCATAAATCCTGCTGACTTTAGCATATCAGCTATCGCATTATAGTATTTAACCGATAAAAAATAGCCTCCTCTTAATTGAGATATACGCATCATGGTAAAGATAAAGAGATTCGCTAGAACCAGCCAGGGGAAAACAACTAACGCAGGTAAAATCAATTGTTGCGGATCAGTTAATTTCATCACTATCGGATAAATCCAATAATAACCCAAGAAAGCTAATGGAATTAAAAAAGGACAAAGGAACACCAAATGGTGGATCAATAAAAAATGTAAATGAAACTTTCTGATCCTTCTTCCTCTATACTTAAAAATCTCCTTTAACATAATAGGACAAGTCTTTCTATCAGTAAGTTCATTGCATCCCTCCTATAGTTATTTCACTGTTAATTCACGTCTAGTACCTGTGTAACGGTGAATGAGCACGACTTTATTGCCAGCTTTCCGTTCAACAAACCAATTATATGGGCTCAAATGTTTGCTCATTAGAGCCTCTTTTATTTTTCGTGTCGGACGTTTTAGTTGCTTCACATTCATTCTCCCATTTAATTATTTTCTTAAAGCTAAATACAACAAAATGTTCTTTTTGTTCGTAATCAGTAAGGTAGCTAATAATCGCTTGTATTTCTTGTCCTGTATAACTACCTAAACGATCGATTTCTTGTAAAATAATTTTGTCACCCACCTTGTACTGACGGTCATTGTAACGTATTTCAAATGTCTTTAACCCTTTAGCAACGGCAGAAAAATACTGCGATTTTATCTTTATTCGATGCGTATTTTCCTGCATCATGATTTACTTTCAGTGGTTACTTTTTTCTTGTTATCTTCTACTTTGCTAGGATTCATTTTGACAATATCATCTGCCACAATTTTTAAATAATTGTCAGTACGTCTCCCTTGACGGAAGGAGTAATATTCAATTCTTGGATTAACCAATTGGACAATATCGCCAAAATGAAACATTTTCTTTTCCACTGAAATGTCGATGCTAATTACTTCTTCTGATAGTTGTCGCTCTGATTGAACCACATAACGACTTTGTGTTGATACTAATTCTCCTTCCTCATCTTCTTTCCGTTTGTCTTCCTTCATTCTTAAAAACTTTAAACTACCAAATGATTTTTCAACATCCAAAGCAATTCCTTGATTTAATTCATTCATTTTTGCCATCGTATACTCTCCTTAGTTTACTTTTTCAATTTCTCTCACTTTAATCATCCAACCAGAAACAGCTCCAGTATCGCCTGCAGCCTGTGAAAATGGTTCACACCGTACCTCTTTTAAAACGACTTCATCCCCATAATTCAATTTTAAAACGGAGGAGTTTCCTCGATTGGGTAAAATCACTTCAATTGTTTCCTGTTGTTTCACCGATAATAATGCATGATAATGACCTACTACTTTTCTAGATCCATTCACATATTCTGCAAATTCATCTTTTCGACCAACATATTCTAATTTGCCAAATGTTTCTTGAGGTTGTGCAATTGCAAATTCCATATAAATTCCTCTTTTCCTCTAATTTTTTGGGTAAAAAAAATAGTCACTATAAATAAAGTTGAGTGACTAGCCTTTAATTCTTTTGTTCATTTAGTTTGTTTATTTCTTGACGACAAAAGTCAGCATACACAGGTATAAAAACTGTTGCAAACTGCCAAACATGCCGTTTACTGACATTACTATAAGCATGAGCGAATAAATTACGAATTGCTTTAAGTTTATACCAGTTCACTTGATTATTCGTCTGCTCCTTAAATTCATTTGATAGTTTATTCGCTATTTCTCCTACTTGCATCAAAGACATACTGACAGCATGAAAAAACACTCAATCGTGTGCAAAAACTTCGTAGTTCTTACCAAAACGATGGAGTGTTAATTCAATATCTTCACAATAAATCAGTGATCCTTTTAAAATACGTAAATCGTCTTCTTTCTTATTTTTCAAATATTTTTATTCGCTCCTTCATCATTTTTTCTAAAAATTGCTTTTGATAATCAGTTACATTTTGTTCAGACAATGCTTCCATCTCAACTAAATCAATTTCATGGGATACTGCTTCTTTCAATTCTTCAAAAAATTCACCATAAAGTACCCAATAATGAGTTTCAGGCATTCCTTTGGTTTCCACTAAAAAGTCAATATCGCTTTCCGTAGTTGCCTTATTTCTGGCATACGAACCAAAAAGATAAATCACAGGAATCTCATACTTTTCAGCCACTGGTTTGACCCGCTTTTGGATTTCTTTTAGAGTAAAGAGCACGTCAAAACTCCTTTCTTCAAACGTTTTACCCTAACTATAGTTAATTACTTTTATACAAGCAATTCTATTAAAGGCTATTTAATGTTTTAAATACAACTAACTATTCTAGCACTTAAACAAATTTCTTCAGGTTATTTAAAAAAATTTATCTATTTCAAAATCTAAGTTTTCTCATTATTAACATCTTTTGACAAAGAGTCATACAAAAACAACCAGAAATTTTCTGGTTGCACTTTTTTATCATATTAATTTTGTTTGTATTGCTATTACAAAATTAGTTAAAGATGTAAATTCATCGCCATTTCTTGTTTGAAAAGACATAAATTCTGGCTCAAATATCCAAAGTTTTATATCTTCTAAATTAATTCTTTGAGATTGGCACATCGTTGTTAAAAAAATTTCTTTACCCGACTTGGCAATATAATCACTAATAATTTTTAAGTATCCCATCAATTCATCAGGAACAAGTCGACTTCTTGAATTGTTAAAGAAAGCCTCTGGTAAAATAAATTTAACCTTTACATTCTCCAAACTAGTCTTTATTTCTACATATTTGCTACTCTCATTAAAAATAAAATCTTCAATAACAGAAGAAGTTTTTAAGTTTTTATTCGAATCATTTATAGATATTTGAAATGGCAATCTTTCATAAAAACGAGTTTCCATAATTTTTGTATTACCATTCTTATCACTCTTTTGAATAATTTCTGCATCGGGATCATATATAACTCTTGTAGTAATTTTAACATCAGATTTTTCATTTGTTTCTTTTTTCTTTATAGGTTTGTTTTTAGGTTTACTTTCTTCTCTAGCAGGTTCTGATGGATTGAGATACTTTTTCAAGGTATCCATAGCACTTCGCTTTCTTCTACTTATTCCGTCATCAGTCATACGCCCATTTTCCGAAATATATTCTATAGTACTTTTCTCAACTACTTCCTCTGATTCTAAATAATCACAACTTTCATTATGTTGATACGACTTATGTTTTCTCAAATAGTTAGTTCCATTACTTAACCTTGTAAGACTCAGTCTTGCATCACATCCCGAACCAGGGCAGTACAGATTCTCCTTAATTTCTAAAAAATCTTGATGGTGTAAAATTTGATCTACATACATCCGCTCTTCTGTTTGATCATTTTTGTACAAAGCATAATTAAATTTTATAGTAGTCACCTTCTATATTTTTATTACAGAAGAACGTTACATAGAATTATTTAATTGACAGAATAATTGACATTTTTTATAGGTGTCCCCCTGTTGATTATATTATATGATAGCGCTTAAAAATAATAAATATTATTTTATGTTATTCAATCATATATTTTTGAATCGCTTCTTGAATCGTTGGTGCTGGAAACGAATTTATTCCTTCTTCTGTGGCTTTTCCTGAATAATACGGAACTAGATTCCCTTTATCAGAAACTAAAATATCAAAAGCTTGTTTGCTTTCTGGATGATAAAAACAATAAATTGTATCAAGTGGATGTTCATCTAATGTCCAACCCTCAATATTAATTTGTTCAGCATTCATCTTTTTTAGCACTTTTATCATTACCTTTTTTACATCTAAAGTTAAAGTAATTTTTCCCTGTTCAAATTTTGACAGTAACACTACCATCTGAATTTATCCCTCTTTTCCATAATTTTATTCCTTAAAAATAAACATATTATTATTTTCCACTTTCTGCAGAATCTAATTCATATTTTTTTAGTTTTTCTATTAGTGTTTCCTTTAATGGATCAATAACTAGCATAAATTCATGCTTAACTTTTTGATGAATCGCTCTTAAACTTTCAACTCGTTCAGTAGAACATTGTTTAGATAATTTTTTAAAACTTTTATCAATTTGTTTCATTAATTCATTATGTGTGTCATCCAATAATGCAGAGTTACTTACCACTGTGTCTTTTCTAATATTTTCTTTTATTAAACTCTCAATAAACGCCAAATCTCCTAAAGTTTTATCTTTAAATTCTCTAAAAGTTTCATAAAAAAACTCAGTTTTCTTTTTTGTAGTATTCATGAAACACCTCTTTTCTGATTGCTCCTTGTTTAAATACGTCTTTCAACACCAGCGTTTAAATAAATCACCTCATTTTTCATTATGAATTTATCCCTTTTTTTCTAGTAAAAGCTATCCATTCATAGCTATCTATTTCTTAACCATCTTGCAATAAATTCATTAACTGGTCTTTTAAATGATTCTTCTGATTGGTCAAATGCTTTTTGTATTGTTTCATCACTTATTCCTTCATCAAAGAATTTATCAATAAGTTTCCTTACTCTATTTTCCATTAAGCGCCCCACCCATAATTTGACTTGGTGGATCTCATCCGCACATTCCTTTTTATCTATTCCTGCTTTATAAATCACTTGATCAATCCAATTAAGAAATTCCTGTTCCAATCGACCCCAGTGTTCCTCGAACTCTTTAAATGTTTCGATTCTCTTTGACATAATTTTACCTCTTCATTAAACATCATAAAAAAGCACAACCAGAATATTTCTAGTTCTGCTACTAATTATTATATCTCTACTGGAAATCTACTTAGCACTGTAAATCCACATTACTTATATTTCATTTGAATTAAATAACATAAATTATTCTAATTTTTACTTTTTTTTGTTAGAATAATTTTTAAAAAGTATTTAGTAATTAAATAATTGTACTCGTATAACAACTTACTGTAAAAACCAATAAATAACACATATTAAATATTCTTACTCATTTTTAAAGAATGTTGCTATACTATTTATATTTAGTTCAAAATTATTATAAAGGAGTTATATAACTTGAATATTAACAACTTTAATTCAATTGTTGGTCTTATTAACTTAATCTGGACGATAGTCAATGCTAAAAAAATGTATTCATTTCCCTTTGCACAAAAATATGCTTCTAAGCTAATAGAAAAAATCTTTATCCCATTCTATAAAAATATAGAATGCTACTTATTTGTAAACATCACAGAAAGTAATAAAAAAGAGATTATAAAAAATTTATCAGCATTATATCAAACTCTAGATAATGAAAATTTACTGTTCTATATTTCTGATTCCTTATTGATCCCCTTAGAAATGATTACTGAAAAACGAAGAAAAAATTTAAAAATTAGAGAAATCAACAAAATTTATCAGCGTTTTTCCAAAAATTATTACAATGAATTAAACCGAATAAGAAAAACTGTAGGACTCAAACCAAGAACTCCAAACTTCAGAATTCATCATAAATTATATCGTTTTAAAATACAAAACTATTTTTTCACGCATACAGAACTTATTCTTTTCCTAGTATTTCTATTCTTCCAATTCTTTAAAAGAGTTTATCTATTCCTTAATAGATAGAATAATTTACTTAATTCAAGTAGAAAATATAGAAAAACGACTAATCTAATCCCTATCTCTTCATCTCTAATTTCATAAATGATTGTATACAAAAGTATACCTAACATTATAAATGAAAGATAAATATCCCCCAATGATCACCTACCTCCAATCACTTTTTATAATAAAAAAGCACAACCAGAATATTTCTAGCTGTGCACATTTATCCAAATGAAAATCTACTGCATCTTATGTAAGTAATAGCAGTAGATTTTCTCTTCTTATGATTATATTGATTCTTTTATTCATCGTAGTAGAATGCGCATTTACATGCTGATAATAGGTTAAAAGTTCGCTTGCGCTATGAAATAGCCCACATCCATTCATTTCATAGAATCATCTTCAACGGCTAACGATCAACTCGTATGACGGCACGTTAGATAGACCTACGATATACGGTGTACAACACTCCTCCTTTTACTAAACTTCCACATATCTTTTCATTTGATACGTTTCAGTAATCACTTCCAACCTATCTCACGACATTGTTATAGGAAATGATCAGATCATTCAAAAATAGTCACCCTTCAATTATCAAGCGGAAATCACTCCAATGTTTTCAATGCCCTACCACAAAGATTGTAGTCAAAACGGAAAACCTAGTCCTTGATAAAAGCCAGAAACCTTCTACTCTCGAAAAACCATTAGTATGGCTCTATTTAAAGATTCCATTGCCACCTTATGTGCCATTCATCGGCTGGTACACCCCACCTCAACAAGACTTATAACCTCGAATAAAAATTTCATCCTTGTATTATTCTTGCAAATCACTTAAAATAAAATTGTCTAGGTTTTATTTTGAGTGTTTGCGGAATGGAATTCATTTTCTTTCTCGTGAACGCTTTTTTGTTTATTTTTTATTTTTAAAAAGAACTTTAAGTTCTATATCAGAACTATACCATCTTATATAAGAACCGTCAATAGCAAAACGGAACTTTTTTCAATTATACCTAAATTCATGTGATAAACTATATTAAAATAGAGCTAGGAGTTCTGAAATGGAAGTATATGAAAAAATTAAGCAATTAAGAGAAGATAGAAATTTCACTCAAAAAGAAGTGGCTGATTCTATCGATTTAAACATAAGTGTATATAAAAAAATCGAATTAGGTTCTAGACCTATTCGTGAAAATGAATTAGCTTTAATAGCTGACTTCTTTGATGTTTCTACAGATTTTTTATTAAATAGAACCTCTGATCCGACCCCGCCCAAACGCAGTGAAGAGGATCAACTTGGTGATAGTATTCTTTCTCATTTCAGATTGAATACAGCAGATATGGAAGTAGAAGACATTGAAGAACTTGAAGAAGAATTAAATGAATACATGGACTTTTTAGTTCAACGAGCAAAGGCAAGAAAAGAAAGAAAAAAATAAACCAGGAGAACTATTGCATTGAATCCAATTTCCGAAGAACTTTATTTTGAAGCTGCAGATATTGCAAACGAGCTCTCACAAGAAGTTGCTTATTACTGTTCAAAAAAAATTGAACAAGTGAAATGTTTCGATATTGAGAGCTATATGACTGAAGTTGAAGATATTGAATTCATGGACTACAAGTTCAAAAATAACTTAAGTAAGAAAATGCTTGGATCAATTACGAAAGTATATGGTGAGATCATTATCACCACCAATCAAAATATAATGCTTGAACGCCAAAATTTTACAAAAATGCATGAGATCATCCATTACTATAGGGATATACCCTATCTTGGAGAATCTCATGCATTTTCTGATATGATTTTAGAAGATACCTATTTACCAGAAGACTATGAAAAAGAACTTAGAGCTAATGTAGGCGCCAGTATTCTTATGGCAAACGATCAAGCACTTCCCTATGCACTAAGAAAGTTTAGAAATTTTGACGAAGTAGCTAACTACTTTTTTATGAGTAAGGCAGCACTACGAAAAAGAATCCTCCAGCACTTGGAATTTACTGGAGGATATACTTCAGAAGAAGCTTTCAAGTTATTTAAAAATTATTACTATAAAAATAGACAAGAGATACTAAAAAACTTTTACAGCATATAATATTTGATATTTAACCATAGTATTAGTATCTAATTATTAAACGAGTAATTATTTTTAGAATTAATAACTAAAGAATTTGATAAAGGTATGTTTGATTTGTTCCCATCAAAGGTTAAAATGAATACCAGAAGATAGAAATTTAACACTTCTCTATACAAATGATCGTACAACTAGAACAGACCTCTCTAGTCGAAAATTGATTTCTAAAATACTCTATTTTAAAGTTTATGATTTTTCAAATTGGTATTCAAAGATTTTTCTATTTTAAAAGTAACAATTCAAAAAATGCACGAGGTTATTCACTTCTGTAGGTATTCCCTATATCAGCAAGTCTCGGGCATTTTTTATTCTATGTTTAAAGGTATATATAAATACAGCTAATTAAAGTTCCTTTATTCTTCATCGAAGTTATCAAGGTTTTGTTTTCCACCTCTAGTATTCAACCACTGTGATTTCGAAGTGGCACTTTTTAACGATACGTTCCATTGCACTAGTATTGAGCCCTTGCAGATTTGAAGTGGCACTTTTATTATCTAATTTATCAAAATTAAATATTCTGTGATTATCCATCTACTACTCCAAGGCCTACAGGACTAACCAAACGTATTCCTATTTCATCAAGTTCTTCTTTTTCTTTTTCCAAATGATTTTCAAATACTTTTTTTAACAGGATCTGTTGTTCATTTACAGGTTGTACCACATTACCATAGGATCTCAATTTTTCTATATCTATCATTTTTTCAAATCCAGAAATCATTGAGTATACAACGCCTAAATAATCGGAATTTACCGTAACTAAATCATTTAATATTCTGAAATAATTTTCTTCATTAATACAATTATTTAAATAATTTTTAAATTTATCTGAAGAGCCAGTTTCTTCTAAATAGCCGTAAATTTTTATTGAATGCTTTCTTATATACACATCTTTCTCAAATAAATCAAATTCACTATCTAATAATTTTTCAACAAAGTTGTAAATTTCTTGTTCTAGATATTTCAAATTATTTCGAGCAATTTTTACAGAATTTTTCAGAAAATAACGAATATTTAATATCATAATAATTTTTTCATAATTAATGATTTCTGGTCCTACGATACTTTGAAAGTCATCCTCATCCAAATTTTCTATTAATTCAGAGATTATTTGCGCTGCACGAAGTTTAGTTCCCATAATTAAAAATTCTTTATAATCCCCAAAACTAAAATAATTTTTTAAAAATAAAATAGCTAACTGTTTAGTTACATTTGGCTGTAATTCTGATAGTTGCAAGGAAAAAACTGAAAGAAATTCTGTTTGGCTTTTATCGTCTTTACTTAAAATAAAATTCATAAGTTTATTCAATATACCTTCATTTTGAAAATTTCTATTAATTTTTTTAATAAAGTCTTTAACAGAATCATTTAATTCAGAGTCGTAATTTGTGTATTCTGTAAAATAAAGATCAAAGAATTTTGCACTGCTGATACGCTTATTAAATTGAACTTTTTGATATGATGGATTTTTGGGGGAATTATTTACATATTTTTTGTAGTCAACTTGTGACTCTAAAAATTTTTTTACATAAGGGAATGATAATCCTAGCAAATTTCCGTATATATCCTTTTTTATGCCTACTTTTTCAAAGAATGTATTCATCTCATCATCAAATTCTTCATTATCTATATAACCAAGAATTTCGTTTATTCCTTTATCACTAGATATAAAATAATGTGAATTAGAATAGATAGTTTTGTATAAATCATTATTAAACATACGTATATATTCCATCCCTAAATAATCGATAATTGATATTTTTCTTGAATTAAAGATAAAAGGTAGCACACTGGAATTTAAGAACCTTTTGAATTCACGAAAACTCACTTGATTATCAGTTAATATATTTACAAAACTTTGAATATCAGCAGCATCATACTCGAGATTCTTTCCATCAAATAGACTTATGAATGTTTTATAATAAATAGTTCTAGCTTGACTTTTACTTAACACGGGTAATACAATTTTCTTTTGAACTATTTTATTTAAATAATGTGGACTGACATTTATTCTCTCTAAACTTTTACTCAATTCTTCTTCATCATAAGAAAGAATTATTATTAAATTATCAAAATTAAGGACGTTATTGACTATATTCAAAACTAGGAATATATTATCTGGCTTCAATCGGTCTAAATTATCGACTATAAAAATAATTTTTTTCCCGTTTTTATTAATCATATAATTTATATCGGAAATAATATTCGACTCTCTTTTTTGATCGATGTTTTCTATTATTTTAATAATTGGCTTCGTATATTTTTTTCCTAAAACAAGTTCACTAATCGTTTTTATAAATACATCAATTTCCTTTGAAGGAATATCTAGATTCGATTTCATTAAAATTGTATTCAATAAATTATTCAGTAATGCCTCTTTATTTTCGGATAACCATGGCTCGAAATCATCAACTACTACAAAATCTTTGTTTTGGCTGATATTTTTTTTCATATTATTAAGAAAAGTGCTTTTCCCAGAGCCCCATGCACCTTCTAAACCAATTACAAATTTTTCTGCAGAGTTGTATTCTTTCATAATTTCTATCAAATCATTTATTTGATTTTTTCTATCCAATAAATCATATCCAACAGCATTTTCACGTATTAAAAACTGCTTATCATAAGATATTTCTCCATTAATTACTTCTTTTAAATCGATAATGGTCGATTCTTTTTCTTCAAAGATTTTTCCTACATTTAAAATTCTAACTATTAACAATATGAAAAGAATGATCAACAAACATTTGATAAATAATATTTTATATGGGAGATTACTCTTAATTAATAGTGATACAGAGGTAAATAATAATGACGTAACTATAGTTAACAGAAGAAGATAGTCAAATCGATTTGTAAGAGGATATTTGATGCTTTTTAATAATTTGTATTTTATAAAGAATAAAATTAACAATATAACTCCAAGCAAGAAAAAAGCCGGAATTATATTAATTGGTACTTTACTTAGTAAGATGGAAATACTATTTTTATTATCTATAAATACTGCTAGACAAGTTAATACTGTTCCTAAAATAGCAGTATTAACAATACTATATTTTTTATTATAAATGATAAAATAATTCATTACATCGTGAACGAAAAACTTCTTTATATCACACCATAAATTTTTCATTTTTTATAATCCACCTTTTCAGCCACAGACTTTTTTAATTATTATCTATTAATGCGTTTCTTACATACAGGTACATCGTATTTTCTTCGAATATATCGAATCATATTTTGGTAATGTTCTAAATTTCTGTCTCGTTCAATAGACTGTATAGCTGCAAGGCAACCTTGCATTTTATTACATGTATTTATAAGGTCATCTTTACTATAAAAGTTATTATGGACATCTACATCTAGTAACGTCAGATAACATTCATACATTTTTCTAAATAATCCTTTGGCAGCTTTTATCTTCTCATCGTGTATTATTACACCTGTAACTTTGGTATGATTTATTTTCACTATTTTACTTTTTTTCTCATTAACATTGAGACCATATTTATTAATGATCTTTGTTGTTTCTTTTAAATAGTACTTTGGGATAAATTTGCTAGAAGAAAAGGTAAAATCATCGTAATATGCAGAAAAAACCAAGTTATTCTTTAGAGAAAAATCATTTAATTGTTCATACATTCTAAAATATGACAAAAAACTTAATATAGGACTAGTAGAATAGCCTTGAGGTAAGAATCTCACATTGTTACTTTCATTTTTGGCGGTAGTTAAATTCACCATTATTTTTGCAATATCTGTGGATTGATTTAACGTATTCTTGAAAAAATCATATACATAAGAATCACTGGTACTAGGAAAAAAGTTTGTAATGTCTAATAAAAGAAGATTTTTTTGATTTAAATGCCTTGATGCATTAGAAACATAACTGGCACTGGGTATACCGCCACATAAGTAATCCGGAAAGCCAATATATCCTAACATTTTAACAATTCTTTTTAAAGCTATTTTATGGGGAAGAGTCGGATTATATAGTATTCTTTCCTTGTCATTTATATTTTTTACAAATGGTGCCACAGTATAAAATTGATCAACCTTTTTTAAAGTATGTAGCTCCAGATGAATCAACTCAGATAAATATTTTTTATTTGATACACCATATAGTTTCGTATTAGAAAAGTCCATAAAAAAACTCCTTCTTATTTTTATAAGAAAGAGTTGAAGCTAAGTTCTCTAAAAATTCAAAGAATGCTTTCAGAACTGATGCTAATTCAATAAATCTTGAAAGAATGAACACAAAAATAATAGAGATAATTTTAACGATCCATACAATCGTTTGCAACTTATCGAATAGATCGAAAGCTTTAGCTAAACTAAATTTATCATCTTCGCAAACTTGTTCTTTTAGCAACTGTTTAACTTGAACAATTCTATGCTTAAGTTTCATAGCACTATACCTCCTGTAATTTGTAGGTCTTTAATTATGACCCCCCTGCTCTAATAATTACAGTATAAGTTGTTAAACAGCCTTAGTAACGCTCCACTCTTACTTAGCTGACGATAGTCAACCGCAAATCCCTGCTCACGTTACTCAGTAAATAACTATTATGCTTGTAAAACATATTCGCATACGCTCATTTCGTCAAAAACATAAGTCAGGGCTTTTCCATGCCGTCATAACCCAAATGACAAATTTTTAGCAGGCAATCCTTAGGCAATTGTTCATATGTTAATTATCTCACATGTTATTAAAATCGTCAATATTCTTTTTTTTTACAATAACTATGTTAATATATCAGCTACGCGATCAATATCTGAGCCTTTATTAATTGATTATTGAGTAATTTGAAAATTCATCTGTCGACAAATTATATGTTTCTTTATTTTTAATAGATGGAACATATTTGACTAATATTTATTCTTAAAAATCAAAAAGTTTCAATTTATAATCACTAACATATGCTAATTAACAGAAATCACAACTTTGTACTATAAAAAAACAAGGAGACTAGTTTAAAACTACTAATATCCTCATACATTTATTACTAGTTTTTTAGTTTACATAATGTGCATTATCCTAAGCTCAGATTTTCTATAAACTTTAGCACGAGTAAAAACTCTACAAATTAGAAATACATAAGGATAATCACTTAAACAGGAGACGTCCCTATAAAAGTGATCAACCTCATGCACTAATTATAAAAAATGTTATTCCATTTAAATTATTAAAAATATGGCTAATTTGAAAATTGACTTACTAGAAAACTGTGAAAAAGAACTCCAAACCAGCATGGATCTCATTTTTAGAGTAAGATTTTCCGATTGTTGAATGACCTCATAAAGAACATTCATTCCCTTAATTATATTATTAAATTAATCGTTCTCTAAGCTCATCAATCGTATAAGCAGGTCTCTTTCTATGAATCATTGCATGACAGTTTGGACAAACAGGCTTCATGTCCTCAATAGGATCAATTTCATAGGATTCATCGATCATGCTTAATTCTTTTTCATGATGAACATGAATAAATTCTTTACCCATTTCCCCATATGTTTCTTCAAAATTGAATTTACAGACTACACATCTATATCCATAATGAGCTAAACATGCTTTCCTTGCTTTTGGATCTCTTTCGTAAATATTTACGTATCTGCTAATTTTTCTTCCTTCTAAAAATTTTTTTCTTTTTAAAGTTTGTTCTTTGATAATTACTGAGTCGGTTGGCACAACCATCTTCCATGATATGGCAGCTGTTTTTCTGTCTTCGTAATCCACCATAATTCCTAATCCTTTATATTCAAATTTAGGATCATTACTATTTTCTCTAATAAAAATATGAATCGGGTAATCACCACTTACCATCTTTTGAATGGTTGGAGTATTAAAAGTAGTATTTTCTTTTGCGTACCAGTATAAAATATTCCCTTTTATCCTATTGCCATAATTATGTCCAGTTCTCCCCGCAGACAATATATTAGTAAAAATAAAAAATTCATCTTCATGACGAACATACCCCGTGCTCCAAATTCCACCAATTTTTTCAGGTTCAGAATATCCTAGGAGCTTACGTATTTCTTTTCTAGAATATTTTTGCTCAATATTAAAGGAATGCATTGTGTCTCCAATCTGATTATAGTGCATTTAATTACTTATTGAACTTACTTGTTGTCTAAGTCAACTGTTATTATACATCAGTTTGATTAATATATACTATTTTATCAGAAAGTTTAAGTTTAACATCATTAATGCATATTAATTAATAAAAAAACTTAGGAAAGTGTACTAAAAAGTAACACAATCTTCTATAGTAATTTTTAAAATTAAATTATAAGAAAAGTTCTATTTTAAATAACCATACGGTATACTTAGTATAAGAAAGGAAGTTGAATTGACTTTGCTTAGAAAGTATAACGTTATTACCATGGATATAGAATTAGATGGAAAGTTAAACACAAAAGAGTTATCCGGGACAGAAATACATTTGTTGTCTAATAGAGACGTTGTATATGTTTATGTTGGAGAAAAGAAATATTATATAGGACAAACTAAAAATTTGTTAAGACGTCACCAACAGCATAATAGTAGTTCTAATAAAAACTTTGTCATGAAAAATTATGATAGACTAATTGTTATTTATGGAAAATTGATTGATAAAAATCTTGATTATCTTGAAAAACGTTTGATTACTTTATTTGTAACTGATAACGAAAAAAGAAAAAAACAAGTTGTCATTGATAATCGTACAATGGGTAATAATTCTAATTACTATCAAGATGTTAAAGAACTAGAATCATTAGTAGTTTGTCCTCTATGGGAAGAAGAATTAACAAGATTAGGAGTAACGAACAATACAAAAATAAGTACTTTAAAACAAAAAATACTAGCAAAATACTCTCCTTTTATGGATCTCACAGATCAACAACAAGCAATAATTGAACAAATCACAAGCAATCGTAACAATTATATAATTGAAGGCGGTTCTGGAACTGGCAAAACAGTGTTAATGACTAACTTAGTTGCGCAAATTTTTGATAAATTTAACGGTACCAAAAAAATTGGAGTTGTTATAAAAGCAAATTGGAGAGAAAATGCTAAAAAAATTTTCAAGGACTATGGTATTAATAAGAATGTACAAGTAGGTACTTGGGGATCTCTATTAACAAGTGAACAATACTTCGACTATATTATTGTCGACGAGGCACATCGTTTGCCTAGATTCTATGGAAAGCTCCACCCATCTGAACTTAAATACTTTAACAATAAAAAAGACAAAAATAGTTTAGAACTTTTAAGGGAATGTACATCCTCCCTAGTCTTATTTTATGATCGATATCAGACAATTAGACCCTCTGATATTCCGGTATATACCTACGATAACTATATTCTTAATAACAAGTTTAAGAAAATTGTACTAAAAACACAGTTTAGAATTAATATTCACGATGAAGGAAAGACATATACGTCTGATGATTATTTAAAAGGAATAAAATATGCTCTTCAAATTTCTAATGATAATTCTTTTGATCACTCACTTTTTAGAAATAATGATAAAGACAGTTATTTTGGTTTTGTAAATTCAATATCAGAATTATTTGATTATATTGAGCGAATGGATAATTTACTTCAAGATAGTCAAAACCGTGTGATTGCTGGATATGCAAGAGAGTGGCTAAGCAAAAAAGACAAAGATGCTTATGATTGGTTTGAAGGCGATAAAAAGTGGCACTGGAATAGCACACATGAAAACTGGATAAACAAAAAGAACAGTTGTGAGGAAATTGGTTCTATACATGCTGTTCAAGGAATTGATATCAATTGTGTAGGTTTAATAATTGGAAAGGATCTAACTATTTCTAATGATAAAATTATTGGTTTAAAAGATAACTACTATGATAGAAATGGAAAACCTATACAAGAAGAATATACAGAAGAACAGTTTACAGAGTTTATAAAAAATATTTATTACACTTTGATGACTAGAGGTATAGATGGTATCCGTATTTTTATTGAAGATGAAAAACTTCGCAATTATTTTATTAGTGTGCTCTCTTAACTTTTAAAAATTTTAATATAATTATTATGACTTAAATTTAAATTTTTACTACCAGATAGATTTAATTTATTTAAATCAAAAGAATGGATATAGTACATCAATGCACACTTTCGATGTACTATGTTTTTTTATATAGATATGAAAATGAAATCAAGTCAACTTTAACAATTAATAAAATTGTATTATTTAAAACTTTTAGTCACAGTAATAACAGATATGCTCACAAAACGGGATATGGATATACGCAGAAACCTTTTGTTTTGCGGGATTGGTTGTTTCATTCATTAAACTAAATTCTCCTTACGTCGAAAAGTCGTACCTGTTTTCGACCTTCTTTAAACGGTGTTCAAGCGATTGCTTCTACGGAATTAAGTTCAAAAAATTCAAAAATATGGAAAGCTATTTTCGATTTTTAGCTCTTAATTCTTGAAGCATACCATCGCTTTCACAACCTCTCATATACGCATACTAACCGTATTTTCCAAACAAATCCACTAAAAAATCCAAGAATCGACTTCTTGGACTAGTTTTTCTTTGGTTGTATTGGTTACTTGGTTATAAATTTCTAAAGTTGTTTTCATGTTGGAATGACCCACTCTCTCCATGATCGCTTTAATCGGAACGCCTGCTTCTGCCAAGAGAGAAATATGTGTGTAGCGAAAAGTATGCGTAGTCACATGTTTATTAAATTCAGGATATTTTTCTTTCAAAATATCTTTGACACATCGAACTGGTTTTTTATTGTTTCCACGTCCATTCATAAACTCATTAAACGAATGATACACAACTGGCGTACCATTTTGAGTTTGAAAAATTGTATTAGAAGAAATAAATTTCTTTGACACAGGAACTTTTCTCCGATAGGTCGTATGGTCTATCCGCTTATGTATCTGATAAAATTCTCCTTTAGCTCGCTGTTCCATTTCCCTTTGCCGTCGCTGATTGTACTTGATCCGATTTTGAATGATCTCAATCGAACGATTGTCTAGGGCAAGCTTTCGCATCGAGCTAATGGTTTTCGTTGGGTTGCGTACATACGCTTTTACGGAGCGCCCAGCTGATACTACGCCTTCATTGATCACCATGATTTTTTTCGTCACATCCACCTTCTCAGTCGTTAAGGCACTGACTTCCCCAATACGCAAGCCGTTACGAATCATAAATTCTACCACATCTAAATACAATCCCCCCATTTTATTGATCTCTTGGTTGGTTTCGTATTTCTCTTTGATTGCCTGTAGTAACCAACTGATCTCTATTTTCTCTAAAAACTTTTTCTTCCTACGCTGAATCCCACGAATTTTTCGATCATTGGGAATTTTTAAGACAATCTTATTTAAATCGAATAATACCAGGTCATGCCGATAGCCATAGGCTAAAATTTGTTTTAGTAATGACCGAATCTTTTCTAATGTTGCTTTTTCTAAAAGTGTATTGGTCTGTTTCGAGCGAATGGATAAGATATCTGCCCACCTGCCTTCAACCAACAAAGGTGAAAGTTGCTGAAGTCGCAGATTATCTGGAAAATACGGCTGGAGATAGCGAGTAAGAATTTCTTTTTGATAATGGACAGTCGTTTGGCGTACGGTTGGTGACCAAGCCTTCAACCAAAGTGCCGACAACTCGCCGAAAGTTTCACAAAAATCTCCCTCAGAATAATCCGAACCATTCTTAAACTCTTTTTCAATCTTTTCTTTCAAATAGCGTAACGCTTGTTTTTCGTTTTTGAAACCTTTTGCTTTCCAATTGACACTTTTCTTTCTTGTCTTTTCCTGGATTGGATCGTAATAGGTTTGGAATGTGCGTAAATAATTCTTTTTGTCAATAATCGTATACGAACCTCTAAGGTATGGTTTACAATCTGGCACTTTCAGTAACTTTCACCTCCTTAAGTATAAAAAAAGCACAGAAGTAAAAGAATAACTTTCGCTTCTATGCTTTTTATTTTCGGATTAACAAAACAAATATCTTTCACTTTAATTTAAAAAGCCCTCATACAATGTAAAACAAATCTAATATAAATACTAATTGTTTTCTCGAATTGTTAATTCTTCATTTATTTTTATAACGTAAACAACTAGAATAATTAATATTCTCAAATAATCCTCGTTGCTTTCCTCAACAACAGATCCATGAGAATATTTATTTCTTAATCCAAGCGAATTATCGAATGTAGAGTTATTGAGGATATAGTTTAAATACTCTACTTCTGGTCTAGCAAATAGCGTATTTTCGCTTACTAACAAACCTTCTTCAATCATTTTGTCGATCTCTTTTTGATGAAGATTTAGTACATTTTTAAAAGTTAACTTTTTGTTCCAATGGTAATAATGTATAACGCCGTACTTATAAATATTAAAAAAATAGGTATTCTCATCATCTGATTTCTAGGTATATAAAGATTACCCAGTTCATTTATGCAAATAATTTTATTATCGATTAAAAAATCAATATGCGACTGTTGATAATTATGGAAATCTTCTTTTTTTATTTTATTATTAGTAACTAATTGGACAAAATTTTTAGCCTGCAGATTTTCATTAATATATACTAAATCTGATTGGTCACAAAACAGCAAATGCATAATTAAGTTAACATTATTATTTTCTTTCTTGGCATATATATATTTTTTATTTAATAAACTTTTAAGTTCAGCTACCCGAGGTGTTGATTCTAGAACAAACAAATCTTTGTCTATCTCATTTTCTTCACAATACAACTTCCATTGCTTTCTTATTTGTTCTTCTAAAGTAACTAAATTTTTAATTTGTATATTTATTTTTTGTGTTTCATCCGCAAAATCTAATGGTAACCAGTCTATTTCAAAATTTTCTTTGCTATAATTTGAAAAAAAAAAGCGAGTAATTCTTCTATTCTCGAATTAGAAATTTCCTTTATTTTTTCTTGATATAATTTAAAAGTTAATAAAATCAAATAATTCTTATTTGTAAAATACGGACTAGTTTCATAATGTTTTTTAGTATGAATTCCTGATAAAGTTCTACTAAATGTTGAACACTCTAAATTAGGAAAACTACATAAGTTTAGAATCCAATTATCCGTAAAAAAATAATCAAAATACATCATTTCTTCTAGTAAATTTTCTGGATAATTCTCTTTTTCTAGATATTTTAAATCAATGAAAGACTTAAAGTTAGCATTGGAGTTATCATAACTTTCTTTTTCTGTATACACAGCAAAACTATATTTAGTTCCTTTACTTATTAAGCCTTTTTCTTGGTTAAAAATCTCTTCTTCTAACTCTACACTTCTTTTTTTTGCTTTAAGTTTTAGTTTTGCATCAATAGTTAACTCTTTTATCCCTTGAATTCCCTGCCATATCAAATATACATAATTTAAATTTGCATCTCTAGATTCTAAATATATTTCACAAAATTGATACATTTCGTCTTTAGTAATGTTAGTAGGAATAAAATAATTTGAACCATTTTCACTATAATTGTTTAAAAGTAATTCAAAATTACTAGGATTTCCCAAAAAAATCTTCTTCATTAATAGAGGAAATTTATTTATATAGTACTGGCTATCTAAAAAATAAAAAATTGGAATTGAATAAGCCTCTATACATTCATATAAGTCATTCTCACTAATTTTTTCATCTAAATTATATTTTTCAAAACACTCTAAAAAATCTTGTCTAAACAAAGTATGGCTATGCTTATCTAAATCCTTTATTTCTGACTTTTTTAATATATTTTCTTCCAACTCACCCGAAAAGAAGAAGTATTGAAAGCTTTGTAATATATATTCTTTAGATAACTTATTAAAAAATATGGATATTATCTTGTTAAATCTATTTTTAGCCTTTTTTACATTAGTTTCTGAAAAAAAACTAGGATAAACTTTATTATTTATAAATTTTAAAACATTGTAAAACTCTAAAACATCTAATAAGCTATCTGTTTCTAATGGTTCAGAAATTTCTATAATTCTTTTCAATCTATCAATATGATAAGAAATAGACAAATCTGATAAACTATAGAACTTTACTCGTTCCATCATATTTCCCCTTTAAAAGTGCATCATTCTGATTTCAATAAAGAGTTTATCACAAAGATAAATACTTCGCATATTAAGTTTTTTTAATTAATTACATTATTTACTGCTATTTAAATCAAGAATTATCTTAAACTATGGTTTTTACTTTTTTAATACTCCTGCTTCAACGTATTATAGGTCATTTCCGCTATTTTCCCCTCTTTGACTTTTGCTAGTAATAAAATACGAATGGGTGAACCGTTCTGAATACAATCTAATAATACTGCATACTCTTCTTGATCATTTTGGTAGATCGCCGTGACTTTACCTTCACTGCCTAGAGCATTTCCTGTTTTGATATCAATGCCGTTCATTTTAATACATTCTTCCGTCATTAGATCTTTTAATTGCTCGTTCCGATGGTTAAGATTTTTAAAATTGGCATAAGCTTCACCGTACTTTTCAAGTAACTGCGTATGGTCTTCTTTTTCCTTTGATACTGTTGTTTGTTTGTTGTCTGCTTGTTTGTCATTTTGGTTAGTTGATTTAATTTCCTTCTTTTTTTCATGGCTCGGTTTTGTCCCATTGTTATCGACCGCTTCCATATCCATCATCTGGATATCCTTTGCAGTCGTTGTCGCTTCCTGGTTCTTTTCTAATTGAACACAGCCACTCAATGTGAAAGGGAGCAGCGCTAAATATATGAATCTTAGATATTTCGTTTTTGTTCGTTTGTTCGTTTTTGATTTTACTTCTTTTAGTGTCAATCCTGCATGTGTTAAAAACATCTTGATTCTCCTTTTATTTTTTTCTAACGACACTGGCAATTCGAGTAAATTCTTTGCCCCATGTTCTTGAATAACGAGCACAAATTTGTCCTTGCTCAGCATTTTGTTCATAGGTGGTAAACGATTTTTCACTTTCCACACTTGCAATTATGCCCGTATGTCCATAAACTCCTGGTGAAAGTGCTTGTCCTGCGTACCAGTTTATCACGTCTCCTGCTTTAATCTCGCTTGGCTTAGGATCGAATACGACTTCCCAACCATATTTTTCCCAGTTGTAATCACGACCTATTGATTCCGCATACATAAATCCTGACCCCATCATTACTGGTCCACCTAATTTTTGGACATAATAGGCGGTTAACCCGTAACATTGTCCACCATTGATTGTTTGCCCCATGACCGCTTCTAAAAGATCAATTTTACCGCCCCCAACATTTGTAGATCCACTGCCGAGAGAACCTTCAAAAAGTCGTTTATACCATTGATTGGCACTAATTTTCCGTTTGGTTTGTTCTAAAAGATCATCTTTGGTTCCAGCACGTTCCCAATATTTTAAAATATCAACAGCTAAACCATCTATACTTGTTCCGTTTGCCATATTTTTTAATAACTCACTATCGGAGCTATCATGATTCCAGGCATAATTTAACTGCAGTTCAATACTTTGCCATTCCTTGTTTTCTTTTTTCGCCAAATTTAATAAGTTCACTCTTCTACCTGAATCCCACTGTGCCAATCCTATACCATAACCTCCAATTTTCGGATTATATGCCCAAAGATCATTGAAAGGTAAATCACTTTGGATACGAGAAGGGATCAATCCACTTTCATGTTCCATATTACCGATCCAAGCTACCGCAAATTCTTTCGTTCCACCTTGTTCCAGGACAAATTGGGCAACAGCTAATGCCACCTGTTCTTGCGGTGTCGTTGGTTCAAACTCAGAAGTATCACCGTTTTGATTAGCAGAAAAAACGACTAAGAATAATAGAAATGGAAATAACATGAGAAAAGAAGTAGTTATAATTAGATACGCAATTTTTTGCATTTTTCACCTCTGTTACGCAAAAAAAGAAGACTGATTTCCTCATCAATCTTCTTTCTTTTTTATAAAACACTTAATTATAAATTTTTAGTTCATCATATGATCATTAATTGTGTCGACAACACTTCTTTTTAATTGATCAAAATCTTCTGAATCATGCGTAGCTATCTTGACAACAAAATCAATGGCTTCGTTTTGTTTAAAGGATACTTTGACCTGATTTAACCGTAAAAAGACATCCATCGCCATAAAAGCGGTACGTTTATTTGCATTTTGAAAGGGGTGTTTCTTAATAAGATTGATTCCTAAGATGGCTGCTTTTTCTTCAATCGTTTCGTACAACTCTTGACCAAATATTTCCTGACGCGGCTGGTTTACAGCCATAGCTAATGCACTTGCATCTCTTACACCGGTCATTTCACTTGGTGTTTGCCAGCTGATTAAGTGGACATTCATTTTAATGATATCTTTTTCTGTCAGGTAGTTGATCAATGGTTTGCCAACTCCTTGTACATCTGTTCATAG
Organism: Enterococcus sp. AZ078; assembly: GCF_051714985.1. Taxonomy (NCBI): domain Bacteria; kingdom Bacillati; phylum Bacillota; class Bacilli; order Lactobacillales; family Enterococcaceae; genus Enterococcus; species Enterococcus sp. AZ078. The sequence goes on from NZ_JBIOSW010000001.1 coordinate 1,799,909, forward strand.
TCATGAAATGAATCATTAATCAATTGGTCTATTTTTAAGTCGTGTGAAGATTTTGGCTCTTTTTTACTGATGGCTTCAATTAACTTTTCTTCATCTACATAAACAAAATCATTTTCTTTTACACCAATTTTTTCCAATACTTCTTTTGACAAAGTCAAAACGATTGAATTTCCACTTTTTCTAATTTTTCTTTCCTTGATTTCCATCTTAAACGCCTCCTTAAGTTATACCGTATATACAGTATAGCTTAAACCAGGGCGTATATCAATTGAAGGAATTTTTTGTGTTCTCTTTCTCATTTTCTTGTTCTGCGATTGAACTAAATAAAAGTTTTTCTGATTCTTCCAAACTTCTAAAATCTGGTTCTAATTGTTCCATTCGATTCATAGGTAGCACATACTTCGTTAGTAATTCTTGATCTTGTTCTTGATCAAAATAAGCTTTTCCTGCTTGGGTTAATGCAAGTTCTTCCAAGTTATCCACGGTCACATTTAGATTATCCAGCTCTTCAGGATTCTGTGGTTCATCAAACTCCTCTTTCGCCTCTTTCTCATCTAGTGGTAGCTCTTGTTCGAGAGTTAGCTCATCTGATTCTGCCAATGAACGATCTTCTGGATTTTCTATAGGAATTTCCGTTTACATATCTATAAAGATAATTTGATAAAACCTTCTTCTTAGATTTCTTCTTTATTTTTGTACTTAGCTAATTGACCCACCTGTTTGGATAGTTGATCAAAATTAGTTGTCACAACATTTGCTCGAATTACTTCAACAGTTGAAGCCAATCACTAGCAAACAAACGCCAGTAAAAACCACTTTATTCGCTTTTTGTTGTGACAATTTTTTCACTTTCGGACGTTTCTCTTTTTTCTCCTTTTACTTGATCTTTTTTAAATTCATAGTTCCTCCTGATTTCTTATTTTTAGGCAAAAAAATAGACCTAGTTATACTTGAATTTCCAAGGAAATAACTAGGTCTATATGCTATATATAGTTGAGACAGCACAGTTTATGCGGTGGCTAATCCCAATAGAAATGGGGTGATGCCTATGTTGATTTGTGGCTTGATCCCTAGAAAGGAATAAGCTTGTCTGTTTTTGAAGCGCTAATGTTTGCAATAGCTTTTGCAACGTTAGTTCTGACAATCAGCAATCACAAAAACGACAAAAAATAACCGCAATTTAAACTTAGGCAGTTTGAACGGTTATTTTTTGTAACTATTATTAAACTGAGCCACCGTCTTAAACGGTGCTGTCAAAAGGGAACTGTTAGCGCAGTTCCTTTTTTCATGTTCATTATAGCATATCCTTTCTCTTTTGTTCAATTGTTTCATCATTCTACATTTAACCTTCCACAAAGAGCAGACATTTTTTGACAAGATCTTCTCGATTTGAGTAAATTCTCAAAATCAACAATTGTTTTTCTACCTCAATCTTATAAAGAATTATATTGTAATCTATCTGTCACTCTAATTTGAAAAACTATCAACTATAATCCAACCTCTTCCACCATCTCTTTATTGCTCACACTACCACTTTGCTCCGCTTTCATTAATTCTTGAGAAACTTGTTTCGCTATTTTATAATTTTCGTATTCTTCCTACTCTTTAATATCAATTACCGCAAATTTCCCATTCCCATTGTTTATTAAAAAAAGTAGTAACAGCAAAGAATAAGATATCTACAAATACATATAGCGACGTTTGGACATTTCCTGTTTTAAGTAATGTTTTTAATTCTCTACTTTATTTATAATGAACGCTCAGATGAAGTGACTTATTACTATTCAAAATAACTTAAGTAAGAAAATGCTTGGATCAATTACGAAAGTATATGGTGAGCTTATTACCACCATTAATCAAAATATAATGCTTGAACGCCAAAACTTTATAAAAAATGCATGAGATCATCCATTACTATAGGGATATACCCTATCTTGGAGAATCTCATGCATTTTTTGATATGAATTTAGAAGACACCTGTTTACCAGAAGACTATGAAAAAGAACTTAGAGCCAATATAGGCGTCAGTATTCTTATGGCGAACGATCAAGCGCTTTCCTATGCACTAAGAAAATTTAGAAACTTTGACGAAGTAGCCAACTACTTTTTTATGAGTAAATCAGCGCTTAGAAAAAGAATCCTCCAGTATTTGAAGTTTGCTAGAGGATATTCTTCATAAGAACTGAAATATTTAATAAAGGGATGATTGATTTTTCCATCAAAGGTTAAAATGAATATTAATGAGTAAAAAGCCATATACACGTTTCAGATATGACTTCACTGTTCAAAATTATTTATCCAACCCAACTAATTTTCGTTACTTGCGATTGGCTTCATCTGCTACATATTTCATCACTGTTTTAAATTCTTTAGCTGTAGCATTTTCTGATAAATCAGCAATACTTTTATTATACTTTTTCACGATTTGTTGCACTTGTTCTTTCTCAGTCATGTAATCTCTCCTCCAACTCTTTTGAAGTATACTGTATCGGTAGGACTAAGCGGATATTATCTGCTGCATAATGCACTTCAGAAATATTATTTGGTAATCTTTGATCATTATATGAAGGACTACTTCAGGATGCCTTTCCTTCACTAATACACTTATATCCATTATACGACATTTATAAAAAAGCGTAATGATAATTCTAATAACTGTAGTTTAGTTAATAGTAACAACAGATATACTCACAAAACGGGGCATTGATATACGCAGAAACCTTTTGTTCTGCGGAATTGGTTGTTTCATCCATTGATTGTTTTTATCTTTTTAAACTAAATAATAATTTGGAATGAAATTAATACTAATATATACAATGACTTTTGGTATATTGTGTCCAATTTTTATACAAGAAAATCACTTCTACGTGTAATTCTGTTTTATATTCGGTTACCATAACCTTTCTTAAGTTTGAGTAGTCTTTCGAATCTGTTAATTTAGATATTTTAGTTACATTATTCGTCAATTTCTCCGATTCCTCTAACCCCTACACTTCAACGTTTTTTTCTTCAGATTTTGTGTTCTTTGTTTGATTTGTATAAACAGATACATTCACTTTTAATTCGTCACAGTTTGACAAATTCTTTCTCTTATTAAGTTCTACTTTAAAAATTTTTAGAGTGAATCTCTTTCTTCTAACGTGTATCTGTTTTTTTCTTTGGACCTAAAGACAGAAACCTACCATTGAATCAAGCAATAATACTTCATGATCCAATGGTAGGTTTATAATTAATATTTATCTATTTCATTTCTGTGTGCAAAGGCAGAAATATAATCCATGAAATAGATATCTTTTTTTTCAACATTCTCATGTGTAATACCAGAAAGTATACGAACATCAGACTCCAAAAGTGAACTATTTGTTTCAATTATCCCAACTGATTCATCAAAAAAGACATATAACTTGTCATCTTCTAGCAACGAATCTGTTCCATCTGTAATAAAAGATGGATGTTGATAATATTTCCTACTCTTTTCATTATTTATCACATAAAAGAGCTTTATTGATACTTCTTTTGATTGATCGAAATAGATTGAATTCACGACATTTGTTACTAACAATTCGATACGTTTTTCTGGTAAAAACTCAATCGATTTTTCTTCAACATCAACTATTTCTTTCAGAACATTCATTGCTTTCTTACGTTCATCAACATATATAAATGAATCTTGATACCTTCTCAATAACTCATGAAAATCTAACAATTTTTTCTCCTTTCATCAATTAATAGCGACTGTTTCATTATTAATTATACCTGAACGCCATCCATGTAAAAGATAATAGGCTTGCAAGTTTGACACAGAAACTTTAGCTTTAGTTTATTTGTGGGTATAGTCACAGTAATGAACAGATATGCTCACAAAACGGGATATGGATATACGCAGAAACCTTTTGTTCTTCGTGATTGATTGATTCATTCATTGATTTTTGTTCCCCTTAATCTTACAGCTATCTTAATTTTTATTTTGTTTCTTTCTTATATTATAAAGCAACTTCACTTTTTCTTATTTGACTAAATAACTTTAACTTCCATCAATTCTAATATACTTACGTTTTCACGGATAAAAAGTTTTTGTTTTTCTTCTTTTTCTTGATCTTTTTTCAGTTCACACTTCCTCTTGGTTTCTTATTTTTAAGCAAAAAAATAGACCTAATTATACTTGAAATTTCGGCTCTATACTTTTTGATGTTGGTGAAATTCACCAACATCTTTTTTATAATGTAAAAACATAGAAAAGACACCCTGAAATCCTTTAGAATTAAGTTTTATTGGTTAAAAAGCTTTTCCCAAATGCTCAGTTGATTATTGATCGTTTCCATATTGTCCAACATATAGGCAGAACTTTTTTAAACCATCGAGCGAAGGAAACCAATGCACGACTCAAAAGCACTTCTCAATATCAACGTGGGCTTGGTAGAAAAATGAAACGTTATTGGAAACTCCTACAAAAAGAAGAAGCAAAGTTGAACTATGAAAAACGGGTTTGGCGTGCCAGTTTCAAAGATTACTTAACTGAAAGTGAGATTGTCGACCGATTGTTAGCTACTTGTCCCAATCTACGACAAGGCTATCAGTTATATCAAGATGTTCTTTATGCAGTAAAGAAAAGAGATCATTCACTATTTGAGGACTGTTTATCCAGAGAAGTCAGCCAGCTACCTGAAACTTATGCGACAACTTTGCGAACATTTATAAAGTTTCTGCCACAGATTCGAAATGCCCTCCGCTACAGTTATTCAAACGGACCACTAGAATGTTTAAACAACCATATTAAAGTATTAAAACGCAAGGCTTATGGGTTTCGAAATTTTTATCATTTCAAACGACGGATCATGATTCGACACGGTAAAACTATTTTAACCAAATAAAAAGAACAGAAAGAAGTTTTTCTTCTTTCTGCCCAAATTATTCTAAGATTTCTCTTTACCAACATCATTTGACAAAGAGCCCTATATTTCCAAACAAATCCACTAAAAAATCCAAGAATTGACTTCTTGGACTAGTTTTTCTTTGGTTGTATTGGTTACTTGGTTATAAATTTCTAAAGTTGTTTTCATGTTGGAGTGACCCACTCGCTCCATGATCGCTTTAATCGGAACGCCTGCTTCTGCCAATAAAGAGATATGAGTGTAATGGTAAAGACAATAATGTTTATACAGTGACTAATCAAAAAAGACCAGGCACATGGTAATTCAACAAGCATCTCCTCAATTGCTGAACTTATTAGCTATTTCATTCTGTCTTTTATGTTGTATGTACGTTTTAAATCTAATTCTTTTAAACATTCGTTTCTTTAGGTTTATCCATTTAAAAAATTTCTCTGCATCACTTGATACAACCTCTGGGGGTTTACACACTTTTTTATAGACTACCTTTCAAAAGTTGACTCTCGTTTAGTTCTTGAAAATTCTTTGTTATTTTTTATAGCAGTATTTGTTAGTTTTTCTGAAAGAGTAGGTTTCATTGACTGGCCTCTTTTATTTCTTCTGTTATTAGATTGTTCAAAGTTATTAATGAGTTTATTGTATTCATCAGTATACTTTGTTGCTAACGAGGGGCTTAATTTTCCTTTTTTTACAAGCAACTCTATACAATTTTTCTCATTAATTATTGCATATTGAATATTCGTTTTTTCACACTTTAATGTTGGAAGGATGATATTCTCAAAAATATTAAGATTTTTTTCTGTCTGCTGAATATCACTAGGAGACATTTTCTTATTCGAGCGTAACTGTAAATGGAACTCATTAATTTGTTCACGTAAATATTTTATATTTTTAGTTGCCATGTTGAAATTGCTTGAAAGATCTTCAAATCTTATTGCTATAGATTCTTCTTGTGGAGAAAGAGTAGGTAGCGCTGTTGTAGGTTTATTCGTTATTTCAGGCATACTTATCGTTGTTTTATAAGTGCTACCCAAATGGGTTCCTTTTGATTTTGTAGACTCTTGTGAAAAAATAGTAGGACTTTCTGTTTCAAGAGAATGCACTGCAGGGGTTCTCAGGTAGTTTATCTCATTTTTTAGGAATCTTGTTAGCTTTCTACAATTGGCTAAAAAACTATTGGCCTCCCTTTTTTTGTTTTTTAGATTGTCTAAGTCCATTATGTAACGAAACTCATATTCTTCTACTTCTGTTCTATTCTCTATTCCATCATTTTTTAAATATTTTTCAAGCGATTCCAACTTCTGTTCTGTCTTATTCACAAAAGTTTTTAAATCATTCCTCACAAGACGTAATTCTTTGCATAATTCTTCAGACTGCTCACGGTATGATTTTAATAGATTAATTTCTGCAGGTTTTTCAGTAATATATCCGTTTAAGAGTTTGATAAATTCTGACTCTTTTTCCACTAGTTGATAAATTGCTCCGTCATGAGCTTTTTGATCCTCGAGATGCTTTGAAAATTCTACATCAATTTCTTTTGATTGTTTAGATTTTTGAGCTGAATAGGGGTTTGGATCATCGACTTGCATTTCGTCTAATAGTCTTGAGGTTTGGTCAGTGTTCATCACATTATTGTGTTTCGAGTGTCGAACTTTGTGTGGATGAATTTCATCATTTTTTTTAGGTTTTTTAGATTTTTTTTTAGATATTTGAGCTGAATAGGGGTGTCTTGGATCATCTCTTTGCATTTCGTCTAGTAGTCTTGAGGTTTGGTCAGCGTTCATCCCATTGTTGTGTTTCGAGTGTTGAACTTCGTGTGGATGAATGTCATCAGGTAAAAAATTAATTCTATCCAAGTTTTCTACATACGGATTTCGCTCTAATTCCCTTCCTTGATTTTGGTGTCCTAAACTACGTGCTTCATTTGCTATGCTCGCCACACCAAGAGCAGCAGTAATCAGTTTACCTATTTTCATATAGTATCCATCTCCTTTTCATTTAATGCTTTTTACTTATCCTATGGAAAGTAAAAAGCTAGACAAAAAACACAACAACTATAAAATCTATGCCAAACAAAGAAAATGCTTTCTAGTCGTCGCAAATGTAGAGTACCACAACGACAATTTAATGCCATAAAAAGTTTCATTTGGATGTGAGACATTATCTTTAACACATTTTAATAGTCACAGTCATATCTACGTTTAAGATATGACCTTGTTCAAACCATTTTTATCCACATTAACTAATTTTTATTATTTACTGCTTATCCCATTAACTATGTACTTCATCATTTCTTTTGTTTTTTGGCCAACAATTGTTTAACCAATCAGCGATAATTCTGTTGTCTTTTTTTCATGATTTTATGTAACAATTTCTTTATTGCTTATGATTATAACGATGTTTTTTTTAATGGCTTACGATTATTTCATATCCCCAAGCAATGAGAACAAGTATTACAATTCTCACATATATAGGAAAACAATAAATAATAAATATGTTAATCAATTCAAAAATCACTAGTAATATTAAATAATGAAAAAATAGCCATATTTTAGATAAATATTTCATATAAAACACCAGCCAATCAAGATTTCTTTACTTTATTGGCTGCGTACACTTATGATTACTCAACAATCAATATTCGAACCCCATTTTCATCCTGGTTGTTTATTTACACGAATAATCATTCCTTTACTTGTATGAATAGTAGTTCCGATAGAACCATTAATAGCTTGAGCTATCCTAAACCTACATAATGTACAATCGCTACAAGCCCAACAGTTTTTGCAGTAGTCGCAATATAAGAGTTCAAATAAATATCTTTTGTTTCGTTATTGAAATTAAATACTTTATTTACCCTAGCCCTAAGTAGCTCTTTTCTTCTTTGTAATGCTATTTCGCTAGCAGTAAAAATTGTATATGGATCAATTCCTTATTGTTTCAAAATAGTGATTAAATCGTCAATATTTAAATTAAATAATTGCCTGAATCCTTCAGTAAGCTTTTATTCAGTAATAGTTCTGTCTATTGATTGATTCAACGAAATTTCTGTATTTTCATTAGCAAATACATTTGATCCTATCGAGATTGATGGAGTAATAGAGACAACCTAATCAGATGTAAGTAATACTAATTTTCATTTAAAAATATGTATCCTCCCAATTATTTTATTTGTCTTATATGACGATACAACTGTAAACTAATAACGATGTTATTAGTTTACCTCATCATAAAAAGCGTTTTTAAAGTCATAACTGTTTGAATTTTTTAAATAAAAGAACTAATTTTAGTCAGCCAGTTACAGTAATGAACAGATATGCTCACAAAACGGGATATGGATATACGCAGAAACCTTTTGTTCTGCGGGATTGGTTGTTTCATTGATTTTTGTTCCCCTTAATCTTATTTTATTTTGTTTCTTTCTTATGTTATAAAGCAACATTAATTTTTTTTATTTGACTAAATAACTTTAACTTCCATCGACTCTAATATACTTACGTTTTCACGGATAAAAATTTTTTGTTTTTCTCCTTTTTCTTGATCTTTTTTCAGTTCACAATCCCTCTTGGTTTCTTATTTTTAAACAAAAAAATAGACCTAATTATACTTGAAATTTCAAGAAAATAACTAGGTCTATATGCTATATATAGTTGAGACAGCACAGTTTATGTGGTGGCTAATCCCAATAGAAATGGGGTGAGGCCTATGTTGATTTGTAACTTGCTCCATAGAAAGGATAAGCTTGTCTGTTTTTGAAGCGCTAATGTTTGCAATAGCTTTTGTAACGTTAGTTCTGACAGTCAGCAATCACAAAAACGACAAAAAATAACCGCAATTTACACTTAGGCAGTTTAACGGTTATTTTTTGTAACTATAATTAAACTGAGCCACCGTCTTAAACGGTGCTGTCAAAAGGGAACTGTTCGCGCAGTTCCTTTTTTCATCTTCATTATAGCATACGCTTATTCTTCTATTCAATTTCCAAAACAAAAGAACAGTTGTTTTTATTTTTAAGGTAATAATAACAAATCCTATATGCTATAATCAGTTATGACAGTAAAGTTTAATGACGGTGGCTATCCAATCTGGAAGTGAGGTGGTGCTTATGCACATAATCTCAAACTTTAGAGAAAGGAGACGCCTTTTGTCTGTGGAAGCAGCGTTAGGGCTAATGATCAGTTTTGGATCTTTGATCGCAACACTGATTTTTGGCATTCTAACCTTAGCCCACAAAAACGACAAAAAGAAGTAACCGTCACTTTAGCGAGAGATTGGTTACTCCTTTTTGAGATAACTATATAACTTGCCACCGTCTTTAGCGGTGCTGTCAAAAGGGAACTGTTGACGCAGTTCCTTTTTTCATGTTTATTATAGCATACCCTTTCTCTTTTGTTCAATTGTTTCATTATTCATCATTTAATCTTTCATAAACTCATCATTTTTCACACTACAAAAACGCTTCTTACCCCGACACTTTATTTCAGTAAATTATTTCTTATTTTTCTTTACAACAACTATCTGCCCGATAATCAAAATCAACGTTACCCCAAAGCCGCTTCTTAGAAAGTCTCGATTCAGTAAATATTCGATAAAAATACCTATTAAACTGGCTACTAACGCCACAATGATAATACTAGCGTATGGATGGTTTTTCGTATACTTTTTCCAGTTTTTATACAAGAAAACTCACTCCTCTATATTATTCCGGCTATAGCTATTCCAGCATCATTATAGCTAGTTCTCGTAGGAAACCAGCCTAACCTTTTTTAATTCTATCTTATTTTCTTGAAAATGCTGTATTAAGCGCTGATTCTAAAGTTGCTCAACGTAAATCAGAGATAATCTTATAGTATTTTTTCATGATGTTCTACCATAGTTTTTTATAGTTAATGTTTTAAAAAACGTCTTATGATTATTTCATATCCCCACCCAATGAGCATAAGTATGCCTATTCGTAAATAAATAGGAAACTGATAAATAAGATATGTGTTAACTAATTCAAAAATGATTAATAAGACTAAAATAGAAATAAATGACCAACTTTTAGTGATATACTTCATCTAATATCCCTCTCTTTATGAATTTATTCCGCGCACTCTAGCCTTAGTCGTATTCCAGATATTTACTAATAAGTTGACCCCATATCATTGTGAGGATGAGTTTGAGCTTTAGATTGAATATAACCTATCTCTAAAATGACGGTTTTACTATTTTGGAACAGATTAGGTGCTGTTTATTTTTCTATTGATTGAGTGAGACACATAAATACCGATTTTCAACGTTTGGTCTTATTTATTTTGATTGTCTTCATATATTCTAATTCTTTTTTTACATGAACAAGCATATAATAATCTTCAACATAAAGGCTTTTTACTAATATAAATAAATTATTCGATTTAAAAATCCCAAAAATGAATGTCAGTGGAAAAAGACTGATTAGAAAAGTACTAAAATTTATACTGCCTTTCTCAAAAAAATTTTGGATAAGATAGATCGTGATAGGAAAACACAAAGCTACGATAAAGTTTTGGTAAATACTTAACATACTGGTTCCGTGGTTTTCTTTCTTTTTGATCAAGTATTCCACATCAAAAATCAATTGATTGATACTTCGTTCGTCGAGCATTCTTTCAGCTTTTCGTTTATATAAATAATTATGGTATTTTTTAGGACGACCATGCTTTGTTCGATATCTTTTATAGTAACAGAATAACAGAAACGCAGTCGCCACGATGAATTGGTAAAAGATTGTTTCAATATTATTATAAACATGAGGCTTCCCAGTTAAATATAAAAAACTACTACCCAAAATAACTAGAATAAATAACGTATTAATCCATAGGCTAAGAACATATAAAAACAGATAAAAGGGTTTGATTACCCACATGTTTCTGAATGAACTTGCTTCTCGATAGATATCCGTATAAAATTTCATTGCTTCAATTTGCTTTACTTTGAGTATTTTTGTCATTTATCCATTCTAGAGTCCTTTCTTAATCACTTGTTTGAACTGTTTATTCTTTCTATTGAAAAATTGACGGGGAATTATTCCCAAGTATGGCTGCATCACATATTTTTTGTGGATTTTTTAAACTATAACGCTGTCTTAGCGTCCATAGTATTGGCTAGCATTCAATCGAAGTATCACTGTATTAGTATATGTAGAGATTTTGGAAAAAGAATCGCTGACTAATGCAATCATTCCGTTGTGTTGAACTTTTCTGTATGACCACAATGTAAGGAACATGCTTTAAATAGATGGCCGGTTTTTCCATTCCGACAATTAATTATGATTCCTTCGCTACATTTGGGGCATATTTTTATACCCATTGGCAAAGAATTTAAAAGCTGAAATTTTAGCATCGTATCTGGTATGATTTGATTTAATAATTGTAATAACCCGTAGCGATCATACCACTCGATTTCTTTTGCTTTTTCATTTTGTTCAATTTCTTCATAGACCTGTTGATAAAAAAATGAAGTGGTGATAAACATTTTTTTATCCCAATTTTTATTTGAAATTCCTGAAAAATTAGTGATATCTTTACGTCCAATCAGTGTCGGTGTGGGTTTTGCGTTTAAGCGATTGGATTTTGCTTGTACCGCGATCCGCTTTTTTTCTTTCGTCAAAATTAAATCGACACCCCCATCTCCCACATACTTACGATGATCTTTGACATAACTTTTCTTCGTTATCTCAACCCCGTATCCTGCTAATCGGAAAGCTGCTGCTAAAAATTGCTCAAAATGTTCTCCTTGCCTCACTCGATCATCTTGGCTACTACCGAAATCTTTATCCATGTCACTTAAAAAGTCGATTACGATCTTCTCATCTTTCTTTTGCACAAAAGACGTTTTTCTTATTTCTAAGTATTGTTTGGAAACCACTTCTTGGGCGTTGCTTTCCAGTTGATTGGCTTCTTTGAATTTTTGTAAGAATTTAAAAACCATTATTTTCTCCTCTCGCTTATCGTTCTGACAATTACATTGTAAATCAATAACAAGAGTATTAATTTGTTATATAATAAAAATTTTTAAATAATTTTTATTAAAAGAATCAATCCGTTGATACTTCGCTTACTAGAACTATTGTGAAGATTACAGATTTTTTAGGCATTCTCGTTGATTATCATTGATTTGAACTATCGTTTACTGGGTATCATTCCTCTCCTATACTCAAAGAAACTTTATCAAATAGGCTCGATTATATTTTAAGGAAAGCTAACTTGTGTCCGAGTCACACAAAGGATTTTTCCTATTTGGAAAGATTGGATTGTTCCTTGTTCTTGTGTTGATCAAAAAATCAGAATAGTCATTCAGAGTTTTTAGCCAATTACTTAAAACAATTGCTTGTACTGACTCGCTAATCTATGATCCTTGATTTGCTTATTGGTAATAGGGTTGGCGTTTGTTTGAATCGAAGTGTCGTTATTCAACTTACTACCAATGTGGCTTTTCGATAAAACACTACATAAACTAGCCCCTCGCTCAATCAAGTCAGCGAAGGACTAGTTTTTTAGTAAATTTTTGATTGTAAAGTACCCTTAGTACAAATCTTTCTTCAATAAATCTACCTGTCTACTATTTTAGGTTTATTTCTTCATTGTCGCTATGCCCATTGTTTGTGGAATTTTTAGGATTTCAATGATTGGCAGAAGCATTAGCGCCCCTAAAACAGCAAAACCTAGGCTATAAGCCAGTGGAATCGACAGCTGGATTTCCAATAAATGAATCACCAACGTAATAAATGATACCCCTAATCCTTGAGCTAAAGATTGGACAACTGTATTCAATGTATTGGCACTATTGCGTTCTTGTGGTGGAATTTCTGATAAACTTAATCCCATAAACGCTGTGAGTGCGAGCGAGCGTCCGATTCCTGAGGCAAAAGCTAGTAACATAATAATCGCTGGAAACGTGGTTGATTCAATGAAAACTAAACAGAAAGAACTACTCAAAATCATTAGGAATGACGCAATCAATGCCCCTTTGTAGTTAAGTGAGCGAATAATCGATGTCGTGAAGGGTTTGATCCCAATATTTCCAATAAAAATGAAAATAACATAACTTCCTGCAACGACTGCTGACCAATGAAAAATATTTTGTAAATAGATCGTCAACAAGTATGGCATCGCTCCGACAGATAACCAAAGGATTGCCCCACTGGTTTGGCCGATTCTAAAAGAAGTTTTTGATAGGGCTTTTAATGAAAATAAGGGTTGTTCGACTTTATTTAAATGTTGATATGTGAACAAAAGAAATATTATTCCACTCACGATACACACAATTCCTGCTATCTCAAATGAAAGACCGTCTCGTGAAGATAATTCTGCACCGACTACCAGTAAGGTGGATGCCGTTGCCATTTCCAAAAAACCGAGCCAATCAAATTTATTTTTGATCAGGTCATGGTCTGACGGAATCAATGAATATCCTAGGATCAAGATCGACATACCGATTGGCAAATTGATCAAAAAAATCCAATGCCAACTTAAATAGGTAATGATTGCTCCACCCATTATAGGAGCGATCGCAGGTGCGATTAATGCTGGCCAAACAAGATAACTCGTCATTTTTAATAGTTGATCGACTGGCGTTTTTTCAAAAACGATCAATCGTGCAGTAGGTGTCATCAACGCTCCAGAGAAACCTTGTAACATTCGCATTCCTAAAAGAACCCCAAAACTAGGCGCAAGGGCGCTCCCTAATGAACTAATGGTGAATAGGAAAACAGCCAGAAGCCAGATTTTTTTCTTACCAAAATAATTGGCTAACCAGCCACTCATTGGGATAAAAATCGCCACTGTGACTAAATACGCACTGATTAAAAGTGAGATTTGTGACATACTTGTTGAAAAAGTGGTCGCCATTTTGGGTAAAGCTGTTGTAACAATCGTACCATCTAATATTTCCATAAATAAACTCATTGCCATTACTAAGGCAATTTTGATTTGTTGCGACATGTTCTTCCTCCAAATATCACCCTTAATATATCTTTTAGATATATATTTTTTTGTATAAAAGAGACTGTAACTAATAAAAAGTTACAGTATCGTTGCTTTTTTATGACGTTTTAAAATCGACCTGATGTTAAGAACTGTCACGTTTTGTTCTACACCATGATCATGCTTATTCTTCCACATAAGGCAGTTCTGATAGAAAATCTTCTGCCCACTGGATTGCTAACTGGGCTTTTCCAAGTAATAATTCTAATTTTTTAGTCGCATACCAATGATCAATTTTTTTTACTTCGTCTAATTTTTTTAAATAGCCCTTGATTTCGTCAACCGTGATTTGTTTTTCACGTATGTAGACCATTAACAATTCTTTTTGTTCGTCTAATGAGAGATGTTGCATCGAATCGAGTTTGATTAAATAAATTTCTTCTGTATGAGCGCCACTGGGAACGTCTTGTTTCATTAATTCAAAAAATCGTTGACGTCCTTTATCAGTAATACTGGCAGTCTTTTGTGTACGGCCTTCTTCATTAACAGTAATAGTGATTAAGCCATTTTTTGCCAATTTATCTAGCAATGGGTATAAAACGCCAAAACTGACTTTGCGATTTTTGCCTAAAGAAGCCTGCATTGCATTTCTTAAGTGATAACCATTTTGTGGTGATTCCATCAATTCTCCTAGAACAAACAGTTCATTCATCATGTTTCTTCCTCCTTATCTATCTTTTAGATACAAGAATGATATATCTAAAAGATGCATAAGTCAATCACTTTTCTTTATTAAGGTAATTAAGCAAACCCACTTTGCCATTCACATTCTTTCTGTTCTTAGTTCACCATTAAATAACTATTTTTATATATAATTAATATTAAAAAACATTTATTCAAAACAAAAGAAACACATAATTAAATAACTTTAATAAAGGAACTCTAAGAACCATTACATGGTATAATGGGAAAAAATTTAGTAGGTGTTAAAATGAGAATGTTAGGAAACTTGATTTGGTTTATTTTTGGAGGCTGTATCGGTGGGATTGGTTGGTTTTTAGCAGGAGTCATTTGGTGTATAACGATCATTGGTATTCCAATCGGGTTACAATGTTTTAAGCTGGCAACTCTTAGCTTTTTCCCATTTGGTAAAGAAGTGATTTATAGCGATAGTGGGACTTCTTTAATTATCAATATCATCTGGTTGATTATCAGTGGACTCCCATTAGCGATTGCCCACGTGATTAGTGGTCTTATACTCTATATTACGATCATTGGTATTCCATTTGGTAAACAGTCGTTTAAATTAGCTAAATTAGCGTTGATGCCTTTTGGTACGAGAATCGTTCTAACCAGATCTTATTATTGATTAGATAGTTAAGAACCTGGTAACAATTTCTAGATCTAAAAAAGCCGAAGAATGTCAAAAAAGAAACAATTTTTGAGATCTTCGGCTTTTTTGTTTGGACAACTTTTAAGAAACACCAGGATAAATTATTGAAGACAACATCAACTATAGATTCACCTCTTTGATCACTGATTGTTCATATTGTTTCGTGCCAGATGATTTGCTGTTGTGCAGCTAATGGTTCTTTAATCATTGTTAAGACTTCCTCTTCAGTCAAAGCATCAGGGTAGTCACTCCAGATAGCAAAATAGGCACCTTGTACTTTTTTCATTTGTTCGTTTGTTAATCGTTGATTTTCAGGAAATTGATCAATCGTCCAGTTGTCTTGAATCTTTTGAGCTGTAGGATACTTATAACTAGCTCCTTCTCCTAAAACAAAATAGAAAAATTGATCGTTGACATTGATCAATTGATGGTCACGAGTGAGAAATTCCCCCGCAGTCGCCATTGTTGCTTGATGTTTTGTCCAATACGTAATTTGAATAGAAGGTTTTAATTTACTTTTCATGAGCAGTCCTTTTTTATAGACACCATCATTCCAAATCCTAGCTTTTTTACCTAATGTTTCGACATAGTCTGCTAACTCATTGATGTAGTCGATGAAAACATCATACTGACGAGTTGGGTCGTGGTATTCCACGATTGCTTGTGCTTTTAATGCAGGATATTTATCCAACTCTGAAAATTCAATGTATTCATCTGCCCCTAAATGGAAATAATCGGAACGATGAAATAACTCTGCATATTCTTTTATCATCTTTTTGATCATGGCGACCGCATCTTTTTTGGTGATATCAAGGGCTCGATTAGTGGGAAAAATCAAAGAATCCTCGCCTTTTCGCTCCATTTGCCATTGTGGATAGATTGCCAACAACCGTTGCAAATGGCCAGGACTATCAAACTCTGGAATCACAGAGATCCCCTTTTGCTCCGCATAATCAATCAATTTTGTCATTTCCTGTTTCGTCAAAAATTTTTCTGATGTGATTTCTGGAATTGTTTCGCATTCCAACCGAAATCCTTCATTATCAGAAAAGTGAAGTTGCAAAGCATTCATTTTCAATGAAGCCATGTAGTCTACAAGTTTTTTCAGAAAATCCATTGAATAAAATTTACGTCCAATATCTAAAATCACGCCACGCTCTTTTAAAGAAGGTGCTTTTGTAACAGATATTGGCTTGTTTGATTCATTCATCAATTAGCATCCACTCCTTATTCTGCCATTAGTTGCCAACAACCAATGCCCTCCATCGTTTTTCCTGGTACTAAAGTTTCTGATCTCTTTGTCTGATTTTTTTCAGACAGTTCTTGAATGGTAAAGTTTCTATAATCCAATCCTACCTCAGACAGCAATAAAGATGAAGCGTTTTCTTTATAAAAAAAGTAATAATCGCCATTTTTCTGGGTCACATACCAGCCTTCAGGGTAATCAAACGGTACTGCTCTTGTCTCATAGATTCCTTCGCCATATTTTTCCAACCAATCGCCTAGTCTTTCTAAAATCGCTACCGCTTCTGTAGGTAACTCTCCATTTGGTTTAGGTCCGATTCCTAGTAGTAGATTTCCTCCTTTTGCAACGATCTGGACGAATGATAGAATAACTTCTGCTACTTCTTTATATTCATCATTTGGCCAATAACCCCAATTTTTGGTTAATGGGATATTGCTTTCCCATACTTTGACTGGTGGTTGTTCAGGTATTTTTCTTTCTGGTGTCACATAGTTCTCATAGGCCCCACCAATTGTTCGATCGACAATCAAAAGATCTGGCTGAGAATGCCTGACTTCACTCGCTATTCTTTCCATATCGAGTTGTTCATTGCCCTGATTCACCCAGCCTCCATCTAACCATAAGATATCAAGTTGGCCATAATTTTGACTAATTTCAATGAGTTGATTCGTAACAAACCGATCATATTTCTGCCAGATTTCAGGCAACTCTTTTGGGTTATAATTTGCATATCGCCCAGTCGCTTCTCTTTCTGGCAACCAATAATAAGAGCTATGCCAATCTGGTTTTGAATAATAAGCACCTGTCGCTAGTCCTTCCTTTCTAAAAGCGGTGACAACTGCCTTAAAAATGTCTGCTTGAGGCGCTTTATGGTAAGGACATGTCGCTGCAGTTACTTTATAATCCGAATACTTTGTATCATACATTGTAAAGCCGTCATGATGTTTTGTTGTAAAAATCATGTAGCGAAAACCAGCTTGTCGGCACAGCTTTGCCCACTTAGTTGGTTCAAACTTATAAGGATTGAAACTATGGATCAACCCCCAATAATCTTCTCGTAATTCGACCATGTTCGTGCGCCAAGGTATTTTTCTTGCCCAGCTGTCTTCTTGTGACAATTGCCAAGACTCTACAATACCGGGAATACTATACAGCCCCCAATGAAAGATCACTCCCAGTTTTTGATCTTGAAACCAATCGAGTTTTTTTTGGATATTAGCGGGTAACTCCTGGTAATGATCTGTTTCGCTTTGATGGTTTTCGACAATGTCTTTACGCAGCTTACGGTCTTCGTTTTCCTGTTCAACTGCGGATACACCATGTGCTTTTTTCATGATCATCAACCTTTCTAAATAATTGAATACTTTGTTTAAAGGTAACTGTTTCAACTGTCAAATGAACTTCTCTTGGCAATACTTCTTTAAACGTTTCATCTAAATAGTATAACTGTTCTTTTGTTAGGATCATTTCAATCATTCGTTCTTCCAATGGGGTTAGATGTACTTTTTTAAATGCGAGCAATTCTTTTTCTCGTGGGGGAATAAAACCTTGTTGTTTTTTCCCGTAAATTTGAATCGTCTCTGCTCCACTATGATTACCTGTGTTTTTCAATCGACAAGAAACCTTAATCGAATGATCTTGATGATCGGTAAAGAGTACATCGGTCAATTCAAACGATGTATAGCTTAAGCCATAGCCAAAACGATAGATTGGCTTTTCAGGATAATCGGTATACGTTTCTTTAAATTGAGTATTTCGATAGTTATAATAAACGGGTAATTGACCTGAATGCTCGGGAATCGTAAACGCTAATCTACCATTCGGATTTTTCCCAAAAAGAACATTCGCGATCGCTTTTCCTCCGTATTGTCCTGGATAGCCAGCGAAAAGAATCGCTGAAACATATGGTTCAATCGCTGAGATACTATGAGGTCGGCCTTCAATCAAAACGGCAATGACTGGTTTTCCATGTTTTGCTAATTCCTTGACTAGTTTAATTTGGCATTCCGGTAGTTCGATCGAGGCTAGGTCAATATTTTCCCCACTAGTCATTTCTTGTGATCCCTGTAATGCAGCGCCATTTTTAGCAAAAGCCGTTGAAAAATCTCTGGCACTGGACCCACCTAAAGTCACGACAATGACATCTGCATTTTCAGCTACTTGATTTGCTTCGTCTAGTCCTTGAGGTAGATCAGTTGTGATCTGACAGCCTTGAGCAAAAGCCAATCGGGTAGTTGAATTTGCCGTGTGCTCTTCGATCCCCTGCAATAGATTGCAACATGATGCTATTTTTTTAAAAGGCGTGTAATCACCTAATAGATGATAGATATTATTCGCATGAGGTCCTACAACTCCAATTTGATTTAATTTCTCTTTTTTCAAAGGTAATATATTGTCATTTTTCAACAATACTAGACTGTCTTCTGCCAAAGCTGTACACAACGTTTCTTTTTGTGCCGAAGTAAAAGAAACTTTCGATGAACTTTGGCTAGAGAAAAGACCTAATTCGCTTTTCAACTCAAGAATTCTTAAAACAGAACGATCAATCACTTCTTCACTTACTAGCCCAATAGCCACTGCTTGTTCTAGATAAGGAAACACCTCGTCCCATAAGCTAAGATCAACTCCACTAGAGATGGCTTTGGCTGCAGCCATTGATGGATCGCCACAAGTTTCTGCCACTCGATCTAATGCACAACCATCGGCCATGACGATTCCAGAAAACCCGTATTCTTCTCGTAAAATTTCTTGTAACAAATGGGGATTCGTGTGACAAAATACACCATCAATATCGTTATACGCTGCCATACAGCCTTTTGCGCCAGCTTTAATTCCTGCTCGAATGGCGGGTAAATGGATTTCCCTTAACTCACGCTCTCCGATTGCCACTGGACCAGAATTATGTCCTCCCATGACGTTTCCTTGACCAGCCAAATGTTTTAACACAGCTTTAATTTTTTGTTCTTTTTGTAAACCAGTTACAGCTGCTTGGGTAAAGGCCGCTGTTAGATACGGATCTTCACTAAAACATTCTTCTGTTCTGCCCCAGCGTGGATCTCTTAATAGATCTAAAGTCGAAATCAGTCCAAGATGAGCCCCTTTTTCCTGTAACTCAGCAGCCACGATTTCCTGCAATTGTTGATAAAGTTCGGGATTCCAACTACATCCTACTGAAAAATTCGTTGGCAAAGTGGTGGCTTCTAAGGCTTGATGCCCATGGGGACATTCTTCGGATAATAAGACCGGGATTTTTAAACGGGTTTCTTTTTTCATGTATTGTTGGATCATTTGACTGACTTCTTGTGCCTCACTGGTTGTTAAACCAGTCAGCTCATTTCTTTCAGACCAAGGATCGGCACGAAATACCCCATAAATGACACCGACTGTGCCATATTTTTTCACTTCATTTTTGAAATAGTCCGTCAAAAAAAGCTTTCCATCTTTTTTTTCGTAGACTTGCCAGCCATACAATCGTTGATTCAATTGTCCAACTTTTTCTTTTAGTGTCATTTTTTGCAACAATTTTTGCAAATCACCCATCGTTCTGCTCCTTTAATTGGATTTTGAAGGTATGGATCTCGTAAGGTTTGAACACCACAGTAACTTCATGATCATTATCTAAAGCGACCGTTTCAATTGGATTTTCTAATAGATCGCAAATCTGTACATGTTGAATTGGCTGAGAAAATTTTAAGACCGTTGTTGTTTGGCGATTTTCAAATTCATAAGCCCGCATAATGATGGATCCATCCGTTTCAGCTTTCTTTAAGGTTTCCAGACAAATGTTTCGTTCTTGACAGTTCACCCACGAACCTTCTGGTAAAGTTTTCTGTTCTTGACGAACAGCCAAACAAGGGATATTTAATTGACGAGCTTCCTCTTGAGTCTTCGCTTCCTTCCACGTTTGAGCATGGCAATAAAGCGAGTAGGTGAACTGATGATTTCCTTGATCTGCTGTTTCATAAGGGTCTGTGGCGGATTTGATCAATGAGACTCCTAAATGTTGGTATTGAGCATCAAAGCCATACTTTGAATCTGTCAATAATGAAATCCCATAGCCATCATCGGATAGATCCACCCATTTATGACCACATACTTCAAACTTTGCTTTGTCCCAAGAAGTATTTTTATGCGCCGGTCGTTGTAGATTGCCAAACTGGATATCATAAGTCGCTTGATAGGCATTGACAGGCACTGGAAACTCTGCTCGAAGGAGACTATGATTTTGCTGCCAATCAACCTTCGTTTCAAAATCGATTCGTGCTTTTCCGTGAATCAAATGGATGTATTGCGTAATAGTCGAATCATAAAACTTTCTAACGATTTTCAACGTATCCCGAATCGGACCTTGATCAACAATCAATGCTTCTTGAATATCGTTAATGATTGTTGGTTTATTTTTATAGTAAAAATCAATGTCCCATGCATCATAATTTAAAGGTAGATCTTCGTAAACCAGTAGTTCGTTCACTGCTTTCTTACCAGCGATTTCTCGTTGGTTCTTTTTATCGAATGCACTGATCATACGATAGTGTTCGTCGAATAAAAGACTAAAGTCTTGTGTCTCGTATTGCTTAGTTAAAGGAGTGGTTTCCGTTTTAGTCGTGACTTCACGATCTGATTTTACAATAGTGTAATAACTCCCACCGAGAGCAGGTAAATGATCGAATCGTCCTAAGAATTGTCCATCATACGTTTTTTGGCTGACAATCGACTGACCTTGATGTTCCAGACATTCTCCTGATTCCAGTGGTAATGGAACGATGACTTGTTCACTTACTCCGCTAGGGTTGAACAGATAAAGAAACTGTCCTGCATCGTGACTTGGCAACACTGTGTCAATTAATTGGTTCATTTCAGTGAAAAGTTCGTGATAATCAATATCTGTCTGATCATAAACTTCTTTGATTCCGCTTCCTGGAAGAATATCATGGAATTGATTTAACAATAATTGTTTCCATGATTTTTCCAACATTTCAGCTGGATATTTTTCTCGGGCAAAGATACTATATAATTTTTCAACTGTCTGTAATAACGTTTCACCAAATCGATTGTTGCGCTTGTTTTTCCCGATTGAGGTGTATGTTCCTCGATGGTATTCAAAATACAGTTCTCCGAGCCACTCTTTTTCCTGATGTTTGGTCATTTTTTCTGAGAGTTCTTCAAAAAAATCAATCGCTGTGCTTTCAATGACTTGGGGCATACTCGGCAAACCTTTTTTCATACGCTTCAACGTTTCCAACATGTCTCGTGTTGGTCCTCCACCACCGTCTCCATAACCGTAAGCGATCAAAATACTGTCATTGACATCCTTATCTAAGTAGCGTTCCCAACTTCCTTTCACCGTATAAGGATCGAGTAGTCCATTGTAAGTCGTATAGTAAGGTGTCGGGCTATAACCGTCACTGATTGTCGTAATAAAATGAGTTAGCGCTCGGCTACCATCGATTCCTTGCCAAAAAAAGCTGTCATAAGGAATCTGATTGAATTGATTCCAAGAAAGTTTTGTTGTCATGAAATAGGGCGTGTTTGTTTTTTTCAAAATTTGCGGTAAAGCTGCAGAATAACCAAAAACATCTGGTAACCACAAAATTTGACTTTCTTGACCAAACTCTTCGCGTATAAATTGTTTCCCATAAAGAAATTGACGGACCAATGATTCACCTGAAGCAAGATTACAATCTGCTTCTACCCACATAGCCCCTTCTGGAATCCACTTGCCTGCAACAATTTTTTCTTTGATTTTCTCATATAGTTGCGGATAGGTATCTTTGATCAATTGATACATTTGTGGTTGACTCTGAATGAAAGTCAGTTCATCATATTCCTCCATTAATTTCAATACAGTCGAAAAACTACGTTCTCCCTTTTCAACCGCCTGCATCACTGTCCATAACCAAGCCAAATCGATATGTGTATGACCAACAACCAAGGCACGAGGAGCATTTTTTACTAAGCCTGTTTGATAAAATGCACGTTCTAAGTGTTCTTTTGCTTTCATTAATCCTTGATAATATTCTGAGCTATAAGGTTTATAAAAATTCAATTGATCAACTACTTGTCCTAATTCTCTTTCATAATAGATATAATTCGAGTCATGCTCGTTTAGCGATCGCCAACTATCCAATATCACGAACAAATCGTAATAGAGTTCATAAGACAAAGGATCGATCAGCCTTAGCTCAACCGTCAAAGGATATTTTTTTTCCTCCCGACCTGAAAAAACCTCGATTTGCAATGGAATCCGATCTCTTGAAGCATATTCTTTCGGTAACCGCAAAGTCGTATGGTTAACATCTAATCCTTGGATCAGCTGATCATCAAAATACACTTTTATTTGTGGGTTTGTCGTTGAATCCCATTCAGTTAGTGAAGAAAAGATTGCTAAATCGACTGTTTGATTTTGAAATTCATTTGGTAAACAGAGTTCTCCTGTAATTGTATAGTACTGATTTTTTTCGCCAAAATAAGCACCTCTTTCAAATTCTTTTGTCCCCGTTTCAGAATGAAAAACTAAATTCTCAACAGGTATCGCAGTTTTGATCATGTTCTTTTTTAACTCTATGATGATTCGTTGCACACGTTCAAATTCTAGTAATTTTTTCACACTATTCCTCTTTTCTAGTGAAAAGCCAGGAAACAACTAAAAAAATTGAGCTCCTGGCTTGTACTATCTGTATTATTTTTGTTCTTTTTTCCAACTATCATATTGTGTTTGCATTTCCGTGATAATTTCATCTAGTCCAGCCGCATTCATTTTTTTCTTCATATTATTCAAATTCTCTTGTGTTTCAACTGAGCCAGTGTTGATCAATGCTTTAAATTCTTCTTGTACGTTATTCAAAGCAGCAAGTTGCGTTGTCACAGCTTTCGTGTCAAAGTTGAATCCAAGTGCTGGGGATGCTTCTGCTTGCTCATTATAAGATTTCAACACTTCCCATTCGTCTGTTGGTGCACCTTCTTGGTGATAAAGATTGAAGTAATTCCCAAACATATAAAATGGCATTGTATAATTGCTATGAGCATCTAACCATTTGATTGTCTTCTCCCCAGTTTTTTCATAATGTGTTCCTTCAATACCATAGGATAAGAGATTCATCAATTTTTCGTCGGTATTTACAGCTTCTAATAGCTTCATCGCTTCTTTTGGATGTTTCGAGTTCGCACTGATCACCGTACCGCCACCCATTGCTGAAGCATTCGTCACAATTGAATCTACCATAGGCGTTACCACTACATCTTTTTTCACTTGGTCTTTGACTGTTGCTGTATCAAGTGGTCCCATCACGGTTGAAGTAACAAACCATTCTTTCCCAACAATATCGGTTTGTTTTGCCAGTGCTGCATCTTTATTGACATAGCCTTTTTTCATAAAATCTCTCACTTTTTCAACCCGTTCAACGTATGGTTTCTCAAAATAATAATTGACGATCTTCCCTTCATCTCCTTCAAGGTTGATCCCAACGGATGTTGATAATTCATCGAATTTATAAGGGTTTCGGTAACCTTCAGACATGTACCAAGGATTGATTCCTTCTTTTTCCTTGATCGTTTTGAGCCATGGTTCAAGTTCATCATAGGTTTTGATTGATTCGTACGGAACATCATATTTATCAACTAGTTCTTTATTAAAGACAAAATATTCCGTAGCAGCGATTTCTTTTTGCGCTGGTACCCCATATATCTTTCCATCAATGGTGGAACCTTTCCAAAAATTCTCGTAGATTTCAGCTTTTAATCCTTGGTTTTCATTATCAAGTAATTCTGTGATATCGTACAATGCGCCCTTTCGAGCATTGGTTAAATAATTAAATCCTCCTAGCCAAGAAGCAGTAAATGCGAGATCAAAGCTTTCTCCGGCATTGACCAGTGCGCTCATCTTTTGGTCATATTCACCCCAGTCAATTTGATTAAGAGACACTGTGACATTATATTTGTCCTTTGTATACTTATTGACCGCCTCATTCACTTTTGCCACATCTTTTTGTGGAATACCCGTTATGTACCAAGTAAGATCCACCGTACCAGACTCACTCGCATTACTGGTTTTGTTACTTGAACATCCTGTTAAAAGACCTCCTGCTAATAATGCAGCTCCTAGCAATACAAATTTTTTCATTATTTTTCCTCCTATACTATTCTTTCACTGCGCCAACAGTTAAACCACCAATAAAATATTTTTGAAAAAAAGGATATGCAATCAAGATCGGTAAAGTAGCTACTACTACCACCGCCATTTTGATCGTTTCAGTGGGTAAAGCACCGGTTTGGGTCATCCCCATTTTTCCAGCATTGTTTGCAATAAATTCAATATTATTCTCCATCTTCATCAACAAATACTGTAACGGTACCAATTGATTATTATCGGTATAAAGTAATGCTGAAAACCAATCATTCCAATAGCCTAAGGTTAAAAATAAGGCAATGGTTGCGATACCTGGTAACGATAACGGAAGTACGATTTTAAAATAAATCAACCACTCACTGGCACCATCGATATATGCTGATTCAATCAATGCTTCTGGGACAGACATTTGATAAAACGTTTTCAAAACCATGATTGAAAACGTGGACATACACAAAGGTAAAATCAATGCCCAGATAGAGTTCCTCAACCCTAAAACATTCACAATCACAATGTAATTACCAATCATCCCACCGCTAAACAACATGGGTATCAAAGAATACCTTGATAAAAACCCTCGATAAGCGTAAGTCTTTCGAGAAAGGGTATACGCAAATGTCGACATTAAAAACACACCGATGACGGTCCCAATGATCGTAATGAAAATCGTTGTACCGAAAGCGGAAAAAATCGCTCCTTCTTCAAAAATTGCTTGAAACGCTGCTAGGCTCCATTTTTCAGGTAGCAGTCGGTACCCGTTTCGTTGGATCGATTCTGAATCAGTAAAGGCGATAATACAAACTAAAATAAAAGGAACAGCAGTTAAAAAGGTCAATATCCCTAAACCCAGACTAATCAAAAGGTTATTTTTTTTACTGATTCGTCCAAATCGGTTCAAAGATTCACCTAGTGTTTTTTTTGCTTCCACTCTTTTTTCCTCCCTTAAAAGATTCCTTGTGTTTTATCGATTTTTTTGACGATCATGTTGGTTCCTAACACTAAAAAGAAGCCAACTACTGACTGCAACAGTCCACCAGCAGCTGATAAACCGATATCTCCCATAGACGACAATCCACGATAGATATAAGTGTCAATGGTTTGTGTCACATTGATAAGCGACCCTGAATCTTTTGGCACTTGATAAAACAATCCGAAGTCTGTCCGAAAGATCCCCCCTACTGCTAAAATCGTCAACATAATGATCACAGGTTTCAACATAGGAATCGTGACATACCAGATTTGTTGGAATTTTGTTGCTCCATCAAGATTAGCTGCTTCGTAATAAGATTTATCAAACCCGCATATTGCGGCTAAAAAAATAATCATATTGTAGCCCATCGTTTTCCACATTTGTACAACGACTAAAATATAAGGCCAATACTTTGCTTGCATATAAAATTGGATCGGCTCTTTCCCAATACTTATCAAAAACTGATTGATAAACCCATTTGTCGGGTCCAAAAATGCAAATACGATATAACTGACAACGACCATCGAAAGAAAGTAAGGAATAAACATGACACTTTGATACAATTTTGATAGTCGCTTACTGAAAATTTCATTTAACAATAATGCAAGGATCAATGGCACGATGATTCCCATAACAATGAACAGCACATTATAACCAACCGTGTTGCGAATAATAAGGCTAGCATTCCCACTTTTAAAAATAAATTCAAAGTTTTTAAAAGCGACCCAATCACTCTTCATAAAACTTTCAAAAAAATTACCACTTAATCGAAAATCTTTAAACGCCACTAAAATCGCAAAAAGTGGAAAATAGGAAAATATCGCAAACCAAATGATTCCTGGTAAAGAAAGGAAAAATAAAGGTCGGTTTTTTTTAAATGTTTTTAACACACGATTTTCCTGCTTCTTTTTGACAAATGTTGCTGCTAATTTTTCTTCCATCCTGTTCAACTCCTTATCTACGTTTATCATAAAGCAAATAAAGCGCTTTCTCAATTTGCGATTTTATAGATTTATTGGCAAAATTATAGACAATATTTTTTGTATGTAATAAAGACACAAAAAAGAAGAGTCTGGAATATCACTCTTCTCGAAAAATGATTCATGATTTCATTATTGGTTTTGCTACGCCTTTCTTAGTCATAAAAAATGATAAAAGAATGATTTTTCATTTTAGATTCAACGGCTCTCTTTCATTTTCGAACTTGCGTGCTTTATTGGGGGTTATTCCGTATTCTTTTTTATAATGACGATAAAATAAACTGATATCATCATATCCTAAGGCTTTTGCGATCACAGTAATTCTTTCCGTACTCTCTTTGATTCGCTGATTGGCTTCTCTCATACGAATTTTTTTATCATATTCACTAAAACTCATATTCAATTCTTTTAAAAAAAGCTGTCCAAGATAGGCTGGATTCATATGAAATCGCTCAGCTAATGATTTTAAAGAGTAGCGTTTCGTGAAATCCTGATTGACTAGATATAAGATTTGGTCAATCACTGGAGAATGACTTTTTGTGGTACAACTTATTTCAGTCAGTTTTGAACAGATCGTACCTATCTTTTTCTTAAAAACTGATTTGTCTGCTGACTTTAATGCGTAGATCAATGGTTGTAACTCTTGATAAGCTTGTTCTTGTTTTTCCAGAGTAGCAATCCCTTTGTGAAGTGCGATCAGCAAGTAATGACATACTAACGACTGAATCGGATGTTCTTTCCATTGATCAATATTGGCAATAGCTAATTGTTGGAATGCTTCAATCGATTGGTTTTCAAGATAAGCTAAACTTTTAAAATAAATTTTCTGCGTAAGTTGGTATTCGTTGATCAATGTAGTTTTAGGAAATAGATCAATGACTAATGGGTTTTCCAAGATATTTTTACTTTCCATAAATGGTTCAATACTTCGATAAGAATGTGTGATCTCAACTAATGAATGGCAGCCACTACCGATGACCGCAAATAAATCAAATGTCTCACATAAATATTGAATACTTAACCGATAATGTTGTTCTTCTTTAGGAGAAAAAAACAAAAGAAGTTTATTCGGTTCCAATAAAAGGCTATAAGGTTGGACGAATAATACCGATAACTGCTCAGAAACACGTTCAAAAAGTTTATCATTATAAAAAGCACCTTCTAGGTAAGTGATGGTATAATTTTGCCAATCCGTGATTGGTTCAAGGATGTCCTGCCATTTTGCTAATTCCGTTGACGAAATTTCTTGATGCAGCAATTTCCGCAACAAATTGACACGAAACACATCAATCTGTTGATTGTTCTTCAAATGCTGAAAGAGTTTTTCTTCTTTTATTTCTCTTGTCAACTTACCAAAAGTAGTGGCTAACTCAATAGGATCGACTGGTTTTAAAAGATAATCACTGCTTCCAATGAGAATGGCTTGTTTCAGATAACTAAAATCATCATAACTACTGATAAAGATGATTTTTATTTGTTTTTGTACACAACGTGCCTTTTTAGCAAGTGCCAATCCATCAATATCAGGCATTCTGATATCTGTTAATAAAATATCAATAGCTACCTCATTTAGGATTTTCAATGCTTCAATACCGGAAGTTGTTTTAAATGTCGTGAAATTTTTTGTGTTACCGGTTGTTTTTTTTAGCAGTTTCTCAATTCCTTCTGTGATTAACGGTTCATCATCAACTAGTAAAACATTCACACGATCTCCCCTCCTCTTTTTTTAGGCATGGTGATTTGAAATTTCACATAATCTTCTTGCGTAGTAAATGTTACGCCATACTGATGACCAAAGCGTTGTTTGATTCGATAATCTACCCCAAATAAGCCAGTAGGGGCAGTCATCTCCAGATCATGGCTGTTTTGAGCAAGTTGTTTTTGGATTCTTTGTTTTTCTACTTTTGGAATTGGCTTTCCGTTATTTACTACTTCAATGTACAACCGATCATCCTTTTCAAAACAATGGATCTCGATGAAGTTATCTTGGCGTTGCGAATCAATCCCGTGATGAATAAAATTTTCGATGATTGGTTGGATCGTAAATTTCTCAATCAGCAAAGATTCAAGACTTGGATCACAAACGATATCATAAAATAGTGCATCTTCAAAACGTATTTCAAAAAGACTAAGATAAGCATCACAATATTCCAATTCTTCCGCTAAACAAATGACATCTTTCCCCTTGATCAATTTACGGTATAATGTTGCAGCATTTAAGAGCATTCCTGCCACTGCGTGATCTTCATTTAGTTCTGCTTTCATTCGAATTGCTTCTAACGTATTGTAAAGAAAGTGTGGATTGATCTGAGACCGAATACTTTGGATCTGATAATCCTTTTGTTTAATCTTACTTTTATAAACTTGATGAATCTGGTCATTTAACTGATACGCTAATTCATCAATACTAGAAGAGATCAAAGAAATCGCATCATCACTTTTATAGTCGTCTGATTGAGCGAACTTTTCAGGGTCAAAATTCCCTGTTTTTACTTTGGTAATTTTTTGAGTTAGTTGAGAGAGTCTTCCCTCTATTTTTTGCAAATACTGAAATAGAAATGGGAAAAAACCTAAAAACACAAGGATGGCAAAAAAAGAGTAGACAGTATAGATCAAAGAATATTCTGTAAAAACATTGGCATACTTTGTCGTGGCTGTAACCACGTAATGTTCTGCTTGACGTTGGTCTAGAACATATTTTGGTTTTATCTCCGGTGGAATAGGGTTGTTTTTGTAGAAAACTTGAATATTGCCGTTGTTTCTTAACACTTGATAATGAATTTTTTCAAATAATGGAGAAATATCATAATAAAAATAGACATCTGCTGCGTAACTTAAATCTGTTTCTTTATGTAATTCTTTGTGAAATCCAATCAGATTTCTATTCTTATTTATCTTAAAAATTTGCTTTTTTGTTTTTTCGATATCGTTTGGGTCTGCCAAATGAAATTCATCCACTTTTTTCATCGTGGTTGTCTGATCTTTTTGAAAGACTACGCTACGTTTCGTCTGCGCATGATAAATAACTACAGTTGACAAATAATCATTCATTTTAAAGGACTGATTAACAAAATTTTGGGTTCCATTATACTTTGAACCGGCATGTTTCATGTAAGTAGTCGTTTTGTATTCGTAGTATTCTGCGAGTGATAAATTAGTAATTTGTCTCAAATCTTCCAAGTCAGGTTGTTCCGCATACAAAAGCGCCAGCATATTATCTGTTGCATTTTTCATCATCATAATTTCTGTATAAAAATTTAAGTTGATTTCCTTTAGATTTTCATCTCTTTTTTGATGGAAAGAAACTGTGATGAGATAAATAATAAAGAATAACACTAATAAACTAACGCTCATCCACAACATGTAACGATAAAAAGCGTGTTTCAAAAGGTTATGTTTAATCCTCGTTATGCTTTTAGTCATTTCTCTGATCCAATCCCTTAATACTCGCTATCCGAGTTTGTAAAAATGGTGCATAAAAAGTTAAAAACAAGTAGCAGTAGCCACTAAAACCGACAAAAAAGAAGATAGCTGGCGAGCGTGGAAACAATAAAAGAACAAATAACAGATAGGCAATCGTAAAAAGCTGTAATTGCCATTTTTGAAAAGATAAAATCATCGCATTCAACAACGTTTTTAAAAAGGTGTTTTGGAAAAGGGTCGTTTCCATGATAGCAAAAGGAAGGATCAACATCCCGTAGACCGCTAAAATAGCATAAATAATGACAAATATAGAAAAAATTGGAGAAAGTTCAACCATAAAAAAGAGAAATCCTATTGAAGCAATCAGACTGATGAGCAAATAGACAGGTAAACTATCCCAAGAACATGCCTTAGCGATGCTCCGCCAAAAAAATCGGAGATTGCTTTCCTGTTTCTTAATAATAAACTGATACAGCGATTCAAATAGTGCGATCAATGAAATAGCAAACAGAATCATAAAGAGACCCATTAAGATTAGATATAAAGTAACTCCTTGATAAATCATCAAATAAAGGTAACTAAACAGCGGTAAATTTACAACAATAAAAAAAAGATTGTTTATGACTACATAAATGATCTGTGATGCTACATCATATATTTTTTCTTCCCTTGTCATTTGAATACCCTCCCTAACCAATGTACTATTTTACGTATCTACCTTAACATAAAAGCGTTTTCTTGTAACGGCTATTTCAATTAATTTTTCTCTTTGCTCATTCTTGCTTTTCTTCATATGACCAACTAATATAGGATGTTCTTTCTTTTTACGAACAAAACCGTACGCATTGGTTCAACTTTTAAAAAAGGTATCCCAGCTTTTGTCTGTAGACTATTTCCAGATGATTTTTAGACTTCTAAAATAACCGTTTTCTCTCTGACTCTTTCGCTCAAATTTTACTTCAACATCCATATTTCCTTTCAATTATTTAAATATTAAATAAAAAAAGTCTAATAATTTATTCTTTTATTCTCTTTATCCACACATTGATTCTTGCTATACTAAGAACGATTGAAAGTTGGAGGTGATGTGTGTGAAAGTGTACTATATTGAAGATAATGTATTCCATCAAGAAGAATTTCGTAAACAATATAATCGTAGTGCTAATTTAGCAGCAATTTCGTTAACCATCCCCTTGCCTTCTCAATTAGAAAAATTCTATGCTGACCTTGATTTTATGCCTATCCAAGACTCAGATATTTTTATTGTTGATATTGAATTGAACCGTTTTCATTCTGGGATTGATTTTAGCAAAAAAATTCGTCAAAGAAATCATTCTTGTTACATCCTGTTCTTGACGAATGACACAACTAAAGGAATGGAGATTATCAATCAAAATATTCGAGCAGATAAATATTATAGTAAAAAAGACATCACGGAAGCTGTAAATGGCTTGGAAGAATTATTGTTCAACCATTCGAATTTGCCACAAGGACAAAGTAAACTCATTAAAATCGAATCACTTTCTAAAATCTATTTAATCGACCCTAAAGAAGTCAATTACTTAAGTAAGATCACAGGTTCTCGTTCGACCATTGAATTTTTCTGTCAAACAGAATTTTTTTTGATTCATGGAAAAATTGAAGAACTAAAACAAACGTTTCAAAACTTTCATTTTTTCAATGATTTGAAGAGTTACTCCATCAATCCAGCTAATATCAAATTAGTAGATAAAAAGAACAATGAAATTGTGTTTAAAAACGATGATGCCTTGATCCTTAGCCGAAGAAGTATAAAAAAATTAGTTGATTTTATGGAACATCTGAAAAATGAAAATCATTTGGTTCAGTAGTCCTATACGTACAACAAAAAGCCACTTGCCTATTCAGTAAATAGGCAAGTGGCTTTTTGTTAATGGACTGTTTCCTTTTTCAAAGTTAAGATACAGTAAAAACGTTGCTCTTGTTTATCATACTTTAAATTCAATGCAAGATTCTCATTCTCTTCTACGATTTTTTTGACACTGTATAACCCAATTCCCTTACTACTTTTCTGACTGGTTGTTCCTTTTTGAAACAATTCAGTTAGATTTTTTCCAGTGTTTTTGCTGGGATTACTAAATTCAAAATAAAAACAATCCCACAAATGCTCAACGATGATCGTGATTTCTTTTTTTTCTTTCGCCATCGTTTGATCATAATGAACAAAAGCATTTTCGATAATATTTGTAAATAAGCGAATCATGTCATAGGAATTCATTGAAAGCTTGGGTATGATATGATTGACTTGGATTTTATAAGGTATCCCAAGCTCTTCTGCCCGCTTAACAAATTTGACAAAAACTCCTTGCAAGAGTGGATCATAAATTTTTTGTAACTTCATGTGTAAAGCATCGTTGAGTTGCGTTTCAAAAAACTCTTTTTCTTCCCCTACGATGGCTTCTATTTCGTTATGAATTTGTTTATTCTGTACAAGGTCTTCCATCACACTAACATAATTTTTATAATCATGACGAAATTCTTCTAGCTTTTGATAATATTCTTCATTTTTTTTCATGCTTTCCAAATAGATCTGATAGTATTCTTCCTTTTTTTCATTCAATAAAATCAAAAGCATAAGTAGTCCATAAAAGGAATTACTAGCAACTAAAATAAAAGAGGTTAAAAGGAAATCCAATGAATCCATCGAAAAAAGCAAATGATACCACAAAAGTGACATGAACATACATATAATCAAAAATGTCGAAAACAGACGATTTTTTTTATATGCGTATAGATAATTACTAATTCGAAACTTTTTATCTAATTCTTTCATTACAATTAGGATTGCCACTAAAAGCAAAATTTCTAGGATCGCATTCGCTAACAAGTCATAATTTTCTAAAAATCGTGGCACTTCAATTGTCAAAAAAACAGAAATGCCGATAAAATTTACACAAAAAGTATTTAATAAAAAAACAATAAATAGATTTCTTGTTTCCTGAAAAATATATTTTCCATTATAAAAATAAAGTAAAACCAAAAATACTGGCGTCCATTCAATCAGCCATATATTAAGTAGCGTTAATCCCAAACGAATGAAGCAATCCATAAAAATCCTTTTTTTTGCAAATAAAATGAGACCTATCAGTGCAAAATTAAGATGAACCACTATAATATAAATAATCACTTCCATTAACCCATCCCCCTAAGCAAACCAGTTTATCATTTTCAAACATACCACTTTTTCATTAATTGGTGCCTCCCCTTTTGACAACCAATAACATTACTGTTATAAGATAACATGAATAATAAAAAATACTAGAAAAATCGCAAGCATATTTAGAATATTTGAAAAATTTAATTTTTATTTAACCACCTTAGAGCTTAACTGTAAAACTGAATCTCACGTTACCTTAACCTTCTCGATTAGATGGAAATCCAAGTTTCATTTATTCATCTTTTTTTAGTAGCATAGAACTATCCAAACTATTTCAATCAATGAACAGTCTTCTTTGATCAGCATTTGCACCATCCTTAATAAAACAATACAAAAAAATAAGCCAAAGATAGCTTAAATACAAAAAGTAATTTTGGCTATCTTTGGCTTATTTCGCTAATTTCAATATTAAAAATCTGGATTTCAATCATTTGAATATCCCTGTTAACCAGCTCCACTATATTTTTATCAATAAAAGGAACTAAGGGGCATTGACAATTGTCCATTCCACCTGTGATGAATATTCCCCAGCATATCCACCGGGTTGCACATTTAGATAAAAATAGTTTTCTGAATTTTGTAGAATGCTGTAATTCCGGACATTATTATTAGTTGTTACTTCAGTCATAGGAAGTGTGATCGGATGTTCTTTTTCGATGACTTGTGCCGTATCACCATTTTGATAAAAAAGAGTGGCTGGTAATACTTGTTTACCATCTTTAAACTCTTCAGTTTGTGACACATTAAGTTTCCAATTCATCGGTTTTCCAGTTGTATCTTCTACTAAAAGATTGGCTGCCTGTGTCAAATTTGTTTGAATCGTATGACTAGCAACGGGGATTGACATGAAAGTCAGAAGATCTGGTACGTTTACAAATCTCACAACCCCCGCTTCTTTGATCACCTTAAATGTTTCAATATTTGATTGTTGTTGTTTTTCATTTTTAACATAAACTTCAAATTGATTTTCTCCTGCTGCTAAGTCTGCAAGTGTGAAATTCTTTGAAAAATCAACCATATTTCCAGGTTGTGTATTCGCAATCGAATCTGAATCATTCAGCTTTTTTTCAACACCATTTAACTTATAATAAATATTGATCCACGAACCACTATCGGCTTTCCACTTGCCACTCAAGGTAAACCCTTGATCCCCCGGGTAAAGAACGAGCGTTTGATTAGCAAGATTATTTGCCAGTTCAATCGTAGGAGGTGAAGCAGGTTTGGTCATTCTTAAGACCGTTGAATCTTGTGCTGACTCACCATTACTTTTTTGAATCATCAAAGTCACATTATTCACTTCTGAAACTGATGGTAGCTGACTCAGGTCAACAGGTACACGAAATGTGCCATCACTCTTGAAGCAAGACAATAGTTCATCAGTGTTCATTATCATCCCATTGATTGTTAAGTAAGCTGTGAGATCGTCCAAAGGACCACTCCATTTACCTGTTAGCGTGATCTGCTCGGAATCTAATTCTAGATTTTTGCTCGTATCATCAAAAGATAAGGCTAACTTTTCTGATTGAAAGCTTGGCATTTCAGCAGATAAAAAATGAGTAAATCCAATATCTTTTTTCATACTATCCCAAACAGAAGCACGCAAGACAAATTTATCCTTAGTGACTGCTTTTTCTGTGACTTTGGCACGATAGGTGATCGTCATTGAATCACCCGTTTTTTCCAATAATCGATAAACCGAGTAATTGTCACTATAAGGACCATCAGAGATACCGTCTGAAGCGAGCGGCAATATTTCTGTAATCCGCCCATCATAGGACTTGGAATCTCCAAATTCTGTATGTCCATAAAAGTTATAAGCCGTTATGATGTCATAGGCAACTTCCTTAGATGGAGCCATCAAATTTCCGTTACCTGTTACACCACCATGTTTATAAACAAGTTCGGGTTCTCCTAATAATTCCAACCCTTGCTCTTTATCAGGAAAAACCGTCACTAACGTTGATTGCTTATACTCTTCTTCAAGGTTTGTATCATCTTTTTTTTCTAAAACTGTTGTAACTGTTATCGTATCCCCAATCGCTGTATAATTTGGATTCCCATCTTTTACATAGGTGATTTTAGCATGGATATGTCCACCATAGATGTCAGCTTCTGATTGTCCATCAGGCCATGAATCCGCAACAACTGACTTAGTAGAGAAGGCTAGCTGAAAGAGACTGAACAAAGCAAAATAGGCGACTAGAAATACTAATTTTTTATTCACTTTTTGCTTTTTCATTTCCTTCCTCACCTACCTTTTTGTTGGAACAGTTTGTAACTTAAGAACACAATGATCCCTAATAGTAAGCCGCCTATCCCAATGATCATCGGCAGATAAGATACTTCTGCTTTTTCTTCTGTAATTGCTTCATCATTGATTTTTTTGGCATTTTCTGGTTTGATCGTAAATGTTTTTGCTAAATGCCATTTCTTTTGATTATTTTCTGTTTTCGCATCCACTGTTAACATATAAGTTCCCGGATCGATTTTCTTCTTGTTGACACTGATCGGAAAATCAAAGTTCGTATTGGGTGCGATCGACATATGATCTTTGTTTGCTGTATACAACACTTTTGATGAGCCTTTTTTAGTGATCGTCGCTTCCGTATGAACTTGACTGATGATCGTTGATGTAGGATTTTGTAAATGTGCAAAAATCGTTGCATACGAATTTTGTAACCCAGTTCTTACAGAAATTAATTTCAAATCTGGTGAGACAGGTTTACTGTTGTTCCTAAGCTCAACCCCAATAACATAAGCATACTTATTTCGAATCGCTGTTCCAGAAACTTTTTCACTTTGGTTCTCTTTTTTCGTTACATGGATACCTCCTAAAAGAATCCCATCAAATGATTCTTTTGGCATTTTCAATTGAAAGTGCACGTCTTTTGCTTCTCCAGCTGGAATTGTTACTTCCTTTGCATCAGTGGTTAAGCAATCACTGACTTGGTATTTGGCAGAGGCATCCTTTTTAACTGTTCGTTGATTATAATCGATCACACCGTTTGTGTTGGTCGCTGCATTGTTGATCTCTATTTCAAAGACACTTTCTTTTTCTCCGACATTGGATAAATGAATGGATAGGTCGCGCGTTTCATTTGGTGCTTCAGTTAAATCAAAATAAGATACATCTTTATTTGTTTGTTCTTCAGGTATATTTGCACTTACACTATATGCAGATTCAGCTGAATCTGCATATAAGGTAAGCGAATTGACACCAAGGATTCCCCAAAATCCGATGATGCCTGTGACTAAACAAATAAAACGATGATGACGTTTATGCATCATTGTGCATCAGTTGGACCTGCAGTAAGGGTCCAAGTAATCGTTGCGGTATACTCTTTTGCTTGAGCAGAACCAGCAGGAACAGTCAATTGAACATTTGTATTGTTTCCTTCTTCTCCTTCAAATACATCTAACCAAGTTCCCTGACCATTCAGACTTTTTGCCGTCATAACTGGTTGAGCTTCATGATTGTTAAAAGTGAAATCAAAAGCATCAGGTTTGCCGCTGATGTTATCAGAAGTCGTTCGAGTATCTCCATTCGCAAATGATAGGATTGCTCCTTTTAATTCAGTGCTGTCAGCTGCTGAAAATTTTGAAGCAGTCGCAGTTAGTGACCAGCCACCAGCTACTCCTCGTTTATCTGTAATTTGAACAAATGGTTTTGCATTTGCTGCGACATAGACTTTTTTATTTTGTGAAATTTCTTGTGTACCAAAACTGATATTGGACACATAGTCAATTGAAAGTGGGCCTTGATCGCCAGTTCCATGATTGTTAGGATCATCTGGATCTACTTCGTCTGGTTTGTCGATTGGATCATCTGGATTATCTGGATTCACTGGTTTGTTGGAATGGGTATCATTCCCTTCGAATGTGATCTTTGCTGTTGAAGTAGCTGAATCACTCATTTCTTCTGCATAGATGGTCATACTCATGGTATTAATGGCTAACACACTTAATAATGTAGTTGCTAGAATATTTTTTTTCATGTTTCTTCTCCTTTAGATTAAGCTGGTGCGTCTGTTAATGTCCAAACAAGTGTGGCAGAATAAGTTCCTGCCAAGTTACCAGAAGGTACTTTTAATGAAACAGCTTCTGCTGACATCTGATCTTCCCAAGTCCCTAGACCGGTTGTTGCGGCAGCAAACATAATATTTTGCGCATCTTTATTTACTGTTACCGTTGCCGTTTCAGCTGCCGGAGATTGATTCTCTGTCACCGTTTTTGCTGTCCCTGCTGGCAAGCTTAGTTCAGCCCCAGCTAACGCAACACCATTTTCAGTATAAAATCCTGCTTTTTCACTATCATAGCTAACTTGTAAGTTCCAACCTGCACCATTTCCTCGTAGATCAGATATTTGTGTTTCAACAAATTCATCTGAATTCCCAGCTGTATAGTTTTTTGTTTCACTAGCGATTTTTTGTGTACCGAAGTCAATATTTGAGATATAGTCAATACGTAAAGCACCGGTGTTTCCTGTGGGAATATACGTACCTGGTACATCTGGTGGATCAATTGGATCCGTTGGTTCATCCGTTTCATCTTGTTTCTCTAACCCAACTTTAGCGATACTTGTGCCATGAGTATCATCGGCTATTTCTGCATAAACGGTTGTTGCCTTCGCACTAATAACGAATGTGCTAAATAGTGCGATTGTTAAAACTACTTTTTTCATTTTTTTCCTTCTTTCCTTTTCTCAGTAAGAGGAAACCTCCTGCTACTGTTACAATGAGTCCACCACAGATCATCAAAGAACTACTCTGCTGATCAATTGTTTTTGGGAGCTTTCTTTGCATCATTCTTTTTGTCTGCCCGTCTTTCTCTTTTGCCAGATCTTCTGATGATGCATTTGAAGGATTTGGTACAAAGCGGATCCCCGCTGTGCTTTGTACAGATTCAGCGTAGACAATCATTGTTCGCGTATATGCCTCAATGGTCAAAAAAATAAGGAACAAAAAGAAAACAATCGTCATCTTTCTCATCCACTTACCCTCACCTTTCTCTTTACAGCAAATGTAACAAAACCTCCTTTTTTTAATCTTCGCTCAATTGGGTAAATCCTATTTTACTTATATTCATTCTAAAAAAAGGCGTTTGAAACCGTTTAACCTTGCAATTTTTGCTTTTTTTGTCTTAAAAGATGAATCGAACGACTGACTGATAACAAATCGGTGTGATAGATCAAATTTCAAAATTGTTGTAGAGACAGTCAAATAAATACTTTGCTAACAATAGTTGGCTGTTTCTAACAATCTCAAAGAATATTCCACCACATTTTTCAAGCCATTAAGTATTCGTTTCACTATTTATTATGTAGACACTTAACTACGCTTCTGTCCTTAACGAAGACTCTTACAGCAATAAAAATTGACCGTAATTAAGAAGAAAGAAAAAAATCAATGGTGAACGTTTCACCCAAATCTATTGACAGAAAATTCAATTTTTTACTTTTTTTGTCTTGACACTGTCCATCATTGCTTCTATAATGAACAAAAATCATTGATAGAGAGAGTAACGAATAATAAGCATTTTAGAGAGCGATTGGTTGGTGGAAAATCGTAGGTCTATTATTTGTGAAAGTAACTCTGGAGATGCACAAGTGACGTTAGAAGTTTGTGCCGGCGATCCCCGTTATCGGATAATGCGCTTCACTATTAGTGAGTCGCTAAGAGATTGTTTATTCATAAACAAAAAAAAACGGTGGTACCGCAATGTCAATTGCCCGTTGGAATAATTATTCCAACGGGCTTTTTGTGTTTTTTCACCAAAGAAAGGAAAAGATTTATGCAAATTTTTAGACAAAGACGAGTCAGACGTTTAGCTTCATTTCATTTATGTTAACTAAACGATTAAGGAGTTATTTATGATGGAAAAATTATCAACAAAGAAATTATTTTTATTAGCTTCACTCATTTTCGGAATGCTTTTTGGAGCAGGTAACCTTATTTTCCCTGCTCATTTAGGTCAACTTGCAGGTAGTCATTGGTTATCTGCTGGGATTGGTTTTTTGATCTCCTCTACTTTATTACCTTTAGCTGCACTGATTGCCTTAAGTAAAACACGCTCAAGCGGGTTGTACGATTTTGCTAAACCAGTGGCTGCGTGGTATGGTACCTTATTTCTTATTATGAACCATATGGCCTTAGGACCTTTATTCGCCACTCCCAGAACTGCTGCATTAGGATATCAATTTAGTTTAGGAATGATTTTACCAGAAAAGTATACAACGATTGGCTTATTTATCTTTTCGGTTATTTTCTTTGGCTTAGCCTATTATTTATCAACTCGTGAATCAAATTTATTAAAAATCATTGGAAAATATTTAAACCCATTATTTTTAATTTTACTATTCGCTGTGTTTATCGTCGCTTTGATTCTTCCCTTAGGGCCATTGGATGCCAAGCCTGTACTGGATTACCAACAAGCAGCAACTACCAACGGCTTTATCGAAGGATATAATACAATGGACGCATTAGCCTCATTAGCTTTTGGAATT
This sequence comes from Enterococcus sp. AZ078, assembly GCF_051714985.1. Taxonomy (NCBI): domain Bacteria; kingdom Bacillati; phylum Bacillota; class Bacilli; order Lactobacillales; family Enterococcaceae; genus Enterococcus; species Enterococcus sp. AZ078. The sequence continues at coordinate 1,839,578 of NZ_JBIOSW010000001.1, forward strand.
ACGATCATTCGTGCGCTTCAAGGAATGGGGATTCATGATGAAGATCAGATTGCTAAAAATACTGTAAAATCTGGTCTATTAACGATGGTTTTATGTGGTGGTATCTATTTGGGGATTATTGCATTAGGTACGATGTCTTTAAATCGCTTTGGTATCTCCGAAAACGGAGGGATTGCATTAACTCAAATCGTCCAATCCTATTTTGGTAAAGTGGGATTGATTTTTATGGCCTTGATGACGCTGTTAGCAGTTTTCACTTCTGCGATGGGATTGATTGCCTCATTTGCCCAAGATTTCTCTGTCCGCTTCCCTAAGATCGGCTATAAAGGATGGCTACGAATCACTACATTACTTTCTTTTATTACCGCAAACTTTGGACTTGACACCATTATTGCTTGGACCATGCCATTTTTAATGATTCTTTATCCTCTTTCCATGGCAATGATCATCCCAGCACTTTGCTCTGCCTTTTTCCAAAATCGCAGAATCGTTTATCAATTGACGACAATCTTTACAGCCATACCTGCTTTATTTGATGGTATCAAAGCATTACCTATTCAAAATCATTTGACAACAAATTTAACCAATTGGTATGTTCATACGATTCCATTTGCTTCCAGTGGTGTTGGTTTTATCCTGCCAGCAATCAGTGGCTTTATCATAGGCGTACTGTATTGTTTAATTTTTAAACAAAGAACTGAGTTAGACCCTTCTCTATCTAATTGAGTCTTGTAACGGACAAAGAGAAGTTTTACCGAAATATGACGCTTCATTTGATAATTTGAGTGAAGCCAGAAGAAAGAAGCAAAAAAGAACAATGTTGATTATCTTTTGATAAACGCATTGTTCTTTTGCTAGTTTTCATTGATTGACCTGATCTTGTAAGAGAATTTGATTGTTGATCAGATCTGAGATAAACTCTGTGATATATTTTTCTTTTTCTTCATTAGAATAGTCACCAGAATCAGCAAATCGTATTAATACTTTTTCTTTTACATGACTAAGTGCTACATTTGTTTTTAATAATTCAAATATATAGATCGATACTTCATTATCTAAAAGATAGATTTCATCATTCAAGGAAAGATAGAGGTCGTTCCCTAATTTCTCATAGGCCAATTCGCCGTTCAGTCTCACCTAATCACGCTCCTTCAGGTCATTTCTGTCTGTTTCCAGATACGATACATTTGATTTTTTATTAACTCTTGCAATAATTGACATTCAGAGCGATCCACTCCATGAATATCATTGGTATGATAATAATGTTGCGCACGACAACCACCACCGCATAAATAGCGAAAAGAACAAGTTTGACAACCAGATAAATGATGGATATTTTGAGATTCAAGCAATTCTATCTCTTTATGGTTATAAATATCAGCTAATTTGTTTTTTCTGATATTACCTAATTTATAGTCATCTGTCTCCAATAATTTACATGCAAAAATATCCCCAACTGGATTGATAACGAACTCTCCCAAACCCAAACCACAAGATTCTTTAATTGTAAATGGCTTTAAAAATGCAGATCGTTGAGCACTTTTTTCTTTGCACTCGATTTCTTTTCTTTCTTCAAAAGATAATGAAATATCTGCCATACTACCTCTTCCTAATTCGCTAAATCCACCTAATTTATAGGCGATTCCATTCTCTTTAAAAAACTCAATCGTTTGATCAACTGATTTTAAGTTACAGTTGGTAACGGTTGCATTAACGTAAATATTATGGAAACCGATATCTAAAAGATTACGGATACCTCTCATTGCTATTTCATAACAACCTCTACCACGGTTCTTGTCATTTTCTTCTTTATCAATCGAATCCAAGCTGATGGTCATTGATTCGCATCGATCTGCCAAGAATTGTGCATTCCTTTTTTTTCCAATCAAGGTTCCATTAGTGATCAAACCAACCGATAAACCTAGTTGATAAGCATAATCGATATATTTTAAAGAATCATGATTCAGTCCTATTTCTCCACCAGTAAAAATGACTTTTTTTACACCACAGTCTTTTAATTGATCTAATAGTTGGAACCATTCAATAAAAGACAATTGATCCGGATAGTTCTTGGTCATATCTGCTTCTGCGTAACAATACAAACATTTTAAATTACATTGATGTGTCAACGCCAAATAAGCGGTTTCAGGAATGGTGACTTCATTTTTTTTTACTTTTAATGGCTCATCTAATAGAAGCTGAAAGATTTTTAGTTTTTTTTGCGTAGACTCGGATAACGCTGAATACTTTCGTAGCTTCACCAACTCTAACTCTTCTTTAGAAATCACTAGCCAGCTGCTTCTTAGAACATTATGGAGAATCACTTCATCAAGAAAAGGATAAGCGTATAAATTTTCCTTGATTTTCATAGATCACTCACCTCTTTTATTAGCATCACAAACGAATAATAACATTTTGACTATATTAAATAGGAAAATAAAGTCGCCTTTTTAACAGGGGAGTTTTGTAGGGCAACTTTATTTTCCAATTAAAAATGGACATCGGAAGACTAGATTAAGAACCGTTACCAATCAATAACCCACAAGAACATGGGGACAAAACATTGCCAGAGATTTTTTTTAGTACAGGTTTCGTAAACATAACAAGTCTCCTTTCTGAACTTTTAGGAAAAAGCACGATAATATTCATTTTTTTCCTAAATATAGTATAAACTTTGAATGAAAATATTGTCAATGACGGTTCGAGAGAAAAATTATTAAAACCTTAGTTATAAAATAAAAAAAATTAAACAATTTATGAGTTTCTTTTATATAACGCTAAAATTTCTAAGACACGTTGATTTGTTCTTCTGACTTATTTGATTGGATTCATTACTATCTATAAGTAAATTTGTTTTTATTTTATTTCATCACCTCAAATTTCCATAGTGATCATAAATTTCCGTTAAGTTATTTTAAATAACGATTTTTTAAGTTTAAATTTGAAAAACACTGCTTTATCTGTTTATTTTATTCTAAACATAACGATTATTTAACGAACAAATCTATTTTTTTCATAAGAATTTTAGTATAATTACAATCTATAAAGTATATTTAATTCCTCATCAATCTGAAACTAACTTTTGGGTCATAAGGACTTTATTTTAATTCTATACCACGGTGTTTAAATAAGTGGTTTAATTTTTAGGAGGGATATATTGAAAGGTTATTATTCAGTACAAGAATTAGCCGACCAACTTGGTGTGACGACTCGTTCAATTCGAAACTATCTGCACGAAGGGAAATTAAAGGGAACAAAAGTTGGAGGAAAATGGAAGTTTTCTGAACAAAATTTGTTTGATTTCCTTTACGGTGACAAGGAAAATCTAATGATCCAAAAAGATTATCAAGTGACGCTTGATGTCCCTGTCACATTAAAATTATCTCTTGTAACAGATGATTTTCACGAAATGGATGCCTTTAAAGAGCAACTTTTTAACTATCATTCAGAGGTTTATGCTAATAAAAATGATCGATTGATCCAATACACGCATTTCAAAGAAAATGAATATGATATCTTAATTGGTGGTAACTTTAATTATGTCACTAATTTCGGGTCATGGATCTATGAACAACTACAAAAACAAACATCCATTTCACTAAAAAAGAATTAGTTTTTTATTTTGAAAGAGAGACTGTGAAAGAAACGATCTGCTCTGATGACAATAAGCCTGAATTTTTTGAAACAGCTTCCCATGTTTCAAAAAATTCAGGCTTATTTCAAGAACTCGATGCATAAACACCGTGTATAAGAGATTGCGAAAAGAGCGTTTGACCTGATTCCTCGCCAAGTAAAAACTACGACGAGTAATCGTTGGAGCAATCAAGATAAAAATCTCGAAACAGCTCCCCATGTTTTGTGGATTTTTGTCTTATTGGCAAAGGTCAGCTCTTTGAATGTCGTTTACTGTTTTTTTTTAGATTCTAAATTTATTTTTTTCCTATTTCTTGTTTCTATAATAATGGTAAGTAGCTTTAACCCTTACCCCCTTGAAAGGATGGATATAGTTTCATGCCACCATCTACAAATAAAGTAATTCCTGTCACATAACTGGATTCATTAGAAGCGAGCCAAGCAGCAGCAGCGGCGACTTCCTCGGGTTTACCCACTCGTTCCATTGGTATCATGCTTTCTAGAATTTCTTTTTCTTTTGGATCTTCAAATTTTTCTGCATTAATCGGAGTTTTGATCGCCCCTGGTCCAATACTGTTGATTCGAATATTTTCTGGTGCGTACTCCATGGCTACTGTTTCTGTAAACAGCTTGACACCGCCTTTTGATGCTGCGTAATGAGCAAATGTCGGCCAAGGGATTTGTTCGTGAACGGAGGACATGTTGATAATATTACCTTTGATCTGATGAGTTTTAAAATAATTCAACGCTGTTTTTGTCCCTAAAAATACGCCTGTTAGGTTCACCTTTAACACTTTCTCCCAATCTTCTAATTCCAGCTCATGGGTTGGTTTTTGCGTTTCCATACCAGCATTATTGACCCAGATATCTAAACTTCCGAATGTTTCGATTGCTGCTTTGAGCAGACGATCCATCCCTTCTTCTGTACTGACATCCGCTTCGACAGCTACTGCTTTGCCACCATTTTTTTCGATCTCGGCTACTGCTTCTTGTGCCCCTTCTTCATCCGAATGATAGTTGACAACCACACACATTTTTTCTTTACCAAAGCGTTCACAGATTGCTTTACCGATCCCTTTTGATCCTCCAGTTACTACTGCCACCTTATTTGTTAGATCTTTATACATATACTTTCCACCCTTCTTTTTCACCTACTGCATACTTCCTATATCAAGTGTACAATAGCACCCTGTCTTTTAGGCAAACGATACGCTTATTCGATCGATTTACTTTTTTCTATAATAAAAGAGTCAGCAAGCTACTTGCTGACTCGAATGATTTCACCAAAAAAGGCTTTTTTATTGTCTTCAGTTAAATTCAATACTTTTATTTAAAATAATCCGCTGTCGCTTTTTCATCTGCTTTCAGTTGTTCAATCAATGATTCAACGTTTGGAAATTTCACTTGGTTTCTCAAAAAATGATGCCAACGGACTTTTACATGCTCTCCATAGATATCTTGAGCAAAATTTAAAATATATAATTCAACGGTAAGTTCACGATCATCACCAAAGGTATCATTATGACCGATTGATCCCATTGCTTGATACCACGTTTCACCAACTTTGATCTCTGAAACATAGACACCTTCTTTTGGAAGATGAACAGTACTTTTAACTTTGATGTTAGCTGTTGGGAATCCTAGCAGGCGGCCACGAGCATCGCCATGGACTACCACCCCTTCGACCTCGTAAGCAGCCCCCAATAAACGTGTTACTTCATTTATTTCTCCTGCGTTTAATAATTCACGTATCCGTGTCGAACTAATCTTCTCGCCACTGTCTTCTTCTTTTGGTACAGTGATGATTTCAAATCGATTTTTTGCATAACTTGGTAAGTGCGCTACATCTGCAATTTCTTTAGGTCCGTAAGTATAGTCAAAACCAGAAACAGCATATTTTGCATGAAGTCCTACGATATATTGATCAACAAATTCTTGTGGAGCTAAATGAGCAAACGATGACGTAAAATCGATTTCGTATAAATAATCAACACCTAATAAGGCCATTTTTTCTTCTTTTTGTTCCAGAGTAGTCAAATATTTTACTTGACTTGGATTTATTTTTTTGAAGACGATTGAAGGATGTTGGTTGAAAGTCATCAAAGCTAATTTCAATCCTTCTTTTTTAGCAATTTCTTTTCCCCGATTGATAACACGTTGATGGCCTAGATGTACCCCGTCAAAAAAGCCTAAAACAAGTACAACGTCTTCTGGTGGGATCTGATCTGCTTGATAAGGATGTCTAATTTTGATAATTTTCATTTTTATACCTCATTCCTCAACACTTTGCTTGGTTTTAATTTATTTTTTTCTTTTGGATTTGGCTGGTAAATACTTACTACTTTGTCTTGGTAAAAAAGTGCGATCTCTTCTGTCGGCATTTCTGCTAAGTTAAATACCTGATAATCTAAGCGCATACCATTTTTAACTTTTTCCCAAACACGATCACTAATGTCTACTCTCTTAAAACGAGCAACACCAGCTTCTAGTGGCAATAAATGTTCTTCAAAGGTTCCTGCAAGCATATAATCTGCTACTTGCTGTAAAGTGATTGCCTGCTCCTTCTTCATTCCTCCACTAGCTGTTCGAGTTAGATCGGACATGTGAGCAGGATAGCCTAATTTTTTCCCAGTATCAACAGCAAGCGTTCGTACATAAGTCCCTTTCCCGCATACTACCTCAAAACGCCAAGATAGCAACCCCTTCTCTTGGTCCCAATGCACGTCACTTGTTCTTTCAAAACGTTCAATCTGCGCTTTACGCACGGGACGTGTAACTGTTTCATTGTTTCTGGCATACTCATAAAGACGTTTGCCGTTCACTTTGACAGCTGAATACATCGGTGGTATCTGAGTGATTTCCCCGATAAAACTTTTCATCGTTTCATCAATTTCTTCATCACTGATTAATCGATCAACTGTTTTACTTTCGACGACCTCACCAGATTTGTCTTCTGTCGTTGTACTAAATCCTAATGTAATCTCTCCTTGGTATACTTTTCCTGCATCGCTTAAATATTCGATAACTTTAGTCGCTTTTCCAAGGCAAATCGGTAACACACCATCAACATCAGGGTCTAACGTACCACCATGACCAATTTTTTTCATATGTAAGATTTTTCTTAATTTAAATACACAATCATGACTTGTCATGCCACGTTCTTTCCACAAAGGTAATAATCCGTCCATGTTTTTTCTCCCTATCCAATAAAATATCAACTTTGTCATTATAACACATCCCACAATAATGTGACGATTTTACCTTTTTTCGCTACGTTTTTATTATTTGGCAACAAACTTGTAATAAAACTTCACAAACCTGTAAATACAATTCATGTTATTCTCTTAGACAAAGGCAAGCTTGAATCCTTCATTTGCAGCCTTTGATTAAAACGAGTCGCAGCTTTTAAGGAATAAATGATCCTAGTCTTCCCCAAAACAAAAAACTGAGGATCATATACGAATCTCGAAAAGAGTCTGAAGTATAAATCTAACTCTTAATAAACGGTGTCCAAGAAGCCACTTCTTAAAAATAAGAGAGAATTTTTCAAAATAAGAAAAGCTATTTTAAAAGATTCTCTCTTATTCGTTTGGAGTTGACCGCTTCTTTCACAACCTGTTCGAGACACGTACAAATTGCTCATTTTTTTCTCATGTATTCTGTACAGTAAAATTATGGTACTGTGCGTTTGTCATTTTAAACTACTTGCATTGTGTAGTTTGAACTTTTTTTCTAAAAAATTGGATGATGGTGTAACTGCGGTATCTCTGCTTTATAAAAAGCTAAAACTAAAAAACTACTAAAAAAGAGCTATAACCCCACTTCTTAAGGTTTATAGCTCTTTTTGTTTTAATCTTTATTTAAATTACGAAGCAACTCATCAATGTGGTTACCATACCCCACTGACTCATCTAATTCAAAAGTTAATTCAGGCGTTTTATAGATGCTTAAGTTGTGTCCTAATTCACGGCGAATCAGTCCACTTGCTTTTGCTAGGCCTTCCTGTGCTTTTTTCTTATCTGAAGCTAAGTCAGATAAAATACTATAATAGATGGTTGCTTGTTGTAGATCTCCCGTAACGTGGACATCAGTGATTGTCACGTTTTCTACACGAGGATCACGAACTTTTTTGCGTAAAATATCATTTACTTCTTTTAAAATTTCTTGACCGACTCGGCGGTCTCGATAGTTTGCCATATTGAGCGGCCTCCTAAAATTAATTTGTTTTGATTTCTTCCATAATGAAGCCTTCGATGACGTCATCGACTTTGATGTCATTGAATTTTTCGATCATTGCACCACATTCATAACCCATTTTAACTTCTTTTACATCGTCTTTGAAACGTTTCAAGCTAGCTAGTTGTCCTTCGTAAATGACGATACCATCACGGATCACGCGAACGCCACTATCACGTCGAATGTATCCTTCTGTGACATAAGCCCCAGCGATCGTTCCAACTTTTGATACTTTGAATGTTTCTCGAACGATCATTTGACCAGTGATTTTTTCTTCAAACTCTGGATCTAGCATCCCTTTCATCGCTGTTTCGATTTCTTCGATTGCTTTATAAATGATTCGGTGTAAACGAATGTCCACTTCTTCATTATCCGCTTGAATTTTAGCTTGTGGTGTAGGACGAACATTGAACCCAATGATGATCGCATTACTTGCTGCTGCAAGGGTTACATCACTTTCATTGATGGCACCAACTGCAGAATGGACGATTTTCACACGTACGCCTTCTACATCGATCTTTTGCAATGAAGCAGCCAATGCTTCTGCAGAACCTTGTACATCAGCTTTAATGATAACATTTACTTCTTTTAATTCGCCTTCTTTTAAGCTTTCAAACAAGTTGTCCAATGTTACCCGACTAGTGATCGCACGATGTTCTAACAACGCACGTTTGGCACGTTCTTCACCGGCTGCACGAGCAGTTTTTTCATCTTCAAAGACAACAAAGCGGTCACCTGCTTGTGGCACATCGTTTAACCCAGTGATCTCAACTGGTGTTGCTGGTCCAGCAGATTTTTCACGACGACCTAAGTCGTTGACCATCACACGCACACGTCCATAGGTATTTCCTACTACAATTGGGTCACCTACGTTTAAAGTCCCTTGTTGAACAAGTAATGTTGTAACAGGTCCTTTTCCTTTGTCTAGACGTGCTTCAATTACTGTACCAATTGCTCGTTGTTTAGGATCTGCTTTTAGATCCTCTACTTCCGCAACCAGCAAGATCATTTCTAGCAATTCGTCAATATTTTGACCAAATTTAGCAGAGATTTCAACGAAAATCGTTTCTCCACCCCAAGCTTCTGGAATCAATTCATATTCACTTAATTCTTGCATCACGTGTTGAGGATTTGCCCCTGGTTTATCAATCTTATTAACAGCAACGATAATTGGTACGCCAGCTGCTTTCGCATGGTTGATTGCTTCGACTGTTTGTGGCATAACACCGTCATCTGCTGCTACAACTAAGATCGTGATATCAGTGATACTTGCTCCTCGCGCACGCATACTTGTAAATGCAGCATGTCCAGGTGTGTCTAAGAATGTGATTGGTTTGCCATCAATATCGATTTGGTAGGCACCGATATGTTGTGTAATCCCACCAGCTTCGCCACTTGTTACTCGTGAATGACGTAATGTATCAAGTAATGTTGTTTTCCCGTGGTCGACGTGTCCCATGATTGTTACAACTGGTGGACGAGAAACCAATGTATCAGGATTTAATTCTTCTGGTTCAAAGAATTTGTCGATATCTGCGATATCTACTTGGATTTTTTCTTGTGGTTCCATCCCATAATCTGTTGCTAAGAGTTCAATCGTATCTTTATCTAGTGCTTGGTTTTGGTTGACCATTACGCCAAGCATAAATAATTTTTTGATGATCTCTGCTGGTTCACGATGGATTTTCTTCGCAATATCCGCAACGTTCATGCCTTCAGTATACTCTAATACTTCTGGTAACTCACGGAATTTACGTGGTGGTACAGCAGGTTTATTGGAAGTTTGTTGTTTTCCTTTTTTCCCTTTTTTGTTAAAACGATTGCGGTTGTTATTGTTAAATTTACCACGATTATTATTGTTGTTACGGTTTTGGTTACCACCTTGGTTTGATCCTTGGCGATTTTGGTTTCCGCCTTGTGTTGATCCTTGGCGGTTTTGATTGCCACTTTGTGTTGCTCCTTGACGGTTTTGGTTATTTCCGCCTCCATTATTACTTCGGTTTTGGTTTGTTGATTGGTTTTTTCCTTGATTCACTTGACCGCTCCCTTGACCGCGATCTTGATAGTTGCGGTTATTTTTTTGTTGTTTCGTTTTTGTTTCTTGTTTCTTTTGTTCATTCGGCTGGTTTGTGGCTGGCTTTTGGCTGGCTTGCTGTGCTGTTTTTTTATTCGTCTGTGGTTTTTTGAACGCTTGTTGCAACTTCTTTTCATCACCAGTTGTGATTGCTCCCATGTGATTCTTCACATTAATCCCAAGTTGCTGCGCCTTTTCCACAACGTCTTTACTAGGCTGATTTAATTCTTTTGCTAGTTCATAAATTCGTTTGTTGCTCATGCAATCACCTTCCTAACCTTCAATTAGCTCCTTGGTTTTCTTCGCAAAACCGTTATCTACGATTCCAAATACTTTGCGAGGCTTCCCAATCATCTGCGTGATTTCAGCTTCGGAAAATAGTTCAAAGCAAGGAACTTCATAATATGAACTCTTATCTTTCACTTTTTTCTTCGTATTCTCACTCGCATCATTTGCTACAAACACGATCTTTGCTTTTTGTTTACGAATGTCTGCAATGGTCAACTCCTCGCCGGTAATCAACTTACCAGCGCGCATCGCTAACCCAATGAGATTCATGGCTTTTTGCCGATTTCCTTCATTCATTTACCGAATAGCTCTTTTCGTGCTTTTTGATGGGTTACATAATCGAGTAACTCTTGGTAGAATTCATCTGTCAAAGTCGTTTCTAACGCCCGATCAAGAATCTTCTTATCCCAAGCTTGTTGTACTTCAGCTGGCTCAAGTGAGACATACGCACCACGGCCTGGCATTTTCCCAGTGGGATCAATCGATACTTCCCCTTCTTTGGAACGGGTAATTCGAATCATCTCTTTTTTGGGTTTCATTTCACCTGAAACCACAGATTTGCGTAAAGGAATCTTCCTTTGTTTCATCTCTTCGCCTCCTAAGCTAATTGTTAAGCATCTTGATCCGTATTTTCAACTGTTTCATCGTTGAAAGCAATCGTTTCATATTCATCATCTGTATAATCAGATTGAACGATCGCTTCATCATGAGCGACTTCTTCAGAAGCTACTTCTTGATCTTGCGCTTGTTTTTCATAATATTCAGCCATATCTGATTCTGACTTGATATCGATTTTGTGATTTGTTAGTTTGGCAGCCAAACGTGCATTTTGTCCACGTTTACCAATCGCTAAGGATAATTGGTAATCTGGAACGACAACGGTACAAGCTTTAGGATTTTCTTCATCAAAAATCACATCGATCACTTGCGCTGGATTCAGAGCATTCGTGATAAATACCGCTGGATCTTCGTTCCACTCAACGATATCCATGTTTTCACCCTTTAATTCATTCACGATCGCTTGCACACGCTGGCCTTTTGGTCCAACACAAGTTCCAACTGCATCAATATTTTCATCATTTGAACGAACGGCTACTTTTGAGCGATCGCCTGCTTCTCTAGCAATGCTTACGATCTCAACGATCCCATCGTAAACTTCTGGCACTTCTTGTTCGAATAAACGGCGTAATAGATCTGGATGGCTACGGCTAACGAAGACTTGTGGACCTTTTGACGTATTTTCTACACGAGAAACGTACACTTTGATACGATCATGCGGTTGATAAAATTCATTAGGCATTTGATCTTGTTTCGATAAAACAGCTTCGATCTTTCCAAGATTTACATAGATATATCGTTTATCTTGACGTTCAACGATACCTTGCATAATGTCTTTTTCATACGCGCTGAACTCATTGTAAATGATGGTTCTTTCTGCTTCTCTGACACGTTGTAAAATAACTTGTTTTGCTGTTTGTGCAGCAATTCGTCCAAAGTCTTTTGGTGTCACTTCAAAACGGATGGTATCACCAATCTCATATGCCGGATTAATCAAAAGCGCATCTTTTAATGATACTTCTAATTGTGAATCCATTACTTCTTCAGTAACTTCTTTCACAGCATAGACGTGAATTTTCCCTTTCTTTTGATCAAATTCAACTTCAACATTTTGAGCTTGACCATAATGGCGTTTGTATGCAGAAACTAAAGCAGCTTCTAAAGCGTCGATCACGATTTCTTTTGAAATCCCTTTTTCAGCTTCTAATGCATCTAATGCGTTTAGCATTTCTTTACTCATTTTTCTGTTTCCTCTCCGTGATTAAAATTGGATCGCTAAGCGAGCTTTGGCAATATTTTTTCGGTCAAGAATTAATTCTTTTTCCCGTGTTTTTATGCGTATTTTCAATATCAGCTGTTCAGCATCAACTGATTGGAGAAATCCTTCATATTGTTTTTCTCCATCAACTGGTTGATAAAGAGAAACATGGATATATTCTCCAAGCGCTTTTTCGTAATCTTTCTCTTTTTTTAATGGGCGTTCTGCCCCTGGAGATGATACCTCTAGAAAATAAGCTTGTGGGATAGGATCTGGATCTGCTGCATCAAGTTTTTCGCTAAGTTTTTCGCTAACCCATGCACATTCTTCGATATCGATTCCGCCATCTTTGTCAATGAATACTCGTAAGAACCAACTTTTGCCTTCCTTCACAAATTCTACTTCGACAAGTTCAAAATTTTGTTCCTCTAAAATCGGAGTCACCATTGCTGTGACTGTTTCAACGACGCTACTCAAAAAGTTCGCCTCCTTAAAATTGCTTCCGTAATTCCATTAAAAAGAGTGAGCGAAAATTCCGCTCACTCACAGTTAGTATCATTACCTATAAATAACTATACCATATTTCATTTAAAATGACAAGCTTCCACGCTAACCCTTGATTAGAACATATCAAACAAGGAAAGTTGGTTTTCATCTGGAAGGTCTTTCAATACCCCGTTGTCGTTCATATACTCAATCAACGTTTTAGAAACTTTTCCTCGTGTAGCAAGATCTTCTTTTGATAAGAATGGTCCATCTTTTCGTGCTTCAACGATTTGTTTTGCAACGTTTGTTCCTAAACTTGGGACAGCTCTAAATGGTGCGATCAATGTGTCTCCTTCGATCACGAAGTTCACGGCATCTGATTTATATAGATCGATCATGCCAAAATGGAAGCCTCTTTCCAACATTTCATTCGCTAATTCAAGGACGGTCAACTGATTTTTCTCTTTGACTGAGGCATCCAAACCTTTATCTGTGATTTCTTTCATCGCTTGTTTTACCGCATCTTTCCCTTTACACATAGCCACAAGATTAAAATCATCCGCTCGAACTGAGAAATAGGCACAATAGTATAAAATAGGGAAATAGACTTTAAAATAAGCTACACGTAAGGCCATCAAAACATAAGCCGCTGCATGGGCTTTTGGGAACATATATTTGATTTTAGAACAAGAATCAATGTACCAATCAGGAACATTGTTTTCTTTCATGGCGGATAGATAGGTTTCTCGTAATTCATCAGGGATCTTGTTCCATAGCCCTTTACGAACGGTTTCCATAATCTTAAAAGCCATCCCACTATCTAATCCAGCATGGATCAAGTAAACCATGATATCATCCCGACAACCAATTACTTCAGCCAAAGTTGCATCCCCACGTTTGATCAATTCTTCTGCATTGCCTAACCACACATCGGTCCCATGTGATAATCCGGAAATCTGTAAGAGTTCAGCAAAAGTCGTTGGATGTGTTTCTTCCAACATTCCCCGAACAAAGCGTGTCCCAAACTCTGGGATACCTAGTGTCCCTGTTTTAGAATAAATCTGTTCACTGGTAACGTTCAAGACATCTGGACCGGCAAAAATTCTCATTACTTCTGGATCGTCAGTTGGGATCGTTTGTGGATCGATTCCCGATAAATCCTGCAACATACGGATTACTGTCGGATCATCATGTCCCAGAATATCAAGCTTCAGTACATTATCATGGATAGAATGGAAATCAAAATGCGTTGTTTTCCATTCTGAATTTTGATCATCTGCTGGATATTGGATCGGTGTAAAATCATATACGTCCATGTAATCGGGAATAACGATGATCCCCCCTGGATGTTGTCCAGTCGTTCGCTTCACGCCAGTCGCACCTTTGGCTAATCGATCAACTTCAGCACTGCGAAATTGTAAATTATGATCTCGCTCATAACCTTTAACAAAGCCATAAGCTGTTTTATCGGCAACTGTACCGATTGTTCCTGCTCGATAAACATATTCTTCCCCAAACAAAACTTTCGTATAGTTGTGCGCTTCTGCTTGGTAATCACCTGAAAAGTTCAAATCGATATCTGGTACTTTGTCTCCATGGAACCCTAAGAACGTTTCAAAAGGAATATCATGGCCATCTTTATTTAATCGTGCGCCACATTTCGGACATTTTTTTTCAGGCATATCAAACCCCGAACCGTAAGTACCATCTTCAAAGAATTCTGAATACTGGCAATCAGGACAATAATAGTGAGGGGCCAATGGATTTACTTCAGTGATCCCAGTCATTGTCGCAACAAAACTAGAACCAACTGATCCACGTGAACCAACTAAATAACCATCTTCGTTACTTTTATGCACCAGTTTTTGCGCAATCAAATAGATCACAGAAAACCCATTCCCGTTGATCGAATTCAATTCTTTTTCTAATCGTTTTTCAATGATTTCTGGTAATGGATCACCGTACAACTGTTTAGCTCTGGTATAACTCAAATCAGAAATCTCTTCTTCAGATCCAGGAATTTTTGGCGTATACAAATCATCTTTCACCGGAATGACCTCTTCACAAAGGTCAGCAATCTTATTCGTATTGTCAACGACGATTTCTTTCGCTAGATCTTTTCCTAAAAAGTTAAAAGCAGTCAACATCTCATCTGTTGTTCTAAAATGCACATCAGGCAAACTATGTCGGTTCAACGGATTAGCCCCACCCATTGAATTAATCAAAATCTTCCGATAGATTGCATCTTCTTCATTAAGGTAATGAACATTCCCAGTAGCAACGACGATTTTGTCCAATGACTTTCCGATTTCAACTAGATTTTTGATGATTTCTTCTAAATCATGTTCATTTTTGACTAGTTCTTGCTCAAGCAATGGTGCATAGACCGCTTTTGGCATCACTTCAATATAATCATAAAATTTTGCTCGATTTCTAGCTTCTTCAATCCCTTTTTGCATCATTGCTTCGAAAATCTCACCTTTATCACAAGCAGAGCCAATGAAAAGATTCTCACGTAATTTCTTCAGTTGTGAACGAGGAATACGTGGGACACGTTCAAAATATTCCACATTCGACATCGAGATTAATTTGAATAAATCTTTTAATCCAGCTTGATTTTTCGCTAAGATCGTCACATGAAATGGCCTTGCTCGTTTATACGAATCGCCTTCTCCCACATGAGCATTGAGTTGATCATGGTAGAGCATCTCATGGTTTTCCATTGCTTCTTTAACGAAAATCCATGCTAAATGACCTGTCGCTTCAGCATCGTAAATCGCTCGGTGATGCTGTTCAAGACTGACACCAAATTTTTTAGATAACACACCAAGACCAAATCGTTTAAATTGAGGATACAGATATCTGGCTAATTCCAGCGTATCGATGACTGGATTCGTCGCCTCTGGGATTCCATATTTTGCATAACTTGTATTCAAGAATCCCATATCAAACGCGGCATTATGGGCGACCAGAATCGAATCTTTTGAAAACTCGAGAAACAGACGTAGGACTTCTTCTTCTGATTTAGATCCTCGTACCATTTCATCTGTGATCCCAGTTAGATCAATCGTTGTGCGGGAAAGTGGGTGTCCAGGATCAATAAATTCATCAAAGCTTTCAATGACATTCCCTTTATACATCTTGACCGCAGCTAATTCGATGATCGTATCATAAACAGCAGATAGTCCAGTGGTTTCCACGTCAAATACGACATATGTTCCTTCATTCAAAGAAACATGTTCATCATTGTAAGCAATCGGCACACCATCATCTACAACATTGGCTTCAACCCCATAAAGAATTTTCACGCCTGCTTTTTTACCGGCACTATGCGCTTCAGGAAATGCTTGTGCCCCTCCATGATCCGTGATCGCAATCGCTTTGTGTCCCCATTTTCCAGCTTGAGCCACAAGGTCAGAGATACTATTGGTTGCATCCATCGTACTCATATTACTATGAACATGTAATTCCACTCGTTTCTCATCGTCAGGAGCATAGTCTTTACGAGGTGCATGCTTCACCTCAATGATATCTTGTGCATTCATCACCAGGTCTCGCACAAATGTATCTTCTTGGATACTTCCTCTAACTTTTAACCAGCTTCCTACGCTGATTGCATCAAAGATTTGTTCATCTTTTTCATTATTTGAAAATTTCTTAACAATAAAAGAAGAAGTATAATCGGTGATTTTTAACGTTAGAATCTTACGTTTTGAACGTAGCTCACGCACTTCTTTATCAAATACATAGCCTTCCAAGGTCACACGACGTTCTTCTTCAACGATATTGATCATTGGTGTTGTCGGTTCATCTGCTGGAATATTACGACCTAACTGGATCGGTCCATCTAGTACAGGAAGTTGCTCTTTTCTTTCTTTTTTCTTTTGTTCATGGACAATCAAACTTTCCGCAGCTTGCTTCATGAACGCTTCTGCTTGTTCTTGCTTCCGCTCTTCAAACAGTTTTAGCACACGTTCTGCTTGTTCTTCATCAATTTCAGGTTCGATACGAAATTTAGGGAACCCGTAGCTGACAAACAGCGTTTCAACTAAAGGTAGATATTGTTGCTTTAAATAATTAATCGCGCCATTGCTATCGACTGGCAAGACAATTTTCTTTTCCTTCAATATAGGGACTTGTGTTTTTAAAACTTGTTGAGCCAACGGCGTATCGCATTGTTGGCTTTCTAAAGCTTGTGCCCAATAATCTTGTAATAATTTTTCATCAAACTGCTGATCATCAGCTTTGATAGTTAATCTGATCTGTGCAATATCTTTAAATGCCAGTGTCAAATTTTGGAGCAATGATCGATAAAGCATGATCGGTAAAATTTGAGTAAAGTGTAGGGTAAACTCCCACAATCTTGATTTGCGGTGAACCACTACACGCTCCATTTCGCCAGCAGAGATTAGTGGATGATTTTTTTCCACTTCTTCTAGTTGGATTTGTTCCAACAATTTTTCAAATAACTCTCGTTTTTCTGACAAAACCATACGCCCTTTCTGACGAGGACAAATCAATGCTATTTCATTTGAACCTCTTCTTCTTTCAGTACTATTTAGTATACCCGTTTTTACATGGATTTACATTAAAAAAACGACAAAGAATTTTCTTTCTCGTTCTAAATCGTTGATTACTTAGCTAAATGAATCCTCACAACGTAAGCTGATTGGTACTCCTTGCTCTTGCAACGTAGTAACATGCAGTTCGCCCCAATCACATAACGCATCTAACACACTACTTAATGTTTGACCATATTCACTTAAGGAATAAACAACTTTTGGTGGAACCTGATGATATGAGGTTCGTACAACAATACCGTCTGCTTCTAATTCACGCAATTGTTGAGTCAACATCTTTTGGCTAAGATTAGGAATTTTTCGTTTTAAGTCGCTGGGACGAAGCGGACTGTGACGCAGGTTGCATAAAATAATCGGTTTCCATTTCCCACCGATAACATCCATCGTGGCTTCTACACCAATATTATACGTTTTTTCAATCATATTTCCCTCCTAAAATCCTTTTACTATCCAATAGTTACTTTTTAGATACTATAGCACAATAAAGTAGGTACTATCTATTAGAGCCTATCTAGTATACATTATATCTATTGAAAATTAAAGGAGGAGTATAGATGATCCATTCATTGAATGATCGAATCATGTTAAATAACCAAATAGAAATTCCAGGGATAGGACTTGGTGTCTTTCAAATCCCTGATACCCAAACTGCTGAAGTAGTCAAAGAAGGCATTGTAAAGGGCTATCGGTTGATTGATACTGCTCAAATATATGATAATGAAATTGGTACAGGAATCGGAATCAAAGAAGGGCTGAAAGCTGCTGGAATTTCTCGAGAAGAACTATTCGTAACCTCCAAAGTCTGGAACGATCATTTAACCTATGACGAAACGATCCAAGCTTTTGAAACCAGTTTAGCACGTCTAGGACTAGACTATCTAGATCTTTATTTAATCCATTGGCCTGGCGAAGATGCATTTTTAGAGTCATGGCGTGCTTTGGAAAAATTATATCAATCGGGGAAAATCAAAGCGATTGGTGTTAGCAATTTTCAAATCACTCATTTAGAAAAATTATTGACACATGCGAATGTCATTCCCGTTCTCAACCAAGTGGAACTACATCCAAAGTTATCTCAAATTGAACTACGCAATTTCTGCGCAAAACATGCAATAAAGATCCAAGCGTGGTCCCCTTTGATGCAAGGGAAACTATTGAATCACCCAACTATAGTAGAGATTGCTGAAGCGCATCATATTACTCCAGCCCAAGTAATCTTACGTTGGGATGTCCAGCAAGACATCTTATTAGTGGTCAAGTCAGTTAAGCCCGAACGAATGAAAAGTAATGCTGACATTTTTGATTTCGTTCTTTCTGAAGATGAAATGACGGTTTTGAATGCACTGAACGAGCATTTTCGGGTAGGACCAAATCCTGATACATTCGATTTTAAATAAAGGAGGAAGATGTAAGATGGAACTAGGTTTATCTCATAAGGTTGCGTTAGTCACTGGCTCAACAAAAGGCATCGGAAAGGCCATTGCGATCGAATTGGCAAAAGAAGGTGCAGATGTCATCATCAACGGTCGTCACGCACCGCTTGTTGATCAAGTGGTCACTGAATTAAAAGAAAAATTCCCCCAAACTAACCCTCAGCGTGCGCCATTTGATTTAGCAGATCCAGAAGCACGGCAAGAACTGTTTACGCAATTTCCTACAGTAGATATTTTGATCAATAATATGGGGATTTTTGAACCGATGGATTATTTAGCTATCACAGATGATATTTGGGAACATTTTTTCCAAGTCAATGTTCTTGCTGGAAATGCATTAGCCAAAAATTATTTACCTAAAATGTTGAAGCAAGATTTTGGTCGTATCCTTTTTATTGCGAGTGAAGAAGCAGTGATGCCTTCAGGTGAAATGGCTCAATACAGTATGACCAAAACGATGAATCTTTCTTTAGCAAAAAGTTTATCCAAATTGACTGTTGGCTCTCAAGTGACCGTCAACACGATCATGCCTGGCTCCACCTTGACAGAGGGCGTTCAAGAAATGTTAACAACAATGTACGCAGACAGCCAATTGCCTGAATCTGAATGGGAACAAGATTTTATGAAAAATCATCGTCCACTCTCACAGATCCAACGCTTGATTCGACCAGAAGAAATCGGGCGTTTTGTTGCATTTGTTTCTAGCCCCTATGCAACTTCTTTTTCTGGCGCTGCCTTGCGACTTGATGGAGGATTGGTGCCAACGATTTATTAAGAACGATTTTGTAACACAAATCAATTTCTTCTTACTAAAGAGCCAGTATGATTTTTCATTCGAACAAATGTGAGAAACAAAAAACGAAGGATACCGAGCCAAAACTTGCCTCAGTCTCATTAGAAAAAAGACAAGCCCAACTATTTGTTAGGCTTGTCTTTTATTTCAAGCAAGAATTTTCTTTCTTGACTGTATTTTATTGATTTAAAAGAATGGGTAACGTATTTGCTAGCTCTTCTTTGCGAACTTCAACCATTTCCCCAGTTTTCTTAATTTTGACTTCAACGATACCATCCACCGCTTTTTTACCTACTGTAATTCTAATTGGACAGCCAATTAAATCGGAATCTGCAAATTTCACACCTGCACGCTCATTACGATCGTCAACGAGTACTTGATAACCAGCAGCCAACATCGTTTGTTCAACTTCTTCGGTTAAGTTCGTTTGGTTTTCGTCTTTTAGATTCATTTGAACAACATGTAAATCAAAAGGCGCGATTCCTTTAGGCCAGTTAATGCCATTTTCATCTGAATTTTGTTCAACGATTGCTGAAAGCAGACGACTTACGCCAATTCCGTAACAACCCATAATGACAAATTTTTCACGTCCATTTTCATCTAATACGGTTGCGCCCATTGATTCACTATAGCGTGTGCCTAATTTAAAGATATGTCCGATTTCGATTCCACGTGTAAATGCCAATACACCATTATTATCAGGTGATGGATCTCCTTCTTGAACAAAGCGAAGGTCTTCATATGAGATCACTTCAAAATCTCGTTCTGGGTTGACATTCACATAATGGAACCCAGTTTCATTCGCTCCAGTAATAGCGTTCGCTAAGTCTTGGACATGACGATCAGCGTAGACTTTTACTTCTTCTGCTACACCGATTGGACCAACAGAGCCGAAATCTGCTCCTAGGTATTTTTGAGCATCTTCTTCTGTTGCTTCTTCTAAGAAATCAACCGCTAAAAAGTTTTTCAGTTTCACATCATTGACATCGTGGTCCCCACGTACTAATACCAATACTGGGTTTTCGTCTGCCATAAATAAAACAGATTTAATGATTTTTTGTGGTTCAGTTTCAAAGAAGTTCGCCACTTCTTCAATCGTTTTTACATCTGGTGTCGCAATTTTTTCTAATTCAAGTTGTGTTTCATGTGATTTTTTAGGGACATAATAACTTGTCGCCATTTCTAAGTTAGCGGCATAATCGCTTTCTGTTGAGTAACAGATCGTATCTTCACCGATTTCTGAGATCGCCATGAATTCTTTTGAATCTTTACCACCCATTGCACCACCATCACCAATGATTGCTCGGAAATCTAACCCACAACGTTTGAAAATCTCAGTATATGCTTTTTCATAATCTTTATACGCTTCATCTAAACTTTCTTCTGATGAATGGAAAGAGTAAGCATCTTTCATAATAAATTCTCTGCCACGTAATAACCCAAACCGTGGACGTTTTTCATCACGATATTTTGTCTGGATTTGGTAAAGGTTCAACGGCAATTTTTTATAGGAATTGACTTCATTGCGAATCAATTCAGTAAATGTTTCTTCATGAGTTGGACCTAAGATCATTTTGCGATCATTACGATCATTGAGACGATATAAATTTGGGCCGTAAGTTTCATAACGACCAGATTCTTCCCACAATTCCGCAGGTAAGAGAGCTGGCATCAACATTTCGACAGCGCCAATCTTTTCAAATTCTTCACGCATGATCGTTTTTAATTTTTCCAATACACGATTAGCAAGAGGCAAATAAGAATAAATACCAGCTGAAACTTGGCGAATATACCCTGCTCTTAATAAAATTTGATGACTTAGTACTTCTGCATCATTTGGAACTTCTCGTAATGTTGGAATCAACATTTTTGATTGTCTCATTCTATATACTCCTTCATTTCTCATATAATCATTTATCGTTTGTAATTATACCCTATTTATAAACTTTTTCTAGAAAAAGAATCGTTGGATATCATTCCATGTGACTAATACCATTAAAAGCATCAATAAACCGAAGCCTGCTAATGTGATAAAGCCTTCTTTTTCTTGGCTGATTGGTTTTCCACGAATCCCTTCCACGACGTTCAAGACAAGCTTTCCTCCGTCAAGCGCTGGAATTGGTAATAAGTTAACGATTCCCAAATTCATCGAAAGAATGGCCATCAAGCTAATGACCGTTAATATTCCTTGATCTGCAGCTTCTGAAGATAATTGGAACATCATTACAGGACCGCCCAATTTATTTAAACTAAAGTTTGTAAATAATGAGCCTAGTGCTTTAAAAATTTCTAATGAACTACTGAAAGCTTGTTGTGTTCCTCCAATGATTTTGTCAAAAAATCCCGTTTTCATTGGTGCTTTGATTCCTAATTGCCCATATTTTTTTCCATTCGATTCTACCACACCTGGTGTTACTGAAAGGGTTTGTTTCTGACCATTGCGCTCGACTTCAACATTGAGTTTTTTCCCAGGATTCTCGGTGATCGTAGCCGTTAGATCTCCCCAAGAATGAATGGCATTCCCATTGATCTCCAAGATTTTATCATTTTCTTTTAAACCAGCAGTTTGTGCTGCACCATTAGGTAAGACTTCGCCAATTTGATTCGTGTTAGTGACTTGAACTCCGCCATGCATAAAAGCAAGCAGAATAAATAACAAAATAGCTAACAAGAAATTATTCATTGGTCCTGCGAAATTCGTCAACATCCGTTGCCATAATTTGGCTGATTGGAACTGTACGTCTTTTGGAGCGATTCGAAGTTCTGTGCCATCGGCTTCAATGATCGAAGCATCATGCGCGACAGAATAAGTCACTTCTTGTTCTTCCACGCCATTGACATAGCCAGTAATCGTTAATTCTTCTTCAAGATCATAACGAATCAATTCCATCGGGATACTATTTGTAAGCTGTACTTTTTTACTTAAATTGATTTTCTCTACGATACCATCAGAATTTAATAAAAGAGATAACGGCATTCCCGGAGCCATCTCTGTTTCATCGTCCCCGTTTCCTGCCATCCTCACATAACCTCCGATTGGCAATAAACGTAGTGTATAGGTAGTTCCGTCCTTAGCTTGATGCCCATAAATTTTGGGTCCCATACCAATTGCAAACTCTCGAACGAGAATTCCTGATCGTTTCGCAAAGAAGAAGTGTCCAAATTCATGAACAATGACCAAAATGCCAAAAACAATAATAAATGTAATAATTGTTTTCATTTTACATTCTCCTTTACTTTTTTTAGGTTAAATAAAACATCTTAATTTTACCATATTAATAGCTATTCACCAATAGCCCTAGTTTTTTAAAGAAAAGAGGTGGCGCTGGAAATAATCAATTTTTAGAAATAAGCCGAATAATCCAAAACTATTTTTCTTCTGGATTATTCGGCTTATTTTCTGAACGAACAACTTCTAAGACACCACGTATTCTTTTTTGAGTAAGATGTGAACATAAAGCTCGCATATTGATTTGAAAAAAGATAATGCTTCATTCCCATGCCCATATTTAGTTAACAACTCATTGGCATCCTATTAAACTATTGTTATTTATAAATGAGTAGACGATTAGGCAAGTGCTCATTCAAGTCTTTGATGATCACTAAATCAATCCAAATAAATGCATGATTGGAAAGACAAAAAGCAAACTATCAAAACGATCTAGTATCCCGCCATGCCCTGGTAAGATATTCCCAGAATCTTTGACATCGTAGTGACGTTTGATCGAAGATTCAACGAGATCACCAAATTGTCCCACGATCGATAAGAGCATCGTTACAAGGAGCATGAAGAACAGCCCATGTCCAAATAATTCTTTGGCTGGATAGAACAAGAAGTACAACAAAGCAACGACTAATGCACTAGCAATACCACCTAATGCTCCTTCGATTGTTTTATTTGGTGAAACATCTGGACTTAACTTATGTTTTCCGTATTGTCTTCCAACCATATAAGCACCGATATCAGTTGCCCAAACGACAAATAATCCAAAGAGCAAAACTGCCAAACCTTCTGTTCTTGCATTGACGAAATTTTGAAATCCAATACCTACATATAAACTAGTAATTACCGGGAACCCCGCTTCATCAATCGTATAGGTATTCTTTGAAATAACTGATGTCCCTAACAAGATCATGACGATCAAGTAAAAGAGCATAAACGTGCTTGTCTTCTCCGGTAAAAAGAAAAACCAACGTTCTTTTGGTAGAACTAAAATAACTGCTCCAATCGCTGATAATATTCCTTCAAAACTTAACAACGTCAAGCCCTTCATACGGAATAACTCATAGACACCGACGACTGCTAACAAAGCTGCTACAAATTCGATTGTGATTCCACCGATCCATATAATTGGTATAAATAGGACCAGGGCAATAGCAGCTGTGATCACTCGTTGCTTCATGACTGATCTCCTTCTTTCTCTGTTTTCTTCACGCCACCGAAACGACGGTCTCTGTTTTGAAATGCTGCGATTGCTTCTTCTAGATGCGCCCCATCAAAATCAGGCCACAAAGCTTTTGTGAAATACAATTCGCTGTATGCAAGTTGCCAAAGCAAGAAGTTACTAATTCTTTCTTCCCCACTTGTTCGAATAACCAATTCAGGATCCCGCCATTCGGTTGGCAAAAAACCAGTCATGAGATGATCTGCAATCAGTTCTTCGTCAATAGCTTCAATCGCAGTTTCTTCATTTTTGACTTCTTCAGCAATTTTTTTGACTGCTGTCACAATCTCTGCTCTGCTTCCATAATTCAAAGCAAAGTTAAGGATCATTCCAGTATTATCTTTTGTTTGCTCAATTGCTCGACGAACAGCATCTTGTGTATGTTCAGGTAATACTTCTTCATAGCCCATGACACGAACCTGAACGTTTTCTTTGATCAATTCTGGAACAAATGTATCAAAAAAATCCACTGGAAGTTGCATCAAAAAACGGACTTCATCTTTTGGTCGTTTCCAATTTTCTGTTGAAAAAGCATAGAGGGTTAAAACTTTCACACCTAAACGAGAAGCTTGTTTGGTTACTTTTTTAACTGTCTCCATCCCTTCTTTATGTCCAGCAACTCGAGGTAAACGTCGATTTTGGGCCCAACGACCATTTCCGTCCATAATGATTGCGATATGCTGAGGAATGGGACCTTCAGCCGCAAAATGAAAATCACTTTTTTCTTGAATATACTTGTTTTTTTGCGGAAAAAAACGTAACATTCTTTTTCCTCCTATACTTAAAAGTTACCACTATCTTTAGTATTATATCAATTTATCACATGATTTCCTATGCTGGATTACTTTTTTTAGTTATTTCTACGACTTTTTTCTTATTTTTTAACTTTTGCTATAAAAAAAGCCTTGGACAAGAAATCGTCCAAGGCTTTTTAGTAGGTGTAAAAATACATAAACGGCATTGATAAAAGACTGATTCTACCAAGCTTTATGATTAAACTTCCAGTAATTCTTGTTCTTTGTCACTAGCGATTTTATCTACTTCTTTGATGCTTTCATCGGTTAGTTTTTGTACTTCTTTTTCTAATCCACGTAGATCATCTTCTGTGATATCGCCATTTTTTTGTTGTTTTTTGTATTCATCAATTGCATCACGACGAATGTTACGAACAGCGATTTTCGCATTTTCTGCTTCTTTTTTTACATCTTTTGCTAATTCTTTACGACGTTCTTCAGTTAATTGAGGAATAATTAAACGAATGACATTCCCATCATTGGTTGGACTGATTCCAATATCACTTGCCATAATTGCTTTTTCAACATCTTGTAAAATGCTCTTATCAAATGGAGTGATCATTAAAACACGTGCTTCCGGGATTTGGATTGAAGCCATTTGGTTCAAAGGTGTTGTTGCACCATAATAATTAACTGTGATTCGATCAAGTAAACTTGCATTGGCACGTCCTGCACGAATTTGTCCAAGCTCACGTTGTAAATTTTGTGCTGCTTTTTGCATCTTTTCTTTTGCTTCTGTCATAATTGCATCTGCCATTTTTTATTTCCCCCTTACAGTTGTTCCGATATTTTCGCCTAAGATTGCACGACGGATATTTCCATGTTCATTTAAATTAAAGACAAGCAATGGGATGTCATTGTCCATGCTTAGTGAGCTAGCGGTAGAGTCCATTACTTGCAACCCTTTTGCAATCACTTCTAAATGAGTCAATTCTTCAAATTTCACAGCATTTGAATCTAATTTTGGATCAGCTGAATAAACACCATCAACATTGTTTTTAGCCATTAAAATAACATCAGCGCCAATCTCAGCTGCGCGTAATGCTGCAGTGGTGTCTGTTGAAAAGTATGGATTCCCAGTTCCACCTGCAAAAATCACGATTCGGCCTTTTTCTAAATGACGTTCTGCTTTTCTGCGAATATATGGTTCAGCAATTTGTCGCATTTCGATTGATGTTTGGACACGTGTTGGCACACCAACATTTTCCAAAGTATCTTGCAACGCTAAAGCATTCATTACAGTTGCCAGCATCCCCATGTAATCAGCTTGAGCACGTTCCATTCCCATCTGAGCACCGATTTGTCCGCGCCAAATATTGCCGCCGCCTACCACGATAGCCATTTCAACGCCTAATTCGTGTACTTCTTTGATTTCTTGGATGATTTCTTTAATAACAGGCGGTTTGATTCCAAAGCCTTCATTCCCAGCTAAAGCTTCTCCACTTAATTTTAAGACAACACGCTGATATTTCGGTGTGACCATGTTCATTCCTCCAATATTTTCTATTGCTATTTTACCATATTCAGGTAATTTAGCCACTAAAAGTCTAACTATTTGTACCTATGCCTAAAAAAAAGAGCTGTGACATACGTCGCTGCTCCTTTTTAATTCCAAATAAGCATACTATCTAATGTTGATCCAACATTTAAAAAGTGACTCGCAAAATGAATCAACATTAGATAACATATACTCAATTTTCAGAATTATTTTTTCACTTGGTTCATAACTTCTTCAACAAAGTTGTCTTCGCGTTTTTCGATTCCTTCGCCAACTTCAAAGCGTACAAAAGTTTTCACTGTAGCACCTTTAGAAGCAACATATTTTTCAACAGTCATATCAGGATCTTTAACGAATGGTTGGTCAACCAAAGCGATTTCTGCTTTAAATTTCTTCAAGCGTCCTTCTACCATTTTTTCAACGATATTAGCAGGCTTACCTTCGTTTAAAGCTTGTTCTGTAAGAACAGTTTTTTCATGTTCTAATTCAGCTTCAGGAATTTGAGTTTCGTTTACATAGCGAGGATTGATTGCAGCTACGTGCATAGCAACGTCTCTTGCTACAGATTCATCAGTTGTTCCATCTAAAACAGTCAATACAGCGATACGTCCGCCCATGTGTAAGTAACCACCGAAAGCAGCGTTATCTTCTTTTTCAACTACTTCAAAACGACGGAAGCTGATTTTTTCTCCGATTACTTGTGTTGCTTCGATCAAGTCAGATTCGATCGTACCTTTTTCTGTTTTGATCTTCATTGCAGCTTCCATGTCTGCAGGTTTGTTTTCTGCAACAAGTTCAGCGATTTCTTTCACTAGATCTTGGAACATTTCGTTTTTAGAAACAAAGTCTGTTTCTGAGTTAACTTCAACGATTGCTGCAGTATTTCCTTTGATTGCTACTGAAGCTAATCCTTCAGCTGCAATACGATCATTTTTCTTAGCTGCTTTAGCCATTCCTTTTTCACGTAAAAGATCTACTGCTTTTTCCATATCGCCTTCTACTTCAACTAATGCTTTTTTCGCATCCATCATACCTACGCCTGTCATTTCGCGTAGTTCTTTTACCATTTTAGCTGTTACATCTGCCATTATTGTATCCTCCTATAGTTTCTTTTTAAAAAAAGCTGTTTCAAAGGAGAGTGAGGCTTGTCGCCTAGCCTTTGAAACAGCTCCATCATTTAAAAATTATTCTGCTGAAGTGTTGTCGCCTTCTACAACGTCAACGATTTCTTCGATTGAAGTAGCATTGTTTTCTACTACAAAGTCTTCTTCAACTACTTGGTCTTCCCCTTGGTTACCTTCGATAAATGCATCAGCCATTTTTGAAGTAATCAATTTAACGGCACGGATTGCATCGTCATTTGAAGGGATAACTACGTCGATTTCGTCTGGGTCGCAGTTTGTATCAACCATAGCTACGATTGGGATATTTAATTTATGCGCTTCTTGAACAGCAATGCGCTCTTTACGTGGGTCAACGATGTACATTACATCTGGAATTCTTGGCATATCAGCGATACCACCCAAGAATTTTTCAAGACGTTCACGTTGTTTGTTCAAACCAGCAACTTCTTTTTTAGGTAGAACTTCAAAAGTTCCATCTTCTTCCATTGCATTGATTTGTTTCAAACGGCTGATACGTTTTTGGATTGTATCCCAGTTAGTCAATGTTCCACCTAACCAACGATGGTTTACATAGTATTGTCCAGCACGTGTTGCTTCATCTTTGATTGCTTCTTGTGCTTGTTTTTTCGTACCTACGAATAAAGCCACGCCGCCTTCTTCTGCAACGCTCTTCATGTAGTCATAAGCTGCATCTACTAACTTAACAGTTTTTTGTAAGTCGATGATGTAGATTCCGTTTCTTTCTGTGAAGATATATTTCTTCATTTTTGGGTTCCAGCGACGAGTTTGGTGACCAAAATGTACGCCGGCTTCTAGTAATTGTTTCATTGAAATTACTGCCATTTTTGTTTCCTCCGATTTGGTTTTTATTTTTCCTCTCCCTGTCTTTCACCTCGCTGACAAACTTTTTCAAGCACCTATCAACGATCCAACAGGAATGTGGATTTGTTGATGCAAAAAGCATCTTTAAACATTATACAAGTAACCTACCTGTATAGCAATAGCTAAAGAGACATTCTTGCTCAACATTCAATATTTTACCTGACTTGCTAGTAAATATCAAGAGAAATCTCTAGTTGCCTCTGCATTTATTCTCATCTTTCATGCTTTACTCTCTCATTAACAAATGATCATAATTCCTAGAGTTATCTCATAAATCAGAATAATATTGGGCAACTCGATTTTTTTTTGATATGATACATGTGAAATCTTTCGTAAAGGAGAAAGAATATGCGTAAATCTGAGCGACATTTACTTATTAAACAAGTGATCGGTGAATTTACGATCCGTACACAAGAAGAACTCTTGGCCAAACTGGAGGATTATGGTGTGACAGCGACACAAGCTACGATTTCCAGAGATATTCGTGACTTAAAAATCGTAAAAGTACCAGATGAAAATGGCGTTTCCCATTTTGTTCTTTTTCAAGGAAAAAAAGGACTCGAAGCAAAAACAGATGATGAAAAACGGTTAGTCCAAATGATCGAAGACATCGTGTTAAAAGTGGAACGGGTCCATTTTCTGACGGTCGTCCATACCTTACCAGACAACGCACATCTTTTCGCTGCCGTTTTAGACGATATCAAACCACCTCATATCGTCAGTACGATTGCCGGGTTCGATACAACCATTATCATTTCCAAAGATGAAGAAGAAGCAAAATTGGTGGAAGCCTTCTTACATGCTCCCAAAGAAACAACACTTTTTTCAGCCAACTAAATTTAATCAACGCAGCATGAATCAATGAATGGATGATATCTGTCCCAATCACTTCTATATAAAATAAACCGTCCCTCACGAAAGCTACTATTATAAGTAAGCCTTTCGTAAGGGACGGTTTATTTGTGTACGTTACTTTTCTTACATTTTATCTGGTGCGTGTAAGCCAAGCAAACGTAAATCTTCTTTTAACAAGACTGTTACAGCATAAACTAATGCTAAACGCGCTTCTTTTTGGTCATCTTCAACTAAAATTTTAGTATGTGCATAATATTTATTAAATGCTTGAGCTAACTTGATTGCATGTTTTGCAATAATAGAAGGTTCGTATTTTTCACCTGCTTGTAAAACAGTTTCTGGGTATTTTTGAATCAATTTTACAACTTCCCAGCTGTTTTCATCATTCAAGGCGTATTCTTGATCTGTCGATGGCGTAAAGTCGGCTTTTGCTAACAAGCTGACAGCACGAGCATGTGTATATTGTACATAAGGTCCTGTTTCACCTTCGAAACGGACAACTTCTTCTAAATTAAAGTCAAATGTATTTAGGCGATCGTTTTTTAAATCATGGAAGATAACTGCGCCAACACCGACTTGTTTAGCTACCACATCTTTATTTTCTAAATCAGGATTTTTCTCACTGATCTGTTCTTTAGCAGAGTCAATGGCTTCATTTAGCACTTCTTCAAGTAAAACAATTTTCCCTTTACGTGTTGATAGTTTTTTACCACCTTGAGTAATCAATCCGAATGGGATGTGATGCATATCATCTGACCAATCAAAGCCTAATTCTTTAAGAACAGCTTTCAATTGTTTGAAATGATAACTTTGTTCATTTCCGACAACATACAATGATTGTTTAAAATCATAAGTACGTTTACGGTAAAGAGCTGCTGCTAAATCACGAGTGATATAAAGTGTTGCACCATCTGATTTCTTGATCAACGCTGGGTTCAAATCATAAGCAGATAAGTCAACGATTTCAGCACCTTTATCTGCTTGCAATAAATGTTTTTCTTCTAAAAGTTCTACGATTTCATCCATTTTATCGTTATAGAAAGCTTCACCATTTAAAGAATCAAAACGAACTTCTAATAGATCGTAGATTTTATTGAACTCTTTCATAGATTCGTCGCGGAACCATTGCCATAATTCAATGGCTTCTTTGTCGCCTTCTTCCAAACGTTTAAACCATGAACGTGCTTCATCATTCAATTCTGGTTCTGTTTCAGCCACTTCATGGAATTGAACATACAGACGCAACAATTCATTGATTGGTTCAGAACGTACTGCTTCTTCTGAACCCCATTTTTTATAAGCCACAATCAGTTTCCCAAACTGTGTGCCCCAATCTCCTAAATGATTGATACGAATCGGGTTGTAGCCTAATTTTTCCATGATAAATCCGATGGAGTTCCCGATAACTGTAGAACGCAAATGCCCCATTGAAATCGGCTTTGCAATATTAGGAGAAGACATATCGATTGGTACGTTTCCGTTATTTCCGATGGAGCTGTCGCCATAATGTTCTTTTTCTTTCACGACAGAAGCCAAAACTTCTTTACTGATCATCGCTTTATTCATAAAGAAGTTTAAGTAAGGACCAACCACTTCGATTTTTTCAAAGTTTGTTGAATCGATTTTTTCTGCTAGGTCAGCTGCAATTTGTTGAGGGGCTTTTCGATAGATTTTCGCTAATGAAAAGGCAGGAAAGGCTACATCCCCATGGTCTGCAGATTTTGGATTTTCTAATAGTTTTTCTACTTGTTCCATTGTAAGATCGTCTTTGACAACGTCATAGATCGCTTTTGATACAATATCTTTGTTATTCATTTACATTCCTCCTATAAATACTTTTGTTTGCTGAAAACAAAAAAATCTCTAGTGATCATAGATAACTATGATCACTAGAGACGAGATATCCCGCGGTACCACTCCAGTTGTCCTATTTGCTAGGACCAGCTTCATCTGATATCGGTTGATAGCCGTCTGTCTTAGACAGAGTTCTCCAAGTGCGCTTCATTGTATCCTCTCGTTTGGCTTTCACCACACCCAAACTCGCTTTGATCAAGTAAATACAATTACTCTCTTGTTCAACAAACTATGAAATTATTATATTAATTGAATTATAGCAGAAAAAAAAACTGCTGGCTAGGGATTTCTTATAAAAAATGTCCAGAAGGTCTAAAGGAGAAGAAATACCAACTGGACACTTTTTAACATAGTTCATTTCCTAAGAAAAAGAATTCTTAGTTATCCGCTACGATGATCGTTCCTTCTTCAGATGCGAGAAGGTTCTCGATATTTTCTAAAGAAGTAATAATCGCTTTAGCTTTTGGTTTTGCCTCAACAAAGGCAATTGCCGCTTCGACTTTTGGCAGCATACTTCCTGGTGCAAATTGATTTTCATCAATGTATTGCTTCATTTCTGAAACTGAAACAGTTTCTAGTTTCTTTTGATCTGGTTTTTGATAATTTACATAAACATTATCTACTCCAGTTAAAACGATCAATAGATCTGCATCGATAATTTCCGCTAATTTTTCAGAAGCAAAATCTTTATCGATAACCGCTTCTCTACCTTCTAAACCAGTTGCCGTTTCCACAACAGGAATTCCGCCACCACCAACAGAGACTGTAATCACGCCTTGTTCTACTAGCGTTTCAATCACTCGTGCTTCTTTAATTGAAATTGGTTTAGGAGAAGCCACTACTTTACGCCAGCCACGACCAGCATCTTCTTTAAAGGTTACTGTTGAATCAGCTTTCATTTGTTCATTGGCTTCTTCTTCGGTATAGAATGGTCCTACTGGTTTGCTTGGGTTTTTAAATGATGGATCGTTTTCATCAACGATGACTTGCGTAACAAGCGAAACCACATCTTTATCGATGCCTTTTTCTTTCAAGACTTC
This sequence comes from Enterococcus sp. AZ078, assembly GCF_051714985.1. Taxonomy (NCBI): domain Bacteria; kingdom Bacillati; phylum Bacillota; class Bacilli; order Lactobacillales; family Enterococcaceae; genus Enterococcus; species Enterococcus sp. AZ078. Next base: position 1,871,409 of record NZ_JBIOSW010000001.1, read on the forward strand.
ACCCATTGCATTTTGTAACCAGTACCCAATTGATCCTTCTGTCATTGCAACACAAGTATCTAAAGGCATCGCTGGTGTCTTTTCTGAGTCAGCTGCTTGTTGTTGGATCAGCAAATTCCCTACTTGTGGTCCATTCCCGTGAGAAATGATCAACTCATCCCCTTGTTCAATGAATTTTACTAAGTATTTTGCTGTTTCCATCAATGCCTCTTGTTGTGCTTTTGCACTTGCATCTGTTGATAAAATCGCATTACCACCTAATGCGACAACTACTTTACGATTTGCCATATTTGTCTTCCTTTCTCCAGAGAGTTCTGAATTTTCTCAATGACAAAACAAGCCAGCCCATGATGAGGTCCATTAAAGCTGACTCGTTTTGTTCTTGAGATGAATGTGATTAACCGTTACACACGAGGAATAAACAAGTTACCAAGTGTTGCTGCCATGATTGCTTTGATTGAGTGCATGCGGTTTTCTGCTTGGTCGAATTGACGTGCATATTTACTGCGGAAGACTTCATCAGTAACTTCCATCTCAGTAATGCCGAAGCGTTCTTTCATTTGTTCACCATAGATTGTGTTAGTATCATGGAATGCTGGTAAGCAATGTAAGAAAATCAAACGGTCAGTATTGTGCGTTTTTTCGATCATTTCCATGTTGATTTGGTAAGGTTTCAACAATTTGATTCGTTCTTCAAATTTATCTTCTTCACCCATTGATACCCAAACATCTGAATAAAGTACGTCAGCACCGTCAACACCTTTATCCACGTCATCAGTGATCATTAATTGTGCACCAGATTTAGCAGCAAATTCTTCTGCCATTTTAACGATTTCTTCTTCTGGTTGTAATTCTTTTGGTGCTACGATACGCATGTTTGCACCTAAAATAGCCCCAGTCACAAGTAAAGAGTTCGCCATGTTGTTACGTCCGTCACCACAATATGCCACTGTGATTCCTTCAACTGTTCCAAAGTTTTCTTGGATTGTTAAGAAATCTGCGATCATTTGTGTTGGATGCCATTCGTCTGTTAAACCATTCCATACTGGAACACCAGAAAATTCTGCTAGTTCTTCCACCATTTTTTGGCTAAAGCCGCGGAACTCAATTCCGTCAAACATTCGACCTAATACTTTAGCTGTATCTTCTGTTGATTCTTTTTTACCTAATTGGATATCATTGGCACCTAGATATTCAGGATGCGCACCTAAATCGATTGCTGCAGTTGTAAAAGCTGCACGTGTACGAGTAGACGTTTTTTCAAATAAAAGTGCAATGTTTTTACCTTCTAAGTAGTGATGTGGAATGCCACGTTTTTTCAAATCTTTTAAGTGCTCAGAAAAATCGATTAGATATTGTAATTCTTCTTTTGTAAAATCTTTTTCTGCTAATAAACTTCTTCCTTGAAATACTGACTCTTTCATAACTAAAATTCTCCTTTAGGTTGTTTGTTTTTGTTTTAAAGAGGAAATCTAGTGGCAGCTGACAGTTAGACTGCCACTAGCATTCATATTATTTTAAATCTTCACGTACTAATGGTTGGCTCATGCAGCGTGGACCACCACGACCGCGTGACAACTCACTTGAATTGATTTCCAATACTTTGATGCCATAGCTACGTAATAATTCATTGGATACATAGTTACGGTTGTACGTTACGACAACACCTGGTGCGATTGCCAGAGTATTAGAACCATCATTCCATTGTTCACGAGGAGCAACGATCGCATCGCCATTACCAGTTGGTATCAAGACTAAATCATCTAAACCTAACGCAGCTTTTAATGACGCTTGTAAGTCATCAGAATGAGCGATCTTGATGTCATCGCCTGCTTGTTCGATCGTAAAGACATCCATTTTTCCTTCTTTACTTTGGATTGCTGGATGGATCGTGAATTTATCATGATCAACCATGGTAAACACAGTATCTAAATGCATCATTGCTCGATTGTTAGGAATCTTGATTGCTAGGACTTTTTCAAAGCCTGCATGTTTAGCAAATAAATTACGTGCTAATTTTTCGATTGCTTTAGCGCTTGTTCGTTGTGAGATACCGACAGCGACGACTTTGTCACTTAGGATTAATTCATCTCCACCTTCGATGTGATCAGGGTTTTCACGATCTAACCATACTTCAACCCCTTTGTTCGCAAAACGTGGGTGATGTTTCAAGATGTATTCAGTAAACATTGATTCACGACGACGTGCTTCAAATGTCATCATGTTAACAGTCATCCCATTTCCCATTGATGCGGAAGGATCACGTGTAAAGTAAAGGTTTGGCATTGGGTCCATATAGAATGGATAGTCGTCATCTGAAGAAAGATCATACAGACTGTTTGAACGAACTGAAATATCTTTCGTGCGGACACCCGCCATAATTTTATCTACCATTTCTTGGGTTTCCATTGATAGAAGGAACTCATGAAGACCATCTCTTACAGCAGAAGATGCAATGTGGGATTCGTCTAACATTTTATTTAAAAATTGTTCTTTGACATTGCCGGCATCAATTGCTTCTGCAGCTAATTTTTCTAGATATAAAGTTTCGACGCCTTCATCTTGCAATGTCTTTGCAAAATAGTCATGCTCTTCTTGTGCGATTGGCAGATATGGAATATCATCAAACAACAGACGGTCCATAATATCTGGTGTTAAATTTTCCACTTCTTGTCCAGGTCGTTTCAATAAAACTGTCTTTAACTTCCCTATCTCAGAGAAAACGTGAATAGGTTTATCCATGTTGTGTTGCCTCCTTCGTTTTGATTACATACATAGAATACCGCCTTTTTGTAACCACTTTCATAATTTCTTCTCATCTAAAACGAGAGCAATTTCACATTATTAGAAGACAATTAAATAAATAAACGTTTTTACATTTTTTATTAACTTTTATCACTTTTTTTATACTGAAAACTCTCTCAAAAAAATATTTATTCATTAAAAAATTATTTTTGAATATTTTCTTTTTCGATATTTAACAAGGTTGATAGCGCTTGCTTTATGTAATAATTGTGTTTTTTATACAAAAATACCAATCATTAAAAAGAATTATGCAATCTATCCGTATAAATTATTCATAATAACAAAAAAGACTGATCACAAAGAATAAAATTGCTTTTTTAACCATGATTTTTCTTCTAGGTTAAAACTTTACATTTAAGCCAAAACCAGTCACAATATAGTATGTAGCTGAAAGTAAGGAGTGGGAGTTTTATGCGTATAAATAGAATTGATTATCATTTTTCAAAGTTACGCTATCAACCTGATTTTGAAAACTTTACTGACGAGGAATTTGAGCTCATTAAAGAGCATACGATCCTTCGTTCTTATAAAAAAGGACAAATTTTATTTGATGAAGGAGATGAACGACAACGTCTCTACATTTTAACATCAGGATTGGTTCGTCTAGAACGATATGATGAAAGTGCTACTTATTATTATTATGATTATGTCAATCCAAATAACCTTTTCCCAATGTCTGGTATTTTTGAAGAAGGAATTTATTCATACACTGCTCAAGCAATGACAGACATCGAAACTTTCTCTTTCCCAGTATCTTGTTATGAAAAAATTGCGAAAAACAATCCAAAACAATTACTCTATATGATCCATAAAATCTCAAAAGTAGTAGCGATGCACGAACTGCGGATACAGATCGGTTTAACTTCTAGCGCTTTTGATCGAGTGAAACAAAACTTATTCATTTTAAAAGAAGAGCTTGGCATACCAACCACAGATGGCCATGTCGAAATTCCATACCCTATCACACTAAAAGAATTAGCGGTTAATAGTGGGACAACGAGAGAGACTGCTGGACAAGTAATCAAACAGTTAAAAGATTCTGGTTTATTAGATTACCAAAAGAAACGGTTTACTTTTTGTAAAACTGCTGTGACGCCTGCTTTAAGAGAATAAAAAAACATACTAAGATGAGGCTGCCCTTATCTTAGTATGTTTTATTTTTTTGTCTAAGCCTGATTTATTTGTAAAGGAGACAAAGAAACCTTTTCATCCTTGTTTGCGGTGCTGATGCCAAAATAGGAGGTGTCTAGGAATCATTATCGCTATTAGTGGTTTCAAGACATACAGATAATGAACTTTAGCAACCTTTAATTCTTTGAAATTACGATATTTCAACCGACTTTCCCCAAGGCGATTTTTCCAGGAAATTTTTTTATAATACTCTTTATCTTGATAGTAATAAACTAAGTTTTCTTGTAAATTATAACCTTTGTGTCCCTTCGCATATAACCGCATATATAGGTCATAATCTTGTCCTCTAACAGTATCTTTTGAAACTCGATAACCCGCTACAGATTCTAAGATGTGTTTTCTAAACATAGCCGATGGATTGATGAACGGACTCGTTTTCAAGAGATCTTTTATTTCAGGTCGTTCTTTGACCACCCGTTCACCATAGACACCCTCTTGGTCCCATAAATAGGCATTACTGCCAACAAAACCAAATTCTGGATGAGCCTCTAAAAACGCTACCTGCTTTGCCATACGTTCCACGTGACAATAATCATCGTCATCTAGTTGCATAATGTAGTTCCCCCGTGCATGTTTGATTGCCTGGTTGCGAGTATAAGCACTTTTAGAATTTCTAGCGTTTTGATAGATTCTGATACGTTGATCTTGTTTTTTTAATTTCGTTAAAAGTTCCCAAGTATGATCTGTTGATCGATCATCGACAATAATGATTTCAAAATCTTGATAGCTTTGTCTTAGTACAGAATTGACTGTTCGCTCAATCGATTTTTCTGCATTGAAAGTGGGGATAATCACACTAATCATTTGACTGCTCCTTTTTTCCATTTACTAGAGATCCCTGTTCTTTCACAACGAGTAAACCTACTAAGATCCATAGTAATCGTGAATTTTGTAAAGAAATACTAAAAGAAAAAATAATATTCGTTAATATTAAAAGACACAGCAACCATTTTTTCAGCAATAATTTTCTGACAAACTGACCAAATACCAACAACATTCCCATCATTGCTGGGACTATTCCCCATTCAACAGCTATTTGTAAAAAAGTATTATGAGCAATCGTCGGGCTTCCACTAACTGATAAAGCAACTGAAGAGTAGTCAACGAAACCGATACCCATGAAATGAGTCCGCGTTAACAAAAGTTGTGCTGTTTTCCAAGCTTCTGTTCTACCGGAACCTCCAGCAACGATTGCGCCATAAAAATTAGTGAAAACTCCCTCAAATCGGACAAATTGCGGAATGGAAAGAAAACGTGCAATTAAATTACTTACATAATCAGCAAAAAGAAAATGCGTACCGATAATCAATACACTCGCTGTCATGATTGTCATTACAAGATGTTTGATGTTGATATTTTTCCTAAATAATTTTTGAATTAGAAATAACAAATTGATTACTAAAAATGCTACAACCCCTGTTTTGGATGCAGATAACAAAATACAGGATGTATAACCCATGAATGCAATCAGGTTCTTCCACTTACCTTTAAATGGTCTTAAGTACCAGATACAGTAGCCACATGTTTGAAGATAAGCAAAATAGTTAGGATCATTCATGAATCCTTTCAAACGTAGATCACCGAACAAAACAAATGATTTCAAACTTGCTGGAGCTACTAGAAAAATGAACATACTAAGACAGCCAAAAAAAAGTGTTCCGACTTTTGCCCCAGATAAAAAATCTTTTTTCAACTCTGGATTTATATGAAGGATCGAGATCGTTAGAATCAAATAAAGGAGATTGACGAAAAATTTTTGTCCCGTCATGATGACTGAAAAAAGCGAAACAGAAGTATCCACCCATGAACTTAACAGTATCGTGGACAATAACCGCCAACAAATAACCCCAATAAAAAATAGTACTAATTGTTTACTGAACACCACTTTTTTCATTAGTAGAAGGTAGCCAACTAATAGCACCATAAATACATCACTTATTGACATATTGATCCCGAAAAAAACACGCGAAATACAGAGTGTAAATCCCAATAGGTAAAATAACCTTCCTAAAATTTTTTGGTTGCTTTTCGTTAATTCATCAATTGATGAGTACCCATGTGCTTCAATTGTTTTCATTTTCTATCTCCCCGTGCGCCTTTAACAGCAAAAATTCACTGATTGATTTATTTTTCCAATCATCATTTCTATCTTTTCTTCATTCATCAGAAGCATTTGCAAACGCTATAACTTTCTTGGCTGCTTCGCTTTCATCTTCTGGTAACTGTTCAATTAGCTGGGTGACTTCTTTTAAAGAAAAGCCTTTAATGTCCCCAACAAAAATCTTCTCAAAAATTTGCGTTTCTTTCTTTTCTTTTTCTAATAGCAATTCTTCATATAATTTTTCCCCTGGACGTATCCCTGTTTCAACAATTTCGATATCTTCTTCTGTATAACCACTCAAATGGATCATATTCTTAGCTAGATCCACGATCTTGATCGGCTTATCCATATCCAAAACAAAAATTTCTCCTCCCTTAGCCAATGCACCTGATTGAATAACTAATCTGCTCGCTTCAGGGATCGTCATGAAGTAGCGGGTCATCCGAAAATCGGTGACAGTGATCGGTCCCCCTCTTAAAATCTGTTCTTTAAACAGTGGAATAACACTACCTCTAGACCCAAGGACATTCCCGAAACGGACAGCCGAAAACTTGGTCTCACCAGATTGGTTCAGACTTGTGATTAACATTTCTGCAATTCTTTTTGTTGCTCCCATCACATTTGGCGGGCGATTTGCTTTATCAGAAGAAATCATCACAAAGTTCTTAACATGATTTTTTTTAGCTGCTTCCGCCACATTTTTTGTTCCGTTAATATTATTCTTAATTGCTTCTGTAGGATTATATTCCATCAGCGGAACGTGCTTATGTGCGGCTGCATGATAAACAATCGTGGGATGGTATTTTTCCATCAAATAAAAGATGCGTTCTCTATCTTGAATATCAGCAATAATTGGTAGAATCTCTACTTTCCTCTGAGGATCTAATGTAGTTAGTTCTCGATGAATCGAATAAATCGAATTTTCTCCATGTCCAAGTAAAATCAACTTTGCTGGTTCAAATGCCAAAACTTGCCGACAAATCTCTGAACCAATCGAGCCCCCAGCCCCAGTTACTAAAATCGTTTGTCCTTCTAATTGATGGCTGATACTTTCTAGGTCAAGGGAAACTTCCTCTCTTCCTAATAGATCGATCACATCTACTTCTTTTAATTGCGAAACATTGATTTTTCCGGTAGCTACTTCTTCAAAAGAGGGAACCATATTTACCTTGATATTCTTATTTTCAATGGATTGAACAAGCTGTTGGATCTTCTTTTTTGGTAACGAAGGAATCGCTATCGTAACCATATTGATACGGAATGTCTGGATCAATTGATTTATTTCACGGGTATTTCCCAGTACTTTTTTACCTAAAAGATAAGTTCCCCATTTGTTACAATCATCATCGACAAAGCCCACAACTTCAATATTATTCACAATTTGAGAACCTAAAAAACTTTGATACAGTAATTGTCCACCCTCTCCAGCACCAATGATCAAGATTCGTACTTTTTTTTCATTCGAACGACCATTTTTATTTTTCAATTCAACCCAGACCCGCCAGCCTAACCGACTACTAGCAATCAATAAAAGTGCCATTATGTAAGAAAAAACAACTAATCGCAAACTAATCTGGTACATGAGCTCCTGGTTAAACAAGTAAAACAAAGGAAAAATTGAAAATAACATAAAAGTGAGTGCCGCAAAGATCCCTAACAACTCATTAAGATTCGTATAACGATTGATTCTTGTAAATACTTTAAAGATCCCACCATAGAACAGATAACAAACAACTGATGAAATGAGTGTTATTGCCAAATAATCTCTATTGATGATAACAAATGGAACCATAAATATAAAACTGATGTAATTAGCAAGTATGATCAGAAAACTATCGAGTAGCACCAAACTAATCGCTTTGATTTTTCTAGTTGGTTTAATCAATAAATCACCTTCTTTAGTACTTGATATGCACGATCTTGATCAACATTTTCTTTCAATCATTTTAACACACCATCTACTACCTCAATAATAGTAGTTGATATCTTTCGACTTCTTTACTCCATTATAGACAATCCCTAAGATATTTGCCTGAGCGATCGTCAACAGTTCCTTTGCTTTGAACAATTCTTGTTTTAGCGTTTTTCGTTCTCTCACGACAATGATTGTACCATCTGTTTTTGAAGCTAGTATCTGTGCATCCGTCACAGGCACAACAGGCGGTAAATCAAAAATGATCAAATCAAAATTTACGCTTAATTCATCAATGATTTCATTCATTCGGCTTGACTCGAGTAATTCAGAAGGATTGGGAGGTTTTGGTCCACTGGTCATTGTCCACAAATGTGCAATATTTGTTTCATGAATGAATACGAAAGCTGATTCATTTCTTTTTTTTAACAGGTTAGTTAGTCCGTCACTGTTCGAGGTTGAACGAAATGTACTTTCTACACTTGGCTTTCTTAAATCTGCATCAATTAGGAGTGTTTTCTTCCCGCTATTTGCAAAAACAATCGCTAGATTCGCTGAAACAGTTGACTTCCCTTCCTCTGGACCTGCTGAAGTAACGACGATTGTCTTTATATCCTGATCAAATGAGCTAAATTGGATATTTGATCGAACCGTTCGATACTGTTCAGAGATCATGGACGATTGTTTACTAGCACTAATCAGAGGAACACCCTTTTTTTTCATATTATTTTTCACGTATTAGTCTCCTCATCTATTTTCGTGTGAACCGATTTTCTCTGCTTAGATGTGTACGCGCTCGTTGTCTATGTGTATGCGTTCCTTGTCGAGAGTATGTTGTGAGTTGAATCGATTGCCCACTTTCAATTTCCTTATTACTCATTTCACTAATTATCCCTAAGACTGGATACCCCATCGTTGCGAGAAAATGCTCATCCTTTACTGTTTTATCCAATATTTCTAACAAGACAGCCATCCCGATCCCTAGAAGTAAACCTAAAAATGCACCAAGAAAAAGATTCAACCGTTTATTGGGTGAAACCGGTAGCTGATTTGCTTGCGCAATTGATGTGATTGTTACTTTATTTACGTCTAAAACTTCTTTTACTTTTTCTTCAAAAGTATAAGCAAGAACATTTGCTATATTCGCAGCTTTTTCAGCTTCATCTGACATCACCTTGATATGGAACATTTGTGAGTCTGAAGATTGAATAATCTGAATATTCTTTCTCAATTGATCTTTCGTTAAGTAATAAGCAAATTTATTTTCTAAGTATTCGGTTGCTTCATTAAGTACGATATCTCCTAAAATCATGTCTTTATATGTATTAATCAAGAGTACATTTGCATGTACTTCTGATTGTAAATTATGGTTGACGATTTCGTTTTTCGATTGAACGATCAATTCAGCCGATGAACTGTATGTTGGAGTAATAACAAAATAAGTTACTCCAGTCGCAACGGCGAAACCGCCGATCAATGAACAAATGATCAACAGTATCCGTTTTTTTAACCAGCTTAGTATCTCATTCAAATTAATAACCGCTTCCATCTTTTCGCCCCTTTCTATTCTATTTTTCACGTCGAACTATTTTCTTTCTGAAAAACTCACTTACGCCAAATAGGAACAAGCTCAACAGGATACTGAAAAGACCAAATTTCATAAACATAAAGAGAAAATTTTTCAAATAAGTCGTTAAAAATAAGTATAGAGCTTCAGAATGAATACCCAATCGTTCAATCAATCGAGTTACATACAAATAGGTCGGTAAAGCCCCTACCATTAATCCAGCTCCACCGATCACATAAGCAAGGTAACGGATAATTAAATGAAAGAAAGGTTTGTTAAGCGAAATGATTGCGGAAAATAAGATTCCAAAAAAAGCGACTGCAAAAATGAGCAACAGGTTAAGGGTGGATGTATAAGCCATTATTTTTTTGCCGTATAACGCAAAATAAGGGATTTCGATATCACGCCGAACTGTTTCAATACTCACTTTTTTTAGTTTATTTACTGTGGTTTCAAATTCTGCATTTCTTGGGTAATTCTTTTCTTTTCCATAACTTTCTAATTGGCTTTGGACTGTCTCTTCTATTTGCTTCTCCCCTTCTAATTGAAAGGTTGAGCCAGCATAGATACTATGAATATATTGTTTGATATTATCATTTACTAAGCTTTCTGAAACTGTCTGATTCAACCATTTTTGGGAGATATTGGCACCTCTTCCTACATCAGCAATTGTGTGATTGATCTCTTTAGTGATCGTTTCCCCATAATGTGAGGATTCCACTGCACGGATCATAAAATTTTGATTGAATAAAGTAATCTTAAGAATGCCCAAGACAAAAATTGCAAATAAACTAAGCGAACAGATAAAAGCAAGAATCATTTTTGGCACTTTTCGCCATTGTTTTCTTTTTTTCATAACTATTTTTACCAAATGTAAGAAAAGACCATAAAATTTCACAAACTCATTGCAACTTAAATTGCCCCACTTCGAAATTTTTTATCCACTAACTTCATTTTTAGTGAGCCAAACAAGCGATTATTCGATTGATCATTTGATTCTTTTTTGGTAAATCCACCTCTTTTCAAAGCGTTTTGCTTAACACATGAGTAGCGCAATTTTTCAATTCATTATTTATCTGGTTGGATCATTGGCCCCTTAATGAGATCGCCTAGAATAAATAATCTTTGATCCGTCATTCCAATACTATCGACTGGATAACAAGTATACAGAATCAGTTTTCCTTGCTGTTTTTGAACTAGAAGTTGACTAATCAATTTCGCATTTTTATCTAAAATCTTTGTTTCGTATACTTGGTAAACATACTCACCATAACTAGTGGAAATGTTAATCTTATCCGTAATTTTGACAGCACTTAATTTTCCAAATTCACTACTATTATGCCCACCAATCAATGTAGTCCCATGTTCACCTGGATACACAGACCCCATGTATTGTCCAGCACCCTCTCGTAAAATATCATCTGAGTCTCCATAATATAAGGGCACATTCAAATTTACAGAAGCAACATCAACCTGTCCATATTGATACCCGCTTCTTGGATAATCGATTTTACTGGAGGGAATGTTCTCTCCTTCCAACTCAATTGTTTTCCGTTTTTCTTCTAACTCACTAGTTGACATACCTTTAGCTGATGGTTGTGTCTTTTTTTCATATTTTGGAATATCCGAAAGCAGAAACAATCGCAAGGAAGAAGTCGTAAACTGAATGACAGGTCGCCCAATAATATACATTAGCGAATAACCCATGATTAAAAAAAAGATAGGGGTAAAAATCATTCCGCCTATTCTTTTTAATTTTTTCTTTTTTTTATGCAAGTTTGACTTTCTTTCCTACGATGAATGCACCTGTCGCAGTCATCATTAAACATCCAATTGCAAGAATGCTTAAGATAGGGAATGTTCCCGTTTGTTTAATCGGTTGTTTCGAGTTGAACACTGCTGAAATCGAGCCATCAGAGTTTTGTGTGCCTAGCTCAACATACCCTTTATTCCAACTTAAAACGACTAATCCTAAAGCATCCGCTGTTGATGAAATCAATTGCTGAATTTCCAAAATTGTTTCCCTAGGGATAATTTTTATTAAATCATTTATCGTATGAACCGATGACAAATCAATGTCTAAATTAGTCAGTTTTTGCTTCACATTTTGGATATTTTTTACTGCTGTATCCACTTGTGACTTGGATAAATCATTTTGTTTTAAATAATTTTCAGTTTGTGTAATATATGTTTGAGGCATTTGAAATTCTTTGCCTTGAATTAAAATAGGTTGAGTCAATTCTTGGATGATCATTTGCTCATCTTGCGAAATCGCCCCGGCAGCATCAACATAAGACGTAAAAAAGAAACTACATAAAATTAAAACCATACTCTGTAACACATATTTCATCTTCTAACTCTCCTTTTCCTATCAAAATAATTAAACAACCATTAAAAAATAACACATAAAAGCATTTCTACCATCCATATTAGCATATGTTATTTCTTAAGACAATTAAATAAATGCCTTCAAAACAAATAACCATCGTAATAAAATCACTACTCGCAAAATAACAATTACTATTTAAAAATAGTTATTATAATAAGCGATTTTGCTGAGAACATAGTATTTACGTCATTTGTATTCTTAATCTCTAATCCATATTATCGCGAGATCTCTTATTAATATAACGATTTGAACAATAGAACAAAAATTTCCAAATTTAGAAATTTTAAGTCAAAAAAGCTTGGAACAAATAAAAGATTGTCCCAAGCTCTTTGATAGATGTAAAAATAAAAATGATATTCTAACTTTCATATTTCATTAATTAATCGATTTCACTTACTACAAAGTAAGTTTTTCTCAACCGCTCTTGCCATGTATACGAAAATAAGGTGAATTTTACTCATTTCCTCCTTGATTCAATACCAAACTAGGTTTCGCATTTAAACGAAGATCAGCGAAATTAGCTTGTTTCAACTCTACATGCGCAGCTGCTCCAATCATTGCTGCATTATCACCACAAAGTTTTAATGGAGGGATCAGCAGTTCAATTTCTGGATGTTCTTTTTTCAATGCCTCTTCGAGAGTTTCACGCAATCCTTGATTAGCTGCAACTCCACCTGCTACAATCAATTGTTTGACTGGGTATTCGTTACAAGCACGAAGGGTTTTATTGACTAAAACATCCACAACGCTCGCTTGAAAACTAGCAGCTAAATTATTTGTATCAAGAGTTTCTCCACGTTGTTGGGCATTGTGTACTAAATTGATAAAGGCGCTTTTTAAACCACTAAAGCTAAAATCATAATTACTTTCATGAATCATGGCTCTTGGAAAATGGTAGGTATCTTCACCACGATGCGCTAACTGATCGATTTCTTTTCCGCTTGGATAACTCAAACCTAAGACACGACCAACTTTGTCATAAGCTTCTCCAGCGGCATCGTCTCTCGTTTCACCGATGATTTGATAGTTCCCGTCTTCCTTCATATAGACCAGCTCTGTATGTCCACCACTGACAAGCAATGCTAGTAGCGGAAATTCAAAAGGCTTTTGAAAGCGTGCAGCGTAAATATGACCTGCCATATGGTTCACAGGTATCAAAGGCAAATTGTTCGCCCAAGCAAAAGCTTTAGCGGCAGAAATCCCAATCAGTAACGAACCAACTAAACCAGGACCATAAGTAACCGCTACAGCACTCAGTTGTTCAACAGAAGTGCCTGCCTCCGCCAAAGCGTCTTCGATACATAAAGTGATTTGCTCTACATGATGGCGACTTGCTACCTCTGGAACAACACCGCCAAATCTTTTATGGCTGTTAATCTGTGAAGCAATGACATTGGCTAAAATCTCATCACCATTTTTCACAACTGCGACACTCGTTTCATCGCAACTTGATTCAATTGCCAGAATCAATTCTTCTTTCATTTCATCGTCTCCGTTTTTAACTTTGTACTCATAATGATCGCATCTTCTACTGGATCATGATAATAAGATTTTCGTTTCCCTAGTTCTCTAAATTTCTCTGATTGGTAAAGATGACGAGCTGCTAGGTTAGACGTTCGTACTTCTAAATAAACATTATATGTTCCTGCTTGTTTTTCTCGGTCTAATAAAAAGCGTAATAACTGACGTGCATACCCTTTTTTTTGCAGTTTTTTTGCCACAGCAATATTCGTGATCTCCGTCTCATCGATAACTTTCGAATAGCCAATGAATCCTTGGAGTAGCGAATTTTCCACCAATAAGTAATATTGCGTATGTGGTTGTTGGATATCCATTAAAAATTGGTCTTTGGTCCAAGGAGAACCATGTTCATATGCTTCCTCACAAAGCGCCCATAAACAAGACGCTAACTGTTCATCCTCAAAGTCACTCTTAGTATAAATCAATTGTACCTCTCATTTTTCTAAATATTTGATCATTTCTAATCCATCTTCATTTGTTTGGGTATAATACCCTTTTTTTACTTTGTTCGATTGAAATCCTAATTTCCGATAGAGTCTTTGGGCATCTTGATTACTCATTCTCACCTCTAAAGAGAGTGTGTCACAGCGATTCATTATAGCAAATTTTTCAATTTCGTCAATTAACAATGTACCAATGTTTCTTCGTTGGTACACAGGAATAACCGCAATATTTGTAATATGGCAATCCAAGCCAAAAATTCTCGCACCTATAAATCCAATTAACTGTTCACCGTCTAGTATTCCTAAATATAAATTTTGAAAAGGTGAATTTAATTCAGAAAGGAAGGCACTTTTTGTCCATGGTAATTCGCCATTGTATACCTGGCGTTCAATCGATAATAAATTTTTGATATCTCGAGGTATCAGCTCTTTTATTCGATAGCTTTTCCCTTGATTTTCAATTATCTTAGTAGCAAATTCTTTTTTTTCATAGAATAAACTTCTAGCATATGCTTTAAATTTTTTCAACATATCTTTCGTCTCCAGGAGTGTGGGTTTCCAACCACTTTTCCTCTGCTTCTACTTTTTTCAAATAACGTGGTACAAAATTGGTTAAATCTCTTACTGGTTCACGATTGGCCCCTAATGTTGCAATCGTACAGCCATTAGGAAGATCCCATTCAAGCACCTTATTTATTTCTGCTTCATGTAATACTTCCTTTATTTCATTCGTAAATTTTTGCGTATCTGTTCCGACAAATAAGATAGGTTCATCGAACTGAGACAGTTGCTTAAGCAGTTCTTCAATTGAAATATGTACATCTTCAAGAACTGTTTCTAATTTTCCATTTTGTCTTCGGTACACACCAGCATAAACATTTTTTCTTCTTGCATCAAATAAAGGCACGATCAACCCATTTACGTTCCGGCAATTAGCAGCAATTGCTTGTAAACTTGAAATCCCCACAAGTTCTTTACCCAATGTATATGCAAGTGTTTTTGCAGTAGTTACACCGATTCTTAGACCGGTGTATGAACCTGGTCCATCGGAAACAGCAATTCGATCGATAGCGGTTGGTGCTAATCCGAGTGCTGAGAATAACTGATCGATAGCCGGCATCAAACTAACGCTATGATTTTTCTGTTTATTGATTTGGATTTGTCCTAAGACAGTATCATCTTCAATCAAGCCGATCGCTAAAGTTTGATTAGCGGTGTCTATCCCTAATGTAATCATTTTGATGCATCCTTTCTACTAACTTCTATCGTTTTATATTGTAGCATACTTCTTGCTAAGAAAAAGACAATTCATTTCAGAAAAAAAGAAAAAAAGTTGCAATCATTCGCAACTTTCTCTTGATTTGTTCTTTAGTTTTTTGTAGACTCACGCAAGATAAGATCCGTTTCTACAATGGTTTTTCTCGAAACAGGTGCTTTTTCATTCATCATTTGTAAAACGGTCTCTACCGCCAGTTCCCCCATCCATTCCGTGTGAACTTTGACTGTCGAAAGAGCTGGGGAAACATATTTTGCTACACTAATGTCATTGAATCCGATCAATGAGATATCCTCAGGTACTTTCAGACCTTTTTCGTTAATTGCCTTCAATGCACCGATCGCTAGTGTGTCATTTGCTGCAAACAGCGCCTCAAACGAATACTGTCCACTATCTAAGTATTCTTTGACTTTCCGATAGCCAGATTCAACTGAAAAATCTGCTTCAATGATCGTTGTAGTCAATCCTTTACCAGCCATGATTTGTTGGTAGGCGGCAATCCTTGGGTCATCAATCCGTTGATGTCCTTTTTTGGTGTATTCCCTACCAGCAAGCATTGCAATCGCTTTTTTATCCTGGTTAAAAAAATAATCAATCACTTTTTGGATACTTGTTTGAAAATCAACGATTAATGAATTAATGTTATAGGGTGTTCCATCAAAATCAACTAATAACAGATTGCTTTGTGTCTGCTTCAATTCAATCAACTGCTGCTCATCGAATTTTCCTAGAGCAATCGTTCCATTTGTCGGTCTATCACTGATAGCGTCCCACGTTTCCTTTAGCAAAGTCACATTTGATTCCTCTGCCTTTTTCTCTATTCCCAAACGAATAGCAAGATAATAGAGATCCTCTAATTCTTCTTGATCATTGTACCATTGGATCAAACGCAACGACTTTTGATTCAACGATGTGTTTCTATGATGCTTCGTGTAATTCAACTCTTCAGCAGCCTCAAAAATTTTTCTTTTCGTTGCTAGGCTAACTGATAACTCCTGATCATCATTTAAGACTCTTGACACAGTAGCAGGAGAAACCCCTGCCAACTTTGCAATATCTTTAATCGTTGCCACTTGTTTCTCCTCCTATCTATTCCACTCGGGCATCCTTCTTAAAGCGTTGCAGTAAAGCGTTGGAAAGCTTCTTGACCTTTTATATCGCGTTTGAATACCCCTGAATCTTCCAACACACGAGCAAAAACTTTACCAATAGCTTGCTGAACGATCTCTGTTACTGTTTCAGTTGTCACATTTGGATGGTCGGCTTTCAAGCCCTTCGCCCATTCCATGTGATACTCAGCTATCTTATTTTCTTGTCCAAGCAAATACTTTTCTACTTCTGCCATTTCTGATTTTAAACGAGGTGGTAAAACAGCTAATCCCATGACTTCGATCAAACCGATATTTTCTTTTTTAATATGCTGGATATCTCGGTGAGGATGGAAAATCCCTTCTGGATGTTCGTCAGAGACATTGTTATCTCGTAACACTAAATCGAGTTCAAAATAATTTTCGCGTTTTCTAGCAATTGGTGTAATCGTATGATGGGGCGTACCATCTTTAGAAAATGCCGTCACTGCTACCGCGGGATCTGAATATTGATGCCATTTTTCTAAAATACTATTAGCAGCTTCCACTAGGATTTCTTTCCCCGTCGCTTGCAGACGAATGACAGACATCGGCCATTTGACAACACCTGCGATTACTTGAGGATAATCCGATAATTTGATTAATCGTTCGATTGGAGCTTTAGCCATTGGAAATTCATGGCGCCCTGCTTGGTAATGATCATGTGACAGAATCGATCCTCCAACAATTGGCAGATCTGCGTTTGAACCAACAAAGTAGTGTGGTAAAACCTCTGTGATTTTTAATAAACGTGAAAATGTTTCTTTCGTAATCTTCATAGGACGATGCTCTTCTGACAAGATGATCGAATGTTCATTGTAATAAGCATATGGAGAATACTGAAATCCCCAACTTTCCCCATCAAGATTCATTCTGATGATTCGATGATTGGTGCGAGCTGGATAATTTAAACGTCCTTTATAGCCTTCATTGTTCATACAAAGCATACACTCAGGATAATCAACTTTTTTGGCATGTTTTTCGGCAGCAATTTGCTTAGGATCTTTTTCAGGTTTGGATAAGTTGATCGTAATCTCTAATTCGCCATATTCTGAAGGATACGTATACCTGATATTTTTCGCAATCGCTCTGGTTTTGATATAATCATTTCTTTTACTCAATTGATAAAAGTAGTCTGTTGCTTCTTCTGGATTTGTTGCGTAATGTTGTGCAAAAAACGCATTGACTACTGATGGTGGTGGTGTTAAAAAATCCATTAATTGTGCTTCAAAGATTTCGATTTCAGCTGGTAAATCAGTAACCACTTCATTTTTTTTGGCTTGTTCGACTAACCGATCAAGTAACACCACCGATTCTTCTGAAACAGGGCGCACTTCAGTGTTTTCCAAAGCCTCTTCGCCGATCATTCCCAAAATTCGATTTTGTAAATAAATTCGATCCATTTCCATCCAGCCACCAGCTTCAATTGCTAGTGTCGTAAAATCACAAATCGTTTGACTGATTGTCATCTTCTCTCTACTCCTCATAACCATGGGGATGACTCACATGCCAATCCCAGGCTGTTTTAATGATTTCTTTTACATCTGTGTAAGCTGGTCGCCAACCTAAGATTTCTTCAGCTTTAGCACTGGAAGCGACCAACCGGCTTGGATCTCCGGCTCTACGTGGTGCCACCTTAGCTGGAATTTCTCGATTTGTTACTTCTCTAGCCGCTTCAAGCATTTCTTTGACGGAGTAGCCTTGATTGCTCCCTAGATTAAAGAAGTTACTTTCATTCCCCGCGCTTAAATATTCTAAAGCTAAGATATGGGCATCAGCCAAATCTTCCACTTGAACATAATCTCGGATGCATGTTCCATCGGGTGTATCGTAATCATCACCATAAATCGCCAAAGAATCACGTTGGCCTAGAGCTACTTGGAGGATAATAGGAACTAAATGCGTTTCTGGTGTGTGATCTTCCCCAATCGATGCATCTGCTTTTGCACCTGCTACATTGAAATAACGCAATGCTACATATCGCATGCCATAGGCTTGGTCACACCATTTCATCATTTTTTCCATCATCAATTTGCTTTCACCGTACGGATTTTTTGGATTCGTAGGAGTTGCTTCGGTAATTGGTGATTCTGTAGGTTCACCATAAGTGGCTGCTGTAGATGAAAAGACAATATTCTTCACATGATATTCATGCATCACTTCTAACAATATTTGCATACCATAGACATTGTTATTAAAATACTTCAATGGTTTCTCAACAGACTCTCCCACTAATGAACTAGCTGCAAAATGAAGGACTCCTTCGATCGTTTCTTTTTCAAAAACAGACTGTAAAAAAGATTTATCCCGAATGTCACCTTTGTAAAATTGTGCTTTAGGAT
The DNA here is from genome assembly GCF_051714985.1 of Enterococcus sp. AZ078. Classification (NCBI taxonomy): domain Bacteria; kingdom Bacillati; phylum Bacillota; class Bacilli; order Lactobacillales; family Enterococcaceae; genus Enterococcus; species Enterococcus sp. AZ078. Next base: position 1,890,083 of record NZ_JBIOSW010000001.1, read on the forward strand.
GAATTGCTGCTTGATGCCCCGTTAATAAATTATCCACTACTACCACTTGATAGTTTTGATTGATCAACCGATCAACAGCATGTGAACCGATATAACCTGCGCCACCCAATACCAAGATTGCCATGAAAACACTCCTTTTTTTACAAAAGCAGCAAAAAGTAAGTTTTGAATCGTTTGAAACTATGACCCTTTTGTTTCTGTTGCCTTTGCTATTTATTTAGTAAATTTATAATAAAACATTTAGTAAATATTTTCAAGGAAAATTTGTAAAGGTTTCCAATAAATAGACGTCAGACTAGCCTTTTTTTTCAATTTGTTACATAATAGAAGCAACAACTAATAAACGAGGTGGATTTAATGAAAAAATTTGTATCTGGAATTTTAGTCGGTAGTCTTGCAACAGCGGCAGCTGTTGCTGGATTGGTAGCTTCAGTTAAAAAAACAGTAATCGATCCCATTGATGAAAAAGAAACAATGATCGAAGAAAATCGTAAAAAAGCGATGCGTAAACGTGTAGCTCGCTAATCTTTAAACGATTCAAGAAAATCATCCCTTTTATAACCCAAAGAATCATTATTAATTAGTAAAACACAACCGATCTTAAAAGTTAGATGAATGATCTAGCCTTTAGAGTCGGTTGTGTTTTTTGCTTCAATTGGTTGTCCTTCCAAGAATCAGCTGTGCCACTTTATCGATTTGCCTCAAATTCCAAGCATCGGTATATGGTCGTGAGACTGTAGCTGTCAACCAATCCACACCTTCGACCGGAATCCCTAAACAATATAAATTTTCTTCTAGCTCTCCCTGTTTGTTCCAGACTTGATTGGTGCTTAGTTTGATATCAATTGCACCAGTTTCATACACGCCAGTCGTGTCCTGATAAGTAAAAGGACGAATCAGCTGATGTTTTTTCAAGCTATTTAATGCTGGGTTCTTTGTTTGTGTCAAATCAGTCTGCGGGAGTCGGGCTTCAATCAAGTAGCGACTTTCAATCCGTTGTCCCTCGTTTTCTACGATAAAGAAACCGGCCTCTGTTTTGATTTCCAGCGGTGGGGAAACGATTGTGAAAATACCCGCATCAATCAGAGCGGCTAATTCTCTTGTCCGAACAACTGGCGGACCGATCGTAAGAAAAGCATTGAGCTTAGTAAACCAACCCCATAATACTTCTCTATATTCTTTGGCAGTGAAGATGCCCCATTCAATGACCAGATGGACAGGATCACGCCAATCTTTTAACGCATCAAAAGCTGAAGCAAGCGCCCCAGTACAATTTCCTTTCATTGATTCATTGATTTGATAATCAATAAACCTTCGACTTTCTTTTTGAAAGTCGTGCTTCTCATGATAGATAGGCGTTTCAAAAAAATCCCACTCCCATTGATAAGGCTGTAATTCAGGAAATTGTTTTTGCCAATCACTTTGATCACGTGTTAAAAAGATTTGTTCAAATAATACTGGTGAAATAGCTAGATGTTTTTCCTCAATTAATTTCTTATAATAAAAAAGTTCGACATCTTTTTTTAGCAAGTCGAAAAACAGTTTCCCAGTTAATTGTTGATTTTGATAAAGCTTTGCTAAATTTTCTTTGGTGATCAATTTAGGAACAGCCATTGCTCCTCCCCGTTTTTCATTTTTTCCTCGAGGAAAATAGGGCAACCCTTTTCTAGACCCGCAGTATACGATCGGCTCACGTCCAGACGGCAAATATACCAATTTCTCTCCTTGTTTTTCAAACTTACCTCCTCTATTCTCGGTAAGTAAACCTACATAATCAAAAAAACTTAGACCTAATCCTCTAAGAATCACTGTGGCTTTTGGCGGAATAGTTTCTACGGAAACATCAGCTGGATTTGCTGGCGGTTGGTAGAACAATTGCTCTTTTTCAGCATAGTCATAAAACCTTTTCTCGTCTTTGGATACTTTATTTTCCCAATGTCCCGTAGTCATCACTAACTGATCTACTACTAAATGCTGTTCGTTTGTTTTCAAGTAAAAACCTGTCTTTATCTTATCAATCTCTTTCACTAAGGATCGAACGATAGTGAATGAATGCGGTACTAATTTTTTTAATTGTTCATAAAACCACTGTTGGTACAAGCCATAAAAACATCTGGTAGCTGGTTCATTGGCACGTAAGCGCTCGGCTTCTGCCAAAAAAAATTCTTTATTCACAAACTGTTGCTTTTCGATATACTTTTTCGCCTCTGTTTGGCTCCATTGATATAAATTAGGCCCCGGTGAAATCTCTCCGCCACTTGTTAATGTTTCATCTGTAAAAAGCGTAACTTGCTGAGAGACTGAGTTCATCAATAACTCTGTTGGTTGATCGAGCCGCCAGACTCGACCACCAGGCCCCTCAGGATCGAATAAACAGATCTGGATATGTTGGTTTTCCCGATTGTTTCGGATTAATCGTTCTACCATGCTTAGTCCTCTGGGGCCTGCCCCAACAATGCCAATAATCATCGATTCAGCTTCCTTTCCATCAACGCTTTTAGCACCACGGCTTGATTTTGCTGTTCATTCTTTGCACCATAAACTAAGGTCACGATTGGATAGTTTTGACAGAGTTCAGCTAACTGCTTGACTGCCAATTGCTTTTCTTGATCTGTCATTAACTCTTCTAGGTATTTTTCTTCAAAAACAGGAAAACGCTCAGGAAGATGTCCAAAGAATTTTCTCAACTCAGTACTTGGTGCAATCTCCTTTAACCATAGATCAATCTGTGCTTTTTCCTTTGATATCCCTCTTGGCCATATTCGATCAACTAAAATTCTAAAGCCATCACCCTTTTCGCGCGCACTGTACACTCTTTTCAGTTTGATCATTTTCTCCACTTCTTTCATTGCTTATACATTGATCATAGCATAAATGATTAGATTCTCCTTTGATTATGTCATAGCAAAAAATCGTGGCTTGATTTCTGTTAGTACTCCCTAAATGCTAAGTTTCAATTTTGCACGATTTATGGATACTTGCTAGTGATTCCTATCTCCCTTTTCGAGAGGGACAGGGTATAGGCGTTGGTTATTCTTATGACAATCATCATTAGTTTCGCTCGATTGTCGTCTCAATATTTTTTTTAAAGGTACCCCACCCTTATCCATTTCAATTCCTTGACGATTTGTTATATTCTCTGGTTTATCTGTGTTACTCTTTCTGAAAATGTTTAACGATTGACCCCACTTCTTAATCCTTTTCCTAAACGTTAGCTTTTCTGTGGTCAACTTACTTGTTTTTTGTTCTTGAATGTTTTCTGGTTTTGAACTATCTTTTTGTTCGACCGATTGATCTTCTATTATTATTTGTGGAGAATCTATTGCGCTTTCTATATTTTCTATAACCACAGAATTGGTTATAGAGACTTTACTTTGGCTTGGACCATCATGGCTGATTAAGCGTTTTATGTTATAATCCTTTACGACCTGCTGATATAATTGGGCAGAAAGATCTAGTGAGTATAATACTCTCCCAAGTTCAGATTGCTCTACCTTCTTATTTATAATCTTAGACACAACCGATTCAACGATCTCCTCATATGTCTTTCCTTTTAATTTACCAGCTAGTGAAACCTCAATCGTTCCAACAAGTTTATCAAGTTCCTTTTTTCTTTTTTCTGTTATTTCTTCTTTTTTTACTACTCCTGCAGGTTGTTGCTCAGTGAAAGTTTCATTAGATATTTCTGGCATTTTCTTTTCTCCCCCATTGTTTGATTTATCATTGAATCATCATACATGACGTACGCAATGGAGATAGAACTTTTATTTCTGGAAAGAATAAAATTTAGTATTTTATCTTGTGCGATCTAATGAATTCTTTTTATTCCCGTTGCCTAATCGAATAATCAGTCATGCAATTTTCTAAAAAGTATCTGTTACTTTATATACAAAAACTTCTGATAAATTGGCTCTATCATTTGTGGAACTGATGAATGTATCAATCCCAAAAAGTAAGACCAAAATCTAACTTCTGGTGGTTACTACAGAATCAAAGTTGATCCTTCAGCCCCATTTTCCTTCCAAATGAAATAACAAAAAATCTGAGACAGAATGAGGTTCATTCTGACCCAGATTTGACTTTACACAACTCATCAGGATTGACCGATAATTTGACGTCATGACGTTCTATACTTTTTTACTTTTAATCTTGCCAGACCAGCCATCATATCCACCTTTTAAGATATAGATATCTTGGTAGCCAGCTTTTCTTAACTTATTCGCTGTACGAATACTTAAGCTTTTCTTTTGGTCGTAGATATACACCGGTTGATCTTTTCGGATAGATCCTAATGAATCTTTTAAAACAGTATAAGGGATATTTCTTGCCCCTAAAATATGTCCTGCATCAAACACGTCTTTTTCACGAACATCAATGACTTGTGCCTTACGCATCCCTTCACGAAATTCTTCTTCTTCCAGTGTTTTTGCAGAACGTTTTGCCATTACTCGTAGATAAACTTCCCAAAACACAATAGCAAGAATAATCAATAGCAAAATGATGTTAATTACCCATAAAACCATGTCATTCCTCCACGTTATTCCGCAAATTTCAAGGCTAATGAAGCAGCACCGATCACGCCAGCTTCATTTCCTAATTCTGCTAATTTGATTTTTGTTGATTGTTGTACTTGAGGGAACGTAAATTGGTTGAAATATTTTTCAACACGACTACGTAAAAATTCCCCGGCAGCAGATACTCCGCCGCCTAAAACAATACTTGATGGGTTCATAGTGTTCCCTAGATTACCGCAAGCTAATCCTAAGTAGAAACAAACACGATCAACGACCATCAGACCAAATGGATCGTCTGCTTGTGCCATTTCAAAAATATCTTTACTTGTTACTTCTTCTCCATTGTCAAGCATTGCTTTTAATTTTGAATCTCCGGCATACTCTTCTGCTAAGAAACGTGCTAAGCGAACTACACCTGTTGCACTTGAAACTGTTTCTAAGCACCCTCTTTTACCGCATGTACATTCAAAACCTTCTGGGTCCACTGTAATGTGTCCAATCTCGCCACCTGCACCAGCAACGCCGTGGATCAAGTTCCCAGCAGCAACGATTCCGCCACCGACACCCGTTCCTAAGGTAACAAAAATAACGTCAGGATCATTTTCCCCTGCACCTTTCCAGCGCTCACCTAAAGCAGCAACGTTCGCATCGTTATCAATAGCAAATTTGATTCCAGTTCCTTCTTCAATTTGTTTTTTTACGTATTGAAGTTCAGTCCAATTTAAATTGTAGGCTCCGATCACTGTACCTGCTTCACTATCGACACTTCCTGGTGTTCCCATACCGATTCCGATGAAATTTTCAGCATTCATGTTATATAATTTGATACGATGATTTACTGACTCGATAATTTCCGGAATAATATGTTTACCGTCATCCAATATATTGGTATCGATGCTCCATTTTTGTTGAATCTCTCCTTCTGGTGTTAGAATTGCAAATTTTGCTGTTGTTCCACCTAAATCAATCCCAATAATTTTTTTGTCCATTACAAGTTTCCTTTCTTTCGGCTTTCTTCCACTCGGTGCTCTCGTTTTAGTATGCGCCACGCTGTCATGTATGTATCATGATCGATCAAACGACTGTCATGAAGATTCTTCAATTCAATCGTCATTAATTCAATATCATAGATACGTGACCCAACATAGACAAAGATGCCAAATCGTTTGAGCAGTTGTTGCACGTCATATAAGCTCTCCATCTCAAAGCACTTCCTTCACATTATACAAGTAATCCGTAGTTTTTTAAACCCAATAAAACACATATTATCAAAAGAAATCCAAAAACAAGCGTAGATAGGATTTTTTGATGAATCGAGTAATTGGTCACTTTCTGTGGTAGGCCGATGATATTTCCTATAAGCAAGCCACCAACAATCCCACCGAGATGCCCCCAGATATCGACTGAGGTATCCGTCAAACCAAATACAAAACTGATAACAATAAACAACATGTAATGACGAATCAATTGGCGAACCTGAGAGTTATTTTTGAAATGAAATCCAAGAATGAATAACGCACCAAACAAACCAAACAAAGAAGTACTTGCTCCACCAGATAGAACGCCAAGATCGTTGAATGCAAAACTTGCTGCATTCCCAAGGATACCACTAAACAAATAGATCAAGAAAAAACGCCAATGACCGTAGAGTGTTTCAATTTGGTCTCCCATAAAATATAAAATCAAAGAATTCATGACAAAATGCACCAGTCCAAAGTGAATGAAAATCGGTGTAATAAACCGCCACCATTCATTTCCAACTACAATTGACGGCCCAAACATGCCTAAATATGCTGGAATATTTAAAAATGGAAAGAACTCCATCATTGCAAACACGATGGTTTGTATCGCTAAAAACAAATAAGTCAAAATTGGTCTTCTTAGCCAAGCGTTTAATTTTAATTTCTGTTGATAATTCATGTAACCCTCCTTATTATTTATCGATAAACAAGTGTTGCACTTTTTTATCAAAACTTTCTGGTACCCATTGATTGTTTATTTGTTCTTGAAAAACCAGACTACATGTCTGGTTCGGATAATTGGCTAGATAGCGATCATAGTAGCCTCCACCAAAACCAATCCGATAACCATTTTGATGATAAACAACCCCTGGAACGATCAGCAAATCGATAGCGTCCGGTGAAAAAGAATGATCAGATAATGGCTCCAGTACGCCAAAAGCGGTGCGTTCAAATCGGGTATCCGGATCAATTTTAAAAAAACACATTTGACGTTCAGGCAATGTCTTAGGAACAAGTATGGTTTTACCCTCTTCCCATGCCTTTTCAATAATTGGGGTCGTAGCCACTTCTATCTCATTTGCCATCGTCAAACCAACCACTTTTGCTTGCTGCCATTCATTACTTTGAAAGAGTTGTTGGTAAATTTTTTGCTCTTTTTGCTGCTTCTGTTCACTTCTAGCAATCTTTTGTAAATTTTCAATGCCAAGTTTTCTAAGTTTTTCTTTAATATGACTCAAACGTATCAACCCACCTCTCGTTAAAATGGTAGCGGAAAATAGTAAAAATAGCAATTTAACTTTTTAAATAAAAAGAGTTTTATAAACAGAATTTAAGACATCACTCTCACTCTTTATTCTAAAAACGAGTAAACGGTGTTCACGCATCAGCTCCTTGAAATAAGCCTGAATTTTTCAAAACATGAGAAGCTGTTAAAAAAAATTCTTTCTTATTGTCATTGGAGCTTTCCGATGCCTTCACGACCTCTGATTCACTCTTTTCATTTGAATAGACAGAATAATCGTAGTCTCAAAATAACGAGAAACTACTTTGGGCAACACTGCTTACTCAACACAATCGTTTCTTCCCCGTATTTATTTTCTAAGCAATCGTTTGTTTGGAAAATAATAAATATAAGAAATATGGAGCTCCTAGGACCGCAATTAAAATCCCAGTAGGAATCTCACCACTTGGTAGAATCACTCGTGTAAGAACATCTGCAATCGTTACAAAAAATGCCCCAAATAATCCACTCAAGATCAAGGACAGTTGATTTTCTCTTCTGACGACAAATTTAGCCAAATGAGGAGCTAACAAACCGACAAAAGATAAGCTGCCAGCTACCGCAACGCTTCCGCAGGCTAAAGCAACAGCGAGTATCAATAGGATTTTTTGACTTTTCTGCACGTCTAATCCTAGACTTTGCGCTCTTTCTTGACCAAAAGATAATAAACCAATTCGTCGACTGTAAATCAGCACGAAAGGAAGCAAAATGACTGCCCAAGGTAACAATGAGAAAACATATGGCCAACTAGCTCCCCAAAGTGAACCTGCTAACCAGGCATTAACAAAACCATAGTTTTCTTTCGACAATTTAATCGTAAATAAAAGCATCAATGCCGACACTCCAGCATTGACTGCAATTCCTGATAGTAAAAGCCGGTTCATCCCTAAAAAACTATTTCTCGTATAAGCAAACAAGTACACAAGTAAAGCTGCAAGCAAGCCGCCTAGAAAAGCCACGATCAATAGTAAAAACGGAAAAGTTTGGTTGGCATAAAAGCCCAAATAAATCATAACGAAAAAACCTGCTCCAGCGTTAATGCCCAATATGCCAGCATCAGCTAGTCTATTTCTGGTAACTCCCTGCAAGATAAAGCCTGAAATACCTAAACACATACCAGCAAGAAGACTGATTAATAGACGAGGGGCACGAAATTCATAAACAATCAACTCTTGGATTGCCGAACCCTTCCCTTGAAACACCTCAGCTAATTGATCAAATGGAATAAATGGTGTGCCAATCATTAAACTTGCAACTATACTAACAACTAATAAAACAAATAAAACAACTAGTGATTGGTAACTTCTTTTCATCCTTGTTCCCTCCTTACTTGGCGTAGTAAAAACGGTACACCGATCAAGGAAATTATTAAGCCGAATGGCGTTTCAAATGGCGGATTGATCATTCGTGCAACATAATCCGCCAACATCACTAATCCTCCACCTGCTAAAAAAGAGGCTGGTAAAACATACCGATAATCGGAACCAATGATTCCTCGGACGATTGGTGGAACCATCAATCCAATAAATGAAACTGGTCCAACTAACGACACCGCCATTGCAGCTAACCCCGCCACTAATACAAATGCAAAAAATCTGATCCGTCCAGGGTTGCCTCCTAATGCCAAGGCATGTGACTCACTTAAGTTGACCAACGAGATGGAGCGACCTAGCAAAAAAGAACCACTAACTGTCAACAGATAAATCGGAGCCAAAATTTCCAATTGATGCCAAGTGACATTCGCAGCGCCTCCCACGAACCAAAACGCCAAGTCTTGTTGCAAATTGAATAGTTGTGTCAGCGCTTGACTAATAGCTGTAAAAAAAGTACTGATCGCAACACCTGCTAAAATCAATTGAAGTGGATTCATCCCCATTTTTGAAAAACGTAAGAAACCAAAAACAAATAACGTAACTACCAACGAACCAAGTAATGACAGTAAAAAAACAGAAAAAGCAGAAGCATGTGGCCAAAATGCAAAACAAAGAGCCATTGCAAGCGATGCTCCTGCATTAATTCCTAATAACCCTGAATCAGCTAAAGGATTCCGTGTCACACCTTGCATCAATGCGCCACTAAGAGCAAAACAGCTTCCGACTAAGAAAGCCCCCAGCACTCGAGGCAACCGAATCGTTCGGATAATCAACTGCGATTGAACTGAGTCGTCAAATTTAAAAATCGCTTGCCACAAATTAGAAAAGTCGACAACCGCCGCTCCATTGGCTAACGCAAAGAAAAATATACTAACTACTCCTAGCAACAATAGGGAAAGAATCATTCGTTTCCTCTTTGTCTTCATTGTTCATCCTCCTTACGATCATTGATTAAATCGTAAGACAAAACAACGGGTTTATTCGTTTCAGGCAATTCGATGATCTGCGCTTCAATTTCATAGATTTCCCTCATCCATGACGTTGTGATTACTTCATCAGGTGGGCCTTGAACCACTATTTGTCCTGCTTTCATCCCAATTAAATAGTCAGAAAAGCGAGAAGCGTGATTGATGTCATGGATCGACATTAAAATGGTTGTCTGTTTGATATGATTGATCTCTTTCAGTAAATGTAAGATTTCCAATTGATGCGCAGGATCTAAAAAAGTGGTTGGCTCATCTAAAATCAAAATATCCGCTTCTTGGGCTAAAGCCATCGCAATCCAAACTCGTTGCGCTTGTCCACCTGATAGACTCGAAAGCTCTCTTTCTTTCAACTTAGTTAGTTGCGTCGCTTCCAACGCCCATTGGATAGCATGTAGATCTTCTTCATTTAATCCACTAAAAAATTTTTGATAAGGATAACGACCATAAGAGACCACCTCTTCGACAGTCATGCCTAAAGGGTGTTCACTACTTTGGGCTAACAGTGCAATTTTTTGCGCTAACATCTTAGGACTATATGTAGAAATTTCAGATCCATCTACGATAATCTTTCCTTCTTTGACAGGTAACAGTCGAGTAAAACTTTTTAATAAAGTTGATTTACCACTGCCATTAGGACCAATCAAACTTGTCACTTTTCCTTCTGGTATCTTGATAGACATTTTTTCAATCACTTGTTTATTTAAGTAACCCGTTGTAATATCAACAGCTTCAATCGTCGTCAAATTTTTCATCCTTTCCCTGAAAATCATTCTCAATTATGAAGCTCCTTCACAAATTCGTCAAGTTTTACTCTAAATGGCTCTTTCCCGAAAATAGTTGACATGACCACTATTGTCAGGAATAATATCAATTGAGAATGATTATCAATGAAAATCCCTACAGGAGGAAAAAATGAAACTAAAAAAGAATATCTTTACCATTGGGGCCACAGTGTTGCTGCTTAGTTTACTTAGCGCCTGCTCTTCTTCAAATAATTCATCCAATTCAACTGACACAACAGGTAATGAAACAACTGCAAAAACTCACCTAGTGACTGATGCCCTGGGTCATAAAGTCGAGATCCCTAACCAGCCAAAACGAATCATCGGAAGTTACCTCGAAGACTATCTTATCGCTTTAGGTGAAAAACCTGTTGCTCAATGGACAGTTGGTAGTGGATCGATTCAACATTATTTACAAAAAGAATTAAAAGATGTTCCTACGATCTCTTATGATCTTCCGTATGAAAAAGTCTTAAGTTATGAACCCGATCTTTTATTGATCTCTTCTTCAGCCACAGTCGAAGGAGGTAAATACGAACAATACAGCAAAATTGCGCCAACCTATGTCGTAAAAAATGGGAATGATGTCACTTGGGAAACCCAACTAAAAGATATCGGAAAAGCATTAAATAAAGAACAAGCAGCAGAAAAAATCATTACTGATTACCAAAAAAAGGTGAAAGCCACTAGACAAGAACTCGCAGATAAAATCAACGGCAAAACGGCTGCTGTTTTATGGGTAACGAATAACTCAGCATTTATGGTTAGTGAAACACGTTCAAGTGGAAGAATCATTTACGGTGATCTAAAATTTGGTGTGCCAAATCTAGTTACTGAAATCTCTAAAAGTGCAACTTCAGATTGGTCAGCTGTCTCTGCAGAAAAATTAGCAGAGTTAGATGCAGACTATCTCATCTTAGTCAACAGTGATGAAAAAGCTGCGATGTTTAATGAAGCAACTTGGCAAAATTTAAAAGCGGTCAAAGAAAATCATGTCTTAGAATTTGGTCCTGAATCTAGTTGGCTCTATAATGGTCCAATAGCTAGTCAAAATATGGTCAATGATATCCAAAATAATTTGAAATAAATCATCTGAACAAGAATAGACGTTCACCTTCCTTTCTTTACAAATTGGAGTGAACGTCTTTTTTTATTTAACTATGTGCTAAACCACTTTGCTCATTTTTTGCCATTTCTGAAATCGATGAGGGTATTGATTTTCTTGGTTGACAATTCCTTCATGTTCTTCCACTAATTCAAAACCTGTAAAATCGATTTCTCCAATAAATGTATCCCCCTCAAACTCTACATCAATTAATGTTCGCCAGATGATTTTTGTTTCTGGTAACAAAGCTTGAAAAATTCGACTTCCTCCTGACACATAGATATCTTCAGGTATATCTTTTGCATATGCCAAAAGTTCATCAATCGAATGAAGGACTTCCGCATTTTTTTCTACTTTAAAATCTTTTTGAGTAGTTAACACAATGATATGCCGATAAGGAAGAGACAATTTGCCCATGCCTTCATATGTCTTTCTCCCCATCACTAATATTTTATCCATCGTATGTTCCCGAAAAAAACGCATATCGTTTGGTAACCTCCAAGGAAGCAGGCCATCTTTTCCAATCAAACCATTCTTGTCTTGTGCCCACATTGAAATAAACATGTGTTTCATCCTCTCAAACTGAATTTGAACAAACGATTTCAATCATACAAGAAAAACGACCCTGTTACAAGAAAAAGAGTCGCTTGTCAGGTTTATGGTTTCATTCAACCTTCACTATTAAAAAAAGTCTAGCTTCCTAAAAAGGATTCTAGACTTACGCTAAACTAATTATTTAGTTTCACGGTGTAAAGTAACTTTACGTTCGCGTGGGCAATATTTTTGTTTTTCCAAACGATCAGGGTTGTTACGTTTGTTTTTGCTTGTTAGGTAGTTACGTTCTTTACAAGAAGTACACTCTAAAGTAATGTTTACGCGCATGTTTTTCCCTCCCATTTTTTACTAGAATCCTCTAAGATGACTCTCAGACTTGATTATCTTACCATGATTTCCACTAGATTGCTAGCCTTTTTACAAAATTTGTTAAGTAAAACTACTTGACGAAAGTTATCTAAATAACTACTTGCTAAACAAAATCTTTTCCTTTTCCAACTATTGCGCTTACACTTGAAATATAAATAATTTTTGAGGAGGAAGATTTTATGCCTTGGAATATGAAAGATTATCCGCCTGCAATGAAAAATTTAGAAGAGTTAACACGAAAGAAAGCAATCGATATCGGTAACGCCTTGCTTGCAGAAGGCTATCCTGATGATCGTGCTATTCCGATTGCTATCAAACAAGCCAAAGAATGGTCAGAAGATGCTACTTCTACTGAAAAAAAAGAGTTTTCTCAAGAAAAAAATCCAACAAAGCATGATTCTCACGACACAAATCCAAGAGCTTCTAAATTATTGACAGCCAAAGTGATCGTAAAATTTGAAGAAGATAAGTGGATTGTCCAATCAGAAGGAGCTAAAAAAGCAAGTAATCATTTTGATACGAAAGAAAAAGCGATTGAAAAAGGGAAAGAAATTGCTCAAAACAAAAACACATCATTAATTATCTACAAAAAAGACGGAACGAAAGAAAGAGAAATAAACTATTAATAAAAAACAACTCCTCCACAATAAAGGAGGAGTTGTTCACTGTTAAAAAGGAATAAAATCAATCCGCTCGAAGCGGGATGTTCTTTTACTTCGCTAACTGATCACGTTTAGACTGTTACATAATCGATTGCTTCAGCCTTAGGGATTTCTTCGTCAACGAAGAAAACTTTATACCAAGTTAAAAAGCTGAAAATCGTCCAAATTTTTCGTTGTTCTTCATGACGCCCTTCATGATGGTCATTTAACAACTTCATAATTTTTTCTTGATCAAAGAATTCTTTGGCAAAATCAGCCTCAAATAATTCTTTGACTTGTTGATAACCATGGTCTTCTTTCAACCAAGCTTTGATTGGTACTGGGAAACCAAGTTTTACACGATTAGACCATTCTTCTGGCAAATGTTTATTTGCTGCTTGTCGGAAAATATCTTTGGTATTATTTTGATTTAACAGATACTTACTTGGGATCTGTTCTGCCAATCTCATCACTTCGATGTCAAGTAACGGTACGCGTACTTCAAGTGAGCTGGCCATTGATAATTTATCCGCTTTTAATAAAATATCTTTTGGCATCCATTGATGAAGGTCAACGTATTGCATTTTGTTCACTTCATCTTCGATTTTTTCAGTTTTAGCATAATGGACTGCCATAATCTCCTGAACGGAAGGAGCCTTTTGGTATTCTTGTGTTAAAATATCTGACGCTTCGTTTTCTTCAAACACTCGGGCATGACCAATAAAATATTCTTTCGCAGGAGCTAAAGATTCATATAAATGGATTCTACCGTGGAAGTTTTTCATCTTGCCAATTTTTCGTCCCAAGTTATAACGTGTTCCTTTTGGTAGTTTCTTCAACCCTTGAGCAATGACACGAATAACTTTTGAATTCGTATGGAACCCATAAGTTTGGTATCCCGCAAATAGTTCATCTGCCCCTTCACCTGATTGGACAACTCGAACACTTTGCGAAGCCAAGTTTGCTAAGAAATAAAGTGGGACACATGAAGGATTCGAATCTGGCTCATCTAAATGGTATTGAATCAAAGGAAAAGCTTTAAATGACATATCTCCATCGATGACAGCTGCTGTATTATCTAAGTCCAAAAGTTCTGTTAACTTTCTAGCTTCAATAGCTTCATTATATGTTTTATCATCAAACCCAATTGAAAAAGAATGATCAGGTTTTAATACAGAAGTCACATAGCTTGAATCTACCCCACTAGATAAGAATGAGCCAACTTCTACATCGCTGATCGTATGTGCTTTAATCGATGCTTCAACTGTTTCATCAATCTTATCGATCCATTCTTTCCGTGAATAGTTTTGTTTTTCTTCAAAATTAGCATCCCAATATTGATGAATCGCTAACTTATTATCTTTGTAAATGAAATAATGACCTTCTGGCAAACGGTGAACCCCTTTAAAAAAGGTTTCTCCATTTAATGGTGAATATTGAAATGTCATATAAGGTTTCAAGGCTTCTTTATTCAATTCTTTATGAAAATCTGGATGTGGTAAAAAGCTTTTGATTTCTGATCCGAACATAAATGTGCCGTTCATTTCCGCATAATAATATGGTTTGATTCCAAAATGATCCCGAGCACCAAATAATTCATTGCGTTTATTGTCCCAGATTGCAAAGGCAAACATACCCCGAACCTTTTGTAATAGATCAGTTCCCCATTCTTCATAACCATGCAACAATACTTCTGTATCCGCATGTGTTTGAAAAATATGTCCAGCTGCAATCAGCTCTTCTCTAAGAGGTTGGTAATTATAGATTTCCCCATTAAAAATGATGACTTTTGTTCGATCTTCATTATATATAGGTTGTTTTCCACCCTCTAAGTCGATAATACTTAATCTTCTAAATCCTAAAGCAACATGCTGGTCAATATAATCACCCGAACTATTCGGTCCCCGATGAACGATTCGATCCATCATGTCGTTTACGATTGCTTTTTTATTGTCTTTGTCGTTAATAAATCCTACAATTCCACACATTTTATTTTTCACATCCTAGATAATAATTACTATTACTTTATTTCGTCCATAAGCATCTTATCATAGAGGCTATTAAATCTTGAAATAATAGCTCTCTTACAGTTTCGTCACATGAAATAACAGTGAATATTTTTGAGTTCTACTATAAAAAAAGTAGTCCTATTAATTAATTTAACATGTTTTGACTAAGGAAGCTATTTTGTTTAGCAAAGACTTGAAAAATATTCATTATTATTTAATCATCTCTATCATTTAACCAATCAAAAGATAGTCCTTACTAAATAATCCGCTCTAATTAAGTTACGAGCGATTTCCAATAAGACTTGTTTGATTTTACTCTTAAACCTTCTTATCGTGAAAGAAATTCCGTTGGAACAATCTCGTTTAAAAACAAGAATATATTTTCCACTTTCAAATAAACCTAACTAGATCTGACCTCATCTCGTCTAGTATCTGGTTTATATTTTCATTTCTATTTCTTCGAACATAGCTGAGAAGACTTTGTTCGTTTACTTATCTCTAAAACTATATTTTTTTTGATTCATTCATGTTATTATTATGAAGGATCTTTATTGGAAAGGGTAATGTTATGAAAGTATCAATTGTGGTTCCATGCTATAACGAAGAAAAAACAGTTCCTCTTTTTTTTAACGAGGTCGAAAAATTTAAGGGAATACATGAATTTGAATATTTGTTTATTGATGATGGTTCAAGAGATAATACATTACAAGCAATCAAAGCATTAGCTAATGACCATGAATATGTACGCTTTATTTCCTTTTCTCGAAATTTTGGGAAAGAAGCTGCTTTATATGCTGGTTTACAAGCTTCTACTGGCGACCTTGTCTCTGTAATGGATGTTGATCTACAAGATCCACCTGATCTATTACCAGAAATGATTGAAACAATTATGCAATCTGATATTGATTGCGTCGGTACTCGTCGTTCGACTCGTGACGGTGAACCACCGATCCGTAGTTTTTTTGCTAAGAAATTTTATCAGCTAATCAATAAAATCAGTGATACTGAAATGGTTGACGGAGCGAGAGATTTCCGTTTAATGACTCGCCAAATGGTTGATGCTATCTTGGAATTAACTGAATACAACCGCTTTTCGAAAGGCTTGTTCAGTTGGGTTGGTTTTAAAACCAAGTATATTTCCTTTGAAAACCGTGAACGAGTAGCTGGTGAAACCTCTTGGTCTTTTTGGAAATTATTTAATTACTCTATTGATGGAATCGTCAACTTTTCAGATGCACCATTAACAATTGCTTCATTCGTGGGGGCATTATCATGTATTGGTTCAGGTCTTGCTATTTTATTTATTATTTTACGTGCCCTGTTGTATGGTGATCCTACAGCTGGTTGGCCTTCCATGGTCTCTATTTTCTTGTTTATCGGAGGTATCCAATTATTGTGTCTTGGAATAATTGGCAAATACATTGGAAAAATCTTTTTAGAAACCAAACAACGTCCAGTGTATATTATCAGAGAGACTGAAAAAATTAATCCAAAAAACTATCAAAGCGAGAAATAAAAAAACTCAAGTTGTAACGATCTCAATAGTTAGTGATCTAACTGTTGGATTTCCTACAACTTGAGTCTTTTTTTATTTTCATCTATTTATGATGGTCAAAACAATGGTCCCAATCCCCAGCATAGTCAAACTAAATTGTACGAGTTCTGCTTTTTGCGGATTCCAGGTTTTCAACAATTCTTTTACCAGCATTAACACTAAAATTCCTACAACAATATATAAAATATAATAAGTTCTCATTCCTGAAGCCCAGATCGTAGGAGAAAATCCCATAATTATTCTTGAACAAGCGCCCATCATCATTAACAACATAAGAAAAGATGCTGTTTTTTTATTTTCAAAACTTAAGTAAATCCCTAGGAGCAAACAAGCCAATAAACCTAAAACAAGTAAAGTCGCTAGCCATGATCCAGGACGAGTAAGTGACAGATTCGTTCCAGTATCGGTAAATAGCTTTGTTAAGTGACTGCTATCCCATATTTGTGCACGACTATTGCCACGTATGTGTATAAAACTTTCACCCATCGTATTCCCTAGGTAGATAATCAGATTCAAGAAAAAAGGTATAGCAGATAATAAGCGGCCATAATAATTTTTGCACTTGTTATAAGAAAGTAAAAAAACAAATAAGAACAAAATTAAGAACAATACATTTGTATCTAGAAAAAAAGGCTTTCCAAAAGAAGAAATACCCAAATCCAATTTAGTGATAAAGCCAAATTGATCATATTGAGGAAACCACTTACTAATTTCTTGAGATGTCCTGATGGCATTCCCCGGTGTTGTCAACGAAAATAGTAACTCAATAAAACTTATGAGCAATGGGAGAATTAATAAGCGATGATATGCTCTTTTATATAATAAATAGCCAGTTATAATGGCCGTTAAAGTAAAAAAGCACGCATTCACTTGTTCTTGGTTAGCAGCAAATATCAGGAAAGGCAAACTAAACCAATAAATACTAGGAGTGATAGCTCTTCCTTTTAAGCGTTGGAAGAATGGGAAAAAAGCGAATAAGCAAAATGAAACGGACCATTGATAATTCAAAGTTGTCGACTCCCAGCCTGTTTCCCCCATCACGGTAAGTGGGACTAAGCAGTAGACAGATGTAACTAGCAACACGTTCTTACCATCCAATTTTTCAAAAACATACTTACAAATCATCAGGACCGTGCCCAACATGATGATTGAATTGACAAATTTCCACAGCAGAAAATGTTTAGAAAAAAACATCATAAACAGCTCTATGATAATTCTCGAACTCCAAGTTTTATAATGTTCGATCGAAGCTCCTAAATACCCTAGTTGGTCTAATCTATTTGAGTAAACTAAATCGTCTGCTCTAAATGATGGCATATATAGATTGAAAAATAAAAAACCAAGCCAAATAACTAAAAGCAAAAAAAATAATTCTTTATTAATTCTTTTTTTATTCCAGTACATTATTAAACTCCTTTTTATAATTTATCCCAGCAATTATAACACAGAGGCATCTGTTTCCTATATTTTTTTCATCCTTTTATTTTTAAATAATGAACAAACTGGTCACTTTATCAAAAATAAACATAACGATTAACAGGTTTCATTCATTGGTTTTCCAAAGCGTTTGATCAACCATATTCGGCTAAAAAAGTATTCATTACTTGTTAATAAAACTTTACAAGAAAAATAAGTACTCCAAACAAATAACACCGCATAATTTTTAAAACATTCATAAATTCCCCCTTCTAAATGATATCGTTCATGAAGAGACAAAAGTTACAATAACTATCGATAGGCATCTGACGGAAATTCGGTAGGAGCATCTTCTCTTTGTATTCATCGAGAAAACGAGATGCTCTTCGTTCGCTCTCTTCACTAGCTATACGTCTTATTTCCTCAATCAATGCGATTGACAAGTCTAATTCGTCTATGCCCAGCTTTGCCATTTTCCCCCTCCTTTAAATTAGACGTTTCCCCCTAACCAGTTCTTTATTTAAACCCCTTTGTGCATTTTTAGAACAGATACCGTAAAAAAATAATCAGGAAAAAACTCAGAAATTGGTTTATTTAGCTTTTCCGAAAATTTCGCAGCTTCATCCAGCCCGATGGACATAACCCACCTCTCTCTTTTTCCGCATTTTTTCAAAAAAAGTTTAATTTGGTCGAAATGACTCTTTTTTATTTAACATTGCATTTTTGGAACAATAGGCATAATATTAAATAAAAACTAATGAAGGAAGTATCCGAAATGAGTGTTTTTTCCGATGAATTATCGAAATTAATGCGAAATAGAGACATGTCAGATGAAGACCTTGCTTCGGTGGTTAATGTTAATAGGACCACAGTTTCAAGATGGCGGTCTGGTGAAAGAAGTCCGAAAATAGAGAAGCTCCCAGAAATCGCATCGGTATTCAATGTTGATCCGAAAATTTTCGTGGGAGAAAACAACGAATCAATCACTTCTGCCTCTTTTATAGAAACTATCTACAACAAATTAAGCGAGAATAGACAAGAAAAAGTGGCTGAGTTTGCAATAAATCAACTAGAAGAGCAAAAACAAGAAAATTCACCCACACCACTTCGTAAAGAAAGTAGTGAGAAAGAAATTTACACACTTGCAGCTCATGCATCCGATCCTAATCATCGATTCACAGATGAAGAAGTCGCTGAGTTAGAGTCGTATTTAGACGAGTTGGATAAAGAGTATGACAAGAAACAAGCTAAGCGAGATAAGTGTCAAAAGCAGTCAGATTGATATGAAACTTTTGCGAATGAACGCAGCGCAACGCCTCCTGTCGTCAAGACGTGTTGCATCCCTTCTCAGGAACGATATTATAATATCCTTTAGAATAATTGGAGGTAAAAACATTGCGAAGTAATGAAGAAATAGTTGAGATCGTAGATTCGTTACGAACGGAACAGGGATTGTCCGTTAGCGAACTTGCCCGAAGAGTAAACATGTCTAAGTCAGCTTTGTCTAGGTACTTTAACAAAATCAGAGAATTCCCTTTGAGCAGAGTAGAAGATTTTGCAAGGGCGCTAGGTGTATCTCCTGAGTATATACTAGGATTTGAAGAAGATATATTGATAGAAAAAACTGTAACTACAATGAAAAAAATCGATGATGAGAAAAAGCAAAAAGTCTATGACTTTGCACAGAAACAATTAGAAATTCAAACGAACGAGCGTATAACCTCTATTAGCAAAACTGATGACGAAGAAATCTATACTTTGGCAGCCCACTCTCCTGATCCGAATAGAGAATACTCCGAAGAAGATATTGAACATATCCAGTCTGTTTTAGCTAAATATAGAAAGAAATACGAAGATAAAAACAAAAAGTAATCGTGTGGTGTTGAGATGTGAACAGCTATGAAACGTTATTAAGTAAAGTTGTACAAGAGTTGCCTGTTTTAGAAGTTGAATTACTGCGAGATATCGGAGAAGAAGCAATTTACGAAAATAATTATATTTACTTAGATAAAAATTTAAGCACTATTCATAAGAGGATACATCTATCAGAAGAATTCTCTCATTATAGAACAAGCGTCGGCAACATCATCGACTACACCCACCCCAGAAACAGAAAACAAGAGATTCAAGCACGTCGAGATTCGATCGAACGGCTTGTCTCTCTTGATGATCTGCTGGAGTGTTATAAATGCGGTTGTCGCTCAAAATACGAATGCTCAGAATTTCTAGAAGTAACAGAATCATTCTTTGCTGATACGCTTAGGCACTACTTTGCTAAGTATGGTTCATTCTGCATACATAAGGACCATCTTTATGTATTTGATTTAGATTCACTTGTGATTATTCCTACAAACGATAATAATTATAAATAGGAATAATTATGAAATAATCATTTTTTTATTTTTTTATTTTGTTAATAACCATAACAATATAAGAAATTAAACGAAATTTTAGGAATAAAAAGGAAGTGAAACGATGAAATTTGGAATGAGGAAACCAAGTGTAAAGAAATCGATTAGCGCTCGAACTAAAGGGAAAGCTAAAAGGAAATTAAAAAAGGCGTTGATTCCTGGGTATGGTAAAAAAGGAACAGGTTGGATTAAGAATCCAAAGAAAGCAGCTTACAACAAGGTTTATAAAAAAACTACTTTTAGTTTTTGGGATTTATTCAAATAAAAAGGAGAAATGAGAAATGAAAAAATGTATGGGTGCTTTTTTTGCGATTATTTCATTAATAGTATTTGGTGCTTGTAGTAATAACGTAACTATTGATGATTTAAAGGCAAATGATTGGGTTATAGAAACTACTAAAGATGATGATGCTGATATGATTCTTTCGTTTTCTGATCACGTTGTGACGATAAAAGTAGATACTTCTAGCATGAAATCATCTGCTAGTGACGAATGGGAAGCTATGGGCGAAGAATTTGCAAAAAATATGTTTAATCAAATGGATTACAAATTTGAATATACATTGAACGGAAACGTAATGACGTGGAAAACAGATGAGAATAAAGATGCTAAATATACTGTAAGTAAGGATGCTAATAATATCAAATTAACACCTGATAAATCTAATGATTCAGACAATAAAGAAGAATTGATTTTAAAACCTCAAAAAACAAAATTAAAAGAATCGCATTCTTCTGTTTCCACCTCTGCTGAAGATACTTCAACAACCAGTGAGGAAATTTCTTCCTCAACAACAGAAAGCTCAACGGAATCATCAGTTGCAATCGCTAATAGCTCTACGCAATCGTACGAAAGCACAGAAAGTTATTCTGAAGCACCAAGTTCTAGCGTAGTTCAAGCTGTGGAAGCTACTAGCTCATCAGAGCAACCAGCTCCACAAGATTATATTCCATCTGAGCAACCTCAGCCAGAAAACCCACCTCAACCAGAAACTCCAGATGTTTTGACTTTGCTACCTGGTGAAGGTCCAAAACAATTAGCCGACCGCGCAGGAATCACTACCGACCAATTATTTGCGCTGAATGGCTTAGATCAAAACAATTATATGCTTTATCCGGGACAAAAGCTAAGAGTTAAATAGGCTAAGAAATATTCTTATTGATAAAAAACACGCCCCACCGACCAAAGCGAGAGCGTGTTCTAGTTTAAGAACTACGGTAAAGTAGGTCTATCTATTGTACCCTATTTTACCATCTCGAAATCCGCTGTACAACCGAACAAACGTACGAAAGGAAATATAAAGATGGCTAAACGAGAAATTGATCATCGAATTAAAAGCTATGTAACAAAAAAAGAGGAAACAAAATACATGTTCTACATTTACGCTGGTGTAGATCCTATGACTGGCAAGAAAAGAAAAGTAAAAAAAATGGGATTTAAAAGTGCGCTTGAAGCAGATCGAGCTTTAAGAAGAATTGAGACTCAAGTAAAAAATGAAGGTGCTGACTCAGTAAAAGTAAAACAAAGTAAAAAATTCTTAGAAATATATAATTTATGGTTCGAAAATTATAAAAAAACTGTAAAAGAAAGTACTTGGGCATCTACCGAAGAAATTTTCAGACTTCATATTCTACCCGTCTTTGGAGAAAACTTTATAAACAAAATAGACGTATTTTTTTGCCAGAAAGCTGTGAATGAATGGTCTGAACAATATCCAAAAACATTCAAAAAATATAAAAACTATACTTCCAATGTTTTTGACTATGCTGTTTCAATTCAGGAAACAGAAAGCAATCCTATGAAAATTGTCACAGTGCCAAAAGGTAAAATCCTAAGCATAGAAAAAAAGGATATTGAATTCTACACTAAAAATGAGTTACTAGAATTCTTGAGAGCTGCTAAGCAAGAAAAAGACACGATTTATATTTTTTTCTACTTGTTAGCTTATACTGGCTTACGTAAAGGAGAAGCATTCGCTTTGACATGGTCGGATATTAATTTTAATACAAATACACTAACCGTCAATAAAACTATCACAAGGGGCAAAAATGGGCGTTTAATTGTAAATGAACCAAAAACGAAAAATGGAGTTAGAACGATATATTTAGATCATGAGTTATCAAATACTCTAAAAAAATATAAAAAAAGCAGTACTAAACTTACCCATATTTTCGATAATACAAATTTAGTTTTTGCCAACAACGGAGAATTGTACAATCCAACAATTACACGGTTTTGGTTAAAACAAATTTATAAGAAAAACGAACATCTAAAACGAATATCCGCTCATGGATTTCGACATACACACGCAAGTTTACTTTTTGAATCTGGTGCTTCTCTAAAAGATGCTCAAGCAATATTAGGACATGCAGACATACAAACAACAGCGAATATCTACACGCACGTTACAGAAAATAAAAATAAGACCACTATTTCTAACTTTTCAAATTATATGAAAGGATGAATGGGATAAAGTCAAAAAGGGGTACTAAAGGGGGTACTCTTTTTTAAAAAGAGAGCTATCCAGCAAGCGCCAGATAGCTCAAAAACGTTGGTATAAAGGAAGGTACAGGATTTGAACCTGCGCGCCGGTATTAGCCGGTTCGCCGGATTTCGAGTCCGGTGCATTACCACTCTGCCAACCTTCCATACCTATTATTTTTAAACTTTTTTTAGTAAAAAGTCAAGCCTATTTCCCGATAGAAATCAAAAACCGGCATATTTATTTTATGAGAAGACAAAAAAACACAAGAATCATTTTCTGCTCCTTCTTAAATAGTGCCCAATGTGAAGTAAGAAAGAGTATTGGAATGAACCTTGTGTTATCACACTTCATAAGTAGATCTAACTAATTGTTTCAGGATTTTCTAAAGAAAGAATAGAATCAATCGTTCGCTTGATGAACGAAATAATTTGTTCTTCAGTTGGGTGCATGATGTTTGAAGACATTAAAGATGCGATTCCGGTAACTGCAACCCAGGTTCCAGTGTGTAATGCATCAACGTATTCATCTGACAACTGGTTGTATCGATGATCTTGTTTGACGATTTCACGGAAATAGTTATAAGAAAAATCATGCATTTTTTGTCCATCGCCATGTTCGTCGATATATAATGCCATGTAAAGACTATGATGTTTTTTTGCAAAGTAGATATAGTTTAAACCTAGGTCAATAATTTTATCTCCAGTACGTTCAACTGGAAAAACATTTTCTTTGAGTTGTTCAAAAATTGAGTCTAATAAAGTATTTTTTAAATCCTCCATGTTTTTGAACTCTAAATAAATAGGTTGTGTGGATATACCCATTTTTTTAGCAATATTTCTCGCAGTAAACCCTTTAAAACCTTCCTTTGCAACAACATCATAAGCAGCTTTTAGAATTTGATCTTTAGTATAGACTTTTCTTCTCATTAAAACTCCCCCACTTCTTACTGCAGTATATGTTGTTTTATTGTAACCGATATACACAGTTTTTGGCAAATAATTTACTCAAAACGTTATATTTTAAGTTTTTTTCTTATTTATTTTTAACAATGATACAATATTATTTAAGAATAAACAAAAATACTGTTTCCCCTTACAAAAATTGATTTTTCTGTAACTGTTAGTTGACCAAAAGATTTCTTTCACGTTATAGTTAAAGAAAACGACAAAGAAGGTATGTAATGGTTAATAAAAACGACGTTATTTATATTCACCCCATCAAAAAAAAGCCATCTCAAAAAAATAAGTATTTTTATTTAACATTTACTGGCTTGTTTTTTCTAATAATCGGGCTTGTTTCTGGACATCCGGTTGAAACTATTGAGGGGCTCAACAATATCCTTACTTCTCCTAGTAATCTGATGACCGATTATTTGGCAATAGGCGGTTTTGGAAGCGCATTTATCAATGTTGGTGTC
This sequence comes from Enterococcus sp. AZ078, assembly GCF_051714985.1. Lineage (NCBI taxonomy): Bacteria > Bacillati > Bacillota > Bacilli > Lactobacillales > Enterococcaceae > Enterococcus > Enterococcus sp. AZ078. The sequence continues at coordinate 1,914,225 of NZ_JBIOSW010000001.1, forward strand.
CTGACTTTGTTGTCCGTACTTCTTTGCTATCATCATAAAGTCTATCTAAATGGACTAATCTTTGCTTCTGTATTAACCGTCACAGGCTTTTCTTTTTTTGGAAAAAATCTGTATAACTCTCTTTCCATTATTTTGGGTGTCTATCTCTATGCACATTTTGTACATAAACCATTTTCACAGTATATTATGGTTGGCTTATTTGCTAGTGCCTTGTCACCTGTAGTTAGTTATATCACTTTCGGTATGAACTTACCATTGGGCTTAGGTATTTTATTTGGTAATCTGACTGGTATACTCGTTGGTTTTTTACTCCCTCCTTTGGCATCGCATACCCTTATTTTTCATCGTGGATTCAATTTGTATAATATTGGTTTTACTTCTGGATTGATCGCCATGGTCGTGGCTGGTATCCTTCGGTTATTTGATTTTTCAATTGAAGTTCAATCGTTCGTTTCAACAGGCTACCATCAAGAACTTACATTAGTCATTTTTCTTTTTTTTAGTTTAACTACGCTATTTGGTCTTTTTATTAATTCATGGAAGCTCACTGGTTTACATGACATTTTTCAAACTTCAGGAAAAGTAACTACTGATTTTATGGCGATCTCAAGTATCGGTGCCACCTTACTAAACATGGGGTTAGTTGGGCTGATGCTTTCCATCTATGTTCTTCTTATTGGTGGTGAATTCAACGGCCCGATTATTGGTGCAATCCTATCTTCAGTTGGATTCAGTGCCTTTGGTTGTCATCTAAAGAACAGTTTCCCCATACTTATAGGGATTTATCTTGCTTCATATCTGGCTACTATCCATGATGCCTCTCAAACAACAATGATCGTAGCAGCGATATTTGGTACTGCACTTGCTCCTATTAGTGGTTTTTATGGTAGTATTTTTGGTATTTTGGCTGGATTTTTGCATATTGTCTTAGTCCATAACGTCAGTGCATTACATGGCGGATTAAGCCTATATAATAGTGGATTCTCAACTGGATTCGTTGCAGGTTTTCTTGTACCGATCTTAGACAGCCTGACTGTTGGCAGAAAGGAAAAGGATGGCATTGGAAAAAGAATTATCAAAAAGAATCATTAGTGAATTTTTAACCTATCTTTATTCTCACGAGATCACTGAAATAAGGATTGGGCTAGAATCAACACCCGAAGGATTATATATTGAAATTCAAGGAACTTGTTATTCTCCTCCTTCTGATTTGCATGAGTTAGCGGAAATGCTCAATGAACCAAGAAATCCTACTATGGATCTATATTACCAAGAGCTTGGAAATGTTTTTCTGGATCAATCAGATTTCCGATTACTTGGAAGTCTGATTGATGATGTGGAACTTATGTACGAACTTCCCATCTTAAATATAAAAGTATTTAGACGAATCCTTTGATTCAACAGGCTTAGTGAAAAGACAAAATGAGACACTGATTTTCACTCCCCTGAGATATTCCCTTTAGCTTTCATATAGTTATGGCGTTCAGAGTATTCTATCCACGTAAGTAAGCTAGAAACGCAGAAGAGGTAAAGCAAAAACTTCTTCTTTTAGTTTCCTCAGCTTATTTTAAAGATTTAATACTTGAACGCCGATTTTTCATTTAATAGAGGATATTTTTCCTAAAACTACAGGCACAAAAATAATACTTCAAATACATCTTTAGTTGGATGTTTTTGAATCGTTTTTAAATTATACTTATTACAACTTACAAAATTGTTTGATAACTGTCATTTAAAATAGTGGCACAAAGAGTCACTAATAAAGTACATTAGTAATATAAGAAAACGTATCAAAGGAGTTGATAGACGTTGAACATTGCGGCATCACGGAAATTGATCAATTTTATATCTATCATTGGATTAGTAGTTTCGATAGGCTTAACGATTTATTTTATCAATTTGGGTGTATTTAAAGATTTAAATTCTTTAAGAGGATTAGTTGGAGATTCAATTATCTTAGGTCCTATTATTTTCATCTTAATCCAAATCCTGCAAGTTGTTATTCCAATCATTCCTGGAGGGATAAGTACAGCAGCCGGTGTATTAATTTTTGGACCTTATGCTGGTTTTATTTATAATTATGTAGGGATTTGTATCGGTTCGATCATCATCTTTTTACTTGGTCGACGGTATGGTAAACCATTTATTTTATCTATGGTCAGTGACAAGACGTATAACAAGTATGTTGGTTGGCTCGATAACCAGAATCGCTTTGAAAAGTTATTTGCTTTAGCAATTTTTTTACCAGTGGCCCCTGATGATGCGCTTTGTTTAATGGCTGGTCTAACAAATATTTCTGTAAAAAAATATACTTGGATCATTTTATTGGCGAAACCCCTCTCGATTTTCTTATACAGCATGGCTTTGATTTATGGTGGACATTTCTTAAGTGGATTACTAGGATAGTTTATGATAAGTGGGCGTACTGCGTTAAGTATTTGCGCAATCTGTCCACTTATTTTTATTTTTACGTTATAATATTTATGGTAGGTGATTGAATGTTAATTTATTTAAAAAGAAGTTTAGGAAATGCTTGGGACTTTCTTAAAGGAACTCAAGCATATTTTCGTGATGTTTTGATTATGCATTTATTTATTTTATTTATTTGTTTACCCTTATTGAATAGTACGACCAGATTCATCTTGAATCGAGGAGCCATTGATTATATATCTAGTGATAATATCTCTACGATCCTTTCACAGCACCCAGGTGTCTTATTGTCTTTGACTGCTGTCTTATTAACTATCTTACTCCTAGTTTATTTTGAGTTTACTTTTTTATTGATGAGTGTTTACTTTATTAAGAAACAAACACCTATCTCGTTGAAACAGTTACTTCAAGCAACGTTTCGTCAATTAAAAAAAATACGCCCATTGACTTTTCTTTTTTTCTTAGCTTATTTCGTACTTATTTTACCGATTAGTGGGTTAAGTTTTAATTCTGATTTACTATCTAAAGTTAAAATCCCAGCTTTTATCATGGATTTTATTTTTACTAATCGTTGGATCGTGGTTAGCAGCTTCATTCTGTTTTATATCTTTTTAGCTTACATTGGTATCCGTCTCATTTTTGCCTTACCAGAAATGATTCTACGTGATCGACCATTTAAACAAGCGGTTAAAGAAAGTTGGTATTTAACCAAATCACGTTTTTTTGCAATCCTTGGACAGTTCATCATTATTGGTGGTAGTATTTTACTCATTTCATTTGCCGGCTATTTAATTGTGCTCCTCGCACAAATAATTGTAGAACAATTTTTCCCTAATTATTCATTGATTAGCGCTGTTTTTGCAATGACGATTCTTCAAGCTATCCTTTTATTCAACATCGTTATGTCAACAGTCGGAATTTTTTACATTATTATTGATTTCATGGATGATGAAGGTTTTCTTCCTGAGACTCCTAACTGGTTTCGTTTAGAATCTCCTAACAAACGTTTTTCTGTTCTTAAAAATACAAGCTTAGTTTTATTTGCTGTATTTTTTGGTGTAGGTGTTTGTCTCTACAATATGGATTATTTGACTTCTGCTTCTCAAACGAAACCTGTAACGATTTCTCATCGTGGTGTCAGTGGAGGTAACAGTGCCCAAAATACTTTAGCTGCTTTAGAAAAAACAAGTCGTACCTACCATCCTGATTATGTGGAGATGGATGTACAAGAAACCAAAGATGGTCAATTCGTTGTCATGCATGATTTTAACTTAAAAAAATTAACAGGGATAAATAAAGCACCACAAGATCTAACCTTGAAAGAATTAGAAAAGTTAAAAGTAACTGAAAACGGTGCGAAAGAACCTGTCGTTTCCTTTGATACTTATTTAAAGAGAGCCAATGAATTAAATCAAAAACTTTTAATCGAAATCAAAAATTCAAAAAATGATTCTAAAGATATCGTTGATCGCTTTGTCAAAAAATATGAAGAAAACATTTTAACTCATCAGCATATTCTACAAAGTCTTACGTATCAGACAGTATCTGATCTGAAAAATGCCAATCCTAATTTTTATGTAGGTTACATCCTACCATTCAATATTGTTGGACCACCAGTTACTCCGGCTGACTTTTTGACGATGGAGTATAGTACGATCAATCGGAATTTTATTGATTCAGCTCATCAAGATGGTAAAAAAGTGTATGTCTGGACGGTTAACGACTCAGATGGAATCAGTCGTATGATGTTTTATGGTGTTGATGGGATCATTACTGATCAAATGACTATCTTAAATGAAAATATCAAAGCAATGGATGAAGAGATCACCTATTCAGATAAATTATTGAATTTCGTTTTAGGTGTTGGTTAAAAAAAGAGCCCCATGGATTGAATCCATGGGGTTCTTTTTCAATTACTTTATCTTTCTCTCGCGCTTTTCACCGCACGAACCACTGCTAAGATTGCCGGAATAGCAGAAATAACTGCTAAGATAATGCCCATTTTACCTGAACTCTTTCTTTTTTGCATGTTTTTTCGCTCCCTTCTCTCTCCTCTAATTATAGAGAAGTTTACGATATTTCTCAAAAAAAGTGTTTATGAAACCAAAGCAGATTCTGCTACTGTATAAATTTCGTCCAGTTTAACTAGTAGACGAAACTTACTATCGTAAACAGCCAACCGATCTCTCTGATCATAGCTTTCTACAAAAATAACAGCCGTATTAGTATATGTACGTTCCACGCAACCAATCACTTCATAGTTCACTCCAATCGGTTTGCATATGTATGACTTGCCTATTTCTAATTTTAACATTTCTCAATTCCCTCCTTTATTTTGTTAATCTTTAATTTATAATAACAAAAAAAAGAAGATTTGAAAACGATTTATTGAATTTTTTTATATTTTTTCTTAGAATTACACGATTTCAATCTAGTTTCCCCTTTTTCTCACATAACTAATACCAAGATATAATTGTAATTTATAAGTGACAGATTTGTTTGAAACTGTTAGCCTTTTGTTCGTGTAAACCTCCGAAAAAGCATCTAAACTATTCTGTGAGGAGGGAATTTCATGATTGTTATTCAAGCTACTGTATTTATCCTGTTATTGATTGGATTGCTTATTGGACTCACAGAAAATTAAGAATCCCTTGTTGGCATAGCAATTAATTGCGAAAAAAAAATAAGGGTGCTACACTGATTACAGGAAGGAAAATTTAACAGAAAATTCCAACCACAATTTACATTAATAAAAAAAGAGGTGACTTACATGACATTTACTAAAACAAATATTGAATACCGAGTTGCATTTGATACTGTATCTAATCAATTTATGGCAATTGATGCTACAAATGAAAACAACGTAGCATTTGGTATCACGATTGAACAAGCTGTCCGTGCATTAAATGAATCCAAATAAGGAGTGAATCATTTCTAATGACCGAAAACAACTCGGGATCGAAAAAAGAATAAAGACGTTTGCAACTAATACAGTTAGCAAACGTCTTTTATTATTTATTCAATTCGAGTTTGTGCTTTATTTTCCCCCATGAAATTTTGCTGATTCCCAGAAAGATTAGAACTATCGCAATTTGCATGATTGGTACTCCTGCCCCCGTATACACACTTAGAAAATAATCTTTTTGCTCTGGCGAGTAGGAACAAAACCATGAAACCCCAAATAAAAATAAAAACTGGGTCAATATCAAACCACTAGTAATGACTAGTGCAGAACAATAAAAACCACGATCTTTTTTAGCATAGATTGAACCTAAGATCAAAAATAAAAATCCTAAAATCGCTAAACATAGAACAACACCACTTGTCTTTTGATAAATCGCAATCATAATATTAGAGATTTTCGCTGTTTTTGATAAAACTAAAATCGGCGGTTGTGGATCTTCACTATTAATCCAATTATTCAATAAAGGAACCCGCAAAAAGTTTTGCGCTGCGTCTACATCCGCATGGGTTCCAAAACTGTAATTCCCTCCTTGATGAAAATCTTTGTAAAATAAATTGTCACTATAAGCTGTCCTAAAAAAATCTAAGAGTACTGGAATATCCTCGGCAATCTTCCCATCTCCTGTACTCATTAAGTAGACTTCACGTTTCTTCTTCAAATCTCCCTTACGATAAGCAGCCCTTAACTCTTGATTGACTTGTTTCCAAAATTCATTGGTTTCTTTTGCGTTATTTTGATAGTAGCCAGACTCATTCAACACATCTCGCAGTGCCCAAAAAATAATGTCTCCCTTTAATTCCTTTACTTTTCCTGCCTGAGTCCAAGCATGTGTCGTATATAATTCTTTGATTCTAGCAGCTTCTTTAGCAAAAGCAGGTGACACAGCTAATGCTTTATTTAACGCTTCATGAGAAACCCAAATCCTACTGTTCTCTTTGTTTATGTTCGTTCCATCATCTATTCGAATCAAGTTCTTCATCAATTGAGCAAACTCTCCGCTCGTACGATCATTGACTACTGCAAGATGATAGACTTCTTCATTTTTATGCTTAATCATTTGGTTTGTCACGATAAAGCTGATCATAGGAAGAAAAAACAAACTGAGCTTGATCAGTTTTCTTCGATCAAAGGTAATTTGTGAAAGAAACTTTTCAACAGTTTTCGTTGGTCTAAAATCCACTCCTAATAAAATCTGAACAAAACTAATGATTAAGGCTGCCAGAACAAACGGCAACAACCAGAGTGAATCTTCGCGAATATACCAGTAAAATGGAAAGATTAGAGACAACAAGAAAAACCAAGGTAAAATAGTTTTTGTTGCACGATATTTACGATAATAAATAGCTAATAAACAAGCAACGATAATTACGACAGATGGAATTACAATGGCGTTTCGATAAATACGTGTCGAATATTCATGGGTAAAACCGATTGGTGAAAATAAAAAAAAGACATAGATAAAAAACAAGATACTATTCTTTTTAACGATCGGCTTTACACTCAGTGTAATCAGCACGCTAGCTAAAATATTAAACCCACCTAATAATAGCGAGTATGGTAGCTGAATTTTATTGGCAAAAGCTAAAAATAAGCTATAAGAAATACCTTTTGATAAAGTTTTAGCATTGTACTCTCCTAACCACTGCCCGTCCACTAAGTTACGGGCATAATGAATAAAAAGCTGGTCATCATAGCTAGCTGTCATATCGATGCTGTAAGTCGCTTTGTAATAGAGATAAAGACGTATTAGTGTAAGAATTAGAGCGATACCACAAATAAAATAAAGTTGTTTTTGCCTAACATACTGAAGCATTTCCTTTACTCTATCCATGTACCCTAACCTTTCCTCCGCCTTTCTTCTTGATACTAATCATATTTGATAATTTATTTTTAACCAATTCACTCAACTCCTTATTCAATAAGCCTCTAATAAGTATAGCAAAAATTCATTTCATTGATATTAACCTTAAAAGATTCTTATTAACTTGTTTGATTGCTTTTTTAGCAGGTTCTAAGCGTTAAAAACAAGAATTATACTGTACTAACTTAATGACTGATCTTTTCCACTTTGTAACTATCGTAATCTGCTGTTGTGCAAATCATTTCCTTTATATATCTATTTTTATCAATAGGTGATTAAAAATTCACATTTTTTATTTTGTAATTTAATTTTTAGATAAAAAACAACTTTGTATATCTTTAGACAAGTATTACAGAATGATATATTTTTTTATTAGGAGGTTTATTCCTTTCATTCCTACATGGAAGGAAAATATTTTTATTTTTGGAGGAAAAAATGGGAACTTTTTTAGTGTTAGTAGGTTTAATTGGTATTTGTTGGGGGTTAGTAGGACTAATTCGATCATTTTTCAAAAAAGGGAATAAAAAACGAAACTTTATTATTATAGGAACAGCATTTATTCTTATGATTTTCGGAGCGTCTATCTCTCCTACCAGTCATTCCGATAGTTCAAAAGCAAGCGCACGATCTGAAAAAAAGATCGAAACAAAAAGAACATCAAGTACTTCTAGTGAAGAGCAGCTGAAACAAAAAGCTGAACGTAAAGAAAAAGAAAAACAAAAACTTGAAGCTGAGCGTAAGAAACAAGAAGAAGAAAAACAAAAACTTGAGGCTGAGCGCAAAAAACAAGAAGAAGAAAGACAGAAACTTGAGGCTGAGCGCAAAAAACAAGAAGAAGAAAAACAGAAAATTGAAGCTGAGCGTAAAGCACAAGAAGAACGTCAAAAACAAGCTGAAAATGAAGCAACAACAGCACTATCACAAGCTGAAGCTCATCCAACTAGAGAAAACTATAACTCAGCAGCTACTTTAATCCAGGCTATTCCAAACGGCAATCAACACTTGTCTGCTCGACTAGCTACAGTAGATGCAACGATCAAAGCCAATGAAGCAGCTGAAGCAGAACGACAACGGCAAGCTGCGGCCGCACAAGAACAAGCCAATCAAGTTGCAGCAGCACAAACACCGCAACAAAACAACGAACAAACGGTTTATATTGCTCCAGATCATGGTACAAAATATCATTTAAATCCGAACTGTTCGGGACTTAACAATGCAAATTCTGTCGTAGCTATCTCGCTGCAAGAGGCCCAAGCACGTGGATATACGTTGTGTAAGCGAGGTTAAGCTAAAATAATAAAATGAACTGTGACAGCAATGTCTAGCTCTGATAACTAAGCCGGAGAATCCGAAAATAGTCTCTACTATTTTGGACTCTCCGGCTTATTTCAAGGAGTTGATGCTTGAACACCGTTTATCCATTTTCAAAGCACAATGTAAGATTTGTCTCCCTAATTTATTTTTTATTGTGAACATTTCCGGTGTCCGGTCTCTCCTAACTTTACTTAAGCATGGTCATACAAAAAAAAGAAAATTTTTACAGCCATTCCCCTGATATTAATAGTCGGATATTAGCTTAAATACCATAAATTTTTTTGCGTTTCTCCTTTACAAAAAGAACATTCGTTCGTATAATGCTATTAAAGAATATTTACGGATTGTCATCCTCGAAATCGCTCATAAGGGAGAGTCCACAATGATTAAGAAATATGGCACAGTAACAAAAATAAAAATACTACAAATTGGGGCTCGTCCCTTGATAAGATTGAGCTTGAATGATACGAACTGTTTAATCGCTGGTCATGGTTTAAACTTTCTTGCTGAAGTAGATGAAGGAATGAAATTAGTAATCAGTGGCTATTATAATCAAAGAAACCAATTGGTCGTCAAAGAATATCATGTGCTCGGTCCCACGAAAATACTGATTGATTTTAAAAAAATCAAGAAAGAATTTATTGGTAAAAAATAAAAATTGGTTTTGAAGTATATAACTCCCGTCTAAAAAAATCAGAACTTTTTTGTAAAAGAAAAAAGGTATCCATCTGTCTCAGCGAGTAGGTTTGGATACCTTTTTAAATCAGCAAAATTAGGTTTATTTTTTATTTATACATAAATGCTGTTCTAGGATTACTTGTTGTTCCTATCTCTTTGGTACCTTTCTATCTTTAAACGGATGATATGGTTAATTGCTTACTTGATTAAAGTCAGAAATGATATCATTCAACTCCGTTTGAAGTGTCGAAACAATCAAATGAAAATTTTCTTCATCCGTTTTATCATATGGGGATGTTTTTGTTACATAAAGTAGCTTCTCGTTTTCTATTTTCATTAGAACCTGTGTTGCGGTTTGTACTTTGTTTTGATAATTAAACGCAGACATTCCACTTTGAATAATCGTTATGATTGCGGAAGCAATCGAAACGACTAATAACAAAGACTTATGATCAGATGCCTCGTGAATTAAGATAGGGATAGCAGCAGATAATACGATTTTTATAATATTCCCTATGCCAATGATTCTATTATACGATTGAATATCTTTTTTTAATTTATTAATTGTAGAATCAATCGATTCAATAAACGCTTTTTGATCCATATCATTTCTCCATTCACTTTATTAAAATTTGGTCGTAAAACTATTATAATTGGATTTACCTATGTTTCAGCTAATTACAAATCAAAACAAACGGCTATTAAATAACAATTATTATTTTATCAAAATAATGATATATTTGTCAATGATAGTATTCGTGCACGGATAAAAGCTATTGAAAAGATCTGAACAAAGATTTAATCATTACAGACGACATAAAAATTACATTTGATGTTTGCTCACAATCTCTGACCAACCGAGCAAAGTAAGCTTGATTGATTTAAAAAATTTATACTGTGAATACTATTGCCCACAGAATTGTCAAACGTGCCCATCTCTCCCCTAACTGTCTATAATGGTAGATATGTGTAAGCAGTGCCTAACCGAAAAGTTGGCATGAAGCATGAAGATATAAGTCATAAAGATATCTCTATTATTCAACTATATGATCAAGTGTCATATGAAAGTATTGAACGAACTTCGATAAGTCCAATGACTATATCAATAATCAACAACGAAAATTTTCTGGACAAAATATTTCTCTGCCAACAAACCAAAAAAGGATGGCTATAATTAGCCATCCTTTTTTATAAATACCTCAATGAGTATCATTTTTCATTTTAAAGGCAAATTGTTTGGATAATTATTTTTAATAATTACCTAAAACTCCTTATCTTAAAGACGTTCGTTCAATTCTTTGGCAAGGTCTTCAAAGCCTGGTTTGCCTAGAAGTGCGAACATGTTTTTCTTATATGCTTCAACACCAGGTTGATCAAATGGGTTAATTCCATTTAAGTAGCCTGAAATACCTACAGCAATTTCAAAGAAGTACATTGTATAACCTAATGTGTAAGCATCCATTTCTGGAATTTTAACTAATAAGTTTGGTACGTCGCCATCTGTATGAGCCAATAAAGTTCCTTCAAAAGCTTTTGTATTGACGAAATCTACTTCTTTTCCTTCCAAGTAACCTAAACCATCTAGGTCTTCAGCTTGTTCTGGAATTGTAATTGATTTACGTGGTTTTTCAACTTTAACGATCGTTTCAAAGATGTTACGGCGTCCTTCTTGAATATATTGACCTAGTGAATGTAAGTCAGTTGAGAAGTTCGCACTTGAAGGGTAGATTCCTTTTTGGTCTTTACCTTCTGATTCACCGTATAATTGTTTCCACCATTCAGAGAAATATTGCATTCCTGGTTCATAGTTGATCAATAATTCAGTTACTTTCCCTTTACGGTAAAGGATGTTACGCATTGCTGCATATTGATAAGCTTCGTTTTCTTCTAGTTTATCACTTGAATAAGCTTTGCTTGCATCTGCAGCTCCTTGCATCAACGCATCGATATCTGCTCCACTAACAGCGATTGGTAGTAATCCTACTGCTGTTAAGACAGAGAAACGTCCACCGATGTCATCAGGAATCACGAATGTTTCCCAACCTTCTGCGTCGGCTTCTACTTTAACTGCACCTTTTGCTTTATCAGTTGTTGCATAAATACGTTTATTCGCTTCTTCTTGACCATATTTTTTAACAAGTAATTCTTTGAAGACACGGAATGCGATAGCTGGTTCAGTCGTTGTACCTGATTTTGAAATCACGTTTACTGAGAAGTCACGATCTCCGATTACTTCAATCAAATCAGCGATATAAGTTGAGCTGATTGAGTTTCCTGCAAAGAAAATTTGTGGTGCTTTACGTTGTTCACCATCTAATAAATTGAAGAAAGTGTGGTTTAAGAAATCGATTGCTGCACGAGCGCCTAGGTAAGAACCACCGATTCCGATAACTACTAAAACTTCAGAATCAGATTGGATTTTTTTCGCTGCTTCTTTGATACGAGCAAATTCTTCTTTGTCGTAATTAGTAGGTAGATCGATCCAACCACGGAAATCACTTCCTGCGCCTGTACCTTCACGTAATACTTTATCTGCCATTGATACTTGGCTTTGCATGTAACCTAACTCATGTTCATTAACAAATGGTGCTACTTTTGAATAATCAAAATGAATATGTGCCATTTTTTATTCCTCCTTTAAAAGATCAATATACAGCTTATACTTTACGTTTTTTTTTACAATTTTTCAAGCAAATAAATGAATTGAAGCTAATATTTACAAGAAAATTTCAAACACTAAACTAATCCTTGCGCATACATCACTTTCGCTACTTTTTCAAAACCTGCAACATTTGCTCCTAGCAATAGATTTTTTTCATTGCCATAAGCTGCTGCCGTTTGGCGACACGTTTGATAAATATTTTTCATGATTTCATCTAATTGGCGATCCACTTGTTCACTTTCCCAAGACAATCGTTGAGCATTTTGACTCATTTCTAATGCTGAGACAGCGACACCGCCGGCATTTGCTGCTTTCCCAGGACAATACCACACATTGGCTTTTTCAAAAACATTGACAGCTTCAAGAGTACATGGCATGTTTGCGCCTTCTGCGATGATTTTCACTCCACATTCAACCAAGTTGTTAGCCAGCGTTTCGTCTATCTCGTTTTGAGTAGCGCAAGGAAGCGCGATATCTGCAGTTTCTTTCAAAGTCCAGACAGATTGACCAGCATGATAGACAGCAGAATCACGTTTTTCTGCATAAGCGGTCAACCGTTCCCTTTTTTCTTCTTTGACTTCTTTTAATAGTGCCAGGTCGATTCCTTCTGGATCATAGATAAACCCACTGGAATCAGAACATGTGATGACTTTTCCACCTAATTCTTGAACTTTTTCAATGGCATAGATGGCAACGTTTCCGCTACCAGATACCAGAACTGTTTTTCCTTCAAAAGAGTCTTTTTCTGCTTGTAAAAGATGTTTGACATAATAAACCAATCCGTAACCAGTTGCTTCCGTACGAATCTTACTTCCCCAAAAATCTAATGGTTTTCCAGTAAGGACACCGGCATCATATTGTTTTAATCGTTTATATTCTCCAAACAAATAACCGATTTCTCTGGCACCGACTCCAATATCTCCAGCAGGTACATCGATGGATGGTCCGATATGCTTGGATAGCTCCAGCATGAAACTTTGACAAAAACGCATGATTTCATCGTCTGATTTTCCTTTTGGATCAAAGTCACTTCCGCCTTTTCCTCCACCGATTGGTAGACCAGTTAGACTATTTTTGAAAATTTGTTCAAAAGCTAGAAATTTAAGAATACTTAAATTCACACTCGGATGGAATCTCAACCCACCTTTATAAGGGCCGATTGCTGAATTGTACTGAATGCGGTATCCACGATTGACTTGCCAGTTTCCTTCGTCATCTTGCCACGGCACGCGAAATTGAATGATTCTTTCTGGTTCTGACAACAATCCTAAAATATTGCGTTTGATGTATTCAGGATGTTTTTCTAAAAATTGAGTAGCTGAAGGCATAAATTCATCAATGGCTTGTAAAAATTCGACTTGTCCTGTGTCTTTTTGATGAATATTATTTTGAATTCGTTGGACGTATTCTGTTGCGTTTGTCATTGTTTCACACTCCTTTTATAATCTTCTTTTATTTTAGCCTATTTTTATTAGATGCTCAAAACATTTCCTGCTTTCTTTTCATAAATATGCTACACTTTCTCTGAGGTGAGGAAATGGAAACAACCTATGATGTGATTGTAGTCGGTGCTGGAACTAGTGGTATGATGGCTGCAATTAGTGCGGCTGAATATGGCGCAAAAGTTCTCTTAATTGAAAAAAATAAAAAAGCTGGAAAAAAATTATTAATGACAGGTGGCGGAAGATGTAATGTCACGAATAACCGTCCAGTTGATGATTTGATTGCTCATATTCCTGGAAATGGCAAATTTTTATACAGTACATTTTCCCAATGGAATAATTTTGATATCATGGAATTTTTCGAATCTCAAGGTGTTCATCTAAAAGAAGAAGATCATGGTCGGATGTTCCCTGTGACGAATAAGTCAAAAACGATTATCGAAGCCTTGATCCATCGTTTAAATGAATTAAATGTTACGATGCTCTTTGGCACCCGAGTCGAAAAATTAGTGCATAGCGACGGAAAAATCTATGGTGTACGAACGGAATTTGAAGAATTTCAATCCTCTTGTGTCGTATTAACTACTGGGGGGCGAACCTATCCGTCGACTGGTTCTACAGGTGATGGCTATAAAATCGTTAAAAAAGTCGGTCACACTGTCACTCCCTTGTATGCAACAGAATCTCCACTGGTTTCTGAAGAAACTTTTATCAAGGATAAAACCTTGCAAGGATTATCTTTACAAGATATTTCTTTAAGCGTACTAAACAAGAAAGGTAAAGTCATCACCGAACATGTTATGGACTTGCTTTTCACTCATTTTGGGATTTCTGGACCTGCGGCATTGAGATGTTCAAGTTTCATTAATCAAGAGTTGCAAACGACTGGAGAACCTGTCACGGTCGTCTTAGACTGTTTTCCGAATCGTTCGCTTCAAGAATTGATCAACGAATTGACTGCTAAAAGCCACCAATCGAAGAAAACATTGAGTAATGCTTGGCATGGCTTTTTACCTGAACGCTTGCTTCTCTTTTTCCTTGAAAAAAGTGGATTCACGGAACAAACTGGTAGTCAAACGACAGAAAAAGAGATCCAACAATTTGCGGAGCTTTGCAAAAGTTTTTCTTTCAAAATAACCAAAACTTTTGCCATCGAAAAGTCTTTTGTGACTGGTGGTGGCGTTTCACTAAAAGAGATCAATCCAAAAACATTAGAAAGCAAATTGGTCAATGGATTATTTTTTGCTGGTGAATTGTTAGATGTTAATGGGTATACTGGTGGTTTCAATATTACTGCGGCTTTTGCAACTGGACATGTAGCAGGAATGAATGCCGCTTTTCTTAGCTGATTAAATGAAAACAGTAACGAAGGGAGTAGAAGATGTCTTACTCTTTTCGTTACTGTTTTTTCTTTTTTTGTTGATAAACTGATGAATTTCCGACTGCATCACAGTACAAGATCAGCAAAAGTCCCTTTAGTTAAATCACAAATGGCTTGAGGTGCTAGCTCCATTTGGTGTCCTCTTTTTCCTGCTGATACAATGATCGTTTCTTGTGATTGCGCTGTTTGTTCTAAATAAGTAGGAAATAATTTCTTCATTCCGATTGGCGAGCAACCACCACGAATATAACCAGTGGTAGCTTCTAAGTCTTTCAGATGTAACATTTCTACTTTTTTGTTTCCAGATACTCTTGCTAATTTTTTTAGATCTAACTCTCGATTACCAGGAATGACCGCTACGATCGTTCCTGTTTTGTTTCCAACCGCTACGAGTGTTTTATAAATGCGGTGTTCACTTTCAGAAAGTTGCTCAGCGACAGAAGATGCACTTAAATGTGCTTCATCCCAAGCATACTCATGTTCAGTATACTTGATTTTCTTTTGTTCTACTAAGCGGATCGCATTTGTTTTCACTTGTTTTTTCTTTGCCAACATTTTCACCTTCAAATTAGATTGTTTCAATTTAATAATTTGATTATTGATTTTAGTTCCTTTACAGTGATTTGTCCAGGTGCTGATGCTTTTTCAGAGGTTAACGCACCAAAGGTCATGACCGAACCAGTCAAATTTCCCGATAAGCGCGAAATCATTCCGAGCTGTCCCATTGACATTGTAATCAGAGGCATGGACACAAACGCTTCTGCCCGTCTCGTTAGCTCCATCAAACGTAAAACATCTCGTTCGTTATGGGGCATTACCGCTATTTTACCGATATCTGCACCAAGATGTTCCATCATATTCAATTGATACAATAAGACTGGATCAGCTGGGGTCTCTTTAAAATTATGACTGCTGATAATCATCGGGATGTTGCGCTGTTTGATTTCTGCTAACAACTCTTTTTCAAGGCTTTCAATTTTGTCTAATTCTAAATCAACCATATCGACTAAACCAGAGCGGATCATCTGTAGGTACAACTCGTGATATGCTCGGATCGTTATATCTCGTTTGCCACCTTCTGCTATTGTTCTAAAAGTGAAAAGCACCGGTAACCCGTCGAGCATCTCATGGATCAGTACCAACGTTTCTGTGACTTTTTCATATTGAAAGACATCTTCATAATAATCAATTCGCCACTCCACTAAATCAGCACCAGCTTCTTTGGCTAAAATTGCTTCTCGCAAAAGTTCTTCACGAGTGTCTCCGATCATTGGCGCACAAATTTTAGGATGTCCTTTTCCTAAGTTTAGTCCTTTCACTTGCACCATCTGTCCTCCCCCCTTATTTCCTAATTTGATAGATAAATACTTTTAAATAATTCCCTTCTGGAAAGGCTTCAATGGTTTGGAAATCTTGTGGTAATCGAAAACGAGTGGTTTCTTCATATTCAACATTGGCTAGCATTAGTTCATTTTCGATCATTTTTTTGAACTGATCGGTACTCACGTTAGCTGCGTTCGTTGAAGCGATAAGCGTTCCCTCGTCCGATAAAATAGCCAAGCTATCTTTAACCAATTCGCCATAATCTTTGGCTACTCGGAACACTTTCTTTTTGTTTCTCGCAAAACTTGGAGGGTCAAGCACAATGAGATCATAAGTCAGCTGCTTTCTTTTAGCATATTTAAAATAGGCAAAAACATCCATCACAATGATTTTTTGTGTCTGAAGATCCAAACCGTTGATTTCAAATTGTTCCTGTGTTTTTTTCAAACTTCGCTTTGCTAGGTCAACACTAGTGGTCTCCAAAGCACCACCCATTGCTGCCGCAACTGAAAAAGCCCCAGTATAGCTAAACATATTCAAAACAGACTTTCCTAGACCAAGTCCATCGATCAAAGCTCCTCTGACTTCTTTTTGATCTAAAAAGATGCCTGTCATCAGCCCTTCATTCAAATAAGTGGCGTAAGAGACGCCATTTTCTTTGATGATTAAAGGTTCAGGAGCTGTTTCTCCATAAACATACTGACTTTCAGGAAATTCATTTGTTTCAAAACGGATTTTTTCGTAAGCACCCTTTATCTCAGGATAAACTTGTTGAAACGCTGAGAAGAGCAAATGGCGGTAAGTATAAAGAGTTTCATTATACCAAGAAAATACTGCATAGTGTTCATAATAATCAATGATCAGACCACCGATGCCATCCCCTTCTCCGTTAAATAAACGAAATGCTGTTGTTTGTTCATCTATGAAAAAAGCTTGTCTTTTAGCTTTAGCTTCAGAAAACTTTTTCTCAAAAAATGCCTGGTCAAACGTTTCATTTTGTTGACTCAAAACCCAACCGATTCCTTTGTTTTGTTTACCTAAATAGCCCTTAGCTAAGAAATTATCTTGTTGATCAACCAATTCGATCCACTGCGTGGTTTCATTGTACGACTGGACCAAATCTTCCTTTTGAATCAATGGATAACCGTTCTTGATACGATTTCCTGCTTTTTTCTTAATTTGTACTTTCATTGACTCACCTACTTTACCTTTATCATTAATCAGTATACCAAATATTAAGCAGGCTGTCTTAGTGCTAGCGTTCACAAAAGAATAAGAAATCCTTAATCACCAGTGTAAGCGTTTGGTTTCGATTGACACTGGATTTGCGTACTAGTAAAATAGGATGGAATATGTAGTTTGAGCAATCATAACTTCATAACACTCTGTAAATGAGAAGAGTGGGGAAAGGGAGATTACATTGAGACGAATAAAAACACCCGCCTTTTTGAATAAAAGGCTCGGATTTTTTTCTTTATTAGCTGTTTTACTTTGGCTAAAAACAATTTTTGCCTATTTGTTTGATTTCAATTTAGGCATCGAAAGTGGCATACAATACTTTATACTGTTTATCAATCCGATCGCTACCACGTTGTTGTTAATGGGGATTGCGTTATATGTGAGACGGACGAAAGCGTCTTATATTACAATGATGGTCATTTATTTCCTATTGACTTTACTGGTGTTCTCCAACGTAACTTATTATCGTGAGTTTACGGATTTTATTACGATCAATACCATCTTGGGGGCAGGAAAAGTAGCTAGCGGGCTTGGAGAAAGTGCTATTCGCTTATTTAGACCGTATGACGTCCTTTATTGGATCGACTTTATCATTGTCGCTGCATTATTGATAACCAAAAAAATCAAAATGGATCCACAACCGATTCGCGCACGAATGGCTTTTGCGATCTCGACTTTGTCAGTCATGATTTTTTCTGGAAATTTATTTTTAGCAGAAGCCGATCGCCCAGAATTATTGACTCGTACTTTTTCTAGAGATTATTTAGTCAAATATTTAGGTATCAATGCGTTTACCGTCTATGATGGTATCCAGACTTACCAAACGAACCAAGTACGAGCAGAAGCAAGTCCTAATGATCTGAAAGAAGTAGAAAGTTATATCAAAGATCACTATGCTGAACCAAATGATGAAACATTTGGTATTGCTAAAGGAAAAAATGTGATTTATATCCATTTAGAAAGTTTCCAACAATTCTTGATCGACTATAAACTAAAAGATGCCAATGGTGTAGAACATGAAGTAACGCCATTTCTGAATAGTTTATATCATAGTAACAGTACATTTAGCTTTGACAATTTCTTCCATCAAGTTAAAGCAGGTAAAACCAGTGATGCTGAAACCTTATTTGAAAATTCACTATTTGGTTTAAATCAAGGATCGTTATTCACTCAATTAGGTGGAAAGAATACCTTCCAAGCTGCTCCTGATATTTTGAGTCAGACACAAGGTTATACGAGTGCCGCCTTCCATGGTAACGCTGGTACATTCTGGAATCGTAATGAGACCTATAAAAAATTAGGTTACAACTATTTCTTTGATGCTTCTTATTATGATGTCAATGACGACAATTCATTCCAATATGGATTGCATGATAAACCGTTCTTCCAACAATCAGTACAATATTTAGAACATTTACAACAACCTTTTTATTCTAAATTTATTGCGGTATCTAATCATTATCCTTATTCTAAGTTTACAAACGAAGAAGCAGGCTTCCCGCTAGCTACGACAAATGATGAAACGATCAACGGATACTTTGCAACAGCGAATTATCTCGATACAGCAGTTGAAGAATTTTTCAACTATTTGAAAGCTAGTGGTCTTTATGATAATTCTGTCATCGTCCTTTATGGTGATCACTACGGAATTTCTAACTCTAGAAATAAATCGTTAGCGGAACTAGTGGGTAAAACAAGTGATACATGGACCAACTTTGACAATGCACAAATGCAACGAGTTCCCTACATGATCCATCTGCCTGGACAAACAAACGGTGGAATCAATCATACCTATGGCGGACAAGTGGATGCATTACCTACTCTACTCCATCTGTTAGGAGTAGATACCAAAAATTACAATCAGCTAGGACAAGATCTCTTTTCTAAGCAACATGATCAACTTGTTACTTTCCGTGATGGTGATTTTATTACTCCTAAATACACTTATTATGGTGGAACGATTTACGATAACAAAACTGGACAAGCCATTACAGAACCGACTCAAGAAGTTCAAAATGAGATTGATGCATTGAAAGAAAAAGCGAATAAACAGCTAGCTGTTTCTGATCAAATCAACAATGGTGACTTACTCCGCTTTTCTACAGATACTGGGTTAGACCCAATTGAAGCAAGTCAATTTGATTACAAAAACGGCATGAAACAGTTGCTTGAAAAAGAAAAAGAACTAGGTGACAAATCAACAAGTGTCTTTAGTCAAAACAATAACCAATCAACAAAAGATCTATATGAAACCAAAACTTACCAACAAATAAATGGGACACAGACGAGTGATTCAGTTCCTTCTTCTGAATCTGATAAATAGCTAGCCTTTCTTTCAAAAGGATTACGTGCCCATAGAAGTAATGATTATAAAAGCTAAGATTGACGAAAACCAATTCTTGTTTCTCGTTAATTCTTAGCTTTTTTCATGCACTTTAATTTGAGTTACTCTGGCGTTTTTCTAGAAAATAGAGCTTAAATTCACGTATTAGAACCATCCATGAACATTGGATTTTATTCACAAAATATAGCGGAACAGTTGATTTATCGTCATTTTCGTTTATTAAAAAATAGGGATTTCCTGATTTTACTATATGAATTTCATACTTTATTCATATTCATTTTCTATAATTTAAAATGAGGTGAAAGTGATGAGAATACTCCGCTATTCAGTTGCAAGAATGCGTTATTATAAAAAACAGACACTCTTTAGTTGCTTATTTACAAGTGTTACTGCTTTTTTATTGATGCTTGTGTGTAACTTATATCATTTACAATCAACACTTTATGCACAAATTGAAGATCGTCTTAGTTTCTTGGACACGACGTCCTTAAAAGTACACTTTCCGTCTTTTCTATCAGTGAAACAATTTTATGTCGAGCTGATCTTGTTGTTACTGTTCTTGTTTGTTGGCGCATTTATCTTTTTCTTTCAGCGAACATTAAAACAAGACCAACGTGAATTGATCAACTGGCGTTTAGCTGGTTTATCGAAAACTAGAATTTTTCTTTTGATCATCTGGCAAATGATCTTACCATTACTGATCTGTTGCACACTCTTATTTATTGGAATTGTGCTTTTTCAAAACATTTATCAAGCACTGTTACAACATCTTAATTTTTGGAGTCTAAGATTATTTGAATTACCTGACACCCATTCACTTATATCGACTACTCGACCATTAGCCATACCGATGGATCAACAAACTTTTTTTAAAATTGATTTTGTAAACGATGCTTTTTTCTTTGATATGTTTAAGAGTTTCCTACAAACGGTTGGCTTTCTTATCTCCATCAGTCTATGCATTAGTCTCTTACAATTTACGATTTTCTATCAACGTTTAAAAAAAGGTAAGGTGATCTTTCATGAATACATGTAAGCCAATAATGTCTTTAGGAGAATTAGCTGTTATTCTTTGCCCAAAAGCAAAACAAGAAGAACTATTAACAGCGCTAAAAGAGCAAGCGATTGTATCGAGTCCCAAACAATTACTTATCGTCCAAAAAGATTGGCCTCTCTTCCCTTATTTAAAAACCAAAGATCAAGTACTACTGAATTTATCTGAAAATAAAAAAGAACGTTTATCTTTTCAAGAAATGCTCAAGATTGATCCAGCACTTCTTAACAGAGAACCTGATCAACTCTCTCTTTTTGATAAAATCAAACTTCAATTGTTGCATGCGTTACTTGCTAAAAAAGACAAACTCATCATTGAAGAAGTGCTGGATGAACTTAAAGTAATTGAAGCACAAGAAATTCTTGATCTATTTGATTATCTAGTCAAAAACAAAAAAATCGCCATTCTATTACTGACTCATGATGAAACCATTGCTCATAGTCAGTATGTCGACCAAATCTATGATGAACGATAAAAAGAGGTCGTGGAAAGAGCAACTCGACCTATGTAATAAGGATGAAACTCACAGCTTCCTATGTTTTGAGAGTTTCATCCTTATTGCCGAAGATCAGCTCTTTGAACACTATTTAGCTCCTCTCTTAATTGTTGAGGAGTTGTTTCTTGAACGCCGTTTAGCAAGAGGCTGTGAAAGAAGCGCTTATTGTTGAGGAATTGCTTCTTGAACGCCGTTTATTCGTTTTTAGAGATACTAAAAGAGACTGAACCAATTTTTGGATCAGTCTCTTTGTTTATTTTATTTCTACATCTGGTAAATTAACTGTAAATGTTGTTCCTGTCCCCAATTCGCTTTCTACTTCCAGCTTTCCTTTATGAAGCCGAACTAACTGTTGAACGATTGGAAGTCCTAGACCTGATTCCCCGTATTTTGTATTCTTTCTTGAGGGATCAACTTTATAATAACGGTCCCAAATACTCTTCATTTGTTGTTCAGTCATTCCGATACCTGTATCCTTAATTCGGATAATCGTTTCTAGATAACCTTTTTCTAAAGAGATCGTGATCGTTCCATTTTCTGTAAATTGAATCGCATTTTGGATGATATTCACCATGATTTGCACAAATCGGTCATAGTCTGCATACACTTCCACATCGTCTTCTGCTTGTAAAACTAAAACATTCCCTGCAGCTTCTGCTTTTGTTTCAAGCTGTGCCACAATATTTTTCAATGTTTCTGTACCATTGAATCTTTTAATAACCATACTGATTTGATTGGTTCTGATTTTTTCATAGTCTAGATTTTCGTTAACTAAGCGTATCAGTCGTTCTGTTTCATTTTTCATCAAGTTGATCGCATTTTCTCTTTGGTCTTCAGGAATTGCATTATATTTTAGACCTTCAAGTAACCCGTTGATTGTGGTTAGCGGCGTACGCATTTCATGAGAAGCATCTGCCATAAATTGTCTTCGGCGGTTTTCTTGCTCTTCGATTTCAGCCTGAGATTCTTTTAAAGAATTCGTCATTTTGTTGAAGTCATCCGCTAATTCATCAAATTCATCTTTATCATGAACTGGCAATTGGACATCAAAATTCCCATTAGTGACTTCTTTCGTTGCATTACGTAAACGATTGATCCTTTTAACCTGAAAAGCAGCAAACGCATAACTCGCTAGTATAGCAACAATACTTGAAAAAATAAAACCTTTAAACAGATTCAATGTGACCGATCGAACACTATTATCGATATTTTTAGCCGGTTGACTAACAACCAAGCCACCATAAAATTCATGATTTAAATTAAAAGGTACTAAGGCATAAGACGTCGCTTGATTTTGTCCTAGTATATTTTTGTTGGAGGTAAATTTTACTTGTCTTCCATGACGCAGATTATCCCATTGTTCCGCTTTAATCGTAAAGTTCAATACCACATTATCAGTAGGATAAATGACCCGTTCGTTCTTATCGATAAAAATAAAATTGACATTTTGTTCTGATAAGACTTGTTCCGTTAATAATAATGCATTTTGAAACGCTTGATCTTGGCTTAATTGAGGAAACGTGTCTGTGTATGTCTGTGTTGTCTTCTCGACAGATTCTGCATAGCCAAAAAGTTGTTGGTAATTATTTTCTTCAATGGTTTGCTTAGTCAGTTGCGTAAAAGAAACACCTACGATCAAAATGATCATCGCAATCATTCCGCAAAAGGCTAATAACTGCTGGTAAAGATAGCGCATTAGGCCACACCAGAATCATCAAATTTATAACCTACGCCCCAAACCGTTTGAATGACTTGTGGTCCAACCTTTTCGATTTTTTGTCGAAGCTTTTTGATATGCGCATCAACCGTTCGTTCATCACCAAAGTATTGATAATCCCACACTAATTCCAGTAATTGTTCCCGAGAAAATACTTGACGTGGTTTTTTAGCTAGTGTAAATAATAGATCAAACTCTTTCGGTGTCAAACCTTCGATTGGTGTTTTATTTAAATAAGCTTCACGTGTTTTTGTATTCATCTTAAAGTGATCTGTTTCGATATCGAAGTGATCGTCCGAGTTGTTTGTGTCTTCTTTTACCTCTACCAATTCACTACGACGGTGTAAAGCTTTCATTCGGGCAATCAAAGTTAGTGGGCTAAAAGGTTTGGTCACATAGTCATCTGCGCCCATCTCTAATCCAATAACCTGGTCACTTTCAGAATCACGAGCTGTTAACATAATGATCGGAACTGTACTAGAGACTTTCCGAATTTCTCTTCCAACAAGCATACCATCCATCGTTGGCAAGTTCAGGTCTAAAGTGATCATGTCCCAGTAATTCGGTCTTTCTAAAAAAGCATCTAGACCTTCTTTTCCGTCATATTTAAAAGTTGCTTCCCATCCTTCATTCAAAAAAAACATCTGCATCATTTCAGATACGGATTGATTATCTTCTATCATTAAAATATTCATTTTTTATTTCCTCCAATACTATCATCGAGTTCTTGTAATTTTTTTTCAGTTAAGATAAAAATCGGCATAATTGGAAAAACTAAAACCAACATCTCGATTATAAAATAGTTTGTCTGTCCAGTTAATTTTAGTAAATAGCCGATCAAGGCCATCAATAAACCGAAAATAAAAAAATATTTTCCACTTGTTTTTTGTGCTAACCGCCAGTGAACATCGGATTTTGTGGCTCGCGGTGAGTGGTAACCATAAAAAGGCAGATTCCCTTTAGAAGGGATAAAAAGAAACAAGCAACCTAGGATAGTCAAAAATACTCCGACAACTAAAAAAATCATATAATCCCTCCTAAATCTCTCTTTCTAGTATACTCTAAAAATTAACTTGAACCAATATATTCGGTAATTCTTCACGAAAGGTTTGTCTTTTGTTCATTCTTTGTTAAGATAGGGGTAATCGAATAAAAAAGGGGTTTTTTTTGTGTCAAATTATCGTGCAATTACTTTTTTTGATCTTGATGGAACACTGTTAGATGCTCAATCAAAAATCACACCAGAAGTGGCCGAAGCAATGCAAGCACTACAGGCAAATAACGTCCTGCCAGTCATAGCAACTGGACGAACTGAAGCTGAAATCAAACATATCATGTCAGATGCTGGTATTTCCTCTGCAGTTACGATGAATGGTTCTTACATCAGCGTGGATGGTCAAGAAGTTCATTCTGAAATAATCGCAACTGAAGACTGTCAAAAGATGCTCGAACATGTCCAAATACAAGGGCACCAGCTCTCATTTTATAACCATCAACATATTTGGTGTACCGCACACACACAAACGATGATTGATGCCTATAACTTTATCCATTCAAATGTACCAGAAATCAATCCGCAAGCTTATTTGGATCATCCAATCAATATGTTACTTATCCTCTCTCAATCTGGGGATGAATATTATCATGAACAATTTCCTGATCTGACTTTTTATCGAAATGGTCCTTACTCGATTGACACGGTCAAAAAAGGAATCTCGAAAGGTGCAGGAGTGAAACGTTTAAAACAAGAATTAAACCTTGTTGATGTGCCTACATTTGGATTTGGTGATGGACCAAATGACTTTGCACTGTTAGAAGCATGCGACAACAAGATCGCGATGGGCAATGCTTATAATGATCTCAAAGAACTATCCACTTTTATTACAAAGAAAAACACTGAGGGCGGAATCGTTCATGCGCTCAAACATTTTGACTTGATTTGATTTTTAATCGAAAAACGATGAAATTCTGCTGATAAGGATGATAGCTAGTAGAAAGGTGATTCATCTAGCCAATATCAGGTGAATGTTGAAAGCTTTTTAACTAGATACGATGTATATTTCCGAGTAACTGAGAGATGATTTTTTATAGTATTAGCTATTGAGAATCATCTCTTGATACTTCGGACGATTCGCTTTTTCCGTGATCGTTTCTCATTGAAAAAATTCAATTTTGTGCTATAATATAAATTGTATGAAAAATACACGTAACCCTTGTTTATAACGGGGACGTTACGGATTCGACAGGCACAGTTTGAGCTTGAATTGCGTTTCGTAGGTTACGTCTACGTTAAAACGTTACAGTTAAATATAACTGCTAAAAACGAAAACAACTCTTACGCTTTAGCTGCCTAAAAACAGTTAGCGTAGATCCTCTCGGCATCGCCCATGTGCTCGAGTAAGGGTCTCAAATTTAGTGGGATACGTGACAACTTTCCGTCTGTAAGTTGTTAAAGAGATCATCAGACTAGCGATACAGAATGCCTGTCACTCGGCAAGCTGTAAAGCGAAACCACAAATGAGTTGACTATGAACGTAGATTTTTAAGTGGCGATGTGTTTGGACGCGGGTTCGACTCCCGCCGTCTCCATATATGTATTGTTGAGACAAACAAACAGATAAGAAAAACGTTGTTAAATCAACGTTTTTTTATTTTAGTCAAGGAGAGAAATGTAGAGAAATGCAAAAGTTTTTGCATTAATTTTGCATTCTGATTATTTTAATATGTCTTATATCGTAAAAATCGACTTCTTGTTCACCAATCAATACAACATCAAATTCCACCATTCTACGAAATAAACTGAAAACATGTGGTTTCACTCGGTCATATTCTTCTAACGATTTGATTGGATTTCTAGCACTTTGTTTTGCTTAATAGAATGATCTAAAAAATATTCTATTTGCTTTTGGGATTGCTATGGCAAACGCTCAATGTTTTAATCGTTGTATTCGTCTGTATTTTTTATTACTTCTATTAACTCACTCAACGGAAAAGCTGTGGGCCATTTCAATTCAAGTAGATAAAAAAACTATCGCTTATAAGCGATAGTAGCGATAGTTTTTTCTTATAAACAAATAATTTTTACAGTTTCATTTGAGAATTTTTCATAAAATGCCTGTAGTTCATTTTTGTCCCCTATTACATTTTTAGTATCGCTTGTACTTGGCGCAACATCTAAAGCAACAATACCCATACCATAATTTTTAGTAAATTCTACTACTTTATTGATATAGTACGAAGCAATGCCCATTTTTCTATAATTTGCATTAGTTTTAATATAAAAAATATATACATGTTGTTCATTGATAATCGGTCCGCCACATGGATTTCTATCTCGACCCTGTTTTATTCCAAAGTCCATAGTAAAAACAGTATCGTGATTTTGAGGATTGTATAGGAAGAATTTTGCACTTGTCTTTTCGCAATGACATTTCCTTCCTATAACTGCTTCATCACCTAATTCATCGTCAAAAGAATAAACTAAATCCATTCCTTTCAAAGATTCTGGAAATCCAAAATTTTCGATTATTTCTTTTGTTAACATCAATCATTATCACCCATCTTATTTTGAATAAAGTACTAATTATCTTTATACATTATATATTATAATATCAAAACAAAAAAAGACCTACTTCTCACAAAGAAAAGTAGGTCTTTTACTTATTTCTTAATAGTTTAACGTTTGTCCTGGATAAATCAAGTTAGGATTAGCTAACCCGTTGTGTTGTGCTAACTCTTGATAAGTCGTGCCAAGCTTAGCTGAAATACTTGATAAATTATCACCATATTGAACAGTGTAAATATTACCTGTTACCGATCCATTGACTTTCAGAACTTGACCAGGATAAATCATGTTTGGATTACTTAATCCATTTAGTGATGCTAAAGCTTGATATGTGGTGCTATATCTTGTAGCGATTGAAGATAAAGTTTCGCCGTATTGAACGACATGAGTTTGAGCAACTGATGGTTGTTCTACAACTGTCGTAGAATCTGGCAAAAGTTCTACATTAGATTTGTCGATCCAAGAAAGAATATCAGCAAGCAAGATTTTATTCCCATTAACTTGTTGAACCTTGTAGCTTTCACCTTTTACCCATTGTGGGATTGTTTCACCAGTCGTCCATTGATTAGCTGAGAAGTTCACCTTAACCGTATCGCCAACCTTGATTTCTGATTTTGGTGTTTCGCTTGTTTCTTCTCCTGCATTGATTGCTGGCGTTTCTGTTTGTGGCTTATCTGAGTTAGTATAACCATTATCAGTGATTCCTGTTAAATCGACATTTCCATCCAATCCTCCTGCAATATAGTTCGAAGTAAATTGCCAAATTGCCACTCCATCCATTGTTGGGAAGTAGTTATAATTTGGAGTATTCGTCACAAAATTAGACGCATATGCCGCAATCCATAGAGAATTAGGGAATTCTTTTAGAATTCGTTGATAATCGACATATTGAAGCGTGAAAGGCTTATAAGAATAGTACATTGGTGTGTACCCAACTTCTTTTATTCTACGCATCCCATAAAGAATTGTATCAGTATTGACTTTCTTGTCATTGATCGCTCCATGTTCAAAATCTAAAGCTACAATCGAGCCTTTAGGTGTTTGAATCTTAGGCAAGAAATAATCCATTATCTGTTTAGCGATATCCATGTTTCCATAGGTGTCATACCAGATATAGGTATGTGCTCGTTTTCCTTGCGCAATAGCACTTGCTACTTGTGTTTTGTATGTGCGCTGCTCGTAAATGCCATTAGAGTTATACCCGCCAATTTGAGCAATAGCAAATTTATCATGAGCATAACCAAAACGCCCTTGATCTCCTTGATAAATCGCCCAATCCACACCCTGATCGCCTTTGGCGGCAAAAACATTTATAGGAAACAAAAAAAGAGCTACGAGAGCTCCTACTAAAATTTTCTTTTTCATTCGTTTACTCCTTATCTTTTAAGTTGTAAGCTGATACCCCTGTAATTACTCCTAAAAATGTTGCTATAGCATTGATAGTTAATACTGTCATATCAGTTTCATTCCATCCATATGCTTTGCCTAATGTGGCTACTAATACAGATAAAGCAGGCAATACCGTAAGTACTGTCCATTTAATAATTTGATAATATTTATCGGGTAAAATCATTACTTCTCGCCTCCTTTCATTTCCTGAATATCGTGTTCTGCTTCATTCATCCGTCCTTCTAATAGAAAAGTACGTTCAACAATATGGTTATGCTTCTCAACTTTTTTCTCCAATTGCTCAATTCGATAAATGGTCAGTTTATTTGAAAAAACAATGCCTGCAAACGTACCAACTAACGTTCCTGCAATACTTAAAGCAGAAATAATCGCATCAATACTCATAGTTCACCAACTTTCCAACAAAAAAAGCGCACTCTTTGGAGTGCACTTCTATACTAATTATTCTGTATTTTATTCGGATTGATTGTATCTGTCTCTACTATAGGTACCTCTAATGATTTTAACTTTTTAAACCTTTCAGCATCATTAACACCATAAATCTGATACATAATTCCAGATTTATTTAATTTTTCAATTACTTGGTTTGTTGCTAAGTTATTTGATACTGATAGCAAAGCTTTATTGTATTGCTTAACTTGTTGTATATCATCATCAATGTTATTTTTTGAATCATATAACCATGAAACCGTACAATCAGGATGATTCTTTACTACCTTATCTCTAATTTTTTTATTTGTAAGGACAAAAAAAGAACGATCATATACATTGTATTTTTTTAATGTATTTACAATTGATCTAACAAATTTATCGTCATTCCAATCTCCCTTTGATCCATCCACATTAACAATTAATTTGTCTTTACTTATTTCTTTAATTGCTTCGTCAAAAGTTGGTATATTAACTTTTTTATCTTTATATTTTGGATAATTTGAAGTATCTATCGACAATTCTTTAAGCTGTTTGATTGTAAACCTTTCTGGTTGTCCTTCTCCGTTTGTTGTCCTATCAAGAGTGTCATCGTGCATCAAGAAATTCACTCCATCTTTACTAGTTCTTACATCAACTTCTACTGCATTATAGCCAAGTGACTTTGCTTCTCTCATAGCTTCAACTGTATTCTCAGGAGCAACTATATGTGCACCTCTATGGGCTACTAGGTAAGTTTCTTTATGGTTCAATAAGCTACTGGATGAGTAAACACATCCAGTTAAAACAATGGAAAACATAATTAATATCTTTGATATTTTTCTCACTTTCGGAATCACCTCAAAAATAAGTATATCAAATTAAAAAGACACAAAAAAGACTAGGGTAATAATATATCGGTTTCTATCATAGGTGTTTTCTTTATAAGAAGGTGATCTAAATCTGTTTTAGTGTTCACATTATATATTTGATAATAAATATTTGTATTTCTCAGTTTTTCTAAAATATCATCTGTAACTATATTTAAAGGAATAGAGAGTAGTGCTTTATGGTAACTTTTTACTTCTGTTATAGCATTATCAATTCTGCTAGAATCCGTTAATAACCAAGATAAAGCAGCGTCTGGATAACTCTGATTAAACGCATATCTTTGGGATGTATTCGAAATAACAAAAAATGTATTTTGATACATTTCATATTTTTTTAGAATATTAATCATTTTCTTAGTAATTACTGTATTTGAAAAGTCTATCTTTGATCCATCCACATTCAGTATTACATTTCCTGTGGAAATTATTTTTACAGACTCTTCAAATGTAGGCACCCTTAATATCTTGTTTTTATATTCTGGATAATTTGAAGTGTCAATTTCCAATTGACGAATTTGTTCCGAATTCATATTAGCAATATATCCATTTCCATTTGTCGTTCTATCGACAGTATCATCATGCATAATAAATAATTCGCCGTCAGAACTCGCTCGTGGATCTAACTCAATTGCTCCATATTTTAAATCAATTGCTATTTTATATGCCTCTATAGTATTTTCAGGAGCAAAATTATGTGCACCTCTATGGGCTGACAGTCGTAAATTTTCAACCATCAGCCAGTCGGGAAAGGGTCATCAGTATACCACCGCCCCGACACATAATGGTTCCCCGATGAATTTCCACCCACTCTTAGTAAATTTGTTCCTTGCCGTTCAACAAACGCACCTGCTACATACGATGTTGGATTAGCTGCTTTTTGTATACTTAAAGGTACATTCCAAGAAGTATCATCAAAATCAGTACTTAATCTAAATCCTATAGGAAGTTCGTGAACATTAACAATGTCTGTAGCTCTTTTTAATTTAAATCTACCATAAAATTCTACAATATCTCCGATGCGCCTATATCTCCAACTTGCTTCACTAAGCTCCTCTTTGGCTGTCAAAGTAACGTCTTCAGTACCATAGCTAGCCACCGCAACTTTCGTTCTGTCTTGGTAATAAACATCCAATGATTTTGGTGTAACTAACTTGTTTAAATCTGTTCCAGCTATTACTTCTGCATCTGTAGCAATCCGTTTTGTAATCATTTGAGATGTTCTTTGCGGCGTCATAAATTTATTTGATACTTCACCCGTTTCTGCTTCTGTTTGAGTCGCAGTGCTAAAATTATCAACATTTCCAAGACCTATTATTTCTTTGGTCATTTCTGTTTTTTTAGCATAAGTTTCTTCTGCAGTTGTTTTATTTACAAAAGTTCCGTCTGCTACTTCAACAGAGTATGCACCAACTTGTTCAGCAGTGACATTATGAGGATTCGCTTTATTATTCGTATGAGCTGCTAAATCAGTCTCATTAGCTTTCAATGCTAAATCATCCTCATTAGCAAACCCTGATTTGTTTAAAACAGTTAATGGATTCAATGATACCATTAACTGCACTCCAATATAATCTGTATTGATATTAGAGGCGGTCACTCCATTCGAACTATCTGAGTAAGAAAGTACATGAATAAAACCATTAGAATCAATAAAATTACTATCATTGACCTCAGTAGTAAAGTCTGTAAAATTTGCAGCATCCCCCTGAATTTTTGTAGTGTATGAGTCAGTTGATTCAATAAATACCCCAACTTTCAAATTTTTATTGTTTGGGGAACTAGCTTTTGCTCGTGTCGTAACTGAAAAAGAAATAAAATTATCTTTAATAAATTTTACTTTTTCAGAGACACTCATCCCTTCAAAAATCCGGGGAGCTAGTTGTTCAATAGCTTTTACCGTATCGAACTTACTCAATTGTTGAGGAATTACACTCCCTTGGCTCGAACCGACTGAAACACCTTGGTCATCACGTCCTACTAACTTGTTATAGTTTTCTTGAGTGATTTCAGCCCAATTTGCCGTCGGTTTTTTTAAACTTGTAGCTGTATAATCCGTATAAACAGAATGTGGATTTACTTCAATATTACCTGCTACTTTTCCAGCTAAATCCATCATTTTTGGGACATTTACTGGTCCGCTAAATAATTGAATTGCATCTGCATTTGTTAACCGTGTATTAAAATCTGCGGTCAAACGATTTTGTAAAGTACTTTGTCTAATGCCTTGCGTATCAGTACGTGCTTGAACAATTTCCGGATTACTATCTCCAGCTTGTGCAACTAAATCATCAAACTCATTTCTGAGAGAATCAAATTCTTGTTTATTTTGGTTTGCTCTCCCAATTGCTTGATTAGAATTTTCTACTGCTGTTTTTGAGTCAGCAATCGCTTGATCTGCTTTTTTATTTGCTTCTGTTCCTGCCGATTCAGCAATTGATTTTGCTTCATTACCAGCATCTGTCGCTATTTTCTTAGCATCATTTGCAGCCGTAGAAGCAGTTTGCTTAGCTTCTGCTCCAGCTGTCCCCGCAATTGATTTTGCTTCATTACCAGCATCTGTTGCTATTTTTTTAGCATCTTTAATTCCTTGCGTTAGATCAATTTCAAATTGATCTACTTTGGAGGATGAGTTATTTGCTAAATCAATGGCTTCGTTAATCTTAATACGACCTTTATTAAGGGTATCTGTTTCTTGGATATGTTCAACAGCCATTTTAATCACCTGCTTCTTCGAAAATTGATTCAATTGCCACCTTTTGTTCAATTCTTTCACCTAATAGAATAAAAGAACTATCTAGATTATTAGTTAGTTCTTTATAAATATCAGAAATATTTTGATTCACTTCTGCGGTAAATTCTTCACCGTTAATTTTCTTTACTTTAATTACCATTAAAATTGACCTCCTAATTGTGATTGAATAAAGACACGACATGTAACTTGTGCTTCAATACGTGCTAATTTATTAGGTTTAATTTGTATCTTGTGACTTCCTCGTTGAATTTTTCCACTACTTGTTTTTTTCAAATAATCGACTAAGTTAAGTCTATTCTGACTTGTTTCATGGTGCGGAATCGTCTTACCGTCCACAATGATATCTACACTTGATGCCGAGTCATTTGCTTGGAAAATCCCCCATTCAAGCGGATGAGTATGCTCTGGAAGCACCACATTGTGTTTATGCGATGGAATTTTTACTGTATGTGTATGATTTGGAATATTAACACTATGTGTGTGATTGGGGATATTAACGTTATGAGCATGACTTGGTATAGAAACATTATGCGTGTGTGCCGGTACATTGATTGTAAAATTATGCGAATGATTTGGAATACTTACAGTATGAGTATGGTTGGTAGAAGCTTCTGCTGTATATATTTTTCCTGCTGATCCTTCCATTTGTAAAAGGCTACTACCATAAGCTTTATATCTTGTCGTTTGAATAGGTCCCGAGCCATTTACAGATTCAAACATCATGTGCCTGTGTGTACCATTAGCACTAGATGTTTGAGTCGACCCGCCACCTACACTTGTTGAAGAACCTTGATAAGAACCACCACCAGAACCAGAAGTAGTTACTCCGCCACCCCCTGCTGTAGTAGATTGAACTGAACCTCCACCTGCACTACTTGTTTGGCGACTACCACCACCTGCCGAACTTGTTTGTGTCGATTGTCCACCCGCTTCGCTAGTTATCGTTTTAGCGCCGCCGCCTTTTACCGCTTTTGTATAACCTCGGTAACGTTTTGTTTTGAAAGTTAATTCGACGGTATTCACATGAAAAACATCATCATCTAGATAGAACTCAATCTCTGCAGGATAAGAAGATTCGCAATTGTCCTGATATGAATAGTTCAAAATATTCGTTGCTCCTTGACTGTAGGTTTCATTTATTTGCTGCCTACGACTAAGATCGGACATGGTGGTGTTGATATCATCTTTCAAATTTCCTAGTTCCAATTGGATAGATTGTGGAGCACCAAAAACATCCGATTTACTTTCTTTTTTTATTCTCAAATTAAATGATCCATATTCATTTGTATTGATCATTACGACTGTGCCTTGTCGTAATTTATCGATTTCTAAAGGTGTATCTGTCAATTTAATTAAATCAGCAGCAGAAACTTTCCATGATACTTTGGGAATGGACCATTTTTTTAGCATGCTAATCGCATTGTCTTTCAATGCTTGAGCAATCGTAAAACGCTGATCTACCCAAACGTACTCAATCAACCCGTATTTTTTGATTGATTCAGCATCTTCAACGTAAGGAACATTATTATTGACTGATTTGATGTTTAATTGATTGACTCCTTCTCCGGCACCTAGTGGATATACTCGATTGACTAAATTGTTCGGATCGGTCTCAATTTCAAAACCTTCCATATTATAGCCTTCTTGTATGCGACAAACAGGATCTGTTGATGGCTTTACAAGAGATAACTCAAATGGATAAACTTGTGTGTTCCATGACCACATATAGTCCTCATCAAAGGCCTTTGGTATAGAAAACAATGCATCAGCCAATCCATTTTCATTTTCCCATGCATAGCTGAAATAACGAGTGAACTCACATTTTTTTAGAATCCAATGTTTTGTTTTCTGCTGATTCAGTACATAGTTAATCACATCAGTAGTTGTTCTGTTGACTAACTCATGGTAACCAAAAAGGACACTATCAAGTAGCGTCCCTATGACATGCATTGCAGTATATTTGATAGAATAATTAGTTGGATCTTTTTGGATAGTTGATGGCATAATACGATACAAACCAATGTATTCATTTTCGTTGTCTGTTAATTCTACATACTGCAATGCTTGTATCATAGAATTTTTTGTGTCATAAAGCGGCATTGTAAATTCAATTGATCCAATCTCATTTTCTATTTTTTCATAACTCACATCATGAGCATTCTCTAAGATTGCTGTATACTCACGACTAAGATTCATTGTCATTAACAAGTAATCAGCCTCCTATAAGTAACGGTTTGAATATTTGATAGTCAACTCGAAATCTCCATCTTTTCCAGAGACATATAATGGTTCATTGGGATAAATATAGAAGTCATTCATCGGCCGAATCATTGGTTTTCCATCTTTTACTATATTAAAAGTCTGTGTGTCAACTTCGATAATTGAATTATCAAAATCTCCCAAATCAATAGTATCTTTACGCGTTCTAATTTGAATTCCTCTTCCCATACCTTCAACTACAATGGTTGGTTTAACTTTCAACCCCTCCACTGTAGGATAGATCTCGTAAGGTTGAACATCCTTCCCATCATCCCCCATCAGATAGCCCTGGTGCTGCCATGTGATAATATCAGATCCCCAGTAAGCACCACCTTCAAAAACAATTGGCATCAAGACAGCACCCGATCCGGTATTTCCTAATAAATAATTTGATTGAAAAGTAATTGTTTTTGATCCCCACGTTACACTTGTAGCATCTGACTTCGTATATTTGTAAGGATCACCACATATAATGGTAAAACTACCAGTCGCCCAATAATAAGCAGAATCAACTTCATCAATACTTGCTTTGGTCCCTTTGAAAATCATTTCGGGTTCATCATTGAACCATATAGAAACCTCATTTTCAGTAAACAATGCTACGTTTAATTTATTGAACTTATCTCTGAACGAAGATGGATCTTCTGCTTTCAAATAATACTTAATCACTAGTTTTCTTGAAGGAATACGATTATAAATATGACGTTTGCCATCACGGATACCTAGTTGTGCATATTCATTGGTCGTTTCAAAAAGTTCTCGTCCTTCAACATCTAAAGTCTGATAACCTGGAATCAAGTCTTCCAAAAAAGAGCCATTGATATTCATGGCTCTTTTAGGAAGTTTTTTATTGTTGATTGTCATGCAAAGACACCTCTAATCCCTTTGCTGGTATTTTTCTTTTGCTGCAATTTGAATAGTTCTTCAGCAATTTTTTCAATATCAGATTCTTCTCGTACGTTGAAAATAGCTCCTTCGAAAAGTCCTCGATTATAAATAGATGTTTCTGTTTGAGGCGATGTTTCACTAGCCATTTTCTTCGTAGCAACATTTTGAGCGCTGACTATCGCTGTTGCATTGCTCAATTGTGGATTCCAAGAATCATCGGTGAGTAAACTTGCATCTATCCCATTTGAAATAATGTCTTGTATTTCGTCCGCCATTGATATGACTTGCTTTTTAACATTTGCAAATTGACTAGTCAATCCTTCATTTAAGCCATCCATAATAGCATTCCCGGCAGGAATCAATAATTTCTTATCATAACTAATAGGACCTTTATGCTCTTTAATCCATTCAGCTATTCCGCCAACGAAATTCTTCACACTTTCAAAACCAGATTTCAAGCCATCCAAGAAACCATCAATAATAGCACTACCAGCCTGCATCAAAGAATCCGGGACAAATACACCAATTATTGCGTCAAGTAGGTTTAATGCTGCATTCCGAATATCATCTTGCCTATTTCGGATATTGTCTGCAAATCCATTGATCATAGCAATAGCAGTATCCATCAATCTTCCTTGTGCTTGCACAACTCCACGTACCATTGCATCAACTAAATCCATCGCTGCATTCACAATATCTGGAATTCTATTGGCTATTCCTTCCAAAAATTTCACGATTAAATTAACAGCAGCGTTAATGATCTGACCTAAATTATTTGCGATTCCGTTAACAAAACTCACAATTAGTGTAGCGGCAGCACTGATGATATCTGGCATTTTAGAAGCTAACGTATTCGTAAAATTCACCATTAAATTAACGGCTGTATTCACAATTGTCGGCATATTTTGTGCGATCACTTGTGCAAAATTCAAAATGATATTTAATGCCTGTTGCGTGATTTGTCCTATATTATCGGCGATTCCCTGTAGAAATGTACTCAACAAATTAAATCCTGCTTGTAATATCATTGGTAAATACGCATTTAAGGAAGTTAACCATGTGGTGATTAGAACTGCCACATTACCAACGATCATCGGTAATTGCTGTGTGATCCCTTGTAGCAAAGCATTAATCAGACTAGCTCCTGCAACCACAATTTGAGGAAGAGCTATCGTCAATGCTCCTAAAAATGCTGTAATAATTGAAGTAGCGGATTGGACAATTGTTGGTATTAATAATAATAGTGAGCTAGTGAAAGCCCCTATCAATTGAGCTACGGCTAATGAAAGCTGTGGTAGGCCTTGCGCAATTCCTGTGATAAATCCACCAATTACCGCCAATCCACCAGAAATAATACCCGGCAAAGCTGCGCCTATGGCTGTTAAAATACCCTCTAAAGCTGTACCGAAATTCGAACCAAGTTGCGGACCATATGTTTTGATACCGTCAGCTAAACCAGAAAAAGAATCCATGATGGTGTCTATCCCTTTTCCAATATCACCGCCACCTAAAGTTTTAGCAATTAATTCAAAGGCTTTTATCACCAATCCAATTGGTCCTAACAGAGCTAAAATAACAGCTTTAATTGTTTTAAACGCTATACCAAACCAATCTATAGAACTTGCTGAATTTGTAGCGTTTTTCCCGATATTCCCGATAATAGAAGCAACTTTATCTCCAATACTTGAAATAAGTTTCAGTCCATCTGCAAAAAGTTTTGATACTGATTGCGATTTAACAAAGTTGCTAACCATTTCTTTTGCTTTGCCAATTAAATTATTTATGCTATTTCGGACATTTTCATTGGTTTTATATAGATATATCAAACCTGCTGCTAGAGCCCCAACTGCTGCTAAAACCAATCCAAATGGATTAGCAAGTAACGCAATTTTCATAGCAGTAAATGCTGTCTTCACACCCGTTATGGCTGTTTTTACAGAATTAAAAATACCTATTACTGCTTTAAAAGACATAAACCCTGCGATGGCTCCCAAAATTACTGAAGCAAATAGTTTGAATGCTTGAGCATTCTTGCTAATAAATTCAAATAATTCTCCAAGAATAGGAAAATTATCACTAATTGAAGACAAAAGTTCACCAAATGCCGCCTTCACTTGTGGAATTGCTGCTTTGACAAATGTGACGATCGCACCAGGCAAAGCTTTCAAAATATTACCTACCATCGGAATAAAGTTTCCAAAAAGAAAAGTTGAAGTAGTTTCTGCTAATTGATTTAGTGCTGGTTTTATATCTTGCCCAAGCGCCATTTTACCTAAAACATTAGAAAGAGAGGCTTTCATCGCTGCAAAAGATCCACTAAATGTTTCAGCAGCTTCTTTTGCCGTCGTACCAGTAATATCTAGATTTTCTTGAATAGCATGAATCGCATTGTAAACATCGCTTAGATTATTTATGTCATATTTAACGCCTGTGAGTTTTTCGGCATCAGATAACAGTCGTTGCATCTCTTCCTTTGTACCGCCATAACCTAGCTTCAAGTTGTCTAACATGGTGTAATTCTGCTTAGCAAATCCTTGATAAGCATTTTGAATATCGCTCATACTTGTACCCATTTTATTGGCGTTATCAGACATGTCAATCATGGCCATATTTGCGACATCAGCGGCTTTCTCAGTATCTCCACCAACCGATTGTAATAGGCTAGCACTAAAGCTAGTCACATTTTCCATATAGGCATTAGCAGACAAACCAGATGTTTTATAGGCTTCATCTGCATACTTCTTCACTTTATCTGCACTACCCTTAAACAGTGTTTCAATACCGCCAAGTGATTGCTGGAGATCAGCGCCTTCTGTAAGAGACATTGAGAAAACTTTGCCAATAGCGGCGGTGGCAATGACACCTTTCACAATGGATACAAACTTACTTCCTAACGTGCTACCAGCACTTATACCAGCTGATGATGCTTCGGGATCAAGTTGGCTTTTAATCGCTCCACTAATTCCTTTGGCTGATGGAATAATTTGTACATATGCTTGCCCTAGTTCTGTTGCCATTGCCCTTCACCTCCATATTCAATCTGTTTAATTAATTCTTTTCTCCTTTGTTCAAAATCCTCGCTAGAATTGAATAAAGATGTATCAGCTTGTTTTGTTTTTCTAGGGCTGAGATCCAATTCATCAGAAACTGCTTTCGGCATATTTTTGCCCTTCTCTGCATCTTTTGTTTTACTCCAGAGCAATAGGCTCAATCGATCATAGATACCCGCTAACAGCATGGTTTCAAAAGAAACTAGTTGATTACTCATTTTCAACTTGATTCTAGAATCCTCTTTTAAACCACAAGAAAAAACAGCCACCTTGCATACTGGTAGCTGTTTGTATTCATAAATTTGATAAGTCTCTGCTAAGTCACAAATCAAAGCTTCTTCATCGATTTTAATCATTCTGGCAAGGATAACTAGTTTTTTAATTTAGGGTTATTTAGTACTTCTGAAAATTCTTCAATCATTTTTTGTGTAGGGACGAATCCATCTTCTGTACGCAAATGTTCTTTTAATTTTTCTGTCTGTTTCTTACCAAACAACATTTGTAAAACTTTAGGTAGCTTTGTTGGGTTTTCATCTATTTCTCCAACCGCTTCGATAAATTCATAATTTTCAACTTGTTCTTTTTGAATTTGATAACTAAAACCAGATTTTGTTTTACCTGTAATAATCATTGTTATTCCTCCAATTTTTCATCTTGTTTAATTGGCACATCTGCTTGATCTAGTTTTTTATCGTCTGCAGTTGCTAGCCAAACTTTTACAGTATCGGTTGCTAGTATTCCTTTTCTGTAATATTTAAATTTTGGTCTCTCTTCTTGGGCCATTGGTACAGCATAAATCTTTTCACCATTGAAGTATATGCCAACTTTTTTTGCTAATGTCCCTTGATAAGTACCAGTAACCCATGTACTTGTTCCAGGAACATATTCATCCACAGTTAAGATTTTAGCTTCGATAATAGCCGTATACTCTTTTTCTGTGGTTTCTGACTCTCCATCACCATATATGGCGCTCAAACCATAAATATGTGTTACGCCATCTTCAATGTCACTAAAAGTCTTCGTAATTTTTCCGTCAACAATATAAGCTGCGCCAGAATCGACATGATCTTTGTATGCTTTTGCTGAAGTCGCCCCTGCCGGACAATCAGCCGACACAGTGACTTGTTTTTTATCTGTGTCATACTTGAATGCCAGGTTTTGGGGCGCATCAGGGAGTTTTTGTCAATATCACTGGCTCAGACCATGCAGATCCCAAAGCATGTTCGTTTAGATATGCTGCCTTTTCGATATCATTTGCCCCTGTACCTTTTTTATTGAACGTTTGAACATACAGATAAATTTTATCTGTAGAAACCAATGATGGAACATCCTTAGTTTCTAACGTCCATGAGGGTGTTTCTGAATACCCCATCATTGTGGCATCATGTGGATCTGATTCATTGGCATTGCCATAATGAATCACGTAAGCCTGTGCCCCATCCACAGCATTCCAAGATATACTAATTGATCCATCTTCATTTAGTGTACCTTGGACGCCTCCGGGAGCTTTAGGGCGCAGGTGTTGATTTAGGTTTTTGGATATATTCTTTATGAGTATCTCCATTTTCATCTGGCATAGCGGTTAAAGTAGTTTCGTAACCAATTGCGTCCTCATCGGCATAACTGATTTCGCCAATTTCTGAAACTGTCGCATTCGGGATAACAATACGTTTCAAAACACCCGCTTTCAACACCATATCTACAACTAAGCAATGCGCTTCTAATAACGTAGCGTTAGCTTTAATCGTGATCATTGTATCTAGACTACCAGATACATTATTCGGACCATATACTTCTTTCAATACTTCCACGTTTAACGCTTCAATCAACGTATAACCAAAAGTATCAGCTTTTTCACTTTGCACAACGTCGACTGTATCGCCGCCCCAAGCTTTGATTGTGTCTGTTTCGGGTGTATTGTTGTTTGTTAATCCATCTTCTGATATATAACCCAAACTTTTAAAAGCATCGTCTAATTCGGTTACTGCATCAGTCGGCAAAGTTGTTCCTAGTGGTGCCGAATAAATTGCACCACCAATCTTTGGTTTTGCTGTTGATACATTTTCTGTTTTTGACATCTGATTCCCTCCTAATAATGGTTGATATCAAAGACTGCTTGATATCGGTATTCTTTAGTTGTCGTATCGGTAAAATTGTAGTCACTGTTTAATTGAACATTGCTAATCTCATCAAGTTCAATCATATTTTCAACTACCTCTTTCAGTTCTTCATTTAGCTTCGCAGCATCGTACATCGATCCCGCATAACTTTGAAAAGCAAAGGTGGCCGATGAAAGATAATTACGTTTTGAGCTTCCTGTTTTTTCAAACAAAATATAACTATCTGGCATCTTCCCTGTTTGTTCTAAAAAAGACGATACAGATAAATGACTATCGAGATATTGCTTAATAATGATCTCAATCATTTAACGCACCGCCTTCAATAAGGTATTATTTTTCATATTGTCTCTTTTAGCTTTATAGGAGTCAGCATAGACCATCGCATTTGCACGAGTTTTCCCGACATAAACATCTTGTGCGTATCCTTCTCCCGCGCGATTCTTAATGGCTGTTGCCTTTTCAGTCAATACATCTTGCATTTCAGCCGATTTCAATAATTGTCCGACTCCGGAATAATTGAGCTTGAATTTATTTTTAGCCATAACGTTCCACCATCACTTTCTTATTCCAATCAAGCGGAATGAGTTCTTCAATCCCTTCGAGAGGAATTCCAAATACACGCCATCGTTGGCCAAAGAATTTGACCTCCTTATCTTCCCAATCATGTGTATCACTTTTAGGAATAGCCAACGTATATACGGCTTTTTTACCGGTCAGCGTCAATTGGTTCACAATATCATCAGACGATGTAGGGCTTATCAGAATATTTTCAATTTCGATTTCTTTATCTTCAAAAATAGGATTTCCGAATGGATCTTTTCCTGTTTGGATTTTATCGACAAGAATAACGGTAATTCCTTTAATCTTGGCCATAAAAATCAATCACCCCATAACGTTGACGACGTAGCCCTAGACGACTTAATTCAGTATTCTTGATAAACAAGCCACCACCAGGAACCAGGTATGATCCTGACCAGGAATAGCCCAATGCACTTTCTGTTGTTTGAGTCATTGGCTCCTGATCAGTTGACGTCATAAGTGTTCGCGCAACGATATCAACCGTCACTGACTTCACTACATTTGTGAAATAAGGTGGCTTTTCTTTGATCATCTTATCTAAGTCTTTACCCACTCGTCCGGCTTCTTCACGTAACGAGTCAGAAACAATAATAAGTAGTTGCTTAGCACGTTCTGTTTCATCAGGCTTTAATTTACGCCATAGCTTTTCCAAATCATCAATCGTTGCAAAAGGCTGCATCTGATCACTTCCCTTGCGCCATCATTAAGTCATACAACTCTTGTTTCTTAGCAGTGGCACTGTACTTGATACCAAAAGCATCTAGTTCTTGCTTGATTTGAGGAACAGTGATTGAGTCAAAAGCTGGATCGTCGGTTTTAGTTTCTTGATCAGGCTCTTCTTGTTCTGTATTTTGATTTTTTTCTTCTGCTATTTCTGAATTATCAATTTCTTCCGCTTTTTGCTCATCGTTCTCTCTTTCATTTAAATGATGCTTACTTTCGACAAGAGCCCAATTTCCACCGGAAATAGCGAAAGAGCTGTCAAAGACAGCTCCCGTAACTTTGTTCTTATAACGCATTTTATTCGCCACCCTCTGCTGCTTTTTCAACAATACGCGCGAATCTTTCAGGAGCTAAGATTCCCCAGCCAAGAAACGCTTCTGCTCGTACATAAATTTGGTTGTGTCCCTTCAAATCCATGCCAGAGTTGTCTGGATCACCGTATTCAATGATTTCCATTGGAATCTCCTTTGCATAACCCCATTTAAAACCTTCGGTAAAATCACCGATGATCGCGCGGTCGTTTTCGCTGGCATTCATATCTGAAACAGTTTTGTTAACATCTACTGACAATCCATTAATAGTCGACGGTGCATTACCCCAAGCCAAATCTGGGAACATTGGATTACCTTGCTTATCTTGTTGTTTTGCTAGAGCTGAACGAAATGAAGGATTAATTGCCATTCCATTAACTTCTCCTTCAGAACCAGTTACTAATTCAATTGCACTTTCTACAGCACCATTTGGATCTGCAAGCCCTGTTGCCATTTCTACTTTCTGCGTTACCTTAGCGTCAAAATGGTTGGTTCCGATCACAGTGGACGGTTGCCCCGTTCGCGGATTAACTCCATGAAAGCTCATTAAATCGATCCCACGAGCTACTTTTTTTGCAAAACCATCGTTAAAAGACTCAAGAATCTCAATTTGTTCTTCTTCTGAAGCGTACATAAATTCATCGGAAATACGTGCGCCATATTCGATTTTGATCGGCGCCATTTTTTGTGGCGTTAAGGTCATCCCGCCATGAGATTTAGCTCCGCTTTCTGCAACAATATCGATTTCTGAATCCATAGTAAAAGTGAACACTTTCTCACCGTTGAACGGAATAGGCTTCTGAGCGGATAGACGAGCCAACGAGCTTTTACCTGTTACTTTGCTAATCAAATCTGTTACTAATTTCGGGTCAAATAAAGTTCCTTTTTCTAATGTCATATTTTTTATTCTCCTTCTTTTTTAAGTCCATTTAATAGTTTTTTATAAGCAGTGTTTTTATCATCACCTAAAGATGGTTCTATATTTTTCAATGGTGGCGGTGTTTGTGGCTTCTTGCCGACAAAACCAGCTAAACGTTCTGCATCAGCTTTGATACTTTCCTCGTCATCTCCGACCAAGCGATCCGCTAAATCAACGGGCAATCCGTTTTGCAACGCGATTCTAGTTCGCAAGCTCGCTGTTTCATATTCAGCAATTTTTTTATTAAGATCAGCCACTGTTTGCTCATGAGACTTTGTAGCAGCGTTTGTTTCTTCGATGGTTGATTTCAAAGTACCGATTTCATTTTCTAATTCCGCATTGCGTTTCTTAATTGCATCGTAATCTGAAAATTTCTCTTTCTCCCGATTCAATCGCTCCTGGATAATTCGGTCCAGTTCCTCTTGTGTTTCAATTATTTTAAATGTCATGATAAAAATCCTTTCTCCTGCTTGCCCGGCAGTTCGGTAATTTTGTGTATTAAAAAAACGACTATCAAAATTGATAATCGTTTAATACCTAATTTGTTGTTTTTTCTTAGGTTTGCTGTTACTACAAACCCAATGTGCTAAAAGTGCACTATCCATAAGACTGATATCCATATCTTCAAATTGCGATTTATAACCAAACCCGCCATTTGAACCAATGTTTCTTTTCTCACTGTTCGTAACGACTTGTGTCAACGATGGTTGATCACAGTGGCAGATCCCTTTTTGAAAAATCCCCTGCTCCCAAAGTGAATTGGCAGTGATGATTTCTGATACTTTTGGTAAAATGGGCTCTTTTAGTTTGAAATCCTTCATTTCTTCAGCAAGGATATTTTGACTACCTGCTCCATCTATCACCACTTTTTCTACATTGGCTTTTTTAAGAAAATTGATGATCCATTGATTTCCATTTCTGACTGATTGACAGTCGATAGCTTCAACGAATATTTTTCCGGACAAAGTCCGAACAGCAATACTCATCGCAACATTCGCTCCATCGTTTCCGTATTTAATTCCAACATATAACGGACCTTTCAGTACAGGCAAAGCTTTTACTTTTAGTGCTTGCCAATCTGTTTCTGATATTGCAGATTTCTGATTGTATTTTGGCCAGTATCCGAGACGCTGAACATTGTGGTCCAATTCATCTTCACCAAGTTCGGCTTCGATTTTTCGTTCATTCAAATGATAACCCATCGATGGATTAGAATTGTACCAGGCTTCTACGTCATGAATATCTTTGATTTCATCAACCGACCATTCCGCCCAGCCTGAATACTTTGATTTCCCAAATAGCGTATTCTCACGATAATTAGTGAATACTGTACCACTAGAAACCGGCGTTGGCGGTGTTCCACACATGATCGTTAAAGGGTTATCGCTATCCGTAACAGTATATTTCAAAGCTGACTCTTGTTCGGTGGTATATTCTTGGGCTTCGTCAATAACCAGAAAATCAAAACCTTCACCAAGACCACCGCTAGATGTTCTAGTTCGAAATTGAATCACACCGCCTGTTTCATATAACTCTAGCCGTTCCTGTCCTTTAGCTTTAATTGAATTGAAATCTGTACCTTCAACATAACCACATTCTTCAAGATATTTTTTTAGTTTTTCAAATGAAGAGTGAGACGTACTGATTCGATGAGCCGTGTGTAAAACATTTAGTCCATTTTCCAATGCCCATATTTCGACATCGTAAACAATTTCCGTTTTACCATTCCGACGAGGTATAGAAAATCCAAATTTTTGATGAACCCATAATCCATCATCATCAACAGCCATGATCGCCTTTAGCATATTCACTTGCCATTCGTAGCATTTACGACCGGTACGCTGATAATAATCAATCGCTTCTTGATATAGAGATTTGTCATATGGCAATATTACCGATTGAGTAGGATGCTGATTACCAAGTCGTGCTTTAGTAGTCATAAATATCCCCCTTCAATCTCAATCATGCATGATGACCCTGTCGCTGGGATGATATTAAATAGCTATCTCATGCTTGAATAGGCAAAAGCATTTACCAAAGATATTTATTTGGAACCATGCCACTGCTTTTCGACTTCCATTTTCATCTTTATATTTTGTAATGTAA
This sequence comes from Enterococcus sp. AZ078, assembly GCF_051714985.1. NCBI lineage: Bacteria > Bacillati > Bacillota > Bacilli > Lactobacillales > Enterococcaceae > Enterococcus > Enterococcus sp. AZ078. Next base: position 1,959,111 of record NZ_JBIOSW010000001.1, read on the forward strand.
TGATGCATGTTTACTTCTCCTATTTTTCTAATGCAAAACCCGAAATATTTACTTGATTAAACACAGCGCTTCTTTTTACTTGTGTTGAAACTCCAAAATAATCGAATTTCAATTCACTATCATTGTTTTCGAGATTTGTAACTTTTTCAAACTTCAATGTTTCACCCTTTAATAACCAAATAATTAAAGTTTTTTCTTTTTCCATTTTCACTTTTCCTTTCTCAAATTCAATGTTTTTCGTGCATTGATTTTCTCTTGTTTTTGGGCATCAGTCCAAGTTTTGGACCACACATCCTGTTTACGTCCATTACCTGGATTATAATCAACCATACATCGACATCTTTCATGTCTTTGATAGACTTCTTTAGGCGCTTCATAGTATCCATAAGTTCCCGCCAAACGTCTGCACCACTCACAACCATGCCCTGAAACTCTACGAGTAATTTGGGGTTGTAGACCTGCTTTTGCATGAAACTCCGCATTGGCTTTGATTCCATCATCTACAATACTTTGGCTAAAATTTATAATCGGATCATCTAAAAGCCATTTGATTGATTCAAAATCTTCTTCGCTTGAAATTCGATTGACTATCCCATCAATACGATCTTGATTAAATTCTGGAATTTGTCCTTTTAATCTTAGATTTGCAGTACGATTCAATTCTGTTTGTACATCTACAATAAAATTAGAAATCAAATCGTAATTTTTTTTCATTGTTGGATTTAAAATTCTATCAGCGATATTGAAGTACATTTTTCCATCTGGAAGAACTTCGGCAGTGATTTTGGTTCTTAATACATCAGATAAAATTCCGCCTATTTCTATTGCAAAATTGTTCGCATCCAAATAGGTAGCCTTTTTATTTTGCAGTAAGAGGAAAACTTTTTTTAATTTTTTACTGTTATATGTTCGCTTATCAAATTCATTTTGAATTTCTTCAAGTAAAGCTGGCACAATATCGTTATCCATTTGTTTCAGCTCCTTTAATACCCGTTAGGTCCCGCATAACTTCACTATTAACGTACCCAGGCATTGCTTGATTTAACTTAATAGCTCCGTCTCCAATCAATGATAAAGCACTTGCGTCAGCTTCAAACAGCGGTTCCCATTTCGGTATAGTTTTGTTGAACTGATAACGCTGGTATGGGTAATCATCTCGTAAACATGCAGCTGTATACGCCACATTCAATAAACCAGATCCAAGGGAACGTTGCGCTTTTCGTCCTGCGAGTCGCAAATTTTCATGACTTGCTTTAATTGCCTCAACACTGGACGGATTGTCAGAAGCAAAGCCCAAATCATCCATCGTTAGTCCCATTTCTCCAGCAAAGCCAGCAGCTGCTGTTTTCAGTTGTTCGGTGAAAGGTGTCATGCTTGATGTCGTGAATTGCCCAAGCGTTGGTTTTTCACCGCCTTCACCTTTTGTAAATTCAAGCATCGCCGAAACAGTGGCTTTCCAACTATCAAGCGGTTCAGAATCAGGATCTGTACCCACAACATATTTTTGTGGAAACGAATAAAATTCCGCAGTCACGTCAGCTCGTTCAAGTGTTCGTTTAGCATAGCGCTGATAATACATGCCTGATCGAGTAATACGAGAACGTCCGAATGGTCGTACCGGATCTGGTCGATGGATAATTGGTACTAACAATGGATGGGAAAAGCTGTGTGTTCGACGATCGTTTTCCTCATCAAATTCTTTACCTTCATAATAATAATCGGTATATCCAGGACTAAAATAGGCTTCAATGGTTGGCCTGTTGTACTTATCTCTTTCAAGAACTGCATAACCTTCTGTTAACAAACCAGTAATCGGATCGATGACACCAGTTGCATTGCTCGCCTCGATAACTTGTAAACGTGGCATATCACCCTCACCTTTTGAGACATAAACAAAAGTGCAGGATGCAATTAAAGCCGAAAGCACTGCGCTATCAAAAAATACGTCTGGATTGTTAGCTTTGAAAATTTCATTTACTTCAAAATCATCATGAGCAAACTCACGAAAAACTAAACGATCAGCGAGAGCATCCACGCCTTTTGAACACCAACCCAAAACTGATCGATATTTTGATCTAATTGCTGGTGGAATTGTTATTCCAATAGGCGGATCATAATGTTTCATCGCATATTGCTTATAACGCATATCCACACGACTTTTGTGCGTGTTTAACTTATTTCGCAAGTATTCAATACCTTGCAATTCCATTTAATCAACTCCTTTCAAAGTTCGCGCGAGAAAAAATGTACAGTGACTGCGTGAAGTACGGAGCTACCGTCGGGTGGGGAGGTATACCCCCTCTATTCTTTTGCTCACGGCTTTTGATTTTGTTTTTAATATTTTTATACCCAATTAGTTTCAACCTCTATATGAAGCCCAATTGAGGCTTTGAGGAAGATTTCTATTGCCAATCACTTTCGGTTCTTCTTTCTTAACATTGAATAACTTATCGGACTTCTGCCTGTTGCAAGTCCAGTGGGCAAGCTGCATGTTTTCGATTGCCGAAGGATGACCGCCTTTGCTTACAGGAATACGATGATCAATCACTGGACTTAGCGGGTCAGGTGCTTTCAAATTCTTATTGACAGGTTTCCCACAGATGCCACATATGTTCTCTGTCTTAAGTAATCTCTTCCTATTTTTATCGAAAGCAACACGGTGAGCGCCTTGTTTATCAGCTCTAAGAGCCATGATACCTTTCCTCCTTTATGTAAAGAAAAAGCCTAGCGTTTGCTAGACTTTAATACATTCATTTGTTTTTTTGAGATAAGTATCTACATAGATTTCACCTTTATCCCCGTTCAACGTAATTTCAAAATACGGTGCTCCTTTTAAGCTAGCGCTAACTAATGCTTTGCTATTCTGTAGTGTTTTACACGACCACACAACGAGTATATCAAACTGAGGCACTGCACCACTTGAGTCTGCAATCTCAATTTCAATTTTTTCGCGTACAATAGCCTTGCATTTTTCGATAAACTTCTCATGATTCATTACTTTTCCTCCTTAAAATAAAAAGACCACCGAAGTGATCTAATAGATAGACAGCAACCAGTTGATATAGATAAACATAGAAAGTAAAGGAGGTTTTCACTTCCTTTTTCGTATTTTTGTAATTAGTTGGTTGTTGTCTATCAAAGCATAATTTAAAACGACGAGGGAGACTACCTCCCTTCGTTTATTTTGTCGAAGTCCTGTTTCCTAATCTTTCGACACTATCATAATAAAACATTTACTAGGTAGTTGATTGGTATAAAAAAGGTATAAAAAGGAAAGCATTTAGGTAGAAAATGGGTATAAAAAGTGTAAAAACTGGCTACTTAAAAGCAACCAGTTCTAAGGAAGAAGCAAATTGAATGATGATTTTGTTTGATTCTGCTTTTACAGATTCCTCGCTCGTATTATTTCTTTGAGCAGTTACATAAATCGACATACCGTTGATATAACGATCATAGAATATCTTTTTCCGTCTTTCTGTTACATCAGGTTTATGCGGATGCTGAATTGCTGAATAGCCACGAATGAACAGTTTATGCAAATACTCAAATTCTTCTTGCGCTTCCTCTTTTTCGATCACCATTCGTTCTGCTTCAAATGTATTATTTGATGTAGAAGGCGGAACCAAGGAGTAAGATGCTGTTACCTTAGGCTCGCGTGGTTGCCCTACTCTACATCTAGCTGACAGATATGCTGAAAGGAAAACACTCACGTTGTATTTAGTGCGTTCCATATCAACGTCTTTTGTTTCTGGTGTCTCATACTTCTTTACATCGAAAAGTACCATCCTTCGATTCCCCCTATGGTATAATAAACTTGTCGAATGTATTATCCAGTCGGAGGAATCCGGCTTTTTTATTTGTATTTATCTAATTCATCAAAGAATGAAAACTCTGTTTTTGTAACATGTTTTTCATTAATTGGTTTTCTCGTTTCAAATGTTTTAGTTCTACTTGTTGGCTTACAGTACTTACTAGCAGAATTAAGATGGTTCCTGCTGAAATAATATTGGTAATCATTATTCTCTTCCTTTGCACCGTTAATATTCGATAATGTCGTTCCTATATTGCAGAATGCTTTTCCAATATTTTGGAAGATGATTCCTACCGTTTCTGCTATTGTTTTAACAAAAACATCTACTAATTCAATTGCTTCTTCTACAGAAACTCCATATTTACTCTCAAACTTTGCTTTTGCTGTATTTAGTTCTTGTTTCTTGAGTTTTGCTACTCTGCGGTGTCTGTTATTCATTCTGAGTCCTCCATTCTGAATAATTCACCTTCCCTTTTAAATAATCGCCCTGCGGCAGAATATTCATTCGGATTTCCAAAAACATCAACAATAACAAATGTGTTCTCGATATAATCAATAGCATCGATTTCAAACCATCTCGGATAACCGACAGAATCATCGTGCATATATACTTCAATTTTCGGTATCATTTTCCGACCTCTCTTTCCTCATGCCAATTGTCTGCAACCAACACTCTTGCTTTCGACTCAGTAGCAACAGGTAGCTTTTGATTGTATTGATCACAAAACTTATTTGCTGCCGATTTTGATTTATATAGCTTTCCATTTCCAACTGGAAACATGTATTGTCCACTAGTTATTGCTACAATGTAGACTTTCATTCGCTATCCTCCATGTATTCGTCTAATATTTCTTTATATTTCTCTACAAATTTGAAACGATCTTGATGAAGTTTCTGACTCCAACCTGTTTGTTTATCGAGCTCACGCATCTGCTCAAAGCTCTTTTGAATCTCTTTGTAATAAAATTCGATGTTTGCAGCAGCTTTCCAATGCCGAGCAGTCCGAACTCCTAATCCTGTTTCAGCCATTTTCAATTTAACTAATTCAGCTCGTTTTTTTGCTTTTTTATCTTTCTAAATTTTCACCATGATTTTCTTGAGAATGGTGTCACTGTATTGATTAATAAGATCTATTATTCGTTGCCTTTCTTTCGAATTAATAGCATTGGTTCTGGCATAATCTGATCATCTTTCAAAAATTCATTTGGATAATGCTTTCGTAACTTTTTATTATTGGTAAATGTTTTCAGCAACCACTGACTCGTTTCACTTTTGTTCTTGCCAACAAAATAAATTTTTCCAGTTTGTATTCCTGCAAGTTGAATCATCATCTTCACCTCAAATCAAATTTTTTTCTGCTAGATGGAGCAAAAGTAATCCGACATCAAGAATCTTTTGATCCATTATTTCAGCTACTTTGCTTGGCTTAACTCCTTGAGAAAAGAGCAAGCGTGCTTGCTCTATCTCTTCATGAGTCCAAATAAATTTGGCTTCCTCAAGGATAATTACTGGATCAGTTGCTCTCATTGTTCCTCTGGAAAAATGATGTCATCTTTATGTTTAGACCAGGTATCTGCATATGGAGCAAAGTATTGTCTAGCTAACTCGATTTGATCAATTAAAGCTGTTTCTGATAATTCATGATCTGCAGCAATTTCATTCATACTATCGCCTTCATCTAAACGGATAAGAACGTCTCGAACATTTACAGTTACGTTTTCTGGCAGTTGCAATGTTGTTGCTGTTTTAATAAAATCATCAACGGTTTCTTTTGATACAAGGAATTCAATATTCTCAACTTCTTCCACTCCATCGCCAATATCCAAAGAAGTTTGCTCTTCTTTTAACATTTCAATTGTGCCATCTGAATTCACAACATATTCAATATTTGGTTTCTTCGTTTGCTTGTTTACTGGCACTGTGTATTCGATTGTTTCTGGTTGAATTACTACAGTTACTGTTGAGCCAAGAAATTCAGTTAAATTTTCAGTACTACCTCTCAATGATCCGTTGCTAACAACTAATAATACTTCTGTATTCCCATTTGATTTTGATGTTACTTTCTTTAATTCTGGTCTGAAATTCACTTGTTTTGTCATTTATATTTCCCCTCCGAAATGTTTAGTCATTTTGGCAATCTTCGCAATAGCATGGATATCCAGGAGCTTCACCATCAATAAAACAGCCACAACCTTCACACACCAAGCCTTCTAAAATATCCTCAACCATCAATTTTCCTCCATCAATTTCTTTTTTCTTCGTTCCGCTTGTCTTTTTCGCTGCTGTCTTGCTGATTCAAAGCAGTCCATTTCAATAAACTTATTGATTTTTGAATCGAACTTAGCAAATATCACTGGAAAGCCGTATCGATGAGCAAACATCTTCATTTTCAGCATAGATATTGCATCTTGATAACCTTTGACATCAATCACTTTTTTCACTTGGCCATTCTCATAGATTACAAAATCAGCTCGGTAATAAATCGGCGCAATCTTACGATCGTTACATAAATATCCTTCTTGCAATAAAACATTCTCTTGCATTGCGCAATAGGTTTTAGATAAATGCATAAAGCTCATGCCATTTCGTTTTAGCTTCATGTAGTATCTAGCTTCTGCCTTTGAATCAAACATAATGCCGTCTACTTCATGTCTTTTATTTCCGTATTTGCTTTTTGTCACCATCTGCATACTTCCTTTTTAATTCTTTTAATCGCTCATCATGCTTTCGCCCATTTTTATTGCATACTGGGCAAGGTTCGCAAGTTGACCAGCCAAGCGACGTCTTATACCAAATTACAGTTTCATCATTACATCTTAAACAAGTCATTTTGCACCTCTCATCCATGCTTGATTACCCTTTGGAGTGCATTTCTCTTTCTTTGCTGGCTTAGTTTTAATTTTTGCAAATCGTCGGTCAGGCTTAAACGTTTTGAATATTTCACCACCGCACGTATTTGCAACTAATTCAGCTGCTTCATAGCTCTCATAATGATGTGCTTGTTCAGATGAAATAACGCCTTTTCCGTTTTTGTCTAAATAACACATTTTCTTAATTACAAAGGTCAAACTGGATTCCTCCTTTTATCTGTTGTTGATTTGAATACGGCAATGTTCCCTTTTGTTCCATTCATGACACGAGAGAACACTCGCTCGCCGTACGCGTGTTTTAATTGCTTTGATGATAAATTAGTCGTGAATATCGTAGCTTTGTTTAAACGGGCTTCTGTGAGCGATGTAAGAACATCGACATCGTATGGTGTTGCTTGATTGTTTTCTTCCATTCGACCTAGCTCCGCACCTAAATCATCAATTACCACAAAATCTGTCTTTTTTATTTCAGCCATCAACGATCCTGTCACAGCTTTTCTTGCTTCTGGATCATTCATTGCAAACTTCAACTGCTCTAATAATTCTCGATAGCTTATAAATGAACAGGCAATTTTATAATTAGATGCTCTCATCACTTCTTTGATCACTGCAGCACCTAGATGGGTTTTTCCGGCTCCCGTTCTACCAGTGATGACTGCATGAATCGGGCTACCATCTACAATTTTTTTTGCCCATTCTTGAGCCATCGCTTTTATTTGAGCTGTTTCCTGATCAACTACTTTGTATCCATCAAAATTGAAGGTCCATATGGCATCGTCCGTGATCATTGAACTGTTAATCATTCGATTGATGGCATCCCTTTTCATTGCTTCATTTGCTTTTTTGATAGCTTCTTTTTGATTTTTAGTTACCATTTCTCGATATCCGCAACTCTTATTGATACATGTAGGACCACATCGATCCGTACCATCTTTGTTTTTTGATTTCCACATGTACAATGGATCCCCGCATTTTGGGCAGGGATGATCAACAATCCTCAAACCGCCATAAGGTGCAGCCATTGCACTTAGTTTTTTATCCATTACCAATCCTCACCTGTTTCTGGTAACTCATCATTAGAAATATTTTGTTGCTTTCTTTTATTTTTTTGGATAGCCATCTTATCGAAATGCTTTCTTAAGCTAGTCGGTGATAAAATCACGCCAGACCAGAAATCATTACTAGTAGCCCAAACAATCATGTCTTGAACTTCTTTTCCTGTACGCTTATCCGCCTCAATTGTTAAACGAATTGTATTTGCCCATTTATCTAAATCAGGTTCTTTGATGTTTTGATTTTTTCGAATGAGTTTTAATAAAAGAATGGCCAATTTTTTATTTGGATCATCGTCTGCGTACTCTCGTTTTTTTCGAGAGGTACGAGGATTATTATTGTTTACATTGTTATTCATTGTTTTATCATTGTTGTTTGTGTGTTTCTGTGATGCTTCTGCGTCGTTTTGCTGTCGTTTCTGTGTCGTTTCTTTAGATTCGTAACGTTGATAAAAGTCATAATTGACAATGGTTATAACAGTTTTTTTACTGTCGCTTTTTCGAATCAACATTTGATCATCTTCCAACATTTTTAAAAACCGATTTACTTTGGTGTTTGACCAACCCCATCTTTCACATAGCTGTCTTACTGATGTAATAAATTCCCCACGATTTACCTCTATTAGTTGGCCGTCAAATAAAAATTTATTATTCTGGTGATTGGCATCCATCAGCAAATCTAGCCATGCTTCGTATTTAGAGAAAACTCTTTTTTCTTGATATACCCAGTGATCTCGGATATTTCGGTGAAGTGCTATCCAGCCTTTGTCTGCCATCTACTCACCCACCGTTCTATAAATCGTCCATGCTAGTGAATCCAGTAATTGAAAGGTTACCTCTGCAATATTCGCATGTACCGCAAGGCGTTGGCCTTTCTTCACCATTTTTCACTCTGGCAATTCGCTCAATTTTTTCTTTTAATAAGACAAGTTCGTAATTCATTTTGTCTTGTTCAATTGTTATAAGTCTTGCTTCACTTGGTGTTTGTTTAGAAACTGCTGCAATAATCGGTGTGAACGTCTTTCCGTATTGCTGTAAAAGTAACTCCTGATATATAGCCATTTGAAGTACATATCCAAAATTGACTAGGAATGTTTCTCTTGATCCATAATTGTCATTCCATTTACGTTCGTGCATGTCTTTCGTTGTTTTGATATCGACAAAGTATTCTTCTTCTAAATTCAAGCAGTCAATTTTACCTTTCCACTGAGTTCCAAATAATTCACCTATCACAATCGTTTCTTTCTCACCTTGATAAATGTTCATGAAAGCTTCTTCTTGTTTTAATCGATCAATCATCTGTTCAGCAATCTGGAAATCTTTCAATAATCCATACGGCTTGCGACTAGAAAACATTTTGGATTTATTTTCTTCTTTGAACGCTTCGTGTATCTCTTTCGATTCAAAATACGAATGTACATAATTCCCGACTAAAAGAGCTTTAGGATTAGATATCGGTTGCCAATCCCCTTTGAGTTTGGCCAAGGCGGCCGCTTCACATTTTAAAAAGGACTTATATTGTGACGTTGACATGTACTGCCAGTCAGCTTCATTTGAGTAATAATTCTCATCAGAAAGGGTACTCATCGTCTTCAAATTCTGAGACATCATCTGCACCTTCCTCACGTCCGAAATCTGGAATATCTAATAATTCTTCTTGAATCGGTTCGTTCAATGTTTCTTTTTCAATCGGATGAGCTTGTTCAACTTCTGGATGTCCTGGCATATCCGCAATACGAGTATTTTCTTCTTGAATATCGTTAGGAATCACAATCTCTTCTGCTTCTTTTTGAATTGGTTCGACAGTTTTATTTGAAAAAAGTTTTTCTTCAAGTGTGGCCACTTTTTCAATTTGAGGTGTAACGTCTTTGCGATTGTAATCATAGTCATTTTCGGTCGTTCGGTTGAACGCATCTGAAAAAAGTTCAGCATCATCACTAGTATTGATAAATGGTTTAGCAGCACGATTAATCACTGTACGCTTGGCCATTTCTTCTGGGAAATCATTTTGAACACTTTTTGTCTTAGCTTTTGACCATGATTTTTCGATTTGTTTTTTTGTCATAATCGTATAAACTTTGTTTCCGTCAGACTTAGTGATTGTTGCAAATGCTCCAATAATTTCTTTATCCATGTTTTCAAAACTAGGAACAAACTTTGTGACTACTGTCTCGTTATCAATCGAACCAATCTCAAAGACATCATCTTTTCGGATTACTTCTGCTTTGACATCATTAATTTCATCAAGTCGTTTTAATGCTGCTTGAGTACCAAAGTACGATCTCGACATTTGAAGTTTTGGACCATAAGCAATGAAATAGCATTGATTTTTTCCAGGGTTCAATCCTTGCTGAATCATGTCTAATAACGAATTAGCTATACTAGCTTTACCAACTGACGTATTTCCATATTTTTCCATGTATAGCCCACCACCTTCTCGTTGGCTTAAAGCTACCTCGTTAATTTTGAAAAATGCTTGTTTTAACGCATTCGCTGCATTGTAATTATTTGGTAATTTAACACCTTGGCTTTCCAGTTCAGTTATTTTTCCTAAAACAACATCAGTAATATCTTTTTGTAAAGTAGCCATTTCATTTGACATATTAAATTCCTCCTAGTTCAATCTTTGGAAAATATTGTTGTGCATATTCCAAAATATCCTCTTCTTGTACGTACCCATCTTCGGTTAAGTAGCAAGAATCACCTTCATAAATAGGATTGTCTTGCCAGTCAACTCCGACAGGACTAGCTTCATTTGGTAGTTGCTGTCTAGCACCTAAAGAATCAAAGTCTTTCATCATGGCCTCCTAAAATTCCCAAAATAATTTGATGGTGCCATCATCTTGCTTGATGTTTGAAATGCCTTCGCTTTCCAGTGATACTAGAAATGATGGTGTCAGACCTTTTGAATGAACAGTGCAACTCGTTTGCCCATAGCTTGCTGCGGTTAGAATTTTTTCTTGGATGTCTTGTTGCGCTTTGTTCATCATTACTTCGAATATTTCATCGCCTAATCCTTTTACTGAAATCATTTATTTCCTCCTGTGGTATAATGACTTAAAAGATTTTTCTTTTGGACACGATTATGCTTGCCGGCGGTCGTGTCTTTTTTTGTTTCTATACTCGGCTTCATCAAGACCTATGAAGATCCATACCATGTAAACAATCGTACCGATTAATGCTTGTTTGCTTCCCCAAAGACCTAAAGCGTAGATCATTAGTGGTGCGCTAAATACTAATGCTCTGTTGAATTTACCCATGTTTTTCCTCCTTCAAAGTGTTAAAAATAATTTCCAATGTTCATCAATAAATTGAGCCATTTTAGATGCTTGAAATTTCCATGGACTGCCAGTTTTTTTGGGATAAACCACAAATCCTCCATTTAATACATCCAGTTCCTTTCTATAGGGATAAAGCACTTTTTCTCTAATAACCCTTGCATCTACGTTGCCTAGTCGCTCTCTTAGATCATTCATAGTCCATGTTTTACCCGATAAATCATTTTCAACTAAACGCCCATATTCCTGTTTTGGTATTAAAACAATATTTTCTGGTGCAGACATTTCAAAACTGACATTTTCAAATTTCAATGTTTGCATTAGATACTCCTCCTATCGAATTTTATTTTTCTTTCCAAACTCCATACTTAATAGCGAAATCCTTAACCACAGATAGATAAATTTCTTTTAACCTTTTATCACTTTCGATTACATCTAACTTATTTGTCTTATCTCGCTTGGATTTTGAAATACCTTCGCCAGCCATACGGTTACGTAAATTCGTTAATCTAGTTTTGAGAGAGGAACCAGCTCTACGATCAACTTCTTCATATATCGCTGTTTGAATTTCTTGATAAGCACCGTATCCGCCTTGAGTTTCCACTATTTTATTTACGAGCTTTCGACATTCTCTACGCCAGTCAGTTGTATTCAACGCCACAATTTCAGTAATGTTCTCCATTTGTATTGCTAAACGTTTTGTCTCTAACTCTTGCTTAGCTACTGCGTTAAATATTCCTTGAAACATTTGGAGTTCTGGACTTAGTTTTGAAGTATCAAGGAACTGTTGTTTATATTCTTTTTCTACTTGAATAAAATATTGACGCGCTTGTTTTCCTTTTTCTGTTCGTTGAATCATTGAAATTTCTTTTGCCATGTCCAATTTCATTGCATGGTCAGTAATATTCTGAATTCCTCCAGGGGTCGGACATTTTTGGGTCACCCTTACGAAATCTATATTTTCAACAAAACCATATTCTGCCATACGGCTAAACCATTTTTTATATTCTGTAGCCACCTCCAAAAACTCATGCAATTCTCTGCCGTTTACTAACTGCTCATTCTCCTCATTTGTTGTCACTTTGATTAGTTCTTTCATTTTCCTTTCTCCTTAAAAATGAATAAATATGTTTTTTATAAGTTATTTTATTAAAAATGAATCGTTATGAAGTTTATATAGTATAAACTCGTTTTTGCTTCCAAAAAAAATATTTGCTATTGGGAAATGGTATATTTCTGGTATTAATTGCACATATTTTTGCTTCATTTTATTTGGATCTTGTTCCCAATTCGCTAAGGTTTGATGGTGAACATCAAAGAGTTTTGCTGCTTCTTTTAAAGAATATCCCATCATAATTCTAGCTGCTTCCAAAGTAATTTGTAATTCCATTTTTATTCCTCCTTTCGTTTATGTAAATCATTTTATACTAGTTTATACTACCAGTCAACGATTTTAGACGTTTTTTAAATTAAAAAACACCGTTATAAAACTACTTTATACTTGTTTATATCGATTTAATTCGATATTATTAATAAAAAAGGAGGAGAAAATAACATGCCAAGAAAACCATTATCAGAAGAAGATAAAAAAGCTCGCTCCATTATCGCTAACAATTTAAAAAAAATTACGCATGGCTACACAAGAGCGCAATTGTCAGATATGACAGGTATTCCTGTTACGACGCTATCTGGATATTTTACTGAAAAATCAACTATTAGTATGGAAAACGCTGAATTAATAGCTAAAGCTTTTAATGTGGATAAATCTGATATAGATCCAAGATATTCCAGAGAATACAATTATTATGATTTAAAGAAAGAAGTTTTAGATGAATTACAGGAAAACAATAAAAGTTTCGTCGCTGATAAATTTGTAGAGTTAGCAGAAAAAGCAAATGCAGCAGGAATGACTTTGAGCAGAACTAAAACTGATAGAGGAAACATTATGACAGTTCTATCAAGTGATATTCAAGAATATAACTTTTTTGACACTTCTGTTGCTGCCGGCATACCTTCTTCAGTCGAAGCTTTTGATCAAGACCACATTGAGCAAATTGCTATTCCTGATTATGCCATGGGAAAATATGCAGGATATCAAGATGTATTTTTTACTAAAATAAACGGAGATTCCATGAATAACGTTATTCCTGATGGATCATTAATTGCTGTAAAGAAAATAGAGAGCTGTGATGAGTTAAAAGATGGGGATATAGTAGTCTTTAGTAACGATAACGAATTTTCTGTAAAAAGATATATAAATGATCAACAAAATAATCGCATCATTTTTAGGCCTGATTCTTCTAACATTTCTTTCACTGATATTGTGGTTAATTATGATGATACTAAATACGTTCAAATTTATGGGAAAGTCGTTGTATATATTGTCCAACTATAATTAATTTGAGAGGCTAAAAAATGAAAATAGGTATGAGAAAACCAAGTATAAAAAAATCGATCAGTGCTAGAACTACCGGAAAGACAAAAAGAGCAGCGAAAAAAGCGGTGATTCCTGGTTATGGTAAAAAAGACTCTGGATGGCTAAAAGATCCAAAGAAAGCAACATATAACAAAGTATATAAGAAAACAACATTCAGTTTTTGGAATTTATTCAAATAAAAAAAGCCCGTGCTGGCACACGGACTAGAAACCTTATTTCTAAGATCAGCTAAATTAATTTTAACATAAGACTAACAATCATGATGGTAGGTGAATTTTTTGTCAATACAAATAATTTCTAACTGTACAATTTGTTCCAGCAATAACGAATTTGGATTTGCTATCGGCGAATATACAAATAATCATTTCCATGAGTTAACTTGCTCAAACAGGGGACACAAAATAAAATACTTTCATGCAGTACCAGATTACCCAATATTCTTTCAAAATGGTTTATATGCATATCATAAAAAAGAATATTTCGAAGCATTTACTTCGCTTTATCATAGCTATGAAATGTTTAGACTAACCTTTGTTCAACTTGTCATGATGGAGAAATTCAATTTTTCATACAAAGAATTGATTGATTATCTTAAACCGATTTCTAAAAGTTCAGTTCAAATTGACGGGGCCTTCAATACTCTATATGCAGCATTTTTTAATGAAATTGCTCCAGATATTCCCAATAAAATTAAAACATTAAGAAATACAGTCATTCACGGCTCTCATTATCCTGTTGAAAAAGATGTCTCTAAGTGTGCAAAGGCAATTTTAAGCTTTATCAACTCAATAGAACAAAAGCTACCACTAAGCGACAGCTATCCGCACACACTTTTTCAAAAACTGGGAGATCTTAGATTAGTGTATCTTCAAATCGAAAAAATTTTGAGAAGATCTGATTTGGAAAGTGGAGCTTCCACTTTGATGACTGATAATTCTAATGTCGTAGGTCGAACTCCAGTTAAAGGTTTGGAGGATTATAATAAACCCTTTTCTTTCGAAGAGGCACTTGCTCACTCAAAGGCTAGCTTAGAAATTTTTCAAGCTAACTCAAAAATTTTCGAATCTATTCACAATAAATAATTACCTCTTGTTCCCCTGTTTCAATATTGTTTTTGCTAATTCGTTCAATTGAAGTGTAATAACCTTCATCATTAACTGCTACAACTGTTTTTACAATGTAATTATCGGGGAATGATTCTAGAATGTCTATCAAAGCTCTTACATCCATTTCTCTCACCTCTTAATTGGATGACATATTTATAATCCAATTATACCATTAAAACGACAATAGCACATCCTTCCGCCGGCAAGCAAAAAGGATGTGCGAAAAAAATAATAAAACCCAGACAATAGGCTTATTCATGGTGCCTATTGTATCAGAGAAAGAGAGTTGATTCAATTATGGCAAGTTTTAAAAAATTAGCCAGTGGCTGGCAATATCGTGTCTCTTATAAAGATAAAGATGGAAAATACAGAACAAAAAGCGCTAATGGTTTCGATACAAAAAAAGAAGCACAATTAGCTGCTGCTGAAATAGAGTCTAGATATTCAAAAGGGTATTCTATTAAAGACGGAGATAAATTATTCAAAGATTATTTTAGAAATTGGTTCGAGGTGTATAGAAAAGGAAAACTATCCAAAGATAATGACGGCGATATTAGACGTGCGGTTGAATTCAGTGAAAGATACTTTCCTGACACTAAATTGAAAGAATTGACTAGAGAGGAATATCAAAAAGCTCTAAATGACTATGGTCAAGATCATGCGACTGCGTCTGTAAAAAAACACCACACTTACATGCGTGCCGCAATTAAAGATGCAATTGAAGAAGGAATTATTTTTCGAGATCCTACCTACCGTGTAACTGCAGTTGGTAAAAAAGCTCCAAAACATGAGGAACTAAAATACCTAAATTATGCGGACTCGATAAAACTTATTCATGCATTATTTGAAAATTTAAAACCAGAATATACATCTCGTTTTATCATTTTATTTGGTTTAGCTACTGGTTGTCGTTTTTCTGAAATTATAGGAATGACATGGAAAAATGTAGACTTTAAAGATAAAACAGTCAACATCAAACAAACTTGGGATTATAAATATACTGACGGATTTTCTAATACTAAAAACTATCAATCTAAACGTACAATTACTATTGATGATGATACTCTATCTTTATTGAAAAAATTACAATTACATCAAAAACAATACTATTTAAAATCTAGATTAAAAAACGAAAATGATTTGGTCTTTTTAAATGACAGTATGGAATTAGTTACAAATACCGCTGTAAATAAAGTTTTAAGAAAGTTTTGTAAGAAGGTTGGAGTAACAGAAATTACTTGCCACGGACTTAGACATACTCATGCTTCTATCTTGCTTTACCAAGGCATCAACATTAAATATGTTTCTCGTCGTTTAGGTCACAAAGATATTGTTACCACTTTACAAACTTACCAACACATATTGGATGAGATGGAGCAAAAGGAAAGTAATGTGGTAAATAATCTAATGAAACAAATGTATTCATAAAAAAATTTTGCATTCTTTTTGCATTGGATAGTAAAAATCCCTTGTAAATACAGTATTATCAATATGAGTATTATTGACGCCGTCTCCATTGTGAGATTTCGGTAGATTTCACTAAATGCCTAAATCCTTATTTTAAAAGGATTTAGGCATTTTTTATTTTCGGTAGTTTTCGTTAAATGAAATTTATTCAAGCTCATTTTCAAGCCCGAAAGATTCATCTCTCACGCTGATTTTTCATTGGGCTCAACTCAATTATTTTTTGATTCATACTAAAATTATATGGAAACAAAAAGACACGACCTAAATCGTGTCCGAACATTCATATATAAAAAGAAAAATACTTAAATCTACTATTCTGTTTTTTCTTCTAGTCGAATACTGTTTACTCCCCAATATGCAGCAACGCTTCTATTTCTCTCGTTATTCTTATCCATAGTAATATCACCATCATTGTGAACTGGATAAATTGTTTGTGTCTTATAATTTAATGGTGGAACAACTATATCCATTTCACCACTCTTCATTTGCTTTTTAATGGATTCAGTTTGGCGACTATAACTTACATAATTTTTATAGATGTCTGCAGTTCCATTGAAAAACAATAATAAAAAACTAACTAGTAAATAACTGAAAATCATAGAAAAAACAACTTTATTGCTTCTATCAAAATTTGTTAATAATTCAAAAAGACTAATTACTATAGATATGAAAAGAAAAATAACTCCTCCAAAATAAGATCTAGACCAAGATAATGCAGTTGGAGAAATTGCAAGCACTCCTATTGTCAATATACCTCCCACGAAAAATAACGAACTTAGAATATTACTAAGTGTAAAACTACTATTTAAGTATGATAAAACAAGCAAAGCTAATCCTATCGTTAGAGGGAACATGGCATTATCCTGTAACGCATGACTGATTGCAGGGATTGCATCAAGAATTTTCCAAGCAGTTGAAAGCGTACTTCTATGAAAATAAGTCGCTCTGATATCGTTCCCAGGTGCCATAACCATAAAAAGAAAACCTACAATATTTCCAACAATACCTGCGATCATCCATTTTTCAATTTTTTTCTTCTTATAAAAATAGGAAAGAACAGTATATGCTATAACAATGAACAACGTTCCTCCGGAGGTATTTTCGTTACACCAACCAGCTACTATACCTAAAAGAAGCATGCCTATTGTTTTAAAAAGACTATTATTTTGTTCTTCAGATTCTGCTATATATCGATGATAAACCAGAATAAAAGATAACATAATCACCATTGCAGTGAGATAATTTACAGAACCAGCCAACCATAAGTAAACATTATTGAAAGCTGGGGTAAATGTCCACATTAATGCAAAGATGATAAACGCTTTTAGATAAACATTCTTAGTAGTTCGCTCTTTTACTATGGAAGAAAACATAATAATTTGATAAACCAATAGGGAAAACATGCAAGAATTATACACATTAAAATATATTTTTGGAAGTTTAGTAAAAAAACGAAAAATAATATGGACTACCGATCTCCCAGTCCAAGTCATATATTGTTGATACTCATCAAACAAAATTGTTTTTATGCTTGAGGTCTTTACAAAATAGTAATAATCGTCGTGTACCAAAGGAGACATACTATTTAAAAGAAGCATAAAACCAAAAATACAAAATAAAACAATAAATAAATGTCTGTTGCTCTTAATTTTTTTAATCATACCACCCAATTAACTCCTCTTTATCTCGAAATATAACTTAGTATAACACAGATTTAATAGTGGTTGTGCCAAATTAAGAGATACAGAATTAATATCCTAACCAATCATTTAGCCTACTGCTCAAATCAAGTAGCGCTATCCTTCAAATGAC
This sequence comes from Enterococcus sp. AZ078, assembly GCF_051714985.1. Classification (NCBI taxonomy): domain Bacteria; kingdom Bacillati; phylum Bacillota; class Bacilli; order Lactobacillales; family Enterococcaceae; genus Enterococcus; species Enterococcus sp. AZ078. The sequence goes on from NZ_JBIOSW010000001.1 coordinate 1,976,944, forward strand.
TTTCAACAGCTAAATGTTCTGTTTCCCCGACTCTCTTCTCATTTTTACTACAGTGCATTTGATTGTCTCTACGTCGTTCATAACATTTATTGATTTGTCGATAATACCTTGATGCTTCTCCTGTACATTGTTCTGACTCATTACAAATCATCAGTCCGATGAACAGAACTACAAAATGCTTTGTTTAGAATTTGCAAATACAACATCCAATATATTTTCATTGCATACAATCCTTCATCGTTTTAAATAACACAATTCCTTAAATGGATATAGTAAAAACTATATCTGCTGCAAAAATTTTACTAGTCGTTTGATAAAGTAATAAACGACATGCTGCGAATGTCAATGCACTATCTCTTGTACCCTCTCAATAAAAAAACTTACTTCATCGATTAATGATTTAGCAAGGTTTTTTACTGTTCTAGAAAGTTGACCAGAATTCGAACTGTTGATAAAAGTTGACTCTATACTTTTGATGTTAGTAAGATTCACCGCTATCAAAACATATACACAACAATTTTTTATTCAATTACTTGAAAAATCTAGTCCTATTTTTTCCATAGCACAGAAAAAGATTACGTTACTGCTAGTCGTATAAAGATTGCTCTGGTGATTCACCTACACTTTTGAGGAATAGCTACTAATAGTATATCGTTGGTAATGCTAAAAATTTCACTGCATTTTATGATTATCTCATCAATCGTCAATTTCAAAAATATCATCATCTAATTGATTGAAAGACGTTTTGCTTCCCAAATCCAGTTCGTCTAGTACATCTTTAGCCACATTGAAGAAACAATAAGTTCCCAAAAAAAGTAGCAGAAAAAATGGAACAGTGACTTTGCGACTTTTAATTACGCCATACATCAAGAGTAAGAATGCGGAAATAAAAAAGATAAACATAAATATTAGAAACATACATACCCCTCCTCATTTGATAATTGATTATAAAAGATAGGAACTGGCCTACTACCAAAGAAAATCAGCGATATTAAAAATCAACTCCTCAATGCTAACCCACGACTTTCTAACTAAAAGATATTTTAAAACTTGTTTACGTCATTTCAATGCTCAGTACATCATTCAATACCTTTTTATTTTCCAATAGTTTACCCAAAAACATACAGATTTTTTTCCTTTTTTTATAATTATTTCTTTGAATAAATCATTTTTTTGTTTTCAGAAATTGAAATACGCTTTGCATTATCTTCTCAAGTTTGGTTTGGATTGGTCACTGAACAAGATCAATTCTATTTCTTCAATTTCTGATTGTCATGAAATCAGATAAGCTTTAAACTTAACTTAGAGATATTCACAACGAGAAACATGTTTCATCTTTGAATAGTTGCGTTATTTCTGATAAGAGAAGAATAATTTGATTCTGAACGAAAGGAGCCCACATTTTCAATTTTTATAAATTATCTAAAAAGCGGGAGATTATTTATCTAATTTAAGCACTCGCAACTCTTTATTTGCTTAGAGGGCAAGTCTTCTTCTCTTGAACACTAAAGAAAATAGAAAGGAGGAAAGCAAGTGAAAAAAAAGAGCGTTCGTTTATTGGTTTTATTCACATTGTTGTTACTTAGCGCATGTGGATGTCAAAGGAAAAAAGACGAGCAAGCAAATCGTTTAGTTAAGGATCTAAAAGCAAATGCATGGGTAATTGAAGGGACGGACTCTACTGATGATCCCAAAATGACCCTTACCTTTTCTAACCGTAAAGCTAGTTTTAACTTAGATTTTTCAAGTATCGATTACTCTGTAGACGATGAATCCAATAGTGTACATATGAAGAAATTTATCAAACAATTCAGTAAGCATATAAAAGAAGAGTTTCGTTATACGATTAAAGGAGATATAATGACTTGGAAGGAACTTTGGTCTAAAAGTGACATCATGTCTTACAAAGTCAGTAAGAAGAATGAAACGATTATTCTCACTCCTTTAAGCGAGGAAGAAACTACGGAGACAAAAAATCTCGTGCTTATCCCTTACAAAAAAAATACCAAGTAATGAAAGATAAAATTTTATTATCTAGTCTCATTATAAAATTGAATGATTCTGAACATTTTCCTATACTAACGATTGAATCTAAGCATTCCCTGCTGACTGATACATATAAAGCGCATAATTTGAACAATAAGCAACCTTGAATTAGTTAGATTTTGGTTATTTCTCAGTCATTATGACAAAGTTTACTCACATAGATCAATAAATAATTGACGGTTTTATCCGATCCCGAAAAAATGAGTATCCTGTCCGCTATCACTGCCAGTAAATAGGAAGCGAGAACAAAAACACAGGCCCCCGGAAGTATCTAGATACTTCTGGAGGTCTGTGTTTTTTTAGTTATTTTTCATTGAATGATTTTTAATCTTGTTTTATTCTATTTTTTCTCTTTAATATGTAACTGATCCCCATTACCGTTACTAAAAGTGCCATTCCTAAACTGCGCAATAAGCGATTTTGTTGCTCTCCTGTTTTTGGTAAAGTAGCTTTTCCAGATACGGTGGTTTTGGTCGTACCTGTAGAATTATTTTTTGTGGTGCTACCATTTTTTGAAGTTGACGTTTGATTTGATTCTTTCTTTTCGGTACTTTCTTTATTTTTATTCGTTTCAGTTGTGGTATCCACTTTACTTTGATCTTGTTTGTTGTCGTCATTCTCAGTTGGTTTATTTGTTTGATCCGTCTTTTCTTGGCGTGTAATTTCTGAGATGACTGATTTTTCTCCGGCTTCATTTTCTGTATAGTATTGAACTGTTTCCCCATTTGCTACAGCTTTAGATAAATAAATCGTCGTCGGTTCTTCTACTTTTACATCTACTAAACGAAAAGAATTGACCTTTTCTTGTTTGGCTTTTCCGATGATTTCCCCGTTCAAAACAACGTACATCGTTGTCCCTCCTGGAATAACCGCCGTCATTTGTTTTCCTTCTGTACCATAAATGAAAGCAACGTTTTCTGCTAACGCTACTGTTGTTTTGATTTTCTTATAGATAAACGTGATCGTGTTTGTTCCCTTTTCAATCATGACTTCTTGTATCGCTAACTTCGGATTAACTAGTTCATATCCTTTGATTAGCAACGCTTCTTCTTTGTGAAGCTTCCCAATCTCTAAATCAGTTATTACTTTTTTCTCCGCAATTGATTGACCTTGCTCATCGATATATCGGACAGTCAGATCGGCTTTTTCATTTTCTGACGGTGATGTTTCTTTGGTTTTATATATAAATGTAATGGTGTTGCCTTCACTTTGTACTTCTATCGTTTGGACTTTGGCACTCAGCAATTCGTATCCTTCGATAAGTAACGCTTCTTCCGTATATGTAGAGCCGACTTCTAAGTCTTGGATTATTTTATCATTAGCAATCGTTTGACCTTGCTCATCAATATATTTCACAGTCAAATCGGCTTTTTCATTTTCTGGCGGCGTTGTTTCCTTAGTTTCATATATAAATGTAATGATATTGCCTTCGCTTTGTATTTCTATCGTTTGGACTTTGGTACTCAGCAATTCGTATCCTTCGATAAGTAACGCTTCTTCTGTATGTGTAGAGCCGACTTCCAGGTCACTTATTATTTTATCTTCAGCAATCGATTCCCCCTTCTCATTAATATACTTAACAGTTACATCTGCTTTTTCTTTAGTCACTGGATTTTCATCATAACGGAAAGTAATGATATTGCTATTTGGATCCTCGGAAACATTGATTGTATAAGTTTCAGGCCCTACGATCGTGTAGCCATCAATCACCAGTGCATTTCCTATGTATTCTGTTCCAATCTCTAAATCATTAATTACCGTAGGTTCGGCAATCGGTTGACCAGTTTCATTATGTAAATACTGCACAGTGACTGATGAGAAGCTTTCTTCAGGACTATCTTCAATTTTTTTATAATAAAAATTGTGATACATCTCTGGCGTTTCCATATAAATAATCACTCTATCTGGAGAGATCAATTCATACCCTTCTACAATTTCAGCGAATAAGGTTACATTGTTTCCGACAAAACCGAATTCCTCTGAAAACCAAAGTGCTTTTTGTGTATCTACATCTACCCCAATGACAGATACCCGTCCTATTTCCGGTTCAGGCATGGATAGGTCCAATGTTCCTGAATCATGTGGTGGTTGCACCTCATCAATTATTTCGATTTCACTTACTGCGTTGGATGCTGCCAATACGTTAGGTGCTAGCAACCCCACTACAGTGGTCATCAGCAATGCTGAGTTCATAATTGTTTTCATTTTTTTTATTTTTTTATTTTGCTTTCTTTTCGTCATTTAATTTATCTGCTCCCCCAGTTATATTTGAAATTTCGCTAACCTAGCTTTTTCTTACTTTATTCTAAGGTTGGTTACTTTTATTTATGTACTTGAATCCGATTATCCTCCTCCTTAAAAAACGTTATTTAAAATAAACAATAGTAGTTTAACCTACATATTAATGTTACCTGTAACATATAAGATTCGCAAGATTATTTTATTATTAAAACAAGGTTTTCTGTGTGTTAAAATAAAAAAATATCTAGTTAAGAAATTAAAATTATGATTTTTACATTCTTAAAAAAATTCACAAACGTTATTTAAAATCCGATTCTGTTTATTTAGTAAAAATGATTGATTAACAAAAAAAGCCCGTCACGGTAAATGATTAATCATTTTACCATGACGAACTGGAAATTATTTAGATACATTTTAAAAAATAGATTTAACACATAACTTCTTTAATAAAAAAATTAGTTTACTGTTTGAGAAACATTTATTTCTGTCTTCTTACTACTATACTGACTCATATTTTTAAATAATTGTTGAAGTAACGGACTTTGATTGTGTCCTTCAATCGCTGCTTGATCACGCCAATTTTCAACCATGACAAATTCATTTTCAATATCGATTGATTCGTACAATTGATAGCTTAAGCACCCGTCTTCTTTTCTTGTACTTGCAACAAGTTCATTGACTTCCGCAAGAAATTCATTTCTTTTTTCTGGTTTGATTGAAAATTTTGCATTGATAACGATCATTTTTCCACACTCGCTTTATTTAAAAGTTGTAATTTTTTCTGGAGCCAATCGAACAGATTCATACCCTTCTTCTACTGCTTTCCCAACAGATAAGATCATCACTGGAACATAACGTTCTTTGTCGAGATCAAAAGCTTCAGCCAATTGGTCTGCTTCGAATCCCCCGATTGGATTTGTTTCATAGCCGTGACTACGAGCAACTAGCATGAATTGCATTGCAGCTAAACTAGCATCAATTTTCACAACGTCATTCATTTGTTCACGTGTAAAGTTTTGGTAATAAGGAAGGATCGCAGCAAGTTGTTGGTCTCGGACTTCTGCCGGCATTTTACCTTCTGCTACTGCTTGATCATAGATTTCTTCCCCATATTCGTAGCAGTTCATATCTCCAAAGATCATGACCATAGCTGATGAAGTATCATTTTGTCTCGTATTAAAACGGATCAATGGTTTCAATTTTGCTTTTGCTTCTTCACTTTCTGCCACCACAAAACGCCATGGTTGCATATTAACTGAAGATGGTGCTGTTGTTGTTTCTTGTATCATTTCTAACATTTCTTCATGAGAAATCTTAACCGTTTCATCATATACACGAACGGATTTTCTTCCAAATACAACACTTGAAAAATCATTGTTTACTAATTCTTTGCTCATTTCTCTCTCTTCTTTCTCCTAATGTAGTTAATAAAGTTTATTCAATAATTTTGTTAGTTCGGTGATTTCTTCATCGGTCAACGAAATGCACAAAGAGTCAGCGGACTGTTGATGATTATTTTCACACTTAGCCAGTTCTCGTTTGGCTGTATCCGTCAGTAGAACAAATACTTCACGATTATTCGCTGGATTGCGTTTTCGTGAAACATAGCCTTTTTCTTCCAATATCTTCAAATGTCTAGAGATAGCTGCATTGTCTATTTTTAGATCTGTTTGAATTTGATTTTGTAAACATTTGCCTTTTTCCCATAAAAACATCAGCATTTCATATCTCGTCAAACTGAATCCAGTTTCTTTCTCGAACAAAGCTGATCCTTCTTGACTGATAATTTTGATTTTATAGAGTAACTGACTGAGTTTTCTTAAATCCATCTCCATCCTCCTTCCGTTGACTTGTCAATTATTGACTTATCAATAATATAAATGTTTTAGTGAGACTTGTAAAGCATAAAATTTTGAATAACAAAAAAAAGAGAAAGCTATTCCTCTTTCTCTTTTAAACTATTTTTTATTTATGAGACAAGCGCTGGTTCATAAATTTTTGAAGAAGTTTCAAAAATGGCTTCTATAGTAGTTAAATCATATACATCCGTATATTTCGCAACCACTTTCCCACATTTTTCTAATATTTCTTCATGATCACTTTCTTGGTATTTTTCCACACATAACACGATACAATTTTCTAATTTATTAATGACTTCACCTACTACTACATGCTTTAAACCGATTGGCTTACACGCATATTTTTGTCCCAAAATGATTTCTTCGTTATTCATATCTCATCCACCTTTAATCGTTCTAACATTTTATAAAATGATAATAACATTAAAATTAGATTATGAAAACCAAAAACCATTATAATTTTAGAAAAAAATCAAAAGAACGACTATTTCGAGCGTTCTTTTGATTTCACTTGTTAAAGTTATTGAATTTTTTAAGAAATAACATCTAAAGGCACGATATCAATAAGCATTTCTACGTATTTCTCAAGATATTCTTGATCAATATGATCATACCCGCTTGTTACACCACAATCAATATCTAGAACGCCAATCAGATGTCCTTCTTTGATCATGGGCACAACGATTTCAGATTGAGCTGCAGAATCACAAGAAATATAGTTTTCATGTTTCTTGACGTCATCAACGATCAATGTAGTTTTTGTTTGTGCTGACTCACCACAAACCCCTTTTCCCATTGTGATCCTAGTACAAGAAACACGACCTTGAAATGGACCCAAAATCAATTCTTCGCCATTATATAGGTAATAACCTGCAAAAACTGTTTCTGGTAATGTCTCGTTCAACAAAGCAGAAGAATTCGCTAAATTTGCTAGCCAATGATCTTCTGCCTCTAATAATCCTTTTTGCTGTAATAATAAAATTTGATAGGCATCTTCTTTTTGCTTTTCTGTCCACAACATCTCAACCACTCCTTCTATGAAAAAATTATAGCTTAGAAATGATTTGCTGACTAGTCATTGAGAAAAAACTGACCTTACTAGACAGAAAGACGGGAAAAGAACATCCTTCAAATATAAAATACTTTCATTATTAATTTTTAGCACGGACTCATTAGAAAATTATTCTGCTTGCTGGATCTCTTGTTCCAAGTTTGCATAATCTATTGTCGTTCCAATAAACGTTGGATCATCGCTGGGAAAATGTTGAACAAGTGTTTCGATTTTACTGATTTCGACAGTGCCTTTTGTCAGCTCAAAATCAATGACATGCCCTCCGAATTGTTTAGCTTCATCGATATAGTGCAAATGAAATCCAGCAGCTGCTACTCCTTGAAACAGTTCTGGCGTATAAAATCCAACTAACGTTCCTTGACTATTTGTTTCATGAAATTCAGGTTGAGACTCTGATATTTTTGCTAATCTTCGGTAAGGCTTTTCTTGTTTTGGCATAATACGTGTGTGGACTGTTTTAAACAGCCCAGTAATTTTTATCGCTAAGAATAAGTTGTTTCCTGCTTGACTGGCTAAAATTGATTGTTTTAATTCTTCGCCTTTTGTTTGATTTTCGACTTCAAACCGTCCATCTGCAATGAATGGGGTGATTGCTGCATAAGGAGTGGTTTCTTTTCCTGTCAGCTTAACAACTACTCCATCGGAACGTCCTTGATAAGCTTCACCATCTAGGAAGATGACTTCCCCATCTAATCCATGTAGCGTTCCCAAACCTAAAGTCCCGTGTTTGAGTATCTGTTCAATCGTCTCAGTACCATCCATTAGTCCTGCCATCAATGCTCCTAGTGTTCCATGTTGAAAAAGTATTCTTTCACTCATCTTAGCATCTCCTTAATAGAATTGATCTGGTAAAATCGTTTCACCAAGTTTTTCATTGTCACGGTAATCGATTGGAATATCGATGATAACTGGACCTTGCGTTTTAAATCCTTCTTCTATTGCTTGTTCCAACTCAGCGACAGAGGTCACACGAAGCCCCTTAGCACCAAAAGCTTCCGCATATTTTACAAAATCAACCGGGCCAAAATCCACACCGGAAGCTCGTTGATATTTCATGATTTCTTGAAATTCTACCATATTGTAACGACCATCGTTCCAAATCAAATGAATGATCTTCAAATTTTTACGAACAGCTGTTTCTAGATCTTGAGCAGAAAATAAGAAACCACCATCACCAGATACCGAAATGATTTGTGTCTTAGGACGTACTAATGCAGCAGAGATTGCCCATGGTAAAGCAACGCCTAGTGTCTGCATCCCATTGCTAAATAATAGATGTCTTGCTTCATAACTTCTAAAATGACGTGCCATCCAAATGTAGTGACTGCCTACATCTACAGTAACAGTCATCTCATCTGTCACTTTATTTTGGAGTGTATTAATGACTTCTAGAGGATGTAAAATTCCTTCGCGGTCTTTTGTTGGCACAATATCACGCTCAGTTAATTTATTTTGCAAAAAGGCTAAGTATTCTTTCGCATCACGTGACACTTGATGCGGTGTTAAAGAATCCGTCAACAGATCCAATGTTTCAGAGATATCCCCGATTAATTCTCTTTCTGGTTGCATGTAAGAATCAATCTCAGCTGGTGTTTCATCAATAACGATTACTCGAGCATCTTTTTCAGCATTCCAGTTTCTTGCTTCATATTCGATTGGATCATACCCAATCGCAATCACTAGATCACTTCGTTTCAATAACATATCTCCTGGTTGATTTCTAAACAAACCGACTCTGCCAAAAAAATAGTTTTCTAATTTTCTAGAAATCACACCAGCGGCTTGGAAAGTTTCCACCACCGGCAAGCCTGTTTTTTCTACTAATCTACGGATCGCTGCTGTTTCTTTTTTACTTGAACCTCGCATCCCGATTAATAAAACAGGTAATTTCGCTTCTTGAATACGTTCCGCTAAATAATCGATATCGCCAGCAGAAGCAGAACCTAATTGTGGATCTTTTAGAGGTTTGATGACTTCATTTTTTACAGTCGCATCTACCACATCTTGTGGGATACTAATAAAGCTTGCTCCTTTTTTCGAACTTTTAGCCATTCGATAAGCATTGGCAATCACTTCTGAAATTGTTTCTGGATCTTGAATTTCTGCACTATATTTAGTGATTGGCTGAAATAAAGCAGCATTGTCCATACTTTGATGAGTTAATTTAAGTAGATCGCTTCGTTTGACTTGTCCTGCAATTGCAAGAACCGGATCACCTTCAGCCGTAGCGGTCACTAGCCCAGTTGCTAAATTACTAGCTCCAGGACCACTAGTAGCAATGACGACGCCTGGCTCGCCTGTGATCCGTCCAATTGCTTGAGCCATAAAAGCGGCATTTTGTTCATGTCTCGTAACGATTAATTCTGGTCCTTGATCTTCTAACTCATTAAACACCCCATCGATTTTTGCTCCTGGAATCCCAAAAACATATTCGACTTGGTGATTTGCTAAACTTTCTACTACAGCTCTAGAACCTTGTTTCATTTCATCATCCATTACAATATTACTCCCTTTTCATTAAACATTCTCTCGAAAAACGCTTTTTTATTAGTACAGTTTTACAAACTGTTTCACAAAAAGAGTGTAACACAAATTTTTTCATTTGTGTAGTAATATGAAAAATAAGCTGTAGTTTCAGAAAAATTCATGAAACTACAGCTCATTTGATTAGCGATACGATTTTCCCCAAATAGCTAACCCAAGCAATCTCTCATCGATTTGCGCAACTTCAGGCAGTAGCCCCCATAAACAATAACCATTTTTTTCAAATAAACGTTGACTCGCTTGATTACTATCAAAAATAAAAGCTAGCACTGTTTCAATGTTTAAGTGAGGGAGCTGTTTTTCTACAAAGTTCACAGCGTATTGCCCAATACCTCTATGTTGATAGACCTCATCAATATAAATACTGATTTCTACCGTTCGATCATAGGCAGGTCGTCCATAAAAATCGCTCAAACTGATCCAGCCAATGATTACTCCTGCTTCTTGCATGATCCATAGTGGGCGTTTCTTAGGATCATGGGCTTCAAACCATGCCAATTTATCCTCGATAGTTACGGGCGTTACATCGGCAGTTGATTGTTTCGTTAAAATCGATTGATTGTAAATCTCCACGATGCGAGGTAAATCTTCTTTAGCTGCTATAGAATAACGGATCATATAGTACACACCTTTTTTTGTTTAAAAACTATTATACCAGTTCAAATTTTTAAGACAAGAATCTACTGATAGGATCACTAATCAAAACAAACACGTTTTTTAGCAAATGATAGTTTTTACTTATTTTTATTACGCTTGTATTGATGGATGATTTTCAGTGCTCTTTTTTTCGTTTTGATGTTCGGACTCTTTAACCGACGATAGGCACTCGCTAAGTCTTGTTTTTCCATTGCTTTCTCCCTTTTTCAAGTCTATTTTTATCAAACAAACCGTTCACGAACTCAAATAGTAATGATTACGATTTACACAAACAATATAACTTCCCCAAAAAAAATTTGTCAATAAAAAATAAAATGAAATAACGATTATTTTATAATGTAAACAGCAAACAAAGATGGTATTATAAAGTAACAAAAAATTATCAAGGTGAGAAAATGAATAACACTCAATTAACGCTATATATATCCCTGGTCAAATTCCTCGGACAAGCTTTAGGGGAAAACTATGAAGTGGTTCTTCATCATCTGGAAGAAGGTCATTTTCATATCGCTGCCATTGAAAACAATCATATAAGTGGACGAGATATCCATTCTCCTGTTACTGGTTTCGCTTTAGAAATGGTGCGCTCAAAGAAATATCTTAAACAAGATTATTTAGTCAACTATGATGCACAAACAATCAACGGGAAAAAATTAAGAGGTGCCACTTTTTTTATACGCAATGATCAGCAGAAGATAGTCGGATTACTTTGCATTAATCAAGATATCAGCAAATATCAGTCACTCTCAAAGGAGATACTCGCATTAGCTGGCTTATCAACAGAAAAACAACCACTTGCAGTGTTTGATACGAATCACCTCCCCGAATCCGTTGAGATCTTGGAAGAAACCATTGAAGGGATTATCTACTCTATCGTCCCCTCCGATCTCTTGGACAAACAAACTCCTTTAAATAAAGAGTTGAAAATTAAAATCATTCGCCAATTAAATGAAAAAGGAATCTTCCAAATCAAAGGCGCTGTTTCACAAGTGGCTAAGATTCTCAACATATCAGATCCCAGCGTTTATCGTTACCTGAAGATTGCTGAAGGAGAAAAGTAAAGAGATTGCGAAAGCATCGGTTACCTCCAATGACAATAAGCAAGCATTTTTTTAACAGCTTCTCAGACATGATGGGCTTTGAAACTAAAGACGGCACTCCTCTTCACTAAGGCGTGCCGTCTTATTTCTTGGTTGTTTCACTTTTGAAACAGGCGAAAGCTATAGTAAAAACGATCTAATCAGCGAGTTGGTATCAACTCATTACCTAGATATCATTTGATCACTAATTGAACACATAACTTTTCCCATTGTCTATTACTCTTCTTCATTTTTTTTATTCAATGGTGCCAAAAACGCTTGTTTATCAAATGTTCCTTCCCACTTATCTACCATAATCGCAGAAACCATTGAGCCTGCGACGTTCAACATGGTACGTCCCATATCAACAATCGGATCGATACCAAATATCGCTCCAATACTTGTGATCGTGTGTCCAAACCCTAAGCCATTAAGAGTAACTGTCGCAGCAACGGTCGCCGTACCAGGTACACCAGCAATTCCGATGGATCCTACCGTAACGACAACGACCACCAAGAAATAAAAGGATAGATCCATTTCTGCGCCAACAGCTGATCCCATTAAAACACCAAGCATAGCAGGGAATACACCAGCACATCCATTCATACCAATCGAAGTTCCTAAAGTAGCAACAAAATTTGCCGTTTCTTGAGACACACCTAGATCTTCTTCCAGATTTTTCAAAGTATAAGGTAAAGTTCCTACACTTGAACGGGAAGAAAAAGCAAACAATAGTGTCGTAAATGCTTTTTTGTAAAAAACAATTGGATTCACACCCATGAATAGTAATAAAATGACATAAACGATCAACATCAAAAGAACACCAGTATATAGAGCTGCAATAAATCCGATCATTCCCATAATTGCTTGAATCCCTCTAGAAATAATTGTATTACTTACTAAAGCAACAACCCCATACGGCATCAACTTGATCACGTTAGTTAAAACGGAAATGACGGTTACTTTTAACGAGTCCAACAACGTAACAAAAGGTGCCACTTGATCCGGTTTTTTGACTTGTAAGAAGCGAATAGCTCCAGCAAACATAGCCGCTATGATCACAACCGATACAATACTCCCATTATCCCCCATCACACTAACTATATTGTTAGGTATCAGTTTCAAGAAAAATTCCGGGAAACTTTGCGAAGCAATATTACTAATACTTTCTGCTTTGTCTGCTGCCAAGTCTCCAGCAAACTCTGCACCGTTAAGCCGATAGAGTTTGACAACCGCAATCCCCAATGCCGCAGAGATAGCTGTAGTCCCTAGTAATGTTGCAAAAGTTTTTCCCGTCAAATATTTTAACCGTTCTCCTTTGACATCAATCACTACTTTGATAATCGATAAGAACACGACAGGAATAGCTAGCAACTGGATCATCTTCAAGAATCCTGAACCAACTAAGGCATACCAGGCATTGATTTCCGTTCGAGCAAATTCGGTATAAATTTCGCTATCGGAACCAATCAAATCAATGACAACCCCTAAAAGCAAACCAAGAATAAGAGCATAAATCATTCGTTTTGAGAAATTAATCCGTTTGTCTTTGAGGTACTTCATTACCCCAAGGGAGAGAATCAGCAAAGCGATTCCTCCCGCAGTATAATAATTACTTACTTTCAGAAATTGAGTAAAAAAAGGTGCATCGATCAATTTATTCATCCCCTTTATTTTGCAGTATTTGCTACAACATTTAGTGCTTCCCACGTAGAAGAAAAAGGTGGTGCATAAGCAAAATCAACAAATCCTAATTCTTCAGTCGTCATTTGAGCGTGTATCGCAACAGCTAAGCCAGTCGCACGAAGAACTGTTTCATTTTTCCCGAATAGTTGGGCACCATACAACACTTTTGTTTGTCGGTCATAAACCAGTTTGATCATGATTTTTTCTTGAGTTCCATAATAATTTGAGTGATTCATTGTCTCAATACATGTCGTTTTGATATCTAATCCTTTTTCTCTTGCCATTTTTTCAGTGATACCAGTCGCTGCTGCCTCATACCCTCCTACTTTGATCGCACTGCTGCCTAATGTCCCTGAATATTCCTGCATCTGTACACCGCTAAGATTAATCCCAACAATCCGTCCCATTTTATTCGCTGTAGTCGCTAAAGGAAGGTAAATATCCCCTAAGATTCGATGGGGAATCGAAGCACAGTCACCTGCCGCAAATACATCTTTTTGAGACGTTCTCCCATATGTATCGATTTTAATTGCACCATTTCCTAACAATTCCAATTGATCATTCAAAAAGCTGGTATTAGGAACAAATCCAGCAGCAACGATCACCGCATCCGCCTGATAACTTTCTCTATTCGTTTTGACAGCTACCACTTGTTCATGATTTTTTTCGATCTCTAGAACAGACTCCTCCAAGGAAACCCTTACATTTTCTTCTTCAATAGCTTCTTTAATTTTAGTAGAAAATTCCGGATCAAATGAACGATTCATCAAGTGAGGAGCCATCTCGATCAAATGAATATTTTTTCCTGCTTTCGTTAACTGATCAGCTACTTCAATGCCAATAAATCCACCACCCAGGATGACAATATTTTGATAATTTGATAATTTTTGCTGTAGTCGTTTGACTTCATTAAGTTTCGTAATCGTATACACATCACTAGAATCAATACCAGCAATGTTAGGAACAAACGGCTTTGCACCGACAGCCAGCATCAGACGATCATAAGTTTCATGACTTACTTCATTTGTACTTAAATTTTTTACAGCTAACGTTTTAGTGGCAAATCCGATTGATTCTACTCGATGGCGCAACAATAATTTAATTCCTAAACGTTCGATTTGTTCAGGCGTTCGAGCAAACATCTCTTGTTCATCATTAAATTCTTCACCTAAATAATAAGGAAGCCCACAAGCGCCGAAAGAGATATAATCCTCTTGTTCAATCACGATGATTTCTGCATCTGGATTGACTCTCTTTGCTTTGGCCGCCGCACTCATTCCTGCAGCAATTCCACCAATGATTATTATTTTCATTCTTTCTTCCTCTTTTCTTATGCTTTAGATAAAATCCATTCGATTTCTATTAAAGCATCTTTTGGTAAGGCAACGACTTGAAAAGCTGATCGTGCTGGGAAACGTTCACCAAAGTGTTCTGCGTACACTTGATTAAATGCTTCAAAATGATTCATATCAGTTAGAAAACAAGTCGTTTTAACCACTTGATTCATGGTCAAGTCTAGCTCCTCCAACACTTGTGATATATTGATCATGATTTGGTTCGTTTGTGCTTTAATCTCTTCAGAAACGATTTCACCAGTGGTTGGATCGATTGGTAACTGTCCAGAAACAAAGATCAAGTCTCCCGCCACGCGGTATTTTTCATACGGTAATTTGTTGCTACTCATTCTTTTCCTCCTTTAATAATTTTTTATCATGGAATACAATTACACTAAAAAATTATCATATATTTTTAAGGCAGTCAACCACTTTCGGAGTTTTTAAAAACCGCAAAAATTCTTTTATTTAAAATAAAATCATAAAAACTAATGTTATTTAAAATCTAACGCAAGCAATTAATTTCATTGATAATTTTTTATCAAGAAAGCGTTGACATAACGGAAATGAATGTGTTATTTTTGAGATACATGAAGTAGGTTTGGAGGAAACCCATATGAATATCAATACAAAAATTCTACACGATTACCCAGTCATCGACCCAGTTACAGGCGCATCGTCGATACCTAAATATCAAACTTCCACGTTTCATCAAAAAAATGTCTTCACTCACACAGGTTTTAGTTACACTCGTTTTGGTAACCCTACTGTCGAAGCGGCGGAAAAATGTATTGCTTCATTAGAAAACGCGCAGTTCGGTTTAGCCTTTTCATCAGGAATGGCTGCTATTAACGCTGTCCTGTTCCTTTTATCCAAAGGAGATCATTTAGTACTAGGTAAAAATATTTATGGTGGAACCTTCCAAAGCATCCATCTTTTCTTAGCTCGTTTCGGGATCGATTGCACTTTTGTTGATGAAACGGATATTGATTCTTGGCAAAAAGCGATTAAAAAAGAAACAAAAATGTTTTACATTGAAACTCCTTCCAATCCATTATTAACAATCACTGATATAAAGAAAGTGACTGAATTGGCTAACGAGTATCAGATCTTAACAGTTGCAGATAATACATTTATGACACCCATTTCACAACATCCTTTAGATTTAGGTGTTGATATCGTGATACATAGTGCAACAAAGTTTATCAATGGACATAGTGACGTTGTTGCAGGTTTGGTCGCTACAAATAACGAGGAGCTGTATCAGCAATTAAAGGAACATCAAAAAGCACTGGGCGGGATTTTAGGTCCTGAAGATGCTTGGCTACTATTGCGCGGCGTTAAAACGCTGGGGTTAAGAATGGAAAAATCAGTTCGAAACGCTAGTGAATTAGCTAACTTTCTCGTCAATCATCCGAAAGTAACAAACGTTTATTATCCTGGTCTTGAACAGCATGCTGGACATTCGATCCATCAAAAACAATGCGAAGACTGTGGGGCTATTTTGTCATTTGAAGTAGATTCAGTTAAGCAAATTGAAACCTTATTCACACACTGTCGTGTACCAATCGTAGCTGTCAGTCTCGGAGGTGTGGAATCCATCCTTTCTTATCCTTGGGCGATGTCTCATGCCAGTATGCCTGAAAAGGATCGATTAGCGATGGGTGTCACTGAAACTTTAGTTCGGCTTTCATGCGGGATCGAAGATGTAGAAGATTTGATCGCTGATCTTGATGATGCGTTAAATGCTATGTAGTTTCACTCACTATCTGATATTCATGGTGAGTTCTATCATCGAAAATAAGCCGGATAATCCCAAAATAGTTCCTCCTATTTGGGATTATCCGGCTTATTTCTTAGAGTTAGACACTTCCGACACGCCTTCTTTTTCATCAAAATTTTTTTATTTCATCATTGGTAAAAATTTCAGAACTGTTGTATTTGGGCTATAAAAGTTCTCTTAACCAACTGTTGGCTAACATGGACTAATATCTTATTGTTCTAATAAATACCGATCGTAATTCTCGATTTTCTTATGTAATCGTGTTAAACACTCTTGCATCTCATCGATCTTTTGAATCAAATGCTGTCTTTCTGTCATCAATAATTGCTTCCTAGCAGCAATTGTCTGGTCTCCTTGCTTACACAATTTATTGTATTCGATCAACGACTCAATGGATAAACCAGCATTTCTCATACAAATTGTAAAATCTACCCAGTTGAGGTCTTCTTCTGTATAATCACGGATTCCGCCTTTCGTGCGATGTACAGGCGGAATGAGACCAATTTTCTCATAATAACGCAATGTATCGGGCGAGATCCCTTTCGCTTCGCTCACTTGTTTGATGTTCATAGTTGATATCCCCTTTTTTCTGCTCCATCTCGTTCATAATTGACTAGCCTAACATTTATCTGCTTGGCCAAAACCAATAAACGAATGGAGATTTATGCATGATCATCGTCGCATTTGAAACAACGTACAAAAAATGATCTAGTCTTTCGGCTCTCACTATAAGGGATTTTTCTCAAAAAAGCTAGCAGACCTAAAAAATTCGAGAAGTAACGAACCATACAGCTCCTGTTACTCCTACGAATTTTCTCTTATCATTCACTCGTACATCAAGATGTGGATTTTATTCTTTGTACACGAAATGCTTGATTCTTTGCTAAATAAAAAGGGCGTAAGTATGCAACCGTATTGGAAAGCGGTAAAATGTCTTTACTTAAATCAATGTTTAGCACTTCTTTCAAATACGTTTGACGAATCATAATGCGTTGCCATAATTCTGGATACTTTTCTTTGATTTTTCCTTGCAATGCCTCATCAGCTAATACCACACATTCTTCCGCACTAACACCTGTATAACCCGGAACTGAAGGAATGATATCTAGTTGAAAAATCATCCCACTTTCAAGTATTTCTTGCGACTCTTGATAAATAGGTGAAGCTAACCACTCTTCATCTGCTGTCAAGTGACCAGGATTTAAATGCCAATGGAACTGTTTTTTTGGTAAAACAGTCTCAACTAGTTGATAAACTTCTTCGCCTCTCATCCCCACTTTGATTGTTTCTAACCAATGAACAATTGCTTGAAAATAAGGTTTAGCCACTTTTTCTAAATAATCCGCTTGCTCTGATGGAAGTTGTTTTTCATGTTCGATGACAAACCCGGTTCTGCTAGATAGACCACCTTTAAACCCAGTAGTTAAAGACAACGCATCCCCAAGTTTAATTGTTTTATCGGTTGGGTAAAGATTAGCATATTCGAAACGTTGCCCTGTCGCAGCAATTGTCACTACCGTGTTCGGTTGTCCTTTTCCATTTAACAATGCTCCAATTTCAGACTCTTTTACACCTACTTCAATCTTGTTTAGTGCTTGTAACATGCAACTAGAAGCTAGATTGGCACCAAATTCATAATGAGCGATCTCATTGGCGTTATTTGTTCTCCGTATTCCTTTTTCCCCGATCAACAGCGAACTAGCATTTAGTAGTTCAGTCGTTTCACCTTTTGCTTTTTCGATTGCTTCAATAATAAAGTGAGGAACATCGAATAGCTTGTTCGCTTCTTTCTTCCGTGTAGTAAACATTTTCCAACCAACTACCCCGATTTTTTTCTTTTCAACGAACCCTAACGAGGTAAATAATTGTTCTAAAGGTTGTTCGTGATCCATTGGTTGATTCGGCAATGAAAAAGGTGGATAATGAACCAATTCTGATTGGATTCGTGCATGTTTACATAGTTTCAGATTTTCATTTCCCAAAATCAAGGTACTTTTTCCACTATCTTCCATAACAAATAATCCTTCTTCAAACCGTGGGATAAATCCCGTAAAATATTCAAAATTGCTACCATGCTCACGATCTGCATAAATGATTAGTGTGTCAATCGTTTCTTCTCTCATCCTTTGTATCATTCGTTTTTTTCTCATCTCAATCGTTTCATCTGTTAAGAAAACCGGTGAGACATCTGCAAATGTTTCCGGCTCAGTCAACACATCTAAAATTATATTTTTCTTTTCCATACTTACTCCTTTATTGATCTAATATAAGACATTCCACCTGATTATTTATCAAAGCTTGTTGCAACTGCTTGCTGGGAGGTTGATCTGTTACTAGAAAATCAATCTCTTTTAAATCACAAACCTTAAAAAAACCGGTTTTATCCATTTTTGTATGATCTGCTAAAGCAACCACCGTTTTTGCCTGTTTGACCATTTGGCGTTTGACAAGTCCTTCTTCTTCCGTATGGATGAATATCCCCTCAGACGATAAAGCAAAAACACCTAAAAATGTATAGTCTACACTGTATTGTTTTAATTTCTCAATAGTATCTGCGCCATGTAAAAAAAGTTGTGTGTTGTGCAATTTTCCCGGCAATAGCGTAATCGTAGTTGCTGACCTTTTTGCCAACAGCATCGCATGAGTCAAAGAATTAGTGATAGCTGTCAAAGGTTTCATCCCTATTTGATTGATCACACTTTCTACAGTAGTGGAGGAATCGAAAATAACCGATGAATTGTCTTTAATGATAGCTGCAGCGGTTTTTCCTAACTGAAGTTTCACTCCATTTAATTTAGTTGAACGTTGCTCATAATCAAAAATAGTTGCTTCTCTTTCTAATAAAATCGCTCCGCCGTGTGTTCTGCGAACTATATTTTTTTCTTCTAACTTCATTAAATCACGTCTGATCGTGTCTTTAGATACTTCCAGCTGTTCTGCTAAGTCATCAATCGCAGCATTTTGTTTTTCTTTCATGATTTTGATTATTTTTTTCAAACGAATTTCCCTCAGCATGAAACCGCCTCCCTTAAGTCACTTTACTACAGTTTGCAACTCTTTGCAATATTTTGCAATATATCGCATTTTGTCGCAAAAAAATTGCCAAATGTAATCAAATGATTTGTGCTATAATAAGCAGACAGCGATGATTCCGTTACTGATATGGAAAAATCTTATATAGGAAAGTAGATGAATCTATGAAAATCGTTCCTCCAAAAATTTCTCCCACATTACCACTTAAGCCCTTTTCTACAATCTATTCCGAAGAGGAACCAATGCTTGAAATGTGCAAAGTAGCCAATGACGAAGCAATCGAAGCATTTTTCGATCGTCCCCGTTTTTACAATATGGAATTTGATCACTGTCAATTTACAAATAGCGATTTTAGTCAGGTCGAGTTCGTAGATGTTCGCTTTAAAAATTGTGATCTTTCCAACGTCAATATGACAAAAGCCTCTATCCACCGAGTAGAATTTATCAATTGCAAACTACTTGGGACAACCTTTCAAGAATCAACGATTAAAAACGTTACTTTTAAAGATTGTCTAATCAATCTAGCTGCTTTTGGCTATGCTAAAATGGAGAATAATCAATTTTGCCATTGTTCATTGGAAAACGCCGATCTTTATCATTGTCACTTCAAAGGAATCATTTTTGACAATTGTGAATTGAACGAAGCGAATTTTCAGCAAACCTCTTTAAAAGGCGTTGATTTAAGCTCCTCTAATTTTGAAACATTAGGCATTACGATCAATGAATTAAAAGGTTGCCAGGTCTCAACCTACCAGGCCTTAAAATTCTCTACATTGTTAGGTCTAATTATAAAAGAGTAAGTGAATAACCTAGGTTTAATTCCCTAGAAGTAATACGATGAACACCATAAAAAGGTCATGAAAGATACAGTAAGCTCTGGTTTGTTCGGAGCTATTTGTTTCTTTCATGACCTTTTTGAACTATCTTTCTTGGATCTAATACTTATTAAACAGACTTCACTGTTTCATCTTTATGTTTACGAGCGGTAATCACGTAAGCGATAACCAACACCAATTTCAGTAATGATATATTCAGGCTTTAACGTATTTGTTTCAATTTTTTTGCGGATATTCGACATATTGACTCGCAAAATTTGGGAATCTTCGCTGTATGGTCCCCATACTTGGGTCATTAATGTTTGGTAAGTGACTACTTTACCAATCTGCTCAAATAAACATTTAAGTAATCGATATTCGTTTTTTGTTAAATGGATTTCTTGGTCATTTTTATAAACCAACTGCTTATCAAAATCGATTTTCAATGCATTATTTACTACGATCAACGTCTGTTCTTCTTTGGTTTTCTTATGGCGTAAAGCTGTTCTTATACGAGCTAGAAGTTCGTTAGTCCCGAAAGGTTTGGTGACGTAATCATCTGCTCCTAAATCAAGGGCGGCTACTTTTTCATTTTCGTCCTTTCGTGCAGAGATCACCACGATAGGAAGATCCATCCGTTTCCTCAATATTTTCAAGAGATCCATTCCATCAATATCAGGTAAACCTAGATCAAGTAAAATGACATCAAATGTTTCTGCCTGTAAAGCAGTTAAAGCTTCCATCCCATTTGCTGCTACCGTTAATCTATATTGTTCTCGCTCAAAAACCACTTCCATGAAGTCGGTAATATTGGGATCATCTTCGATCAATAAGATCATCTTATTCATAAAAAACTCCTTACTTTAAATAGATTCGGACAATCGTTTCCCCATTATCGGCAATCATCTCCATTTGTCCGTTATGAGCACGAATGATCGTGTTGACAATACTTAAACCAATTCCCAATCCGTTTTTAGAATCAACAGGCACCTCATTTGGTTGAGTCAGATTATTTTGGATTTTTTGAAATTGTTCAATAGGAATCTCACCCTTATTTCTAATCTCAATCCTCGTTTCTTCTCCATTTTGGCTCACAGTCAATCGTACAGGTTGCTGTTTTTCACCGTGTCTCAAAGCATTCTCAATCAAATTGAACAAAGCTTGTTCAATTAAAATAGGATCTGCTTGGATGAATAGCATGTTTTCTGGTAATACGACATCTAATTGGCTATCTGGATACACTTTTTTCAAATGACTATACACAGCTTCGATAATTTCTTCAATCGGTTCCGCTGATTTATTCACTTTCATTGTATTCATGTTGATCCGTGTAATCGATAATAAATTTTCCACCATTCGAATCAACCATTGGGACTCATCTTGAATATCTTGCAATAATTTTTGTTGGGTTTCTTTCGACACACTTTTTTCATTGTTTAACGTCTCCGCAATCCCTGAAATTGCCGTTAATGGTGTCCGCAAATCATGCGAGACCGCTCGGAGCAAATTGCTGCGGACTCTTTCTCGTTCATTCTCAAGTTCGATTTGCTCTTTCTCATTTTTCAATTGATTTTGTTCCAGAATCGTTGCCAGTTGTGTAATGAGCAACTTTAAATAGTTTAGTTGATCGTTTTGTAGGTCGTGGGAATGACTTCGTTCCATTCCTAAAACAGCTACGACTTTTCCATTAGTAAGGATCGGCAAATAGAATCCTTTTGCTCCTCCGAGGGTATCGGTTCCATTTCCTGCTTCCTGTTGATTTTTTGCTGTCCAAACAGCTACTGCAATTTCTTCACTGATGTTAAGTCTTGATTTTTTCCGATCGACACGATGCACACTTTTCACTTGTCCTTCAGAATCAAAGAGAACCACTTCCCGATCTAACAAACGTGAAAGATACGTCGCAGTAATATCAAAAATTTGTTGTTGATCTTGTGCCAACACATATTGTTTATTCAATTCATAAAGAATTTCCATTTGATGCTCTTTTTCCATAGAATAAACTGCTTGTTTTTTTAACCGCACCATTAAGTTACTAATCATCAGAGCAACTAAAAACATGATCAAAAGAGTGAACGGATAGCCTTGTTTATAGACTGTCAATGAATAAAGCGGTTCAACAAAAAACCAATTGAACGATAGTACACTAAGGATTGATGCTAAAGCGCTCCAAAAATAACCGGAAGTCATCCGAGCGACTAATAAGACGAAAAAGAGATAGATCAACATCAGATTTTGATCACCGACGTTCAAATACTGCATCAACTCAGTAATTAAAGTGGCACAAAAAACAGCACCTAATGCATACCCTAGATCTTTCCCGCCGCCTTCAATGATTTTTCTTGTATGAAATAAAAAAGACGGTCTAGTTTCTTGAAATGGGATCAAATGGATCTCTGTATCATTCAATCGCTTCAGCAATCGGTTTTCAAACGATTCTAAAAATAATCGTTCATACCATGGTTGTCGTAGATTCTTTCCCATGATAATATCTGTAATACCAGTCATTTTAGCGTATTCAACGATCGTTTCAAAGCTTCCTTCTTCTTCCATACTGATCACTTCTCCACCAAGTTTGTCGGCAAGAGGTAAATTTGTTGGCGTGTCTTCATGTGAACGAATCTGAATCACGACCCATTGCGCACCTAAGCCTTGCGCCAATCTTGCAGTCCAACGAATACACTTTTCTGCCATTTTAGGAAAATCGTCATTAACAATAGTCAACAACTTGCTTTGGATTCGATTGGTTTGACTACTGACTTGATTGATATGATCGGAAGCTCTTTGGATCGCTAAACCTCTCAGATGGTTCAACTTTTGTGGGGTAAAAAAATTTTTTAAGGCTCGTTTTGCATTTTCGTTGGTATAGATCTTTCCTTCTTCTAACCGTAAGATCAATTCTTCCGGCTCAACATCGATCACTTTCAAAGATGCTTGTTGAAAGAAAGTGTCTGGCACGGTTTCTTTTACTTCCACACCTGTTACATTAACAACAACATCATTCAAACTTTCGATATGTTGCACATTAATCGTTGTAAAAACGTTGATTCCAGCATTCAGTAACTCTGCCACGTCTTGGTAACGTTTCTTATTTCTTGAACCATGCGCATTGGTGTGTGCTAATTCATCGATCAAAACTACTTCGGGCTTTCGCTTGATCAAGCGATCAATATCAGGTTCAAATAAAGTGATTGATTTGTAATTGATTTCTTTGGGTGGGATCTGAGGCATACCTTCGAGTAGTTGATTCGTTTCTGGTCGATCATGAGGCTCAATATAGCCAATCACGACATCTTTACCTAAGGCAAATAATTCTCTAGCTTCTAAGAGCATCGCATACGTTTTACCGACACCAGCCGCAAAACCAAAGAATACTCTTAGTTTGCCCTTCTTCCCTTGCTGTCTTTGCATAAAATCTTCTGATACACTCGATAACGACATCCTTTCCCCCTCCAACTTATCCTTTATGTAAGTCTGAGCCATTTTCCGATTGGCTAAAACCAATCAAGAAAATGGCTAGAACCGATTATGAATCAGACATCTGATCTAACGAAAGATTCAATTGTAATACATTAACGTATTTGCGATCTGAAAACCAATCCTTATGGCTGTTTTTTTCTATTATAGCATAGATATCCGCTTCTTTAAGACCTCGCTCTTGAGCGATTTTTGACACTTGAAAATTGGCTGCTTCCACACTGATATCCGGGTCTACACCACTTGCCGAAGCAGTCACTAGATCCACCGGAACTTCTTTTTGCGCTGGGTTTTCTTGAAGTTGTTTTTTCGTTCTCTGTTCCACACGTGAAGCTTGTTCCTTGGATACCGGTGACAGTTGGCTAACTTTTTCATTCCGTCCAGAAAAATAGCGAGTTGATTCAAAAGGTTGCCCAATCAACTTCGAACCTATGACTTTCCCATCATTGGTAACTTGGCTACCATTAGCTTGTTCATTGAAAAATAGTTGACCGACCCCGGTAACTAGCAATGTATACCCCCCTCCGAAAACAAGTAAACTTAACAATAAAAAACGAATACTTCCTATAACTGTTTTTCGCATCACTTTTCTCCTTTACAAAATCACGAATGATAAAATGACATCAATCAGTTTGATAAAAATAAATGGTGCAATGACACCTCCTAATCCATAGACAAGTAGATTATGTCGCAGGATTTGACTAGCTGGTTTTTCCTGGTAAGCAACACCTTTCAACGCTAACGGGATCAATGCCACAATCACCACCGCATTATAAATGACCGCAGATAAGATAGCTGTTAAAGGCGTACTAAGTCCCATGATGTTCAATTGATCTAATTGTGGATAGATGCTATAGAACAAGACTGGGATCACCGCAAAATATTTAGCAACATCATTGGCAATACTAAAGGTCGTTAACGCTCCACGAGTCATCAATAGTTGTTTGCCGATTTGAACTACTTGCAGGAGCTTCGTAGGGCTTGAATCTAAGTCGATCATGTTCCCTGCTTCTTTGGCAGCCTGGGTTCCTGTATTCATTGCCATCGCTACATCAGCTTGTGCTAATGCCGGAGCATCATTCGTTCCATCACCCGTCATTGCTACAAGGTGACCTTTTTCTTGGTACTCACGGATTAATTCCATTTTGTTTTCTGGTGTTGCTTCTGCCAAAAAGTCATCAACGCCCGCTTCTGCTGCAATCGCTGCCGCCGTCAAAGGATTATCCCCTGTGATCATGATCGTTTTGATCCCCATTTTCCGCATATCTGCAAATTTTTCTTTCACACCATTTTTTACAATGTCTTTGAGATAAACGACACCTAAAACTTGGTAATTTTTGACAACTACTAATGGCGTTCCTCCTGCACGTGCGATTTGAGCCACTAATTGATCACATTCTTCAGGATAGGTATGTCCATTTGCTTCCACATATTTTTTCATAGTGTCAGCCGCGCCTTTACGAATTTCGTCCCCGCGATAATCGATCCCGCTCATTCTTGTTTTGGCACTAAAATCAATAAATTTCACCTCAGATTGCTGAAATTCACGTTCCCGTAGATTGAATCGTTCTTTGGCTAAAATCACAATGCTTCTGCCTTCTGCTGTTTCATCTACCAAAGAGGAAAGTTGGGCAGCATCCGCCAGTTCTCGTTCACTCACTTGATGAACTGGTAAAAATTCACTTGCACGTCGATTGCCCAGCGTAATCGTTCCTGTTTTATCCAATAATAAGACATCGACGTCTCCTGCCGCTTCGATTGCCCGACCACTCATGGCAATGACATTTTCTTTTGTCAATCGACTCATACCAGCAATACCGATCGAAGAGATCAACGCACCAATTGTCGTGGGTGCTAAACAAATCAATAACGCAATCACAATGATTAACGAAAGCGGGCCACCTTTTCCTGCCAGCAGACTACTAAAGTGAGTAAACGGGATCAGCGTAATCGAAACTGTTAAGAAAATGATCGTCAAAGTGATCAAAAAGATTTGCAGCCCGATTTCATTCGGTGTTTTTTTTCGTTGGGTGCCTTCCACCATCGCAATCATTTTATCTAAAAATGATTGCCCGTTTTCGGAAGTGACCCGTATCACTAAATAATCAGAGACGACTGTCGTTCCTCCTGTCACAGCGCTTCGATCCCCTCCGGATTCCCGAATGACTGGTGCTGATTCTCCAGTAATGGCACTTTCATCGACGGAGGCAGCCCCTTCGATGACGTCCCCGTCTGCTGGGATTTGTTCACCTGCCTGGACATAAACCAGATCGTCTTTTTTCAAATCAGAAGAACGGATCTCAATAAAGTTTTTTTCTTGCACATCTTCTAAACGGGTGATCTTATAGGTCATTACTTCTTTCTTCGCTTGCTTCAAACTATCCGCTTGTGCCTTCCCACGACCTTCAGCAACGGCTTCAGCAAAATTGGCAAATAATAGAGTCAACCATAAGAAAACCGTAATCGCAAGACTAAACCATAACGGTACATCCATCGGGTAAAAACACAAAATGGTTGTCAAAATCGCGTCTAAATAGACAACAAACATGACTGGGTTTCTTAATTGCTGTCGTGGGTCCAACTTCTTGAACGATTGACCCACAGCCCATAAATAGATTTTTTTCATTTTTCTCACTCACTTTACTGTAAAATACTCAGCAATTGGTCCTAAGGCTAATGCTGGTAAGAAACTCAAGGCGCCGATCACTAAAATGACGATAATCAACATCGTAACAAACGTTGGACTGACGGTTGATAATGTCCCTGGACTCAACGCTGCTTTTTTCTTATTCCCCATGTTTTCTGCTAGGAATAAAATCGCAACGATCGGTAGATATCTGGAAAGCAGCATCAAGAAACTGCCTAAATAGTTAATAAACGGCGTATCTGCTAATAGACCGCCAAATGAACTCCCATTATTATTCGCTAAGGAAGTTGCACCATATAATAATTCACTAAATCCATGAGGACCTTCATTAGTTAACCAAGTGAAGACTTCACTGTGGCTGATCAAGGCCATAGCTCCAAAGAGGGTCAACATTAAAGGAGTCAAAATAACTAAACTAGCCATCTTGATGTCAAACGCTTCAATTTTTTTCCCTAAATATTCGGGCGTACGACCAACTAATAAACCAGCAATAAAAACGGCTAACAAAAGAAAAGCAAGCATGCCGTATAGTCCACTACCAATCCCACCAAAAATAATCTCTCCTAATTGCATCAAAAAGAGTGGGATCGCTCCACCTAAGGGCGTAAAACTATCTAGCATCGCATTGACCGAACCATTAGAAGCAGCAGTCGTGCTGACAGCCCATAAACTTGACCATCCCACACCGAAACGAACTTCTTTTCCTTCCATGTTGGCCGAACCTAACACTTGAGTAAAGTTTGGTCCATAATATTCACTAACTGCTACCCCGATAAACGCTAATAGAACAAAGGTGGTTGCAACGATTAATATCGTCCGCCCTTGTTTCCATTCTTTTACCCAAAAACCTAGTGTAAAAATCAATGCAGCAGGAATGAGTAAAATGGCAATATTTTCCAAAAAATTCGCTAAAATCGTTGGATTCTCAAAAGGATAAGCTGAATTTGCTCCAAAAAAACCACCACCATTTGTTCCTAACTGCTTGATAGCTACTTGGCTTGCTACTGGTCCTAGATACAACCACAAATCTTTTCCTTCTAATCCTTGATAAGCTAACCCTGATTGAAACGTTTGGATCGTTCCTTGAGAGATTAATAAGATGGCTAAAACGATGGAAAGCGGCAATAAGATATAGACTAGACCTCTGGTTAAATCTTGCCAAAAATTCCCTAGCCGTTTATTTTTCACTTGAGTCAAACCTCTTAATAAGGCAATCAAAACTGCTAAACCAACACCTGCAGATACAAAATTTTGAACTGTTAAGCCAAACATTTGCGAAAAATTCGATAAGGTAGTTTCCCCAGCATAGGCTTGCCAATTAGTATTCGTTACAAAGCTAACTGCCGTATTGAGGGCTAATGGGAAAGAAAGATTTTTAACTGTATTCCCTCCCGGCAACCATTCTTGTGTCATTAACAGACCAATCAGTAAAATGAGCGAAAAAAGGCTTAATGACAATACACTAAAAATGTAGCGTTTCGCCGTCATTTCTTTCTGACTTACTGGTCCGATTATTTTATAAAATAGTTTTTCAACGGGTTGCAAAAATCGTACGCCTTTAGGTATGTTATTTTGCATGATTTGTTTAATATACCACCCAAGAGGTAACGCTAGAATTAGTAACACAAATAAAAAAAACAATCCTTGATAAATGATACTACTCATAACTCTTCCCCCTTAAATAAAAACCAGAAAAGATAAATCATTAATAAAGCACTAATCAAACCAAATATAATCATCATTTTTCCTCTCTCCTTTATGATTTGATCATACAAAAAAAGATATAAAGATAGTGTGAAACTTTAAATCGTTTCTTTACACTATCTTTATATCTCTTGATTATTTATTCTTGTCTATTTTTCTCCATTATAAAAAATAGAAGAAGCGTTTCAAAAAATGTTCATTCAGTAAAGTTGCCCGCTATGTTTATACCCTCCGAACAAATGGTATTCATAGCCTTTTTTATAACGCTACTGGTGTTGCAGTTTCTTTCAGTACTTGGTTGAGTTGTTGGATTTTTTTACTTCCTTCTTCGTTCATCCACGTCATTGCCGCTTCTTTTCCGTGTTTAACAAAAGTTTCTACCCCAGCACTCCACGTTGCCCGACCACAAAGAACCCCATTGAAGGTCGATCCTGCTGCCTTGGCAAAACGTAGTGTTTCATAAAATAATTCTGCTTCGACACCGGCACTTAAAAAGATATAAGGCAAATGGGTAGCAGCAGCTTGTTCTTGGAAAAATTTCGCTGCTTCTTCTTTCGTATGTACGAAATCCGTTTGACCATATCCTTCTACATAGTGCATGTTGACAGGAACTTCCACTTTCAAGACATCGACATTGAATCGCTCTTCAGAAAATTTCTCCATCATTTTTATGACTTTACCAGGTTTTTTCATCGCATATTCTTTTGATTGACTATCAGAAATGTTTTGATCATATGAAACTAATTCTAAAAAGAATGGTAAATTTTCTGCCTGACATTCTGAGCCGATCCGTTCGATAAATACCTGTTTTCGCTCATTGATTTCGTCACTTTCATCAACATCATAATAAAGTAAGAATTTACAAGCATCTGCACCTGCCTCTTTTAGATTCTTAACTGAACAAGTAGGTAAAAGATCAGGAAGTCTTCCAGGCACGGTACTATCATATCCCGTTTTTTCATAGGCAAGAAGTAAGCCAGCTTCTTTCGCTTTCGCTGCAGGCAAGCCATACTCCGGGTCTAACAAAATCGCTGACGCATCTTTTGTTAGTTGCGAAGACACGATCATCTTAAATTCTTCCAGCTCTTTAGCACATGCTTCTTCTCCTTTTGCTTTGGTAAGCATTTTACGTAATGCACCTCGTTGATCAATTGCTAAAGCGGCAAAGATTTGTTCTTTATTCCAGAGTTTTTTTAAATGTTTCATTTTTCCATCCATTGCTTCTATGTCACGCTCCTTTTTAGTCTTCGTATTCGCCCATTTCCCATTTTTTAAGAAATTTTGCAAAAAATTCCGGCTTCTCTTGCGAAGCATTTGTGCTTTCACACTGGTTGATTTTTTCGATCAACTGTTTGTTTTTATCTGTTTCTTGATATTCTGCCTGAATAAAGGCTTCGATGACATCACAAATCAAAAATTCTCCTGTGATTCTGGCACCAAAACCAATGACGTTCGCATTTAGTTGCTCTTTTGCATAGATGGCACTGGTCATGTCACGAACCAACGCACCTCTTACTCCAGGTACTTTATTGACTGCATTGGTAATCCCGACACCTGTTCCACATAAACATACGCCTAAATCAACTTCTTTTTTAACTACTGCTTCTCCAATTTTTTTCCCATATATCGGGTAATGTGTGCGGGTAAAATCATAGGTCCCTACATCCAATACTTCATGCCCTTTTGATTTCAAAAAATCCGCAACTGCTATTTTTGTATCTGTTACGATGTGGTCACATCCAATTGCTATTCTCATTATCTGCTCCTTTCTTAACCCATTTCATTTAACATATCTACACGAATCTGATGACGACCACCACTATAAGATGCGGTCAAAAATCCCTTAACGATATTTAACGCAAGCTCTTTACCAACAATCGCTGCGCCTAAGGTAATCATTCGGGCATCATTATGGTCTCTAGTCATATAAGCACTTCTTTCATCCGACACTTCAGCTGCCACGATTCCTTTTATTTTTGTTGCGACCATAAAGCTACCTACACCATAACCATCAATAGCAATCCCTAGACTTTCCGGGTGTTCTTTTAAATCTGTTGTGATAGCTAATGTAGATGCAATAAAATCTTCTGCTGGTTGAATACTTTTATCTTCTACTTCAAATCCCTCTTGCACGAGCTTATCTTTTAACCATTCTTTTAATTCCATTCCGTCGCTATCCGCACCAATGACTACTCGCATACTCATTTTTCCTCCTGTTTAGTTTCTCATTTCTCGCTAGTTTCATTTTTAATCGGTTGATCCAATACTTTTTCTTTGCTGATTTTTTGGTACCAATAAGCACTCTTTTTAGGAAATCGTTGCTGCGTATCAAAATCTACGTAAAATAATCCATAACGTTTATTGTAACCATTCGTCCAAGAAAACATATCCATCAACGACCAAATAAAGTATCCCTCAATTCTCACACCTTGGTCGATCGACCGTAAAATAGCGGCTAGATGAAGACGAACATAATCGATCCGCTCCTCATCATTGATTTGTCCCGCTTCAAAATGATCCTTACTCCCTAAACCATTTTCTGTTACATAGATTTTTCCATAGTTCGGATAATTCTGTTTGATCAAGAGAAGCATATCTTCCAACCCTTGTGGATAGATCGGCCAATCCCAGTCAGTCGTTGGGATTACAGGATTTGTTACCCTTTCTCCTACACCTTGCAAGGCAAAGATACTACTTCCTTTTTCACCAGTTCCGTTATGTTGGATTTTTGATGTTCCTGTATAGCCTTTTAAAAAATGACTCGCATAATAATTGACTCCTAAAAAATCAATCATTTTTGCTGCTTCTTTTAGATGATCAAAATCTTCTATTTTGAGTTCAAGCTGCGCCCCATTTGCAGATAAGATCTCATTGATCACACGCATCGTTTCTGCTGAGTATTCCCCTTTAAACGTCGCATCCAATAGAAATTGATTCGCCAAGATATGTTCTTTCTTCGCTGACAGGCTATCTTCTCTCTGATCAGTTATCCCGTACTTTGATTCTAAAATATGAACGATCCCGATCTCACCTTGGTAATTAGCTTCCTTGTATTTTTTGACTACGCGAGCGTGGGCAACCATCATGTTGTGCATCGATTGGATCGCTTTACCCAGCTCATATTGATTGTTTGGCGGAAAATGACCGATGATGTATTGACCGGCAACCACTGACCAAGGTTCATTGATCGTGATCCAATGTTTCACTTTGTCCCCGTATTCTTCGAAACAAAATTGCGCAAAGTCAACATAATCATCCACCATATTTGCAGACAACCAATCACCATCTTTAAATTGCTTCTCTGGTGTATCAAAATGGTGCAAAGTCACAAACGGCGTGACTCCATTTTTGATACAAGAATCGATCAAACGATGATAAAATTGGACACCGATCGGATCGACCTTCTCCCTCCCACTAGGAAAGATCCTAGACCAGGCAATCGAAATCCGAATGCCATTGATGCCAAACTGATGACATGCTTGTAAGTCTTCTGCATAACGATTATAGAAATCACTTGCTTGACTAGGGTCAAACGTCCCTGTCTTTTTAAGGTAATCATCCCAATAATTTTTCCCACGGTTTCCTATTGAAAGGGCACCCTCAGCTTGATAAGCGGCCGTTGCCGCTCCAAAAATAAAATGTTCTGGAAATTTATTCATCGCATCCTCCACATCATGTTAGATTTTCAAAAACAAAGTTGACCGCATCAGTAGGTGCTTTTGCAAGTTTGACGTACTCGATTCCCGTAGTAGAAACAGTTTGTGTTTTATGGTCCTTCGCACTTTCTCTCAGTTCCTCAAGCATCGAAGCCATTTGCGGAGCTAAGATAATCAAGTCAAACTCGCCAATCTGATCTTTATGTTGCCCATAAGCCATTGCCGTCGCATCCACACCGATACTCAATTCCTTCGCACCCTTTTTAATTGCATTGGCTAACATCGAACTAGTTGCTCCATTGGCACAAAGTACAAGAACATTAGTCTGATCATTCTTTTGTTTAGCAAATGCCGGTGAAACGACTGCTGGTTTGACAGTTGTACTTTCCAACTGATCCCCGTGCCCTATTTCTTTTTCTTTCACTAATAATTCATTGTCATAGGCTTTGAAAAATGGATAGTAAATCGCAAAATCAACTGTTAATAAAACAATCATCAAAACGATCGATAGTCCAGCAAAACCTGTCCCTAAGATCAACCCTACTGGTCCAGGAGTTGTCCATGGCAGATTGTAGATGAATCCATTCATATCTAACACCTCAACAAAAAATTTAAAGATCCAGACATTGAGGATCGGTGCA
Organism: Enterococcus sp. AZ078; assembly: GCF_051714985.1. Lineage (NCBI taxonomy): Bacteria > Bacillati > Bacillota > Bacilli > Lactobacillales > Enterococcaceae > Enterococcus > Enterococcus sp. AZ078. Next base: position 2,009,218 of record NZ_JBIOSW010000001.1, read on the forward strand.
AGAATAAAAGGAATAAAAAAGATAGGATTCAATACAATTGGTGCACCAAACAGCATGGGTTCATTCACACCAAACAAAACGGGAATCGCTGAGGCACGTCCCATTGTTTTTAACTGCTTTGACTTTGCTAGAAAAGCAAACATCAACGTAATGACCAATGTCGCACCCGTCCCACCTAGTGTGGCAACAAAGTATTGTAAGCCTTGAGATAAAATTTTCGGTGCATGTTCCCCACTTTGATACAGTTGAAAATTCATCTCTACATTTGTTATGTAGATGGCAGCAACAGCTGGCTCAACAATAGAGGGACCGTGGATACCGACAAACCAGAAAAACGCCATTGCCCCAAAAATGAGTGCTAACCCAAAATAGCCATCGGCCGCTGAGAAAATTGGTTGGAACAGCTCAATCAATTTTTCTGAAAACCCACTACCGACAAGGTTACGAAAACCCAAATCAAATCCCCAAAAAAAGACGGTCGACAGTGTAATCGGGATCAAATCCTTAAATGTCTGTGAGATATTACCAGGAACTTCCTCTGGCATTTTCACTGTCAAATTCTTGCTAACACAGAATCGATAGATATTAGGAACAATAAAACCAACAATGAACGCTGTCATCAATCCTTTGGTCCCCATGTAATCAGAAGCAAATCCACCTTCTAACGAATCAACCCCAACAATCAAGAAACCAATAAAAGCAGCGATCATGGTTGAAGTACTATTGATTTGATTCGTTTTTGGCAATTTAGTATTAAAGTTCTCTGTCAAACTCTTGGTCACTGTAGCAGCCATTAAGATCCCTAATATCCCCCTGGACCCGTTATACGCTTTCATTAGAATGGACTCTATTTCTTCTCCCCAATGAAAATTGAATGCGTTGGGAACATATGCTACCAATAAAAAAAAGCTTGAAAAAAGAATGACAGGGATAAGACTGATAAAACCATCCCTAATTGCTCTTAAATAAGAATTATTAGAAATTTTCTCAAAAAACGGTTTCATTTTTTCGATACGTTTGATCATTGCATTCATACCCAGGCTCCTCTATGATTTTTTATAAATATTAAAGAGATGTTGAATGACATCTTTCAATAGCAACGTGGTCATTAGATGATCTTGGGCGTGAACCATAATAAACCCTACTTCAATTGTTTCACCACTCGCTTCAGCAGCTAACATTTTAGTTTGAGAATTGTGCGCTTCAACCAAACTCTGATTTGCTTCTTCAACTAATCCATTGGCTTCTTCAAATTCCCCCTTCTCTGCTTTAGCTAACGCTTCGATCAATTTCGATCTTGCTTCACCAGCAAAAGCTACCACTTCAAATCCAATCATTGCTACTGTTTCTTTATCCATTTTTCTTCCTCCATTCTCTTACAAGAACATTATATTTGTTCCAGTTTATGTTTGTTTGTGTTCGTTTTTGTCCTTTACAAACAAATAGTAACCGAATGTTTTTAACATGTCAATCTATTTTCTTATACAAACCTTTAATATTTGACAACCTCCTTTGAATGTTTTATGTTTATTTCAAACAAAAAAAATAAGAACCACGAAATATCAGGGAGTTTATATCATGTTAAAAGAAGAACGACAAAAATACTTATTAGCACAACTAGAGAAGAACGGCATCGTGAAAGTGGCCGATATTGTTCAAGAATTGAAAGTAGCTGATATGACTGTTCGTAGAGATTTGCAGGAATTGGAGGATAAGGGGTTAATCATTCGCATTCATGGTGGTGCCAAACTATTAAATCCTAAAACTTCCGTGATCGAACTAAGTCATCGGGAAAAAAAGGATCTTCATTTGTCAGAAAAAATAGAAATTGCCACAATCATTGCGAATCATATCCACGAAGGCGATACTGTCTTTTTAGGACCTGGAACAACGATTGAATTAGCTTATGATTTTTTGACGATTAACCATGCTAAAATCATTACCAATTCGATCCATGTGTTTAACAAATTCAAAAGTGATCCTCGATTTGAGATCATCCTGATCGGCGGCTCCTATCGAAATAAGACCGGCGCTTTCGTTGGGACGATCGCCAATGATTTTATTGCAAATATCCATGTAAAAAAAAGTTTCATCGGGGTAAATGGATTAGATAAAACATCCGTTTTCACTTCAAATGAAGATGAAGGATTGACTCAACGTTACGCATTGAACAGCGCTGAAATACGATATATCGTAGCAGATCATCATAAACTTGATAAAAAAGATTTCTATGGCTTTTATCCACTCCAAGAAGTCGACTATTTGATTACCGATTCTGCTATATCCGATAGTCAAAAAGAAACTTTTGGCAAACATGTTCAATTATTAATTGATTAAAACTCTTTTAAGTAGTTAAAGAAACGAAAAATTAAAGGAAGACAGCGCCCAAATGGCCCTTTCATCGGGCCAATCCAAACGCTGCCTTTTTCGTTTTCTTCATTTCCTTGATCAATCAAGGATCTTTATGTATTTCGATTAGAATCAATATTTCATAGGCTTTCTTTGATACACTAATTTTTTTCAAGAAATTTTATCCTTTATCATGATCCAGCTCAATTTTTCCGTTATCGATCTAGCTCATTCGCTAATATTGTTTCAACAATCAACTGAACCACTAAGTCAAAACCTTCTGTCTGGATTGGCACATCCGTTTGTTGCCTAAGCTTCACAATCTCTATCTTTCTCAACGGAACAGCTGCTTTATTTTCTGTAAGAGCTCTGTTCACCGCACTGCTCAAGCCACCAATAACTGCATAATTTTCGATAGTGACCACTTGTGTTTTCCCTTTCAACTCGTTAAGGATCAACTGTTTATCGATTGGTTTGATCGTGAACATATCAATGACTTCGCAACTAATTTGACAGGACTTTAACCGCTTAGCAACATTGAGAGCTTCGTAAACTAATCTGCCAGCGACAATAATTAAAATATCTGTTCCATACCATACAATGTTTCCTTTGCCTAATTGAAAAGTCGTTTCTTTTTTATAGATATTAGGTACCCTTTTATTTTCTCCGCGTACATAGTGAATACCGCTCAATTGGCTAAATTCTTTGATGATCCATGCCATTTGCACCTCATCTGTTGCTTCACAAATAATTGAATTTGGGATCATTGTCATCAACGCTAAATCTTCCCCTAGTTCATTGACGCGTTCCTTTCCATTTCGATTAGAAGCGAAATATTCCCCAAAAATATTGATGGTATTTCCACCGTATCCTTCGGAAATGAATAATTGATCAAAAATTTTTCGAATCGCATGAGAATCAAAAAGATGGATAAAAGGTTGGTAGCCAGCTAAACTTAACCCCGCTGCAATACCTACCATGTTCTCTTCATCCACAGGCATGTTGAGATATCTCTTTGGGTGTTCATTTTTTAAATCAACCCAATTACTAAATGATTCAAACTTATTTTCTAACGCAACGATATTGTGGTTTTTTGTCATTAATTCATTTAATGTATCAACTATGCAAGTACGAAGTTCTTTCCTTACAGATAACGAGTTACTTAACTGAACCATTTAGCTCATCCTTTCAAGCTTTTCTTGTAATTTCAAAATCGTTTTTTCTATCTCTTGATGGAATGTTTTAGGAATTTTTTTACTTGAATCCTCATGATCGTCCATTGTTAAGTCTGATAGCACTCGCTCTGGATAACTTTCTAAAACAATACAGAAGGCTTGTGTCGTCCTCATTTTATACTCTTCAATCGCCTCATTGATTGCTTTGATATTTGTCCCATCAACGAGTAACGTATAAAACCCAGCCTTCTCTGCTTTTCTTTTCAATAGATAAGATTTCTCATACCTTTTGCTTAACTGTTCTCGTTTTCTATAACCACTATCAATAATTACCAAGCAATGATCTAATTTAAAATGAGCAATACACTGAAATACTTGCCAGCAACGTTCATCTTTTAATTCGTCTTCATCCATCACTAAATAAACATCATTTTCCTTATTTGCTATTTTTAATCCCATCGCAAGACCTGCAGCTATTGCAACACCGTTATTTAAGTCCCCGATTGTCACATCGATTCCAGGAGTCTTTGAACGATCTAACTTTTTAGGGAGTCTGTCCCCTTGATGACTCATCGTCCATAGCCACTTCTTATCAAAATACCCTAGATTAGATAAAGTACTATATAATTCCAATACCGCATGACTTTTAGCTAAAACTAATTGATCACGATTTCCCCAATCTGGTTTTTTCGGGTCAATCTTCATCTGTTTACCGTATAAAACAGCTAACAATTTGATCATAGAAAAAGAACAATCCATTGATTCTTCTCCTCTTTGTTTAACACTTATCAAAATATCTAGTTGAATGTTTAATGCTAATTTTTCCAATTGAGTCACTTGTTTATGATCAATAGCCATAACGATTCCTCCTATAAATGAATTAGAGAATAATTCATGATGCCATACAGATTTTTCACATGATATGTATACTTTCTCTTTTATGATCTGATCAAAATAAGATGATACTCCTTAATCTACAACCTCACTGGACACTTCCCTCCTTTTGAACTGAGTGTAAAGCCATTTTATGTCATCTTATGTCCCCTTTTCCTTCCCTACCCCTTCATATATAACATAAGTACACATCTCATAATATATTCAGTATATTCATTTATAAAATAAAAAAATATAAAATATTTAATAAGATAAATTTGTTATAATAAAAACAAAAAGTCTGTTATCATAAAAAAATATTACAACAAAAAATTACATTATCAACATTAAGAATAAAGATACATATAATAAACGAGATACACCTTCCTATTAAAAATGTTATTTTAAAATAACGATAAAAAATTTTTCTCTTATTCCATTACCAAACTACCTCACTGAAACCGGAGTAAATTGTTTTGTTAAAAATGAAAATGACTCACCCTATAAAAACTCTTTCGGTATTTCCCATCTGAATATTCCGATCCCTCTTCAATCTCACTGCTCCTAATTATTTTAGGCTTTTTGATTTCCGGCTGTACTAGGACATACTGGTGCGTTGGTTTACTCATTGAATCTTCTATTTTCAAAATAATTTGCAGTTGTTCGTATAGCTAAATGAAATTTCTTGCTAATGTTCATTCAATCGTTGCTTGAACAATTAGTAAAAACATAGAAAAACAATCAGGTATCTAATTGACATTCCGTCGTTTTCATTTACGTGGAAAACAGGATCCATTAATTAAGCACCTTCGCACTCATGGTACTTAATTGAAGAAAATTCGTGAAAGATTGTGCCTAGAACAGAAAAAATAAGCCTGACTTTGACGTAATGAATCAAAATCAGGCTTACTTTCTTTTTAGGTTAATGATTGTTTCAGACCTTTCATTTTACAAAAGAATACGCTACGCTCTCAACTACTATCCCAGTTACTAATCAATGTGTGATAGTTAAACAATTCGTGCACAATACTGAAAATGGCTTCTGTTTTTTTGAACAAAGCGATGAGCTATTTATAGCCAGTAGATCTATGGGAACAAATAAACGAACACCAAGCGTTTTTTGTGTTTCTCTTGAGGTCGTGAAAAGAGTGTCTTGACCTGAGCGCTCACCAAGTAAAAACTGCGATGAGTAATCGCAGGAGCATTAAGGATGAAAATCTCGAAACAGCTCCCCATGTTTTGAGATTTTTTGACTTATCGCCGAAGGTCAGCTCTTTGAACACCGTGAATCAGAGGTCGTGAAAACATCGGGTAGCTCTGATGACAATAAGAAAGAATTTTTTGAAACAGCTTCTCATGTTTTGAAAAATTCAGGCTTATTTCAAGGAGCTGATGTTTGAACACCGTTTAGCAAGAGGTCGTGAAAGAAGCGTTTAGCTCCGAGCGAATAAGAGAGGATTTTTTAAAATAGCTCCTCATATTTTAGAAAATCATCGCTTATTGTTGAGGAGTTGCTTCTTGAACACCGTTTATCCGTTTTTAGAGATACTAGAAGATACTGAGAGAACTTTTGTCCCAGTCCCGATGCTTATTTGAACAATCCCATTGAATGAATAACTCTAAGATTTCTAGATAAAAGATTTTCAAACAAAAATACAAGTTTTTCCACTCATTTTTTGCTATACCAATCGATCAATATCATACTCAAACCCATTTTGATTGCTTAACTGTTTGTAGAACTCACCACTTTTCTTGATCGTCCGTTTTTGGGTTGGCAGATCAAGAGAAATTAGTCCATAACGGTTCTTATATGCATTGATCCAGGACCAGCAGTCAATAAAGGTCCAAAGATGATACCCTTTGATATTACAGCCGTCATTGATTGCTTTCCAAAGATAGGCGAGGTGATCTTGGATATATTCGATCCGGTAATCATCAATCACTTGCCCACTTTCATCCATAAAGCGTTCCTCATCTGCTACGCCCATCCCATTTTCAGAGATAAAGGATTCGATATTCCCATAGTTTTCTTTGATATCCATGCATAAATCATGGATACCTTTTTCATAAATTTCCCAACCACGATATTCATTCATCCGTCGTCCCGGCATCACATGATTCTCAAAAAACCAATCCGGTAAGAACGGACCCTCTTGATTGATTGCAGTTAAACGAGCCTTCACACGACGTGGTTCATAATAGTTCAATCCTAAGATTTGTGCCGTGTTCTCTTTGATACAACGCAGGTCTTCCTCGGTATAATCCGTTGGCAATTGATCATATTCACGTAAAAGGTTAATTAATTTTTCTGGATAAACACCCTTGACCATTGGATCTAAAAAACTGCGAACATAAAAAAGATCCGCAATTTCAGCTGCCTTCACATCAGCGGGGGTTTGACTCCTTGGAAATGTCGGGCTTAAATTCAAGATAACACCTATTTTACTGTTCAAATTCAACTCTTTGTGTGCTGCAATTGCTTTCGCGTGAGCCAAAATAGTAAAGTGAGCCGCTTGCGCTCCTCGTTTGAAATCAATCAAATTTGGGTAATGGAAGTCTTCCAAATATGACCCTAAGATCGGCCCCAACGGTTCATTGAAAGTGAACCAGTGGTAGACGAGATCGCCAAACTCCTTGAAACAAGTAACTGCAAATTGCACATATGCATCGACAACTTCCCGTGATTCCCAACCGCCTTTATCCTGTTGGGCTGCTGGCATATCAAAATGATAAAGATTGGCGAATACTTTAATACCATTGTTATTCATCTCAGTAAATAAATCCCGATAAAATTCAACCGCTTTTGGATTTACCTCCCCTACTCCATCATTTGGGAACATCCGCGCCCAAGAGATCGAGACCCGAAAGGAATTATGTCCGGTTTGCTTCATCAGTTGAACGTCTTCTTTATAACGATGAATGTGATCTGTCGTAATTTCTGAACTAATCCTTTGATAAAAACGGTATGGTTGTTCTTTGTACCAACGTTCCCAAACCGTTTCGGCTTTTCCAGTTTCACCACGACCTTCTGCTTGCTCAGCTGACCAAGCAGAACCCCACCAAAAGTTTTCTGGAAATGTTAATTGTTGTTTGTTCATTGTATCCTCCTAAAATGACATTCTCTTGAGTACTACTCCATCATAACACCGCTTCCAATAAATTGGAATATTTTTTTATTAAAAAATATATACTTTTTATAAATGTTAATTGTTTTACTCTTTAAAGATTGCTAAAATTAAAGAAAGGTATATAATTATTTATATCTTTACGCGGTAACTATAGGAGGGAAAAAATGAAGAAGAATGCGAAATATATGGAAGTTTATTCTGATGTAAAAAAGAAAATTGAAAACGGTACTTACGCAATCGGTGAAAAATTACCAACTGGTTCCGAATTGGCAAAACAATATCATACGAGTAAATTGACAGTAAAAAAAGGATTAGACATGTTAGTTTCTGAAGGAGTTTTACATAGTCGAAGTGGATTTGGAACCGAAGTTTTGCGCAAACCGATCCATAATTCGAAAGTTTTCGGTCCAAGCGAAGGTTTTATGAGCGTAGTTGGCGAAGAACATGTAGACTCTGAAATTCATATGTTTTCAATTGAATTACCGTCAAAAAAAATAGCAGAGCGATTACAGATTAACGACAAGGAATACATTTATAATATTGTTCGCAGTCGTTTTGTCGATCAACAACCCTATTCATTGGAACAAACTTTTATGCCGCTATCAATTATTCCTGGTTTGGAACCTAAACACTTGAAAAAATCGGTTTATTCCTATATTCGCAATGAACTGCAGTTAGAGATCAATGCTTCTCACGTTTGGATGAAGGGCGTACTGGCAACCGAGTTTGATGCAAATATATTAGGAATTGATGCCGGAGACTTTATGATCGAAGTTGAAAAAAGTGTTTCTTTGGCAAACGGGACTCCTTTTGAATACTCCATTACAAGGCATTTGTATCAAGATTTTGTTTTTGAAGCCGTTTTTGTTGAAAAATGATTGAAAGAGCTGAGGAAATCAGCTCTTTTTTTTGCCCTTTTTTATTAAAGTATATAATTTTAAAAAAAGTTATTTACTTTTATCAAATTCCGTTCTATTATTGAACTACGGTAAGTGCTTACAAATAAAAAAACAAGGAGAATATACCATGAAGAAAACAAATAAGAAGGAACAGGTGTTTGAACGATTTGGTATGATCGCATCGAAGCTAGGAAATCAAATTCATATGCGTACATTACGCGATGCATTTGCAACATTCATGCCATTTATGATGTTAGCTGGATTCGTGACTTTGATTAATTACGTTATCTTAGAACCAACTGGTTTTATGGGTAAAATTGTTAAACCCGAAACATTAATGAAAGTTCAAGAAATTGGCATGTCGATCGCCAATGGAACATTGAGTATTACGACGCTATTAGTTGTAGCTGCAGTTTCTTATCATATGTGTGTTAGCAGAAATTATACAAATCATATCGCAGCGGTTTTAGTTTCGATCTCAACTTTCATCGTTTTAACACCAATGAAAATGATGTTCACTCCGGAAAATGCAAAAAAAGCGATTGAAGTAACCGGAGTTATTCCAGGTTCCCATACAGGTGCATCAGGAATGTTTGTCGGAATCTTTGTTGGATTAGTAGCTACTGAGCTATTCATTAAATTATCTACAAATGAAAAATTGCAAATCAAACTATCTGGAAATATCCCGCCCGCAGTGTTGAAGTCATTCAATGTATTGATCCCGATCATGATTACTGTTACTGGTTTTGCGATTCTATCTTTCGCTGTCAATCAGTTATTCAACATGGACGTAAATGGCGTGATCACTAAAGCGATCACGGGACCTTTAAGTCACATCACAACTGGTTTACCTGGCTTTATCTTAATCACATCAATCGCCAATTTATTCTTTGGTTTTGGAATTCATCAAGCTGTAATTTCAGGTTCTTTACTTGATCCGTTCTTATTACAAAACATGCAAGAAAATATGGCAGCTTATGCAAACCATGAACACATCCCACATATTATCAACATGGCTTTCAAGGATACTTTTGCTGTTATGGGTGGTTCAGGAAATACGATCGCCTTATTGATTGCGATTTTCATCTTCAGTCGTCGAAAAGATTATAAAGACTTTGCTAAACTATCGGTAACACCAGCGATGTTTAATATCAGCGAGCCGATCATCTTTGGATTACCGATCGTATTTAACTTGAGTCTAATTATTCCGTTTGTGTTAGCACCAATCTTCTCATTAGTAACTGCCTACTTTGCGACTGCAGCCGGCTTAATCAATCATGTGGTAGTTCAGATACCGTGGACCACACCACCAGTTATTTCAGGATTCCTTGCGACAGGTGGGGATTGGCGAGCAGCAGTACTGCAAGTTCTAATCATTGCGGTTAGCGTATTTATCTATCTACCATTCCTACGAATTGATGAACACGTAACGGCAAAAATGGCTCAAAAGGAAGCTGAAATCACTAATCAATAATTGACACCTCCGCTCCTAAAAAAGTGGACTTTCTCGTTTAGTAAATATGTAAAAAAAGTCCTCAATTCTCTTAACAACCGACCTTTGGGATCATCGTTGCATTTTGAATAAGTCGAAATTATGAGACTGATGAATCAGAACAGATTCTTCAGTCTCATTTTCAGTTAACTTGCCAATGACAAAACGATTGTTAGTAAAAACATTCAAAAAAAGTTCTTAGTATTCAAGGACTGTCGCACTTTATATTTTTAGACACTCTCTAGCAGGATTTTTTTCTGATCTCTTTAATACGCATAGCGTTTGCGTGTAGTACATATAAACTTGATAAGCTGATTACGTTCACCTACCAGATCTGTCGCCCCTTTGGTATGAATAGGACTGTCATCGTGTCATCTGATTGACGTATATTTAAGATATACCAAAGTGACTCGACTTTTTGCTCCTTGTTTGCCACTCTTGCAAATCTATAATGTCAAACAATCTAGACTTACTGCTTATAAAAATAATCAAAAAAAGAACCCTTGAAATTCAAGGGTTCTTCCACTATCAGATAACGATAGATTAACGACGGATTTCTTTGATACGAGCAGCTTTTCCGTGTAATGCACGTAAGTAGTACAATTTTGCACGACGTACTTTACCGTAGCGAACGACTTCGATCTTTGCAACACGTGGTGTATGCAATGGGAATGTACGTTCAACACCTACTCCGTTAGAAACTTTACGTACTGTATAAGTTTCGCTGATTCCAGCTCCGCGGCGTTTGATTACAACACCTTCAAATAACTGGATACGTTCACGTGTACCTTCGACAACTTTCGCATGAACACGTACAGTGTCACCAGGGCGGAAAGCTGGGATGTCAGAACGTAATTGTTCTTTTGTTAATTCTTCGATTAATGGATTCATTGATCTTTTCTCCTTATTCCAAACATTCTTATGAGTTTTCCCTCACAGCGGAACATCGTAATAGTTAAGTGCTTTTGCACTCACCATAAAATATTATCACACTATCAATTTAGTGTAAAGAGTCATATTGATATTTCTTATTCTATTTCGTCTGATTCTTCTTTTTTGACTTCTTCTAACAATTTCAGCATTTGTGGAGTCATTGATAATTGTTCCAATAAGTCAGGTCGGCGTTGATATGTTCTTCTTAAGGATTCTTTCAGTTGCCATTCTTCAATCAATTTATGGTTTCCATTTGTTAAAACTTCTGGGACTTTCATCCCGTTAAATTCTGCTGGCCGTGTATATTGAGGATGTTCCAATAATCCCGTTGAATAAGAATCTGTTTGAGCGGATGTTTGATTTCCTAAAACGTCCGGTAATAAGCGCACCGTTGCATCGATCATCACCATTGCGCCGAGTTCGCCACCAGTCAAGACATAATCACCTAAAGAGACTTCATCCGTAACTAGCGAACGGATTCGTTCATCATAGCCTTCGTAATGTCCACAAATAAATACTAAATGTTCTTCATTCGAAAATTCTTCCGCCATCGCTTGATCAAATCGTTTACCAGCTGGATCCAATAAAATCACACGTTTTTTTGTTTCAGGATTTGCTTGTTCAATTGCTTTGATATTGTCATAGATAGGTTGGACTTTTAACAACATCCCTGCCCCGCCACCATATGGATAATCATCGACCGTTTGATGTTTATTATCGGAATAGTCTCTAAAATTAGAAACATTGATCTCTAACAATCCTTTATTGACCGCTTTACCGATGATCGATTCACCCATTGGTCCTTCAAACATTCGTGGGAAGAGTGTTAAGACATCAATTTTCATCATCGATCAATCCTTCTGGAATCTCGACGTAAATGACCCCATTTTCTAAATCAACTGTTTTAACCACTGAGTCAATATAAGGAAGCAAAACATCCTTTTTCTTTGGTCGTTGGACTACCCAAACATCGTTAGCACCTGGTGAAAGAATTTCTTTGATTTTACCTAATTCATTTCCATTTTCCTCAACGACCTTTGCTCCAATGATCTCATGATAATAAAATTCATTTTCTGGCAACTCGATCGTTTCTTCTTTTGAAACTTTTAAAATACCGTCTCGATATTTTTCAACATCATTGATTGAAGGATGCCCTTCAAAACTTAACAAGTCAAAATTTTTATGTTTACGATGACTTTTGACGGTTAATTCAATTGGCGCTTTCTTCTCTTGAAACAAGGTAAGTACAGCACCTTTTTTATATCGTTCTTCTGGAAAATCTGTGGTAGAAATGACGCGCACTTCTCCTTTGATCCCTTGAGTATTTACGATTTTTCCAACATTTAAATATTCAGTCAACTTGTATCCCCTTTTCCTTTTCACACATGTTTCAACCAAACAATGGTTTTTAAATGGCTGAACGTGTTTTTGACGTATCTGCCTTATTTTAGCATGTGTGCATATGCAATTCTACTTTCTTTTCGCTTTTCTATATCATTTTCCAATCATTTATTGGTTCATAGAAACAGCCATTTTCAATGCGGAAAGAGTATCTTTGTGGGTAACAGTATAAACATTTTTAGGCTCTTGCCAGCTTACTTGTGTAGCTTGTTGGGAAGAATCATTCATTTCAACCGTAATTTTCCCGTACTTCTCAGGCGCAGGCAAACTTGCTTTTTCTAAGTAAGCAACGATTTCTTTGGCTAACGGTACAGGATCTTGTCCTTCAATATTACTTGCCCGGACACGAATACTCCAATTTCCTTCTTGCCATTCTAGAATACTAGATCCCGCCGCTCCTTGTTGATAGCCAGTGATATTGTAGCCCAAATCGACTTGTCGGCCATTTGTATCAACTGTAACTGGTCTCAAGGCATCAATTGCTTCTTGACTAGAAGCAAAACCATATTGGTAAAGATAAGAAGCCATCGGGGTTTCTTGGTTTAACTCTTTGGCATTTAAGACATAGGCTTTCGGTAGATCATAGTATAAGATCGAAAAGCCCTGTTTGGTTTCGGCAGCAGCGATGTTTAATTTCCCTGTTGTAATCGGAATCTCTTGTGGCATCGGTGTCGTTGGGTATTTTTCTTTCAGTTCTTCAAATGCGGTTTGTGCTTGTTTATTCTGTGTAGATGTTTCTGTTTTTGTAGTCGCCGTTTCCGTTGTATTTCCAGACATCTCAGAGCTTTCACTCTTTTTGGTTGTTGATTGAGTATCTGTTTCTTTGGAAGTACTATGACTCGTTGAATGAGTCGCTGGTGTCACCGTATCAGTTGTTTCAGTAGAATTATTTGTCCCTTGACAGGCACTTAAAAGTAAAAGAGCTGGTATCAATAATGCAACTTTTTTCATAGGTATCTACTCCTTTCTATACTTTAAGGATACGCTTTCTATACTCATTTGCCAAGTAGTCCCCTCAAAAAGAAAAAAGCTGTCTCGTCAAGACGAAACAGCTTTTTTTATTCCTTATGATCGATGATATTTAAACGCACTTTTTTCGGTGCATTTGTTCGTACCCCGTAAACGATCGTACGAATTGCTTTCGCAACACGCCCTTGTTTACCGATGATACGACCAATATCTTCAGGAGCCACAGTTAGGTTATATTCATAGAAGTCTTTTGACTCAGTGACTTCTAACTGGACTTGTTCAGGATAAGTGACTAACGGACGAACGATTGTTAAGACTAATTCGCTTAAATCTTTCATATCCGATCACCTTATTTCTTTGAGAATTTAGCTTCGTGGTGTTTTTGCATAACGCCTTCTCTTGAAAGGATGTTACGTACAGTATCAGAAGGTTGCGCACCTTTAGATAACCAGTTAAGAACTAAATCTTCTTTTAAAACTACTTCTGCAGGGTCTTTCAAAGGATTGTAAGTACCTACAGTTTCGATGAAACGTCCATCACGAGGAGAACGTGAATCAGCTACGACGATACGGTAAAAAGGACTCTTTTTAGAACCCATACGTTTTAAACGGATTTTAACTGCCATTATATATTTCCACCTCCATTGTTTTATTCACAAGTTGTAGTGTAACAGTTTTTTTTTACCCTGTAAAGCTTTTTTTCTTTACAGCTAATAAAAAATTTTTTCAACTCTCTTTTTTATTGAAAAAAAGAATTCCTGTCACTAAAAAGGCAGCAATCATCAAACCTGTTACCATTAAAGAAAAAGTATAGTTACTCGAATCAATCCTTTCCCCTAATGCGTTCGAAGCTGTCGTTAAATAAAAAGGAGAATACTCAGCAACTTTTGTAAACATAGATAACAAATAACAGCCAGCCACACAAATCCCTCCACAAGCTAGCACAAAATAGCCAGAAGAAATAAAGGAGGACAACCATAGAAATAAAGTATATAACCACACACCCCATAAATAATAATAAAAACTTCTTGTCCCTAATTGAACAACCAGCTCATTATCCCAATAAATAGCAGTATAAAAGTAAGTAATGAAGGAACAACCCCAAAAACCAACTGCCCAAAAAAACTGTCCCATGATCCATTTAGTAAAATAAATTTTCCAGCGAACCATCCCTTTGGTTAAAAGATTAATCAATGTTCCTTTTTGATATTCATTCGTCAAGGTCGAGCTAAACAATAACAAAAACAATAAAAGAAACATAGGCATGTTTTTATAAAATTGTCCCCAAGAAGTCAGCGCATCTACATTGACTTCCCCGATTTTCATACCAGATGCTGCTAAATTTTCTGACATCGATTGAACGATGTAGGGTGTTAATTTGGCTATCAGTGGATTCATGATCCCAAAAATGATCGTTAATGAAAGCAACAGTAATAATCTACCTGTACGCCAATTTTCCTTCCATTCTTTTTTTGAAAACGCGAGTAATTGCTTCATTTGTCCACCACTTCCATAAAAATTTGTTCTAAGGAAGGTTCTAAACGACGAATCGATTGAATCGGTAATTTGTGATCAACAATTAAAGATAGTGCACGAAGCAAGTCTTCGTTAGTTCTGCCAGGATAAATAAGGGTTTCATTTTTCATGATTGCTCCTGGTAAAAGCGATAAAAATTCTTGAGAATGTTTCACAGTTGGAAATTGGATTTCAAATCCTTCATTTTTAGGATGGGTTTTCAATTCTGCTACTGTGCCCGATAAAACGATTTCTCCTTCATTTAAGAAAGCCACTTCATCACAAATTTGTTCCACGTCTGATAGAATATGTGTGGAAAAAAGGATCGTTGTTTGCTCTTTGACACGTAATAAGATATCCAAAATTTCTTTACGCCCCAATGGATCCAACGCCGAAGTCGGCTCATCACAAATAAACAGTTTTGGTTCGTTCAGTAACCCCTGGGCAATCCCCAAACGTTGCTTCATCCCTCTTGAAAAAGTCCTAATCCTTTTTTTCTCGTGAGCCAATCCAACTAACGCTAATAACTCTTGCGTTTTTTGTTGGATTTTATGTTTAGGCATCTCGGTGATTTCCCCGCATAATTGCAAATACTCTTCGGCGGTAAGGTAGTCATAAAACATCGGAATATCTGGCAAATAGCCGATCCAGCGATTCGTTTTTGTTTGACCATAGTGAACCGTTTCATCATTAACCTTGATTGTTCCAGCATCTTTTTTTAGCAACCCCAAAATCAATTTCATCGTTGTCGTTTTCCCTGCACCATTTTTTCCAATAAACCCAAAGATCGTCTTTTCCTTGACGGTAAGGGAAAGATGGTTCAACACTTTTTTTTCACCAAAAGATTTTGATACATCGATTAGTTCAAGGATCGCCATTATGCCTCCTCCTTACCGAACACGAAATACAAGATTGGACCAACAAATTGAAATCCTATGAGAATTACTATGATCCAGAGTGTTCGACTGCCAAATCGATAATGCGTATGAGTCAAAATATGATAAAGGGCATAAAAAAATAACCCAAGTTGTATGATCACTAACGGGATCAAAAATGGTAAAAACTCGTTAATATGCATTTGTTCCACCTACCAATTTCATCTTTTTATTTGATGCTGCGTTACCCCAAGTCATGCGATGATGTGTACCGATGTTTCAATGAGAAACATTCTTTATCAAAAGTTCATGTACTACACTCTTTTCTAAAAAAATCACACAAACTCTTTCAGACAAGACTTCTATTCACTAATTATAGAAGATCCATGTCAAGTGAAGCAAATATATATACGTAATAACTACTATAAGTAGTCGAAAAAAGTAGTTAAGTTAGTCGCTATGTTCCTCAAGTGTTTTTATTTGCTGAGTTTACTTATTTTTTGTAAGATAAATATAGAAAGTTTGAAGGAGGAATTGTTTTATGACTAAAAAAATTGGATTTTTTGTAGGTAGTTTGCGTAAGGATTCGTACAATAGAAAAGTAGCAGAGGCTTTCGCTAACTTGCTACCTGAAGGATATGAAGGTGTTTTTGTAAAGATCGATGATCTGCCTTTTTATAACGAAGATCTTGAAACTCCAGAGAATGCTCCTGCTGAATGGAGTCGTTTCCGTGATGAGGTCAAGGAATTAGCAGGTGTTGTTTTTGTTTCTCCAGAATACAATCGTTCGGTTCCTGCTGTACTTAAAAATGCACTAGATGTAGGCTCTCGCCCTTACGGTCAAAGCGCATGGGACGGCAAACCTGGGTTAGTTGTCACTGCTTCCCCTGGCGGTATCGGTGGATTTGGCGCGAACCATCACCTACGTCAATCACTTGTATTCTTAAATGTTCCTACCTTACAACAACCTGAAGCTTATATTGGCAATATTGCAAATTTAGTTGATGAAGAAGGTCATATTGTGGAAGGAACACTCAGCTTCTTCCAAACGATTCTAGATGCTTATCTTGATTTTTTAAATAAATTAACTAAGTAAAAATTAGCTTTGATAAGCGATGGGTCGAATCAAATAGATCATATATGAAGGAAACAATCGAAAAAAGGTTGTAACCTGTCTAGCTCTGAAAAACAAGCCGAAGAATCCGAAAATAGCTTCTCCTATTTTTGGAATTCTTCGGCTTGTTTTCCTATTTATGGTCAAAGTACTATCACTACTAGAATCTGTCATACTAGCATAGCCCCCGCGATCTAATTATTTACTTATTTGTTCAGTTTTGAGCTGAGTAAATTGTTTCATTCTATTTTCTATCTCATTATAGGCCTTATTTCCATGAAGTACTTTGACAATTTTACCACCTTCCATAAAGATGACTGCTGGCACGCTAACCACACCAAGTTCATTATAAAACTTTTTAAAATTAGATACTTCTTCTTCATTTCCAGTAGTATTCAGGTAATTGATTCTCAGACCTTCTTTACTTAAAAATGAACTTAATTTTGGCTTAAAAATGATACATTCTGGACAATTGTCTCTTCCCACATAAATAACTGTATCTTCATTACTTTTAATTAATTCCTTGATTTCATTTATAGATGTTTCCTTAAACGGTTCTTTATTTAATACAATACTATTCATTAAGAGAACTTGTAGCAAAATGGCAAACAATGAAATTATTAAATATATCATTTTCTTATAGCGTTTTGTATATGTAATTCCTAATATTACAAAAGTGAAACAAAAATAAAATAATAGAATTTGTATCCCAAAATTCTGATTAAAATTAAATTCAATTGCGTTTCCTAAATCATTCGTATTCCCTATGACAGTAAATAAATTATAAGGTGCGTGAAAATTTGTTCCATAAAAAAAAACTGATCAAGCAAATCGGGATAATTGACATGATTAACATCAAAAATGTAATAAAAAATGATATACCGCTACATTTTAAAAGATCAACGAATATTTTTCTCATAGACTTTCCTTCTCCCATCTAAAATTAATAATAGAAATAGTTACTAATATACCGATTAATAATAATAGTACTATCAGAAAGAGTTGCATGGAAAATGAAAAAACGCTAAATTTATTTATCAAATAAGAGATTGGAAATAATCCCACAGTTCCTAAAAAAATTAGACTTATTTGTGAAGATGGATTATTTTTATTATATGGAAATGCTATTCCTAAAATGAAGCAACAGATAGTAGATACAGTAAAAATACTTAATGAAATAAATAATTCTTTCCAACTATCTAAAGACGCTACTACACATGTAGTAAGGAATAGAATTACACCAATAAAATAGGCACTTAATAGTTTGGATAAAATATAAGTGTATTTTCCAATCCCTAAAAATTTATAGAAAGTTAACATTTTATTATCTATACCGTAACAAGGAAAAGGAAGAGTAGCGATTAATAATGCGTTAAATTTTAATGATAAAAATGGTGGTATAGAAGTTTCAGAAATAAAAATAAAAATATTCAATCCATACAAAATAAATAAAAGCAGACTAGTGTTTTCTGAACGTAATAATAATTTAACATCTTTGAAAAAAAGACTTAAATATCTATTCATTGGACTTTGCAAACTCCATAATATTTTCGAGTGATATTCATTGTTTCTTTCAACTCCTGAAAGTAATGTAAAACTGAAAATACATATAATAATACTTATAATTTGACTTGAAATTATCAATATATTGTTCACTATAAAGCTATCCCCTATAAATAATTTACCTACCAAACCACCATTCCAAATCAAAAGATGATTTGGAAATAGATCGTAGTTTACTAGAAACATATGCATATTTGTAATCGTATTGAATCCTACTCTAGCCATAATAACTGTTTGAATTAACAAAACAAAACTTTTTATATAAGGTATTTTAATTCTACTCCCCATAAAATAAAGGCAATTATAACTGATGTGTGATATGGTAGTAATGAATAACGACTGGGAAAAAAATAGCGCTGATATAATGATAGGTATATGAATTGATACATCATGCTGTATTAAATGAGGAACTATAATAATAGAAAACATTAAAAAAGGAATTACTATTTCTATTATTAATTGAAAAGAATAATAACCTATATACTTGATATGGGGTTTCAAGTCCAAACTGTCTAAAACTTTTAATATTTTAGAATTATTTGGATCAATAAATTTTAAAATGACAAATAAAAAGAACGTAATAACAGATAGAGAAATTAAATATGTTAAAACTGCTGAATATAGTATTTTTGAATCTCCATTTAAAAATAGTACAATCACATCTTTAGTTAAAACATTAGCCAAAAAAGTTGATATACCGATCATACTCAAAACAAAAATATAAGAAAAAATTTTTTTGGCAGTCGTATCTATTAACTGTTTTAATTTATTTCTGTATACTGTTATAATCATTAAAAAAATTATTAAGAATTTTTTCAAGTCTGTCACCTCGTTCCTTCAAAAAAGCTACTTCTAAGAAAATATCCTCTATTTTTTCTTTCCTATAATTTAATTTCAACATATCAGGCATACCGCTTTCTAGTATTTTTCCATTACTAATTATTGATATACTGTCACAAATTTCTTCTACAAAAAGTAAATCATGACTAGTAATTAAAATTATTTTCCCTTGTCTTTTTAATTCATAAATGATTCTTTTTATTATATATATAGCTTCTACATCTAGTCCTCTACACGGCTCATCTAAAATTAGAACCTGAAAATCTCTCATAATTGTTGATATGATTTGTAACTTTTTTTTCATTCCATGCGAATATGAACTTATTAAATCATGAATATCTTCCTTCAAATCAAAAATTTCTAGTAATTGTGCAATTCTTTTATCTGTTACACCTATTGACAATTTTTTTATAAATAAGAGATATTCAATACCAGTTAATTCTTCAATCAATATAATCTCATCTGATACATAAGCTATTTCTTTATTTATTCTGTAGTTTTCTAAAGGTTGATTGCATAATGAAATGTTACCACTATCCTTTTTTACAATACCTAGGATAGTGTTTATCAAGGTGGTTTTTCCAGATCCATTAGGTCCAGCTAAGCAAAGAATCTCTCCATGTTTAATTTCAAATGAAGCCCACTTTAGACCTTTTTGAGACTTCTTGTATATCTTTCTCAGTCCTTCAATTTTTAACATATACCCTCCCAAAAATAATTATTAATTAACGCAAATAAAAACAAAAAGGAGTGATATATAATATACAGCTGTATATAGTTCCTCCTTTTTGAAAATGTATGTCCCAAGATATGAATAATGTTTTTAACTTGATTTAATTAATTATTTACATCCTAACCTAACTGAGCCGTTACCATTTACATATGACCACGATCCTGTAAAGTTTTTACCTTTAGTCAAACAGTACAAGACTGCTGCTCCAACAATAGTAATAGCAAGTAAAAGTAAAATTGCTATTGCTACTACATACCAAACTACTTTATCTTCTGTTAATGATATATTTTGTTCCACTATTTTTGGTGTTGAATAATTCATTTAACACTCACCTTTCTTTTTGCTATTATAAGAACATTAAGTCTAATGACTTAACAACTCTTTTACTATTTCATAACCATCACCAAATATCGGTAACAAATTGATTATGTGAAATAAGAATATAACTGCGGGAATCCTTACCCACAACTCTTTGGATAACAAATAAAGTATAATTCCCAGTAAAACAGTAAATACTGCTCCAGAAGCTCGAACTTTTATACTTAAACTTTTCCTTAATTTGCCTCTAATTATAGAAAAAGTGAATCTTCTTAATACTAAATAACCTGAAAAATTTTTCATAATTGATCTATACACGATTAAATGTACTGTTTCATGTATAACTAAACTAATTAACAAATTTAAATATATATATAACGGTAGTAACAATAATAAAAAATTAGCATTCCAAATTTTAATATAATTTTTAAGTAAATATACAACAATCAACTCCGCTATAATTATGAATGCTATCGGAAAAATGTTTTCTTTAAACACATATTTAAAAATCTCACAAAAATTCCCAAATTTATTTTTCCCCTGAATATCATAGCGGATTCTTGTATCATTTTTTAAATTTTGATATTTCCATAATAGGATACCTATAAATGATGCCCTCTCGATTGGAAAAAAATTTAATATTCCTTTTTGATTCATTGAAATTAAAAATAACTTAATATCGGTATATAATGTATCTAATGACGTGGTGGGAAATATACTTTTCATCCATTGAATTAAATCTGAAAAAAAGATATTTTTACTATTAATCAATTTATTACAAATAATTTTCCCAATATTATCTAGCTCAATCCTTAACTCAGGTATTTTATCATCAGATAAATAATTTCCTTCTATTGTTATTGAAGATGGTATTTCAATTTTAAAATCATCAAATCTAGTTAAATTATTTTTGTAAAAGGTTTTTCTAAAAAAATACTTATCCAATCAAATCTCCTTAATTTATCATTTTATAGAAAGTAAAGTAATCGTTTACTTTTATATATGTAAATCGTATACCCTTGTATTATTTTAGTAAAGGGGAAAATTTCCCCACACAACACCTTTTAAATACAATATGTTACCTATATAATTCAAGGTGAAGCGCTTTATATTAAGGGGTGATTTGTATTTTCTATGCAAGGTGGTTAAAACGAAAAAGATTAAAGGCAAATTATACTCAAACATTTGTTGCAAATTATCTCAATGTAAGTCGAGAAACCGTTTCTTGTTGGGAAAGAGGAAAAGGAAGACCTAATTACGAATGTTTGCGCAATATTTTTAATCTTTATCGTTGTAGTGATAAAGAAATCGCTCAATTTATTAACATGAGAGACGATTAAGACTTAAGTTAGTTATAATATACATCATACTAACTTAAGTCTTAATCGCCTTCTCTCTTGATTTAATCAAACTATTTTTAAACAGTAATACTTGCCATCACAACATAATCTTTCCCATCATATTCCACGATTACTTACATAATGCAATTCAATGAACTCTCCAAAATAATTAGTATCAACTAGTTTCAATCGTTCTTCGTATGCGCCTTCTTGAAACAATCGAATACCTTCTCCTAAAAGCACAGGTGCGATTTGGATCCACCATTCATCAATTAAATGATTTTCGATCAAAGGTTTCAACAAATTCCCACCACCAACGACCCAGACTGTTTGGTTAGAATGTTCTTTTATGTTTTTCACTAATGAAACGGGATCTTCATGAACAACTGTTGCATCATTTAATACCAGCTCTTTATTAGAAGAAAATACAAAATTCTTTTTTTCAGGATACAGATGCTCAGTTGCTAACAATTTTTTGGCTTCCTGATAAGTTTTTCTTCCCATAATCGTTTGATCAATTGTTTGATAAAAAGCCTCGTAAGTTGTTTTTTCTCCAGTTGGTGTGTCAAATAACCACTGTAAACTATCCTCTTTTGTTGCTAAGTAGCCATCTAAACTAATGGCACCATAAAAGACGATTTTTCCCATCTGGCTGACTTCTTGTTTGCGAAAGCAATGATCTAAATGATCATTGACAATTCCCACAGCTTCTAAAAAAGCATATATGGTTGTGCTTCCGATGAATTTAAAACCGCGTTGTTTTAGATCTTTGGCGATTTGATCAGATAACGGGCTCGTTGTTGGTACCTCATTTTGTTCTTTATACGAGTGATTGATCACTTGATGATCCGAAAATGACCACAAATAATCCGCAAAACTACCAAATTCATGTTGGATTTTTTGGACACCCTGAGCATTGGCTACCGCTGCTTCAATTTTACGACGGTTACGAATGATCCCTTTATTTTCCATCAACTCATTGATTTTTGCGTCTGTATATTCGGCTACTTTACCGATCGAAAAAAAGTCATAAGCTTCATCAAAGGAGGCACTTTTATTCAAAATCGTTTGCCAGCTTAATCCCGCTTGATTGATATCTAACATCAATTTACGAAAAAGTAATTGATCATCATATTCTGGAACACCCCAAACTGTGTCATGATAATGTTTCATACTTGCTGTTTGCTCACCCCAAGGACATCTTCCCTTCATTCTCTTCACCTCTTAGCTTTATTGTACCATTCCTTTGTTTCTCTATCTAAAAAGAGGAACGCTATGGCAGGTAGTTTTTGAATTGGGTTTATCTATTATGCAAAAAAAAGAATCGCAAAGCCAACAGAAGCTAACTCAACGATTCTTTCGATGAATGAAACGGTAAACAAAATTCTACTATTATAATAGAAGTACGATAGACGTACGATAGAAGCTTTATTTCCGTTTTTTCTTTTTCTTTTTGTTTTTCTTGATCATGCGATTCATCGCCATTTTTCCAAGTTTTCCTTTGACACCTGTGCCAAACATTTGGTCCATTCCAGGAATATTCATATCTCCCTTAGACATTTGTTGCATCATTTTGCGTGATTCTTTAAATTGCTTAATCATGCGGTTAACTTCAACCACACTGTTACCAGAACCTGCGGCAATCCTTCTGCGACGACTTGGATTCAATAAATCAGGGTTTTCTCTTTCTGCAGGTGTCATTGAGTAAACCATTGCTTTTTTACGTTCGACATCTTTAGGATCTACTTTGACATTTTCAATCCCTGGTACTTGGTTCATCCCAGGAATCATTTTGATCAGATCCTCTAACGGTCCCATCCCCATCACTTGATCCAACTGTTCAATGAAATCATTGAAATCAAATGAATTTTCCCGCATTTTTTTCGCTAATTCTTCTGCTTTTTTCTCATCATAGTCTTGTTGCGCTTTTTCGATCAACGTCAACATATCGCCCATACCAAGAATACGACTTGCCATACGGTCTGGGTGGAAAACTTCAAGATCTGTTAATTTTTCCCCTGACCCGATGAATTTGATTGGTGCGCCAGTCACAGAACGGATCGAAAGTGCTGCACCACCACGTGTATCACCATCTAATTTAGTAATAACTACCCCAGTGATCCCTAGTTGTTGGTTAAAACTATCTGCCACATTGACAGCATCTTGACCGGTCATCGCATCGACAACCAACAAGATTTCATTTGGTTGTGTTAATTCTTTGATTTGTTTCAATTCATCCATCAGGGTTTCATCGATATGCAGACGCCCCGCCGTATCGATCAGAACATAATCATTTTTCTTTTCTTTTGCTAATTCCATCCCTTGACGAACGATCTCAACTGGGCTAACATCTGTCCCCATATCAAAAACAGGGACATCTAATTGTTGCCCTAGAACTTTCAATTGATCGATCGCAGCTGGACGATACACGTCACCTGCGATTAGTAAAGGACGTGCATTTTCATTTTTCTTTAAATAGTTGGCTAGTTTACCAGTAAACGTCGTCTTACCTGCCCCTTGCAAACCTGCCATCATGATGACTGTTGGAATTTTTGGTGATTTATTCAATTCAACAGTTTCTGCTCCTAAAGTGATCGTCAATTCTTCATCAACGATCTTAACGATTTGTTGTGCAGGTGTTAAACTTTCTAATACTTCTACACCAATCGCCCGTTCTCGAACACGCTTCGTAAAGTCTTTTACTACTTGTAAGTTTACATCGGCTTCTAGTAATGCAAGGCGGATCTCCCGCATCATTTCTTTGACGTCAGCTTCTGAAACTTTCCCTTTTTTTCTTAACTTGCTCATTGCCTGTTGAAGGCGCTCAGTTAAATTTTCAAATGCCATGATATTTCTTCATTCCTTTATTCTTCAATTTCTTGGATCTGTTTCACATAATCAAGGAGAACTTCATCTTTAGGATAAGTTTCCTTTACATAAGTTTTCATTTTTTCTAATAACTGTTCCCGAACAATATAATTAGAGAAAAGATGGAGTTTCTTTTCATAATCTTCTAAAATCTTACTGGTTCGTTTGATATTATCGTATACTGCTTGGCGACTTACTTCATACTCTTCTGCTATTTCTCCTAATGAAAAATCGTCTGCATAATACAACTCCATATAATTCATCTGTTTTTCGGTTAAAAGCGTAGAATAAAATTCAAAAAGTGCGTTCATTCGGTTCGTTTTCTCGATTTCCATTATGTTCACCTCGCAATTTCAACCATTCTTCATCAGAGAGTACGGTCATCTTTTGTTGGATAAAATAAGCAGTTGCTACACCAGTTCCAGACTTCAAGGTTCCTGAAAAACTCCCATCATAAATAAGAGAGGAACCACAAGAAGGACTTTTCGCTTTTAATATCACTAAATCTATTTCTTGCTCTTTTAATTTTTGATAAGCATGGATTGCCCCTTCTTGGTAGGCTTTTGTGACGTCTTCACCATTTGTAGTGATCACTTTTGCCTGACCATTCCAAACGTCAAATCCATCGCCACCAACGATTTCTGCTGGGGCTCTAGGAGTTGAAAGCCCGCCCATTACTTCAGGACAAACCATGATCGCTTTACCTTCAGCGACCAGTTTCTTTAATTCCGGCACAGCTTTTTCTTGTCCATCATACCGACATAAGACACCGCCTAAACAAGCGCTAATTCCGATCAATTGCCACTCACTCCTTTATCCAACAAAGTGCCTTCCTATTATACCATTTATTTAGTTGGTAAAATAGTCCTTCTACTGGATTCTATGCTAAAATAAGAAATGTCTATTCATGACACTTAATTAAAAAAACCAGGCATTAGTTGATAGCTGTTTTTAAATAAACAAAAAGAATGAACGCAAGAAAAGGGAGAAGTTATGAAAAAAGTATTAGTGGTAGATGATGAACCTTCAATCGTCACATTGTTGACATTCAATCTGGAAAAAGAAGGGTATCAAGTAACAAGTGCTTTAGACGGACAAAAAGGACTGGAATTAGCACTGGAAGAACCTTTTGATTTTATGATTTTAGATGTGATGTTGCCTTCTATAGATGGTATGGCAATCACCCAAAAGTTGAGACAAGAAAAAATTGATACTCCAATTTTAATGCTTACAGCCAAAGATGACCAGGTCGATCGGATCATCGGTTTGGAAATTGGTGCTGATGATTATTTAACAAAGCCTTTCAGCCCTAGAGAAGTACTTGCTCGAATGAAAGCTATTTTTCGCCGCATCGAACCACGCCATGTCCAACAAGAAGAAGCAGAACCTGCTTACCTAACGATTGGACAGATCAAAGCAGATTTAACGAATTTCCAAGTAACCGTAGAGGAACGACCGATCGAATTAACGCCAAAAGAATTTGAACTGCTCGTTTATTTTATGAAACGAAAAGATCGTGTAATTGATCGTGATACGCTGCTAAATCGCATCTGGAATTTTGATTTTGCAGGTCAAAGTCGAATCGTTGATGTCCATGTCAGTCACTTAAGAGAAAAAATCGAAAGAGACCCTAAACATCCAAAATATTTAGTGACAGTTCGCGGTTTTGGCTATAAATTTCAGGAACCAAAACGATGAATTGGAAAAAAATTTCTGAGCGTGTCTTCTTTTTCATTCTCTTAGTGGGACTCTTTTTCGGTGGCTGGCAAATGATTTCTCAATATTTCAAACAACAAATCATCGAGCAACAAGAAAGCTATCTTTCAAAAAAAGGGCAATTGCTGATCCAGCAATTGACTATTGATGATTTATCTTCGAAGCATAATCAATCAGTTTTAACAGACTTTGTTCATCAATCAAATGAACGACTAACCTTATTAGCTCCAAATGGTACAATCCTATTCGATACGACCGATCACTCACTACGAGGGCAGCGAAATACTCGTCCAGAAATCAAAGCAGTCCTTGATGGCGGCTCACTAGGTACTTCTTTAAGAATGAGCAGTACGTTAAAGGAAGAACTATTATATGTAGCACTACCGATCAAGAAGAATGGGCAGTTGGAAGCCATTATTCGAATCGCAGAACCAACAAATGGCTTTTTGCCAAGAACAGAAAATTTTCGTCGTTGGGTCTTTTTCTTCTTTTTGGTTTTCTTCGTTGTTTTGTCCAGTATGAGCTATTATTTGGTTTATCAACGTAATCGTCCCTTGAAAACCGTCCTGCCCGTCTTAAAGAAAATGGTCAAAAACCCTGATAAAACCGAGACCATCATGCAAACTTCTGATCAATGGGAAGAACTTTACCAAACGATCAATGCTTTGAGTGAACAAATGAGTAAAGTCTATCGTGCCTATACGACCACTGAAGAACAATTGTATACTCTATTGAATGAATTAATGATTGGTGTCTTTTTGATCGATTCAGAGTCACATCTGCGGCTATTGAATCCAAAAATGCAGGCACATTTAGGGGTACATGATTATCAGCCTAATCAACGGTATACTGAGATCATTCAAGAGCCAAAATTAATCCAATTGATTCACCAAGTTACGCCAAATGAACCATTGATCCATCAAGAAATTACTATTTCAGAGGGACAACAAACATTAGACATCAGCTTACGTTACTTCAATAGTTCTGAAGAGACTGGGCAGATTCTAGGCGTGGCTTATGATCTCACAAAAGTAAGACGATTAGAAAAACTGCAAAAAGACTTCGTAGGAAATGTTTCTCATGAACTTAAAACACCGGTTACTTCATTGATCGGATTTACTGAAACACTGCTGGATGGAGCCAAAGATGACCCAAAAATATTGAATGAGTTCCTATTGATCATGCAAAAAGATGCGATTCGTTTAGATAAGCTGATCCGAGAAATCATTCAGTTATCAAAAGATGAAGAAACGGCACACGAAACGCAAACCATCCAATTAGCAACTTACTTTGAACAAATCATTCAAAGTTACCAACCAATGATCGAAAAGAAACACTTAACCCTGGAAATGCAACAGAAAGAACAATCATTTACAACTCAAACTGAACTCTTATACCCGATCATCAAAAATCTGATCGAAAATGCAATCCAATATTCTAAAGAATCAGAGAAAATAATCATCCGTTACGAGGTTGACAACCAATTGACATTCTCTGTCCAAGACTTTGGTATTGGGATTGATCGTGAAGATCAAGAAAGGATCTTTGAGCGCTTCTATCGAGTGGATAAAGCACGTAGTCGACACTCAG
The DNA here is from genome assembly GCF_051714985.1 of Enterococcus sp. AZ078. Classification (NCBI taxonomy): domain Bacteria; kingdom Bacillati; phylum Bacillota; class Bacilli; order Lactobacillales; family Enterococcaceae; genus Enterococcus; species Enterococcus sp. AZ078. The sequence continues at coordinate 2,036,908 of NZ_JBIOSW010000001.1, forward strand.
GTGGTACTGGTCTAGGTCTGGCTATTGTGAAAGATTACGTCAATCTCTTGGGTGGTACGATCAAAGTGGAAAGTCATCCAGGAATGGGGTCGACTTTTACCGTCACCATCCCTCCAGCATGATCACCTTTAAATCTTCAAAAAATGAATGAACAAGTGAAATAGCGGAACAGAAAAAAATAGGCGGTTGGCATAACCGCCTATTTTTGTTTTGTCTATCTGTTAATCGTGTTTATTGTCTACTGAAAACAGCACTTTGAGCCAGAACCAAATAGACCGTTTTTTCTTTCCATCCTTCAACTGGCTGTAATTTTCAATCATTCGCGAATATTGCCGGAAAATCGAGTCCGCCGCAAAAAATAGAATCAAAAGCAACAGAATCGAAACGGGTGAAATAGCGGAGATAGAAAATAATTTATGCAGAAAGACGACTGAAAATAAGATACCTGCTGCACAAAATAAAATGATCCGCCCTCTGAATTGGTTCAATGGGTGACAAATTTTATAGAGTACGAGAAAACCAACCGCTGTCAGTAGCATCGTTGAAGCCGTGGAAACATCTGTCTTATTCAAATGCAAGATGACACCGCCTACCACTAAAGTCCCCACGACAGTCATATCTGTTAGCCCACCAGGAATGGCTTTTTCTAAGACATTCACAATAAACTTTCCTTCAATTCGATTTTTGTTTTCTTCAAGAGCAAGTAAAAACGATGGCAAACCAATCGTAAACAGACTAATCAATGTAATTTGAGAAGGCTCCAACGGATAAGTCAGTGCGAACAAGACAGAAAAGACGGAAAGTAAGAAAGAAAAAATATTTTTTACTAAAAACAAACTAGCAGATCGTTCAATATTATTAACAACTCGCCGACCTTCTGCTACGATCTCAGGCATTCTAGAAAAATCAGAATCTAATAAAGCAACTTGCGCAGCTTGGATCGTTGCTTCGTTGCCAGAAGCCATAGCGATACTACAATCAGCTTCTTTCATTGCTAAAATGTCATTGACACCATCACCAGTCATCGCAACTGTATTTTTTTGTTTAAGAAGCTGAACGAACTGCATTTTTTGTTCAGGCTTAACCCGTCCAAATACGGTGTATTTTTCCACTGCTGAGAGATAATCTTCCTCAGCAAGTTGAGAAACATCAATATATTGGTCTGCATTAGCAATGCCCGCCTGTAATGCGACAGTTGAAACGGTCTGCGGATTATCCCCTGAAATCACTTTGATTGCTACCCCTTGTTCCTTAAAATAAGCAAATGTGTCAGGGGCTTCTTTTCGAATTGGGTTGGCAATCAAAAGATAAGCAAGCGGAATCACTTCTGCTTCTAAAAGTGCTTCGCTCAATATTCCTTGGTAACTACCGAAAACCAACACACGATAGCCCTGATCAGCATATTGACTAAATTCATTTTTAACTGTTTCGAAACGTTCACGTAAAACCATTTCTGGCGCTCCTAATACATAGACCCCATCCGCAAATGTTACGCTACTGAATTTTTGTACCGACGAAAAAGGCAAGATAGATAAAGGTTCTTGATCTGTAGGGTTATTAAAGTACGTTTTGATTGCTTGCATCGTCGCATTGTCATTTGCCATAGCTTTAGCATAATCTGAAATGAGTTCTTGAATCCTAGTTGCCTGTTGCTCCGCTTGCTCATTTTTAGCAATCACTAGTTTTTGTACAGACATCTGATTTTCAGTAATAGTTCCCGTTTTATCTACACATAGTACATTAACCCTTGCTAAAGTCTCTATGCTTTTCATATCATGTAATAATACTCGTTGCTTAGCTAAACGAGCGGCACTCATTGCTAGAGCGATCGTTGTCAATAGATACAAGCCTTCTGGTATCATCCCGATTAAAGCTGCTTCCATGGCTACCACACTTTCTTTGATCGTGTTGCCATTAAAAAAGTAACTTTGTGAAAACAAGGTGATACCGATGGGAATAATAATGATCCCGATCCATTTGATTAATTTATTCAGCGAAGCAATCATTTCTGATTGTTCGCCTCCTCCCATTTTTTTTGCTTTTGCTGTTAATTGGGAGATGTAAGAGTCATAGCCAACCTTGTCTAATCGTACATAAGCCTTACCAGAAACGACAAAGCTCCCTGACATCAAATAATCATCTACTTCTTTCACGATCTCATCTGCTTCACCTGTCAAAAGTGCTTCATTGACTTGTAATTTACCGTCTAAGACATAACCGTCTGCAGGAATCTGTTGACCCGTTTCGAGCAAGATGACATCATCTAAAACTAATTCCTCCATATCGATCTTATTGGCTACGCCGTTTCTTACGACTGTGACTTTTGCTGCATTCAGTACACTCAAATTATCTAATATCTTTTTTGAGCGAATCTCTTGATAGATAGCAATTCCCGTGTTTGCAAGAATCACTGGCAAAAAAGTCAAATTTTTATAGGAACTAACTAGACATAATAAAACTGCTAAGACGATAAAAATCAAATTAAAATAAGTAAATATATTTTGCAAAACGATTTGTTTGTTCGTTTTAAATGATGGGTCGATCGTTTCATTTGTTGCTTGAGCATGCACTCGTTCTGCAACTTGCTCATCTGTTAGCCCCTCTCGATAATCGGGAGCATATCTTGTAATATTTTTAACTGAAGTTTGATCTTTTTCAACTTCCGTTTGATGACTAAATATTCTCATTTACCGTTTACCTCGATTATTAGTATTATATTTACCTTAATACATTTGTAAAAAAAAAGCCTATGAAATGACTAATAAATATCTTTCATTACTGTCATATTCATTTGCAGGAAATAGCTAAAAAAAAAAGCATGCCCGTTAAAGGCACACTTTTAGGGGTAGCAGATTTGAGTACATGATTGCTTATTTTAAGTTTCCTTCAGCATCACGTTCTACTTTCATCGCAGTAATTGGTAAGTAACCGAGTTCTTTCACCGGTCCTTGTTGGATTTCGTCTGTCATCATATAATCTAAAAATTTTTGAACTTCCGGGGAAGGCTCACCATTTGTATACATGTGTTCATAAGACCAAATTTTCCAACTGTTGTCAGCAACATTTTCTTCTTTTGGTTCTACACCATCAATACTTAAAGCCTGTGTTTTATCATCCAAATAAGAAAAAGCAAGGTAGCTGATTGCGCCAGGAGTTTGGCTAACAATTTGTCGAACAGTTCCTGATGAATCCTGTTCTTGTGATTGTACTGGAGTAGCACCATCTAATCCCCACTTTTCAAAAGTAGCTCGTGTACCACTACCATTTGCCCGATTGATGACATTGATTTTTTCATCTTTCCCACCTAGTTCTTGCCAATTGGTAATTTTTCCAGTGAATATATCAATTAATTCCTGTTTTGTAATATTTTTGACGTTCGTGTCTTTATTGACGATTGGCGCCATACCTACCACCGCAACTTTATGATCCTTTATTTTACTTGCATCTACGCCTTCTTTTTCCTCAGCAAAGACATCGGAGTTTCCGATCGTCACTGCCCCAGACTCGACCTGACTTAACCCAGTACCACTTCCGCCACCTTGGACAGAGATTTGATAGTTGGGATTTTTTTGGACAAAACTTTCTTGTGCTGCATCGACTAGAGGTTGGAGCGCAGTAGATCCGACAGCCACGATTTTGACTTGATCGCCAGAAGTTGCAGAATTATTTTGTGCTGCGGAGCCATCCGTGCTACCAGAACCGGAACCACAGCCAGCTAACATAAGACCTAAAACACCTAAAGAAAATAATACTTTTTTCATTGATATACCCCTTTCTTATTTACAAGTAAATTGTAGCAATCCACTGTAAATCCTGCATATTGAAGGTGTAAATATCAAGTTAATTTATGTAAAGTTATCGTAAATCGAAGCCAAATAAAAAGGCTTCGTACTTTTTGATGTTGGTGAAATTCACCGACAAATTTTTTATGATGTAAAAATAGAGAGAAGAGCCCCCCTGAAATCCTTTAAACCATGATCCGTCACGTAAAACTATTTTAACCAAAAAAAAACACAGAAAGAAGTTTTCTTCTTTCTGTCCAAATGATTCTAGACTTTCTCTTTACCAACGTCATTTGACAAAAAGCCCAAAAATAAAGGTTAATTTATATCAAAACTAACCTTGAATCCTTTTCTTTCTTCTCTATCTACGATATACTATAATTAAATAAAGGAGCTATGCGCTAACATAGCCCTTAATGTGTAGTCCGTTCAAAGCGGATGGCATTTTTTAACAAGTTTAGAGCCTGTCTACTCTGCCAAAAGTTGAGACGGCTCTATTTTTTTTGTTCTTTTTTGAACTTTAACCATGCTAAAATCGAATCACTAGCTTTCGCTATTGCAGTAATTATTACTGCTGCTGTTCCGATAATAGCAATGATTTGATCCAATGAGAACAAATCAGGCATTTCCTTTCTAAAGAGTACGTCCAACAAGCTAATAAGCCCATAGGCATCACGCCCCCTCAATTGGATTTGCCAAACCGCCACAAACTTTCTACAATCATCATTTGACAAAAAGCCCTATTCAAGTAATAGAATAGCAATTGGGATTAATGATTCTACTATGATTGAAGAAGTAGCAATATGCTATATTTAATGTCATGCAGAACAACACTTCGCAAACAAAGTTACTTTTCAAATTTAGATAAATGGGTTATAATAAAAATGAAAGGGCATGCTGTAACATGCCCAGTGTAGTCCGTTCAAAGCGGATGGCATATATACAAAGCTTTAGAGCCTGTCTACTCTGCCAAAAGTTGAGACGGCTCTATTTTTTTTGTTCTTTTTTGAACTTTAACCATGCTAAAATCGAATCACTAGCTTTCGCTATTGCAGTAATTATTACTGCTGCTGCTCCGATAATAGCAATGATTTGATCCAATGAGAACAAATCAGGCATTTCCTTTCTAAAGAGTACGTCCGATAAGCTAATAAGCCCATAGGCACCACGCTCCTTCAATTGGATTTGCCAAACCGCCACAAACTTTCTACAATAATATTATATCATAGAATGAAGATCTTTAGCTTGCTTAAAAAAGGTTGATTATTACATGAAAAGAAATATTTCATTTGCAGAATATTAGTGCATTCAGTTATTTATTCTTTTATATTTGATTTTCTTCAGGCAACCTTGCTTCTTCCATCCTTTCAGGTATTTTTGTACAGTGTTTTCAAAACGTCGAATCCTGCCAACGCCTGTTTTGGGATCAAAAATCTTTGACAAAGAGCAAAAAAAACACTGTTCGCTACTATCATTTGCTCACAATGTTTCCTCTTTATTGAACCTATTTATTAACTTCGCCGGACAGTTTTTCTTCTATTCTTAATTTTGCTATAGAATAAAAAATGACTGCTAATAAAAACGAAAGAATCGCTAGATAAAAACTTGGTTTAATGGTCAAAAAGTACATCGAAGTTTCCCCTGTATCTTTCAATCCACTTTCACTTAAGCCATTCGGTCCAACAATGATTCGTGGCAGAATAGAAAAAAAGGAAGTAAAAACCAACATACAAGAAAAATGAATCAAATGCCAATTATAACTATTCATAAATTTATTTGTCAAAATCAAGCTCATACTCACTAAAAAATAGAATAGTGTTAAAATTGGAAAATTTTTCGATACTACAATCCCAGTACCATGAATTAGCCCCAAAATTTCTGCTCCCTGAACAACGGCATTCACCCAAGTAAACGGCAACAGCAGAATTGGAAAAAACCAAAAAAATAAATACAATTGTTCAAGTTTTATTTTCTTTTTCATCACTTTACTCCTACGCGATTTTTTCTTTCACCTACTATAAGCGTTTTCTCTAAAAAAATTAGGGGGAAAATCTTTTTTTTTAGAGATAAGGCTATGAGAGTTTATTCATTTAATCTACAAATTTCAAAAAAGTGTTTGATTATTAGCTGGTTGATTTTAGAATGAAAGTAGAAGAAATCGGATTCACCTGATTGGGGGAACACACCATGAAAAATCATGGAAAAAAATTAATTTTGCTCTTACTTTTCATTCCGTATGTGTACTTCTCTTTACTACTAGATTATCGGTATCATTCTGTTTTTGGCTTGATTTTTTTGATTTTTCTGTCTTTTTACGCTGGCTTTAGCTTCCAGAAAAAGCAACAGTTACTCTTTCTCTTCTTTATTAATATTAGTTCAACATTCATTTCTTATTTGATTTGTCACTATTACTCTGATTGGCATTTCTTTTACCAGCCATTCAAACCAACCCAACTGATTTTACTGCTTTCGGTTTTGTATTTAATCCCTCAAATTCTTGGGGCTTTTTGGGCAAGAATTTTCACTCGTTAAATCAGTGAATCGAAAAAATATGACTAGCAAAGGATCAGTAACTACCCAATTTTTATAGAAAATCAGCTATGATTTCTCATTAATCCTTGTAAAAAAGTCTGAAAAATCATAGCACCGAAAGAAGCAAAAAATAAAAATTTACGCTATTCATTAAAGTTCATGCAGATAAATTTTTTTTATAATAATTTTATCAAATAATTGTGATTGACTGTCTTGTTCACCAATAATCTCAGCAATTACTGTACGACTGTTTGGTTTTCTACGTAACTGATAATTGATCTTTCCAGTTGCGGTCAATTCGTTTAACATATCGACCACTCCTCCAAAGCCCGTCTTTTTCGTAATGAAACCTAGTGTAACCATTCGTTCATCTAAATTTTTAGCAGAAATCGTTACACCAGTAATCAAATAACGTTTCAGTGTTTGTACCAACTCATCTAGACCATCAGAAGTCGAAACGACAGCAGCTGTTTGGTCAGTGTAGTTTCCAAGTAGTTCATTACTTTCTATAGGTGCCTGTACTTCTTCATTTGCCTTCTGACGTAAATCTGCTAATTCTTGTAACAGTGTTTCATATTGCTCTTGTGTCAACATCACTCCTGCAACTTTTTCACGATTAAATATATATACACCGGTTTCAGCTTTTCTTGCCTGATCAAATACATCCATCGGTGATCGTTTTACTTCAGTGATTGAAGATGTAGGAACTTCTAATTTCTTTAAATCCAAAAGACATCCTCCTTTACTCATCTTCTTTATTATAACACACCCTTTTCATATGATAAAAATCAATTTTTCGTATCAATCCAATAATCAATATCTGATAGTAGACGATCTACCCCAAAAGAAGGTTGGTAGAAATAAGTCTTTTGATGTTTACTATTATTTAATGGAAAAAAATGGTCCGTAATAATCAATTGTGCATAACTTGGAGGGATTGATCGAGTACAAACATGTATGGAGGTCCGTTTTCGATGTCGCAAGGTCTTATCCAGAACAGAAGCTAGGCGGCGCGCTTCCTCATGATCGTAACGAAAAAAAAAGACGATTTTTACTTCTGGTGGATAGATTTCCAGGTATCCTCTTTCTTGCAAAACTTTAAGTAAAAGTAGGCCCCATTCATACGATGGATATGTAAGTGCTTGTTGTAAAGCCATCCGGTATTGATAAAGTTTTTCATTAACATTCGGCACCAAACGCAAGCTTTCCTGATACTCATGAAATTCCTCTTTGACTACTCTTTCGTGTAGTCCAATTGAGTAACGGAGCCACTCTTGATAGATAACTCGCGTAATCGTTGTTTTATTCGTACTTTCAAATTCACTAGCCAACCAAAACAACGAATCCAATTTCTCTGTTAAGGTCATTAATTTTCGGTAGATTTTCGTTTCTTCAATTTTTTTCCAGTATTTTTCGATAATGATGTTGCAACTTAAACGAACGATACAGCGGTAATTTTTTTCGCGGACAGATAAACGTTGTTCGTGTCGGAATAACAACTCTGGAAAAAGTTCAAAAAAAAGCGTGCGATGTTCGTCTAATATTTTGATTTCGGCATTTTGGGCACGTGTCTCCAACAAATGGATAAATAATTCGGAAAAAGACTGTTCTGTATCCCCAATAAAAAAGAGGGGAAAATCTTTAAGAAAACAGAAAAAAAGATAGCGTATCTTTCTTTCAGAACCATAAAGTTGTTGTTTTCGATAAGAAAAAGACAAATGATATTCCCCCAGCCATTTTCTTAGACGCTCTTGTGAGGAGCGATCATACTCTTGTTGATACTCCGTGTTCAAAATCAAATCCTTCAATAAGCAAAAGGATGAGGAGTGGATCAGAAAATCAAACAATAAATAGGGCTCACTGTAGCCTTTATTATAAATCAGCTTTACGCTTTTTTTATGTTGAATCAGTTGGATCGGAAAATCTCCTTCTTCTAATCTTTTTAAATATCGATCGATCGTTTTTACATCAACTAATAGTTTTTCTGCTAGATCCGTTTTTTTCCACGATAAATCTTTCATTTGATGGATCAATATAAATAGATTTTGTACATTTTTTGACAATAATCTTTGCCACTTCATTGGCGTTCCCTCACTTATTTTTTACTGTGTGTTTCAGGAGTACGATCAACTATAGATTAATACATCTCCCTATATATAAATTACGAAAAAAAACATTTTTTCTTCTTTAATTCAAACGAAATTCATTAAATTCTAATTTAACAGATCGAAAAAGTTAACTACTGCTATTTTTTTCTTACCGTCACACATTGAACTGTGCAAAATTTCGTACAATGGGAACAACTATGGTTACTGATTATTTCTGGAATCCCTCTCTCAACCCTTCTCCTGCCATTTTTTCTTTTCATTTTGTCTACATAAATAAAAAAGACAATCTTTAACGACCTTTGCTAAAATTGATTCGCTGAAAAATAGCTGCTTGCCAGTTTTCATTTGAATAAATTTGCTTGTGTTTGTCCTTAAAGATTGTCTTTTTTCTATTCTTACACTCACTCGTTAATCAAGTAACGTTAACAACTTATTTTAAAGTTAGGGCGTTGAGTGCAACGACCACTGTACTTAGTGACATCAAGACTGCTCCCACTGCTGGGCTTAAAATAAGTCCGATCGGTGCTAAGATTCCTGCTGCTAAAGGAATAGCAATAATATTATAACCAGCGCCCCACCAAAGATTTTGGATCATTTTTCTTCTTGTTTCTTTTGCTAATTCTAAGAAATGCAAGATATCTTTGGGGTCACTGTTCGTTAAGACAACATCTGCAGAATCAATCGCAATATCAGTTCCTGCTCCGATTGCCATACCTATCGTTGCCCGTGCTAAGCTTGGCGCATCATTGATGCCGTCACCAACCATGATCACTTTTTTTCCTTGATCAAGATATCTTTGAACGATCGCCTCTTTGTCATCTGGCAGTAGACCACCGTAATATTCATTGATTCCAAGATATTCCGCTACTGCTTGGGCTGCTTTGGGGTTATCCCCAGTCAACATGACTGGGATAATATTTTTTTCTTTGATCGCTTGGATAAACTCTTTTGCTTCTGGTTTAATGACATCTCCTAGAGCAATCACAGCCACTAATTTATCCGAAACTACTAAAAAGCTGACAGTGTTTCCTTGAGCTTCATAGTTTTTTAATCGTTCAGGGTCTATTTTTAGTCCTAAACGTTTTGCTTCTTTTTCATTAATAATTTTAACATCTTTGTCTTCCACAGTTGCTTCTAAACCAACACCTGCTAAATTTTTTTGTTCCTGTGCTTGATAAGGAGTAATCTTTTTTTCTTTTAAATAATTCATTATCCCAATCGCTAAAGGATGATTTGCATGTGCTTCTAAAGCACCAATATATTTCAAGATTTCTTCTTCTTGATAAGCTTCATCTAAAATCTCAATACCAGTTACAGTAAATTTTCCTTGGGTCAACGTGCCTGTTTTATCTAACATGATCACATCTAGATCATTGGCTTGTTCCATCGCATTCCGATTTTTCAAAAGCAACCCATTTTTAGCTGCGATCGAAGTCGAACGAGCAACGACTAATGGAATCGCAAGTCCCAGTGCATGCGGACAAGCAATGATGAACACGGTGACCATTCGTTCTAGTGCATCTGGTAGATTTGCTAGGAAGAGCCAAGCAATAAAGGCGATGATCCCAACTACTAAAGCCACATAAAATAACCATTTTGCTACTTTATCTGATAGAAACTCTAATTTAGATTTTTCTCCTTGGGCTTTTCGTACCATCTCCATTACTTTTGCAAGGTAACCATTTTCGCCAGTACCTGTTACAGTAATTTCAATTGTTCCGTCGCCATTAATTGATCCACCAATGACCGAATCGCCCACTTGCTTTTTAACCCCTTTGGATTCACCCGTAACAGCAGATTCATCAACAATGGTATGTCCTTTGTCGATCGTCCCATCCGTTGGCATCTTGTCTCCAGCACGAACAATTAGACGATCACCTTCATGGACTTCTTTTAAAGAGACGGTTTCTTCAGTCCCGTCTTTTTTCAATCGTTTTACCGATTCAGGTAATAATTCTGCTAATTTTTGTAAAGCATCGCTGGCATTAGAGACTGCATTCATTTCGATCCAATGTCCCAATAACATGATTACGATTAACGTTGCTAATTCCCAGAAAAAATCCATGACATGTGTATGGGGGTTGATGAGGTTGGCTATAAAAGAATACACACTATAAACATATGCGACGGTAATCCCCATAGCAATCAGTGTCATCATTGCTGGACTTTTTTGTTTCAATTCCATTTTAGCTCCGCTTAAGAATGGTTGTCCGCCATAAATAAATAAAATCGTTGCCAGAACCAACACCACCCAATTAGAGCCAGGAAACGTCACTTGAAAAGGAAAGGACATCCCCATCATCGGTGAAAAAAGAATAATCGGAATCGCTAAAATCAGAGAAAGCCAAAATTTTTGCTTAAAGTTCCCCATGTGCATAGAATGATCCATTCCACCCATATTTTCATGACCCATGTGGCTATGATTCATTCCACTCATATCTTCATGATCCATATGGCTATGATCCATTCCGCTCATGTGTCCATGGTCCATCTGTTGGTGCCGTTCCATGTGTCCATGCGTATGGTGTTGATCCATATTTTCCATTTTTCCATGTTCCTGTAAATTATTCTTGGTATTCGTTTGTTCTACAGTTATTTTTTCCTCAGGATTCTTTCCAATAGCGCCCTTTTTATTTGTTTCATTCTCAGGATCTATTCCATTATTCATCTTTTTCCTTCCTTTCCTCTGAAACGATTTATTTGATCGTTTTTCGATTTAAGCTTAAAGAATTCAATAATACACTGATTGAACTAAAGGCCATTGCGCCACCAGCAATGATTGGGTTTAAAAAACCAAAGACAGCAAAAGGAATCCCGATCGTATTATAAATGAATGCCCAAAACAAATTTTGTTTGATTTTTTTTAATGTGGCAGCTGATAAAGAAATCATTTGATTGATAGAAGTTAAATGACTATTCATTAATGTCACATCGGCTGTTTCCATCGCAATATCGGTTCCACTTCCCATTGCAATCCCAACATCTGCTAAAGCTAGCGCTGGGGCATCATTGATTCCATCACCGACCATGCCAACTTTCTTTCCAGCTTTCTGTAGTTTTTCTACATAGTTGGCTTTTTCTTCAGGTAAAACTTCTGCAAAGATATGGTCAGAATCGATTCCTACTTGTTTGCCGATTGCTTGAGCGGCTCGTTGATTATCTCCCGTAACCATAAACACATCTACACCTTTTTGTTGTAGTTGCTCGATTGCTTGTTTTGCATCTTCTTTGATTTGATCAGCAACGGCAATCATTCCAAGAACCTGTTCTTCGTTGGCTAAAAACATCACTGTTTTCCCTACCTGTTCTAATTCTAACGCCTGTTCTTGAAATTCATCAAATGAAAGGTTCATTTCAGCTAGTCTCTTTCTAGTCCCAGCAAAATAATGAACACCGTTGATCGTTCCACTGATTCCTGCACCAGGATGAGCAACAAAATCAGTGATTGGCTGAGTTTTTGCACCGACTTTTGCACCATAAGCAACAATAGCTTTTCCTAAAGGATGTTCAGAAGCATGTTCAAGGGAATAGAAAAGGGAAATGATCTCTTTGGGACCGATGACATCTGTTACTTCTGGTCGGCCTTGTGTAATCGTTCCAGTTTTATCCAAAATAATACTATTTAGATGAGCGGCTCCTTCTAACGCTTCGCCACCTTTGATCAATATCCCATTATGAGCACCGACTCCTGTTCCTACCATGATGGCGGTTGGTGTTGCTAAACCAAGCGCACATGGGCAAGCAATGACTAAAACGGACACACTATGAAGCAATGCTAACTGCCAATCCTTCGTGAGCCATCCTGTAACTAATAGTGTCACCAATGCTAAAAACAAAACGATCGGTACGAAAATCCCTGAAATCTTGTCAGCAATTTGTTGGATCGGTGCTTTACTTCCTTGAGCATCTTCCACCATTTGGATGATTTGTGCCAACACCGTATCTTTTCCTATCTGAGAAACTTTTATTTGGATCAATCCATTGGTATTGATCGTTCCACCAAAAACCATATCTTTTTCTTTTTTCTCAACAGGTACACTTTCTCCTGTCAACATGCTTTCATCCAATGCACTAGCGCCAGCAATGATCCGTCCATCTGTAGGTACTTGTTCACCAGGACGAATCACTAAGATGTCATCGATCATGACCTCATCAATTGCAATCGTCTCTTCTTTGCCATCTCTTAAAACTTGTGCTGTTTTTGTCTGAAGGGACATCAACTGTTTGATGGCATCGCCTGTTTTACTTTTTGCTGTATGTTCTAAATACTTTCCAAGTAAAATCAAGGTAATGATCATACTGCTACTTTCAAAATAAAGATCATGGGAATGGCTAGGGAAAAAACCATTATAAATGCTTAATGCGAAGGCTGCAGATGTTCCAATCGCAACTAAGACATCCATATTCGGCGCCTTAGTTTTTAATGCATGATAGGCTCCTTTATAAAAGCGCCAACCTACATAAAATTGCACAGGCAAAGCAAAGAGCAACTGCACAAGAGGCAGATGGAAGAACGACACAATTGGTCCATGACTTCCAAGCATCATGGCAATCATTGCTAACATCAAGGGTAAAGTCAAGATCGCACTAAAGATAAGATCAAACTTCATTTTTCTTAAATAGGTTTGTTTCTCCTCAGCAATTTTTTGTTTATGCGCTTCGTCATATAAAATTGCCCCATAGCCGATATTTTCGACACTTTTGATCAATCTTTCTGTAGTAGTGTCGGTATATTTCACACTTGCCTTTTCAGTGGCTAAATTGACAGTAGCGGACATGACACCAGGTTGTTCATTTAGTTCTTTTTCGATTCGAGCAGAACAATTCGCACATGTCATTCCAGTAATGACAAATGTTTCCATTTTAGTATTCGTTGCCATCAAATCACCTCTGCTTGATAGCCTAATTCATTGATTGCTTGACAAATCTCTGTTGCTTGAACATTTGTTTCATCAAATTTCACAACGGCTTTTTCTTTTTTCAGCTGAACTTTTACTTTTTTGACACCACTGATTCTTCCGACCGCTTCTTCAATCCGAGCCACACAATGGTTGCAACTCATCCCTTTAACTGAAAATTCTTGTTTCATTCTTGTTTCCTCCTTATTACTGTTTCTTACATTCACATTGACCAGGTATACAATTACATTCAATCGTTTCGACTGGCTCTTTTTTATTGAGTTGTTTCATGATCTGCTGAATATCTTCTTGGGTCAATGTCGCTTCTTCAACCAAATCAGCAATTGTCGCACCGACTCTTTTTGCACAAATATGTGAAAAGAGATTTTCAGTAGCACTTCGAACGGTTTCCATCTCGGAAACAGCTGGATGATAAATAAATTTCTTTCCCTCTTGTTCAGTCCAAAGCGCTTCTTTTTTCACCAAACGCCCTAGAAGGGTTTTAACAGTTGCTACTTTCCAATCCATCGAATCAGCTAATATCTGAGTGATTTGTTGGGCATTTGCTTGACCTAAAGTCCAGATAACTCGCATGACTTCCCATTCGGAATCACTGATTTTAATTAATACTCTCTTTTCTTCCATTGGTTTTCCACCTCCATCGATTACATTTGTAAACTTAACTTCGATAATAGATTACGACTGTAATCGAAAATTGTCAACCAATGGGCTTATTTTTTTTCAACTGGTCAATATACTTTTGTCGATCACGTTTATTATCTAAAATGAGTAATTTATTTTTCACTTGCAATGTATCGATCAGTTGGAAGATTCGAGATTCATTCTTTCGCTTAAAACGCCAAACAAAACACAAAAAATCCAAGTATTCTTTATCCAACTTTTCAGTAAAGTCATTAGGCATGTCTGGTCTGGTCGCACGATCTCGCTTTCTTTTTAAAGTTCGTTTGATGACACGAGCCATTGCAAGATACGTTGGCACTCGTAATAAGATGATTTGATCTGCTTCTTGCAGTCTCTTCCTAGCAGTAGCAAGATAGTTTCCTTCGATGATCCAGTTCTCATGTTTAGCCATAAAGTTTTCTTGCTCTAGTTGAAACCAAACTTGTGCCTTTTCACTATAATCTGTACCATGCCATAAAAAATCTAAGGGTAAAAGAGGAATCTTTGCCGTTTCTTGAATAGTTCTTGCCAGTGTCGATTTTCCAGAGCCACTTTGTCCTAAAATTACTATCTTCATCTTATTCCTCCTCCACTCAAAACTTTTTCTTTTTTTATTTATGATAACATGAGGCACAAAAAAAGAGAGAAACGATCGTTTCTCTCTCAACTCATTATGTTTCAATCAATGTTTCTTTTACATTTTTATTTTTATCACGACGGGCAATCGCTGGTAAGATCATTCCCAACATGATCAAAATAATTGGTGTAACGACATTTGAGATCAACTGGAACCACCAAGCTTTAGGATCAGCCGCATACTCGACTTTGGGAACCATTCCCAGAATACAAGCAAAAGCGGTAAAGGCAAAACACCAAGCACCGAAAATAAAACCAACCTTTGGATTCTTCACGAATTTATACTCAGAAGTAAATTTCTTGTAAGCTTTATTCAACATCATATACGCTAAGAATACCCATAAATAACGCATAGGCATTACTACTGAATTTAGATTAGTCAACCATTTCACTAATTCGTTCATGTCTTTGATTCCAAAAATGGGTAGTAAAATGATGATGCTAACTAAAATCCCAGTCAATAAATAGCCATTGACGAGTGTTCCTTTATTGCTTCGTTTACGTAACCATGAAGGAACAAATTCTGGATCTGCATCTGCTAATAAAATTTTCAGTGGTGCATCGATTGAGAAGGCTAATGCGGAAATTTGACCAACCATATTTGTCAAAGCATAGATGATCATCAACGAATTACCAATGCCATAATAGTTGCCTAGGATTTGGAAAGCACTGTAAGCACCATTTGCCATTAAGTCTTTCGGAATATTGTCACTCGCAAATAACATTCCCATCGCTACAGAACCTAAAACCGCACAAACACCAACCATTGCAGCCAAGAAAATCATTCCTTTTGGAAATTCTTTGGCTGGATTTCTTGTGGAATTAACATAAGGAGAGATTTTTTCTGCCCCACCTACTGCAAATACAAGCATCGAAACGGTCGTAAAATAGCTAAAGTCAAATGTCGGGATGTATGTTTTGACCTGATTCATTCCTGTAGTAGCAAATTCCATATCAGTAGTAATAAATGGAGCTGTTACTGCCATCAAAATAAATAAAAGTGACATGACAAACATCGCAGTTCCTGCTAATCCACCAATGACCTTCAATGTGGATAATCCTTTTGTAGAAAGATACAAGAAGGCTAAGAAAATTACTAAGGAAATCACTGCTACCATTTGAACAGTCATTGTGTTAACAATATTTCCATTTCCTTGAACTGCCCATCCAGCAGCAATCAAAATTGCCTGAGGTTTTTGTGCAAGATAAGGAATGTGGACGACCCAATAAGTCCATGCAGCATAGTATGCCAACCGTTTATTTGATGTCGTATTTTCGACCCAAGAGCTGACGCCACCTTTACTGTCTTTAAATGCGGAACCAAGTTGCCCTACGATCAAGGCATAAGGGATAAAATAAATAGCAAGAATCAATAGCCAAGAAGTAACAACTGAGATTCCTTGTTGCGCATAGTTGTTTACTACATTCCCCATGCCCCAAACCATGTTGAAAGCAATGAGTGCTACGGTAAACCAACGTAGTTGTTTATCGTTCATCTGTTTTCTCCTTTTAAATTTTTTTAAATAAAATATTTATCTATTCACAATCATAAACAAATTCTTATCTATTTACAATAGTTCGTTATTTTATGTGTGTATATTTTTAATTTTCCCACACTGTTTTTCCATCTTTTTATCATTTAACACAAGATAACACCTTGTATAAATTAGTTAATCCCTTTCAAACTGAACGATGTAAAAGAATTTTCTAAAAATTAGATCAAATAGTTATTTTAATATGCTTACTTTCTAATCAAAAAACAACAATAGGTAGTACAATTCAAAAATCGTCGCTTTTACATAAAAAAAGAAATTCCCCTTTCATCCGAACAGTCATCAAGCTGACGAATAAAGGAAAATTTCTTTTCTATTGATCAATAACAAACAAAATACACCTATAGAACTTCATTTTAAACACGCATATAAATAGTTTGGTTAAAGATTTTCACTTATTTTCTGATAATCCTACTCCGTAGGCAAGAAAAGTTCACTTTAACGATGCTTGTGTTTAGATCAACAGTCGATCTTTAGAGTTTTAAACATCTCATAGCGTTTAAGACTGCTAGTACAGTGACACCTACATCAGCAAATACGGCATCTCCCATTGTGGCAATCCCGAATGCGCCTAAAATTAAGACAACACTTTTGATCCCGATCGCAAAGATAATATTTTGTTTAACGATTTTCAACGTTTTTCTTGATAAGCGAATAGCATCTGCGATTTTTCCAGGTTCATCATTCATGATCACTACATCAGCCGCTTCGATTGCTGCATCACTTCCAAGACCTCCCATCGCTATTCCGACATCAGCTCTAGCTAGCACAGGTGCATCATTGATTCCGTCACCAACAAACGCAGTCTTTTGCGATGCGTTCGTAAGGATTTGTTCTAATTTAGCCACTTTGTCTTGCGGTAAGAGCTCGCTATAGACCGTGTCGATTCCTAATTCATTTCCAATATGTGTCGCAATTGCTTGTGCGTCCCCGGTAAGCATCACAGTTTGTTTAACTCCAAGTTTTTTTAGTTTTTGTAAAGCTGCTTTTGCATCTTCTTTGATGGAATCTGCAATCACTATGCTTCCAACATACTGTTGATCAATTGCCACATATACTAAGGTACCAACTGCTTGATTTACTGGAAAGGCTATATTGTATCGAGTGAAAAGTTTATGATTTCCTACTAAGACTACTTTCCCATCCACAACTGCCTTGATTCCTTCGCCTAAAACTTCTTCCATTTGATCCGTGGGTAATAATGCTCCTTCATAATCAGCTAAAATCGCTTGTGCAATCGGATGTGTCGAATATTGTTCTACACTTGCAACATATTGCATGAATAAAGGTTCAACCATAGTAGTTTCAATTGATTGAACAGAAAAATCACCTTTTGTCAGAGTTCCTGTTTTGTCAAAAACCATGGTGTCTGTATGAGCTAATAATTCAAGGTAATTACTACCCTTCACTAATACACCCATTTTACTAGCTCCACCAATCCCTCCAAAAAAGCTTAAAGGTACCGAAATTACTAAAGCACAAGGACACGAAATCACTAAGAACGTCAAAGCTCGGTAAATCCATTCATCAAATCCTGTATTTGGTAACACAAGTGGTGGTAAAATGGCTAATAAAACAGCTAATACTACTACCACTGGCGTGTAGTAACGAGCAAATTTAGTGATGAAATTTTCTGCTGGTGCCTTTTTACTACTTGCATTTTCTACTAATTCGAGCAATTTACTAATGGTTGAGTTTTGATAATTTTTTTCTACTTCAACAACTAATGGTTGATTGATATTGATAAAACCACTTAATACTGACTCTCCTTCAAAAACTTCTTTTGGAACCGATTCTCCCGTTAATGCAGAAGTGTCAACTAATGACTGCCCACTGATGACTTTCCCATCTAATGGTACTCGTTCTCCTGGTTTGACAAAAACATGCTCCCCAATCATTACTCTTTCTGGCTGGGTTGTCACCAATCCAGCTTCTGTTTCAACATGAGCCACTTCTGGTCGAATCTCCATCAATGCACGTATCGATTTTCTTGATTGGTTGACTGCAAAGCCTTGGAAATATTCACCTACTTGATAAAACAACATGACCGCTACTGCCTCTGGATATTCACCAATCAACATCGCACCGATCGTTGCGATTGCCATCAAAAAATTTTCATCAAACAATTGACCTCTCGTAATGTTTAATGCAGCTTGTTTAATAACATCAAAACCAATAAATAAATAGACAAGTAAAAATCCAATAAAACGAATCGGTTCAGCTGGAGCCCAAATAAACAAGCCTAATAAGCCAATAGCTGATAGGACAATACGAATCAGATCCCTTTTTTCTTCATTTAATGTCGAAGTCACTTCTTCCATCTCTTTTACCTCAACTTCTGGTTCTAATTCCTTGATCACTTTTCTAGTTTCAGTTTCGATTTCACCTATCTTATCCTGATCTGCGTCAATCGTTAATTTACCTACAGCAAAGTTAACATTTGCTTGCTTTACCCCATTGATTTCGTTGATTCTTTTTTCAATTTTCATTGCACAGTTTGCGCAATCCAATCCTTCTAATCGATAGCTTTTCATGCTCTGACCTCCTCACTTTAAACATGAACGTTTATTCATGTATAATTATATATGAGTGGTCACTCATTTGTCAAACTAATACTTCTTCTATTTTTTATCAATCAAAAAAGCATTACCTTTACAATAAAAAAAGCGACTCATAAAGTGAAAACCATATCATCCATTGTAAGAGTACAGGAGTGTCACAAATAAAAAAGAACTGAACAACGGAATCTACACTTGTCCTTACCCGAACTAATCCATACCTAATAGCTATCTTATCAGCAATAAAAAAAATAAGCATTTCTCCTATTTGATTAAAACTCCCCCACTAGCCAAACGAGTGAGGGAGTTTTTTTATTGTTGTCGTATCTCTTCATCCTAAGCGATATCTATTTTACTGGGATTATTCCACTTCTATAGTCGCTAGTAGTTGTTGGAAACTATTCGTAGTACTTGTTCCTGGTCGATTACCTACTAATTTAACTGAAATGATATCGCCAGCAACCACGCCTTTACTGTAAGTCACCCGAACAGTCTCATTCATTTTTTTGACTGATGAATAGTAAGCTTTTCCTTTATAAGTTTCCGCGATATATGCATCATTTTTATAAAGTACGATTCGATTGTCTTGCTCAAATATTTCTCGATCAATATCCATCACTACTTTATTTCCAACTACTTGAATATCTTTCACGATCTGATCATATTCAGTCGCTGCTGATTCCAATTTTTTCTCTACTACATAGGTTTCTAACAATACTTTACCTGCAGAGCTTTGACCAGGTGATCCAGGCGCTAAATAAACTTCAATTTTTTCACCTTTGTTGCCTTCAAACCCACGACGTATCTTTACTAGTTCGTCTGTTATATCTTTATAAGAATAGTATGCTTTACCATTATACGTTTCAAAATAATAGTTACCATCCAAATAAACCATCAGGCGTTGTTTGCTATTAAATTGTTCTGGCGTTAAGTTTAAGTAGATATATGGTTGGTGACTTTCTACTCCAACAGATAACAAAGTATTTTGGGATATGTCATCTTCTGATTGGATATCGATATTTTTAAAAGTTGCCCAACCATTTCCCGTAGAAGAAAAACGGATAATATATGTATTGTCTTTTTCTGGTGTCGTAAAAGTAAACGAATGTCTTTCCCATTGTTCATTATTATGTGCCGATTCTTGTAAAGAAACAAATTCTTCTCCGTGATTCAATGTACCAAACTCGACTTTACCCGGAAAATTTTTACTTCCCGCAGCGTCATAAGAAAATGTGTAGGTCGTGTTGGGTTGTAATTTCACATATTGATGGATATTTTCGCCCAACATTGCTTTCACATAAGAAACCCCATTTTCAGTTACCAGTGTTGGATTGTTCGATTCTGGGTTTGACACGATCCAATGATCCAAACCAGCGCTAAAATCCCCGTTACTGATAATCGAGTCCTCAACCACTTCTTTCAAGTTATCACTGATAGTAATAGCTTCCTTACCTATGGTTGTTGCATGTACGCCTATAGAAGTTCCTAAAGACAGACAGGCAATGCTTGCGACAAACAGCTTGTTCATGTTATTTTTCATTCTATTTTCCCCCACTAATTGATTTCTGCTGTTACGATTAGGTAACGAGACTCATTCTATATTATCTCTGGAGATACTCTTTTATTTGCCTTGAATTTTCATGAACATTTTATTTTAAAGATCCTTTTTTACACAAAAAAAGAAATAAATCGCCAAATCCCCATTTTTCATCTCTCTATTTAGCAATCCTGCTAATGTTTACTAATTTTTTGGAATTGTCCATAATTTTTTTTTCCAAAAAAAGAAATTATCATTGCCGATAGCAGCTATTTCATTAGTACAATCCTTATAACGAGTAAGGAGGTTCCAACCAAGATGAAAGCGATATTATCCAAAAAACATTATATCCAATTAATTATTTTAGAAACATATTTAGCAAATGGACAAGTGACCGTTCAACAACTAGAAGAAACAACCCAAGCAACCAAGCAAACGATTCTTAAACAATTGAATGAGCTGGAAAATCGTGGCTTTTTTCAAGTGGAAAAGAAAAAAGATCATTTATTGCTGAGAAAAAATAAACCAATCAGCTATAGTGAAGTATACAGTTATATTTATCAAGATTCTGTACAGATTCAATTTATTTCTCTGGTTTTTTCTTGTCCGTTTATAACAACTTCGGAAATTTTAAAAAAACTAAAAATCAGTAAATCTCAATTTCGCCGTATCAAAAAACAAGTAGCTGATTTTTTGAACTGCCATGATATTTGTCTGACTGACTCTCCTTTCTACTTTACAGGAGATTCATCTAAACTACATCAGTTTTTTTATGTCTTTTTTTCAGAAAAATATCACGCTAATACTCAATATATTCTTCCGAAAGAACAATTAATTCTTGATCAACTGTTGCAAGGATTTACCGAATTGCCCAACTTCTCTACTTCTCGAGAACAACAACGATTAAGTAGCTGGATCTGGGTGATTATTAAGCTTAGTGTCCATATCCAAAAATCAACGACTTATTATAAATCAGCGGATAAAAATGCAATATCCTCAGCAACTTTACCATTTGATGATTCACGAATCGTCATTGATTATGCACACTTCAAAGAAGTATTCAAGCTTTCATATACGGGTGATGTCCAATCAAATCTCTTAACATTTCAGTCAATGATGAAAGAACCAAAGCTTTCACTAGAAATGCAAGGGAAAAAGCAATCCTTGATTCAGTTGACAACTGAACTCTACCAGCTATTTGGAGAAAATAAAGAAATTGAGCTCCATTATTCGATCGATCAATCACTAACTTTGTCTGGAAAAATCAAATATTTGTTAAATGATCAAAAAAAAAGATTTGTGATTGAATTTTTTAAGCAAAATGGGCGCTTTTCTGCCCATACTGCTAACCGACTGTTACAAAAATTGATCACTTTCAGAAATGAAATAAATGATGATCCTTTATTTTATGAATGGCTCTATCTTACAATTATCTATGATAAACACTTAAAGGAACTTATTAGAAAAAATCAACAGAAGAAAAAAATTGGTCTTGCTTTTACCTACGACCAAGTACATAGTGAATTACTGATTACGCTTCTTAAAACGAAATTGAATGAGTACGCAGTTTTTGAAATCATTGATGTCCAAGATTCTGTAATGAACGATCAAAATGCAGATTCCATCGATTACTGGATTTCTAATATTCCAATAGCTCCTCAGAAAAACTGGCTACTTTTAGACAATTATCCTTCGCTAAAAGAGATTCGTACCTTAGAATTGCTTCTTCAGCAATCAACGATCCAACCATTAATCGAAGCTTTAAAAAAGCCATTACCAACTGACTAAGTTATAAAAAAACTGCAGAAAGTTAACCTCCTAAGAGGCCACTTTCTGCAGTTTTTTGTGGTTGAACCAGCTATTTCATTTTTATGGATAGATACGGTTCAACAAACGTGGGAATGGAATTGCTTCACGCACATGGTCGATACCTGCGATCCAAGTAACTGTTCGCTCTAAGCCCAATCCAAATCCAGAATGTGGCACTGAACCATATTTACGCAAATCAAGATACCAAGAATATTCATTTTCGTCTAAACCATGATTTTTGATCTGTTCTAATAAGAATTCATAATCCGTTGCCCGTTCACTACCACCAATGATCTCACCGTATCCTTCTGGTGCGATCATATCGGCACAGATCACTACATCTTCACGAGTTGGATGTGGTTTCATATAGAAAGGTTTGATTGCTTTTGGATAATTCAAGATAAATACGGGTTGTTCAAATGAATTGGCAATGAATGTCTCATGCGGAGAACCAAAATCATCGCCCCACTCAATATCATCAAACCCATTTTTCTTCAATAATTCAATCGCATCATCATAAGAGATACGTGGGAATGGTAACTTCGTATAAGTTTTCAATACTTCTTTGTCTCGTTCCAAGACATCTAATGCGTAATCACAGTGATCCAATACATTTTGTACTAAGAAAGCAACATATTGTTCTTGGACCTCTAGACTTTCTTCTTGATGTGTAAATGCCATCTCAGGTTCAATCATCCAAAATTCGATCAAATGACGACGTGTTTTTGATTTTTCTGCACGGAATGTTGGACCAAAGGAGAATACTTTACCAAAAGCCATCGCTGCAGCTTCCATATATAATTGACCACTTTGTGATAAGTACGCTTTTTGGTCAAAATAGTTCGTTTCAAATAAGTCAGTCGTTCCTTCTGGTGCAGAACCAGTTAAAATTGGAGGATCGATTTTGACAAAGTTATGGTTATTAAAGAACTCATATGTTGCACGAATAATTTCATTTCTGATTTGCATGATTGCATGTTGTCTGGAAGAACGTAACCATAAATGACGGTGATCCATCAAAAAATCAGTTCCATGTTCTTTAGGTGTGATGGGATAATCATGACTTTCACTGACAACTTCGATTGTCTTAATCCCGATTTCGTAGCCAAATTTTGAACGGCTATCTTCACGGATTTCTCCGGTCAAGATGATTGATGTTTCTTGGTGAAGATTTTTCGCTAATTGAAATACTTCTTCTGGAACTTCACTTTTCACAACTACTCCTTGAAAATAAGCTGTTCCATCTCTTAGTTGTAGAAAAGCAATTTTTCCGCTTGAACGTTTATTTGCTACCCAAGCGCCAATCTTTACTGTTTCTCCTACATGATTTTTCGAATCAATGATTTGAATTGTTTCCACTTATGACTCTCCTTCGCTCTACCTTAATTATTAGGATTATATTTGACTTTTACTCTCAATAAATTGCGCAATACGTCGGACTGCTTCTTCCAAAGTTCCAAGATCCGTTGCATAACTTAATCGCACATTTTCTGGCGCACCAAACCCTTCACCAGTTACTAAAGCAACACCCGTTTCCTCTAATAGATCTTCTACCCACTTCGTGACATTCTCATAACCGCACATAGCCAACGTTTCTTTTACATTCGGAAACAAATAAAAAGCACCTTGTGGTTTATTAAGTGTCACTCCAGGTAAGTTTGAAACAAGTGGATATAAGATATTTAGGCGTTCTTCAAATGCCAGGCGCATTTCTTCCACTGGATCTTGCTCACCAGTCAACGCTTCAATCGCAGCATATTGGCTGACTGCTGTTGAATTACTTGTTGATTGAGAAGCAATTGCAATCATCCCATCGATGATTTCTTGGTTCCCCAAAGCATAGCCGATTCTCCATCCCGTCATTGCATAAGTTTTTGAGACCCCATTGATGATGATCGTTTGCTTACGAATAGCTTCAGAGATTGTTGCAATTGGAGTAAACTCATTGCCATTATAAACTAAACGTCCATAAATATCATCTGCAACTATCAAAATATCATGTTTGACAGCCCACTCTCCGATTGCTTGCAGCTCTTTTTGATCATAGATCATTCCTGTCGGATTCGAAGGAGAATTGATGATCAATGCTTTCGTTTTAGGGGTTCGTGATGCTTCTAGCTGGGAAACAGTTATTTTAAATCCATTGTTTTCCTCGCCTTTAACAAATACTGGTCGACCTTCTGCTAATTTTACTTGCTCTCCATAACTTACCCAATAAGGTACTGGGATGATCACTTCATCTTCAGGATCTAAAATCGTCTGAAAAAGGGCATATAACGCAAATTTTGCACCATCCGTTACAATTGTTTGAGAAGGTTCATAGGTGATCCCATAATACTCCTTGATATAATCGACAATTGCTTGGCGTAGTTCAGGAATCCCTGCGCTCGGCGTATAGTAACTTGCTTTGCCGTTTCTAATTGCCTGAACCGCCACTTCTTGGATATTTTCGGGCGTTGCAAAGTCAGGTTCTCCGACCGTTAGACTTAAGATATCTTTTCCTTGTGCCTTCAAAGCTTTTGCTTTTGCTGCTGCAGCAAGCGTCACAGAAGGTTCTAATTGTTGTACTCTTTTTGACAGCTTCATCCTACTCATCCTTTACAAATTATATTCCAGTGATAGTTTTTATTTCTTTCCCTGACTCGAAAGAAAGCAAATAATAATTGAATTGATCCTTTGAATTTTTTCCAACAACTTCCCAGACAGCTTGATTATCGTACATTCCTAGTGAAGCTTTTTCGATTTGGACTTCTGGATGAGCTTGAGCAATTTTTTCTTTTGCTTCTTGTTCAGTTATCCCATCTTTTTGAGCTAATACTTTGACCTTTTCGCCCGATTTAGGAATAATGACCGCAATTTCTTGCCCTTTATCGTTTTTACCAGTCAAAGAAAAGTAAGTATGATTCCGAGTAAACCAATAAAAGTGATCTGCTTCTTCAAGTCCTGCGTATTTTTTAGCAATCTCAATTGCTTCTTGTTTGGCTTGCATCCTTGGGCGGCTCGCACGTAAATAAAAAATCGAACTAAATACGATGATCGCTAATAAAGCGATAATCAACCCTAGTAATACATGATTAATTGTTTTTTCTTTCGGAGATTCTTGCTTTTGTTTTGATTGTTTCTTCAAGGATCGTCGCTCCTTTTATATTCGCTAAGTTTTATTATAGCAGATTTTTCATGCGAAAATAGATTGTCTGAAGAAGTTTATTCTTCGTTTTTCTTTAAGAATTTTGGGATATCTTTGCAAATATCGTCCAATGTTTCTTCTTTGATCGTAATATTCTTCGGTAAGGCCTGCAAGATCCGATTACTGTATTTCGCAGACAGTAATCGACGATCCAGAATCAATAAAACGCCTCGATCTTCTTCACCACGAATCAATCTTCCTAAGGCTTGTCTCAATTTTAAAGCAGCTTTAGGGATCGATTCTTGATAGAATGGGTTGATTCCTTCTGATTCAAGGTAGGTATTCCTTGCCTTCACCATCGGTCGTAACGGATTGTCAAAAGGTAAGCGGGTAACCACGACAATCTGTAAAGCATCCCCCGGTAAATCCACACCTTCCCAAAAACTATCAGCTCCAAATAAAACACTCATTTCAGACAGCATGAATCGTTTCAACAATTTCTGTCGGCTACCGCCGATCCCTTGGGCTAAGATTTCCCGTCCTTGCTCTAACATGGATAAATGAATCGTCTGATAAACTTTTTGTAAAATATCATGTGACGTAAACAAAACCAAGATTGGCCGCTTTTCTTGTAAGATCAATTGAGACAACGTCTGAGACAAATAGTCCACGTATTGTTGCTGATCAACTTGACTAATTGACGGTGCTTCTTTGGGTACATAGATACGGGCTTGTTTTTCGTAATCATAAGGAGATGCGATCACTTTCAATGGTGTACCTTCAATTCCTAAACGTTTCGCAAGATACTGGCGATTCGGTCCCACTTTAAGCGTGCCGCCAATATATAAAATATGCGTGTAGCGCGGATACCAAACTGTTCTTTTCAGTGAGGCTGCCTTGAAATCGTGAAGATGAAAAATCGTTTGTTGCGCCGTTTTGTTGGGAACAAACCAATGGATCAAATTTTCATGCCAATCTTCCAGCCACTGTTCCATCAAAGTTGCTTGCTTTTCCATTTGATCGAATAATTGATAAAGAGTGGCTAAATCAATGCGCATTTGTTTCGTCCAGCTTTCTTGAATGATTGTCAAACTTAAGCGCATTTGGTCTTGTAGTTGTTTGATTTCACGATAAAACACATGGAGATGGTCAATTGCAAGGCTCGACTCAAATGGTAACTGCGAAAGCATTTCTTGAGTAATCATCATTTCTTCTGGATACTGACCGTTTGTTTGCTTTGCCGCAAATTGATTCAGTCCTTCTGCCAGAAAAATTTGCGCTTCGTTAAGTGCGTTTAACTCCTCTTGGTAAATCTCTAACCAACGTTGAACTTCGTGGTTTTCTGGTAAATACGCTTTGATCCGGTCAAACAAATGATCCGATTCGTTAAACTGTTGGATTTGTTTGAAAAAATACGCAATACTTAAGCGGCGATCATTGACTTTCTCTGCAATATCAGGCAAATGATGCGCCTCATCGATCAATAAATATGGACTCTCTGGTAACAATGGTCGCTTTCTTTGGGTTTCTTGGACTAAAAAAGCATGATTCACAATCAAAAAATTGCTTTGCTGGATCTTTCTCTCTAAAAAACGAACAAAATCTTGTGCATAAAACGGCTGATTTTTAGCTAAAAATGAAGTCCCCCGATGGGCAATCTCACTAAAGAGAAGATGATTCAAGTTGGTCAAATGCAATTCGTCTAAATCACCGGTTTTCGTTTGAGTCAACCAAACAAGGATTGCCATTTGGTAAAGTAAATACTGTTTTTGTTCTTTTGGCGCTTCAAGGGTCGCTTTGAACCTTTGCAAATCGATATAATGGCGATAACTTTTAATCACTGTTGCTTGAATCGGCTGATCCAACAATTGATTTAACAATGGGATATCTTTCTCCAAGATCTGCTGCTGGAGTACCAGTGAGACAGTACTGATGATCGCCGGCTTTTCAGGAGTGGCTAAATAGCTGAGTGGGAGTAGATACCCGATCGTTTTTCCCATTCCAGTAGCGGCTTCAATCATCAAATCTTTGGATTCATCTTTGGTAAAATGGTCGTATACTGCATTCATCAAGCGATTTTGTTCCTTACGATACATCAATGTTTTCCCAAATATCTTTTCTTTAGCTTGTTTCTTTCTAGGATAAACTTGCTCATTGTAATGAATGCTGGTATAAAGATCTACTTCTTTTTTTTGCAAAGCTAACCCATCGATTATCTCTAATTCTTCGTTTAACGGCTGAGGTTGTTCTCTCATCTCTTCCATCACACTTTGAATAAATCGACTTGTATCCATTCCAGTTTGCCCACTTAATGCATAAATGGCTTCTAATGTGACTAACGGTAAACGGCGCATCCGTTCTTCAATCAATAGAAGAAGTTGGGCAGTCACTTCGGCATCACTATCAGCTTGGTGTGGGTTTTCATGAATAAAGCCTAGACTCTCTGACAGATCAACCAATCGAAAACTTGGCTCACTTGGCAAGAAGATTTGAGCTAATTCAACAGTATCGATGCCAGGAATCTTTAATCCCGGTGTTTGGCACCTTAATAGCTCCTGATTAAGAAAGTTATAATCAAAATAAATATTATGAGCAACAAAAATCGTATCCGCCAACAGATTATAGATGGTTGCGGCCACATCTTCAAAATAAGGTGCTTGTTGGACACGACGATTGGTAATTCCTGTCAGATGTTGGATTTGTTTGGAAATCTTGCGTCCGGGATTAATATCAATCGAAAAACGAGAAGTGATTCGACCACCTTCAATCATGACACATCCAAATTGGATAATGCGATCTTCTTTTGGATTTGTCCCAGTCGTTTCAATATCGACAACTGCATAAGTTTTTGATTTCAAATTTACTTCCTCTTCTCTTGCCTTTAAATGTTCTCTTGCGATTATACTACAATCACAAGAAAATTTCTTAATCTCTCTTTCCATTTGTGAAAAAAAACCTTTATATTATTGGTTCACTTTCTAAATCATCTGATCATCTTAACTACCGGCTGATTACTCAACTACCTATTGATGCAGAATCAATTCCACTTATCTGAAGAACGTATTTAACTTCGTGATTGATCCAAAACAAAAAAGCTCGACAACTACAATGTAGTTATCGAGCTTTTATTCAAATCAATTAATTAAGCTTTAACAACGTTAGTTGCTTGAGGGCCACGTTGACCTTCTTCAACGTCAAAGTTTACTGTTTGACCTTCTTCAAGAGTTTTGAATCCGTCGCCTTGGATAGCTGAGAAATGAACGAATACATCGTTACCGTTTTCTGCTGTAATGAATCCAAAACCTTTTTCTGAGTTAAACCATTTTACTGTACCTGTTTCCATAATAAAAATCCTCCTTGTGTTTCAACACATATTTTGCAATTACTTGAATGGTGTATATCTGGAAGATGTTTATTTGAAACATGCCACAGATTACCGAACAAAAACTACACTCTTAATATATCATATCGGTTACAAAATAGCCACTATTTTCCCTTCTTTTTTTCCTTTTCATCTGGTGTTTTCTGACAAAAACGAGAAAAAGAGGGATATCTCTGTATTCCGTCCTAACAAATATGGAATCGTTTCCTTATAATTCAGACTTTCTCTAACGATTTTTTTTGATAAGATTCCCCATAAGAACGATAGTTGATAGTAAAATAACACCAGTTGAATTGATTTCTTCTACTTTTTATTTTTTAACTATAAACAAGACTGAGGAAAAAATTTCCCCAGTCGTGCTCTTTCATTTCTTTATTCAAAATGCAAAATCTCACATCACTCTATTAGTAACGAAGGATTGCTACTAAACTTTTCTCATCTGGTGCCTCTTTTTGTTCAAGAATGACTACTTGTCCTCCGTTCATGATGACATTATCTGCCAATTCATTTAAAACTTGACGACGGTCATACTCTGTTTCTGGATCTTCTCCAAATCCATCCACTAAGTTAGACGTAGCAATAAACAAGTGAGAAATTTTCCCTTCTTTAGCAGCTGGAACGATATCCACTAGTTGATCGATAAATTTCTTATCTAACAAACGATTATACCCTTCTGCTTCTTTCGCAGCTAATTCCTCAGAGAGTTTTTTAGCTCCTGCTTCGATTTCTTTTAACGATAATTGTGCAGGTGAGGCAGAGATCGCCACATCAGAACAATAGTACGGATTTTTAGCAATTTTTTTGAACATCGTTTGGTTTTCCGGTAATGCAAAGAGATAAATTGGGCGTTTTTCAGGATTGTCAAAGGTATCCTTAAGATAATCATCAACTGCTTGATAATAATTGACCCAGTCGATCTCTACTTCCTCATCTTTTGGATTGACACCATGAAACGTAGCTCCCTCACTACCATTTGAAGTATAGTTTAATCCGCCACCTGTTAACTCAGAACCTAAAGCTGTTACTACATCTTTCGGTGCATCTTCCGGTAATTTTACTTCAGTTACCTGCTTATTGTTTACTTCGTACAACTTCATTGAATCACGATTCAATCCTAGTAGATAATAAGCGTAGTTAAAGTGACTATTTTTGATAATCGCTAGAAGATATGGCAGATCACTCACATAATATTGGTCATCTACAGGAATACCTAAGCGATGGATATACGTATGTTCTGGAGATAAGATGACAGCCACGCTTGTTGTAGCGCTTCGCCAAAATGAAGCATCTTCTAACAAACTAGTGATTTTTTCTTGGAACAAGGACCAGTCATGTTCAGCATATTTTTTTTCAAACCGTTTTTTTGCTTCTTTCGCAAAATTTTTGAACTTGATTTGATCTTTTTCTACATCTTGATGTGCGACATGGGTGTTCAACATAATCGTGACGAATGGGCCTGTTGCACCTTCTGAAGTCAGCTGTGACAATAATTCTTTCGCCATTTTTGTCATAATCGTATCCCTCCTAAAAAAAGTCATTCCTTTACTATAAGTAAAGTCTACCACAACAAATTTTTTCGAGATAATAAAACGAATTTTACTAAAACGACTTATTTCTATTTTTGTTTTATTTAATTAATTTCATAATTATTTCATACTTTACTCAATCATTCTTTTGATTTCTTAAAAAGAAATTCAATTCTTTTTGCTACACTAAGAGAAAATAAATGAATGAGGTGATCACATGCACATATTCATGATCTTCAGTTTATTAACCCTAACTGCTGTTACTATTTTTGTTGCTTCTCGATTGAATGAGCCAGAAGTGCAACCGGTAAAAATTCGTAGCAAAGATCAAGAGAAGTAACCACTTTTCTCCTTTTTCTATAAATATCTTTTATTATGTTTTTATCAGAAATATTGAAACTACTCTATCTCTTTGATAAAATTTTAATTTATAGGAAAACTATTAGAAAACAAGGAGAAAATAAATGCCTCAAAAAAAATTACGATTGTTCATGTTATTAACAAGTTTGATCTTGTGCCTCACTGCGATTTTACCAATCACAGCAGTTCACGCTGACGAATCATTCAAAGTCAATGCAAAAGCCGCTTTTGCTGTTGATGCAGAGAGTGGTAAGATCCTTTATGATCAAGATGGAGAAAAACCAATGGGAATTGCTTCAATCACCAAAATAATTGGTCTTTATATCGTTCTTGATCAAGTAAAAGAAGGAAAACTGACTTGGGATGAAAAAGTGCCAATTTCAGATTATGCTGAAAAATTGAGCGTTGTTCCTGACTTGTCAAACGTACCTTTGCACAAAGAGAACAGCTATACGGTCAAAGAACTTTTTGATTCAGCCTTTATTCAATCTGCTAACGCCTCAATGGTAGCTTTAGCCGAAAAAATAGCTGGCAGTGAAACAAAGTTTCTTGAATTGATGAAAAAACAATTAAAAGATTGGGGTATTAACGACGCAACGATTGTGAACGCCTCTGGATTAAATAATTCCTATCTCGGTGAGAATCGTCCTGAAGGTACCTCGGAAACAGAAGAAAACCAAATGTCAGCCAAAGATGTTGCGATCGTTGCCAGACACTTGATCTTAGATTTCCCTGAGGTATTAAAAGTGACAAATACTACTAATGAAACATTCGGCGAAGGGACTCAGTCACCTGTCGAAATGGTGAATTGGAATTGGATGCTTTCTGGGTTTGTTAACTACAAAGAAGGCGTAGATGGTTTAAAAACTGGTACAACTGAATTTGCTGGTGCTTGTTTTGTTGGAACGATCAATAAAGAGGGTAGACGAGTCATTACGGTTGTTTTAAATGCCGATGACCATGCTACAAATCCAAGTGCCCGCTTCAACGAAACCGGACGTTTAATGGATTACTGCTATGATAATTGGTCAATTAAAGAACTTGGAAAGTCCAATGCAAGTATTCCAGATTTAAAAAACTTAGCAGTGAAAGATGGCAAAGAAACTTCAGTAGCAGTTGCCTTAAAAAATCCTGTAAAAGTTTGGGTAAGAAATGGTATGGATACTGGTAAATTAAAAATTACTCCTACCCTTGATAAAAAAGTCGTAACGAATAATCAAGTAGCAGCTCCCGTCAATAAAGGTATGAAGGTAGGGACAGCAACGATTACCTTAGCCGATGATTCACTGGGCTATTTGGAAGACAATAAAGAACCAACCACAGATATTATTACTGCTAAATCAGTTGAAAAAGCAAATATCTTTGTGATTGGTTGGCGACATGTTACTGATTTTTTTAGTAATTTGTTCTAATCCAGCTAAAATACCAACAAGTAGAACGTAGAATTTTAAGTACACCTCTTAAGTCAGAATGTCATTGTCTAACTTAGGAGGTGTACTTTTATCTAACAATCCCTGCTACATGCCTCAAGTTTTCCTTTTTTTAGTTTTTAATTTTTCAGAACAGCTTTTTTCTCTAATTTTAGCTATAATAGTAAAGGTTGTGTCAATTTTATTGATTTTATCTTTCAATCAATCGTTATTGCGTAAATTGGTATCAACCTAAACAAAACACGTTTTATTTCGTGTTCATTAAACGAAAGGAGTTAATTCTATGAATTTGACAAGAGACCTGACTTTCTTGGTTCTCTATGTTTTAGGGTTTACCGGTATTCTTTATTGGCGCCGTCGTCAAAGTGATCCTGCTCTGTTCTTTTATTGTGGATCTTGGACATTTATGATGATGGTCACTTACTTCATTGTTTTGGAAATTTTTTATTCCACCTTTTACTTTTTGATCCCACTTGTTTTTTTCAGTATTTTTGCATTCTCCTATTTTACTGAAAAACGCAAACTATTGAACGGGGTATTGTTCAATTTCTTTTTAATTAGTTTTGGTGGCTACTTAGTCACCTTGCTGCTTGAAACACAAAATATTTTTATTGGTGGTTTATTTGCAATAATTGCTATCCCCGTTTTGTTGATCTTGTTATTTGGCGTCTACATTTTGATCGTCTTTTTATTTTGGAACGGGTTATTAGTTTTAAAAAGAGAATCTCGCTCATTAGCCAATCTCTTAACTTTATTATTAGCAATCTTTTTGACGTTATATACTATATTTCAAATCTTCTTTATCCAATATTTCCCACAATGGTTCAATGTATTATTCACGGCTGTCCCATTGATTCTGTTTTATCTTTTTGTGGTTTTCTATAACTTTATAACCGTTTCTTTTTTGTATCAGTTCAACCGTCCACGATACAACCAAAATTACATTATCGTTTTAGGGGCTGGTCTACTAAATGGCGAAACGGTATCCCCTCTTTTAGCAAAAAGAATCGACAAAGCGATCGCCTTTTATTGGGCACAAAGTAAAGCAACCTTGAACCCGCCTATTCTATTGATGTCTGGTGGTCAAGGATCAGATGAAAAAGTGCCGGAAGCAATTGCGATGAAGCAATATGCTTTAGCTAAAGGCATTCCTGAGAGAGATATCTTGGTGGAAGCCAATTCAAAGACAACTTTAGAAAATATGCGTTTTTCTAAAGAACTCATGGATCAACAAACTGGTGGGCCATATCGAGCGATTTTCACTTCTAATAATTACCACATCTTCCGTGCAGGTCTTTATGCAAAGCAAGCTGGTTTAAAAGCGGATGGAATCGGAGCGAAAACTGCCTTTTACTACTTGCCGAATGCATTTTTGCGAGAATATATCGCCATCTTGGTTCTGCACAAAAAAAGACACTTGATCGTTGGTGGCTTAATCGTGCTATTTACCGTATTATTCGCAGCTTTGAGCATCTTTATTTAAATAAGGCATTTGGGTGCCCCCCAAATGCCTTTTACTTTTTGTAATCTTTCCTTTTGCAACAACTATTTTCGTGTTTTCGTTCTCCCCTTAGATCGCTCAGACTGTTTCTGACTTCCCATCATTGGCAGGAAAAGAATTCCCTTTTTCACTACTACTTTTTGTGCTGAATAAATTCCACTATTACCAGAACACATGAAGCTCACCAGACAGATCATAAAGAAATAACTGGCTGCTTGTCCACCGAACAATTCGATTCCCATAACAAAACAAGCAATGGGTGTATTTGTTGCTCCTGAAAAGACGCCAATGAAACCCAAGGCTGCTAAAAAAGGAATGGACACATGTAAGATTGGTGCTAGAGCAGCACCTAATGTCGCTCCGATTTCAAATAAAGGAGTTACCTCTCCACCTTGATAACCAGCACCTAAAGACAAGACAGTAAATCCAAGCTTTCCAAGAAAATCATAGAAATGGGCGGTACCATTAAAGGCATCAGTTAACAAAGGCAAACTGAGCCCCAAATATCTTTGGGTTTGCAATAAGAGCGCTGCGATGACGACCACAGCTCCGCCAATAAAATTACGTAGAACTGGACTAGCCATTCTTTTGGCATACCAAGTTTTCAAAAAAACGATCGAACGACTAAATACCCAACCAATAAGACCAAAAGCAATGCCTGCAACGAATAATTTAAAGAAAAGAGATACATCCCAATTTGGAATCGTCCCCATAGGGTAATGGATATGTTTCACCCCAAAGCTTTCAGTCACAAAGTTAGCAAACAGTGCTGCAAAAAAACTTGGAAATAAGGCTTCTGTTCTAACTTTTCCAATTGCTAAAACTTCTAACCCAAATAGTGTTCCAGCCAGAGGCGTACCAAAAACGGAACTAAAACCAGCACTGATCCCGCTGATCACCAATAACTCCCGTTCCACTTTATTTAACTGAAAGAGACGGGCTAAATTTTCTGCTAAAGCGCCTCCCATTTGCACAGCTGTTCCTTCTCGTCCGACAGAACCACCAAATAAATGGGTGGTAATCGTTCCAAATAACGTTAAAGGAATCAGGCGTAAAGGAATTTTTTCTTCCCCACCATTTCCTTGATCAATCACTAAGTTATTTCCTCTACCAGAATTTCCTCCGTACTTACTATATAAAAAAGCAAAAATTCCACCACTTACTGGTAAAAGAAACAACAACCAGGGTGAAGCAAGGCGTATATTAGTAACCCACGTTAAACTATTGAGAAAAAAGGCTGATAAACTCCCCATAAAGATTCCCAATAACAATGTGATTAATAGCCACTTGAACATGTATACGACGACCCTAATTGGATCAGGTAATCGATTTTCCATCTCTTTTCCTCCTCAAAAAAACGCCTACTAAAAAAAGGGGTATCCCGATTCTTAGTAGGCGTCATTAGTTATCTTAAGATTAACGTTTAAAGGCGAACACCATCACCTATTCACTTCATCAATTAAAATAGCATATATTTATGAAAAATACAATGAAATTATCCTTCTTTTTTTACAATCTCAGTAAATTCATAAAAAGGAGTCAATTGGACTAAATTGTGGTTACAATGCTCACTATCATGGCAAATATAGTTTCCTTTTTTCGTATAGGTGCCATCTGAATTCGATTTTGTTGTTGCTAAAAAGAGTGACACACTCGAAGTTTTTTTACAAATCGTACAAATCCCTTTCGTGATGGTCGGGGATAAAGTCCCGCGAATACCGTTTAACTTCCCTGATTCATCATAATAAACAAGAAATTTTTTCTGGGTACCAGGATCATTCCATCCAATATAGGTGTGTTCTCTTAAATCCAAATGATTCCAATCAGGTTGTTTTAGCTTTTTCACTTTTCGGAATAATTTTTCGATTTGAGCTTTCGAAGGTTGCTCAAAAGGTTGAACTGATTCTTTTAATTCTTCTAATAAGCGTTCAGCAGTTTCTTTGGTCAAAGAAGTATCTAAGATGTTTTCTAAGAAAAGGTTCATCCTTTGTGAGGGTTCTACTAGTTCCTCTATTCTCTCCACAGCTAATGCTTGGACCGTTTCGATCGTTTTAGAATCGTTTACTGAATGATAGACTGATATTAATTGTTCGACTTCTCTTTTAATAAAATAATATTGATAAGGTTTAATTGTTTTTTCCATGACTTTGAGTCCTTTCTTCTTTCAAGTGAATGTACTTTGAAGAAAAGAACTTCAACAAAGTACGTTAGTTAAAGCTTTTCCACTCTTTTAAATAAGATCCATATGGCATCTTATCATCACCCCCTTTAATTTTGTTTCAACAACTTGTTCTTGATACAAAGTAAACAGTAAAAATCATGGTTCGTCAATAAAAAAAAACCTGAGAAATTTTATGAAATTTCTCAGGAAGAATTCTTAATCACATCGTATTAAATCGATTGTTCTTTGCCGAAATATCTTTGCCATTTTTGTTTCATCGAAGCAGTCATCGGCTGTGCTGCTTCTTTCACAGCACAATATTTGTCGACAAACGTCACAATATAGCTTTCTTTATACTTAGGCGGTGCGATCGTAGCGCCCCACATATGTTTTAAGATGATATCACGCTCTAAATCGGATAGGTCAGTAATTTTTTCTGCATTTTTCACTGCGATCCTTGGATGGATATAAGCATGCGTTCCTTCATCAAATTTTGTTGTACGCCAATCATAGTAGAAAAGATCATGCAAAAGACCTGCACGTGCAGTCGCTTTTGCATTACCGCCCCATTTTTTGGCTAATTTATAACTATAGTAAGAAACACTAAGAGAATGCTCTAATCGAGTGGAGTGGACATGTTGTGTATAATTGGCTAATTTCTTCACTGCATCTGTTGCTAATAGATCTTCTACATAAGACATATATTCTTCGTCTTCACGCCATTTTTCTGTCATAATTATTGATCTGCCACCTTTTTTGAATTTCATTTTCCTTTGAAATTGATCCTAGTATACCATTAGTGTTCGGAATATTCTAGTGAGGTTCCATCAAAATGTAGAAAGCTTAATAGTTCCTTAATCATAAAGAGAAATGGTAAAGTACGATGCCTGCTGCCACTCCTACATTTAATGATTCAGCATTTCCGCGAATCGGAATATAGATATTTTTATCCGTCAAGGAAAGAATTTCGGGCCGCACGCCTTGCCCTTCATTCCCCATGACAATTGCATACTTCTCAGGAACAGTTACCTGTTCTAATGAACGAGCATCCTCGTTCAATTCCGTTCCATAGATATTAAAATTGTGTTCCTTTAAAAGCGGGATCATTTGCTCAAGGTCTGTTTGAAGTATTGGTAGATGGTAATTGCTCCCCTGCATACTTCTTAACACTTTTGTACTATAAATGTCAGCTGATCCTTTTCCTAAAACGACACCAGATAGTCCAAAAGCATCTGCCGTACGAATCATTGTTCCAACATTCCCAGGATCTTGGACATTATCTAACAATAACCATCCTCCAGTTAATTCGGGCATGTTTACTTTTTCGTAGAGCATAACGGCTAAGATACCTTGGGGTGTTGGCAAATCTGATACCACAGCCATGACTTCATTCGTTACCAAGGTACAAGGGATGTCTAAATGGTTTTTAAGCCACTCCTCCCACTCTTCTAACCCTTTTTCTGTGATTAAGATTTCTTTTACTTTGGCATGAGAAGCAACTGCCTCTTCAACCAAATGGAATCCTTCGAGTAGATACTCGCCTGTTTCTTCCCGGTATTTTTTCTTATGTAGTTTTTTCAATTCTTTGATTCTTGGATTTTTTGCTGATTGGATTTCTTTCACATTTTTCACCTCACTTAATTATAGCATGAATTCGAACCTTGAACTTGTTACAACATCAAAAAATCGGTATCATTAATTTAAAAAGCAAGGAAAGAAAGGTGGATATGATGAAAAAAATCAAGATGAACGTTCAAGGACGTGTCCAAGGTGTTGGCTTTCGTTATATGACAAAAATCGTTGCCGATCAATTAGGGATCACAGGCACAGTTAAAAACGAAGAAGATGGTTCGGTGACAATCGAAGCATGTGGCGATGAGGAAACGATCAAAAGATTCATTGAAGAAGTAAAGGATTCTCCAAGTCCTAGTGGTCGCGTACAATACGTTGACTTGCAAGATAATCCGATGATGGAAGAACGAAAAAAATTTGATGTGATCGGCTAATTTACTGATTCTGAATGGACGAAACACGCAAAAGGTAGTTCTATTTACACTATGAGAAGGCTCACATGACTTTAAGAAAGTTTGACGATAAAGGACTTTTTTAAAGAAACAACGTGCCTTCTCTCTTCTAATCGTCCCTCACTCGTTTGATCGTTTTTGCTTCTGTTTAACCGATGGCTTTTCTCCCTTTCCTTTTTGTGGTTTGACAAATAACTTTTTTATTTTTTTAAGACCATATAGGTAGGAATCTATGAATTTTCTATAAAGTAGATTGAATTGTGTGTGCTTTTTTAGTATAGTTAATTTTGTGTAAAAATTATAAAAGAGGAAGTATTTTATGAATAAATGGAAAAATTGGGTATTGGGTTCTGGCCTTGTCACAGTCATGCTTTTCTTATCTGGTTGTGTTCGTCTGGATTCAAATGGTAACCCTGACACATCAGGTATCGTGTACCGAGTATTAGTCCATCCAATGGGACAAGCGATTACATATTTAGTGGAGAACTTCAACTGGTCCTATGGTTGGGCTGTTATTTTAATGACAGTCATCGTTCGTATCATCATTTTGCCATTAGGTATTAGTCAATCGAAAAAGACAATGATCCAATCTGAAAAAATGCAAGCATTGAAGCCGCAAGTCGAAGCCGCTCAACAAAAACTAAAAACGGCGACTACTCGTGAAGAACAAATGGCTGCACAAGCTGAAATGCAACAAGTTTATCGTGAAAATGGGTTAAGTATGACTGGCGGGATTGGCTGCTTGCCTCTCTTGATCCAAATGCCGATCTTTTCAGCCCTTTATTTCACAGCTCGTTATACAGAAGGCATTCGTGAATCCTCTTTCTATGGGATCGACTTAGGACACCCTAGTTTTGTATTAGTTGCGATTGCTGGTGCTGCTTATTTACTTCAAGGATATATTTCAACAATCGGTATCCCTGAAGAACAAAAGAAAACAATGCGTACGATGCTTATCGTTTCGCCTGCGATGATCGTCTTCATGTCGATCAGTGCGCCAGCTGGAGTCACACTTTATTGGGTAGTTGGTGGTATCTTTAGTTGTTTGCAAACCTTCATTACAAATGTCATCATGAAGCCTAAATTAAAAGCTCAAGTGGCAGAAGAGTTAAAACAAAATCCACCGAAGCAAGTCGTAACACCTCGTAAAGACGTGACACCTGCGGATAGCGAACAACCAGTGAAGAAACAAGTCAAAGCACCTAAAAACCAAACAGGTCGTAACGCTGGAAAACAACAAAAACGGAAATAACTAAGCATTTCGTTTATTTCTCAAAATAGCTAAAATAAAAAAGGAAGAGAGAACGCCTCTCCTCCTTTTTTATTTTGTCCTCTGATCATTGACTATTCTTCGCTATATTGCCGAATCAATGGTTCGGATTGAATGAAAATCAGTGTAAACATTTTTCTTTTCACTAGCAGCAACCACTTTCAAGGTCTTTGACCTGTTGTTTGTCATCATTAGATTTTCTTTTTGATCCTCAATAAATCAACTAGTGGATTGACTTTCGTTATCGTTGTGATTGCGAGATAGATCGGACAAGCAATGACGAATTGGATCAGATTGGTTCGGATATTACTCGTTAAATGACCTGTTAAAAACCTGGTGATCAAACACATGATCAATCCAGCAATTATAAATATCCCGATTTTTCTGAGAGAAAAGGTAAACGTCGTCTGTTTCAGAAAAGCTCTTGTTCTTACAACTGTAACAAAACTTTCGGCGAGAATAGTTGAAAATACGACGCCCAAAAAGCCAATAGACGGCAATAGTATAAGATTTGCCACAAGATTGATGATAGCTCCAATGATTACTGAACGATTATACTCTTTAACCTGACCGATTGGCATTAGATATTGTCTAGAAATCGCCATGCCTAAAGGAACGATCACAATCAAAACCGTAAAATAAGGAATAATTTGAGTGATGTAGCTAAATTTTTCGCCAAAAAACCAAGGAACGAGCTTGTCATAAACTGTCAACATCCCAAACATGATTGGAATCGAAAAAAACAATTGTAAATGAATCGTTTTTTCCATCGTGCGAACGATTTTCTCCATATTTTTTTTTGCAAAAAAACTTGTCATATGGGGAAGTAAGACGATGTCTAAGGTAGTTATGATCGTGATGAATACGGTATTCAATTGCAGAGAATTGGTAAAATAGCCCACTGCAACACTTCCTAATGTGAAACCTAAAAGGGTCTTATTCAAATTGGTATACAACATGATTGCAATTTGAGGAATAAAATAATCAAAAGAGCCCTTTAAATGACTAAGACTTTTCTTTAAATCAACTTTCGTCAAATGAATGTATTTAGGAATAAAGAACCAGACACTCACTTGTGAACAAACTAAACCTAGTCCTTGAATCAAGGTATATTTTAACGTGTCGTCTTCGTTTTTAATCAAGAAAAGAATGAGAAAAAACGTGACTAGTTGGACTACTAAATTAGCTATACTAGTTTTCTTAAAATCTTCAATTCCCATAAAAAACCAAGATACGTCAAATAATACAGCAAAAATCGCCAAGGATTGGACAAACAAATACGAACGATTATTTAATAAAGAGGCAACAATAAAGTAAGCGACTATGACAATTAAGCTCGCTAATGCCTTAAAAAGCAGAATTTCCCAAAAAACTTCTGATAACGCTTCTTTCTTACGGTTGTAAGTCAAAGTTATTTCCCGGTTCCCGTACATCGTTACCCCTAGCCCCGCAAACAAAACAAAATATTGGACAATTGAAAACGTATAATTATAAAGACCGATCCCACTTGGCCCTAAAGCATTAGAAACGATTGGAATGGTAATAATCGGAAGAATGATTTTCGTCAGTTGAAACAAGCTCTGATAAAAAAAATTTTTGGCTATATTTTTCATTTATTCATCCCGTCTAAAAATATCTCTCGTATAGACTTTTTCGATCACATCTTTTAATTGATGGTCCATCCGATTTGAGACGATCACATCCGATAGTTGTTTGAATCGCGCAAGATCCGAAACGACAGGCGCATGATGAAATTCTTCAACAGGTAACGTTGGCTCATAGACAACCACCGAAACTCCTTGTTCCTGGATTCGTTTCATGACTCCTTGAATCGATGAATAACGGAAATTGTCTGAATCGGCTTTCATCGTTAACCGATAGATTCCCACAGTCTTAGGCTTTTGGGCTAAAATTTGTTCTGCAATAAAATCTTTTCTGGTTGTATTTGCTTCAACGATCGCTTGGATAAGATTGTTAGGCACATCGGTATAATTTGCTTTCAACTGTTTCGTATCTTTTGGCAAACAATACCCTCCATAACCAAATGATGGATTATTGTAATGAGAGCCGATACGTGGGTCCAGTCCGACGCCTTCAATGATTTGTTTCGTATTTAAGCCTCGTATCTCCGCATAACTATCCAATTCATTGAAGTAAGCCACACGCAACGCCAGATACGTATTTGAGAATAACTTGATTGCTTCCGCTTCTGTTGAATGAGTCAATAAAACTGGGACATTATCTGCTTGCGTATTCTTTTTGAACATATTCGCAATCTCTGTCCCTCTATCTGAACATTCTCCTACAACAATGCGGGAAGGATAAAGATTATCGTACAATGCTTTACCTTCACGTAAAAATTCTGGTGAAAAAACAATATTTTCTGTTTGATATTTTTTCTTTAATTCGGCCGTATACCCTACTGGTACCGTGGACTTAATGATAAATTTTGCTTCTGGACGAATGGCGAGAGCTTGTTCAATGATGCTCTCAATCGATGAGGTATTAAAATAATTTTTCTTTTCATCGTAATCAGTGGGTGTGGCAATAATCAAATAATCACCAAAAAGAACCGCTTCTCGGAAATCCTTAATAAATTCGATTGCTAGGTCTTCTCTTTGAAGAAAATTATGTACTTCACGGTCTTCAATTGGTGACTCCTTCTTTTGTAGTCGTTCGATCTTTTCTGCTACGATGTCATAAGCTTTGACATTCTCATGCTGGCTAAGTAATAACGCATTGGCTAGCCCTACATAGCCTAGGCCGAAAATTGATACGTTCAATTGGTTTCACCTCTATAATTAGTTTTATTAACATAAAAAACACAAACTGGAACGTTATTGGTCGTTCTTCGTTTCATTCGCTTTATCATTCTTCTAAAAAAACAAAGCCATTTACTTTTCCTTTGAACCCAGGCTCATTTCGTCAGTCACTCTTACAAATAATCAAAACATTCTTGAGGTTAAGAGCTTTTCACCTCATTTTCCCTGTTTAAGTGCTTTTTTTATTTTGTGAAATTCCTTTAGTTATAAAGTTTCATAAAGTTCTGCTACTTGATTGAGGATTACATTTTCGCTGAATTGTTGGATATGAGCAGCAGCGTTCTCGGAATATTTTGTAACAGGTAACGTTCCAGCAAAAAAATCTTGAAGAATATTCACTAGTTCTTCTGACTCTTTGACATCAAACAATTTTCCTGTGTTCTCATCATAGATCAGATCTTTATTGCCTCGTATATTTGAAGCAACTACCGGTAAACCAACGCTCATAGCCTCCATGATCGATACGGGCAATCCTTCTCTTAAAGAAGGAAAGAGAAATAGATCACTCATTTTCATGATCTCAATAATATCCTTACGATATCCGAGTAAACTGACTTTCTTTTCCAAACCTAAAAATTTAATTTTTTGTTCCAGCGTTTGTTTCAAAGGCCCCGTTCCACAAATAAAATAGTGGAAATCTTGATCTTTAAATGAAGCGAGTGCATGAATCACCAGTTCGTGGTTTTTGTTTTTATTTAATTCACCGACTGAAAGGAGTACTTTGGTTGTTGGCTGAGCTAGTGAAAGTACCTTACTTTTTAGCCGTTTATCAACCAAGGTTTTCTCGAACTTTTCGACTTGGATTCCAACCCCCTGAATCAAATGAGTTTGTGTTGCTTTAAATTTTTGTGAAGCAAGCAAATAATCTTCCTGATTAATGGTAATAAGCTTACTTGTATAACGAGATAAGTATTTTTCAACTGGGTAATAGACGAACCAATTAAGCATTGGGGCTCCTTGATAAAAGTGAAACCCATGTGCCGTATAGTAGATAGGAATATTGATCCGCTTACAAGCAAGTCTTGTCACCATCGAAGCAACTGGCGTATGCGTATGTACGATATCGATATTCTCTTCTTTGATCAGCTGTTTGATTTTCTTATAGGCTAAAAGATTGCTTTTAGCTAATGGATTCCTATTGAATGGTATTTGAAACACAGGTATTTTTTTATCAGAAAAATAAGATGCCAACGGTTGTTCAAGCGCACATGCCACACTCACTTCATGTCCATTTTTGATTAGTTGATCAATATGCGGGATTAAAAAAGCATTGAGTGTATTGGAGATCGTCGTCACATATAAAATTTTCAGTATGGTTCATTCCCTTCAAATTTTTCACTTGTTGGTCCAAAATTTGAGCTAATCCCTTCTTGTTTGAACACTTTAAGGACTGTTTGTAACAAGATCCAAACATCTTTGCCAAACGAATAACTTTCAACGTACAAACAATCATACGTAAACTTTTCTTCCCAACTGATCGCATTTCTACCACTGACTTGGGCCAATCCGGTCAAACCTGGGCGAATGTTGTGGCGTTTTCGTTGCTCTTCATTATAAAGTGTCAAATATTCTACCAATAATGGACGAGGACCAACAAAAGACATTTCGCCTTTAAAGATATTCCAAAGCTCTGGCAGCTCGTCAAGGCTAGTCGCTCTAAGTAGTTTGCCGAATTTTGTTAGACGAACTTCATCTGGAAGATACGCGCCATGTTGATCTTTCTCGTCTGTCATCGTGCGAAACTTGTACATAAAAAATAATTGTTCATTCTTCCCTGGTCTTGTTTGCTTAAAAATAATCGGTGAACCTAATTTTAATCGCACACACCCTGCAAGTATGAGCATCAGTGGTGCAAGCAAAAGCAATAAAAGACCTGAGAAAAAAAGATCGAACGCACGCTTTCCAAAAAGTCGATAAAAGGTTGGTTTACTCATAACGCATCACTCGCTTGATCGTTGCAACGACTCTATTTAACTCTTCATCCGTCATTTTAGTATCTGAGGGAAGACAAACTCCAGAAGAAAAAAGCGATTCTGCAACTTCGCCGCCAATAAAATCAAAAGAGTCAAAAACAGGCTGTAAGTGCATCGGTTTCCAGACAGGACGTGCTTCGATCTGTTCTTTTTCCAATTCTTCAATCAAATAAGATGGATCTATTCCTTCTAAACGAATGACACTCAACCAATAGTTAGGTTCGTTCCAAGAGTTTTCCGGCATAAATTGTATATTAGGAAACTCGGACAATTCTTCTTGATAAAATTGATAGATGGCACGCTTCTTTTGGATTCTTTCATTTAATACTTTTAATTGACCACGCCCGATTCCTGCTAATATATTGCTCATACGATAGTTATAAC
Source organism: Enterococcus sp. AZ078 (assembly GCF_051714985.1). Lineage (NCBI taxonomy): Bacteria > Bacillati > Bacillota > Bacilli > Lactobacillales > Enterococcaceae > Enterococcus > Enterococcus sp. AZ078. The sequence goes on from NZ_JBIOSW010000001.1 coordinate 2,080,962, forward strand.
CGATTTCTAAATGTTGATAATAACGTTCATTTTCACGAGATTGAGTGGCCCAAAATTTGACTTTTTCGATTTTTGATTGATCGTCAGAGATTAATGCTCCCCCACCTGAAGTTGTGATGATCTTATTTCCATTGAAGGAATAAATCCCATAGTCTCCAAACGTTCCTGTATATTTACCTTGGTAAGTCGTTCCTAATGATTCGGCAGCATCTTCAATCAACGTCACTTGATATTCTTGACAGATCTGCATGATTTCAGCTAAGTTTGCAGCTAATCCATATAAGTGAACGACGATCACCGCTTTCGCTTTTGGATATTTTTCTAAAGCTGCGCGTAAATGGACAGGACTCATATTCCAAGTTTCGGCATCACTATCCACAAAGATTGGGACGGCTCCTTGATAAAGAATCGGGTTGACCGTAGCTGCAAAAGTCAAGGATTGACAAATCACTTGATCTCCTTTCGTGACACCTGCTGCCTTTAATGCTAAATGAATCGCTGCCGTACCTGAAGAAAGCGCAGCAACATGCTTGGCTCCCACATGATCTGCCAGTTCTTGCTCAAAACCATCGACATTGGCACCTAAAGGGGCAATCCAGTTCGTATCAAAGGCTTCTTTGACAAACGCTTGTTCATAGCCTGCTTCACTCATATGGGGCGAAGCTAATAATATTCGCTTTTTTCTCACATCAACTCCACCTTTCAATTATCTTTGCTGGTACCCCCACCCATTTTGAATGATGAGGGATATCTCTGATGACAACACTGCCAGCCCCAATAATGTTACCATCACCAATCGAACGTTCTTGAATAATCTTTGTACCGACACCCAGTTCATTTTTATCTCCTAAAGTGACTGCTCCCGAAATATTGACATTAGGAAAAATGGCATTGTAACTACCTATAATGGAGTCATGACCGATTGTTGAACCAATATTGATCATATTGAAGTCACCGATTGAAATATCTGCAGTATAGGTCGTGTAAGGCATCAATATGTTCCCAATGCCCAGTTGAACATTTAAGCCAATCAATGCGCTAGGGGCAAACAAATTTGGAAAAAGCAAGTGAGGGTTTTGTCGTAACTGTTCATAGATGTTTTCTTTGACCGTCGGAGCCGCAATCCCAAGAAAAACTGCCATTGGTGTTTTGACTTGAAGCAAGTCAGCAATTTTGCCAATCACAGGTTTTCCTAGAACATCGCTTTGCTCACTTTTACGATCATCGACAAAACCGACCCACTGATACTCATTTTGTTGTTGGAGCAAAAAAGCAATTTCTTTACCAAACCCACCTGCTCCTACTATTATTGCATCCACTCGCTTTCTCCTCTCGTTTCTTTTTTTGATGGTCAAACGTTTTTTTACATGTGATTTGAATAACGTATCCCTATGCAATTTTTGATCGCAGGAATCGTATAATCCAGCACATAAAGCAATGATTTTACTACTTTACTAATAGTACGTTCAGCTTAAAACAGCTAGTTTCTATTGATTAGAAGCATTGGCAAAACGAATCACTTCTCTTGCTAATTGTTTCTCATCTTTTGGCAAATGACGGATAAAATCCATCACTTTTTGATTTGAATAACCTTTGATGTTTCCGACAAAAATTTTTTCATAGACAGCTTCATCGTTTCTCTCTTTATCCAACAGTAGTTCTTCATATAGTTTTTCCCCAGGACGGATACCCGTTTCAAGAATCTCAATTTCGTCTTCACGATAGCCACTCAGGCGAATCATATTTTTGGCAAGGTTGACGATTTTGACTGGTTCACCCATATCTAAAATAAAAATCTCTCCACCTTTCGCCAAGACTCCTGATTGAATGACCAATCGACTTGCTTCAGGAATTGTCATAAAGTAACGTGTCATCCGAAAATCAGTAATCGTGACTGGTCCACCTTGCGCAATTTGTTCACGAAAGACAGGAATCACACTTCCTCGTGAACCTAATACATTTCCAAAGCGAACAGCGGAAAATGTTGTTCCATTTTTTTCGTTCAATCCTGTTACAATCATTTCTGCAATCCGCTTTGTCGCTCCCATCACATTAGGTGGATGATTCGCTTTATCTGTTGAGACCATCACAAAATTTTTGACTTTCGCTTGCTTGGCTGCTTCCGCAACATTTTTTGTTCCAAGAATATTATTTTTTACTGCTTCTTTGGGATTTACTTCCATGAGAGGAACATGCTTATGTGCTGCAGCATGATAAACGATATCTGGGCGATAGTTTTGCATGATCTCATTGATTTTGTCACGATCTTGAATATCTGCAATGAGCGGGACGATTTTTGTCTGCTGATTTTGCCGATTCATGCGGAGTTCCCGATCGATCAAATAAATCGAATTTTCCCCATGTCCTACTAGTAATAATTGTGCTGGGGAAAACTGGATAATCTGCCGACAAATCTCTGAGCCGATCGAGCCACCCGCACCAGTCACAAGAATGGTTTTCCCTGTCAAATGACCTTTGATCGATTCAATGTCCAATTCAACTTCATCTCTTTCTAGTAAATCAACTACGTCAATTTTTTTTAATTTTGTGACACTGACTTTTCCAGAAGCGATTTCTTCCATTGAAGGCATCGTGTTTACTTTGACATGCAAGGATTCTACCATTTGAAAGATATTCCTGATTTTTGTTTTGGATAAGGAAGGAATGGCGATGGTAACGATTTGTACATCATGTTTCTTGATTAGTGCAGGGAGGTCTTTGATCATACCGATCACTTTTTTTCCTGAAAGATATGTATTTTGCTTATTAGGATCATCATCAACAAAACCAATGACATAGGTGTCACTTGCTGTTTTTGATCCAAGTAAGATATTTGCCAAAATTCTACCGCCTTCACCAGCGCCTACGATGATTGTCTTCTTGGCAGTGGCTCTAGGTTGTAGCTTTGTCTGCTTTTTCTCAATGTAAAGACGCCACTCCAGACGGCTTCCCATGATTAAAAGCAAAGACAAAATATAGGTAAAGATCGTTAGACGTAACATATACTGATGATTGATAAAAAACAAGACAAAAAGATTTGAAATCATAGTGATCGACAAAGAAACAAAAATCGCCCTGATTTCTTCTAAATTCATATAGCGATTGATCCTTGTAAAGACTTTAAATAAACTCCCATAAAACAAATAGAAACCTATTGAAACGCCTGTAGAGATGAACATAAAATCCGTTGATACTTCTGCGAATGGCTTCATGAATCTAATTGTAGCAATGTTTGCCAAAAACAACAATAAGCTATCAACTCCTATCAAAATAGCAATCTTTCTTTTTCTTGTGACTTCAAACACCTTTACTCCCCCTAAAATAACCCAAACTTCTTCTTTTTTATCGCTTGATAAGTTGGATAATGAATCTGCTCCCCATTGATTAAATCTTTGGCGACTTGTTTCATTTGCTCAACTTTTTCGTTATTGAAGTCTTTAGCGATTTGTTCATAACATTCTTTTAAATAAAAAGAGCGTCGCTCAACACCGTGAGCATCCGAAGCAACCATTTGTACAAGATTGTACTTGACCATTTTTTTTGCTGTTTTTTGGATTTCTTTGCCAAAGCGCCCCAGATAACTTGGCGCTGTCAACTGTGTCAAACACCCCATTTCTAGATAAGGCAACAAACGATTCGGATCTTTTGCAAAATAAGTATTACGCTCAGGATGCACGATTACTGGTATTTTTCCTAGTTTCAACAGTTCAAAAAAAAGGTTCTTTGCATATAACGGTACTTCTAATGTAGGAAATTCAATCAACAGATAAGTATCATTTAAATCTGTAAAAAGAAGTTCATCTCGGTGAAGCGCTTCAAGCAATTCTCCAGTAATACGAACTTCTTGACCTTCTAATAACACCAACGGTAAATTTCTTTTATCCAGCTCTTTTTGTAAAGTGGCGACTAGGGGAATGACTTTTTTCTTTTGATTACAATACTTGCCATTGTTATGGTGCGGTGTACATAAAATATGAGTAATCCCTTGTTCAACCGCTTTTTCAGCCATTGCCAGGCTTTCTTCCAGGTTTTGCGCACCATCGTCAACTGCTGGTAATAGATGACAATGTAAATCGATCATTCCCTTTACCTCCTCTTTATCATTCATAATAATAACTTGTATCTTTGCTTTGTTCGACTCCGTTATAAACAATTCCCAGTACCTTTGCCTGAGCCATCTCTAATAATTTTTTGGCTTTCACAACTGCTTCTTTTCGTGAAGTCTTTTCACGTACTACCAGAAGCGTACCATCTGCCTTTGATGACAAGATTTGAGCATCTGTCACAGTTACAATCGGCGGCAAATCAAACATCACGATATCATAGAGCTGACTTGCTTCTACCATTAGCTGATCCATTCTTTTCGAGCTTAACAGCTCTGATGGATTAGGAGGAATCGGTCCACTTGGTAATACTGATAATTCCTTGATTGTCGTTTTTTGGATCCCTTTACTGATCGTTTCAGTTGAACTGAGTAGATTACTTAACCCATAATGATTATTTATTTGAAATGCTTTGTAAATAACTGGTTTTCGCATGTCAGCATCAACTAATAACACTTTCTGACCAGCTTTTGCAAAGACAACAGCCAGATTTGCAGCCGTGGTCGATTTCCCTTCACCTGGTCCAGATGACGTGACCACGATCGTTTTGACTTGTTGATCATTGATTGAAACAAATTGGATATTGGTTCGAATCGTTCGGTAGTGCTCAGCCGCTGCTGATGAAGGATTAGTTAAAGTAATCAAACGAATCGGTTGAAGTAGTGTTTCTTTTTGTTTTATGACACGTCGCATGTTTTCCCTCCTACACTCTCGAACGAGCTCTACGAGAAGCTCTCGCTTGTTCACCAGTTTCATCGTTTATTGTCACCGGTGCGTTATTGTTTTTGTCATTTCTATTGAAATCTTTGGCAGTCATTTCTGGTACCGTCCCTAAAATTGGAAACCCTATGACCTCCGAAAGATATTTTTCATCTTTCACAGTCTGGTCGAACAATTCCAATAACAGAGCTATCCCCATGCCAATCATCAGACCTAAAATAAGGCCAAGGGCAATATTTATTTTTTTATTTGGTGACACCGATGTTCCGTCCGCAACCGCTTCAGAAATGATCGATATTTTATCGACATTCATCACATCTTTTGCTTTCGTTTGAAACACCTCAGCTGTGGTATTCGCAATTTTCTGAGCATTATCTGGAATCGAACTAATCGCTTGGATAGAAAACATTTGTGAATTTTCGGATTGATTCACTGTGATTGCTTGTTTGATTTCTCCAACCGTCATTGCTAGCTGATCTTGCGTTTCTAATTGATCTTTCACTTCACTTAAAACTAAGTCACTAATGATCATATCTTTGTAGGTGTTAATCATTTGTAAATTCGTATTCACATCATTGACATTCGTAATATTTGACTGAGGCAACGTGACAATCAATTGGGCTTGTGAACTAAACTTGGGTGTTAAAATAAAGAATGTAACGAAACTTGCTACCGCCAAACCAACTAACGTTGAAATAAATAAGGTCAACAAACGCTTACGAAATACTCCGATGATCTCTTTTATACTAATTGTATCTTCCATTTCTCTCCACTTTCCTGTTACTTTCCTAGATTCATTTTTCTTTTAACACATGACATCCTGCTGATGTTACTTGTTCTCATAAAATATACTCATTTCAGTGAAGCTTCGTGAGACTTCCATCCTATGAATATACTTAGATAATAAAATGACATCGATTTCTAAAAAAATTTTTAGTTTATCATTCAGATGATAATTATTATCATCTAGAGTAAGATACTGGATCCCATCGTTTTAAAAACTTTTTATTCCCAAAAAAATAAATCGTTACTTTATCTAATCGCTTCCAAATCACGGGAAATTTGCTAATTTCATTAGACAAGTAAAGAATTTCTACCTGAGATCCTATTTACTATTATCCCATTCATAACAAGCTTTTCTTGTTATGAATAACAATTTTTCTATATTAATTATACCTAACTTTCATTTTTAAATAAAGGATGATTTAAAAATAACAAAAACTATGCATTTCACTCAATAGCACTAACCGATTGTTCTCTTTTTACCAAAAAATGTCATATTGTTCTGATTCGTGAAAGATAAGTCGTTTATTGCTAGATAGCATGAATAAAAACGATATACACTACATAAAAAGAGTCTGAGGTATTAAGACCTTAAGCTTACTTTTTATACTAAGATGAGTAATTGCTATGAAAGCATCCACTCTGGTACTTTCACAATCTTATCGACGGCGTTCAAAGATCTGCACTTCGGTAATCAGTCAAAAAATAAGCCGAAGCATTTAAAAATAGAAGAAACTATTTTCGGATGCTTCGGCTTATATCTCAGAGCTAGACTTGTCATAACGCTTGTTTCAAATCAAGTTGGCAAAGGGCTACCTGATTTATTTAGTGATAATCTGATCTAAGCTTGCTATTGATAGTGCCATTTCAGCAATTTGTTTCAGCTGTGCCAAACGATTGTTACGGACAGCAGGATCGTCTACCATGACCATGGTTTGGTCAAAATACGTTTCGATCAATGGACGTAAAGCAACAAGTTGATCATAATCTTCTTTCAGCGTTTGTGTACCAAATTGTTTTTTCATTTCTGCTACCGCTTGATAAAGTGCTGTTTCAGCTTCATTTTCAAATAACGCAGGATTAATCTCTGTTGTCGTTGTTTCTTGCGCTTTCTTCGCTAAATTAACCACTCGAGTCAATGCTTCCATCGATGGCTTAAACTCTTCCTCATCTAAACGTTCTTTAAACAGTTGAGCTGCTGCAAAAACTTTTGTCAAATCGCTTTGTTTTGCATTTAAAACTGCATCAATCACATCGTGTCGGATTTGTTTTGTAGTTAGTAACTGACGGAAACGTCCTTTGATAAAATCAATGACTGCCTGTTGTCCATCCGATAACTGGACGCCAAAACGTTCTTGATCTTCATTGATTGCCTGGTCGATTTCACGTTGTAAACGAACCAATGGAAATGCCCAATTTTTTGCTTCGATGATGCGGACAATCCCATACGCTTGACGACGAAGAGCATACGGATCATTTGACCCACTTGGGATCATTCCAACTGTAAAGAAAGAGAAGATACTATCTAATTTGTCTGCAATCGCTAATACTGCACCAATTTTGGTTTCTGGTAAGTCACCTTCACTTGAAATTGGCAGATAGTGTTCCTTGATAGCTGTTGCTACAGCTGATGTTTCGCCGTGTAATCGCGCATATTTTTCACCCATGATCCCTTGAAGCTCTGGAAACTCACCTACCATGTTGGTCACTAAATCAAATTTATAGATTTCAGCAGCACGTTGTAAATCCGTTAACTCTTCTGGTGATAAGCCGACAGATTTACCTAAAATACGAGCAATAACTTGTACTCGTTGCATTTTTTCGTAGATGCTTCCAATTTTTTCATGGAAAGTCACTGATTTTAATTTATCAACAAAAGTATCGATTTCAATCTTTTTATCTTCATTGTAGAAAAACTCTGCATCTTCTAAACGAGCAGTCAATACTTTTTGATTTCCACGGATCACGTTTTCTAGTTTGACACGATCCCCATTTCGAGCAGAAATAAAATGTGGCAAGAGTAATCCTTGGTCATTTCTTACTTCAAAATAACGTTGGTGCTCCTTCATTGAAGTAACCAATACTTCCTCAGGGACAGACAGATATTTTTCTTCAAAATCGCCAGCAAAAACTGTGGGATATTCGACTAAATTATTCACTTCTTCTAATAACTTTTCGTCTAAATCGATCGTCCAATGGTTTTTCTCTGCTAATTCTGTTGCTTGTTGGACAATCATTTCTTTTCTTTTATGTGGCGCAGCTATCACGAATTGTTCTTGTAATTTTTCTTCATACTCATTGGCATGAGCGAAACGAACTGTTTCTCCTAAGAAACGATGACCACGTGATGTGCGATCTGTTGTAACATCTAAAATCTCGAAAGGAATCACTTCATCATCTAGTAAAGCAACAATCCAATGAATAGGACGAATATATTCAAAGTCAAAATTTGCCCAATGCATCGTAACAGGAAATGTCAAACTTTTGATGACATCTGCAAGTCCAGTCAATACTTCTTTCGCTGGTTGTCCATGTGTATATTTGGTTACGTACACATACTCTACACCCTTCAGCTCTTTAAAGGTAATATCGTCAGTCGTCAAACCTTGACCACGTACAAACCCTTCTGCGGCTTTCGTCCAATTTCCATCTGAATCCAATGCGATTTTTTTAGCCGGACCCTTTAATTCTTCTTCGCTATCTGCTTGACGTTCTGGGATATTGGTTACTTTGATCGCTAAACGTCTTGGCGTTGAAAAAGTTTCGATTGTATCATAAGACAATTGGTGTTCATCTAAAAACTTTGCTGTTTTTTGTTCCAGTTGTTTCATGCTTGGTGTAACTACATGGGCAGGCATTTCTTCCAACCCGATTTCTAAAAGTAACTCTTTTGCCATGTTATTCAGCCTCCTTAACCGTTTCTGGATTTGCTGTGTTTTTATTCAATAAAGGAAATCCTAATTTTTCACGCTCTGCCACAAAAATCTTTGCAACAGATTTTGCCATATTTCTGATACGTGACAGATAACCAGCACGTTCTGTGACAGAAACTGCCCCACGAGCATCTAATAGATTGAATGTATGGCTGCATTTTAAAATGTAATCATAGGCAGGATGAACTAAATTTTCATCAATGCATCGTTTAGCTTCTTTTTCAAAACGATCAAAATTACTTAATAATAGTTCTTGATCACTGACTTCAAATGAATACTTGGAGTGTTCGTATTCAGGCTGTTTGAAAATCTCCCCATATTTTACGCCATCTGACCATTCAAGATCATAGACACTTTCTACTTCTTGGATGTAGGATGCCAAGCGCTCCAAACCATAAGTAATTTCAGATGTCACTGGTTTACATGGCAGACCGCCGACTTGTTGGAAATACGTGAATTGTGTAATTTCCATTCCATCGAGCCAAACTTCCCAACCAACACCAGCACAGCCCATCGAAGGGTTTTCCCAGTTATCTTCGACAAACCGAATGTCGTGTTCCAAAGGATCGATCCCCAATAAACGTAAACTTTCTAAATAAAGTTCTTGGATATTTTCAGGTGATGGTTTCATCACTACTTGGAACTGATGATGTTGATACAGACGGTTTGGATTTTCCCCATAACGACCGTCGGCTGGGCGACGAGAAGGCTCTACGTATGCTGCATTCCAAGGCTCTGGTCCAATTGCTCGTAAAAAGGTATATGGGCTCATTGTACCTGCCCCCTTTTCTGTATCATAGGCTTGCATCAACATGCACCCATTTGATGACCAAAATTTTTGTAACGTCAAGATCATGTCTTGTACAGATAATTTTTTGCTCATTTAAAATGACTCCTTCCACTTCTAAATAGTTTGCTGAGAATTTGAAACAACAAAAAGTCCCTATGCTTGTCTAAACAAACATAGGGACGAATAACTTCGCGGTTCCACCCTACTTCCGAAAATTTCGGCAGCTTCATTGTCAGTACTCCCAAGTGCCTCTTCAAAAACCGACAGCATTCGGCTCACACCCTCCCGAACTCGCTTTTGCTACGTATTTTTTACTGATCTTGTTCAACGTACTTTATTCTTTTATTTAGCCAATCAAGTTTTTGTACAAAACTCTCATTTATCTAGGTTCCATAATAGACGTATAGTTAGGCTTTTGTCAAATAGTTTTGAATGTTGATTGAACATTCTACTCATTTTTTTGGTTTTCAGAAGCACTTTCTCCTTCCGAATCAGGCTTTTTTAGGACATGTTCCCATGATTTCATTTGATCAATGAACTTTTTACTTTTTAGATGAATCCCTACGTATTCTTCGTATAACTGGTCAATCAGTTGCCTGATCGTTGCCTTGGTTTCGTCTTTTAAATTGATCCCTGTGATCTTATCATAAGAAATAGCAGAGAACATACGCACGAAATAAACAGCTCTTGGATCTGCATGATAACGACGGTGATCCATTGACCAATGTTCTTCGCATAGCACGCCTCCATATTTGGAAGAATAATCAAATTTACCTTGTGTTTTGCCACACACCACACAATGTGTCCAAATCGGTGCAATCCCAAAGCGTTGCAATAATTGTACCTCAAAGATGTTGGTGATGATTTCCGCGTCGTCCCCCTGATCCATCCGTTGCAATGCTGCTTGTGTAAATTGAAAAAGATGGGGATCATATTGATGGTCTTCGATCGCTGCATCCACTAAGTTTAACAAATACGTGCCGTAACCACTTAAAAAAATGTCTTCTTGAATTTTTCTAAAGGAGTGAACATCTTTTACGCTGGTTATAAACGAAAGTCCTTCACTTTTAAACGTACCAATGTAGATTCCTTCAGTAAAAGGGAGTAGTGCAGGTGCTAATGGTTGGTTTTGCCGGTGAATTCCTTTGACATAAAACATCAGTTTCCCCGCAGACTCAGTAAAAATTTTCACTAATTTGTCTTTTTCTTTATAATTTCGACTGGACAATATGATCCCTTTTGATTCGGCTAGCTGGCTCATTTTTTTCGCCCCCTTTTAGAAAAAGAATAAGGAAAAGAAAAATCATTCACTGAATCATTTTCCTTTCCCACTTATTCTACTCATTTTCTTGTCTTCTGACTTTTACACGCGGTTTCGTCTATCGAATATTCACGTTCAACTCATTTTTATCTACTTAAAGTTAGTATTCCTCTTTGCGGTAACCAAAATCTTGTAAATAAACTCTTTTATCGCGCCAATCTTTTTGAACTTTAACCCATAGTTCTAGAAATACTTTGTCACCAAGCAAATTTTCAATATCTTTTCTTGCTTTCGTCCCAATTTCTTTTAGCATTTTACCACCTTTACCGATGATAATCCCTTTTTGACTATCACGTTCAACGATAATGGTTGCTTGAATTTGGATTTTATCATTTTCATTGCGTTTCATTGAGTCAACAACAACAGCCACTGAATGTGGGACTTCATCTCTAGTCAAAAACAGGACTTTTTCACGAATCAATTCCGAAACGATAAAGTATTCTGGATGATCCGTTACTTGATCATCCGGGAAGTATTGAGGACCTTCTGGCATCTCAGCGATCAACACTTCCATTAGACGGTCCACATTGTTCCCTTCGGTAGCCGAAATCGGTACAACTTGTGCAAAAGGCATTTGTGCCGAATAATCTTCGATGATTCCCAATAATTCATCTGGATGAACTTTATCAATTTTATTGATGATCAAATAAACAGGTGATTGAACATTTTTTAATCGTTCAATAATAAAATCATCCCCACGTCCACGTTTTTGATCCGCACTAATCATAAATAAGACAGCATCCACTTCTCTTAGTGCACTGTAGGCTGATTCCACCATAAAATCACCCAAACGATGTTTTGGTTTATGGATTCCCGGAGTGTCGATAAAAATCAACTGTGCTTCTGGTGTCGTATAAACGCCTTGGATCTTATTTCTGGTCGTTTGTGCCTTGTCACTCATGATAGCAATTTTTTGCCCAACGATTCGATTTAATAATGTTGATTTACCAACATTTGGTCGTCCCACAATAGCGACAAAACCTGATTTATGTTCTAACATATTATTCTCCTTTTAATTAAAAAACATTTGATAGATTTTAGGTACAAATAAAATGAGACCGACGATCACTGCAAAACAAGCGGTGACTAACACTGCTCCTGCCGCCATATCTTTGATTTTTTTCCCAATTGGATGGAAATGAAAATCGGTAAACATATCCACCACATTCTCAAAAACAGTATTTAAAATCTCAACGATCCACACCAGAAAAACTGCTAAAACTAACCACAGCCATTCTATTTGATTCAGTTGAAATACAACTCCCATAAAAAACGCCAGCAACCCAAAACCTACATGTTTTTTCATATTACGTTCCTCATCAAAGACTGTTTTAACCCCTTGAAGAGCAAATTCTACTGACATAGCGAAGTGCTTATTTTTCTCAACCTTTTTCTCGCACTCTTTATCTTTTAAGTCCATAAGCATCTAAAATCTCTTTCTGTAAACCAAACATCTCTGCTTCATCTTCGGGTGTCATGTGATCATAACCATTGATGTGCAAAAAGCCATGCACTGCCAAAAATCCCAACTCTCGATCATACGAATGACCATATTCTTCCGCTTGTTCCTGGGCACGCTCAATTGAGATCATGATATCTCCTAATACTCGTGGTAAAGGATTATCGCCTTCTTCAAAAATCACGGGAATTTCGTCTTCCCCTTCGTCTTCTAATGCAAAACTAATCACATCTGTTGGGGCATCTTTGCCACGGTAGACACGGTTGATTTCTTGGATTGCTGCATTGTCCATAAAAGTAACAGACATTTCTGTTTCCTCGGATAATTTCAAATGAGCCGCTGCAAATTGCAGAAGGTCCTCGATCTCCTTGATTTTTTCTGTTGAAACTTTCTGTGTTTCATCCATAAATGTGATGTCCATATTTATCGCTTCTTTCTTACTTATTGCTGATATTTTTTATTTTAGCCATTTTCTTTTTCTACTTTCATCGTTTCCGCTTCCGATTTCATTTTAGGATATTTGATCCGTGAATGGAAGGTACTACTTAACCCACTGATCAAAGATTTTTCCACTTTGCGAATTTCTTTTAATGTTAAACCACTATCATCAAGTTGACCATCAGAGATTCGTTCTTCAATCAAATTATGGACAAATTTTTCGATTTTTTCACCTGTTGGATGATCCATTGCCCGTACTGCCGCTTCACAACTATCTGCAATATTCACGATGCCGGCTTCTCGGGTCTGTGGTTTGGGACCAGGATAACGAAATTGTTCTTCGGTGACTTCAGGATTTCTTTCTTTTGCCTTGATATAGAAATACTTCATCAATGTTGTTCCATGATGCTGTCGGCAAATATCGATTACCATTTGCGGCATGCCATATTCCTCTAAAATTTTCGCTCCATCGGTCACATGACCAAAAATGATCTGTTTACTATCTTCCGGTAATAAGAAATTATGTGGATTTTCAGCACCAGAAGGCAAGTTTTCTACAAAAAAGCTAGCATGTTTGATTTTACCAATATCGTGGTAGTAACAAGCTACACGCGTCAATAATGACCGCCCATTGATCTCAGCCACTGCGTTCGCGCTTAAATTGGCGACCATCATACTGTGATGATAAGTTCCTGGTGCTTCTTCCAATAGCTGTTTTAACAATGGATGGTTAGGATTACTTAACTCATTCAAGACGATCACACTATCATCGTTGACCATCAATTCGATATACGGATGTAATCCCATCGTTAACAGATACGACAGCAAAGCCCCCATAAAGCCACAAATCAGTGTTAACCAAGTTGTTCCATTACTAAAGCTCATACCTTGATAAACGATCAACACAACATCCATCATCAACGGAAAAATAATGACCCACATCATAGCTGAAAACCATTGTTCTGACACTCGTTGGCGTTTTAAAACCGTCGCTAATAAACCTGAAAAAAGATAAGCCATCAAGATAACGGTCAAAAAGTTGGTCCCAATCGAGCCATAAAAAATAAACAATGCAGATACGGCTTGGAACAAGGCAGCCATGATTCCTGCCCTCCGGTTCAAAAAGAAATTTAAAACTAAAGGAACAAAAGCTGCAGGATAAAACAGCGGGATAAAAGCTGCTTGTTCCGTTTGGAATAGTTGGAAAAATTTCATTAATAACACACTGATGGACATAGCCGTAACGTAAAAGAGAACATACTCTGTTCGTTTTCCGGCTTCATGGTACTGCATTGAGTTGTAGACTAAAACAGCAATTTGCAATAAGACTGCTAAGATCATTGCTACTAAAGGAAAAATTGACGTTGTTTGACTGGTCAATCCTAATAATTCAAGCTTTTTCATTGCATCTGCATCGATTTGATTTCCTTCACGAACAATGATTTCGCCTTGATAGATCATGACCGGTTGAACCGCACTCCTTGCTGATTGTTTCAATTCCTCTGTTTTCTTTTCATTTAAGACATCATTTACGACGATTCCTTGATCGACAAGATAATGGATCGTTTGTTGTTGGTCAGGTGTCACGTTCAAATATTGGATCTGTTCTTCCGCCTGTTGCTTGAAGGTTTCTAAATCACTTTCTCGAACTTGTTTTTTCATTTGTTCATTGATCAATCGCAGACTTTCATCTCGGACTGTCGCAATTTGACTATCTGACATGCCAAAGATTTTTGTGTAAAAGTTAGTCGGTAATTTTTGATAAAATGCCACGTTTTCAGCATTAGCATTTTCAAAACTCTTCTTTAGAGCTGCAATTCGCTCATCTATAGTTGGTTTGGGAACATTCTCATTTTCTTTTGCTTTATCCACTTTTTCTTTATACGCTTTATTGATCGAATCATTTGTTTTATTGATCAATTCAAAAAGCTGCTTGATGCGACTACTTTGTTCACTCGCCAAATCTTGTTGATACGTATATTCTGGCGTAACAGCTTCCGCTGCTAGTTTTCTTTTTTGTTCCGTTTCTTCTGTATTTTCGATCGTTTTATTCGCACGGATACTTTCTTCTGCCACTTGTCCTTCTTTGAAATCATTGGCTTTTTGCTTGACGCTACTGAACGTAACGCCACAAACGATCACAAAAAACAAAAGCAATAAGAAAGGCATTGCCGCCTTTCCTAATTTTGCTTGCAGTTGTTGGAGTATTTTATTCAACATTGCTTATCCCCCTAAGCCTTACTCTTGATGAAGATCTGCCTTTTCATAAGCTTTGATGATTTCGGCTACAACAGGATGACGAACGACGTCACTTGCTTCAAAATTGACAAAAGCAATTTTTTTGATTTGTTTCAATGTACGTTCTGCATGAATCAAACCACTCATCGTCCCTTTAGGTAAGTCAATCTGACTTGTATCGCCGTTTACGATCATTTTTGATTGATACCCCAAACGAGTCAAGAACATTTTCATCTGTGCCACTGTTGTATTTTGAGCTTCATCTAGTATTACAAAAGCATCGTCAAGTGTTCGCCCACGCATATAAGCTAATGGCGCAATTTCGATGATCCCACGCTCCATCAAACGATTGGTATGATCTAAACCAAATATTTGATACAGTGCATCATACACTGGACGTAAATAAGGATCAACCTTTTCTTTCAGATCACCCGGTAAGAAACCAAGATTTTCTCCTGCTTCCACCGCTGGACGAGTCAAAATGATTTTTTGGACTTCGCCTTTTTTCAACGCAGCAATTGCTAAAACGACAGCTAGAAATGTTTTACCTGTTCCAGCAGGACCGACACCAAATACGATGTCATGTTTAGCAACGGCCTCGACATATTGTTTTTGTCCACTATTTTTCACTCGAATCGGTTTACCATTGCGGTCTTTGACGATTTCTTCTTCATACATTTCAATGAAGTAATCCAATGTCCCTTTTTGCCCCATTTTTAAGGCAGTAACAACATCAGGTGTACTGACATGTATCCCCCGCTTGATCAATTCTTGTAAGGTACGTATCACCGATTGTGCTAACGAAAGCCCCGGCTCTTCTCCAATAATCTGGATCATTTCGCCTCTCGTATGAATCGTTGTTTCAGTCATTTCTTCAATTAATTTTACATGTTTGTCATGCGAGCCTAACAACATACTGATATCGTCAGCATCTGTTAATCTAATTTCTAAAGAACTGGATGCTTCTGTCAAAAATAGACATCTCCTTTACTTCAATTCATTCCTTCCTATTTTACCATATTCGTAAAAAACTATATAGCAAATAAAAAAGGTTGTCTCACTCCTTATTCGTTTCATTCATTTTAACCTAAAATTACTTTGCTGAACTTCCATGATTTACTTTATGTTATTCCATGATTGAGAGATTCCTGCCTATCAATAAATAGCTTTTACTTAATAGATAAGGCAAAGAACCAATCTAACCAAGCCTAGATCTATCGAGTGAGGAAGAGAGATAAAAGAAGGATATGTATGATTGCATGGGGAACAAGGCGTACCGATTGATGTTGCCTTGGCGCTCACCTTGAGGAAATTGGGACATGCATGAAAAAAAATCTAAAAAAAATAAGTCTGATTTTGACGTTGTGGATCAAAATCAGGCTTATTTTCTTTTTAAGAGAGGGCGGTTGTCCCAAACTCTTTAAATGATAAGTTTAAGATTGTAATAGCTCTTTCACAATCGCATTCACTTGGTTCCCATCTGCTTTTCCTTTGACTTTCGGCATGATCGCACCCATGACTTTGCCAAATTCTTTGACAGAAGAAGCTCCAGTTTGTGTAATCGCTTCTTGAACAAGTTGACGAATATCATCCTCAGAAAGTTGTTCTGGCATGTATTTTTCAACAATTACTATTTCACTTTTCACTTTTTCAGCTAAATCGTCACGTCCAGCTTCTTCGAACTCATGTAAAGAATCACGCCGTTGTTTCATTTCACGAGACAACACTGTTAATTCTTCATCTTCAGTCAAGTCGTGACCTTCTTTGATTTGCTCGTTTTGAATGGATGACTTAATCATACGTATGACTTGTAAAGATTCTTTATCTTTTGCTTTCATCGCTGTTTTCATGTCATCGTTCAATCTACTTAGTAGTGACACACTACCAACTCCAATTCATAAAGGAACTAGTTTTTTTGCGTTTTTTTGCGTTTTTTCGCTGCTTTTCTAGCTGCTTCAGATTTTTTCTTACGTTTTACGCTTGGTTTTTCGTAGAATTCACGTTTACGAGATTCTTGTAAAGTACCCGCTTTTGACACGGAACGTTTGAAGCGACGAAGAGCATCGTCAATTGATTCGTTTTTACGAATGACTGTTTTTGACATGTTAATTCCCTCCCTCCGAGCTTAAAAAGTAACCGTAATTGTTATTGAAATTATAATCCAAAAAACAAGACTGTTCTATAAAACATTATATCTAATGCTGATTTGACCGTCAAGGGAATCTTTGGATTTTTTAAAATAATGATATGTTATTTTATTATAAAACAACTACTGACAGTTTTCACATCGACCGAAAATTTCAAACCGATGCCCTTCGATCGTACAACCTGATAATTGATTTTCAAAATAATCCATTGGACACATATGGATTTCTTTTGTCATCCCACAAACGGTACAAATAAAATGATGATGGTGACCGATCTCTCCCTGGCAACAATGAAAACGAAACTTCATTTCGCCATTCAAATCGGTTTCTTCTAATAAGTCTAACTCAGAGAAATCATGGAGATTACGATAAATCGTATCATAACTCACTCCTTTAAATTCCTCATTCATAAAATCAAATACTTCTTTTGCTGACACATAACGATTTCTTTTGACCAAATAAGTCAATAATGCTTCTCGCTTTTTCGTGTATTTAAATCCGTTATTTTTCAAAATTTCTAACGATTGTTCGATTAATGTTTGGTTTTTCAAGTCTTTCCCTCCAAATCAAAATGATTACGAAGTACATATTCCACAGTATGGTATACTAAAGATAAAAAAAATGCAAGTGAGGTTTTTTATTTATGGCTTTTGATTCTACTGAGATCGTTACTTTTTTTGTCATTTCTGATTCAGCTGGTGAAACAGCAACAAAACTCGCACAGGCAACCATGGCACAATATCCTACAGTTGAATTTAATTTATTTCGTCGAACGTTTGTCACTGACCAAGACACCCTCGAACAAGCCTTACAAGATGCGTTAGCAGAAAAAGCGTTAGTACTTCATACCTTGATCAACCAAGAGCTGATTGATTATACCCGAAGTTTTTGCGAAGAAAACAACTTATTTAGTTTTGACGTGATGACTCCACCGATCGAAGAAATCCAACGATTAACAGGAATTCAACCTACTCGTCAACCTGGAGCCCTACATTTATTGAATGAAAATTATTTTAAACGAATCAAGGCAATGGAATTTGCTGTAAAATACGATGATGGGAAAGATCCAAGAGGTTTCTTAGAAGCAGACGTGGTGTTGCTAGGAGTTTCCAGAACGTCAAAGACACCGTTAAGTCTTTTTTTAGCGAATAAAAACTTAAAAGTGGCGAATCTCCCACTCATTCCTCAAGCCCATATCCCAAAACAACTTTGGGAGATCGATCCTAAAAAAATTGTTGGTTTAACCAATAACCCCGATATTTTAAATAATATTCGAAAAGAACGGATGCGTTCCTATGGATTAAATCCTGATACGGCTTATTCTGATATCGAAAAAATACGAGCAGAATTAGATTTTGCTAATGATTTGTATGAAAAATTAGGTTGCGTTGTGATCAATGTTGCTTCTCTCTCAATTGAAGAAACGGCTTCGTTGATCCTAAATGCCTTAGATTTAGAGGACCACAGTTATTATGGCACGGATACTTCAGGAGAAAAATAAAGAACAAATAATTGTATCCAGTAAGCAGCTATAACAAACAACCAGAACCAAACGCATAACTAGTTGAAAAAAAAGCCAACTGACACGTGTCTGCTGGCTTTTTTTTCAGTATAATCTATTTACATTCCCTTAGAAATGCCTCATTCTTATTTTACTGATGTTCCACATGTTTCAAGGTTTGTTCCAAGATATCCAACACGTGAAAATCATCTAAACTATACAATATTGCTTTGCCTTCACGATGCGATTTTACCACATGATTTTCCCTTAATAAACGTAGTTGGTGGGAAACAGCGGATTGTTCCATTTCCACCGCTTGGCTGATGGCCGTCACATTTTGTTCTCCATCTTTTAAATACATCAATATTTTCAATCGGGTAGGATCACTTAAGACTTTAAATAATTGACTCACTTTTTCTATTTCGCTTTTTGGTGTGTCTGTCAACCGATTCACCTCCATAAAAAAGACTGACTTCTAAAGTTTACCACTTTTTCCATCAGTCTCAATTATTTTATTCTTCTGTCATTGATTTGATGATTGCTTCATAGGTATCGATCTTTTCTTGTGCCTCTTGTGCGGAATTGCCTTTTACACCGATATAGAATTTGATTTTTGGCTCTGTTCCTGAAGGACGGATCGCTACCCAACCATGTTCTTCTAATACATATTTTAATACGTCAGATGGAGGTGTCGTTAATTTTTCCACTCGTCCAGCTGAATCTGTTTTCGTTAATTCTTTGAAATCTTCTGTTTGAAGAACTTTTGCTCCAGCAAATTCTGATGGGGCATGGTCACGGAATTTCTTCATCAAAGCAGCGATTTTGGCTGAACCTTCTTGACCACTCATCGTGACTGAGATTGTTTTTTCAGCAAAATAACCATATTTTTCAAAAATCATTTGTAAGCCGTCATAAAGTGTCTTCCCTTGTTTTTTATAAAAAGCAGCCACTTCGGCTAACAATAAGAGTGCTTGGATTGCATCTTTATCACGTACAAATGGTTTGACCAAGTAACCATAGCTTTCTTCAAAACCAAACATAAATGTATGAGAATGATCTTTTTCAAATTGATGGATTTTTTCTGCAATAAATTTAAAGCCTGTTAAGACATTGATCATCGTAGCGCCATAGCTTTCAGCGATGGCTGCAGGAAGTTCACTTGATACGATTGACTTAAGTACGGCTGCATTTTCAGGTAAAGTCCCTCGTGATTGATGTGCTTCTAAAATATATTGAATCATTAACGCACCGATTTGATTACCGGTCAAAACTTTATAAGAGCCATCAGGTTGGCGAACTGCTGCTCCTAAGCGATCCGCATCAGGATCAGTTGCAATCAATAAATCAGCGCCTTCTTTTTCACCTAAACGAATCGCATACTCAAATGCTGAATGTTCTTCAGGGTTTGGTGATTGAACCGTTGTAAAGTCAGGATCAGCTACAGCTTGTTCAGGTACAAGCATAAATTGTTCGAAACCAGCTTGTTGTAATGCTCTTTCTCCTAGCATTTTTCCTGTACCATGAAGGGGTGTAAACACCAATTTTAAGTCTTTCCCCATTGTTTGGACTAATTCTTGATCAATCGTGACTGCTTTGATTTCTTCCAAATATGCTTTATCGACTTCTTCACCAATGATCGTAATCAATCCACTAGTTTCTACTTCGTCATCAGCTAAAACAGCGACTTTTAAAGGATTACTTACTTCACGTACATATTTTGTCAATGCATCCGCATCAGCGGGTGGCATTTGTCCGCCATCTTCTCCATAAACTTTATAGCCATTGTAAGCTGCTGGGTTATGAGAAGCTGTCACCATGATTCCCGCAAACGTATTCAAATGACGAACAGCGAAAGAAAGCTCAGGTGTTGGACGTAGACTCTCAAAGACAAAAGAAGGAATATCGTGTTGTGCCAAAGTCTTCGCTGCTTCCATCGCAAATTCAGGCGATTGATGGCGTGAATCATAAGCAATCGCTACGCCGCGACGTTTTGTTTCTTCTCCTTGTGTATCCATAAAACGTGCCAGCCCTTCTGTTGCTTGTCTGACCGTATAAATATTCATTCGATTGATCCCAGGACCTAAAATTCCCCGCATTCCTGCTGTTCCAAATTCTAAAGGAGCATAAAAAGCATCTTCCAGCTTTTCAGGGTCCTGACTAAGATCAGTTAATTGTTTTTTTAAATTTTCTTCTAAATTTTCTTCATTGGCCCATTGTTGGTATACTTGTTCCCAAGACATGAAGCGAACACCTCTTTCTAAAATATCTACCTCTTTCAGTATAGCATTCTCTTTTTAGATAGAAAAGTCAGAAGGAAAAATAAGCGCAGATGGGTTCTTCTTTTCTTTCGCCAAGATCAAGATTATTCCTACTGTTCTTACAATATCAAACAAGATTTTTCTTGTTTTTGAAATTGCACTGAACCGTTACGATTATCTGGTTGAGTTTTTTTATTTTTTAGAATATCAAATAATTTTCTTTTTTATTTGTTTGCTCTTCTTTCTTTTGCAAAGTTCCAAGATTATTCCAACTCTTCGGCTGATATGCTTGCCAAACTTCTGGTTCCTGTTCCCAAGGTGCTTTTACCCTCTGTCCTCCTTTCATAAAAATAACTTTCTCGCTCAATTCCTTCCAATTGCGATAAACGTAGCGAAGCTCAGTTGATGTTATCTTTTTTCCGTTGCAATTGTCTTTAGATAAAACCTCACTCATAATTTAGCCCATCTAAACAAAAATGGATCTTTAAATTTGGATTTAGTTTTGCACTATTCAAGCCAATTTTGCATCCTCTACGTATATGGCTTATGGAGAGGAAAGTGCGCATAACAGAAAAAATAAGTTCGATTTTGACAATAAACATCAAAATCGAACTT
This sequence comes from Enterococcus sp. AZ078, assembly GCF_051714985.1. NCBI lineage: Bacteria > Bacillati > Bacillota > Bacilli > Lactobacillales > Enterococcaceae > Enterococcus > Enterococcus sp. AZ078. The sequence goes on from NZ_JBIOSW010000001.1 coordinate 2,102,268, forward strand.
ATTTTCTTTTTGAGAAAGAACTATTGTCCCACTCTCTCTTTAGTAGTATAAAAATAAATAGTATTCAAGAAGCTCTTCATCTCTTTTGATCACTTTACGCTTGTGTTGTTTCTTCTAATGCTTCTAAATATTTATAAACTTGTTGACCAGCAATGCCTCCATCGCCGACTGCTGTCGTGATTTGTCGTAAATCTTTTTCACGAACATCCCCAATAGCGAACACACCAGGCATAGTCGTACGCATGTCTTGATCTGTTGGAATCCAACCAGCTGCATTAGTTAAACCAGCTTTTTTAAATGGTTCAGTCAACGGATCTAATCCTACGTAAATAAACACGCCATCTGCTGCTAAATCAATGGTTTCATTCGTTTTCACATTATGCGCTTTAACCCCAGTGACCACCATGTCATTACCAACGATTTCATCTGTGACAGTGTCCCAGACAAATGAAATCTTTTCATTAGCAAAGGCACGATCTTGGATGATTTTTTGCGCACGTAATTCGTCTCTTCGATGAACAATCACGACTTCAGAAGCAAATTGTGTTAGGTAGATGGCTTCTTCTACCGCAGAATCGCCCCCGCCGATCACGACTAAGCGTTTGTTTCGGAAAAAAGCACCATCACATACGGCACAATAGGAAACACCTCGTCCAGCGTATTCTTCTTCTCCAGGAACACCTAACTTACGATGGATACAACCCGTTGCGATAATCACTGTTTTGGCTTCATAAGATTGATCTTCACAAATCACTTCTTTGTAATTTCCATGGTCTTTGATGTCTTGCACAATTCCATAGACATTTTCTGTTCCAAATTTAGTGACACCTTCATACATTTTATAAGCAAGATCAGGTCCCATGATGGAATCAAATCCAGGATAATTTTCAACTTCAGCGGTGTTATTCATTTGTCCACCCGGTGCGCCTTGTTCAATCATAGCAACTGAAAGATTTGAACGTGACGCATATAACGCAGCAGTCATTCCAGCAGGTCCAGCACCAATCACGATAACATCATACATATGTACATTCCTCCATTATAAAAATCAAGTAAGCTTACTTTACAGCCTATAGAAAAAAAAGTCTATTGTTCTGCTTACTCTTTTCTCGAATAGATTTATTATACTCGAAAAATCAGTTTAAAAACAATAGACTTTTATTTGATTCGCTATTCGTTACTTAAATCTTCTCCATTTGTTGCAATGACTTTTTTATACCAATTGAACGATTTCTTCTTCGAGCGTTCCAATGTCCCATTTCCTTCGTTGTCACGGTCAACGTAGATGAACCCATAGCGTTTCTTCATTTCGCCAGTCCCAGCAGAGACAAGATCGATACAGCCCCAAGTCGTGTAGCCTAGGAGATCCACACCATCGAGCTCAACCGCATCTTTCATTGCTTGGATATGTTGTGCTAAATAATCGATCCGATAGTCGTCTTCTACATAGCCATTTTCATCTGGTGTATCAATGGCACCTAACCCATTTTCGACGATGAACAATGGTTTTTGGTAACGATCATAAAGATCATTCATCGTGATACGTAACCCCAATGGATCAATTTGCCAGCCCCATTCACTGGCTGAAAGATAAGGATTTTTAGCCGATTCAAAAATATTACCGGCCGTTTGCTCTAATACTTTTGGATCAGTAGTAGCTACCCGGGAAGAGTAATAGGAGAATGAAATAAAATCAACGGTATGTTCTTTTAATATTTCTAAGTCAGTTGGTTCCATCTCGATTTTGATTCCATTACGTGCCATTTCTTTTAAAGCATAGGCTGGATAACTTCCCCTTGACTGGACATCAATAAAGAAATAGTTTTCCCGGTCCGCCTTTCTTGACGCCCAGACATCTTCAGGTTTACAAGTGTAAGGATAATTTGCGCCGGCTGCTAACATACAGCCAACTTTATTTTCTGGATCCACTTCATGAGCGATCTTTGTAGCGATTGCACTAGCAACTAGTTCATGATGGGCTGCTTGGTATTTGATTTGTTCCACATCGTCCCCTTCTTCAAAATACAATCCAGCGCCCATAAATGGAGCATGTAAAATCATATTGATTTCGTTGAAGGTCAACCAGTATTTCACTAGTCCTTTGTAACGATTAAAAATGACATGGCAAAGTCTTTCATAAAACTCTATCAACTTTCGAGAACGCCAAGCACCATATTCTTTGACCAAATGCATCGGACAATCAAAATGAGTAATCGTCACTAACGGTTCGATTCCATATTTTTGACATTCTTTAAAGACATCTTCATAGAACTTCAACCCTTCTTCATTTGGTTCCTTTTCATCACCTTTTGGAAAAATACGACTCCACCCAATGGATAAGCGATAGGTTTTAAATCCCATTTCCGCAAAAAGTGCAATATCCTCTTTGTAACGATGGTACATATCAATAGCTGTTTTTGCTGGATAAAAATGTTCCTCATCAAAGTCAAACATTTTTTGTTTCCCAGTGATCACTGAAAAACGATCTTTACCAATCGGAACAACATCAACATTAGCTAAACCACGTCCACCTTCAGCGTAGCCTCCTTCACATTGATTGGCAGCCGTTGCGCCACCCCATAAAAAGTCTTTTCTAAATGCCATCCTACTTCCTCCATTATTGTTTTTGATAAGTTTTTGTCAGGTTGTTTGCTATTTCATCTTGTACTTCGATCCCCTCTTCTTTTAAGCGGTGGATCGTTTCCTTAAATTGTGGCAAATACGCTTCGTGAGCAACAAACAATTCATCCATGATCCGTTTCGCTGTTTCACCCGAACGTACTAAGGGATTGATCGTAAATGCTTGAAGCGCTGTGCCATAATCACCCGTCACTGCCGCTTCGATCGTCAATAGTTCCATATTTTTCATGACTTGAAGCCAGCCACGTTCAGCTGGTGGCAAAGAACCGAAAGCAACGTTACGTGCCCCCTGTGCCCCGACATACGCTGTGACCTCCACGACACAATCAGCGGGCAGATCAGGAACAGCGCCGTCATTTTTTGTTGAAACAACGATTTGGGTTTCTTTATTGGCATAGATCGAAGCGATCGTTTCACAGGCAGCATCTGAATAATAAGCACCCCCACGTTGTTGTAACTGTTCTGGTTTATGGTCTAGTTCTGGGTCCTGATACAACTCAAATAATTCTGCTTCCGTTTTTTTAACTTGTTCTGCTCTTGTACCAATTGTTTGATATTCTTCTAAAGCATGGTTCAACATTTCTTCTTCACGATAATAATAGCGATGGTAGCCACAAGGAATCATTTGCATTTGTTGTAATTGTTCCTTGAAAAACGGCACATCGAATATATTTTTTGGTAAGCCATTATTTTCAGCATAAAGTCGGTCGATTAGCTCATTCGTTCGATCGTTTCCATGTGAATCTGCTACTTTATGCCAATGAAAGTGATTGAGTCCAGCAAATTTATAAATCAAGTTTTCTTTGGTTTCTCCCAGCATTTCTGGCTCTGTCATCATTGCCATAACTGGTACATTACAAAGCCCAATCACCTTTTCCCATTTTCCGTAGCGAACGACAGCTTCTGTAACCATTCCACTAGGATTGGCAAAATTGATCAGCCAAGCATCGGGACATAGTCTTTTCATATCTTCTACGATTGAAAGAATGACCGGAATGGTACGAAACGCTTTGAACATACCGCCAGCTCCATTGGTTTCTTGTCCAAGCATGCCATAATATGCAGGGATTCGTTCATCTTTCACTCTGGCATCTAATTGACCTACCCGAAACTGAGTTGTTACAAAATCAGCATCTCGCAGTGCTTCTTCTCGATCCAACGTCGCATAGATCTTAACATCATAAGGCGAAGCATCCCACATTCGTTGAGACATTTCACTGACGATTCTTAATTTTTCTTGACCCTCTGCTACATCCACTAACCAGATTTCTTTAATCGGTAATTCTTCATATCGTTTAATAAACCCTTCCATCAATTCAGGGGTATAGCTACTTCCGCCACCAATTGTTGCAATCTTCACTTTTCGTTCCATGAGCTTCCTCCTTTTTTGTTTTTACAACTATATTATGTTTTTTGTAAACGAAAACAACAAGTTAACTTTATTCTTTTGCATTTCCATTTACAAAAATTCATTATATAGCAGATTATTTTGTAAAAATCTTGTATAAGAACAACGAACGATTGACGAATCAATAAATAGCGCTTACAATATTTTTACACAAAAAATTAAAAAAATGTAAAAGAGGATCGTCATGCTATTAAAAGAAAAATTAAAAAAAATTGCTTTTTCTCCCGCAGAAACAGAAGTGATCCATTTTATTCAAAGCCATGAACATCAACTCAAAGAAGCAACAATCCAACAAATTGCGAAGGCATGTTATGTCCATCCTTCTACGCTGATCCGGATTGCCAAAAAGGCTGGGTTCAACGGTTGGGTCCACTTTAAGGAAGCTTTTTTGGCGGAAAACGAGTATTTGGAAGGAAATTTTCAAGAAGTTGATGCCAACCTCCCCTTTCTAGAAAACGATGGAATCATGTCTATTGCGAACAAAGTCGCTGCACTGGAACGAATGACGATTGAAGACACACTCTCATTGCTTCACCACGATGACTTACAACGAGCAAAACAGCTTTTATTGAAAGCAAAAAAAATCGTCCTTTTTTCTAGTAATTCGAATACTTTGATCTCGCAGGCTTTTATGTTGAAAATGAAGCGAATCAAACGAGACGTAACGATCGTGACGACTTCAGGCGAATCCTACTATGAAGCCTACAACTGTACGCCTGATACTTGTGCCATCTTAATTTCTTATACCGGCGAAAATAAAATGATGTTACGAACAGCCAAGATTTTGCAAGAAATCAATGTGCCGATTTTAACATTGACGAGTATTGGTGATTCCACTCTTTCTACTTTCAGCTCAGCTATCCTTCGTATCACTACCAGAGAACGATTGTATTCCAAAATCAGTAATTTTACGATCAATACTTCAATTTGTTACTTACTAGACGTACTATACAGCTGTATCTTTGCAGAGGAATATCAAAAAAACCTCAACCATTTAATCAAAATCGGACAAAAAGTAGACGACCGCCCAATCAGCTCCTCTATTATGGAAGAGCCTCCTACAATTAAGGAATAAATTATCTCACACTTTTCAGCTTCTTATGCATTTTCTCTTTTCACCATCTAGCTTGTTAAGTTAGTCGTGTCCAAAAAGAAAAACCTAAAAAATTTACCATGACAACATGGATATTTTTTAGGTTTTATTTGCTTAAATTTCATGTTGTTTTTCGTAGTTGTTAGCAGTTGGACTAGGCTCAGTAGCGCCTATTAGTCCACGTTCTCTTGCCTGACTAAAACTTGCTCCCCCCCTCACTCTCTTTGTTTCTTTGTTTTGATTCAATTGATGAGAGTTGTTCCATTTTGGCAGCCACTACTTTTTTGAGCTCTTCTACGGATACTTTTGGATCATCAATCTTGTCGGCCATTAAGTCTACCAAAACTGCTTTTTGTTTTTCATTAAGTTCTGACAGACGATAAAATGTCTCCGCTAAGAAATGATCACTAAATAGTTATTTTATATCTGTTTGTTTATTTCAAACGCTATTGTTCAAGGTACTCTACTTCTGATACTCAATAAAATTGTCTTTATTAAAAAAACAGAGAAAAAGAAGATGATTTCCTCTTTTTCTCTGTCTGATTACTTCTATTTGGAACAACTATTCACTTTGGAGTTTATACATATCAGCATACAGTCCTTCTTTTACTAGCAACTCCTGGTGGGTTCCTTGTTCAACGATTTTTCCTTTATCCAAGACAAGAATGAGTTCTGCATCTTTGATCGTTGACAAGCGGTGCGCAATCGCAATAGTGGTTCTTCCTTGACGCATCTTTGCTAATCCTTCTTGGATCAACCCTTCTGTCTCGGTATCAATATTGGCAGTTGCTTCATCTAAAACCAAGATTTTAGGATCAGTAACAATGGTTCGTGCGAATGTGATCAATTGTCGTTGTCCACTAGAATAACTTGCGCCTCGCTCAATCACTTTTGAATGATACCCATTTGGTAATTCATTAATAAAGCGATCGGCTTGGACAAATTCTGCCGCTGCACGTATCTGTTCATCTGTGATCGCTGGATCCATCATACGTATATTTCCTGCAATATCCCCATAGAATAGAAAAGCATCTTGGAGAACTAACCCCATTTTTTTACGAAGTTCAGCAATCGGATATTCTCGAATATCACACCCGTCAATTAAAATCTGCCCTTCATAAAATTCATAAAAACGCATCAATACATTGATGATCGAACTTTTCCCACTGCCAGTATGACCGACTAATGCGACAGTTTCACCAGGATTGGCAACAAAAGAAATGTTGTTCAACACTTTATTTTTTCCATCATAGGAAAAGCTGACATTACGAAATTCAATTTTCCCCTCAGTGATGGTTTTGTTTGCTCCTTCATGTTGCTGTGGTGCGTATTCTTCTGTGTCCATGATTTTTAAGATTCTGCTACCAGCGACGATTCCGTCAGTGAATATACTTAAGAAATCCATCATTTGAGACATCGGATTGAAGAACCCTTGGACATATGTGGTGAAAGCATAGATCAGCCCAACTTCCACTGGTGATTTTAAGGCATCTAAGCCAAAAAGTGTCAGTGCCCAAGCAATGGCTAATGCATATAAAAAGCTGATAATCGGGCTCAATAACAGCGAATTGGTTTTGATCATAGCGTATCGTGTATTGAGATAATCCGTATTGACCGCTTCAAATTCGTTTGCTAACCGTTTTTCCTGCCGGAATTGCTGAATGATCCGCATCCCTGAAATGGATTCATTTAATTTAGTATTCAACTGACTTAACTTTTCTCGCATATTACGATAAATCCGAGAACTAAATTTTTGATAATACCAGATCACGACTCCTAGAACAGGTAAAAAAAGCAACAGCCATAAAGCAATGCGTCCGTTGATTTGAAACATTGCAATAAAGGAGGAAACTACTGCGAAAATGCCTGTCAATACCATCAGAAAAACATACCAAAATTCAAAAAGCGTTTCGGTGTCATTCGTGACTCTTGAGACAGTCGAGCCGGCTGGTGTCTGGTCAAAATATCTCATTCCCAATGTATGCAATTTTTCAAATAATTTTATACGGATATATTGATAGGTTTTAAGCGAAGCATTGGAATACAAATACCATTGGAAAAACCAGATGATACTTTTGACGATGACCCCAAATAAATACAAGCCTGCAAAAAATAAAATCACTTGTGTCGTAGCAGATTGTTTGGCTAAATATTCATCCATAAAGGTTTGAATGATTCGAGGTAATAGGACATTGATTACTGACAATCCCAAAGCAAACAGGATGGCAATGATGAAAGTCGCTTTAAAGGGTTTAGCAAAATGCAACAAGCGTTTAATGATTTGCTTTTGCTCTCGCAATGGAATGGATTTTGACCATTCGGATTGATAGTTATCTTCCATCATTTTCTCCCCTTTCAATTTTGGCTTCTAACTGTTGTTTTTCCCACATTTGTTTGTACCAACCACCTAAAGCCAATAGCTCGGCGTGACGGCCACGTTCAACGATCTGTCCTTTGTCAATGACGATGATTTCATCAGCATGCATCACACTGCTTAGTCGATGAGCGGCAATGATCGTGGTTTTACTTTGACGAATTTCTTTTAAATTTCGCAAAATTCTTTCTTCTGTTTTAGCATCCACTGCCGACAACGCATCGTCAAGGATCAATAACTCTGGATTTTGGATCAATGCTCTGGCAATCGAGATCCGCTGTTTTTGTCCACCAGATAAGGAAACCCCCCGCTCACCAACTAATGTTTCATACCCCTTCGGTAATTCTTTGATCTCTTGGTTGATTGATGCTAACGAAGCAGCAGCTTCCACTTCTTCGTTAGATAACTTAGGATCAGAAAAACGGATATTCTCACGAATCGTCATTGAAAACAAAAAATGATCTTGTGGTACATAGCCAATAGAATGTAAAAGAGCATCTAAGGAATATTCTTTGATCGAACGACCACCAAATTTGATTTGTCCTTGATAGTCATCATATTCACGCATCAGCAACTTCATGATCGTGGTTTTTCCAGCACCAGTTTTACCAACAATTCCTAATGTATCCCCTTCTTTAATTGCAAACTTGATTTGTTCCAAGGCGGGTAATTCTTCTTTGGGATAATGGAATTGCGCGATCTCTACATTTAATTCTCCTTTTGCGGGTGTCTTCACTGCACCAAGTTGTTCGACGATATGGGTCTTCTCATGTAAGAGTTCATTCACTCGGTCATAAGAAGCATTTCCTCTTTCCAGAACATTGAACAACCGACCAATAGCAAACATCGGCCAAACCAACATTCCAATGTAACTGATGAAGGAAACCATTTGTCCAATCGTGATCGTGCCATCTAGCACATATTTACCACCCAAGATGATCGTTAAAACATAAGATAACCCAATGATCAGCGTGATAAACGGATCAAACAAAGCATCTAAAAAGTTGACACGTTTATTCTTGGTGATTGCCTGTTCGATTTTTTCTTGAAAATCTGCCAGATCTTCCTGCTCTTGCCCAAAAGTTTTGATTACTTTAATCCCAGTAATACTTTCTTGCGTTTTGTCGTTGATACTGGAAAAAGCTTCTTGTGATTCTCGAAAAGCATCATGTAGTTTTGATCCTAATATCCTTGAAGTAACAGCTAATAGCGGCAAAGGGATCAGAGCAAGCAAAGTCAAGCGCCAGTCAATGAAAAGGATCATGGCAATGATTGTGGTTCCACCGGTAATGACCGAATCAGCAAATGTCAAGATGCCTGCTCCTGCCACATTTTGAATCGCATTTAAATCATTGGTCGCATGTGCCATTAAATCACCTGTACGATATTTTTGATAAAACATACTATCCATACGGGTGAAATGGATAAACAAACGCTGACGTAATTCCTTCTCTAACCTCGCTGCACTTCCCCAAATATTCACCCGCCAAATGAAACGAAAGAGATACTGTAAAATAGCAGATCCGATTAATACAGCGATCCAAAAGACGATAAATCGCATGGAGAGATTCTTATCTGCAATCTCATCGATGATGATCCCGATTACTTTAGGCGGAACTAACTGAACCAAGGCAACACATAATAAAGAAAAAACGCCGATCACATAGTGCTTCTTTTCTTGTTTAAAAAACCAACCCAACTTCCTAAAAATAGACATATTTTTCCTCCTTTTTAACTCCCATCAACCTCTTTTTCTCTTAAAAATTTAGTCAGTGTCACTCATTTTTCTCACTAACTACACAACCTTGTTTTTAATCGCTTCCATAAATCCATCTAACAAAAAAAGCGAGCTGAAATCAATCAGCCCGCTATGATTTGTCCAATGAAAACCCTATTTTTTCCCTTGGTTTTTCATTTGTTGCATCATCTGACGAATTTTCTTTTCAGATGGTTTTTGCCCCATTGACATCATCATTGATCGTAACATGTCCTCATTAACGGGAGGATTTTTTTCTAAATAATCTTTCATATATTTACGCGCAAAAAAGAATCCACCGATTGCGCCGATTAATAAAGCAATAACTGCGATAAGTACGACTATTCCTGTTTTTACCATATAAATCTCTCCTTTCTATTTCCGAATTGCTCTCAATGACTTATTTTACTAAAGTTTTCCCAAAAAAGAAAGGCGTTTTCTTTAGTTTTGGCTAAAAAGTTTATTTTACTGCTTTCCTATAACTTCGCCAAATAGAAGCTTAACCATATATTTTTTTTAGGCAAACCGAATAAATTGCTTTCAATTTTTTTGATGCAGGTGTAGAATGGTGTCGTGAAGAAAATGAGAGGTGATTTTTTTGAGTAATCAATTCCATAAACAAAAATTGATTGAACACACCAACGGCTTATCTTTAGCTGAAGTGAACGGAACAGTCAAAGTTCCTAAAGGGAAAAGTTTTTTTAAAACATTATTAGCTTATTCAGGTCCTGGCGCACTCGTTGCGGTAGGTTATATGGACCCAGGAAACTGGTCGACTTCTATTACAGGAGGTCAAAACTTTCAATATTTACTGATGTCAGTCATTCTTTTATCCAGCTTAGTCGCTATGCTTTTGCAATATATGGCAGCAAAACTAGGCATCGTTAGTCAAATGGATTTAGCCCAAGCCATCCGAGCCCGTACAAGTAAAACACTTGGTGTGATTTTGTGGGTGTTAACTGAATTGGCAATCATGGCAACCGATATTGCAGAAGTAATTGGGGCCGCCATTGCCCTTTATTTACTTTTTGATATTCCATTAGTAATTGCCGTATTTATTACTGTTTTTGATGTTTTTGTTTTATTGATGTTAACTAAGATTGGCTTTCGTAAAATTGAAGCGATCGTCGTTTGTTTGATCTTTGTCATTTTATTCGTTTTTGTCTACCAAGTGGCTTTGTCAAATCCCGACTGGAAACATTTATTTGCTGGCTTTGTTCCTAATAGCAAAACGTTTGCTGATTCACCGATGATTGGTGGTGAGACACCATTGACAGGTGCATTAGGAATCATTGGCGCAACTGTCATGCCTCATAATTTGTATCTCCATTCTGCAGTCTCACAAACGAGAGAAATCGATCGGAAAGACCCAACCGATATCGCTCGAGCTGTTCGTTTTACAACTTGGGATTCTAATATTCAATTAACTATGGCTTTTTTAGTCAATGCTTTACTTTTGATCATGGGCGTTGCAGTATTTAAAAATGGTTCTGTGCAAGACCCATCATTTTTTGGGCTTTACGAAGCATTGTCTAATCCTTCTGTTATGAGCAATGATGTATTGACCACTGTAGCAAAATCTGGCATTTTATCTACATTATTTGCTGTTGCCCTTTTAGCTTCTGGACAAAATTCTACGATTACTGGAACACTGACAGGACAAGTGATCATGGAAGGCTTTATCCACATGCGTATGCCGATTTGGTTACGTCGTTTGGTCACACGTCTCTTGTCTGTCATCCCTGTTTTACTCTGTGTCCTCTTTACCAGCACGAAAGGAACGATCGAAGAACATACTGCTTTGAATCATTTGATGAACGAATCTCAAGTATTCCTTGCATTTGCGCTTCCTTTTTCAATGATTCCATTATTGATGATGACAAATAGTGAAGTAGAGATGGGGAAACAATTTAAAAATAATCTATTCGTTAAATCTTTAGGCTGGATCTCCGTAATCAGTCTGACATTCTTGAATTTACGAGGGTTGCCTGGACAAATCGAAAGTTTCTTAGGTGATCAAGCAACTACCAATGAATTGATGTGGGCAGACAATGTGGCCTACTTGATTATCTTTGCTGTCTTAGCCTTATTGTGTTGGACGATCGTCGACTTGTATAAAGGGAACAAAAGATACGCAGAACGTTTGCAACAACTAACCGTCCAAGAAAATAACTAATAAAAAGATTAGATGATAAAAAAGTTGTTCCTTAAGTGTCCAACTTTAAAAAATAAGCCAAAGAATCCCGAAATGGTTACTCAGGGAAATTCTTCGGCTTATTTTAATTCGTATAACTACATTCAACAACTTTTATGTCCATTTGTTGAAATGTCTTCGTGAAGCAAATGAATCACGTTTTTTACTACTAATATCATGTAGGTTTTGCACAGATCCTACAATCAAAACTTTAAGGTTTCATTTGTTTATTCATTCACTGCTGCTAATAATTCTGGGAAAGCTTCTGGATCAAAGTGTTTTTCTTTTAACATAGCAATTTCTTTTCCATATGGTGCATAGGCCGTTTTTTTCTCTTTCCCTACATAAGGGGTTTCTAAGATTTTGGCAATATCTGAAAACATCGGTTCATGTACGATTTCTTTCAGTGCATCAAAACCGATCGTCCCGAAACCAATATTAGCATGACGATCCTTATGTGACCCTTGAGGATTCTTCGAGTCATTGATGTGTAACACTTTCAATCGATCCAAGCCGATTACTTTATCAAATTCTGTCATGACACCTGAAAAATCATGACACACGTCATAGCCTGCATCGTTCGTATGACAAGTATCAAATGTCACAGACAATTTTTCATTCAAAGTCACGCCATCAATGATCTGCGCTAATTCTTCAAATGTCCGACCGACTTCCGTCCCTTTACCAGCCATTGTCTCTAAAGCAATTTGTGCAGTCTGTTCTTTCGTCAAAACTTCATTCAACCCTTCAATGATTTTGGCAATACCTGCTGCGGCACCTGCACCGACATGGGCACCTGGATGTAAAGTGATCTGGGTTGCTCCTAAAGCCTCCGCTCGGACGATCTCTTCTCTTAAAAATTGAACCGCAAAAGGAAACATCTCCGGTTTAATCGTATTTCCCAAATTAATAATATAAGGTGCATGAACCACTATATCAGATAATCCATGTTCCTTCATATACGCTTTCCCCGCTTCGATATTCATGTCTTCAATTGCTTTACGTCTAGTATTTTGCGGTGCTCCAGTATAAATCATAAAGGTTGAAGCACCGTAACTTGCAGCTTCTTCTGCTGCCCCTAATAGCATTTTTTTCCCACTCATGCTTACGTGTGACCCTAATAACATAAAATTCTTCCTCTCCATAAAAAGTGAGTCAATGATCGAAATCCTTATCAAGCCATATTCCATTCATTGATAATCACTCTAAATAAGCTAATCTTTTTCTATTTTAACTGAACATATAGTGAAAGGAAAGTTTACGACTCGAAAACCGGTCTAGTGCTTTAAGTTTCTCGTTCACTCTATCATTCAGAAAAAGAAAGTTGAAATAATCCTTATAAAAATCACCATATCTGTTTTTTTGTTCCATTATTTGCTATAATTAGCGAAATAAAACTATTAGTTGAGGTGAACCCTTTTGCCACGTAAAGATACTCGGAAAAAGCAACATCGAAGGAAAAAGCAAAAATGGTTGGGATTAAACATCGCTTTTGGTGTCTTCCAATCACTGACTACTTTTATCGTCGTCCTTCTTCTGCTACTGGCAGCCCTTGGTGTTGGTATCGGAGCTGGTTATTTTGCCTATCTTGTTGAAGATACCGAAATACCATCCAAAGCAACCCTGCAATCAGAGCTTGGCAACATTACAGAAACATCTAAACTTGTTTATGCTGACAATTCTGAAATATCAAAGATCCAAACTGATTTAATGCGGACAGCCGTTCCTTCAGATCAAATTTCGCCTTTATTGAAAACTGCAATCATTAGTACTGAAGATGAGTATTTTGAGCGACATAACGGCTATGTACCAAAAGCTGTTTTGCGTGCTTTATTTTCTGAAGCAACTGGTATCGGTTCTTCCGGTGGTTCCACGTTGACTCAACAGTTAGTCAAACAACAAATCTTAACTGATGAAACAACATTCAAGCGAAAAGCAAATGAAATTTTATTAGCAGCACAAGTCGAGAAACACTTTTCCAAGAATGAAATTATTTCTATGTATCTAAATGTTTCTCCATTTGGTCGAAACAATAAAGGACAAAATATCGCTGGTGTACAAGAAGCAGCGAAAGGAATCTTTGGTGTTAATGCCAAAGATGTCAACTTACCACAAGCTGCCTTTATCGCAGGCTTGCCACAAAGTCCGATCACTTATAGTCCTTACACAAATACTGGGAGTTTAAAAGAAGACCTTTCAGCAGGATTGAATCGAAAAGATGTGGTTCTATTCAGCATGTATCGTGAAAATAAAATCACAAAACAACAATATGAAGAAGCGAAAGCTTATGATCTCACGAAAGATTTCTTACCACAACAGATTGCTGAACAAAGTGATCGTGAGTTTCTATATTATACCGTTATGGGTGAAGCCACAGAGATCATCACTAAACAATTAGCTGAAAAAGATGATGCAGATTTATCTGATAGTTCAGTCTATGATGCCTACTATCAAAAAGCACAACAAACGATCCAAAACAAAGGTTATACGATCCATTCAACGATCGATAAAAATGTTTATGCGGCAATGCAAGAAGCAGCAAAAAGTTATGGTCATCTATTAGACGATGGCAAAGCCACACAAGTTGAGACAGGAAATGTCTTGATGGATAATAAAACTGGTCGTATCTATGGTTTTGTTGGTGGTAGAAATTATCTACAAAACCAAAATAATCATGCTTTTGACACCCAAAGACAAGCTGGGTCTTCGATTAAACCAGTACTCGTGTATGGTCCAGCCATCGATATGGGGCTCGTAGGATCAGAATCACGTGTTTCTGATTACGCAACTACCTGGCAAGAAGGAAGTAACGCAGGAGAAAAAATCGTCAATGCAACGAATGAAGGTTCTAATACCTTCCAAACGATTCGAGAATCTTTGGAATGGTCTAACAATATCCCTGCCTATCATTTATATCAGGATGTTTTAGAAAATGGTGGTTCTAAACAATATGCTTATGAAAATTACTTGGCAAAAATGAATTATCCAACCAATGATAATTGGGGTGTTGAGTCTGCGCCGTTGGGAACCGTTGATGTAACGACTTTGGAACAAACCAATGGCTTCCAAGCTTTGGCTAATGGCGGGGTCTATCAAGAAGGTTATTTGATTGATTCAATTACTGATAACTCAGGAAACGTCATCTACAAACATGAGGAAAAACCTGTAAGAGTGTATTCTGAAGCTACAGCATCAATTATGAATGATATGATGCGTAGTGTAATCACTGCGAAAATCACGACACCTTTTAAAGATGATATTACTGCTTTAAATCATGAACTGGGACAAGCGGATTGGATCGGCAAAACAGGTTCAACAAATGACTACCGTGATTCTTGGCTGATTGTTTCAACGCCATCTATTACGATCAGTAGTTGGGCAGGTCACGATGACAACACTGGAATGGACTCAAGAGCCCGATTACGTTCTTCTAGCTATTTAGCCAATCTCATTAATCAAGTATACCAAGCAAATCCAGCGGTGTTCGGGACAAAGGATAAATTTGAATTATCTTCTGATGTCTCCAAGAAAAAAGTAGCATCCTTTACAGGACAACTTCCTGGTAAAGTTACTGTTGATAAGAAAACCATCGAAACGCCAAGTCAGACAGTTGAATCGCTTTGGGCAAAAAATGGTCCAAAAAAATCAACATTCAAGTTTGGTGTCGGTGGAACGGATGAAAACTATAAAAACTATTGGGGAACTGCTTCATCCTTTGCTCGAGCGCATCCAGCAAAAAAAGAAAATGATAAAGAAAAAGAATAACTCAGACTTTGTCAAATAATATTGATGAAACGTACCAACATTATTTGACAAAGGACCTAAAAAAGAGAGTGGGACAATAGTCAGAAAAAAATCTGATTATTGCCCCATTTTTTTTTGATTTTAAGGTACACAAAAAGCACACAACCTTGTATGATTAAAGTGCCTAAACAAAAATCAAAGGAGTGTGCCTTATGTTTAAAAATTATACCATCAACCAAACAACTTTACCACTAGATGTAGAACATTATATTCCAGAAACGGATGTTGCCTTTGCGGTTCACTCGTTAGTAGAAGCAATCCCGCAAGCGCTCTTCAACCAAATTGAACAACAGCTGGGACGTCCAGCCTATCACCCCAAAATGATGTTGAAAATTCTTCTTTATGCCTACACGCAACGTGTTTTTTCTGGCAGAAAGATCGAATTTTTATTAGACGATAGTTACCGTATGCGTTGGCTAGCCAATCATGAACAAGTGAGTTACCGCACGATCAATCGATTCAGAAGTCAGGAAACGACAGCTCAGCTTCTAGCAGAGGCTTTTGTGTTGTTTCGCCGTCAACTGATAACCAATCAAGTGATAGATAATGAAGCCATCTTCGTTGACGGTACGAAAATTGAAGCAGACGCCAATAAGTTCAGCTTTGTTTGGCGTAAAGCCACCACTCGGTGTGAACGGTTGTTAGATGAAAAATCAGAAGCTTTTTATCAAACGCTTTATCAAGAGGAAATTCTTCCTTGCTTAAAAGAAGAAAGTCAATCCGATGGATTGACGAGCGACCAGTTAGAAGAAGTCGCTCATCATTTAGAAGCTGAACTCCATGAAACACAAGTACAATTAACACATGAAAAATGCAAAGAAAAGCAAAGTCAACTAAAGAAAAAAAGAAGAATGTATAAAAAATATCTCCGACAGGTACAAACGGATTATCTGCCAAGAAAACAAAAGTATGAACGGTATGCTCAACTATTTCAAGAACGAAATAGCTTTTCAAAAACAGATACTGATGCCACCTTTATGCGGATGAAAGACGATTATATGCGAAATGGACAGCTCAAGCCAGGTTATAATTTACAAATCGCCACCGAAAATCAGTATGTTTTGAGCTATGAATTATTTCCAAATCCCACAGACACCAAAACATTGAATCCATTTTTAGACAGTTTTTTAGACCGACATAAGGAGTTACCGGAGTACATTGTGGCAGATGCAGGGTATGGTAGCGAAGAAAATTACATGTATATCAACGATGTTCTACATAAAACTCCCTTAATTACATATGGCAGTTATCACAAAGAAAATAAAAAGA
This sequence comes from Enterococcus sp. AZ078, assembly GCF_051714985.1. Lineage (NCBI taxonomy): Bacteria > Bacillati > Bacillota > Bacilli > Lactobacillales > Enterococcaceae > Enterococcus > Enterococcus sp. AZ078. Next base: position 2,118,806 of record NZ_JBIOSW010000001.1, read on the forward strand.
AGTACAAGGATAATCCGTTTAACGTGGAGAATTGGCGTTATCTTGAAGAACAAGACACCTATATTTGCCCAGCGAATCGTCCGGTACCGTTCAAAAATTATAGTCGCAGAAAAGATAAAGGTGGCTTTATTCGAGATTTCAAAATCTATGAATGTGAGGATTGTCGGAACTGTTCAGTTCGTCGTCAATGTACGCGTGCGAAAAGTGAACAAAAGCGAAAAATTCAAGTAAATAATAATTGGCGCTATTTCAAAGCAGAATGCAGAAAAAAGCTTTTAGAGGAGAAAACTGGTTCGATTTATCGGAAACGAAAAATTGATGTCGAACCCGTGTTCGGACATCTAAAGGCTCATTTGGCGTTCCATCGTTTCCATTTGCGTGGGAAACAAGGAGCAACGATTGATATTGGTTTGGCACTGATGGCATTAAATTTAAGAAAATTAGGAAAATATATGGAGAGGAAAGTGCGCAAAACAGAAAAAATAAGTTCTATTTTGACAATAAACATCAAAATCGAACTTATTTTCTTTTTGAGAAAGAACTATTGTCCCACTCTCTTTTATCTTGTTAATTTTTCAGTAGCGCCCATACGCTTTTTTTCTTGCTGTTTGACTAAGTTCATTGCTTTATTCCTTTTTTGATCCACTGTTTGCTGTTGATGAGTATTTTTATCTGTAGTCGGTGAATATTTAGACTGATTTAGATCATTGATAGCAGGTTTGCTTTTTTCTTTTTCATATGTGACTGGTTCCCATACCCCAATTTCAAACCACAGCGGGTTCGTTTCACTTGATTTCTTTAGGTTATCTGACTGTTGGTCATTTCCATTGATATTCATTGAGGGCTCAGCTTTTTCTAAATATAGGCTGGTTCCTTCTTTGAATTTAGGAGCAGTCAAGCTTTTAAAGGTGCTAGGGTTAAAACTATTTAGATCATTGGTAGCAGGTTTGCTTTTTTCTTTTTCATGTATGACTGGTTCCCATACCCCAATTTCAAACCACAGCGGGTTCGTTTCACTTGATTTCTTTAGGTTATCTGACTGTTGGTCATTTCCATCGATATTCATCGAGGGCTCAGCTTTTTCTAAATATAGGCTGGTTCCTTCTTTGAATTTAGGAGCAGTCAAGCTTTTAAATGTGCTAGAGTTAAAACTATTTAGATCATTGGTAGCAAGGTTGCTTTTTTCTTTTTCATGTATGACTGGTTCCCATACCCCAATTTCAAACCACAGCGGGTTCGTTTCACTTGATTTCTTTAGGTTATCTGACTGTTGGTCATTTCCATCGATATTCATCGAGGGCTCAGCTTTTTCTAAATATAGGCTTGCATCATCTTTGTCTTTTCCTTTAAAGTCACCTGATTGCCGGTTATCCCCTTCTTTGACAGTCATCACTTGCTTACTTTCGATTTCCCTACAATAATCGCTATTGTTTTCTCTATTTGGCTCTTCAGGACTTTGCATTTTACTTTCATCTTTATTCCAATTGGTTCTTTCGCTACTGTTCGTTTGTACTTCTATCCATACTTGTGGGTCATGCTGTTTTTGTTTCTCTTCTTCCAAACGTATGCTGTCAACCCTTTTTTGATTACGTTCCTTTGAAGCTTCACGTCCTTTTCTCCTTTTGTTGACAGGGTCTAATAACTCAATAGATTGATTGTTTTGAAATTGGAAGACTGTATCATTTTCCATGCTTTTTTTCAAAATATCGTTAAAATTGTCTCTAAACCGTCCATATATTTGACTTACTTTCCTACTAATGCTAACTAAAATAGCATCGATTTTACTGTCAGACAATTCACTTTTTTTCAAAGTAGAAAGATATTCAAAAGAATAACTTTCCGTATGTAAACCTATATGTTTTGCTAAGATATAACCAATCGCTTCTGATTTAAAATATTCTAATTGGTCTGGATAATCGGTACTAGTCCCTCTTGTCTTATGTATGGCTGAACGCATAAAGTTACTCAATGTTTGTTTATCATTCATCCCTGATTGAATCTCGATTGGCATACTTTTAAATTGGTTAATACTTTGGAACAAAATTTGGTAGAGAGATGAATCAACTGTTTGATTCCCTACATAGTATGCTGGTCTGGGTATTTCTTGCTTTTCCGCTAATTCACTAACATCGAAAACCTGTACTAGAAAAGAGGCTGTTAGTTTACTTTTTGTTTCTTTGTCGAAACGTACTTCTGTATGGTCTCTATAAAGTGCCTCTGGACCCAGTTTTAATTTTTTTTCTAGTTTCTTCCATTCCTGAGCCTCGAGAGCCAATTGGACATCTGGTTTTTGGGCGATCAGGTTTTGGGTTATTTTTGAGTGTTGCCAAGGAAGATGCGCTGTAACAGATAAAAACTTAATAAAATTATCCTCTTCTAGAAAAGTTGAAAGTTGTTTTTTTCGATACGTTTCAATCCCTTCCCTATCCCCCCGTTTATTCAAGCTTTGTATACTTTTATCGTCTATTTCCTCATTAAACCTAAGATTTAGTATATATTCAATTCCTTCTGGAAATAAGTCAATTGAGTTAACCAACTTATTACCACGTTCATTAATATGATGTGCCATACTTACAAAATAATAAAATTTTTCTATGATCTTTTCTTTATTTTCTTCTATAAACGGACGATATAATTCCATTCCCGGATCCTTAGTTACTATTACCAGTGAAGAATCAAGATACAAGGAATGATTAAAAACAAAACCTGGAGTACAGCGACGATTGTTCTTGTACTTCTCTTCCATTACTGGCAATGGATATACAAACTCTGTAAAAATTTTCTCTGTAAAAGATTTAATAGGAATATACCAATTTCTCCTATTTCTTTCCAATGCAAGATATGTCCTATTTAAATTTTCTAATGTTATTTCTTTGTACTTTGAAGTTTTTAACTCATCGTAAACATCAGGAAGCAGTTTCACAAAATAAATATCTGACATTTATAACTTCTCCTTACAATTTAGATTTTCTCTTCTGATAGAGATTCCATTTCATTATACGGAATAAAAAGCTAAAATTTGTCCAAGTTTTTACAAAAAAAATAAATAGTTGTTCTTGTTAACTAGCTAAAAGCTTCAACGAATGTTTACTTATTTCAATCACTAAATCTTTTTTAGAAGTTAAAACGAGAGTGGGACAATAGTTCTTTCTCAATCGTTGGCGATTTGGAAATTATAACCTGGTTTGCGCTGTCCATTTCGCATATAACCGTCTTTCATCCACATAAAGGTGGTAACAGTTAATGTTCTACATTTCGTGGTAAAGTTGTTTGGCTGATGGTATAATTTTTAAACATAAAGCACACTCCTTTGATTTTTGTTTAAGCACTTTAATCATACAAGGTTGTGCTTTTTATGTACCTTAAAATCAAAAAAATGGGGAAATAATCAGATTTTTTTCTGACTATTGTCCCACTCTCGTTTTTATCTGGTTATGGTTTTAAAGAAGCTTTTTTATCTTGCCACTGTTCTACGCCCGGATACTCCATTTTTTTTCTGCCGATTGTTTTTATTTGCTTTTTCCTGAGCTATCCTTTGCCATTGCGGAATGAATTTATCTGTAGTCAATGAATTTAGACTGTTAGTATCTACTTTTTCTAAAGTGCTTTTGTTGCTTTTGTTGCTTTTTTTACTTCCTTTTTTTGTAACTGTTTCCCAAGTCATTTCTTCCGGCTCACTTTGATCCGCTTGATGATCTGTCTGCTGATATTTTCCATTAATAGTCGTCGAAAGTTTAGATTCAGTTCGGTTGGTATCCTCAGCTTTTTTCAAAGATAGGCTTTCACCTTCTTTGGCTTTCATGTCAAACAAGCTTGCAAAGGTTCTAGGGGTAGAAGATTCTTGATGCTCTGTCTGCGGGTTAATTCTATTAATAGTCGTCGAATGTTCAGATTTATTTCGATTGGTATCCTCAGCTTTACTCAAAGGTAGACTTGCACCTTCTTTGGCTTTAAGGATAATCGATCCTTCAAAAGTTCTAAGTTTAGAACACTTTAAATCATTGGTAACAACATTTTCTGAAGTACTTGTGTTACTTCCTTTACTTGTGTCTTTTTCCAAAGTTCCTTTCTCAAACCATTGTTGATTCGCTTCTCCGTATTTCACTAGATTATCTAGCTGATTGTTTCTTTCTGTGCTTGAGTTCTCTTTCCAAGATCTCTCTTTAACTTCTTGTTGCTTAGTACCATTTGATCCTTTAATATGAACTGTCTGTTGCTCATTTCCCTTAATATCCATCGAGAGTTCATTTTTTTTTATGCTGGCACCCTCAGCTTTTTCCAAAGATATTTTGACTTCAGGTCTAATCAATCCTTTAGAGTCGCCTGATAGCTGGTGGTTCCCTTCTTTGACTTTCCTCACGTGTTTACTTTCGATTTCCCACCAATACTCGCTATTATATTCGCTATTTTGCCCTTCAGAATTTTGTATTTTACTCTCATATATATTCGGATGGATTCTTTTACTCTTTTTAGTTTTAACTTCTGTCCAAGTTTGTGGATCACGCTGCTGTTTTTCTCCTACTTTCAAACGTTTGTCGCTAAACTTTTTTTTACTATTTTCAATCAAAGCTTCACGTCTTTTTTTCCCTTTATTGACGGGGTCTAATATCTCTATAGATTGATTGTTTTGAAGTTGGGTAACTTTATTCTTTTCGTTACTTTTATTCAAAATAATATTAAATTTTTCTCTAAAGTCATTATATATTTTATTTACTTCTGAACTAATGCTCTCTAAAATATTATCTATTGTAGTTTCAGACAATTTATTCTGCCTCAAAGTAGAAAGATATTCAAAAGAATAACTCTCCGTAGATAATCCTAAATGTTTTGCTAAGGTATAACCGACCGCTTCTGATTTAAAATATTCTAAATGGTCTTGATCACCGATACTAGTCCATCTTCTCTTATGTATGGCTGAACGCAATAAGATACTCAATTTTTCTTTATCATTCATTCCCGATTGTATCTCGATTGACCTACTTGTAAGTCCTCTGATACTTTGGAATAAAATTTTATAGAGAAATGAATCAACTGTTTGATCTCCTACGTAGTAAGCAGGTCTAGGTATTTCTTGATTTTCCTTTAATTCACTAACATCAAAAACCTGTACTTGAAAATAATCTGTTGGTTTAGAGTTTGTTTTTTTTTTTTGAAAACTTCTCCTGTATATGCTCTAAGGAGGGATTCCGGACACAGATTTAGTTTTTTTTCAAGTTTCTTCCATTCCCAAGCCTGAAGAGCCAATTGGACGTCTGGTTTTTGGGCGATCAAGATTTGGATTATGCTTGAATCTTGCCAAGGAAGATGAGATTTAACAGATAAAAACTTAATAAAATAATCTTCTTCTAGAAAATTTGGAAGTTGTTTTTCTCGATATGCTTCAATCCCTTTTATATCACCTCGTTTGCTCAAATTTTGTATACTTTTATCACTTATTCCCTCATTAAACTTAAGATTGCATATTTCCTCTATTTCTTTTAGAAATAATTCAAGCGTTCCGGTCTTTTTATCGTATACACAATGATTATAATATCCTCTTAGATAATGATAAAAAGCGTCCTTAATTTTTTCCAAATTTTTTTCTATAAACGGTAGGTATAAATCAGCTATCTCTTCACTTTTTATCTTTACTTCTATTACATCTGAAGAGGAAAGATTTAAGGACTGATAGAAAACTAATCCCGGAGAAACAAGATGAGGGTCCTCCTCCAATATTGGCAAAAAAAATACAGAATCTGGATGTTTTGTACTTGTATGAGCTTTAAAAGGAATATACCAATTTCTTTCATTTTGTTCGAACGCAAGATACATTCTTGTTTCTTTATTTAATATCCTATTTTTAGTTTCCTTTGAAGTTATTAAATCATTGTAAACTTCAGGGCGTAGTTTTACAAAATAAAAATCTGACATATACAGTAACTCCTGGCATTTTAGATTTTCTCTTCTGATAGAGATTCCATTTCATTATACGGAATAAAAAGCTAAAATTTGTCCAAATTTTTACAAAAAAATAAATAGTTGTTCTTGTTAACTAGCTAAAAGCTTCAACGAATGTTTACTTATTTCAATCACTGAATCTTTTTAGAGGTTAAAAACACTCCACTAGCATCATCTAGTGGAGTGTTAATCACTTATTATTTCGTCGATCCTTTTTCTTCAATTCCATAAGGTAAGATAATTGTTTTTTCTTCAACTTCTTCTTTATTCATCATTTTTGTTAATAGACGCATTGAAACGGCACCTAAATCATACAATGGTTGTGTGATACTTGTTAGGCGTGGACGTGCAACTTCTGTTAACAATGAGTTATTACTTGTAATGATCTCAAATTCTTCCGGTACTTTCACACCCTTATCTAAAAGTCCATCTAAAATACCGATAGCTAATTCATCATCTGAAACATAAACAGCTGTTGCGCCACTGTTATGAATGCGATCAACTAGGGTTAATCCGTCTTTAAAGTTATACTCTGCTTCAAAGATCAAACCTTCGCTGTAAGGTAAATTATTTTCTTTAAGTGCTTCTTTATATCCTTTCAAGCGATTTTGACCATTGATTGGATCAATCAATGCCCCACTGACAAAGGCAATTTTTTTATTGCCATTCTTAGCTAATTTATTGACAGCATCCTTAGTTGCTGAAGTGTAATCGATATTCACACTTCCAACTTGTTCATCAGGGTCAATTGAGCCAGCCAATACTACAGGAGTCTTAGATCGAGAAAACTCACCACGGATTTCATCAGTGATATGATGTCCCATGAAGATCACGCCATCTACTTGTTTTGCTAACAAGTTATTTAATACATTCACTTCTTTTTGATCATTGCCGTCTGAATTTGCTAAAATGATGTTGTATTTGTACATTGTAGCAACATCATCGATCCCACGTGCTAAAGAAGCAAAAAACATATTGCTGACATCTGGAATGATTACCCCTACTGTCGTTGTCTTCTTACTTGCTAGCCCACGTGCAACAGCATTCGGACGATAGTCCAATCGATCAATGACTTCTAACACTTTTTTTCTAGTCGCAGGTTTGACATTCGGATTCCCGTTAACGACACGTGAAACAGTAGCCATCGAAACATTTGCCTCTCTCGCTACATCATAAATAGTAATTGTTTGCTTTTCCATTCTTGCTCTCCTGTTCATTTTTATATGTTTTCTGAAAATACGCTTTACATTTCTAAAACAGGATAACAAATAATACTCAAAATTGCAACCGTTTTACTACCGCTTTCATGAAAATAATTCATTTTTTCACTTTTATACGTTGGTCTTTGAAACATTAAGTGGTACAATTATCTAATAATTCAATAAATTAGAAAGAAGGATGCCAAAATGAATAACGTAAAAATCAACGAATTACGTAAATGGATGGCTCAAAATCAAGTGGATCTTGCCTATATTAGTGATCCAGGACACATCGCTTATTTTTCAGGATACGAAAGTGAACCCCATGAACGTGTCTTAGCACTATTTATCCCACTTGAACAGGATCCTTTTTTATTCACTCCGGCTTTAGAAGTTGAAGATGCACAAAACAGTGCATGGTCTTTTGATGTTCGTGGCTATTTAGACAGCGAAAATCCTTGGGAAATCATTGGGAAAGAAATTCGTCACCGTTATGGTCAGCCTGGAAATATCGGAATCGAAAAAAATGCGTTAACCGTTGATCGTTTCGATGCCATTTCAGATGTTCTAACTGGTTCTGACAACTTTACTGATTTAACAGCAATCATTCAACGTCTCCAATTAATCAAAACACTGGAAGAAAAAGACCAATTACTTGCTGCTGGTAAATGGGCAGATGTTGCCTTTGAAATCGGCTTTAAGGCAGTAAAAGAAGGTGTTACTGAGCAAGCAATCATTGCAGAAATCGAATATCAACTAAAAAAACAAGGTGTTTCGCAAATGTCGTTTGACACGCTTGTTTTAGCTGGTAAAAACGCAGCAAGCCCCCACGGTGCTCCAGGCAGCACAAAAATTTCGCCTAATGAACTTGTTTTGTTTGATTTAGGTGTTGTTTGGGATGGTTATTGCAGCGATGCTACTCGAACTGTAGCCTATAAAAAACCAACTGAATTTCAGGAAAAAATTTATCAAATCACACTTGAGGCACAATTAGCTGCCCAAGCAGCTGTACGTCCCGGCGTAACGGCTGCCGAACTAGATCAAATTGCAAGAAATGTAATCAATAGCTATGGCTATGGCGAATACTTCAATCATCGTCTAGGTCACGGAATCGGAACCACTGTCCATGAATTTCCTTCCCTTGTAGCAGGAAATGATTTAGTCATCGAAGAAGGCATGTGCTTCTCCCTTGAACCAGGAATCTATATCCCTGATCAAGTAGGTGTTCGAATCGAAGACTGTGTCTATGTGACAAAAGACGGCTGTATTCCATTTACAACTACGCCAAAAGAATTATTGGTTATTGAGTAAGATCGTGAAAGAAGCGGTTAACTCCGAACGAATAAGCGATGATTTTTTAAAATAGCTTCTCATATTTTAGAAAATTATCGTTTATTGTTGAGGAGTTGCTTCTTGAACGCCGTGGATCACTTCTACATCTATTAATGAGTCTAGGGCGACTGTTAGTCCTAGACTCATTTTTTTCTTATCTTCAACCTCACTAATTGTTGTTGACCCATTCATACCAAAGAGCTCTGGTTACCATTAGATTTTACGAATTCTTCTGATCATTCTGGTTCTTTTATAGTGTCTTCACTCTCATGGTGATAAGCATGCTATCAAGTGATTACGCAAATTAGACCTTTACATTATGTATTATTCTAGTAATTATCAAACAAAAAAATATCAAAGCTAGGAAACTTTGCTAGCTTTGATATTCATCACTTGTTCCGTTCGATTAACCAAAATCGAGATAGCATCTATTGATTATTTACAAAAAATAGAAATTGCCTATTTTCCATTGTCAGTAAATGTATCTTTTAAATCTTCTTTTTTAGCTTTTACGTCTTCTTTAGCCATATCTGCCATTGCTTGCGCATCTTTTGCGACTGGTTTTGCTTCAGCAATGCCTTCTTTGACTGTTTGTCCAGCTTCACCTGCAGCATCTTTCGCATTGATCATCATATCTTCAGATGCATCTTTAACTGTTTCATTCATTTGTCCGACTGGCTTTTTAAGCTCATCTGCTGATTTCTTGAAGCGATGAGAAAGATCTTCTGATTGTTCTTTTAATGTTAATAAAATGTCTTCAGACTCATCTTCGACATCATTGGCAGAATGATTGACTTTATTTTTCACGCTACCAGCTAAGTCACCAGCTTGTTGGGATAGATCTTGCGCTTTTTCTTTTGCGATGTCTGTTAATGTCGCTGATTTTTCTTTTGCCATATCCGTGTAGTCTGAAGCCATATCAAGTAAATCATCTGCTTGTGCAGCAAGTTCATCGCGTAGTTCTTTTCCTGACTTTGGTGCTAATAATAATGCTGCGACTGCCGCTGCTGTCCCACCAATAACTGCTCCTAGTAAAAATCCACCTTTTTTTGCCATAATTAAATTCCTCCAGTCTTTTCTGTATGTTTTTTATTTTTGAAAAACTTTAAAGCTGTGCCACCAACTTTTCCAGCCACGGTAGCTTTAGCTGTTGTACGCCCAATCCCACCAACTTTGGTTACGATATTTTTACTTGATGTATTCAATTCTGACACGCTTTCACTTAAATCCGCGATAGCTGTAAATAATGGATCAATCGTTTCTACTTTCCCATTGATGTCTAAAAGCAATTCATTACTTTTGACTAGTAAACCTTCCACCTGCCTTGACAAAAGATCGACATCTTTGGTGACGACTTCAATCGTCGTATTTGCTTCTGCCACTGTTTGATCCACTTTTTCTAATGTTTTTGATAATTGTAACAATACTCTTATGATAAAAACAACGAGGACTGCAAATGCGATGGCCGCAATCAGCCCAGCAATTTCTCCGCCTGTCATACTCGAACTCCCTTCTGATACTCTTTCTATAAGCATAGCATTTTCGCATTTTTTAAACAAATAAAAAATAGCAAAGCTTCAACTACTTTTTTTGGATAAGAGCAGTTGAAGCTTTCATTGCTAAAAAATTTATTTTTTCAGCTCATCTTTTGATTCAATTTTTTTGTTGTCTTTTTTTGGTACCATCGTTTGATCAGCTTCTAATTGTTTCCCTAGCTCTTTGATATATTCTTTTAATGGTTCGCCGACTTCTGGATGAGTCAAGCCGTATTCGATACTGGTTTTCATGAAACCAAACTTGTCACCAACATCATAGCGTTTGCCTGTAAAGTTACGAGCAAATACTCGTTGTGTTTTATTCAATGTATCAATCGCATCTGTCAGTTGGATCTCATTCCCAGCACCTGGTTGTTGTTCTGCCAAAACATCAAAGATTTCGGGAGTTAATAAATAGCGTCCAATAATAGCTAAATTACTTGGTGCTTTACTTGGGTCTGGTTTTTCAACGAAGTTTTTAACATTGAACAATCCTTCTTCTAATTCTTCACCAGGATTAATAATTCCGTATTTAGACGTATCTTTTTGTGGCACTTCCATCACTGCGATTGTTGATGCATGTGTCCGCTCATAGTCATCAATCAATTGTTGTGTCAAAGGTACTTCATCTTCCATGATATCATCACCTAACATCACAACAAAAGGTTCATTACCGATAAAAGCACGGGCTTGTAATACAGCATGTCCTAACCCTTTTGGATGAGATTGACGAATGAAGTGTAGATTTACATCAGTTGTTTCTTCAACCAACTTCAATAATTCTGTTTTCCCTTTTTCACTCAAATTCGTTTCTAACTCGATATTTGAATCAAAATGGTCTTCGATTGGTCGTTTTGCTTTCCCAGTGACGATCAAAATGTCTTCGATCCCTGATTTAAGTGCTTCTTCTACGATAAATTGAATCGTTGGTTTGTCAACGATTGGAAGCATTTCTTTTGCCATCGCTTTTGTTGCAGGTAAAAATCTTGTTCCTAAACCTGCTGCTGGAATAACTGCTTTTTTTACTTTCATTTGTCATCTCTCCTCTAAAAAATTAATCGTGAAAATTCATTTTCTTTTTTTCCATCTCGCAACATGATTTCTCTTGCCGCAATTTGTACATTTTTATTTTCATAAAGTACTTCATAAATTGTTTGAGTGATTGGCATGTCTACACCTACTTGCTGAGCAAGTTCTTTTGCGGCTTTTGTCGTATGGACACCTTCCACAACCATCCCCATATTTTCCAATACTTCTGACAGTTCATGCCCTTTACCTAACAAATTGCCCGCTCGCCAATTTCGCGAATGGATACTAGTACAAGTAACGATCAAATCGCCCACACCACTAAGACCAATAAAAGTCAATGGGTTGGCACCCATGGCAACACCTAAACGACTGATTTCAGCTAAACCTCTAGTCATAATAGCAGCTTTTGCATTATCCCCGAAACCTAATCCGTGGATTGCTCCTGCACCAAGAGCAATAATATTTTTCAATGCAGCCCCCATTTCAACCCCAATCACATCAGGGTTGGTATAAATCCTAAAATAATGATTCATGAATAACCTTTGGACAAAGGAAGCTGTTTTTTGATCTGTGCTAGCAGCTGTGATCGTAGTAATGTCATGATTTGCTACTTCTTCTGCGTGACTCGGACCAGATAAAACAGCAATGGATTGACGTTTGTCACTCGGGATCTCTTCTAAAAGAATTTCTGAGATCCGTTTGTGTGTTTCCTGTTCTAGACCCTTGCTTGCATGAATGATTACAGGCTTGGTATTCAATTTAGTGACCACCTCTTGTGCTACAGAGCGAATGGCTCGTGTCGGAATCACGAATAACAAGGCATCAATATCTTGAACTGCCTGTTCCAACTCACTAAAACCACGGATTGACGTTGACAAATGATAGTCGGGTAAATATTTTTGATTGGTGTGTTGTTGGTTGATCTCGTCTATTTGCGATTGACGATGTCCCCATAGGCGAACATCATGTCCATTTTCAGCAAGAACTTGCGCAAGAGCTGTCCCCCATGAGCCAGCTCCTAAGACTGCCACCCTATATTTCATTTTACCACTCCTGCTATTTTTTTCATTTTTTTAGCTCTGTAAATTAGATAATCATTTGATTTTTACCAAAAGTGCGATCGTAATCTGGTAAATTTCCTTTTTTTCTACGCCAGATAAACAGAATAATTGTCCCAACGAATAAAAAGGCTGACAACAATTGGGAGATACGAATAACACCTAAGAAGTATAAACTATCTGTCCGTAATCCTTCGATAAAAAAGCGCCCGAAGCTGTACCACATCACATAAACAAGTAAAACTTCTCCTTTTTTCAGTAAATGCTTTTTGTTTCTTAAAAATAGGAGTAGGATAAAGCCAATCAAACTCCAAACGGATTCATATAAAAAGGTAGGTTGACGATAAAAACCTTCAATGTACATATTATCAATTATGAATCTTGGGATATGAAGATTTTCTAAAAAGATTCTCGTCGTGACAGGGCCATAAGCTTCATGATTCATAAAATTTCCCCAGCGCCCAATTGCTTGAGCGAGTAGGACACTTGGTGCTGCTATATCTAAAAATGTCCACATGGAAATAAAGTGGTATTTGGTAAAGAAGTATAAAGTAATGGCACCTGCGATTAATCCACCATAAATAGCTAACCCGCCAGAACGGATATTGAATATTTGAATAGGATCAGCTATATATTGTGGTAAATCAAATAAAATATAGTACAACCGTGCGCCAATAATTGAAAGTGGCAATCCCCACAACATAAAATCAGTGACATCCTCAGATTTTAAGCCAACTCGTACGGCTTCACGGCTACTTAGCCACATGGCAATAATTATTCCCGATACAATGATCAAAGCATACCAATAGATTGGTATTCCTAAAAGATTGAACGCTACCCGATCGATTTGCGCTATCATGTTTCCACTCCTTGCTATTGTGCCCCTGAATTTTCTTCGATCAGACGACTTAATCTTTCTTCAAACGTTTTTGTTGCATCAAATCCCATCGTTTTTGCTCGGAAATTCATTGCTGCAACTTCGATGATGATGGCCACGTTTCGTCCAGTTTTGACAGGTATTTTTATTTGTGGAATCCCCACTTCTGCAATTTCCACAGAAGTATCTTCAGAACCTAGTCGATCATATTTTTTGTCCTTCGCCCAGGCTTCTAAATAAACGGCTAACTGCACTTGCATTGAACCACGGACAGCACTTGCTCCAAACAAGTTCATGACATCAATGATTCCGATCCCTCTGATTTCTATCAAGTGTTCTAAGATTTTTGGTGGTTCACCAATGACTGTCAGTTCATCTTGTTGATAAACATCTACTCGGTCATCAGCAATCAGGCGATGACCACGTTTGATTAATTCTAATGCGGTTTCACTCTTACCAATTCCGCTATCCCCTTGAATGAGTACACCTAACCCATAAACATCGACTAGCACACCATGAACGCTCGTTCTAGGAGCTAAACGACCATCTAAATAACTAGATAATTCTCCAAGCAAACGGGATGTGGAGATTGGTGAACGTAAGACAGCCATACCGTATTCGTTGGCTGCTTGAATCATTTCTTCAGAAGCTGGAAGCCCCCGAGAAATAATGAATGCTGGCATATCCTCACTGCACAATCTTCTCATGATCATCAGTCTTTCTTCCGGCATCATCCGTTCAGCAAAGCTAATCTCTTTGCTCCCAAATAATTGTAAACGATCATGTGAATAATAATTAAAATAACCGGTCAATTCTAAACCAGGTCTTGAGATGTCACCAGTTACGATAACACGCTCCAAACTCTTTTCATCACCAGTCACTATTTCTAATGATAATTTTTCTACTAATTGGCTTACTTTTACAACTTCTGCCATTCGTGCTACCTCATTTCTATTAGAGTGTTCCTTCCCATTTTATCATTGTCTGACAAAAAGTACTACCAAATAAAAAAAACGTTTTTATTTTAAATTCACTTTTTTTATAAAACAAAGCAAAAAGGTACAACCAGGGAATTTAAAACATTTCCCATGGATGTACCCTTTTAGTCATTATCGATTGTTCACGTTTACCTTCTACTATTGTGTTCACTGACAATCATATTCACCACTGACATGATCACAGCAATCAAAAAAGCTGAACCAAAGGAAGCAAAATTAAAATTAGATGCTCCAACAAAAAAGGAAGTCATCTTCAAGATTGCCGCATTGATGACAAATGTGAACAAGCCCAGTGTCACTAAAGTGAATGGTAGTGATAAAATTGTTAGAATAGGTTTGATGAACATATTCAAGATGGACAATACGAAACTTGCTAAAATAGCTGTCCAAATACTATCTACATAAATCATCGTCGGAAAAATCACTGCCAGAGAGATGAACGTCAACGTATTCACGATGAGGCGCTGAAGATAAGACATTAGAAGTCACTCCATTCGTCAGCATTGACCTTTTCCGCCTCTTTACGTTTTTTTGTTTGTTCATGATGATAATTATTATTTTGATAATATTGGTTTTCATGCCCATAACGAGTCTGTTTGTTTCGTCCAGAAGGGATGAGCAAAGCCAATAAAATATATAAGATAACTGGACTTCCAAATGCCACTAAGCTTAGGAATACATAGATCACACGAACTACCGTTGGATCAATTCCAAGATATTCTGCGATCCCAGCTAATGTACCAGTCAAAACAATATTTTTATTTGATTTTGTCAATTTTCTTTTCATTTTACTTTCACCTCTGTTCTATTCATTTTAATGGAAGAAAAAGAGTGTGACAATAGATAAACTGTTCATTCTCACTACACTTTTTCTCCAAAGATTTTTGCTTTTCCTCGTTAAAGGAACGAATGACCAAGTATCATCGTCTAATAGTGAACGTACATCCCACTTATCAATCCTGCTTTCGATTGTTAGAATAAGCTAACTCACCGGTTGATTACTTTATTGATCCGTATCTTTTAAATAAATACTACCAGTCGTAGTCGATAATTGGATTCTAGCTACCTCATTTTCAGAGAGACGACGGAACTGTAGTAATTGATTGGTCCGTTCTTTTTTTTCACGGATTACTTCATAATCAGTCAGGCGGCTGTTGATGCTGCCTAAACTTGTTTTCGCATTACCTTCCATGCCAATTCCTGTTGGTAAAGCTACTTTGACATTGCCATTGACTGAACTTGCTTCAATTTTTTTCAAATGTTCTTCTTTCATTGTCAACCGTACATCCCCATTAACGAGAGAAACGGAAAGATTTTCAGGGGTTGTTCCTACAGTGACCGTACCATTCACTGTTTCGATGATCGAATCTAAGATTGCACCTGATTGAACATCGATATTCCCATTAACGCCTTCAATTTCAAGCATGGTTGCTTGTAATTTTTGAATGACGATATTTCCATTTGTCGATTTGGTGTACACATCTTTACCTTCTAAGTCGTTAATCGTAATATTCCCATTTAACAATTTGATTGCTGTATGGTCATATACTCGTTTTGGTAAATAAAAGACTAGATCCGCACGTACACGTTTATTTGGAATTTGGAATGAGACATGCTCATCATTGACTTCAATTTGACTACGTTCTAAGAATGCCTCGAATGGTTCTGCATTCATTTTACCGTATAATTTGATTTTAGCTTCAACTTTCACATCTTCACTTTCCCAAGTTTTCAATGTGACATTTCCGTTTGCAGCTTTGATATCAAGAATACTTGCTGCAGGTGCTTCATAATAAAATTCGTGTTCAAATTTTGTCGTTGCGATACCTGGTACACGGAGATTGACATCTTTCCATTCCATGTTTTCATTAACTGTTTCCGATACCGTTTGGAATGTCTTCCGCAAAAACTTGCCTAGCTGAGAACCAGCTTCAGACATTTTTTCTCCAACTTGGTTCAATGTATCGTTGGCTTGTTCTTTCCAGTCATCCGGTAACTCAAATTTATCAGCAATTGTTTCTTTCTTTTCTGTCCATTGGTTTTTGCGAATATCTTTTAATTCTGCTTCTAGTTTCAATTGTTCTTCTGTTAATTGTTCACTCGCAGCTTCTAATTCCTTGATCTCAGATTCAAGAGTCTTTCTTTGGAGAAGCTCATCTTCTGTTAGTTCATCCAATTCTTCTTTGGTATTCAGCTGCATCAATGTTTCCTGTTTGTCATTGCGTGCCGCTTTATTTTGTGCTAACTTTTCATTCACTTCGTCTAAATGAGCCGACGTTTGATTGGCTTGTGTTGCTAACTCATCTAAGATACGTTCCAAATTTTCTTGATCTTCTTTTTCATTTTGTTTTGGATCGGCATTAAAATGGATTTCTTCTGATGTGCCATTTTCCAATTCATCGATCAATTGAGTTGCTTGATCTTTTTCTTTATGACTAGCAGTTACTTTATCTGCTTCTTTTGCGATTTGCTTTTCATCTTTCTCAGTTGCCATGCTTTCTAATAAATCTAAGCCCTCTTCAGTGGAAAGGATCCCTTTTTTAACTAAGTCTAAAATACGTTCTCTTTCTTTCATGGAAATTGCCTCCTTAAGCAAATATAGTTTGCAAGCTTTTCCTTACATTCATATTATGCACGGAATGGAAGAAAAAGTCATAGGACTTAAGTTGTAACTTTTTCTCCAACTTGAGTTACTGAACGATTTACTTCCCATTGAACCAGCCAATAATGCTTTAAAAACAATATTTCTTTCCCTTTTTATGGCAAGAAATATTGTTTTCTAATTTTTTATGAATTATGTATGAATATTATGGATATTAAAAAAGCAATTGGATAAATGACCATAAATAGCGTATAACACGAAACAGGATAACTAGTAAAAATATATTTCCGACAATAAAACGTCCCATATTACCAATGCTTTCTTTTAAATTACTAAATGTAAACCGACGCAAAAAACGTGGCATTGAATGATAGCCGTTTCGCTTCAAACGAAACTTTTCTTCATAGGTTAGTTCAAGCATATCATAATAAACAATTTGAAGTGGTTCACGCGGAAAAAAGGACTTGGAGAATCCAACCATCAATGTATATTGTTTATTCCTTGACGGCAAATTACGCATACCAGTTTTGTTAATCCTGACACTCTTGTCTTCAAGATCATTATAGCTATACTCTGCTTCTTGGATCTTAACGATTTTTGCTTCTGGTTGATTTATCTCTAGATATTTTTGATAGACCTCTGGAAATTTTTGTTTTTGCAGATAAAGATAAATACCTCCCCCAGCAATGATTATCATCAGTAAAACATTATAAAGCAAATGTTCCTGAAAGATGCCTGTATAAGCCAGAACAATCACGAGTACGAATGCTAAGATTAGAATTCGCTTCCAATAATAACTTTGATACATTCTTTTGATTGTGCGCTCATAATAAGCAAAATCTTGCTCAACAAATTTCATCTTCTTTCACTCCTTTTCATCTCTATGCTCTTATTATAATTGAACGAGTTGAAAAAACAAAGACTAGTCGCTGAATTTCGATTATACAAATGACAATTAGTCTTGACCTTTTTCTCTCAGAGAAGTCAGCAATATTCACTCTAAGTCTTCAAGTTACAAAAAAACCGAAGAATTCCTAGGATATTTCCTATTTTGGAATTTTTCGGCTTATTTCTTATAACTCACACGTTGATCGTTACTTTTCAATCTTCAAGAGTTAGAAAATTTCGTTATGATTTGAGTTTAATTCGGTGATTTTTCCTGTAGCTAGATACACGATCCATTCACAAATATTCGTTACATAATCGCCAATCCGTTCTAAGTAGCTGGCAACATTTAGATAATCTGTCCCACTGATGACTGTTTCTGGATCAGACTGCATATTTTTGATCGTTGCATTGTAGATGCGATTGAAATAATCATTGACCCGTTGATCCATATTTGCGATCGTTCGAGCATCTTTTTCATCTGTTTTGACGTAAGCAACCAACACATTGTCCACCATTTTTTTGACATAATCAGACATATCAGAGATTTCTTTTTCGATCTCTGGGATTCTGGTTTGACCTTTCACACGGATCGTTGATTTGGCAACTGAAACCGCATGATCTGCCATTCGTTCCAAATCAGAACTAGCTTTCATCACGGTAATAATCATCCGTAAGTCTGTAGTCACTGGTTGTTGCAAAGCAATCATTTCAAAACTTTTTTTCTCTAAACGTGTTTCCATGTCGTTGATTTTAATATCATTTTCGATCACTTCTTGAGCAAGTGCTTTATCATGTTTGATATAAGAACGAACTGATTTATGCACTGCACTACTTACCATCATCCCCATCTCATAAAATTGATTATGAAGGTTAAGTAGTTCTTCTTCAAACTGTGTACGTAACATTTCGTTTCCTCCTTATCCAAATCGCCCTGAGATATAGTCTTCCGTTTCTTGTTTTTCTGGAGTCATAAAGATTTTTTTCGTATCATTGAACTCAATTAAATTCCCATCTAAGAAAAAGGCTGTTTTATCAGAAATCCGTGAAGCTTGTGACATATTATGCGTAACTATAATCATAGTATATCTTTCCTTTAATTCCAAGAGCATGCTTTCAATTTTCCCAGTAGAAACAGGATCAAGCGCACTAGTTGGCTCATCTAACAAAATAATTTCTGGATTGACGGCTAACACTCTTGCAATGCATACCCGTTGTTGTTGACCACCTGATAAGGATAAGGCACTTTTATGCAGTTTGTCTTTGACATCATCCCACACAGATGCAGCCTTTAAACTTTCTTCGACTACTTGATCAAGGACTTTTTTATCTTTTTCGCCTTTTAGTTTTAACCCATAGATCACATTTTCGTAAATCGAAAAGGGAAAAGGATTTGGTTGTTGGAAGACCATTCCAATTTCTTTACGCAATTCAACAATGTCCGTTTTAGGGCCATAGATATCTTTTCCTTTATACAGGACACTTCCAGTGATCGTCACACTCGGTATCAAATCATTCATTCGATTCAATGAGCGTAGATAAGTTGATTTACCACAGCCAGAAGGACCAATCATCGCTGTGATTTCGCCTTGATTGAAGCTTAGATCGATTCCTTTTAACGCTTCTTTTTTTCCATAATATAAGTGAAGATCTTTTGATGAGATAATTTCTTTTGTCATAACGAATCCTCCGTCTTACCCAAAATGACCCGATACATAATCTTCGGTCGCTTTAATTTTTGGTCTAGTAAATATCTTATTCGTTTTATCGTATTCGATCGCTTTTCCTAAGTAGAAAAAGGCAGTATAGTCACTGATACGAGCTGCTTGTTGCATGTTATGGGTCACAATGATGATCGTGTAATCATCTTTTAGATTCACCAATGTTTCTTCCACTGTCCCAGTAGAAATCGGATCAAGTGCGCTGGCTGGTTCATCTAATAACAAGATATCCGGTTTCATCGCAATCGCACGTGCAATACATAAACGTTGTTGTTGACCACCTGACAAGGCTAAAGCACTTTTATCCAGGCTATCTTTTACTTGATCCCATAATGCGGCTTGTTTCAAGCTGGTCTCAACGATCTCATCTAATTTCTTCTTGTTCTTTTCGCCATGTTGCTTCAATGCAAACGTGATATTTTCATAGATTGATTTACTAAATGGATTTGGTCGTTGGAAAACCATTCCGATTCGCTTACGCATCTCATAGACATCAATTTGTGGCGCATTGATATCGACATCTTTGTACATGATTTTACCAGTTACCTTAGTATTTGCGATCCCATCATTCATCCGATTCAACGAACGTAAATAAGTAGACTTACCACAGCCAGAAGGACCGATTAAAGCTGTGATCTTATTCTTTTCAAATTCCAGATCAACACCTTTGATTGCTTCGTTGTCACCGTACCAAACATGAAGATCATCTGTATAAAGGGCAATTTCTTTTTCTTGACCCATTGTGATGATATTTCTTTCATTCCAATTATATTCTTTCATCTTACTTCTTCTCCTTAAGCTGAAGTCATTTTCCGGTATAAACGTTTACCAATCGCACGAGCACCAAAATTGAATAGTAATACTGCGATAATTAAGACCGCAGATGCTCCAGCAGATACTGATACGCCATCTGGCATCGTTCCTTCCGTATTGATTTTCCAAATATGAACAGCTAGTGTTTCAGCTTGACGGAAAATACTGATTGGACTAGAGACACTCAATGGATTCCAGTTTGAGAAATCAAGTGCAGGCGCGCTTTGCCCAGCTGTATAGATCAAAGCTGCTGCTTCCCCAAAAATTCTCCCTGAGCTTAAAATGACTCCTGTTAAAATCCCTGGAGTTGCCTCAGGTACAACTACACGAATCACTGTTTCCCAACGTGACAAACCTAATGCAAGCCCTGCCTCACGCTGTGTGTAATGCACCGCTTGTAAAGATTCTTCTACCGTTCTCGTCAATAGAGGTAAGTTAAAAACTGTTAAAGCTAGTGCCCCAGAGATAATGGAGAAGCCATACTGGAATTGGATAACAAAAACTAAAAAGCCAAACAAACCAACGACTACAGATGGTAATGAGCTTAATATTTCAATTGAAGTACGGATAACATCAGTCAACCAGTTTTTACCAGCATATTCCGAAAGGTAAATACCGGCTCCTAAAGAAAGCGGAAAACTGATGATCATCGTGATCAATAATAAATAAATCGAGTTAAATAATTGGATACCGATTCCGCCGCCTACTTGATAGGCTTTTGATGGTTCAGTTAAAAATGACCAAGAGATATGAGGAATTCCTCGAACTAAAATATATAAAAGTAACGCAGCTAAGATTAATACAATAATTCCCGATATTGCATAAAGGACTCCCGTTGCGATTTTATCAGAGCGTTTTGCGTTCATTATTTCAATGCCCCTTTCTTACCAATCATTCGGATCACGATATTAAAGATTAATGACATCAATAGCAAGATCAAAGCTAATGACCATAACACGTTGTTTTCAATTGTTCCCATGATCGTATTTCCGATCCCCATTGTTAAAATCGATGTCAATGTTGAAGCAGGAGTTGTTAATCCTGTTGGCATCAAGGCAGCATTCCCGATGACCATTTGGATCGCTAATGCTTCACCAAATGCACGTGCCATACCAAATACAACGGCTGTCAAGATTCCCGGTACAGCAGCTCGTAAAACGACTTTATAGATCGTTTGCCAACGTGTAGCTCCTAAAGCTAATGATGCTTCACGATAATGACGCGGCACAGCTTTTAAGGCATCGACTGTCATAGTCGTCACAGTTGGTAAGATCATGACAAACAAAACAAATGTCCCAGCTAAAATACCAAAACCAGTTCCGCCAAAAATGTTTCGGATAAATGGTACGATGACTGATAATCCAATAAAACCATAAACAACAGATGGAATACCAACTAATAGTTCAATGACTGGTTGCAAGATTTTTGTGCCATTTTTTGGAGATATCTCTGTCATGAAGACCGCTGCACCGATGGCAAAAGGTGTCGCGATGATCGCAGATAAAAAAGTAACGATAAACGAACCAGCGATCATTGGTAATGCCCCGACCATCGGTTTACCATCTGCACCAATTTGTCCAGGATTCCAATTCGTTCCAAACAAGAAATCAAATACGTTGATTTTATCAACGAAAAAGGTCGCTAATCCTTTACTTGCAACAAAATAAAAAATGGCTACTACTACTAGAACGATCAAGGCGATACATAAGAAGCTGATGAATTTACCACGCTGCTCCATTTTTGAACGTTTTGATTTTGTTAATAATACTTTTTTCACATCTTCCACAGATGATTCCCCCCCAGTAAGGTTTAACATACTTATACAGTGTACAAAGCGAACATCAATTTGAGTTTAATAACATGTAAAATTTATGCGAAGTTTGTAAAGATTGTGTAAAGATGATTATTTTACAATATTTCCTTCCCAATCACGTTCTACTTGCATACGTGAAACCGGAATATAACCTAATTCACCTACGATATTATTTTGAACTTCTTCTGATAGCATGTAGTTTAAAAACTCTTTCGTTAACTGTTTTGGTTGATTTTTTGTATACATATGTTCATAAGCCCAAATGATCCATTTATTGGTCGTAACGTTGTCATCGGTTGGCTCTACACCATCAATACTCAAAGTAGCCACATCGTTGGTTACATATGAGAAAGCGACATAACTAATTGCTCCTGGAGTATCTGCAACGATTTGTCGCACCATTCCGCTTGAATCTTGTTCTTGCGCACGAATCGCCGTTTCTCCATCAAGGACCCATTTTTCAAAAGTACTACGTGTCCCACTTCCTGATGCACGATTTAAAATAACCACTGGTTGGTCTTTCCCGCCAAGTTCTTTCCAGTTGGTGATTTCACCCGTAAATAACTTCCGTAAGTTTTCCATTGAGATGTCTTTAACGCCCACTTCCTTGTTAACGATCGGTGTGATCCCAACTACAGCCACCCGATGATCAACTAAAGCAGATGCATCAATTCCAGATTTTTCCTCCGCAAATAAATCAGAATTCCCGATATCTACTGCTCCAGATTGGACTTGAGATAATCCAGTTCCACTTCCTCCTCCTTGGACATTGATGAATTTCCCAGGGTTTGCAGCCTGAAAAGATTCAGCGACTGTTTCAACTAATGGTTGCAATGCGGAAGACCCAACAGCTGTAATGGATTCTCCTCGATCGATCCATTTTGAACAACCTGATAAAAGAATAGTTAATCCTATTATTGGTAAAAGTAATTTTAATTTTTTCATTTAGAAATCTCCTTCAGTCCTAAAGTAAGTTCATTTTAACATTTAACAAAATACTTGAAAACGAATTAAAATTATAAAATAACAAAAATAATGATTATTAATAAAAAAACACTATCTCATTAGGTTATTCTATGCTATACTGGCTTTGAAATGTGTCTCTTTATCAAACATTATCTAACTTATTTCTTGCTTTCCCCAAAAACAAGAAGTACCCCAAAGTTAGTTTTGTTCCTGTGAGACGCTTTCTCCATTTCTGACAGTTTACAGAAATGGCCCCGACAGAAAAAGGACATGAGCTGACGTCTTAGACGCCTCCCTCATGTCCTTTTTGATTAGCTGGAAGTAGCAATTATAATAATGGCGAGATCAATCGTGCCAAACCTTCTTTTAATTTGATGATAAATCCTCGATTTTCATAGCGTTCTTTGGTTAACAGTTGTGACTTTCTTGAATCAGCAAAGAAAGCTTTTCTTACGTGAGTCGCCATTCCTTCATCATAGATCAACGCATTCACTTCAAAGTCTAATTTGAATGAACGGACATCAATATTTGCTGAACCAATTGAAACTATTCCACTGTCAATGATCATGGTCTTAGCATGGATAAACCCATTTTCATAGGTTTCGATCACTGCACCATATTCGATTAGTTCTGCTGCAAAAGAATAAGTTGCCCAATAGACTAACGGATGATCAGGTTTATTGGGAATCTGAATCTGAACTTTGACACCAGAAAGCAAGGCTAATTTCAATGCTTCATGAATGGATTCATCTGGGATATAGTAAGGCGTTTGAATCAATATTTCTTTTTTTGCTAATGAAATCATTTTTAAATAAGTCAATTTGATTTGTTCATGCTCAGAATCTGGGCCACTTGTGACGATTTGAAGTGCTAAAGTGCCTACAGAATCAATTTTTGGGAAAAATTTTGGTGCATAGCTGACTTCTTTCACGTGCTGCGAGTTCCAATCCATCAAGAAACGATTTTGTAGCGTATAAACTGCTTCCCCGTAGATTCGCAAATGATTGTCTCGCCAATAACCAAACTTTGAAACTTCTCCTAAATATTCGTTTCCTACATTGAATCCACCAGTATAACCAATTTTCCCATCAATGACAACGATTTTCCGATGGTTTCGATAATTGATTCGTGGATTGATATAAGGGACAAATAGTGGAAAGAAAAAAGCGACTTCACCACCAGCTACCTGTAATTCGTGGAAAAATTTTGCATTTACTTGGGTAGACCCCCAAGCATCTAATAATACACGGACTTTGACCCCTCTTTGAGCTGCTTCAGTCAGCGCGTCACGCACTTCCTTACCCAGAGCATCGCCCCGATAAATATAATATTGTAGATGGATATGATCTTTTGCCTGCTTGATGTCTTCAATCAATGCATCAAATTTTTCTCGTCCATCCGTAAATAAAGTCACTTCATTTCCAGTTGTGTACAATGTACTTTCAAACACTGTCAGCATATAGATTAGTTGCTTGACATCAACTTGTCCTGTTGGTGGATGCGGATAAAGTCCTCGCATCAAGGCTTGTTTGTCTTCTTCAATTTCCAAGTTCTTCCCGATTTTCCCTTGGATCTTCAAATCAAAGATCTTGTCTTGTGAAATACCTCTGCCAAAAAAGATATATAAAAGAAAACCGACAATCGGAATAAACATTAATACTAACAACCATGCCCATGTCTGAGCGGTTTCTTTTCGTTCACGAAAAACAATGACAATTGATAATAAGATATTCGCAATTAAGATGATCGTAAAAAAATTATCAACAACTACTCTCATGGCTCACCTCTTCACTTTTACACCTACTTAAGAATAGCCGAGATGTTTTTTAAAGTAAAGTGAAAGTATCAGACAGATAATGATCTCAATGAATTAAAATACCTACTGCTGAACCGATATGACCTCCTATTGATCATTACTTGATATTATTTTTTTATTTTATATTATGAGACAAAAAATGATAGCGTTTTACAAAGAAGTTGAGACAAAAGTGTTTAGCATCAAGAAATAAGAAGGAATTTCCGAAAATTGACAAGAAACACAAAAACTAGTTTTTGATGTTGATTATTATCTACTTGGTGCTTCTCAAATTTTTGGTAAATTTCGGCAAATTTTCCGAAGATGCTGCTTTTGTATCACCGTGAATCAGAGGTCGTGAAAACATCGGGTAGCTCTGATGACAATAAGAAAGAATTTTTTGAAACAGCTTCTCATGTTTTGAAAAATTCAGGCTTATTTCAAGGAGCTGATGTTTGAACACCGTTTAGCAAGAGGTCGTGAAAGAAGCGTTTAGCTCCGAGCGAATAAGAGAGGATTTTTTAAAATAGCTCCTCATATTTTAGAAAATCATCACTTATTGTTGAGGAGTTGCTTCTTGAACGCCGTTTATTCGTTATTAGAGATACTAGAAGAGACTGAGACGAGTTTTGTCCCAATCTCAACTAAAAAAGCAGACAGAAAAATGAATTTCTGTCTGCTGATTCATTGAATCATCCATTTAAACTTTAAAGTTGTTGGATCTTCTTGAAACAACTCGTTCCATCCTTTCATATGGTGAAACGATGGAAATGAATTAAAACTTCAAGAATCTTCTCATCGAAATAATTGATCCTAATGAACCGATAATGATTCCGATCCCAGCCATCAAAGCGTTGATTTTCCACACGATATCCTGTGGTTGGATCAAGGAATAGTGGGAGCGCAATAATGAAGGGTTAAGCATTCGGAATACTTCTTGGTACCCAAATGTAATCAGCAATACCGGAATAATTGCACCGATCAAACCAATCCAGCCACCTTCTAAAAAGAATGGCCAACGAATGTAGCCGTTTTTGGCACCAACTAATCGCATGATTTGAATTTCTTTTTGGCGAGATAAGATCGTGATTCTGATTGTATTTGAAATCAAAAACATTGCAATAAACAATAATAATGCTGCTGCAGCTAAGCCCCATGTTCGAACGGTTCCTGCAAGCTTAAGAATTTTATCTGAAGACGTTCCACCGTAATCCGCGCGAGAAACATTCGCTAATTTTCCGGCTTCTTGAGATACTTGTTTCGTATAAGAAGGTTCTGACGTTTGAACGACATAAACATCATATAACGGGTTATTATCTCCTTCAAATAAACTCCATGAATTCCCCATAGCATCCTGGATCTTTTTCAACTCTTGGTCTTTACTTGAGAATTTGACACTTTTGACGTGATCAATCTCTTTTAATTGTTTTTCAAGAGTCTTCA
Organism: Enterococcus sp. AZ078; assembly: GCF_051714985.1. Lineage (NCBI taxonomy): Bacteria > Bacillati > Bacillota > Bacilli > Lactobacillales > Enterococcaceae > Enterococcus > Enterococcus sp. AZ078. The sequence goes on from NZ_JBIOSW010000001.1 coordinate 2,144,809, forward strand.
TATCTTTTTCATTCGTGCCAATATCAACGAAAACAGAAACATCTACGTTACCTTCGATATCTTCGGCTAGTTTCGTTGCATTCATAATCACAGCCATGAACACCCCAACTAATGTTAATGTGATCGTCACGGCACTCACTGAAGCGACAGTCATCCAGCCGTTACGCTTTAAACTCTTGATACTCTCTAATAAATGTCGGAAAAAGGTTCTAATCATCGTATCCATATTCCCCTTCCGCTTGGTCACGTATGATTCGTCCATTTTCGATGGCGATCACTCGATGACGAATTGTATTCACGATCGTACTGTTATGGGTTGCCATAACGACCGTTGTCCCTTGAGCATTGATTCGGTCCAATAACTTCATGATCTCCCAAGAATTCTCCGGATCTAGATTTCCTGTAGGTTCGTCAGCAATCAATACTTTCGGCGTATTTACGATTGCACGGGCAATCGATACCCGTTGCTGTTCCCCACCAGATAGCTCACTTGGAAAAACACGCACTTTATGTTTCAATCCAACAAGATCTAACACTTCCATCACACGTTTTTTGATATCTCGTGGTTTTCTACCGATTACTTGCATCGCATAAGCGACATTTTCGTAAACTGTTTTTCTCGGCAACAGTTTGTAGTCTTGGAAAACTACCCCGATTTCTCTGCGTAAGTAAGGAACATCTTTGTTTTTGATTGCCATTAAATCATGACCAGCAACATTTAAGGTTCCTTTTGACGCTTTTTCTTCTCGATACATCAATTTGATGAATGTAGATTTCCCAGCCCCTGATGGACCAACTACATAAACGAACTCTCCTTGATCGATAACAACCGATAAATTTCGGATTGCAGTCGTACCATTTGAGTACTTTTTCATGACATCCTTCATTTCAATCATGGCGTTCTCTCCATATCTTTTCTCAGTCTCTCACCATTATAGCATGGTAATGTTTCATCTTGCTTTCAAAATCTTACAATTTTATTTCAATTAAAGTCAACTATTTAGAGGTGCATTTTTAAATATCCGTCAATAAATAAGTCTAAATCGCCATCCATTACAGCTTGAACATTACCAGTTTCTACGTTTGTCCGGTGATCTTTTACCATTGAATATGGATGGAAGACATAGGAACGAATTTGTGAACCCCAACCAATTTCTTTTTGCTCCCCACGCAATGCTGCAGCTTCTTGTTCTTTCTTTTCAACCTCAAGTTGATACAATTTCGCTTTCAACATGCTCATTGCTTGTTCTCGGTTTTTTAATTGTGAACGCTGCGCTTGACTAGCTACGACCGTTCCTGTTGGAAGATGAGTGATCCGAACGGCAGACTCTGTTTTATTGATATGTTGTCCTCCAGCACCGCTTGCTCGGTACGTATCGATCTTCAAGTCATCTGGGTTGATCGCAACATCAATCGTTTCATCTAGTTCTGGCATCACATCGACCGAACAAAACGAAGTGTGGCGCCGTTTGGCTGAATCAAAAGGGGAGATCCGAACAAGCCGGTGTACACCTTTTTCCGATTTTAAATAGCCATATGCATTATGCCCTTTGATCAGTAAAGTCACACTTTTTATTCCTGCTTCATCCCCTGCTTGGTAATCCAATGTTTCCACTTGGTAGCCATGTTGTTCTGCCCAACGTGTATACATGCGTAACAACATACTTCCCCAGTCTTGGGATTCTGTACCCCCTGCTCCAGGATGAAGTTCGACGATTGCATGGTTGCGATCATATGGACCATCTAAAAGCATGGCTAATTCATACGTCTTCATTTTTTCGTCTAATAGTTGGATTCTGTCTTCAGCTTCTTGTTGCATTTGTGCATCTGGTTCTTCTTGCAACATTTCTACCATTAGGGCTAACTCTTCTAATTCTTCAGCTAACGCATTGAATTGATCATACGTTTCTTTATTTGTGTTGTTTTCATTGATCACTTTTTGTGCTGCTTCGCTATCATCCCAAAAACCAGGCTCTGCCATTTTGGCTTCAGCTTCAGCGATGTCTTCTTCCAACCGATCTAAGTCAAAGAGACCTCCTGAAACTTGTGACCTTTTCTTCCATCTCAGCTAATAAGTTACGGATTTCTGAAATCTCCATAAACTTCCCTCTTTCTATCTACATTATTTTATGTTTTATTCAACCACTTTAGTTTAACAGAAACGCTTCATAACAGAAAGAAGGTGAGACGATTCTTAATCAAAAAGAACCGATCTCACCAATCTTATCTACTAGCTGTCAAAAATTAGTTCTCATCTTTTCCATGACAGTTTTTATATTTTTTCCCGCTACCACATGGACAAGGATCATTTCTGCCTACTTTGTTCACGTGAACCGGTTGTTTTTTGGCACTTGTGTTGCTATTTTCTTTTGCATCACCGGTAGTTGGTTGAACTGCTTCGCCGGTTGACACTTGCTCCCGTTGAACATTTTGACGAATCTCAGCTTTCATAAAGAGACGAGTCACTTCATATTCGATCGCTCCAACCATCTCTTCAAACATCTTGTATCCTTCTGTTTGATACTCAACCAATGGATTGTTTTGTCCATATGCTCTAAGACCGATTGATTGGCGTAATTGATCCATAGCATCGATATGATCGGTCCATTTCGAATCCACTACTCGTAGAATGACTACTTTTTCAAATTCTAGTAATTGTTCAGGTCCGTTGAGCTGGTTAGCTTTCGTATTAAATACTTCTTGGGCTAACTCATTTAAATATTCTTTGATCTGTTGCGGTTCTTTCCCTTTAAGATCATCGATTGAGATACTGTCTTCATGGACTAATGTACTACCTGCAAAATCAACGATTCCTTCAAGGTTCCAGTTTTCTTTTTCTAGTTGTGTGTGTGCATCTACTACCCGACTGATCGTACGTTTGATCATATTCATCATTGGTTTAGACAAACTTGTTTCTTCCATGATGACTTCTTGACGTTGTTTGTAGATAACTTCGCGTTGTTCTCGCATTACATCATCGTATTGTAAGACATTTTTACGAGTATCGTAGTTATTTCCTTCGACACGTTTTTGTGCTGATTCCACTTGTTTTGTCAGCATCTTACTTTGGATCACTGCATCCTCTTCACCGATTTTCATGCGATCTAAGAATGCTTTGATCCGTTCAGAACCAAATCGTTTCATCAGATCATCTTCCAATGAAAGATAGAATTGAGACATCCCTGGGTCTCCTTGACGTCCAGCCCTACCACGTAATTGGTTATCGATACGACGTGATTCATGACGTTCTGTCCCGATAACAGCTAGTCCGCCTAGTTCTCTGACACCAAGTCCCAACTTGATATCTGTACCACGTCCGGCCATATTCGTTGCAATCGTCACCGCACCTTTTTGACCAGCATTCATGATGATTTCCGCTTCTTTGAAGTGGTTTTTTGCATTCAATACTTCATGTGGGATACGTTCACGATTCAACATATCAGACAATAATTCTGAAGTTTCTACTGCTACCGTTCCGACAAGAACAGGTTGTCCTTTGCGGTAACGTTCTTTGATGTCTTGCACCACCGCTTGGAACTTGCTAGTCAATGTTGGATATAACAAATCAGGTCGGTCGTCACGAATGACTGGACGATTTGTTGGGATTTGACAAACTTGAATATTATAGATTTCCCGAAACTCTTCTTCTTCTGTTTTTGCTGTACCAGTCATACCTGACAGTTTCTTATACATTCGGAAATAGTTCTGGAACGTGATTGTCGCCATCGTTTTCGTTTCGTCTTCGATCTCTACGCCTTCTTTTGCTTCAATCGCCTGATGTAATCCATCAGAGTAGCGGCGTCCATCCATGATACGACCAGTAAATTGGTCAACGATCAAGACTTTTCCATCTTGGACCACATAATCAATATCCAAGATCATGATATAGTTGGCACGCAATGCTTGATCCAGATGGTGGGTTAAGGCAGTATTTTCGATATCATATAGATTTTCTAAGCCAAATGTTTCTTCGGCTTTCTCGATCCCCGCTTCAGTCAAGCTGATTGTTTTCGATTGCACATCGATTTTATAATCTTCTTCTTCTTTCAAACGTTTCACAAAATTATCTGTTCTTGTATATAAAGCTGTTGATTTTTCAGCTTGACCTGAAATAATCAACGGTGTTCTTGCTTCATCGATCAAGATCGAATCGACTTCATCGACAATCGCATAATTCAATGGTCTTTGAACCATTTGATGACGATAAACGACCATGTTGTCTCTTAGATAGTCGAAACCTAATTCATTATTGGTACTATAGGTAATATCACAATTGTAAGCATCTCGTTTTTCGTCCGCTGATTTTGAATTGATATTCAAGCCAACTGTTAAACCTAAAAAGTTATATAATTCGCCCATTTCAGAGGAGTCACGAGTAGCCAGGTATTCATTGACAGTAACGACGTGAACGCCTTCTCCCGTCAATGCATTCAAATAAACAGGCATTGTCGCTGTTAAAGTTTTCCCTTCACCAGTACGCATCTCTGGGATATTTCCATCGTGAAGAACGATCCCCCCCATCAATTGTACATGGTAAGGATAAAGTCCCAACACTCGTTTGGCAGCTTCACGAACTACCGCAAAGGCTTCCGGTAATAATTGATCTAAAGTTTCCCCTTTTTGATAGCGAGCTTTAAACTCAGCTGTTTTTGCTTGTAATTGTTCATCTGTTAATGCTGCCATTTCGTCAGCATGATCTTCTACTTTTTTAGCAATACGATCTAAACGTTTTAGTTCTTTTTTATCATTTTCGATAATCGAACGAATAAAATTGGCCATGCGTTGTATAATCTCCTTTTTACATATATTATCCAGATTATGTAGATTCTAGTTTCTATTTTATCATTAGTTCTAGATAATTGAAATATCTTAACACAATTAATGTAATATATTCACAATTAATTCACAATTTCTGACGTAGACAAAAAAGAAGCTGTGGCAAACCGTGAAGGGTTTGCCACAAGCTTTTTACTGCTTTTTCTAATTGTTATTTATCAGTCGGTTTCAATCAAACCGTATTTGCCATCTTTACGACGGTAAACGATACTTGTACCATTGGTTTCTGCATCTTCAAAAATAAAGAAATTATGACCAAGCATGTTCATTTGTAGAACAGCCTCTTCACTGTCCATTGGTTTCAGTGATAAACGTTTCGTACGGACAATGTCTAATTCAGAATCATTTTCATGATCTGCATCGTCAGCTTCGTTATTGAATAATACCGCTGCATCGGCTGTGTTCATACCGGTTTCGCGAGATTTACGGTTAATTTTTGTTTTGAATTTGCGGATTTGTCGTTCCAATTTGTCAACTACCAAATCAATACTTGCATAAAGATCAGGTGATGTTTCTTCGGCACGCAATACAAGATAAGGTAATGGAATAGTTACTTCCACTTTCGCTGTTTTTTCAGTATAAACTTTTAAATTTACATGTGCTGTAGCATCGGGTGCATCACTGAAATAGCGTTCAAGTTTTCCTACTTTTTTCTCAACGTAGTCACGAATCGCTTCAGTTACTTCGATATTTTCACCGCGTACATTGTATCTAAACATAAAAATTACCCCTTTCGTCTACCACAATCAAGAAGGAGAAGGACCACTCTTTCCCTCTTCTTACTACCATTATATCGAACTCTAATCCATTTGCAAACTAAATCGCTATCAAGGACATTCGTTTTTCATTTATTTATCGAGCTAGCGAAAAGGTGCGGATTTTTTCAGGAGCATGTGGCAATAAACAAGAAGCAGCATGGAAAAGGGTTTGCCCCGTCGTATAGACATCGTCTACCAACAATACTTTTTTCCCTTTGATGATCGTTGGAACAACAGCTAATTTGAAAGGTTGGGTAGTTTTTAAACGTTCCTGACGTGTTTTTTGGGATTGTGGAAGTGAATGATCAGAGCGAGTCAGCAGTTGACTATAAGGTATTTTAGCTACCCTCAACATTTCAATGACCTGATTAAACCCACGTTCTTTTAAACGAGCAGTTGCTAGTGGGATTGGACAGATTTGATAATCGCTAAATTCTTGTTGTATTATTTGCAACTGTTTAGCAAATGTACCTGCCAGTCGGACATCTCCCATAAATTTATAGCGCTTTAACCATTCTTTGAAGGCTGAATCATAGTAAAAACAAGCATGATGACTGAAATCATAATTGGGATAGTCGTTTTTCCAGGCAATACAATCTTCACAATACGTAATATCACCAGGCAGTTCTTTCTGGCAAGTTCGACAGCTTTGCTGTTTATTTATCGGACGAAACAAATTTGAACAGTCCTCACAAATCTGAGGAAGAATCTTTCCCAACCCAAGAATCTCGCTGATCTTCAAATTTCGGATGACTTGTTTTTGACAATAACTACAACGATTCATGTGTTTTTTCTCCTCTAGGCTCACTATTTTTCATAGCAAGCTGCTTTTTTCCTTGACGATTCATTTCTTTGATCTCACGACAGGCTAATTTGATAGCTTTTGTCAGTTCTTCATAGAAAAAATAGACTTGGCTATTGGTAAAATCTCCCTTTCGATCGGCTCGACCAGCGATTTGTACAAGGGAAGATTTAGTAAAAACACGGTGATCAGCGCCTAACACGATCACTGACACATTTGCAAATGTTACCCCACGTTCCAAAATCATTGTAGTAAGTAACACATCATATTGTTGCTTTCTCATTTGCTGAACTTTTTCTGAACGGTTTGGATCTTTTGCGGATGCATCGGTAATACGGTACATGGGTAAACAACGCTTTAACAGTGAGGCTAATCGATTCATCAAGGCAATCGACGGACAAAATAATAAGACATGATTTTGTTGGAGCAGCATGTTTAGACACTTCAAAAGTGGTCGAAGTTTTTTTTCTTTCAAACATTTATTCGGCCAGTCATTCCAAAAAAACAAATGTGGTTCAGGCAATAACCGTTGATGGAAGCGAAGGGGCAATTGATGGATCAAAAAGGTTGAACGGATTTTTTTCAGTAGCTGCTCATTAGGTGTCGCACTTAAATAGATAAATGTTCCTTTTGGTTTAATTGCAGTTTCAACAGCATAAGCTAACCCAGGATCTCCTGCAAAAGGGAACGCATCCACCTCATCGACGACTAACAGATCAAACGCCTGATAAAAACGATACAGCTGATGCGTAGTCGCAATCACGAATGGACTAAAGCGATAGGCTTCTTTCTTTTTTCCATGAAGCAGGACAATGTCTTCTTCTGGAAAAACGCCACAAAAACGCAGGTAAAGTTCGTTACACACATCAACCCTAGGTGAAACTAATGCGACTCGTCCACCTTTTTCTAACGTTTTTATGACCTTTTCATAAAGCATCTCAGTCTTTCCCGCTCCTGTCACAGCCCAAATCATGTGCTGTTTTCCCGAGACATCAGTGACCAAGTTCGTAGAAATCGCTTGTTGAGTTGGCGTTAACTTTCCTGTCCAAGTAAAACAGACATTTCTTTTCGGCAACTCAGGTTGTTCAAATAAAAATAATTCTTGTGTGTTGTCACAACGACCTAAAAAAAGACAAACAGGACAAAAGAGGATTGGTTGCTTTTGCTCTGATTTACCTATTTTTGTTCGCATGCTGCATCGATTACATGTTAACCAATTTCCTTGTAGATGAATGGCAGCTAGTTTCTGATAGCGAATCTGTTCAAAACTCTCTGTCCATTCTCTCAAGTCTCTCGTAAGTAATCGTCTACCATATAAACTGCATAAACTACTTTTTTTCATCTAATCCCCTAAAAGAAGATACGCTACATCAGTCCATTCTTCAAAAAATTTGAGAATAAATGGTTATTTGAAACGGTTGGTATAAAAAATAAGCCGAAAAATCCTTGAATAGGCGCCCTATTCGCTGGATTTTTCGGCTTATTTCCGATATGAACATCTTAGTATGCTCTGTCCTTTATTTGTTTTCAATTAAATGGATGGCTTGTTGTAATACTTTTTCGCCATTCATCAACCCATAATCTGCCATATTGATAATATCTAATGGGATTCCTTTTGGCTCTAGACGTTTTTCAAAATCAGCTTTCATGAAGCGGACTTGTGGTCCCAACAGCAAAACATCAACTTCTTTAGAAGCTAGCTGATTATCGGCATCAGAAGCTGATACGGCAAAAATATCCGTATCAATTCCTTGTTCTTCAGCAGCTTTTTGCATTTTTGTTACAAGTAAAATGGTACTCATCCCAGCAGAACATACGAGCATGATTGTTTTTTTAGTCATTTTACTCTCTCCATTCTTTTAACTTTTGCAAACGATTTCTTTTTTGCTTGTGTGATTATTATACAAAAAAGCAAGATAATGTCAACGTTTTCTTATCAGTCGAATAGCCAACTCGATTTAACTAATTGATTGAACACAACATATTCTTTTTTTAAATTGATCACCACAACCTCGTAGCCAGCATTGATCCAGCCATATGCTCCTTTTTCTGGGTGCTTATAATCATTTGCCCACCAATCAGTGCTTTGTCTAGCTGATTTAGGGAGCCCATAACTTGGAAAAAGAAGTTCGTCGATCTGTGTAAATGTTAAAGTAACCTGTGATCCCCCGTTATTTTTTAAATATTGGGTGATGGCGTCATATTTTTTTATGCGTTCTTTCATCCCCATCTCACCTTTCTTTCTTCTATTATCCCATAGACTCTCTTCATTACTCAAGTATTATAAGTGTTGAAACTAAAGGAATAATTCATTATACTTTGACTATTATCAACTACTTGTAAGGAGGAAGCATCACGCTGAATAGTTATAGAACCATCCAAGCAGACGGTCAAGCAGAAATCGAAGTCAAAAAATCTCGTTTTATTTGCTCTATGAAACGAATTGAAACGGAAGCAGAAGCTAAAGCGTTTATTCAGGCAATGAAAAAAGAGCATTGGAAAGCAAACCATAACTGTAGTGCTTTCGTTCTCGGTGAAAAAAATGAAATTCAACGCAGTAGTGATGACGGTGAGCCTAGTGGTACGGCAGGTGTCCCAATGCTGGAAGTACTAAAAAAAAATGAATTGATCAATGTGGTCGCTGTCGTCACACGCTATTTTGGTGGGACAAAATTGGGTACCGGTGGTTTGATTCGTGCCTATACACAGGCTGTTTCTCACGCACTAATTGAAATCGGGATCGTTGAAGGAACACAACAGCAAGAAATAGCTGTCCATATCACCTATCCGCAATTAGGTAAATTAGAAAATATGCTTGAGTTGAAACATATTCCTATAAAAGAAACGATCTACACAGACAAAGTCACGGTTCACTGTTTGATTGTAGAAAAAGAAGTTACTGCATTTAAAACAGCAGTCGTTGAATTATTGAATGGACAGGTGGAATTTACAGATGGTCCAATTTCCTATCATGAACAACTGGTAGAAGCTGACCAGTAATCACTCTATCCGCTGATCTCGAAATCAAAAAAGAAGAGCCTAGGACAAAACTTGTCTCAGGCTCTTCTTTATTTGGACTGTTTCGTGTCCCTCTTTTATTTCTCTAAATAAAATTCAAAACGATTCCCTACATATTGCGTACGAACATATTCAAATGGGGTACCGTCATCAAAATAAGAAGTTTGGCGTAAACGTAACACAGCATCTCCTTTTTTTACTTCTAAATATTCTGCAATTTTTTCTGAAGCAAGAATGGCTGTGATTGTTTGATTAGCTGCCCCGATCTTATGCCCACTTTTCTCTTCGAGTACCCGATAAAGAGAATTGGTAATTTCAGATTTACTATAGTCTGCAATAATCTTTTGCGGGATACTGGCTACTTCAAAACAGATTGGTATATCATCAGCATAACGAATTCGTTCCATACGAAGAATCGTTTCGTCTTTTTCCAGTTGCAGCTTCTCCATTTCACTAGAACTTGGGGAAGTTAAAAAATAAGAGATTGTCCGACTAGAGGGTACTCGATTCTGTGATTCCATAATTTCAGTAAAACTGGTCGCACCAGACATCTTTTCTTGGACTTTTTCTCTTGCTACATATGTACCTGAGCCAATTTTTCTTTCCAAAATCCCTTCATCAGCCAGGTTTTGAATGGCTTGACGTAAAGTCATTCGACTAACATTGAATTTCACTGCCAATTCTCTTTCAGAAGGAAGGCGATCACCGATTTTCCAAATACCTTGTTCGATTTCACTTTTGATCTGATCATGGATTTGTATATAGACTGGTAGTTGATTCGACATAACGTATATCCGCCCTTTCATTTCCTTTATTATAACTGGTATATACCTGGTTCACAACTGAAAAGGAAAAAGTTTCTTTTGCTCGACTAATTGTCGATCAATCATTTGCCAACCCGATTATTTTATCCAAAAGTTTATGTAAGTAAATGTGTGTCCTTCCTCTTTAATCCAAGTGGAAGGATTGAAAATCATTTTGTAAAATAACAAAATCTCCAAAAGACAGCAAAATCACTGTTTTTTAGAGATTGTGTTATTCTTAACGGTTTTTTGAAAGCCATTTTTTTGTGTGATTGGTTGGACGCTTTGATTTCACTTGTATCGCATTTTCTGATTTTTTCGGTAACCGGACTTCTACCTGATACTTTTCCGACTTAATCAAATCATAGATTTTCTCTGCGGTCTCATCTACTTTTTCTTTCCACTTCATTTTACTGCCCCCTTTTTTTGATCTATCTACTATTCACTCTAGCCTATTTCTTGATAATCTTCAAGAAACAAGCTGTTTTCACACAAAAAAAGAGTGATCTTAATAGATCACTCCGTACTACTGGGGTAGCTGGATTCGAACCAACGCATGAGGGAGTCAAAGTCCCTTGCCTTACCGCTTGGCTATACCCCAATGAAATGGAGGAGAGTGGATTCGAACCACTGAACCCTAAGGAACGGATTTACAGTCCGTCGCGTTTAGCCACTTCGCTACTCCTCCGAAAGGTTTGTATCAACCTGACTTAGTTATAATACCTAATTTTCCAGATTTTTGCAACCCCTTATTGAAAATTTTTTTGATATTTTTTTATTCGTGTAGATTCCAGTGACGAATAACTGTTTCTATCGCGTTTTCAAGACTCTTTTCTTTCCCAAAATCTTCTTCACCAAAAAAAATTTCAAATTCTTTTGGTCCATAAGCCAAAATTTCCCCAATCATTTTTTTACCAATAAATAACTGAGTCACATCATAAGTTGTTCCTTTGATTTGTTTTTTGACTTCTTCGATACGTACTTCAATATCTTTATTTTTTTTTGACATCTTTTTCCACCTCCATGATAGTTTATCATATTCAATCATGGAATGCCTACCATATGTCTAAAAGTTTTGTTCAACGCTATGCATCATTGAACTAAACCTTCTCGTTGAGCGGTGAAATTGGCAGCTGCTCCAATCAAGTTTGCATCATTTCGATAATCACATAATAAAATTTTAGGATCAAAGTCATTTAGTTCTAAATCTGTAGTTAATTGTTTCATTCGTTGATTGATTTCTGTTAATAACCCTGCTTTTGCAGAGATCCCCCCACCAATCACGATGACTTCAGGATCAATCGAAAATTGGATACTAAACAAACCTTTTGTTAAATAATTATAAAAATTATCTACCTCTTCTTTTGCTAGTTCATCCCCTTGTTCTGCTCGTTCAAAGACTTCTTTTCCGCTATAAGTCGTACGTGAAACTCCCAAACGGTCACAGTAACGCCAAGCCATTTGAACTGCTGTACCAAGCTTACTAAATGTTTGATTGCCTTCTAAAAACATCAAGCCAAATTCTCCCCCGTACAAATGAGCGCCTTTATTTAGTTGTCCTTGGGTAAAGATTGCCCCACCTACTCCAGTCCCAAGTACAACAAATGCTACATGTTGATATTCTTTCGCTGCGCCTTCATAATACTCAGCCATTCCAGCACAATTAGCATCATTTTCGATCGTCACTGGTAAATGGAAGAGTTCTTCCAGTTCATGAAAAATATTGAATCCGTGGATATAAGGAATGGCACTAATCCCTTCAATCAGCTGTTTCTCCTGATTCACTACTCCAGGTGCGCTGATTGCTACGCCTTCAATCGCCTTCTGTTTTACAAACGTTTGGAATACCTGTTTTAAATGCGCTTTCATTTCTTCCCATGTCTTAGGAGTCGGAAATTGGCTGGTGTCTTCAAGCGCTTGTCCATTCCAATAGCCATATTTTACTGCGGAACCACCAAAATCAAAAACTAAAATACCCATCATTTATTTGTCTCCTTTTCTCATACTGTTTTTATTTTAAGTCAAGCCACAGTATTTTGAAAGCCTTTTTATGGATGAGTTCAAATTTTCTTTGCTAGAGTTACTTGATCTCGTAAACGTTGGCCATTTTCATAGATTGGCTGTTTATAATTTTTGACAAAATAATCTTTTTCTCTAGAGATTTCCAGGAAGCCGATTTTTTTATACAGTTGTAAAGCTGCTGATGACGTACTCCCCGTCCGAATAATGACTTGTTGTTGAGTGTTTTTTAACTTTTTCATTTCTTTTAGTGTATGGGTAAGCAACGCGTAGCCGATTCCTTGACCTTGAACTTTTGGAGCTACAGCTAAATTCATTATTTCAAACACTAATTTATTTGTGAGAAAAACGATCACTCCCTGAATGTCGTTTTCTGCTTTCCATATAAAACCAGACCCTTGATCAATATATCGTTGGACGTTTTCCTCTTCAGGATCTGCATCCAACAATAATGACCAAGGTAAAGTTGATTGATCTAATGCGACGATACTTTTTTCTCCAGAATGCTCGGTCTTACCTGACTGTTTATTTTTCATCATAATTAGGCATCTCTTTATCTTTCTTATTACGTGTCAATTGACAATTTAAAGGTACGTAATCGATTCCGCCCTTTACGAATGGATGGCAACGCAAAATGCGTGCTGTCCCCATCAGCGTTCCTTTAAATGCACCGTGTACTTGAATCGCACGTATCATATAGTTTGAACAAGTAGGATAGTACCGACAGCTAGGTGGGAAAGCAGGAGAAATAAACCGTTGATAAAAACGGACAATAGCCACTAAGATTTTTTTCATCTCATCACCTCATTATTAAAGCTTTGCTCCTCATTCTCCTATTCATGACAAACGACTGTTCAAAGGAGCAATAATCTGCCAAACAGTGGAATGACTCACAATAAAAAAGGACTTCTCAAAAGCGAAAATTCGTTTTAAGAAATCCTTTGTTTGCTTACACTATCATTTTCACACAACTCTTTATCTGAAAAAATCTTGGATGTGCAGCCACAAACTTGGTTGAAAAACCTTAAACGGATTTCCACCACCGATAACCCCGTATCCAATCATTGTTCCAGCTATAAATAAAAGAATCAGTAATAGTATGACAACTAAAATCTTCACCAATGTGATTAAAATATACCGTTGGCTACTCATTTTATCACGTCCTTAAACAGTGACTTGAGCTGTTTTATCAGCGGGCGTTTGATCGATTGCCACACGTTCCACATCTGCACCTAAGTTTTGCAATTTAATATGGAATTGATAATAACCACGATCTAAGTATTTAAGATTGCGAACGCGTGTTATGCCATTTGCTTTTAAACCAGCAAGTACTAATGCTGCAGCAGCTCGTAAATCTGTTGCATAAACTTCAGCACCTTGTAATTCATGATTCCCGTCCATAATCGCTACGTTTCCATCAATCTTCACATGGGCGTTCATACGGCGCATTTCTTCCAAATGTTGGAAGCGATTCTCAAAAACTGTTTCAGTCACCATGCTCGTTCCCTCAGCGACTAACTGAATAGCAGTCATTTGGGCTTGCATGTCTGTCGGAAAACCAGGATGAGGCATTGTTTTGACGTCAGTTGGTAAAATATGTTTTGGACCAACAACTCGAATGCCGCCTTCTTCTTCAGTGATCGTTGCACCCATTTCAATTAATTTAGAAATCAACGGACGATTATGTTCTGAGATTGCATCTGCGATCAAGACATTTCCTTCAGTCATCGCTGCTGCTACCATAAAGGTACCTGCTTCGATCCGGTCTTGAACAATTGCGTGTTTCACTGCATGCAGATGATCGACTCCTTCGATACGCATCGTTTCCGTACCAGCACCATAGATATTTGCGCCCATTTTATTTAAAATATTTGCAAGATCTACAATTTCAGGTTCTCGAGCGACGTTTTCGATGATCGTTGTTCCTTTAGCTTTTACTGCTGCCATCATGATATTTTGAGTGGCTCCAACACTTGGAAAATCTAAATAGATCGTGTTACCGATCAATTCATCCGCAATAGCTTCGATGTAGCCATTTTTTTGAATGATTTTCGCACCCAATGCTTGGAATCCTTTAAGATGTAAATCAATTGGACGTTTCCCAATCGCACATCCCCCTGGCATGGCAACTTTTGCATGACCATTTCTAGCAAGTAATGGTCCCATTACAACGATAGAAGCACGCATTTGACTCACATATTCATATGGCGCTTCGATTTCTAATTGTCTTGACGCATCAAGCGTTACTTGATTATTGTCTTCATCAAACACTACATCTACGTTTAAATGACGAATCACTTGATTCATAGTGAAGACGTCAGAAAGAATTGGAACGTTGTCTAAAACGGTTGTTCCTTCTTCAGCCAACAAACTAGCAGCTAAAATAGGTAGAACAGCATTTTTAGCTCCTTCGATTTTTACTGTTCCATTCAATTGTTTGCCACCTTTGACGATGATCTCTTCCATGTTGTTCCCCCCAAAAAATTCCAATGAGCTATAAAGACTCAAAATCTTTTCTATTATATCATTTCTTTTATTAAAATAGTACCTTTTTTTTACTGCAGGCTAACGAAAAGATTTCGACACAATGCAATAATTTCTAAGAAGAAATTACTGGCAGTATATCCTAAAAAAATAGAGAAGAATACAATCGCCATTCGAATTTGCGTATCATGCATTTTTTTAAAAAACATCTCAATTCGCAGTGACCGCAACGACCAGAAAGCCAGATAAATAAAAGCTAAATGACTCACGATTCGAATAATTGCATCAATTCCGTATACTTGCATAGTGACGTCCCTTCAAAATTATACTTTTTTTAATAACTAACAAAATGATGATACCATAAATTGGAAAAATAGAGAAATTATTGGTTGTAAAAAGATGGAATTTGTTGGCTAAACGAGACGAGAATTTTCAAGAACTTTACATTCAAATGATGACTCTGTTTCAATACCTTATTTTTATAAACTATTTTAACTACTATTTCACATGCTTTTTTGATGAAAGTTGTTCCTTATTTGCTTATGTACTCATATCATTATAATAGAATTTACCATTGATAATTAAACGATTATTTAATATAAATATATGCCCTCTCTTATAGTGTAGGAACAAAAAATCCTTTGTTTAATTTCTTGATGATCGTACAATCAAGTCTATTTCTTTTTTTTGCCATCTTCTTTGCTTGTACTTTAAGGTCAGCTAAGTTATTTGTTATTGTTTCATTTAAATTCTTTTATCTACATATTCGTTGGTTGATTGTTTCTGGTTTCACTTGATTCTCTTGAGAGGGTGGTTGTTCTGCTACTTTTAGCTTAAATAAATTATTTTTTATTTCATTTAGATACTTTTGTCTACATATTCGTTGGTTGATTGTTTCTGGTTTCACTGGATTCTTTTGAAAGGGTGGTTGTTCATTCAACGTTTGCCAACTTTTTGGTTTATAACTTTCCCATTCATTTGGAGATGTTTTCCAAGGTGCAGGCACTTCATATCCATCTTCAAAAAAATGTACCTTTCCTTCAAAATCTTTCCAATTGCGAAAGAGATAGCGAAGTTCTTTAGGAGTGAAAGCCTTTTTATCTTTTTTTTCTATAATACGTTTCATATCTAAATCATCAATACAATAATAAATGGTTACATTTTCATTATCTCTTGCACTGTCTAATCCAATTTTACAACCTCTAACAATCAGCTGTCCTGTATATTTGCGATTTTTCTCACATAGGTGTTCTATATTTTTTTTCGTAGCTTTATGTAGCCCAGGATTAAAATTGATTACTTTATTTTTTTCAGTATCTTGTGTGCGTTGAAAATAGTAAGACCATAAAGGCCACCAATTTTTAAATGGTGAAATATATTTTTTCCAATTTATTGAAAAATCTTTTAAGTATTCAAGATTCATCGGATTTTTTGGGTGATCATATGTAATCGATGAAAAATGATTATTGTACTCTCTGATATCACAGGGACCTTGTCCTTCAGTATCACTTGAATAGAATCCTTTTTTTCTAATTTTTTCAATCTGTTTCTGTAAGTTCTCCGCTTTTAGTGATAAGCCATAAAATAGAATTATTTCCTGTTTCATCGTTCATTTTCCTTCCCATAAGTTTATTTATTTTTAGTTTTCAAGGTAAATAATAACAGCAATAATCGTCCTCCTTTGAACTTTTTTCTTTTGTCCTAGTCCGATTTAACAAAAAAAATAGTCATACTACGAAAATTAAAACACTCAACGTTCTTCCATAGCGGGAGATTGATTGTTTCTAATCGGTTGGTTTTTTAACTGAGTTCTCTGATCCATAATTGTCTTGTTTTTTTGTTCTGCTGTTTCAAACTCAGCTTTTCTAGCGAGATTTAATTTTATTCGTTCCTTCAAATAAGCAATGTTTTGATCAGTACTAGGATTAAAAAATTGATTTGTTTGATCAGTAGGAATCGATTTATCTTGTATTATTGCATCATAAAATGGCTTTTGGATTTTCTCATTTAGTTGCGGGTGAAACATATAAATTGGTGGGAGATATTGCTGATAATTTAACTGTCCTATTCGCTTGATGACATCAATTTGGCTACATGGTATTTTCTTTAATATTTCATTTATGTTTATTACGCCGTGTTTATCTATCTGTTCTTTTAATTCAGTATCCAGCCTTGACAATTTATATTGCATTGGCATAGTCCATCCAGAATATGTCAAAAGAATCCTATCTATTGAAGTTTCCTTCTGAGAACCATTCAGATGAGATGCGTGTGCTTGTTCTAGGAGAACTTTTAAGTGATTCTTAGCTAAAATTGTAATATCATTGTTGTTCAATCGTACCATTTGTTTAATATTTTCAAATGATAAATTTTTCCTTCCGTGAAATACTTCCGTTAATAATTGCCGTGCTTTTTCTTCAGACTCTACTTTTATTTTATTATTCTCAGCAGTTACATCTATATTATTCTCAATTAAAATGTTTTTTACAGTTTGACAACTCATCTCATGTTTTTTAGCTAATCGCAAAAAAAATAGTTTATGTCTTTGCTCCAACAAACACTTCACTGATTCAACAAGCGCTTGTTCCTTCTTACTTTGAGTGCTTGTCTGCCCATTCTCCAATGGTTGTTGTGTTGAACACCTGAACTCGCTATTACTTTCTATTGGCACGTTTGTATCTTGTACAAATTCCTTAGTTTCATATAAAGACTCTTGGGCTTTGGTAGACAGCGTTGTTGATTGGGAAGTGTTTCTGATCCCCAACATTTCTTCTATTTCTAGTAACCGTTCGACATCTAATGAGTACTCCAAATGATTTTCCAGTTCGTTCTCTGGAGCAACTTTTTGTTTCTTATACGGGGGAACTTGTACTTTGTTATTCTGTTCTGACACTGCATGACTATCTTGGTTTTGTGTCATTTTCAGTTCATTTTCGTTAATAATGTTTTGCAACGTTCTCTTTCTTTGAATTGTTTCCGATCGCGAGTGTTGTTGCTCAGCAAGATTACCTGTATTATTTTCCGATAGAGGTGGACCAAAATGATGTCTGTTAGATGGAAACTCCTCTTTTTCTTGTTTTTCTGATTCAAGGCTCTTCTTTAAAAGATAGTCCCTAAATTCTTGTAATTGTTTATGTAACGAAACTGTTTGATCATCCGTAAGATTGCCTACTATTTCTGAGTAAGATAGTGATTTTTGTTGCGTATGTGTTTCTTCTTTTGTGTCTACTGAGGAAAAACGTTGAATTTTTTTGGGCATTATGATACCTCCTTTTTTACTGCAATTAGTTTACCATAGTATCATAATGATGAAAGTTCCATATTTTTATGTAATAAAGAAGTAATTGTTCTTTACTTTTTATGTTTAGAATATAACTACCAATTAAAAAAAACGATAAAAAAATCCAAAATTCTAAGGAATCTCCTTAAGAATCTTGGATTTTTTAAGGCCTACTTGTTAGGTCCTCATTCGTTGCTTTTAAGAATGTTTTGAAACCTTGATTCGGTTGATCGCACGATGCAAAGCAACTGTCGCACGTTTCAATTCATTCGTATCTTCTTTTTCTTTTGCTTCTGCGATTTGTCGCTCAGCACGTTGTTTGGCTCTTTCTGCCCGAGAAACGTCAATATCTCTTTCACGTTCTGCACTATCGGCAACGATTGAAACAACATTGTCACGAACTTCCATGATTCCGCCATTGACAGCAATCCAATCGACGTGGGTATCAGAGTCTGTTCTCTTCACACGGACTTCATCAATTGTTAATGGAACAATGATCGGCGCATGTTTAGGTAAAATACCAAGTTCCCCCGCTGTAGTACGTGCTACTACGATCGCTGCATGGTGATCATAGACCAAACCGTCAGGAGTCACCACATTCACAGTTAAATATTGATCCATGGGGCACCCCTTTCTAGTAGCCTAGTTTTTTCGCTTTTTCTACGACGTCTTCTATTCTACCAACACTTCGGAATGCTTCTTCAGGAAGATCATCGTATTTACCTTCTAAGATTTCACGGAAACCTTTGACTGTTTCTTCAACTGGTACATAAGAACCAGGAAGACCTGTAAATTGTTCCGCTACGTTAAAGTTTTGTGACAAGAAGAATTGAACTCTACGTGCACGTGAAACTAAAACTTTTTCTTGATCAGATAATTCATCCATCCCTAAGATTGCAATGATATCTTGTAATTCACGGTAACGTTGTAAGACATGTTGGACTTCAGTCGCTACTTTATAATGTTCTTCACCAACGATTTCAGGTGCCAAAGCACTTGAAGATGAAGCCAATGGGTCCACGGCTGGATAGATCCCTTGTTCTGTCAATTTACGCTCTAAGTTTGTTGTAGCATCTAAGTGGGCAAATGCTGTTGCTGGCGCTGGGTCAGTATAGTCATCGGCTGGTACATAGATTGCTTGGATCGAAGTGATCGAACCTTTTTTCGTTGATGTGATACGTTCTTGTAATTGACCCATTTCAGTTGCTAACGTTGGTTGGTAACCAACGGCAGAAGGCATACGACCTAAAAGGGCAGATACTTCTGAACCAGCTTGAGTGAAACGGAAAATATTATCAATAAACAATAGCACGTCTTGACCTTCTACATCACGGAAGTATTCAGCGATCGTCAAACCAGTCAAAGCTACCCGCATCCGAGCACCTGGTGGTTCGTTCATTTGTCCGAACACCATCGCTGTTTTTTCGATAACGCCTGAATCTTTCATTTCATAGTAAAGGTCATTTCCTTCACGAGTACGTTCCCCAACACCGGTAAATACAGAAATACCACCATGTTCTTGGGCAATATTATGGATCAATTCTTGGATCAATACCGTTTTACCTACACCGGCACCACCGAATAATCCAACTTTCCCACCTTTTAAGTAAGGTGCTAACAAATCGATAACTTTGATCCCAGTTTCAAGGATCTCCGTACTAGTACTTAATTCATCAAAGCTTGGTGCTTTTTTATGAATCTCACTACGTTCTGCATCTTCTGGGAAAGATGATCCTAAATCGATCGTATCTCCTAAAACGTTGAATACACGTCCTAGTGTATCTTTCCCTACTGGAACAGAAATAGCTTTACCAGTATCGATAACTTCCATACCACGTTGTAAACCATCTGTTGATTCCATGGCAATGGTACGGATCACTCCGTCCCCTAATTCTAATGCTGTTTCAAGAACAACTTTTGATTTTTTCTCATCATTTTTATAAACAACTAATGCGTTGTTGATATCTGGTAAGGATTGGTCTAAAGAAAATTCCACGTCGACAACGGGACCGATTACTTGAACAATCTTGCCTGAACTCATCTTTTTTCCTCCAATCTCAATACTATTCTAGCGCCGAAGCTCCGGCAACAATTTCGGTAATTTCTTGGGTAATAGCCCCTTGTCTTGCACGGTTATAAGATACCGTCAAATCATCAATGATCGTTGCAGCATTATCCGTTGCTGTCTTCATGGCAGTCATGCCGGCAGCGTGTTCTGCTGTCTTCGCATCAACGATTGCACCATAGATTAAGCTTTCCGCATATTGAGGCAATAACTGCGCCAAGATTTCTTCTTTTGAAGGTTCAAAAATGTATTCTTGGTCAAAAGTAGTTGCTTCTTCTGGATCTAAATCTGAAATTGGCAGCATTTTTTCTACACGAAATTGGCTAGTTAGTGAATTGATATGATGATTGTAGCATACGTACAATTCATCAAATACTTCATTTTGATACATCGTTGTTGCCATACCTACAATTTTACGCACTTCATCAAAACTTGGTTGATCCGATAAATTACGTAATTCGTAAGCTAAATTAATTCCTCTAGCTTTGAAGAAATCTGCGCCTGTACCTCCGATTGCGATCATCACATAATCGTCAGGAGATTTATGGTCTTCTTCTAAAATAGACATTGTTTGCTTTAAAATCGAACTGTTATAGCCACCAACTAAACCACCATCAGCGGTAATCACGATATACCCCGTTTTCTTTACCGGACGGCTGATTAACATACTATTGTAATTGATATCTCCACGAGGATTATCAGAAGCAATATCATTTAGTTGAGTAGCTGTCAAATGAGTGACGATTTCTCTGACTTTATTTGCATAAATCTGAAACTTCTGAGAAGAAGCTTCAGATTTTGTCAGTTTAGAAGCGGACACCATTTGCATTGCTCGAGTGATTTGACTCGTTTTCTTCGTTGAAGCAATCCGAGTCTTGATTTCATTTAATGAAGCGCCCATTCATCTCACCTCACTATGCATTTTGAATGGATTTCAATTTGTCTTCTGTTGAAGAAGTGTTTCCTTTTGTCGCTAAGAAAATATCTTTGTATTCTTGGATCGCTTGATTCAATCGTTCTTCTTCTGGAAGATCTTTCGTTGTACGGATCGTTTCAAAGATATCTGCATGATTCGTATCTAGATATTCAAATAATTCATGTTCAAAATCTAAGATGCTGTCAACTGGAATACTATCTAAGAATCCATGTGTCAAAGCATATAAGATAACTACTTGTTTTTCAACAGCTAGTGGTGCATGAAGTTTTTGTTTCAAGATCTCAACTGTACGACGTCCACGATTCAATTTTGCTTGAGTCGCAGCATCTAAATCAGAACCAAATTGGGTAAATGCTTCTAATTCACGGTAACTTGCTAAGTCAAGACGTAATGTTCCTGCCACTTTTTTCATTGCTTTGATTTGAGCAGAACCACCTACACGGGAAACGGATAACCCAGCATCAACGGCTGGACGAGTTCCGGCGTAGAACAAGTCACTTTCTAAGAAGATTTGTCCGTCAGTGATTGAAATAACGTTTGTTGGAATATAAGCCGAGATATCTCCGGCTTGTGTTTCAACAAATGGTAAAGCAGTCATTGAACCGCCACCTAAATCATCACTTAGTTTTGCCGCACGTTCTAATAAACGTGAGTGCAAGTAGAAAACATCCCCTGGATAAGCTTCACGACCTGGAGGACGGCGTAATAGCAATGAAAGTTCACGATAAGCAACAGCTTGTTTTGATAAGTCATCAAAGATAATCAATACATGTTTGCCGTTGTACATGAATTCTTCACCCATTGCAGTTCCTGCATAAGGCGCAATATAAAGTAATGGCGCAGGTTGTGATGCACCCGCATTGACTACGATCGTGTAATCCATTGCTCCATATTTTTTCAAAGTTTCTACTTGTGTACGCACAGTAGAATCCTTTTGACCGATCGCCACATAGATACAGATCATATCTTGACCTTTTTGGTTAAGGATCGTATCGATTGCGATAGATGTTTTACCCGTTTTACGGTCACCAATAACTAATTCACGTTGGCCACGTCCGATTGGAACTAAAGCATCGATGGCTTTTAGACCTGTTTGCATTGGTTCATTGACAGATTTACGTTGCATAACGCCTGGTGCCATTGCTTCGACTGGACGAGCTTTATCTGTAACGATTTCTCCTAACCCATCGATTGGTTGACCTAGCGGATTAACGACACGTCCGATCAAGGCGTCCCCAACTGGAACTTCCATGATTTTACCTGTTCGTTTTACTTTGTCTCCTTCACGAATGGATTCGAAATCACCAAGGATAATGATACCTACATCATTTGATTCTAAGTTTTGCGCCATTCCGTATGAGCCGTTTGAAAATTCAAGCAACTCACCACTCATCGCATTTTCTAAACCGTGTGCACGAGCAATCCCGTCACCGACATAAGTCACGGTACCGATTTCTTCGACTGAAAGCACGTTTTGATAATTTTCAATTTGTTCTTTGATCAAGGCACTAATTTCTTCTGCTTTGATAGCCATTCGATTCACCTACCTCTTTGTACTATCTATTTAATTGATTACGCATTTTTTCTAATTGCGTGCGAATGCTTCCGTCGATCACTCGATGGTTGGCTTCAACAATTGCCCCACCAATAATAGAAGAATCAACGATTTGCTTCAATTCAACTGTTTGATAGTCCATTGTTTTTGCAACATTCATTTCTAGTTTTTGTAATTGTTCATCAGAAAGTGGTACTGCTGTTTTTACACTACCTAAAAGTAGTCCTTTGTAATCGTTGTAACGGTGTTCGTATTCATCGATCATAAACGATAATTCAGACATCCGATTATAACTATAGACCACTTCTAAAAAGTTTTTCACGATACCGTCAAACCCACTGACAAGTTTATCCATAATGATTCGTTTTTCGTGAGGTTCTAAGCGGACGTCACTAAGTACGTTGCCTAATCCAGGTACTTCACTATAGATTTGGCGTAAGCTTAGTAATTCTTGGTAAATTTCTTCTGCGCTATTTGAATCGATCGCCAGTTCAAATAGTGCTTTACCGTAGCGTCTGCCGACAGTATATTTATCTAGTTTCATTTGAAGAACCTAGACCTTCGATATATTGATTGATTAAAGATTCATGCATTTCTGGAGACAATTCTTTGTTCAAGATTTTAGCCGCGATTTGAAGAGAAAGATCTGCTACATCATCTTTTACAGAGTTTAAAGCTGTATCACGTTCTAACATGATATCAGTTTGCGCTTTGCTTTTTAGACGTGCAACTTCTTCTTGTGTTTCCTTCAAAATATTTTGACGGCTTAATTCTCCACTTTCTTTCGCATTTTTAATGATATCAGCTGCATCAGAGCGAGACGCTAACAATTGTTGTTCGCGTTCTTGTTCCATTTTTGCTGAATTGATGCGAGATTTTTCGGCAGAATCTAAATCATTGGCGATCTTATCTTCACGTTTTTTCAAAATATCGCTGATTGGTCCCCAAGCAAAATGTTTCAATAGAAACATTAGTATCAAAAATGAGCCGCTGACAACGATGATATTACCTAACATCGGATTACCAACTTCTGCAATTGCCAATTGATTCAGCATAGGCTAGCCTTCCTTTCTTTAAGGTGTATCTCATGGATGATGAAGGAATCCTGACTTCAATGATTGAAACAGCCTCCTCAACGCCTTTTGTTCTAGTATTATGATGAAACAACTCAATTATTTTGAAAATAATCAGGTTGTTTTTTTTCAGTTTTTGACAATTAAAAGAGGATTAGTGACAGTAGTCCTATCCTCAAACAGTTAATTGATTAAACAGCAAAGACTAGAATCAAGGCAATAACCACACCTAGAATAGGAACAGCTTCAACTAAGGCTACCCCGATGAACATTGTTGTACGTAATTGACCAGACATTTCAGGTTGGCGTGCCATTGATTCGATTGTTTTAGAGATTACTTGACCATTACCATAACCAGCTCCGATAGCTGCTCCCATGATTGCGATTGCTGCTGCGATATAATTCATAATTTATTTCCTCCTAAATATAGATAAATAGTAGTTTGTTAAAAACGATGTTACTCTTCTACTTCAATCTTATGGCTCATATATACCATCGATAAAGTGACAAAGACAAATGCTTGGATGCTTCCGATAAACAATGAGAATGCGATCCAGACCATCTCTAAAGGAATTGCTAACGGTAATGAGAACCAACCTAAATTATTCATCATATTGGCAATCAAGGTAAGTAAAACTTCCCCCGCGTAGATATTCCCGTAAAGACGCAAAGCAAGTGTTAATAGGTTCGTAAATTCTTCGATCAGCTTCATTGGAAACATGAAACTATATGGTTTCAAGAACGAATTTACAAAATACCCTTTAAATCCAAGCTTTTTCACCCCGAATAAATGAGTAAGTGTGATCATTATAAATGCCAAAGTTAAAGTAACAAACGGGTCTGCTGTCGGACTTTTCCAAAGTGTTATTTCGCTAGGTAAGACGATTTTCGTTATTAAACCTATATTATTTGCCACGAAGACAAACAAGAACAATGTAAAAGCCAACAAATGAAAATTATTCAATTCTTTTCTAGGCAGATTATCTGTTACGATCCCTCGGGTAAAGTCAATGACCCATTCCAGCGCATTTTGTTTCCCCGTTGGTTTCATCTTAAGATTTCTTGTAAAGAAGTAAACTAAGAAGAAGACAATCAAACAGGTCAATAACACCATCATACAAACAGTACCATCAAACCAAACCGGTCCAATATGGAACGTTAGCGAGCGTTCATCCAATCCATTTCACCTCTTTTCCCTGAATTTCACATAAAATCAAATTCATGTGTACATCTGGTTTTTCTAAATCGTTTTCTAACCAAACGGTATCATACCACCATGAAACAGAAAATTCAAAACATTTTCATGAAAATCAGACAATTTTTTATTTCAGTCAAAAAAGTTTGCTTTTTCCTAAAAATCATCGTGGCGTTTTACAAGAAAAAACCTGTGATA
The DNA here is from genome assembly GCF_051714985.1 of Enterococcus sp. AZ078. Classification (NCBI taxonomy): domain Bacteria; kingdom Bacillati; phylum Bacillota; class Bacilli; order Lactobacillales; family Enterococcaceae; genus Enterococcus; species Enterococcus sp. AZ078. Next base: position 2,169,832 of record NZ_JBIOSW010000001.1, read on the forward strand.
TCATGCTTTATCAGATTAAATGCTAACAAATTTTATCATTAAGTAAACCTAAAAGCACCGAATATGCGAAAAAGGATAATGAAATTATCTAGAGAAATTTTTTAATGTTCGATCAATTTGACGATCCACATCTTTTCGTTTTAGATCTTCTCGCTTGTCATAAGATTTCTTCCCTTTCGCAAGACCAATCAAAACTTTGGCATACCCATCACGAATATATACTTTTAAGGGTACGATCGTGACCCCGGTATTTTTTGTTTCAGTCTCTAGCCGTGAAATCTGTTTTTTGTGTAATAGTAACTTTCTTGTTCGTAACGGATCATGGTTAAAAATATTGCCTTGTTCATAGGGACTGATATGAACATTATGCAAAAATGCTTCACCGTTTCGAATACGGACAAATCCATCTTTCAAATTGATTCGGCTGTTTCGGATCGATTTGATTTCTGTTCCTTGCAGCACCATTCCTGCTTCCATCGTATCGATAATCGAATAATCATGGCGAGCCTTTTTATTTTGGGCGATTAACTTTCCGTCGCCTTTTGGCATATGACATTCCTCCAAACTGGTATTCATAGTGGTTATTGGTTATTTTTTCTTTTTCTTCTTAATTCCCTTATAAAAAGGTTTTTTCCCTTTTTTATTAGATGGTCCTTTTCCTTTTTTCCGCTCATTTGAATAGGAATTTTTCTTTCCATTCCGTTCAGTATGAGATTTTGATGAACGTTTTTGATGACGATTAGAAGGACGATTTTTGTTTGACGTTTTTGGACGTTCTAATGGAACGATTTCTTCTGCATCAATCAATTCAAAGTCGATTGCACGTTCTTCCGGGTCTGCTTTGATGACTTTTACCCGCACTTTTTGACCGATTTTAAAAGTTAACCCTGTTCGTTCGCCTACTAATGCTAAATGATTCTCAATAAAGTGGAAATAGTCTTGTTTCAACTCATTGATATGGATCAACCCTTCAATCGTATTGGGTAATTCGATAAACAACCCAAATTTAACAACTGAACTGATGATCCCTTCAAATTCCTCTCCTACTTTATCCATCATGTATTCAGCTTTCTTCATTGCATCTACTTCACGCTCTGCCTCGACCGCACGACGTTCCATCTTCGAACTATGCTCCGCAATTTCGGGTAGCTCATTTTCCCAATAAGTTTGATTTGCTTCACTTGGGTCTTGTCCATACGAGCGAATTAAGCGATGAACGATCAAATCTGGATAACGTCTGATAGGCGAAGTGAAATGCGTATAATATTCCGCAGCTAATCCATAGTGTCCAAAATTATCTTCTGAATAACGTGCTTGTTGCATACTTCTCAACAGCATCGTATTGATAACAGCTGATTCCGGCTTGTCTTCAACGTTTTCAATGACTTTTTGAAGATCTTTAGGTGTGATCGTTCCTTTTGTTCCACGAACGACGATTCCTAGTGCGGAAGCAAAATCAAAGAAACGTTGCATCTTTTCTTCTTTAGGTTGCTCGTGAATCCGATAAATGAATGGAAAGTTGCGTTTATTAAAATGTTCCGCCACCGTTTCATTTGCTGCCAACATGAAAGATTCGATCAACCGTTCGCCTACGCCACGGCTTCGCAATAAGATATCAGTTGGTTGTCCATCTGGTTCTACGAGTATTTTTGCTTCACGGTCTTCAAAAGAAATCGCTCCTCGACGAATCCGCATTTCTTCTAAAATTTGATGTAGCTCTTGCATCTCTTGAAACATCGGCACTAATTGCTGATAACGTTCCATTACCTGCTCATCTTGTTCTTCTAAAATCTGATTGACCGCTGTATAGGTCATTCGTTCCGTCGTTTGGATGACACTTGGGAAAATATCATGAGATACCACCTGACCATTTGGATCAATCTCCATCTCACAACTCATTGTTAGTCTTGGTACGTGAGGATTCAATGAACAAATCCCGTTTGATAATCTTTGTGGGATCATTGGAATGACACGGTCGGTTAAATACACACTCGTTCCTCGTTCGTAAGCTTCACGATCTAACTGGCTTCCTTCGGTCACATAATTGGAAACATCTGCAATGTGTACACCTAAGAAATAATTACCGTTGGCTAATTTTTTCACAGTAACGGCATCATCCAAATCTTTGGCATCTTCTCCGTCAATCGTCACGATCAGTTGTTCACGTAAGTCTCTCCGGCCAACTAGGTCTTTTTCATTGATCGTATCTGGCACTTGATTAGCTTCTGCCAAGACATCATCTGGAAATTTTGTCGGAATCCCGTTTGAGACAACAATCGATAGGATATCCATTCCAGGATCATTTTTATGGCCGATGACTTGTTTGACAATACCTTCTAAACTGGTCGCATAGTTTTTCTCAGGATAATGGGTCAGCTCAACCATTACGATACTCCCATCAACTGGTCGAATCCCTTCAGCTGCTGCATAAACTTTAAACTGATTCAATTTTTTGTCTTTTGGGATAACCACCCCATAAAGATCCGTTTCATTTATCTCGTCGTCTGTGTAAGCCACGAATTCTCCAGCTAACTGCGTAGTTGCTCGTTTGCGGATCTCAACTACTTTACCTTCTGCTCCACGATCCATCGCAGTATCGGCCGTTTTTATGATATCGATCGCTACCGTATCGCCATCCATGGCATACCCAGTTGCTTCTTTAGGAATATAGATATCATCTTCTTCTGGATCAATCGTCACAAAGCCGAATCCTCTTTCATTGGCCCGAAACGTTCCTTCGATCAATACTGGTTTTAATGGTAGCTTCACTTTTCCTTTTTTGGTAAAGACCACACTTTGTTCTCGTTCCATTTGAGCGATTGTCTGAACGAGTAGTTTGAAATCTTCACTTTTTTGCAAGCCCAATCCTTGGGCGATTTCTTCCATTGAAAAGCTTTTTTTGCGCTCGCTCTCAATAAAAAAAATAATTTTTTCTTTCAATGTTTCTTTTGTCATTTTCATTCCTCATTCCAAGGTAAATTCTCTAGAAACTCCAACACATCTTTTTCCAGTAATTTTCTAGACTCTCCAACGGTGATCACATGTTTGCTGTTGGGATACCATTGAAGGGTCACTCTTTTATCGGCTAATTTTTTTGCTGTTTCGTAGACTCCAGCTGGATCAATCATTTCATCTTGACCGGCTTGGGCTAAAAAAACAGGTGCTTGGATGTCACTAAGTTTTCCTTCTGTAATTGCTGCTTGATTTTGTATCTCTGCTAATTGCTGATAAACATTTGGTCGAAGCGCAGCGACAGTTTCTTCGATTTCCTGTTCAGATTCCCCTGCAAGTTTTAGCACATAACGTTCATATCGCTCAAAATTTTCTGGTACATGATTTTCAACTGGTGAAATCGGTGAGCAGAAACATCCGCCGCCAATGATCTCTGACTGTTCTGCTAATGCTCGAACAGCGAAGATTCCTCCCATTGATAATCCAAAAACGGCAACTTGGGAAAAACCTTCTGCTTTTAAAAAGTGGATGGCTTGTTTCGTATCTTCCCACCATGTTTCCGTTTTTTGCGCTAAAATGTCTTGTGGAGCTAGCGTTCCATGTCCAGTAAATAATGGAGCATAGACAGTATATTCTGACTTTTCCAAATATCGAGCCAGCATGCGCACATCATTCGGACTTCCAGAATAGGCATGTAAGAGTAGCACAGCTCTCTTACTATGTTTTGCATAAAGGGGTTTTGGTAGACTTTTCATTAGGTTCACCTCGTTCTTCTCATTTTAACATAGATTGGCGATCCCTTAGGACAAAACCGCTCTTTTGGCAAATAAAAAAGAGCCGCGACGTCAATCACTGCTCTGCATGAAAGGAATTCTTTTTTCGCTCATTCAAATCAACTACTTAAAAAATTAAGCCGAAATTTTTTGAACGAAAAAACGATTCATAATTATTTCGACTAATCGTTAAATCAACTTTTTATTTAGAAGATAAAAAGGCTAGTACAAATAATAAAATCATCCAAATGGCACCCATTACCGCTGTCGAACGTTGCATGACTGCTTCAAAACCACGTGCTTTTTGTTTACCGAATAATTGATCCGCTCCGCCAGTAAATGCACTTGCTGCACTGTTTTGTTTACTTGGTTGCATCATGATTGCAATGACCATTACAATCGATAACACGATCACGATTCCTAAAATTACATTATACATTAAGCAGCCTCCTTTCCGTAAAATATCATCTATTTTACTTTATCATATAAAAAAAACTCTGACAACCTTCTCTTGCGAATGGGGCTCCAATTTTAGATAACATTTAGTATTAGTACTTATTCATGGGCAAAGACTGAAAAGACGAAAAAACCGAAAGAATAACACCGCTGATAGCCGGTTGCTACAATTTCGGTTTCTCTAATTTAAAAAAAGTTCATTTAGCGGATAGATCCACTTTTTGTCATTTCATTCATTGACGATCGTACGAAAACGAGTCGATTATTTACGAAGCACATCTTGATATTCAGGTTTTCTTTCAAATTCTTTCTTCGCATATGGACACAATGGAATAATTTTTTTACCTTCTCTTCGAGCTAGTTCTACGCCATTAAGCACTAATTTTTCTGCTAATTTTTGTCCACGATACTCTGGTTCTACAAATGTATGATCAATGATCATGATGTCTGGTCCTGCATCAGACCAAGTCATTTCCCCGATTTCTTTTGCTTCATCATTCAATAATACGAAACGATTTTTTTCTTCTTTGATTTCCATTTTCGCCACTCCCCGTATTGACCAAATAATTTGTTCTCCTTGATTCTAACAGTCTAGTTCTCAGCAAACAATTATTTATACTCGGAATAACCTGATTCTCTCCAATCGATTCGCTGTTCGATAAATGAGAAAACAACCGTCCAATATTTGGTGGGATCTTTCACGGCTGCTTCTAAATGTTGAGCTTCTGGGATCAGAAAAAGATCATTTTCACCAGCTGTTGCATTTTGGATCGTATAAGCGGCACTGACTGGAACGAACTGATCCTCTTCCCCATGAATGATCAATACTGGCAGATGGTTACTGCCCAACTGACGAGTTGCTGACGCCTGTTTCAAAGAATAACCAGCATATTTCTTTGCATAGCGATTTGCATGGCGCATGATCATTTTTTTAGGAAGAAAGGTTAGTTTGCTCAACATGTAGCGAAACTCCGCATAGACGGAAACAAACCCGCTATCCAGGATAAACCCTCGAACTGCAGGAGGTAGTTTTTCCCCACTAGCCATCATGATAGCAGAGGCACCCATTGAACTCCCATGTAAAATAATGTTAGCATCTGGCTGCATCTGTAAAATATAGTTGATCCAGATAATCAAGTCTAAACGATCCAACCACCCCATTCCGATGATTTCTCCTTCACTCTTGCCGTGAGCACGCAAATCAGGAATCAAGACGTTAAACCCTGCTTCTGCATATTTCTTTCCAATATAAGACATATCTGTTTTCCCATCACTTCGATAGTCATGGACACAAACAACCCATTTTTTGTTGGGAGAGGAACTTTGAAAGATTCGTCCTAACAGTTTTAACCCATCATGACTTTTGACTTCGATTTCTTTGCCTTTATTCCAAAAGCCTTCAGCTTCTGTTTCCGCAAGTTGCCGTTGCTTTTCTACAATCGTAAAAGCCGATGGGTCCATCAACTGATGACCTGTTTTCTCATACCAATCATACCCTCTTTGTAAACCCGATTGAATTAATTTTTGCGCATAGTAAGAAGAAAGTCCACGATAAATGACTGCGCCTAAAATGAGAACTATAAGAATAAGATACATGACAATCACTTATCTTCCCCGCTTTCCATAAATATTTTTTCTATTATCAATCCGTATAGCCTTCTATTCCATTGTACCATTTTCTAAAAAAACTGCTCAAGTTTTCACCCTAGGCTTCATTGAAATTTAAAACCAATCAAATAGGAATAAAAAATAAGATAACATTTACATTTTATTTAAAAGCCAGTATACTGATTCCGTGCATTTTAATCAAGGAGTATCCTTGGACTGGTTCGGAAACTTCCCAGAATAAAAAACTAAGTATCTCTACAGAAAGGAGATTGGAAATAATGCGAAAAGTAATTATTGACTGCGATCCTGGAATCGATGACACTTTAGCATTGATGTTAGCCATCAAGTCCCCCGAAATCGAGGTAGTTGCGATCACGACGGTCTGCGGCAATGTACCTGTGACGATCGGTAGCCAAAATGTTTTCAAATGTTTGAAACGATGCGGACGCTTAGACATCCCCGTCTATCAAGGGCAAACACAACCGTTGAAACAGCCGTTTATTAGCGCACAAGACACTCATGGGATGGACGGATTAGGCGAGACAAACTTTGCTCAAGTACAAGAAAAACAAATAGAAGAAAAATCAGCAGTCGATTTTTTGGCGGAATACTTTTCTAAAGAAACAAACACCTCGATCATTGCACTTGGCCCTTTGACCAATATTGCTCGTGCTTTGATGAAAAATCCACATTTAGGGAAACATTTCGAGCGATTTATTTCAATGGGTGGCACCTACAAAAGCCACGGAAACTGTTCACCAGTTGCTGAGTACAATTATTGGTGCGATCCTGATGCAGCTGCCTTTGTGTTTGAAAATTTAGGGAACACGATTGAAATGGTCGGGTTAGATGTTACGAGAGAAATCGTTTTGACACCTACCTTATTAGAATATTGTTGTCAGCTCAATCCTGAGGAAGGAGAATTTCTAAAAGCGATCACTCGTTTTTATTTTGATTTTCACTGGCAACAAGAAAGAATCCTAGGGTGCGTCATCAATGATCCTCTGGCCGTTGCCTACTTTATCGACGAAAGCATTTGTCAGGGATTTACTAGTTATACCGCTGTTGAAACGCAAGGAATCAGCCGCGGGCAAACACTAGTCGATCGCTTTGATTTTTGGCAAAAAGCACCAAACAGCACCATTATGACAGAAGTTGATACTCATCTATTTTTTCGGAAGTTTTTGACCGTTCTTTTAAATGCACAAGAAGAAACGATTAAAAAAGATCTGGAAAGATTAAAGATGGGATGAAAAACATGCGCAAAAAAAGAATCACCACACAGACGATTACGATCGTCGCTTTATGTATCGGAATCAATTATATCGGCGGAACCATTGCATTATGGCTACGATTACCGATCTATCTTGATTCGATAGGTACCATATTCGCTGGGACTTTGTTAGGTCCGGTATTTGGGTTACTCACTGGCTTGGCCAGCGGGGTATTAAGTGGTGTTACCACCGATATCTTCTCGTTGTATTATTCACCTGTTCAAATGGTAACAGGTTTACTTGCTGGAGTGATTTTCCATCAACGATTCACTCGAAGTAAGAACCGCTGGACCTTAGTTTTCTGGGCACTTGTCTTATCACTGCCTGGAACCATCCTTTCTTCCCTAATCACTGTAAAACTCTTTGGGGGAGTCACTTCTTCTGGTTCAAGCATGATCGTTCAGTTCCTCCATGGAATTGGGTTCAATCAAACAATGAGCGTGATTCTCGTTCAAGCGGGTACCGATTACCTCGACCGCCTGCTCTCAGTAGTCGTCGTCACCCTTGTCGTCTTGGCATTGCCGAAAAGGGTTGTGAACAGAGCGATTTGAGCTGCGTAGTTGTGATGAGCTGGAGTAAATACACGTGCGAATAGAAGTCGGTTACTTCAATTAGTAAATCAAAAAAAACGCAAAACATGAAAATTTGTTTTGCGTTTTTTTGATTTAATTGAAGGATCTACTTTGTACTTTTTTGTACTTTGAACCAAAATAGGCTGTTATGCTAAATAAGACAAGATGATTGCTTGATATGTGTCAATCATATCCAAGTAATTATCGATTTCTACATACTCGTCTATTTGATGAGGCAAGTTTACGACTCCAGGACCGAATACCACAAAATCGAAGGAGTGAGAGGATTTAGTAAATTCAGCTGCATCTGTCGTTGCTGCTGCACCTACTAGGGGCAATGGTTGCTTGAACTGTTTTTGAATATGGTGGATCAACGAAGAATCAGGATTTGCTTTCACAGGAATCTTATTGTAGTCGATCGTCAATTCTAAGTGATAGTTCGTTCCTTCATTCAATTCATCCACGATCTTTTGCAATAAATCAATGATTTGATCGTTTGGAAATTCAGGGATTGAGCGGATATTTCCTTGTAATTGCGCCTGACTTGGAATACTGTTGACTTGATTTCCTCCGTTGATCACTGTAACGTTATGGATCGTTTTTCCTAACGCTGAATTTTGGAAATCATTCGCTAAAGCATCCATTTGCTCGTTTGCACGCGTAATAAATTCATTTAAATGGTTGATCGCATTGTAGCCTTCTTGAGGCATTGAGCTGTGGGCTTCTTTACCATGAGAAACAACGGTGTAGTTTATTGAACCCATGTGAGTATACATCAAATTGTAATTGGTTGGTTCACCAATGATCAATCCGTCTAAATCGTCGACATAACCTGCTTTTGTCAGTTGTTCACTACCTAATTCTCCGACTTCTTCCCCTACTGTCGCTAATAATTTGATTGTCCCGTTAAACGGTTTCCCAGACTCTTTCAATTCAATCATCGCAATCACCATAGCGGCTAGCCCACTTTTCATATCGGTAGTACCACGTCCATACAAGCGATTACCTTTTATTTCTGCTGCAAAAGGCGGGTAGGTCCAATTCGATTCGTCTCCTGCAGACACAACATCCATGTGACCAGACAAACCTAATACTCTTCCTTGACCATTGTGATACGTCGCCACCAAGTTATCACGCCCCTCAGTGTGAGAAATGATTTCTCCTTGGATTCCATGTTGATTCAATAATTGATTTAAGTAGGCGGCTACTTCCCCTTCGTTCCCATTCACTGACTTGATTCGGATCATTTCTTGTAAAATAGCTATTTTTTCTTCATTTCCCATCCTGTCCCACACTCCTGCTGTTTCTTTCTATTTTACTGAAACAGTGTATCATTTTCAATCATTCATCCATTCTCAGTCGATTAGTTAGCAGCAGCCATTGACACTCCTATGTCTAAAGACACCGAAGCACCCCAAAATAGAAGGAGCTATTTCGGGATGCTTCGGCAATTCGTTATTGAGCTGTTGTAGATCGAAAACAGTTTTCAATGAACCGCTCCGTCTGCTCATAACAAGTTTTTGATTCTGGCAATGTATAATTAAATTGATATTCATGACTGATTTCTTTTTTCTGGTCTTTATAAAATAGTTCGTCTACAGGAACGTCTAACTCTTTTAATTTATTTGCGAAAGCAATCCCTTGATCTTGGAAAGAATACGCATTTCCATCTGTGATATACGTAGGCGGGAAGTCTTTTGACACTTGATCAACTAAACTAGCTTGATATAAGCGTTCGTCTGTTTGCCAATCTTTCGTTCCAATCAAAGACCAAGCTACCGTTTTAACGAAGAAATGCATCAATCGATCACTCGATTGCTGTTTTGCTGTTTGTTGCAAGTCAACTGGCCCACAGTAAGAAATGGCTCCTTTGATCGCTGTTGGATCAATCATTTGTTTCATCTTCATTTCTTTTGCATACTGTTGATTTGTTTGGATAGTGACATACTGTAAGGCAATCTGAGCGCCTGCACTATCGCCACCAAAAATCAGCTTTGAAAGATCCAACTTCTGATTGTTCTCTTTTTTTAATTGTTGGACTAATTCATTGACTTGGACTACTTGATTGGGATACTGAGAGCTAGGTGCCGGTTCATAGTTCATAGCAACAACTGCAAGGTGCGTATCTGAAGCTAATCTTGTTGCAAATTCTTTTACACCTGCTTTATCCCCGCTCACATAGCCTCCACCGTGAACCCAGATCAACGTGGGTAAAGGTCCCTCACTGCCTTTAGGATAATAGATATCGTAGTTGTTTTTTTTGAATTGTGATTGATAAGAACGATCAGTGAGCGAACTGGTGGAATCTTTTGCTTGTTCATACGTCTCTTTATCTGTGATCGTTACAGCATCGCTAAACAGATGTCGGATCACATAAGCACCCGGTCTCGGTGAAACTTGAAAAGCAATCACGACCAATAAAATGGTACTGAGAAGCAAAATACCGAACCATTTGAACCCCTTTAAAATTTTTGCTTTCATACACTTTCCCCATTATTCTTTTTTTCCTTTTATCATAATATCTTAGCAATAATTAAATCGTTTGTAAACGTGACAAAAAACGATTATGTAATTCAGTTTTTGTTAGGATAATCTCTAAATTTTTTCTGCAAAAAAAGACCTTTCTCCTATCTTCAAGATAAGAGAAAGGTACTTTTTAATAACTTTAGAATGAAGTAGACCAGCACAGCTATATAATCGACGCTCTGCTATCGTCGTACTTATTTGATCGTCCTAAAATTATTTGTTTTTTAAGTTGTAGAAAGATTTCAAACCTTTGTATTCAGCAACTTCGCCTAATTGGTCTTCGATACGTAGTAATTGGTTGTATTTAGCAATACGGTCAGTACGTGATAGAGAACCAGTTTTGATTTGACCAGCGTTTGTTGCAACAGCAATATCAGAGATTGTTGAATCTTCTGTTTCACCTGAACGGTGAGAAACAACTGCTGTGTAGCCAGCTTCTTTAGCCATTTCGATTGCTTCAAAAGTTTCTGTCAAAGTACCGATTTGGTTAACTTTGATTAGGATTGAGTTAGCGATTCCTTTTTCAATACCTTCAGATAATTTTTGAGTGTTTGTTACGAACAAGTCGTCACCAACTAATTGAACTTTGTCGCCTAATACGTCAGTTAATTTCTTGAATCCGTCCCAGTCGTTTTCGTCTAATCCGTCTTCGATTGAGATGATTGGATATTTAGAAACTAATTCTTCGTAGAATTTGATCATTTCGTCAGTTGTTTTTTCGCCTTCGCCTGAATCAGCTAATACGTAAACACCTTTTTCTTTGTCGTAGAATTCTGAAGAAGCAGCATCCATAGCAAGAACAACGTCTTTACCAGGTACATAGCCAGCTTTTTCGATTGCTTCGATGATTACTTCAAAACCTTCTTCGTTTGAACCAAGGTTAGGAGCGAATCCACCTTCGTCACCAACAGAAGTAGCTAATCCACGAGATTTCAAGATTGCTGCTAATGCGTGGAATACTTCAGCACCCATACGTAGAGCTTCTTTGAATGTTGGAGCGCCAACAGGCATGATCATGAATTCTTGGAAGTCGATTGAGTTATCCGCATGTGATCCACCGTTGATGATGTTCATCATTGGAGTTGGTAAAACTTTTGTATTGAATCCGCCTAGGTAGTGGTATAAAGGTACTTCTAGGTAGTCAGCAGCTGCACGAGCAACAGCGATAGATACACCTAAAATTGCGTTCGCACCTAATTTACCTTTGTTAGGAGTTCCGTCTAAAGCGATCATAGCTTTATCGATTGCCATTTGGTCACGTACATCGTAGCCAATGATTGCTTCAGCAATGATGTTGTTTACGTTGTCAACAGCTTTAGTTACACCTTTACCGCCATAACGAGCTTTGTCTCCATCACGTAATTCAACGGCTTCGTATTCACCAGTTGAAGCACCTGAAGGAACCATTCCACGGCCAAAAGCTCCGCTTTCTGTGTATACTTCTACTTCGATTGTTGGGTTACCGCGTGAGTCTAAGATCTCGCGAGCGTAAACATCAGTAATAATTGACATGTTTTGTCTCTCCTTTGAGTTTGTTTTTTCCTAAGGGATTTCCCTCATATACGATTTTAGTTAATTTTAGGCGTTAGTGCAAACATTTCTTGCATTTTTCGCAAATTTTCACTAATTATTTTACAGCGTCTAATAATGCTAAGAATGAATCAGCTTGTAAGCTTGCGCCACCAACTAATGCTCCGTCAACATTTTCTTTCGCCATATATTCAGCAATGTTTTCTGGTTTTACAGAACCACCGTATTGGATACGTACTGCATCAGATACTTCTTTGCCGTATAATTTTTCAACTGTTTGACGTACAACGCCACAGATTTCGTCAGCAATTTGTGCATCAGCTGATTTACCAGTACCGATTGCCCAGATTGGTTCATAAGCAATAACCATGTTGCTTACTTGGCCATCTGTTAATCCTTCAAGACCAGCAGTGATTTGTCCTTCGATCCATTCAGCTGTTTTTCCAGCTTCGTAAGTTTCTAAAGATTCACCACAGCAAAGAATTGGGATCATGCCGTTTGCAAAGATAGCTTTCGCTTTTTTGTTGATGTCTTCATCTGTTTCATGGAAGTATTCACGACGTTCTGAATGTCCGATGATCACATAGTCCACACCTAAGTCTGCTAAAGCAGCTGGTGAAGTTTCACCTGTGAATGCACCTGAGTTTTCCCAGTAGCAGTTTTGTGCTGAGATTTTTAATTCTGTTCCTTCAGCTGAAGCCATTAGTTCTTGTAAGAACAAAGCAGGTGATCCGATAACAGAATCAACTTTTTCATTTGAAGGGATGTTGTTTTTTACTGCTTCAGCAAATTCTTTTGCTTCAGATGCAGTTTTGTTCATTTTCCAGTTACCAGCGATAATTGGTTTACGCATGACAGTATGCACTCCTTTAAAATTATGAGTCGTGGAACTCTCCTCCACGTATAAAAAGAAAAAGCTGCTTTTTGGTTAAATTTATTTGAGTTTGAATCAATTCACCGTTGCAAAAAGCAGCTGTCTTCATCTAAATCAGATACAACGAACGATGCTTATTTATCGTTGATTGCAGCTAAACCAGGTAGTTCTTTACCTTCTAGTAATTCTAAGCTTGCGCCGCCACCTGTTGAGATATGTGTGAATTTGTCAGCAAAACCTAATTGTTCTGCAGCTGCTGCTGAGTCACCACCACCGATGATTGTTGTTGCATCTTCAAGGTTAGCGATTGCTTCACAAACACCGATTGTACCTTTAGCAAAGTTACTCATTTCGAACACACCCATTGGTCCGTTCCAAACAACTGTTTTTGCACCTTGTAATGTATCAGCAAATAATTTCACTGATGCAGGGCCGATGTCTAAAGCCATCAATCCTTCAGGGATATCGCCTTCGATTACTTGTGTTTCAACATCGTTTGAGAACTCTGGAGCACAAACGTTATCGATTGGCAAGACTAATTTGTCGCCAGCTTTTTCGATCAATTCTTTTGCTAATTCAACTTTATCAGCTTCTACTAAAGAGTTACCGATTTTGATTCCTTTAGCTTCGTAGAATGTGTAAGTCATTCCGCCACCGATCAAGATTTTGTCTGCTTTAGGAATCAAGTTTTCGATTACACCGATTTTATCAGAAACTTTTGCGCCACCTAAGATTGCGATCATAGGGCGTTTTGGTTCTTCAACGGCTTCACCGATAAATTTGATTTCTTTTTCCATCAAGAATCCAGCAACTGTTGGGATACCAGTTGAAGCAATTCCGACGTTTGAAGCATGCGCACGGTGAGCTGTACCGAAAGCATCATTGACAAATACATCACCTAATGAAGCCCAGTATTTACCTAGGTCTGCATCATTTTTGCTTTCTTTTTTGCCATCAATGTCTTCAAAACGAGTGTTTTCAAAAACAACCACGTCGCCATCTTTCATGCCATTGATTGCTGCTTCTAATTCTGCACCACGAGTTTCAGGAACGAAAGTTACTTCTTTTCCTAATAGTTCGCCTAAACGTTTTGCAACGGGAGCTAAAGATTTACCTTCTTTATCTTCTTCCGTTTTTACACGTCCTAAGTGAGAGAAAAGAATTGCTTTTCCACCTTGTTCTAATACGTAGTTGATTGTTGGTAATGCTGCTTTGATACGTGTGTCATCTGTGATCACGCCATCTTTCAAAGGAACATTAAAGTCAACACGGACAAGAACTTTTTTATCTTTTAAATCAATATCTTTCACTGTTTTCTTAGCCATTTTATTTCCTCCTAAATAAACTTACTATCAAAAAAAGCGGAAGAAGCGCGATTGCTTCCCCGCTTTTAAGTGTACATGCTTATAAATTACACTTGTACGTTTGGTCTATCTTATAAGTTAGCGAAGTATTCTAAAGTACGTACTAATTGTGCAGTGTAAGACATTTCGTTGTCATACCAAGCAACAGTTTTAACTAATTGTTTGTCGCCAACAGTCATTACTTTAGTTTGTGTAGCGTCAAATAATGAACCGAAAGTCATACCAACGATATCAGAAGAAACGATTTCGTCTGTGTTGTATCCGTAAGATTCGTTTGAAGCTTCTTTCATTGCTGCGTTGATTTCGTCAACAGTTACTTCTTTTTCAAGAACTGTAACTAATTCAGTTAATGAACCTGTTGGTACAGGAACACGTTGAGCAGCTCCGTCTAATTTACCGTTCAATTCAGGGATTACTAAACCGATAGCTTTAGCAGCACCTGTTGAGTTAGGAACGATGTTTGCAGCAGCAGCGCGTGCACGGCGGAAGTCACCTTTAGGATGAGGTCCGTCTAGAGTCATTTGGTCACCTGTGTAAGCGTGGATAGTTGTCATTAATCCTTCAACAACACCAAATTTGTCGTTTAATGTTTTAGCCATAGGAGCTAAACAGTTAGTAGTACATGAAGCACCTGAGATAACTGTTTCTTTACCAGTTAATGTTTCGTGGTTTGTGTTATAAACGATTGTTGGAACGTCATTTCCACCAGGAGCTGAGATAACAACACGTTTAGCACCAGCTGTTAAATGTTTTTCAGCAGCTGCTTTTGAAGTGAAGAAACCAGTACATTCTAGAACGATGTCAACACCTAGTTCGCCCCAAGGTAATTCTTCAGGGTTACGGTTAGCTAATACTTTAACTTCTTTTCCGTTAACGTTGAATGAACCTTCGTGAACTTCAACTGTTCCGTTGAAACGTCCTTGAGTTGTGTCATATTTTAACAAGTGTGCTAACATTTTAGCATCTGTTAAGTCGTTGATTGCTACTACTTCGATTCCATCTACATCTTGGATACGACGGAATGCTAGACGTCCGATACGTCCAAAACCATTAATACCTACTTTAACTGTCATTTAAGATTTCCTCCTTATGAAAATCAAAAAAATATTTATTTTAAAGGGATACCCCTTTTAAAATCTCTTTTGCTGCAGCTTCATCAGTGATGAGCCACGTTTGTTTTGGTGCATTTTTCATATAGGCGCGAATCGCTTTTGCTTTTGACTTTCCCCCAGCAATCGCAAGAATGATGGGTACATTTGCCAAATCTTTCAATTCGATTCCGATGCGAGGAACTTTATATACGACTTCGCCATTTTCATTGAAAAAATAGCCGAAAGATTCCGCCACCGCATTCGCCTGTTTCAGCATGACTAATTCCTTTTCAGTCATTTTTCGACGTGCTGCCATATGGAGTGCGCGTCCAATACTATGAATAACACAATTTGCCTGACTAATCAAGTTTAACACTTCTTGAATAGAGGGTTCATTGAGCAAGGAATTGTACGTTGCTAAACTTAATTGTTCTGGAACATACAATGCACGATGATTTCCACTTGCTTTTGTAGCCATTCTAGCACTTACGGAATTTGCTTGTACAGTCACAGCCTCTCCGATACCACCACGAGCTGGCACAAATAGATTATGTCGCTGATTGTTTTCCAAATTTGTCAGTTGTTCAGCTACTACAGCCATCGTTGTTCCGCCCATTACAGCAATGATATTATTGCCCTCCGGTAGTAACAAATCTAAAGCTTCATTTAATGCTTCACCAAAAGCATCCGCCACTTTAGGCTGTTCTTCACTGTTTCCTGATACCACGATACAACGTTGATTCCCAAAATACTCAGCCAGTTTTTTTTCTGTCTGATGCATTCCTAAAAGTTGATCCATGAAGTTCTCAAGGCTTTGATAAACTTCTTCTCCTTTTTTGGTCAAAGTCATACCGCTTTTAGAGGTGTTGATCAAATCTAACTGTTTTAGTAGATCTGTTTCTGTTCGTAATACGCGTTCTGTGATGCCCATACTCTCTGATAAACTACGACGACCTATTGGCTGCATCCAATAAATATTACGTAAAATTTTATATCTTTCCTGTAAAACCTCGATAATATCCGGTGCAACAGATTCAATCATTTTCAATTCATCAAGCATAGCGATCTCCTTAGTTGGACGATATTTGTCCAATGTAGACTCAAAACGACCCATGTACGATAAAAAAAGAAAAGCGACTTTCCTACTACTAAGTATTTAAAAGGAAAATCTCAACCTCACGAATGTAAGTCTAACAGTTTTACCCGTTTTTTTCAATAAAAAAAGACTAGAAAAAACTTTTCATTTTTTTCTAGTCGAGATTCACATTATCTATCATAACGTTTTCTTTTCGATGAACTTGGGATTCCCAGCAGGTCACGATATTTTGCAACCGTCCTTCTTGAAATCAATATTTCATCTTTTTTTAATAATTCTACGATCTTTTGATCAGAAAGTGGTTTGATTTTGTCTTCTTGATCTACAAGTTCTTGGATTTTCTTTTGTGCAGTATCAGCTGAGAGATCGGTCTCAGTATCTGTCCCACTTTGCTGTAGTCTAGTTGTAAAGAATTTCTTAAGCTCGAAAACCCCAAATTCAGTTTCCAGGTATTTTCCATTGACGGCACGGCTGACAGTGGATTCATGTACTTCCAACTCTTTTGCCACTTCTTTTAATGTCAGCGGTTTAATTGGTCGTTCTTTATTTGTGAAAAAGGCTTGTTGATGGGAAACAATGATTTGAGCCACCCGTAAAATCGTATCCCCACGTTGTAGAATCGTTTTTTTCAACCAGTCAAACTCTTGTTTCCGTTCTTTCAAATACGCTTGCGTTTCTTTGTCTGCTTTTTTAAGCATCTGATTAAAATAATGTTCTTGGAAACGAACATCTGGTTGATTTCCTCGTCTAGAAAGGACAGACACTTTTTGGTCCTTATCAACCATCACTTTGACATCAGGAATGATATATAATTCACTGCTTCGATCAAAAATCCGTCCAGGGCTTGGGCTAAGTGTTTGGATGTAATCAAAGATTCGTTGTACTTCACTAAGTTCGATTGAAAAGCGTTGAGCGATCTCTTTCCATTTGCGATCAACCAGCAACTCAAAACACTCTTCCAAAACGATATACGCTAACTCTGGTGCAAAGTCATCTCTTTCCGTTTGTAACATCAAACACTCTTGTAAACTTCGTGCCCCCACACCTGCTGGTTCAAGTTGTTGGACCAGCGTCAGTGCATCAAGGATCTCAATCGAAGTTGCATTTGTTTGTTCTTGTGCCTCTTTTAAATCAATCGTCAAAAATCCATTTAAATCAATGTACTCGACTAAATAAAGAACTAACTGACGTAAGAAGGTCTGCCGATAGTTCAAATGGATCTGTTCGATCAATGATTCAAATAAGGAAACACTGGTATCGGGAATTTGATTTAAGTAGTTGGTTTCTTCATTATCATTGGCTGATCTGATCTTCTGATAGTCAGATTGCCATTCTGGTTCCACTACTTCTATCAATGGATTTTCTAATGCTTGATTTTCAACAAATGCCAAGAGCTCTTCACTGTTATATTGCAATACCTGGATGGACTGTTGCAGATGTTGTGTCATGGCTAATTTTTGTGTTTGCTGTTGTTTTTGTGAAAAGTTTTGTTGAAATTTCATTTTTTTGTCCATTCCCCTTGTAATTTTTTTTTAGTTTCGTTACAATTGTGTCTGTACTTGCGTCCTTAGTGTAGTGGATATCACGTAAGATTCCGGTTCTTGAGACGGGGGTTCGATTCCCTCAGGACGCGTCTATTGCTATCTTAGCATATTTGGGAATGTTTTGCTTTCTAAATTTAAAAGATAAAAAGCTGATCCGCATGTATGGATCAGCTTTTTTCGTTATTTTTTGTGTAAACTAAGTTTTACGAGCCATCCATATCTCTCCCAACACTTTTCTTTAACCATTCACTATTATTCAGCAATGGTTAGCGATCGCTGTCCACTTCCTTACCCGCCTGCAAATCAAAAAGTGATTCGGTGTTCACTATAACTGTATTGGTAATGGCTCCCGGCATCCTTTGTAGTAAACCTTAGATCTAGCGCACTGTCTACACCACTCGTTGATCCGATTTGCCATGAAGTCGTACCTTGATTAAAGAAGTCACCATTCACGATATAATAGATACGATTGGCTTCTTCTAAGTTGACATAGACAGTTCCGGAAAAGGCTTTTGCCACTTCCTGGTCTTCTCTAACCAAATTTATTGCTATTATTCGTTTAATCGCTCTAAAATGACCACTTTCACTCGTTTCACAATAAAACCGCATCGTTGGCTTGTATGTCTTATTCACCGTCACAGTATGCGACAGTACTCGAAAGGTTGCTCTATTTCGAGTAACTGTGTGAACAATTTTGTCCGAAGATTCGAGTTTTTGCCTTGCTTTTGTTGATGAAAGCTGAAGATCGTTTGTGAGTTGCTCAATCATTTGATCATAAGTCATTACTTTGGAAAATGTTGCATGTGTTTCTACATTAGACTTGCTTGTAGTTGCCGCTATTTCTTGGGGATGAGAAATCAAAAATAGGAGTATAGAGCTAACAAACAAGGTCATGAGTATCTTTACTTTGTTCATACATCACCACTTTTCTTCAATCAAGAATAAATCGCTTACAATAAATAGTTTATTGGACGATCCATTGAGATTCAAGTCTATTTTTCACTCTACTTTTTAATAAAGAGAAGGAATAAATCAATAAAGAGAAGGAGCAAGTTGGCAAACGATGAAATTCAGTTAGCTAATTGATCGAATCTTTCTACCCAAACATTGACATTGATCAAAGCCTTACGTGTTCCTCATCTCCCCTGATCCTGCTTGTGGCAAACTATTCTTTGCAACCTTCTTCACACAAAAAGCCAATCAAAACATACGTAATGATTGGCTTTTTTCCGTCATCTATCGAAACAGCTTTTCAACTTAAGAAAAGACATTATGCTCCGTTTATTCACTTTTGATTCAAAAGATCATTTCTTGTTCTGAGGAAGTTCGTTCTTCCCCTTTCGCTAACTGTGTCACGATTGTTGCCATATTTTTATAGGATTGATTTAGTCCGATCCCACCTTTTTTTGGCATTTTAACGATGGGGATCACTTGCTGATATTTTGCTACAGCAGGATTTTCAACAGACATTGCAGCGGCAGCAGGAATGCCTTCTTTGTTAAAAGCTTCGACTAACCCGCCTGCCATCTCTCCAAAATTAGGATAATGCATAGCTGGTCCACATAATATCGCATCTGCTTCAAACTTTTTGGCGAATCCGATAAATTTTTGTTTGACTTCTTCTGGATGACTTGAATAATAACGATCACCGCAGTATAAAGTAGCAATAATCTCTGCCTTTTTTTCTTTAAACAATGGCGCTAATGTTTCTCCCGGTCCTAGAGCAGTTTTTTTTCCACTTGGAGGTAATTGTGCTTGTTCGTCACTTCCCATACCTGCGGTCACATGGTTGAGGATCAAAATGATTTTTTTCATGCTCCTACTCCTTTTTATAAGGTATCAAAATCAAAGTCATCAAAATTGATTTCTTCTGCTGTTGATTCTTCTGCCTCAAGCTCTTCTTTCAGATATTGATTGTCTAACACTTTGATGAATGGATAATAAACTGCCATTCCTAATAAAATAAGTAATCCCTGAAGGACAGAAGCTTGCCAACCACTGACTAAAAAGCCTGAAATGATCGGTGGCGTTGTCCATGGAAGTTGAATCCCATTGGTGTAAGCAACTAGCCCTAGGTCCATACAAAAATAAGCAATAATGATATTGATTGTCGGTACTAAAGCAAATGGGATCAAAATGATTGGATTTAATACGATCGGTAAACCAAAGATGATCGGTTCATTGATCCCGAAAATTCCTGGTACAAGCGATAATTGTGAAAGTTTTTTCACTCGCTGACTTTTACATACAAGAATCATAATCAAAATCAATGATAAGGTAGAACCGCCCCCACCAAATGTTGCAAACATATCTTGAAATTGACCTGTAATGATATTAGGAATTTCATGTCCGTCTTTGAACGCATTTAGATTTTCAATCGATAAAGCACGAAGAACTGGATTGAAGACTGCACCTACGACACTTGAACCGTTGATTCCGAAAAACCAGAAAAAATGTAAAAATAAGTACGCAATGATCATAGCACCTAAAGTATTCCCTAAACTTAACAATGGTGTTTGTAAGAATTTAAACAGGATTTCTTGTAAATTCCCATATGTGGTTAAACTCGCTACCCAATTCGCCACCATAAAGAACGTTAAGATGACGAAGCTTGGAATCAACGCTTCAAACGATTTAACAACAGTAGGCGGCACGCCATCTGGCATTTTGATTGTCCACCCTGTGCGAATCAAAGCAACGAACATACGAGTCGCTACTAAAGCAACTACCATCCCTAAAAATAAACCACTTGATCCCATCCAACGTAAAGGAAGACTTCCGACTTCAAATACTTCAGTCGAACCTTCTGGCGTAAATAATGTGGTAAAAGGCGTTACGATAAAGAATGAAACTAAAGAAATAATTGCTGCTTGCATCGCATCCACTTTAAATTGCTTTGCTAAACTATAACCGATGCCCCCAACTGCTAAAATCGTCATGATATCAAAACTGGCGGTAGCAGGCTTATTCAACATGACTGCCCAATTTTCCCCTAAAAATCCAGCCATCCATTCATTCCAATTTGGTATTGGAAAGTTGGTCAATACTAGAAACAATGACCCCACGATCAATAACGGTGTAGAAAGTAAAAAGCCATCTCGTATAGCAATCAAATATTTATTTTCTCCAACCGTTTTTGCCATTGGTGTCAAAACTTTTTCTAACCAATTCAAAAATTTTTGCATCTTTTTTCCCCCGATCTTTTTGTTGACTCCAACTGTTTCCGTTTACAAAAACTCATTTTCTACTTTCTTTGATCATTTTCAGGACATCTTTCATCGCACGTTCGCCATCCATCATGCCATATGCTTCTGTGGCAATTGTGCCTACAGGAATGCCTAACGGCTCAAACGTTTTTTTCATTTTGTCACTTAAATGACGAACTTGTGGTCCTAATAAGATAGCTACCGGTTTCTCTTGTTCAACTTTTTCCTCTGCATGGATTGCTGGGAACGCATGGATTTCTAGTGGCATCTGATGTTTTGTGACTACTTCCATCATTTTATTGACCATAATACTCGTTGACATCCCTGCTTCACAGAATAAATAGATTTTTTTTGTTGCCATTTTTTTCTCCTCCTTATATATACATATGCTGATTATCAGCTAAATGACTTCGATACTGGGATCAAACTGGGGCTTTGATGCGTTTTTCATAAGCATCCAGCCATTCTTTGGTGATTGGTTCAATGATCGTTGTCTGATCAACTCCTGGATTAGCTAAGTAGATAGCTGGTTGCTCCTTTTCAGTTGCAACAGTAAACGTAAATTCTACATTAGTCGCAACTCCCCATTCACCTGCTTTATTCATAGCAACTAATGAAAAAGCACCTGCTTTGCCATACCGTTCTTTTAATAAATCAGTAAAAGAATACACAGCTTGATCACAGGCTTTTTGTGGAGTGACTCCTTCTCCCATCAAGCGAACAATTTCATAAGCTAGACAGCCTTTCATTAGATCTTCTCCTAGACCAGTTGCTGTCGCACCACCGATTTGACTGTCGACGTAAAAACCAGAACCTGATAAAGGGGAATCTCCCACACGACCTTGCTTTTTCATAAATAATCCAGAACTAGACGTTCCTGCAGCCATGCCAGTGTGTTGATCCAAAGAAACCACGCCCACCGTATCATGTCCGTCATAGGGGCTTAGATTCGTTTTCGCCACTTCTGCCACTCGTTTTTGCCAAATTTTTTTAGCTCTTGGCGTTAGCATGTTTTTCCGTTCGAATCCTGCTAGCATTGCATATTCAGTGGCTCCTTGTCCTACGCGAAAACTATTGAATTTTTCATTACTTAATTTTCTGGCAACTGATATTGGATTCGCAATATCTACGATCCCAGCCACTGCCCCAATTTTGAACGTATCCCCATCCATAAAAGCCGCATCCATTTCTACAATGCCTCGTTCGTTTGGCAAGCCACCATAGCCAACTGATTTATAAAATGGATAGTCTTCTACACATTTGATTGACGTTTCCACAGCATCTCCGCATGTTCCTTCCTGTTCTAATAATTCTTTAGCAGCTAACACACCATCATGTGCCATACGCCACGTTGCGATAATTCCCCACATGTTTACTCCTCCTATATATAGCGCTTACATCTATTTTATTTAGTATATACTATTATGTCTATACTAAAAAGAGACTTTTCTTAAAATCTAATTGATTTATAAGAGAAGTCTCTGATAATCTTTTTTTTAAAAAATATATAACTGTTTATTCGATCAATGCTTGAATGCTTCGCAGGTATATCTCTAAATTCATGCGCAGATCTGTTACTTCCATATACTCATTTTTGTTATGTGCAATCCCTTTCTGTCCAGGAAAAGAGGGACCAAACGCTAATACATTAGGAATCTTTCTGGCATAAGTAGCACCCGTTGTCGTCACTGGTGTAGGGTCGTTCCCAGTAATCTCGCCATAAATTTGAGATAGTTTTTTGATTTCGGGCGAATCTTTTTTCTGACAGATCCCTGGAATACTGCGATTGATTGTAAAAGTCGCTTTCTTGGGCAACTGTTTAGCCAACCCACTCACGACTTCCTCTTCTGTGACTGAAACAGGGTAACGAAAAGCAACTTCTAAATCTAACCCGTTAGTGTTTTTTTGCAAATTCACAGGTGTAAGAATCAACCTGCCTGAATCTTCATCAGACAAAGCAAGCTCGATTCCTTCTCCATAATGTTTATTGTGGAAAGCTTGCCAGATCCAATCAAAATAAGCTCGTATTTGTTCTGGAACAGCTGAATCTGCTTTGATTTTTTCGGCAAGCAGCGTAATCGCATTCTCTCCTAATTCTGGGGCATTACTTGGAGAACGTTTTCCTTCCACATCAAATTTTTTCTCATTAATCGAAACACTCAGCTGGTCTGGCACATGATCTCGATATTGATCCCCTGCAAAATCACTGATTTGAATAACTTCTTCTTTAACTAATGGGAAATGAATCGTTAGGTTGACTACTCCTCTTTCTCCGTAAACAACTGGATATTTACAATCTGGCGTAAAACCAAATGATGGCGGAACTTCAGCCTGTAAATAATGAGCCACATCAGACATCCCACTTTCTTCGTCAGTCCCAAAAATAATGCGGATCGTTTTTTTAGGAACCGCTCCCATTTTTTTCAACAGGATCAGAGCATAAAAACAACTAATGATCGGCCCTTTATTATCTAAAATCCCTCGTCCATAAAAGCGTCCATCTTTTTCGCTTAAATCAAAGGGTGGAAAATCCCATCCCGATCCTGCTGGAACCACATCTAAATGACCAATGATCCCAATATAGTCCTCATCATCTTCTCCCCATTGGACGTACCCGATCGCATCATCAATCACTTTGGTCTTAAACCCTACTTCTTTTCCTTTTTTAAGTACAAGGTCCAACACTTCTCGAGGTGCTTTCCCAAACGGAGCATGATCTTCCGGCTCCCCTTTCACACTTGGTACTTTCATAACTGTTTGAAGAAATTCAAGAAATTCCTCCCAATGTTCATCGATCATCGACTTGCTTTTTTTCAATTTATTCACTCCTTTTTTGACGAATCAACGTATTTTTAAATGTATATTTATCTGCACGATAATACGAGCAGTCATATAAGATTGGTTTGGCTGCTGGCGAATATGTCATTGAATGGACAAACAACATCGGTTCATCCACAGCTACTTGCAAGAGTTTTGCCACGTCAGCCGTCGCTTTCACTGCTTCGATTTCTTGGTGAGAATAAGCGATCTCCACGTTTTTTTCGATCACTTGATAGAGTGACCCACTTAATTCTTCTTGAGAGACTTCTCCCAGATAACGTTTTAAAATATAAAGATTTTCAACCGTCATTGGTTCGTCATCAAAATAACGTAATCGTCTCAAATGAACGATTGGCTCAGAAATCGATTCACCAAAAGCTTGTTTAACATTCGTTGGTAGTTGTTCAGTAACTTCGCATTCTAAGACTTGCGTTTTTGTCTTTTTCCCTTGGATTCGAGCAGTTTCGGTAAAGCTTTGCAATCCTCCAGAGCCACTTTGGATCTTAGGTTGTTTCATGACATACGTGCCTTTACTTTTTTCTTTGATCAACTTATTTTGGCTGATCAATAATTCGATTGCTTTACGAACAGTTAAACGACTACATTGAAACTCGTCTGCTAAATCATATTCTGAAGGTAATTTTTGACTAGAAACGTAAATTCCTTCCATGATTCGCTTCTCAATTTCATTCGCAATTTCTTGAAATTTTGGTTGTTTTTTCACGAGATTCCTCCTAAAATATTCTCCAAACTTTCTGCTAGCTTTATTTATTAGCAGAACCAACAATAATGAGAAAATATTTTTATCCAACAATAAGTATATACTAAAAAGTATATACTTTCACATCATTTACGATATTTGCACAAAAAATTCTAGGACGAAATTTGGATAGTTCTCTAAAATAAAAGGGACTGAAACAAAACTTGCTTCAGTCTCTTCTAGTATCTCTAAAAACGAATAAATGATGTTCAAAGAGCTGACCTCTTGTTCACGGTGAGAAAAAAGTAGCATCTTCAAAAAATTTGTCGAAATTGACCAAAAATTTGTGAAGCACCAAGTAGGTAACAATCAACAGCAAAAACCAGTGTTTGCGTTTCTTGTCAATTTTCGGAAATTCCTTCTTATTTCTTGATGCGAAATACTTTTGTCTCAATCTCTCTTAAACAGCTATTTATCCAACAATGGCTGTCCTAGACATTTTGTATATATTATAACCATGTATAATTGAACTATTTGAAGTATTTTTCCAAAATCAAATCAACTCTTATGATAGCGCAAAGGATCAGTTATTTATTTTTTAGGTTGAGCTTACTCATTTAAGTAATCTGGAGAAGCTAAAAGTGAACGTGTCACTTCTTTAGGTATCACAAAGGTTGGTGTGCCCATATAGCCAGGTGCGATCGAAAATTGATCGTAAACTAAGACTAATTCGTGGTTCCTATTAATATAAAACTTGGTATCTTTAGTAACTAATGGCGTTTTTTTGATTAGTCCATCTTTAAAATCATCATCTGTCCAATAATACTGATCAGGGTTTTCTTTGCTATTTTTTTGCATTTGCTCTTTGACTTCATTTGTCAAAACGGAAAGATACTGATCATCTTTGAATAAAAGTGGTAAAGATAAGACTACTCCGCTTTTTTTATCAATCGTATCATAACGCTTTTCCGTATAGCTGTCTGCGGCAGTTTGTGTCATCTTTCGTTCAATCACTAAAAAACGCGGATCATCCAACAGTTTCTGATAATCTCCCGTAACTTGAAAATGATTTGTTTTAAAGTCTTGGTACTGTACTTTTGCTTTTTCAAAGTTTTCTTGTCCTTCACGAAAGTACTTTTTGTTCAGTCCAGCAATCGTCTGACTATTTTCTTTATCTTTTGTACTGATTTGCGGCACTCGGATCTCGATTGCTTCATCAGACAGTGTTTTCCCTAAAATTAATTTCACGACTGGGCCAATCAAGGGTAAATCTTCAGCAAAACTACGAATTTGATTGTTAAAAAAAACACTGCTGAACATCATCGCAATAATAGCAAAAGATAGAATAAGTCCTTTCACTTGTTTTTTTCGTTTCACTCGCTGGTTAAACCTTTGTTCTTCCAGTGAGTAGCGCTTGATCATCTCATTTTTGATACCATGAGGGATTTCTTGTTGTTGATAGACTTGTTTCAGTTGTTCTAGTTCTTTCTGAGCTGAATACATCGTCTTTCTCTCCTTTATTGTGATTTTTACTGTAAGATTTTTCTTAGCTGATTTAACGTACGATACATTTTGGTTTTGACGGTGTTTTCATTCAAATCAAGAATCTCTGCAATTTCTTTTAAACGAAAGCCTTCAAAAAAATGTAAAATCAAAATTTCCTTTTCAGGGCTATCAATTCCTTCAATGATTCCATGTAAATCAGTCAATGAATCGTCCATTGTATGAGCGAGTTGAATCGTTTCTTCTTCCAATGTTTCCGATTGATTTCGTTTTTGCTTACGCCAAGCATCGATAGCTGTTCGTATCAAAATACGATAAAACCAAGCTGAAAATCGTTCAATCTCTTTCCCTTGTTCAATAGCAGCTAACGCTTTATGAAAACTGTCTTGCATCACGTCTAATGCTTCTTCTTTGTTATGAACATAATTCATTGTGATCCGAAACATTTTCTCATATTCCTCTTGGATCAATTCACTTAATAAATTCTTTGATTTTTCGATTTGCTTCTTTTTCTTGTAACGATTAAAAATCGGACCCATCTCCTTTCCCTCTCACTTACTATGACGATCAAACAAACCAAAAAGTTTCAATTATTTTTTAATTTATGTAAAAAATCAATACAAAAAAACTGCAGATCCCTTATTGGGGGATCTGCAGCTATGAAGCCGAAAGTCTATTCTTCGGTAAACTCTTCGTCCTCGTAGTCTTCGTCTTCATCGTCATCTTCAATGATGCTTAGATCTTCTTCGATGTTGCCTGGTAATTCTTCTTCATCGTCACTTGTGTCGTCTGCACCGATTTCTTGCAAGTCAGAGTTATAAGCAGCGATTTCTTCATCATCGTCATCATCATCTTCAAAAAGATCATCGTCATCTTCGTCAGACAAGTCAGTATCTTCTGGGTCATCATCATTATAATCGATCGCATCTTCATCATCGTTGATAAAGGCATTGACTTTTTTACGTTTGCGTCGACGAGGTGTATCTTCATCTTCTTCGTCAATTCCATGGTTTACTTCTTCATCGATCGAATCGATCGCATACCATGAACGTAAGCCCCAACGATTGTCACCTAATGAAATAAAGCTACCATCAATATTTAAGTCAGTATAAAATTGTGCCAGTGAATCACGAATCTCACTGTCTGATTTTCCAAGATAGGTTTGGATTTGGTTGGCTAAATCAGAAAAATCCATCACATCGCCACGTTGTTCTAAGATCGCATGTGCTACTTCGATCATTGATAATTCGTTTTTGTTTGCACCTTCAAATACACTAATTTCCAATCAGGACACGTCCTTTCACAGTCTACTCCTTATCATACAAAATCATACGTAAAAAATCAAACGTTTCTTTGCGATTTAAGCAGTAAAATCTAAAGTTAAATAATATTCCCCTAATTTTTCTGGTCCCATTAGCAAGTCGTATTCAATCATTACTTTCCCAGCGGTTGGTCGGTCTTTCAGACTAACATGTAATTCTTTGGTGTACGTTTCAATTTGAAGCATGCCATAAGGTGTCCGATACGTTGTTTCCAAACGTTCACGATACCCGAATTTTAGTCGCATCCGTGTTTCTCCCGCACGAATCAGTTGAACCTGTCCATCGGGCATCAATTTGATCGTTACAGGGATTTCTTCTGCTGTATTTTCCTGAATTTCCTGGTATCGTATGTATAACGTATCCCCAATTTTGACCATTTGACCTTTCAGATCAAAGAAAAAGTCTTGATGCTCCCCGTTTTGCATGACTTTCGTCCGTAATTTGATTGAAATGGGTGTTCCTTGCGATTGTGCCATTTTACCTTCTCCTTTACTTCATATAGGTACATTGTTCCTAGTTTTCGTCTATTTGTCAAACAACTCGTCATCGAAGAGGTTGTGAAAGCATCGGGGAGCTCCGATGACAATAAGAAAGAATTTTTTAAAATAGCTTCTCATATTTTGAAAAATTCAGGCTTATTTCAAGGAGCTGATGCTTGAACACCGTTTATTCGTTTTTAGAGCTACCAGAAGAGACTGAGCCAAGTTTTGTCCCAGACTCAATAAATTCTTTTTTTAGAGTATGTTAGAGTATAGTATAATAATGAGAGAAACTCCCATGAAACGATGACAAACGTGAATCATTGGAATATCAATCGATGATTAATTATATAAAGGAGCGAATGTAATGAATCCAACAATTATTTTGGATCAAAAAATTTATCAAAAAAATGATTTTACCCCTTTTGCTCTGACGGATATCTTAACCGAGTATTCAAAAAAAAACAACCAAAACTTTCTCCATTTTTGGCAATATGAACAAACGGTGATCTTAGGAATGAAAGATACTCGAACGCCCTACTTCCATGAAGGCATTCAGGAGCTAAGAAAAGCAGGCTATCAGCCAATCGTTCGTAACGCTGGTGGATTAGGGATCATTTCTGATCAAGGGGTTTTAAATCTCTCATTGATTTTCCCTCAAAACGAACAGGAGAAGATATCGATTGATGCTGCCTATGAAAAAATGCTCACATTGACTCGTCTGGCTTTTCCAACCGTATCAATCGAAGCTTTTGAAGTGACCCATTCTTATTGTCCTGGTACGTATGACCTGAGTATCAACGGTAAAAAGTTTGCGGGGATCGCCCAACGTCGCATAAAAAATGGGATTTCTGTGATGATGTATGTTAGTGTCAATGGCGCACAACAAACCAGAGGTCAAGCGATGAAACGATTCTATCAAGAAGCGCTGAAAGAGGATTTCGGCACGAATGGTTACCCGGCGGTCGTTCCTGAAAGTATGGCAACCTTAGCTGATTTACTTGAAACGCCTTTAACTATTGAGGATGTAAAACAACAATTCCAATTGGCACTCACACAACTCTATGGAGAGAGTCGTTCCGTTGATGCGCTATGTTGGAAAGAGGCACATGTCACTTCTGAACAGTGGACGGATCAAATCAATCGAATGGAAGAACGAAATAAATTAAAGGAGCTTGCTGATGACTATTCCTTATAAATATCAATTATTACCGATCGAAAAGGTCTTTCGTGACCCGGTCCATAACTATATCCATGTCCAACACCAAGTCATTTTAGACCTGATCAATTCAAAAGAAGTCCAACGATTGCGCCGTATCAAACAGTTAGGCACTTCTTCCTTTACTTTTCACGGCGCTGAACATAGTCGGTTCACTCATTCATTAGGGGTCTATGAAATCTCAAGACGGATCTGTGATATCTTTTCCCGCAATTTCCCTCAAGAAAAAATTGGCGCTGACGGTTGGGATGATCGAGAACGTTTGGTTACGTTGTGCGCAGCATTGCTTCACGATGTTGGTCATGGTCCTTATTCCCATACATTTGAGCATATTTTCCATACGAATCATGAAGCGATCACTGTAGAGATCATTACTTCTCCCGAAACGGAAGTTTATCAAATTTTGAATCGTGTGGAAGAAGGATTTCCAGAAAAAGTCGCCAGTGTGATCCAAAAAACATATCCTAATCCCCAAGTCGTCCAAATGATTTCGAGTCAGATCGATGCTGATCGAATGGATTACTTGTTGCGAGATGCCTATTACACTGGGACAGAATACGGTACGTTTGATTTAACCCGAATTTTACGTGTCATTCGTCCCTATAAAGGCGGGATCGCCTTTTCGATGAATGGGATGCACGCAGTCGAAGATTATATTGTGAGCCGCTATCAAATGTACGTTCAAGTTTATTTCCACCCTGTGTCTCGTGGCATGGAAGTAATTTTAGAACACTTGTTACATCGGGCGCATGAGTTGTATCGAGAAGATCCCAATGTGTTTGAATCCCATTCTCAACTACTCTTACCGTTTCTTGACGAAAACTTTACACTGGATGAGTATTTAAAATTAGACGATGGCGTTTTAGGAACTTATTTTACCCAATGGACGGAATTTTCTGATCCAATCTTAAGTGATTTAGCTAAACGTTTCTTATACCGTAAACCGTTAAAATCGGCGACTTTTTCTGGGGATCGCTCTTCTTCCTTGATCAAGGAAATGACTGCTCTTGTGGAAAAAATTGGCTACAATCCTGTCTACTATACTGCCATCAATTCCAGTTATGATTTGCCTTATGATTTTTATCGCCCCGAAGAAGGACGCCATCGAACACAAATCGAAATCTTGCGAAATGATGGAACTTTGGTAGAATTATCAGAGGTGAGCCAACTTGTGGCTGCTCTTGCTGGACAAGAACAAGGAGATGAACGATTTTTCTTTCCAAAAGAAATGGTTGATCCGTCTTTAAGAAATCACTATGATCTATTTGACGAAACCTATCAAGAATTTGCCAGCCATATCCGCAATGGTTCACTGATTACCCAAACAAACTAAAACACACGATCACTGGAGGAAATTATGTCTATCAAGTTAGTCGCCATCGACATCGATGGAACCTTATTAAATGAGAAAAGAGAAATTACAGCAGACGTCAAAGAAGCGATTGCTCAGGCTGTCGCTAAAGGAGTAGCCATCGTCTTGTGTACCGGCAGACCGTTGCCTGGTGTCCAGGAACAGTTGAATGAACTCGATTTATTCCAAGAAAATGACTACGTGATCACCTACAATGGCGCACTTGTCCAACAAACAAAATCAGGAAAAATCATCGCACGTCATGGTTTGACACATGAAGATTATTTAGAAATCGAAGTGATGGCTCGTCGAGTTGGCAGTCATCTACACTCCATTGATGATCAGGCGATTTACACCTCTAATCGTGATATCAGTGCGTATACGATCCATGAAGCCAGCTTAGTTCATATGCCGTTGAAATATCGCACACCTGAAGAAATGACACCAGATATCAATTTGGTTAAAATGATGATGATCGACGAACCTGATATCTTAGATGCTGCGATTGCTCGTTTACCACAAACATTCCGTGAAAAATACACGACAGTGAAAAGTGCGCCTTATTACTTTGAAGTATTAAACAAAGAAGCAAGTAAAGGCGCAGCCGTTGCGAACTTAGCGCAACATCTTGGAATCGATCAGGATGAGATCATGGCGATTGGTGACAACGAAAATGACTTATCGATGATTGAATATGCTGGCTTAGGCGTTGCGATGGGAAATGCAGTTCCGCTAGTTAAAGAAGCTGCCAACGTGGTCACTAAAACAAATGAAGAACATGGCGTGGCAGAAGCGATCAAAACGTATGTTTTATCATAATAAAAATAACACTTGCTACTAAATAAAAATCCAAAACCAGTTCGTCACTGACTGTACGCTGGTTTTGGATTTTTCTTGATTTAATTGTTTTAATTGTTCAATAACCATTTTTCAACCGCCCACTTGTGGCTACCTCGTTTTAATTTTTCAATGGCTTCTTGTGGTGTGACCCACCAAATGGTATTCGTCTTTTCAGTTGGTTCTGCCACTTGTTGCCAGCCGTTTGCCACATAAAAGTAGCCTGGGTTATAGTAATAGGTCTGACGGTAATTGGAATAAAAATACTCATCCGCTTCCCCTAGATAAGTCGCAATTTCTGCGACGATCCCCATTTCCTCAAGGAGTTCTCTCTTAAGAGCTGCTTCTTTTGTTTCCATCGCTTCGATCTCTCCACCAGGTAAAAAATAAGCACCATTTGGAGCTTCAATCATAGCTAGTTTGTTCTTTTCTTCCACGATGATATAGGCAGCATATCGTGGGGAATACTGGACCCCTGCTTCTTTTTCACCAAATACTGGTTTATCCATCATTTTGTCCACCTTAAGCTTATTTACTTTTTATTTTACATGAGAGTTTTCTCATAAACAAGCGCAAATCTTCTATTGCTCTTTCTTTTTTTGTTATGATGAAAAAAAAGGAAAGGAAGTAGTTATTTATGAAAATGGCTCATACTTGCGTTCGAGTGAAAGATCTTGACGCTTCATTAGAATTTTACCAAAAAGCGTTTGGCTTTGAAGAAAGTCGTCGCCGTGATTTTCCAGAAAACAAATTCACCCTTGTTTATTTAACTTTACCAGGAGATGACTACGAACTAGAATTAACTTATAACTATGATCATGAAGGCTATGATCTAGGGAATGGCTATGGACACATTGCTATTGCTGCGGATGATTTAGAAGCACTTCACGAAAAACACCAAGCAGAAGGATTCAATGTGACAGACCTAAAAGGACTTCCAGGAACAGCTCCTTCTTATTATTTCGTTGTTGACCCTGACGGATATAAAATCGAAGTTATTCGGGGATAAGGTTGTGAAAAAAACGCTCAAAACAGCTTCTCTTGTTTTGAGCGTTTCTTTTTTATTATCATCAGAACTCCCCGATACCTTCACAACTACCCAAGCATGATGCTTTCTTCTGGGTATTTGTAATTGGCTTCTGCCCTGTTCGCTTTTACTAGTAGTGAAAAAACGACTGTCATGATTCCTACTCGACCGATATACATCAAAGAAATAATGACTAGTTTTCCGATCAATGTCAAATCCGGGGTCAACCCCATCGTCAATCCAACTGTCCCAAAAGCGGAAAAGACTTCAAACGCAATATATTCGATTCCTGACGTTTTAGGAATCGTCTCCGTCACCGATAGGACCATGATCGCAACAACACATAAAGAGAGAGTTACAAAGAAAAGAGTCAATGCACGTAGCACGGCTGCTTGGCGAATGGTTCGACCGAAGGCTTCTGCTCGTGTCTTTCCTTTGAACATAGCATGCATTTGGATCAATAAAATTCCTAATGTCGTAGTTTTCAGTCCTCCAGCTGTCGAACCAGAAGTTCCTCCGATGTACATCAAAAACATCGTTAAAATCAATCCTGCATGACTCATCTGTAAATAATCAATAGAGTAATAGCCTGCTGTTCTTGGTGTCACACTCATAAAAAATGTATTCGCTAATCTTTCTGTAAACGTACCTTTAACTAAAGTCAGTCCATTTCTTTCAGTGATGAGAAATAAAATAAATCCACCAATTAATAAGAGTGCAGTTACAGATAAGGCGACTTTTGAATGTAGTGTGATTTTTTTGACCCGATGATAACTTAGAATATCACGCCAGACAATAAAACCTAATCCACCTGCAATGATCAACGCTGAAACGACCATGATCAGGTAAACATTTGTTTGATCCGCGAGTAAACTGTCTCCTAATAAATCAAATCCTGCATTACAAAAACTAGAAACGGCATGAAAGATACTAAACCAGATTCCTTTAGCCCAACCCAATTCAGGAATAAAAACTACACTCAAAGCAACCGCCCCGATTACTTGGATCACCACCGCAAATTTTAAGATATAGATCATTAACTTAATTACACCCGACATCTCTTCAAGGTTTAAGGCTTCCTTTAGCACAATCCGCATACTAAAACTGATTTTTTTCTTCGCAATAGCAAAAAAGAGGATCGGGATCATCATAAAGCCTAACCCACCGATTTCAATCAAGGTCATGATCAAAAACTGTCCTGCACTATTCCAATGCTCCGCAGTATTCAGTGTCGTCAAACCAGTCACACAAACAGCTGAGGTTGCAGTGAATAAGGCATCAATAAAATGGGTGCTTTCTCCGCTGCGGCTAAAAAATGGTAACGTCAGTAAGCTACCTCCAAACAGGATCAAGATAAAAAAACCAGCAGCAATTAGCTGGACAGGTGATAATCGTTTTCTTACTCTTTTTTTCATGATAGTCATTCCTTATGCTTAATTTTTATCAAAGATCTCAGAACGACATTTTGTTCTGCGATCATAAATAGGTACAAAATGAATCATTGGCGTGAAGCAATTACTCGGCAATAAGCCTGAATTTTTCAAAACATGAGAAGCTGTTTCAAAAAATTATTTCTTATTGTCATCGGAGCTCCCGATGTTTTCACGACCTTACTCACGGTGTTCAAAGCATTACTTCTGCGGAATTAAGCTCAAAAAATCAAAAATATGAAAAGCTATTTTCAATTTTTAGTTCTTAATTCTTGAAGCAGACCATGCTTTTCACGACCTCTTTCCATTATAAGCAAACGAGCGCAAGAAGAAAAATAAATTACTACTTTTTCTTCTTACGCTAAATTCGATTTGTTCTGATCATGAAAAAAGCCATTAGAATGCTGAATTGCATCAGCCTTACTCTTCTGTTCCCATATTTTTCACTTTGATCAGGCGAGTTACTTCTGCTCGTTCGTTTTCTTCCAGCTTCATTTTAATATAATAAATCGTTTCTTCCAATTGAGGAATCGTCATATATTCCAACGCATTGACCCTTCTTCTGGTTTTCTCGATCTCTTCAGCCATGAGTTGACATGTTTTTTCAACTTCTGCCAGCTTCAAAAGCTTTGGTAAGAGCTGCGTAAAACCATCGATCGAACGATCCAACTCTGCATTAGAATGAAGATAGCCATACTCTAATGGTGTCTCATTCAATGTTTCATCGTATTGAAAATTCATGAGGGGAACTTTGACACTCATAATATTTTTCTCAACTACAGAAAGTGAGACGTTTTCCGCTGGTAATGCTAAAAGTTCGTCAATGAAGGCTTCTTCGACTGTTGACTTTGCTAAGACAAAATCTTTCATTGCTGTTTGGGTTTCTTTTTCTATTGCTTGGCGTAACTCATTATTTTTACGGATCAGTAAAATAAATTGACGCATCAATTCATCTTGTTTATCCTTTAAAAGTTTGTGTCCCCTTGTCGCTGTCGTTAATTGTTTCTTTAAACGAGTTAGCTCCATTCTCGTAGGATTGACGTTTAATCGCATAAGGAACTCACTTCCCTTCTGGCAAATACTTATCCAGTAAATCATCCTTGATTCGTTTTAACTCGGTTCTTGGAAGCATCGCCAACAGTTCCCAACCTAAGTCAAGCGTTTCTGTGATCGTCCGATTGGTGTAAAATCCTTGGTTGACATATTCGTTTTCAAATCGTTCCGCAAATTTTGCATAGATTTTATCAATATCTGACAAGGCAGATTCACCTAAAACGACAGCTAATTCCTTCGCTTGTTTTCCTTGCGCATAGGCGGCAAACAATTGGTTCATCGTTGCTGCGTGGTCTTCTCTCGTTTTACCGGCACCTGTTCCTTTGTCCTTCAACCGTGAAAGAGAAGGCAAGACATCGATCGGTGGTTGAATCCCACTCTTATAAAGCTCTCTCGTTAAAATGATCTGACCTTCTGTAATATAACCCGTCAAATCGGGAATCGGATGAGTCTTATCATCTTCTGGCATCGTCAAAATCGGAATTTGAGTTACAGAACCTTTCAATCCTCTAATCCGTCCAGCCCGTTCAAATAAGGTGGCTAAGTTTGTGTAAAGATAGCCTGGATAACCACGACGACCAGGAACTTCTCGACGTGCGGCCGAAATTTCTCTGAGCGCTTCTGCATAGTTGGTCATATCGGTCATGATGACTAAGACGTGCATGCCTTTTTCATAAGCTAAATATTCAGCGGCCGTCAATGCCATTCTTGGTGTGGCGATTCGTTCGATTGCTGGATCATTAGCTAAATTCATAAACATAACGGAGCGGTCAATCGCACCTGTTTGTCTAAAATCTTCCATAAAAAACTCGGCTTCTTCAAAAGTAATACCGATAGCAGCAAAAACCACAGCAAAATCATCGGAAGAATCCAAAACAGTTGCTTGGCGAGCAATTTGGGCAGCCAACTCTTTGTGTGGTAAACCTGAGCCAGAAAAAACCGGCAATTTTTGCCCACGGACTAATGTATTCAAATGATCGATTGCTGAAATCCCTGTTTGGATAAATTCATCGGGATAATCTCTGGCAATTGGATTGATTACTTCGCCATTGATATCTAAATATTTTTCTGGCAAGATTTCAGGTCCATTGTCTTTTGGTCGACCAAGACCATCAAAAACCCGACCGATCATGTCTTCTGATACCCCTAATTGTAAAGGGTGTCCTAAAAAACGTACGGAAGAATTTTTTAGATTGATTCCACTGGTTCCTTCAAAGATCTGAACCATCGCTTTGTCTTCTTGGACTTCTAGTACTTGTCCACGACGAATCTCGCCGTTTTGCATCCGAACTTCAATCAATTCTTCATATTTGACTCCCGAAACTTTTTCGACTGCCATCAAAGGGCCGACCACTTCTTTGATTGTACGATATTCTTTAATCATCGGTCATCCCTCCTTCTGAAACAATCAATTGGATCGTTTCTTTGATTTCTTCATTTATACTACTAATTTTGGCTAACTCTTCTTCTGGAATATACTTGCTCCGACTAATGCGTTCTCTGACCGCTACCGTACCTTCCATGATTTCATTGAAGTACGCTCCCAGCGATAAGGCTTTTCGTGCCTCTTTCCCAAAAGTCAAAATAACTTTCAACATGTTGAATTGTTTTTCTCTTGAAGTAAACGTATCTACATCATCAAAAGCATTTTGTTGTAAATAGTCTTCTCGAATCGATTTTGCTACTTCAAGGGTCAAGCGATCGTTATCAGAAAGCGAATCGATCCCTACCAAGCGCACGATTTCATTTAATTGTTCTTCTTCTTGCAAGATCCGCATGCCTTCAGTTACCATATCAGACCAATCCTGTTGTAAGATTTGATCCATATATCTGCCAACTTCTGTTGAATATAATGAGTAACTTTGGATCCAGTTAATCGATGGAAAATGTCTTTTTTGAGCAAGACTAGAATCTAATCCCCAGAAAACCTTCACCACTCGTAAGGTATTTTGAGTCACTGGTTCAGAGATATCTCCACCAGAAGGAGAAACCGCACTGATGGCAGTGATACTGCCCTCACGTTGGTCAGAGCCTAGAGCAATGACACGTCCTGAACGTTCATAGTATTCAGCTAGACGAGAGCCCAGATAAGCGGGATAACCTTCATCACCAGGCATTTCTTCTAAACGTCCGCTCATTTCACGCAGTGCTTCTGCCCAACGAGAAGTGGAATCTGCCATGATTGCTACATCATACCCCATGTCACGGAAGTACTCGGCAATCGTGATTCCCGTATAAATAGAAGCTTCTCGAGCAGCTACTGGCATGTTCGATGTATTAGCGATCAACACAGTTCGTTCCATCAAAGACTCGCCCGTATTTGGATCGATCAGTTCAGGAAATTCATTGACGACATCCGTCATTTCATTTCCTCGTTCCCCACAACCAACGTAAACCACTAGATCTACGTCCGACCACTTAGCAATCTGGTGTTGCACAACTGTCTTCCCTGCACCAAACGGACCTGGAACGGCTGCCGCTCCTCCTTTAGTTACTGGGAAAAACGTGTCAATGACCCTTTGACCGGTGATCATCGGTACATCTGGATTTAATTTTTGTTTGATTGGTCGACCACGACGTACTGGCCATTTTTGCATCATCGTCAGCTCTTTTAAGCCTTGTTCCGTTTCGATCACACAAATCGGATCATCGATCGTAAATGATCCAGATTCAATTTTTTGTACAGTTCCTTTGATACCATTAGGGACCATGATTTTGTGCTGAATGATCTTCGTTTCATCCACGTACCCAATGATGTCTCCAGCACTTACTTCTGTTCCTTCTTCGATTGTCGCTTCAAACCACCATTGTTTCTCATGATCTAAAGCTGGTAATTGGACCCCACGTCCTAAGAAGTTACTTTGAGTCACTTCCATAAATGTATCCAGTGGTCTTTGAATCCCGTCAAACATTTGTGAAATGATTCCTGGTCCTAGCTCAACAGATAGTGCTTCCCCAGTTGAACGAACAGGTTCTCCGGGACCAATTCCTGAAGTTTCTTCATATACTTGAATAGACGCCACATCTTGACGCATCTCAATGATTTCGCCGATGACTCCTAAATCTCCCACTAAACACATGTCTTGAATACTTGCTTCTGACATATTTTCTGCCATAACGAGAGGACCGGAGACTTTTATGATTTTTCCAATTTGCAAATGACTATCTCCTTTTCCTATTATAAAATATTTTGTCCAACAGCTTTTTCCACACTATTTTGGATCTCTTCTAAACCGATACCAAGGGTTCCTTGATGACTAGGAATCAAAATGATCGCAGGTGTCAATTGTCCTTTATAGCGCTCAATCGTTTCAGGGACCAGATTTGCACATTGTTCGGTGATATAGATCACACCATATTCATTCTTAGCCATCTCATCGATTGTTTCTCTTATTTCAGTCTTTGTCGTACCATGCTGTACATCAAAGCCAAATAATCGAAAAGGCGAGACAGAATCCTTGTCACCTACTACTCCGATTTTATAAGTCATAGACCTGTCTCATCCTTTCTTTTAGTTGTTCCAGTGAAAAGTAATTTCGTTTGCCAATGATCAAAAGGCGCAGATTTTTACTTTCGACTTCTTTTGCGTTCAAAAAAGCTAGTAGTGGTAACGGGCCAAACGCTTGTGTCTGTGCTACTTGATAAAAAGAACTTAAATAATCATCTTTCAATTGTTCCAAACTGACTAAATCAATCTGTTCTTCATGGATGACTTGCTTTAATAGCTCACTGTAATCTGTTGTCAGTAAAAACTGAGTAAAAGATGCCATTTCCCCACGAACAAAGGAAAGCAATGTGTCTTTCGGAATACTTCCTGAACTTGAAATAACTGTTGTCATAAAACCTGCAGAACGATGCTGCAAGATCCCTCTTGCTGTCGTGGTGATATTCGTTAAATCGATAAAAGCAATGATCTCTTCTAATAGTTCAGGGTAACCAAGCTGTTCCCCTAAGCGACGTTGCTCGGTTAGAAAACAACGGTCATAAATCACATCGATCCCTTGTAAAATAGTCGATTCTTCGCAGTATTCATGAACTTCTCGAATATAATCCATGAGACTGTCTGGCAATTCCACCGACACTTGCGTGTGAATCGCATCTTTCAACACTTCCAGCGAATAAAATCCATCATGGATGTAAAGGTGATCAAGGTTTTGCCCTGTGATCTCAGCCTTTGTCAATACTTTCAAATTATGGAAAGTGTAACGCATCGTATAGATCCAAACGATTTCCGGTTCTGGTGCAGATTCTTTCAACCACTGGAATAATTTGCTGCGTTCCAGAGAGAGATTGGCTTCAAAATCCTTGTCAAAGCCGTCATAGATATACGGCTGATAGATCGTGGATTGTAAGATTTCTCCAAGTGAATCGATCGAATCGGTTTGGATCATTTGCTCAAACGTGTCTTTTGAAATCAACTCTAATTCTCTACCACGTATCAAGGGATTTAATTCATGATACTCCATTTAACAATCCCTCCTTAGTCAAATAATTCTTTGGCAATTTCAGCACTCATCGTCTCTTGAATTTCCTTGATCAAGTGACTAAACAAAAAGTTATATTGGATACCAGCATCATCAATGATCAACCCTGCTTGTGCTTTTTCAGTAAAGTCTTCCCGGATTAATTCAAAAGGAAGTTCTTCATTCCATTCAGCGATGACCGCAGGTGTTAAGATATCCGCTGATTTTTCTCCTGGGATCAAGCGAGCTGTGCCATTGATCGGTAATGTTTGGATCATTTGCTTCATCAATGCAAGTTGTTCTTCTTTTGGTTCATTTTCTAACTGAAGCGTTGCTTCCGTGAATAAACGCTGTAAAACTTCTTGTTTCACATTTAAGATTTCTTGTTTCACTTGCATTTTTTGCTTGTTTCTCAACTGGCGATAACTTCGTTCAATTTCTTCCAGTTTACTTGCTTTTTCTTTCTGAAAATCTGCTTCGATCTGCCACTTTTTCACTTCAAATTTTTGATCGATTTCTTTGCGCTTCATTTCTTCGAATGATGCACGTTCGAGTTGTGCTGTTTCATTTATTTGAGTGATGATTTTATCAATCGCATCCATCGTCATTCCTCCTTATAAGCTAGGCTATTACGCATTTAAGACCAGTAAGAAAGAAATAACGAAACCTAAGATGGCATATGTTTCAACCATCGCAGCAAAAATGATCCCTTTCGTTGCATGCTCAGGTTTTTTCGCTAGAATTTGAATACCAGCTGCTGCAACCTTCCCTTGAGCGATCCCTGAGAATAAACCAGTAAAGGCAATCGGTAAGGAAGCCCCTAAGAAGTTCAATCCTTGAACGACAGACATATCACTGCCTAAGTTGATAAAAATCAAGAAGGCGATAACGAAACCGTATAAGCCTTGGGTACCTGGAAGTAATTGTAAAATTAACGCTTGTCCGAATTTTTCTGGTTGACTGGTCGTCAATGCTGCTGCCGCTTCCCCAGTCATTCCAACGCCTTTAGCAGACCCGATTCCTGAAAAAATCGTTGCTGTTGCCATCGCTAATACTGCAAATACCATTCCACCATTTTGAGTAATCAAATAATCCATCATTGTATCAAATTCCTCCAATATTTCTATTTTTTCTTATGATTGATGTTGACGTATTTCTCCACCGTTTTTAGTGGTTTGAAGGAACGCCCTCCTCCAGTGTAAAACTTTCCAAAAAATTCTACATATTGTAATCTTGCGCCATGTACATAGGCACTCAAAAGTGTTAAGAACATATTCAAAGCCTGTAGGACAATGATCAATAAAATTCCGACACTAAAACGAGCAGCTGGAGGCATAAAAGCAACTAACATGTTGAAAGCTGCGGCAATACTTCCTCCAGAGATTCCCAGTGCCATTAGTCGTGTATAGCTGACTAAGTCTCCGATATAGCCAGTTAGACCATATAAATTATACGCACCTTTGGCGATCCCCTTGGCTTTTGATGAAGATTGGAAAACAGGAATGATCAAAATACATACGGCTGAAAGAACAGCTAATGCACCGCCTAAATAAACAAAGGCGTTGTTTTTAAGGATCATCGTTCCCAATAAAATCAGAATGATACCAAGCAAGATCCCTTGCCAAGCAAACCCATCATTCACGGCATCGACATATGCTTTTCGTTTGATATGTTCCTTAGCAGCAATAAATAGTCCGACTAATATTTGGATCAACCCAAAAATTACGGATAAAATCAAGATCGTGTTGACATCATCTGTAGTAGACAAAATCGGAAATGGTAAATGAATACCAAAAATTTCTTTAGGCAATGCCGCCCCAAAAAATGAGCTGTAGATAAATCCCCAGATGATCGAAGGGATCGCTAGAATCTCAAAGAATTTTGCAAAACGTTGCATTCCCCGTGGCAATACCACTAATTTTTGGAGTAAAAATGCCCCTAAAAACATCAGTAACCCATACCCGATATCCGCCACCATCATGCCAAAAAAGACGAGGTAAAACGGCATCATCCACGGCGTTGGATCAACTTCTTCATACTTTGGTAAACTATACATCTCCGTTAACATCTCAAAAGGAGCGACGATCGGGTGATTTTTTAGTTTGGTCGGTACTTCTTCAGCAATTTCATTGTCCGTTGGCTCGTCAAAGGTCAAATAGACTTCTTCACTTGCTAAGACATTTTGTAGCATGTGGATCAATTCTTGTTTTTCTTCATGATCCACCCAGCCTTGAATCAGAATCAGATAAGGAGTATGAATGATCCGGTCCTTGATTGCTTCTCGTTCAGAGCGAGCCAAGAAGATTTCTTCCGTCCATTCGAAATCTTTGATATACCCACTACAAGCTCCAATGGCTGAAGAGAGTTTCTTTTGTTGGTCCTTGATTTCCTGTAAACTTTGTTTTGCAGCAACTAACTGTTGCTGTGGTGTCCCCTCATACAGATAGTCTTCTTTAACAAATCCATAACGACTGGCGATTTCTTCCATGCGTGACTCGTCAGCTCGTAAAACAATGTAGGCAAAGTAAGTCGTTGTTGGTGAAGAGTTGATTTCTTCTAAATAGGCTTCGTTTATCTCAGCAACTTCAGCTTTAAAAGATTCAGCATTTTTAGCATTGACCGTCCCAATGACTAGCTTGGTCATTTGACTATCAAATGCTTTAGGCGCCAAATCCAGATTTTGCCAATTGAGCAACCAATTCTCTTGGTCTTCCAATTGTTGGCGTTCGTCTACCAGTTGCTCCCATTCTTCTTTCAAAAGTAAGACTTCTTCCAGCTTTTTCGAAAAAGCTTCTTCTGAATAATTTTTTTCCAAGGTGTCTAACGAAAGTTCACGCCTTTTTAAGTGTTGTTTTTTCTGACTTTTTTCGCCATGATGTTCGATAAATTGGATAGCTGTACGAATATCCGTTAATTTATAGGATAATTTCGCAAGTTCCTTGTCCTTATCGATCATCTCTGGTTCAGGAAAAAACGTCTCTACCCATTGATTGTTTTCAGATTCTTGGAACAGATCACGGATTTCTACTGCATGGAGTCCTTGAACTGCTTGCAACAAGATTTCACGATTTTTCTTATCTGAAATGAGAGTCACTTTTTCCATTTTAGTGACAGCCATTTTTTTGTTTCATCCTTTCAATGATCTCATTCGTTAAGTTCTTTTTCTTCGCTATTTCCTCTTCTTCTTTTTCTAAATATGTTTTTTCTATTTCAAGAACTTTTTGACGAAATTGTTCTAAAATCAATTCCAGTTTGTGCTGTTCGTCTTCAGTTACTTCCTCTTCATTTTTTCTTTTTTCTTTCATTAGCTTGGTTAATCGTTCTTGGAATTCTTTATTCAAATCGATTAATTCGTTATTTTTTAATTGTTCATATTGAGCAAGTTCAGCTTTGACCTGCTCTTCTTTTTTCTGATTATTCTCTTCTGCTTCTTTGATTCTTGTCAAAATTCGTGCCATTTCTGTCACAATCACTTCCCCCTTTCGATTAAAAAAGGACACATGCTCTCGTTACATTGAAAGTATGTGCCCTTTAGTTGACTAATGATGCTGAGCCCTTCAATATGTTCTTCTCACCCCTTGAAGAACGCGATCCTTGAAGCATTATGCCCAACCATTTTATTCGTGATTTAATTCTATTGTACCAAAATGACGAAAAAATTCAATAAGAACACCATATTTTTCCTCGGTAACTCTGTTTTTTTATAAGAAATTCTCATGAAAAAAATTTTTTCTTCATATGTATTCCCAAACTAGATCTATTTCAAATAGTTTTAAATTTTTTTTATTCTTGATAGAATAGAACGAATAGACGATTTGGAGGAATGTTTATGTTACCCATTATTGGAATTGCTGGAAATCAGTTGATCCGAGCGACAGATACTTTTCAAGGAAATCAAGTAACCTATACTCCCCAAGGCTTTGTCAATGCTGTGCAGCAGGCGAATGGTTTACCGATCGTTTTACCGATCTCATCCCCTAAGACTGCTTCTGCTTATATTGACCAAATCGATAAACTGATCTTAGCCGGTGGACAGGATATTTCCCCACAACTGTATCATGAACCTCCCCATCCAAAACTTTTAGAAACCAACCTTCAAAGAGATCTCTTTGAAGCAGCACTTATCAGCGAGGCACTCAAACAAAACAAACCAATTTTTGCTGTTTGTCGTGGAATGCAACTCTTAAATGTCGTGCTTGGGGGCAGTTTGTATCAAGATTTAACCACTTATCCTAAGTGGTCAGTCAAACATGAACAGCATCCAACCGCCCCACAATTTGCTACTCATGAAGTAGAGATTTTACCCGACACTCTATTACATCAGCTACTACCTGATACTTATTTGGTAAACTCTTATCATCATCAGGCGTTGAAAGAGCTGGCACCTTCATTAAAAGCCACAGCCTTTTCACCTGATGGTCTAGTGGAAGGGATTGAAAGTCTCGATAAGGATGTTCGATTGTTTGGTGTACAATGGCATCCAGAGCTGACACATTCAAGCAATCCCACTGACCAAGGATTATTTGATTTTTTTGTTCAAGAATTTTAGTCCTGAAGTGATTGGGCAACGATTTTTTTCCTTTAGAATATCCTAAAAAATGCTGGCGTTATTTCGTAGATCAACCGAAATAACGCCAGCATTTAGTTTTTCATTTACCATTTTGTTGTGCCGATACTGCTTTTAATAGTCAGTCGGTTAGGATTTCTTACGTTCATTTCTCATAATTGAAAGTGACTGTTTCAATGAACTCCATAAGCCACCTTCACTATAAACAAGAACATTTGATTTATACATATTCGCTGAGAAGAACATTAGCAGGAATGTGACAATGATTAACACTACAAGTGAAATCAATACACTAGTCATTCCAACTGTCTCATTCGCCAATCGAATCGGCATAATATAAGAAGAAAGGAACGGAATATAGGACGTGATCCGAATCACGATATTGTTTGGATCAGATGCGCCTAAGATCAACCCAAGCATATAGCCACCTAAAGAAAGATAAGTAACTGGTAAAATCGCTTTTGCTGTATCTTCTGCTTTGTTGACTAATGATCCACATAAAGCCGCTAAAACGGAGAAGATCAAGATACCAAAGAACATAAACAACAATGCGTACCATAAAAATGGTCCGATGATCTTATCTAGTGAAATATTCTCTATGATACTTTTTACAAAATCCATATGTTTAAATTGTTGGAATCCCACAGTCAAGATCACACCGTATAGAGCCATCTGCGTTAAAGCAACTAACAAGACACCAGTCAATTTACCATAAAAATGTTTTTGAGCTGTCGTACTTGATAAAATGACTTCCATGATTCGAGTTCCCTTTTCAGAAGCAATTTCTTGCGCGATGATTTGTGAATAAGTCAGGATAATGATAAATAAGATAATGGTTGCTGCATAACTAATCGCATATTGTACGCCAGAATTATCTTCTCCAACTTTCATTTTGTTATTACTATCAAAACTTACTTTTTGTCTAGTCAAACTTGCTGGTTGACTAAGACTAGCTACTTCTTCAGGAGAAAGTCCCAGTTGGCTAGCTCGCAATAGTGATTGCAACCCAGTTAATTGCTGTTGGATCAACAATTGTGTACTTTGTCCTAACGAATTTTCACTGTAAAGTTGACCTTTTAGCTGATCGTTTTCGACCGTGAC
The DNA here is from genome assembly GCF_051714985.1 of Enterococcus sp. AZ078. NCBI lineage: Bacteria > Bacillati > Bacillota > Bacilli > Lactobacillales > Enterococcaceae > Enterococcus > Enterococcus sp. AZ078. Next base: position 2,214,570 of record NZ_JBIOSW010000001.1, read on the forward strand.
GACTAAATAGGCATCAATTTTTTCATCGGCTAATTCTTTTTGAGCTTGTGTTTGCGAATCAACCGCTTGAAAGCTGAACTCATCGGTTTTTACTTGTTCAAGCTGTTGCGTTACTTGTTGATTTTCGGACAATACACCAATTTTATTGATCTCACTGTTTTGCTGAGCAAAATTGCCTGCTAAATAAACGATTCCTATCATAATGAATGGCACTAAGATCATAATCAAGAAAGAGATGGATTTGACATTTTTTAAATAGACATCTTTTGTAATGATCCAAAATTTACGCATCAATCTCACCTGCTTTCATTTTGAATATCTCTTCTAAGGTAGGCGGTTGTTGATTGAACATTGGAATATAGCCAAATTGTGTTGCTCGGGTAAAGATTTCTTTTCCTACATCAGGATCGTTTAAAGTGATTTCAAGCGTTTGATCTTCATGAGTGACGACTTTTTCGACCCCTTCGATCATTGCAACTTCCTGCTGGGACAAGCCAGATTCTAAGAATAACTTTGTACGTCCAAAAGAATTTCTGATTTCATGGACTTTCCCGCTTAACACCATTTTTCCATTACGTAACATAATTAAATGATCACAGATTTTTTCAACATTATCCATATTGTGACTGGAGAAAATAACACATGAGCCATGTTCTTTTAACTCAATGATCCCGTCTTTCAGCAATTCTGCATTGACTGGGTCAAGCCCACTAAACGGCTCATCCAATATGATCAATTTAGGTTCATGGATCAACGTAGCAATCAATTGAACTTTTTGTTGATTTCCTTTAGACAATGATTTTACTTTATCGGTTTTCTTTCCTTTTACTTGGAACTTTTCCATCCAAAAATCGATTTTTGGTTCGATCTCTTTTCTTTTTTTGCCTCTCAATTCAGCAAAATACAACAATTGCTCTTGAATCGTTACTTTCGGATACAACCCACGTTCTTCAGGAAGATAGCCAATAATGTCATAGTCTTTTTCTCCCAAAGGTTGTCCATTCCATAAAACTTCCCCTTGATCCTGTGTCAAAAAATCTAAGATCAATCGAAAAGTTGTGGTTTTTCCTGCCCCGTTTTGTCCGATCAGCCCCATAATCTTTCCATCAGGTATTTGAAAAGACACATGATCAACAGCGGTATAGTCTCCAAACGTCTTAACCAAATCTTTCACTTCTAACATCGTCTCACTCCTTCGTCTCCATTTCTTCTACCATATTCAGATAGTTCAGACAACTTAAATCGCATACAAATGCAAAAAATGAAATAGTCCAGAGATTCTTTATCAATTAAAGGTCCAAAGTCTATTGAAAAATGAATAGTTTAAAAAGAAAACCATTCTTTCCCACTTTTTCATTGAAACAACGACCATTTTGACATTTATTCAGTCTAGGTTGGCTATAATCATTTCCAATAGTCATCATAGCGCTTCCCGCCTCGTCGAACTAAAACGAATTCTACATCATTTGTTATACAAAAAATCATAGGACACTTTACGTGGTTTGTAAAGTGTCCTATGCTAGTTCTCATGCAATTTATCAAAAACATTTTGAGCAACATTTTTTGGTAGCCCAATTTGTTGGAGTTCTTCCATCGTCGCTGCCGTAACATTTTTCAACGATTTAAATTCTTTTAGAAGTAATTTTTTTCTTTTCGGTCCTAATCCTTCAATTTCATCCAGCTTAGAAGCAAAACTATTTTTACTTCGTAGTTGTCTATGGAATGTGATCGCAAACCGATGGACCTCATCTTGGACCCGTTGAAGTAAAAAGAACTCAGGCGAATTTCTTTCCAATGGAACCACCGAAAGTTCATTTCCAAAAAGGAGTTCATTCGTTTTATGCTTATCATTTTTAGCCATACCAGCCACTGGTATGTCGATCCCAAGTTGATTTTCTAAAACATCTTTGGCGACATCCACTTGCCCTTTCCCACCATCGATCAAAATCAAATCAGGCAAAGGGAGACCTTCTCGAATGACACGAGAATATCTTCGATAGATCACTTCTCGCATCGAAGCATAATCATCTGGTCCTGTGACCGTTTTGATTTTATATTTGCGGTATTCTTTTTTTGCTGGCTTTCCATCGATGAATACCACCATTGCCGCTACTGGATTGGTTCCCATGATATTCGAATTATCGAAGGATTCAATCCGAACAGGTGTAGGAATATTCATGGCATTCCCTAAACGTTCCACTGCCCCAATCGTTCGTTCTTGCTTTCTAGCAATCAAATCAAATCGTTCATTCAATGCAACCGTAGCATTTTTATTCGCAAGTTCTACTAATTTTTTCTTTTCACCACGTTTGGGTTGTAAAACTTTTGTGGACAACAATGCCTCCACACTCGGTTGATCGATCGTGTTAGGAATCAAGACTTCTTTAGGAATAAAATGTTCATTTTCTTGATAAAACTGCCCGATATAAGTCAGAAAATCCTCTTCTGCTTCATTATAAAAAGGAAACATCGAAACATCCCGTTCAATCAATTTCCCCTGTCTGACAAAGAATACTTGGACACACATCCAGCCTTTGTCAATGGCATAACCAAAAACATCTCGATCCACCAGATCTGTATTGGTCATTTTTTGACGAGTCATAATCGTTTCAATGGCTCGTATCTGATCGCGGTATTCTGCCGCTTTTTCAAATTCCATCTTTTCAGCAGCTTGGACCATTTTTTTGTGGATTTCTGATTCAACTTTTTCATAGCCACCATTTAAAAAGCTTTTAACTTCATCAACGATTTTCGTGTAAACTTGTGGATCAACATCAAAATAATAAGGACAAAGGCATTGTCCTAAGTGATAATACAAACACGGTTCTTTCGTTTGGCTAGGTTTACACTTGCGTAACGGAAACAACCGATCAAGGATTTTTTTGGTCTCGTTGGCTGCGCCAACATCTGGATATGGTCCAAAATAAACTGCTTTGTCTTTTAACACTTTACGTGTAATGACTAAGCGTGGGTACTTTTCGTTTGTGATTTTCAAAAAAGGATACGTTTTATCATCTTTCAACATGATATTGTATTTAGGATCATTTTTCTTGATCAAATTGATTTCTAAAAGTAAAGCTTCGATATTGGATTCTGTAACGATATATTCAAAGTCTTCGATCTCACTAACTAATCGTTCGGTTTTGGTATTATGACTACCTGTAAAGTAGGAACGGACTCTATTTTTGAGAATCTTTGCTTTCCCAACATAGATGATGGTGCCATTTTTATCTTTCATCAAGTAGCAGCCAGGTTGATCAGGAAGTAAGGCTAATTTATTTTTGATACGTTCGTTCATGAAATACTTCCTTTCAAATTTCATTGAATTAATTATAACATGTCTGTCAAAAAGAATCGTAATCGGCTCATTTGTTTCCTAGAATTGTTTGAGGGTTTAGATAAACTAGAGAAAGGTTTTACTGAAATTTGTGCTAAGGACAAAAAAACCGAGATATCAATCCATTGATTGATATCTCAGTAACATTCCAGATGTTTATAAATATTGATCGATCATTTGACGTAATTGCTCTTTCGAATGTACACCAACCGCTTTTTCAACGACTTGCCCATCTTTTTTCAACAATAATGTTGGAATACTCATAATCCCAAATTGTTGAGGCGTTTGTGGGTTTTCATCTACATCCATTTTTACGATTCGGAATTCATCTTCATCGTATTCTTCTGACAGCTGATCTAAAATTGGTGCTTGCATGCGACAAGGTCCACACCAAGTTGCCCAAAAGTCGATTAATACTAAGCCTTTATCTGTTTCTTCGTTAAATGTCGTATCTGTAACTACTTGTGACATATCAAAGACCTCCATTTTTTAGTCTAGAGTCATTATAGCACCTTTCTTGATTCGAGACGAGCCTTCTGCTTACATTTAGTAAGTTTTATTTAAATTTAACGATCGTCGCCCCATTACCGCCTTGGTTAGCAGGAGCAAATTCAAAACTTTTGACACTTCGATGATTTTTCAAGTAGTCGGTGATTCCTTGACGCAAAGCTCCGGTCCCTTTTCCATGTACGATCGTTACTTGGGGATAGCCAGCAAGGATCGCTGAATCAAGGTATTGGTCAACCTCACTCAACGCTTCTTCATAGCGTTTGCCACGAAGATCTAGTTGGTTCGACACGTGACTAGCTGATTCAGAACGTACAGCATGAATGACCCGCTGTTTTGGTTCCTTTTGTGGTGCAACGGGCGTTAATTCACTTTCAGAAACATTCATTTTTAAAATCCCGATTTCCACTTGCCATTGCTCCCCGTTTTTACGTAACAAGGTTCCTCTTTGACCATAAGTTGTCACTAAAACTTCGTCGCCTGGTTTCAATGTTTTTTGTTCTTTGGCTTTTTTCAACACTTTATTTTTTTTCAGTTGTTCTTCTTGATGTAAGTTTGCCAATTTGGTTTTCGCATCAATCAATTGGTGCTCTTTTACATTTCCTTGTCCTACTTGTTGTTGCATTTTACGAATATCTGCAATGATTTTTTCCGCATTTTCTTGTGCTTCAGAAACTAATTCATTGGCTTTTTTCTTGGCTTTTTCGATTTCTTTTTCTCGTTCTTCAAAGAAATAGCGATACGCCTCTTTTAAGTTTTCATATAACTCTTGTGCTTCATCAACGTAGTGGCGCATTTCTAAATACTCCGTTTCAGCCATTTTTCGTCGATTTTCTAAATCAGCGATCATTTCATTTAAATCTTGGCTTTCGTCATTCATTAATTGTTTGGCTTCATTGATGACTGATTGATCTAATCCTAAGCGGCTAGAGATTTCAAATGCGTTACTTCGCCCTGGTACACCAATCAACAGACGATACGTTGGACTAAGTGTATCAACGTCAAATTCCATACTTGCATTGATTGTATTCGCCCGATTGTATCCATAAACTTTTAGTTCTGGGTAGTGCGTCGTAGCCATCACATAAGCCGATTTTTTCCCAAGATCGTCTAAAATAGCAATCGCTAAAGCTGCCCCTTCTTGGGGATCTGTTCCTGCACCTAATTCATCAAACAAGACTAAACTTTTTTCATTCACATGTGCTAAGATATCAACGGTGTTTGTCATATGGGAAGAAAATGTTGAGAGACTTTGCTCGATGGATTGTTCATCACCAATGTCAGCAAATACTTCCTCAAAAATACCGATTTGACTTTCTTCATCTACAGGGATCGGTAAACCCGATTGCCCCATCAATTGTAACAATCCTAAAGTTTTTAAAGTGATCGTCTTTCCTCCAGTATTTGGACCAGTAATCACGATCGCTTGGTACTCTTTCCCAATACTGATATCATTAGCCACCACTTTTTCTTGATCAATCAACGGATGTCTTGCTTGTTTTAAAATGACATGATTTTCTACACTGATTGCAGGAACGATGGCTTTCAGTTCTTTCCCAAAACGTGCTTTGGCGTTCATCAAATCTAGTTTACCGATCACGTATGCGTTATGAATGATTTCATGTCGATGAGGAACCAGTTCAGCAGAAAGTTCACTTAAAATACGTTGGATCTCATTACGCTCTGCAATTTGATACTGTCTCAAGCGATTATTTAATTCAACGATCTGTTTTGGTTCAACGAATAATGTTTGCCCAGAAGCACTTTGATCATGGACTACCCCACCAAAGACACCCCGGTATTCTTGCTTGACAGGAATCACATAGCGATCATTTCGCATGGTAATGATCGTATCACTTAAGTATTTGGCGTTTTTCCCCCGAACAATGCCATCTAGTTGTTCTCTTACCGTTTGTTCACTTCGACGAATATTTTGACGAATGATTTTTAATTCAGGGGAAGCATCATCTGTTACTCGCCCATCTTCATCGATCGACTCTTTTAAACGTCGATTCAATTCGGGGATCGTCACCAATTGTTCTGCCCAGAAATAAAGACGTAAAAATTCAATTTCGCTATCTGCTAAATCAGCAAAGAATCGTTTTAATTCACTTGTAGTCGATAAAACACGCGCAACTTGCGCTAATTCGAGTCCATTTAAATCAGCACCGATCTCAATTCGTTTCATATGAGGTCGAATGTTTTCTAACTTAGGAATAGGGATTCCCCCACGTAACCTTTGAACTTTTAAGCCATCTTCTGTTTCTGCTAACCAATCTGTTAATTTCTCTTGTTGGTTGATCGGCACTAACTTTGCGAGTTCTTCTGTTCCTTGCGCAGTTACCACAAACTGACGAACAAGCTGTTTCACTTTTTCAAATTCTAATGTTTCTAGGATTCGATTATTCACGTTATCACCCTAACTTTCACTAAAAGAAGTTGTCACATTTCGCATTGACTCATTGGTCTTTGCTGTCCTGTCACAACTTCGTTTTTTTCTTTCACTACTTACTGTTACACTTTTACAAAAAATTTTTGATTAGTTTATCACATTCGTTATCCATAAATCATGGATTTTATTGGTTAGAAATGGTGTCTGCTCTACGATAAAGCGGGCAAGACTATTTCCACTAAATTGTTTTTGAACGATATCTACTGGCACAAAAGTCAATAAACTCAAGAGCAAAAATATCGTGACATAGGCAACGATTAAAGATAAGATGCCTCCCGCAAGCCAATCGACTTGTTTTAGGATCGGAATATAGGTCAAGCTATGAACAAAAATCCCGATAAAACGAGTAAGCAATCCTCCGATAAATAAAATCAGCAAAAAGGCGACTCCTGCATAAAAAGCTTCATCTAATCTGAAAGAAAATGTCTGATCAAAAAAGACCATTTGGGAATTAGATGTTACCGCAGGATAAGGAATATATAATTCCAGACGACTTGCTAGATCCTTATAAAAGTGCTGTGCTGCCATAAAAGACAAGATATAACCGATCGTATAAACGACCTGCATAGAGAATCCTCGTCGCGCACCTGAAAAAAATGCAAGCAGCAAGATAAATAAAATCAAAAGACTTAACATGTCTTGTTCCTTTCTCTTTCATCAATTTGAAGATTTTTGTTTGATTTGACCTTTTCTTTTTTCATTTAAAATTTGTTGGGCTTCCACATGATTCTTGATTTCTCGATCTGCTTGTCCGTTTTCTTTCAACACTTCTCGTGCTTCGTTTTCAATCGCTTCAATTCTTTTGATTCGATTTTCCATTTCCACAAATTTGATCATTTTTTTCTTTAAATCTGCTACTTCTTTTTCAAGTTCGAGATTTCTTTCTTGCTTCTTCAATTGATCCGAGAGCGCATTGACAGCCATTAAGATCGCTGCTTGTTCATTATCGATTTGCGGAGACAAATCCTTCAATTCTTTTAGTTGTTCATTGATCAAATTTGTCACGATATCCATATGGTGCTTTGTTTCACGTCCAATAATCGTGTAAGTTTGGTCGGCAATCACTGCTTTATAGCGTGTTTTTTCGTGCGCCATCCGAATCATTTCCCCCTATTGATAAAATTATTATCTAGTGTACCATGAAATTAATGATTTAACAGTTGTACACAAATTTTCTTATATTTACCTTATCATTATATGATAAACTTTGAAAAAATGCTATGTCTCGTCCCCAACTGAACGACAAGGAACTATTGAGGGATCTTTCATCTAACAAGCATCTAAATTTATTAATTTAACTAAAATGGAGGTACATAATGAGTAATATTATCATCAAAGTAACGACTGCCCAAATGGAAAAAATGAAACAAGCTTATCTTTCTTATCTTTTACCTAAAAAAATTCCTTATACCGTATTTGCTGCTAAAAAAAATGGCACGACCATCACTGCATACACCTCAGGAAAAGTCATGTTCCAAGGTGCAAATGCCGAAAAAGAAGCAAGTCAATGGGGAAAGGCAGCTTCAGCAAAACCCAAAGCTGGAAAAACAGCTGCATCTTTGCCTAAGAACATCGAATCTTTATCTGTATTAGGAAGTGATGAAGTGGGAAATGGGAGTTACTTCGGTCCATTGACAGTTTGTGCTGCTTACGTGGCCAAGGAGCAACTAACACAACTAAAAAAACTAGGCGTTCGTGATTCAAAAGAATTAAAAGATCCTCAAATCATTCAATTGGCTAGTATCTTGAAGAAGACGATCCCTTATCAACTTTTAGTACTCGATCCTAAAAAATATAACGAGATCCAACCGAAATACAATGCTGTGCGTATGAAAGTTGCTTTGCATAATCAAGCGATCCATTTACTGCTGAAAAAAATTGCTCCTGTCAAACCAGAGGCAATCTTGATCGATCAGTTTACACCAGAAAGCAATTATAAAAAGTATGTCCGTTTGGAAAAAAATCAAGTGCAAGAAAAACTCTATTTTGTGACCAAAGGAGAACAATACCACTTAGCGGTAGCTGCGGCATCGATCATCAGCCGAGCAAGTTTTCTAGAAGAATTAGCTAAAGAATCAGCAGAGATCGGTCTAGAGTTACCTTCTGGCGCTGGAACAAAGTCGGATCGAATAGCTGCAAAAATCATTGAACAAGGTGGCGTTGATTTGTTAGCAAATTATGCAAAATTACATTTTGCGAATACTGAAAAAGCAAAAAAAATGAGTTTATGATATCCCTTTAACGCTTTATTCTAAAGATAATAAATGTTGTTTCAGAAGTCATTCTATAGGAATGAAGTGTTGAAGCAGTGAATAAAATCCCTCTTAAAACAGGCGTTACCACTCGTTTACCCTTAAGAGCATAGCCTGATCTTTTAGATAGCATAAAAACTCCCATCACAGTAGAATAGAACTTTTTTCCACTGCGATGGGAGCCAATAGTCCCAAACGTTAAAACTTAGTATGTTTTACCCATTAATAACCAGCAATTTAATCAATCAACTCCCAAGGTCCCCATTGTTCAGTACCTGGTTCTTCCCCGCTTGTCCACCATTTCGCTTGATAGTTTTGCCCTTTATGAGACACCTTATCACCAGCTTTGTAAATATTTGTAGCACTCCATGCTTCATATTTTGATGAAGATGTGCTATCTAGTGTTGTTACACTCAAAGGTTGACTGTGTTCTGAAACATTACCAGAATGATCAAACGCTTTTACAGTATAAGTGTACGTTGACCCAGCAATTAAATTTTTGTCAATATAATTGGTAGTAGCTGTTTGACCAACTTGTTGTCCGTCACGATAAACATAATAACCTGCTACTCCTTTATTATCCGTCGAAGCGGTCCAGTTCAACGTCACGCTTGTCTCTGTTACATTTGAAGCTGTCAGATCAGTCGGAATAGATGGTGATTCTTTATCTTCTGGATCTGGTGTTGGCGTTGGTGTTGGATTAGTTGAATCCTCTCCATAAATCGTTTGTTGCGAGATATCTATACCGGCTTTTGTAATTCTTTGTGCTAGATTTATAGAAGCAATGTGATCAACGGATACATCAGTTGCATTTGATTTTAATCTAAACGTATATATCTCCCCTGGTTTAAGCTCTTTTCCTTCATAAACCCCACTCAAATCGATCGTCACCGTTCCATTTGAGGTTGAAACCTCGCCTGCTTTGTAATCACCACTACTAAGAATCTCATTTGAATTCAACGCTAAAGTGTATCGTGGTAATTTAATTGTCTTGTGAGAAGATTCAATAGCTGATAAAACGTCCGAATTTTCATTTAGCGTTTCTTTATTTTTGATGACTAATTCATACCCTTTTGAACTATTTTCAGAATAAGTAGAAATCCCTACCTCGACATTTAGATCACTTGATACAATTTTATGCTCTGGAAGTTTTTCTGTACCAAACAACCCATTTTTGATTGCTTTGGTCAGTTCATCTCTTTTCGTACTCGTTGTTGGCTTATCTTGCGATTGCATCCAAGAGATTACACCACCTAATTCATGCTCTTTCACATATTGCGTTTTGTAATTAATTGATTTTACATTGTCATAGGTAAAGAACTCTTTTGAAACTTCGCTGTATAAAAATGGTGCTTTGGCTGTATCATCCCAATATTCTTTTAGAGTCGGGATTTTAGTTTTTAATTCATCAATGTTTCGGTAGGACCAAACTCCACCTGCTCGGCCACCATCCCCAAGTGCCAGAGAATGTTCATTGTCCGCACCATATGTCGGCGTTTGGTCTGCATCTTTATTGCTTTTTTCAGCAGGTTGGAATAATCCAGGAGTATTTGGGTCTGTCCCTTTAGCTACTTCATTCCACCCACGAGTATAGAAAGCTGCGCCGATAACGATTTTTTCTGAAGGAGCCCCATGTTCTTTCAAAAAGCGAACGGTCTGATCAACGGACAACCCATTTGCATAGTTCGGGTCGTTAGGATTACCATAAAGTGCAGTATGATGACCACTTGTTGCACTCCAAGCACCATTCATGTCATAAGTCATCATATTCGCAAAGTCAACTACTTCAAATAGTTGTTTGATGTCAATTCCCTTGTCCAACATTCCTTGGGACGCAGGTAATGCTACAGAAAGTTCATAAGTCTTACCTAATTCCACTCCTTGTTTATCGATCGCCGCTCGAATATCTTTTAATAGTAAAATATAATTTTCTTTATCCTCTGGTTTTGCGTTAGGTGTTCCTTCATCATTTTTGTTGTCGACACGATCAGGCTCACGAACATCTGCTGGATATTCCCAATCAATATCAACGAAATCCATGTTGGTATATTTTAAGAATTTAGTAATGTTTTCCACTAATTTTTTTCGTTTCGCAGGACTAGCTGCAACTTCAGAAAAATCACCCGATTTTGACCAACCACCTAATGACACGCCAATTTTTAAGTTTTTATTTTGTCCACGCAAATTTTGAAGCGCATTCAACAAACCAGAAGCAGCATTTCCCCATCCGACTTCTGCTTCACCTGCTGGTACACCTACAGCGGCTTCTTTATCTGTAAATTTCAACTCACCATTACTATCAAAATCTAAAAAGGCATAATTTAAATGCGTCAATTGGTCTGCGGCAATATCTTTAGGATAAAATTCTTGTTCTCCTCCCCAAATCGACCAATCACCATAATACATCACATTACGATAAGACGCTTTTTTTGTAATTTCCTGTGCTTCTTCAGCATGCACATGTTCTTTGTGGCTGAATAATGGCGTTGTCAGAGAAATAACAGAAGAAAATAACATTGCTGCCAAACTAATTTTTTTAAACTTTTTCATTTTTAACCCTTCCCCTCTTTTCCTATACGAACTCCCCTAATAAAACTTATTATCCATAAAATAAATCAGTTATTTTTAATAAACCAACCTCCTAAAAAACAAAAAATGATAACCCTTACAAAACAAGGTTAACATTATCTTATCAAAGCATCAAATGATTTGATATTTTTGTATTGCATATTAACATTTATATATTTATAGTTATCTAAAATAACTAATAAATATCCCTATTCTCTTATCTCTTTTCCATCTTTTTTTACTGCTTTATTTAAAATAACTTTTATTTTTTATTTTTATATTTATAAAAGAACAAAAAAAGCATTCCACCAAAATAAATTGGACAAAATGCTGCGAATCTTTTTATGTATGATTTGTTCATTTTTGAATGTATCCTCTTAGAGTTGGATCTTCCTGATTCTTTTCGTTTCATCATTAACATTTAACTGAAAACTTTTTCAACGAAATTGACGATCATATTTAAACTGCGATTCCTGCTCTCTAAAACAATTTAATGTACGTAAGTATCGTTTAGCCGATTTTAAATGTTCAGCTAGTGGTTTTTTTTCTCCAAGATAAGTATAATAATTAGCTAACACGACTCTTTTTACCTCGTCTTTAGTAATGGTCTCTAACTTTAGCTTTTTGATGGTTTCTTTTGCAATTTTGACTGTCATTTTTTGTAAGAAAAAGTAATTGACCAGCGCATGTATATGTCCCCCCTTGGATCGGTTCTCTTTGATTAACTCATCACAACGTTTCCTTATGTCCCTTTTCCCTTTGTTGATCTCATCTGCTGAGAGTTTACCATCAAAAATCGGTGGAAATAATGGAATCTCATAACGATCACTTAATCGATTACTGATTCTTCTACTTGCACCTATGGAAATCAATGTATTTTCTATTTCTTTCCTTTGCCAGAGCCAATCATCCTTTTTTTGTACGATATGATCACAATACTTCTCAATGATGCTCACCTTTAATGCATCTGAAGAAACGGGCAAAGGAAAATCAAACGCATCAATCACATGGAGTGTTTCCTTTAGTGGTCTCTCTGTAAATAATAGAAAATGAACAATAGCCTTCATTCCTTTTCCATTACCTAAATCCTTTAAAAAAGATTGACAACGATTCAACTGTCCAGATAAACGTCCAGCTTTGGGGAATAACTCTTCATTTACATGGTTATTGATCAACGTGACTAATTCTTGATTCGCTCCCCTTAAGGCAAGGGCATTTTCACTTGATTTTTTCCACTCAATGAGCCCTAATTTATTAAAAGATGCTTGGCACTCCTTAACAAGTCTTACTTCTTCTTTGATAGTCAAATAACTATTATCAAGAACAACATTTACTTTTGAAGGGATTTTTGTAAAAATTTCCTCAAGAACATCTGGAGGCAGCTCTTGAAGCACGAGATAATTCCGTGTTGCCAATGGCTCAAAATGTTCACAACGTTGGACTACTTCGTCAATGAGTTTTTGAGACGACTTCATCTTCAAAGAAGGAAGCAAGGTGACATTTAGTATCTTACTCAATTGATCGATCTGCGTTCGATTCATTCCTCGTAAAACAAGATATTCCTCACATTTTTTCTTTCCAACAGTTCCCTCAGATCCTATCAACATCGATTGGCACTTGTACACTTCCTCGAATTGTTTCTGTAAATAAAATTTATTGATAGTTTTAGGAAACCTTAGATCTCTAAAAATTTTATCAACATACTTGGGCGCTGTATTTTGTAACAATAAGTATTTTTGAATCGCTACAAAGCCTTTTTTTGGCCCTAAGTCTTCTAAAAAAGAATTGCACCGATCAACTAATGTGCTAATTGCCCCTCTTTTAGTCATATCTATCATTGGGAATATTGATTGATCGATGTATTCATTCATTTGATGAAGCTGTTGTAAACTAGGATAAGTTAAAATAAAATAATTCTCGAATTTTTTTCTGCCCATTTCTGATCCTAATTCTCGAACAAATTGGCTATATTTTATATATCTAGTTAAACAAAAATGGAAATTTTTTCGATCCTCATCATTCATAGAATCTTTTATTCGCTCTATGACTTCGATATTGATTGCAGGAGGGAAATCTTCTAACATAAGGTAATTATTGACTGATTTAACTCCATTTACTTTGTTTGGATACCAGTAATTTAAAAAACTTTGGCAATATTTGACTGCTTTAGTTATTTTCTCCTCCTTTGATAAAGGTTCATCTTTCAAGGAAGGCAATAAATTGATGTTTAAAATTTCTCCTATCCGATTGAAAAATTTACGATCTACTCCTTGTAGAACTAGCCGATTTTCTACTTCTGTTGCCCCCATATTATTATAATAGAGCGTTGTAACGAGAAGATTTTTATACTCTTTTTGATTGATTGTCTTGGGTAATTGAACTTCATTAAGTATATCCTTCGCTCTGTCTGCTGATGTATTTTGCAACAATAAATAATTTTGAACAGCTAATAATCCTTCTATCTCACCGAAATCCTCTAAAAAAGCATTACATCTTTTGGCTGTCAAAGTAATTTGTTTAGAATATCCGGAATTCTTCCATGTAGGAAACAAAAATTCTCCAATTGTTGCACTTATTTTGTTGTATTCAGATCGAGGAAGTTCATTTAAAATGAGTTGATTTTCAATTGCTTTTATCCCTTCATTTGTGCCATATTTGATCAATGTTTCATTGAACTTTTTATGTAATTGTTTTTTCTTTTCTATCTTTTTAAAAAATCCATGTTTGTTCACAGTTCCCTTAAAAACTAGTCCTTCAACAATTTCTTTAGTCAATTCTGGACTCAGGTCATGTAACACAAGATAATTTGTAATAGCTTTTTTTCCTATCGCACTATTAAAAACATTTAGCAGCGATTGACAGTATTGAGTGGCTTCGTTAACTATCTCTTGCTGGGTTTTATCCTTAAATATTGGTAAGAAATCCATCTTCTTGATTTGACTGACTGTATCTATAGACTTTCGATTTGCCCCTTCCACTAATAAATGGTGTTCGATACTTCGTTTTTCATCTATCTCTTTGATTTTCTCTAATAAATAGCAAACATAACTATCCCTATCTAAATAGAACAAAGTTCTTTTCATTTCTCTTTCCCTTCTCGTTTATTCATTGAGCTTAAGTATAAAGTGGAAAATAGGGAGAAACGTTCCTTTTTTTTCAAAAAAAAAAATTTATTGAAATCCCCTAATAGAAAAGCCGCTTCAACTAACGAATGAATCCCATCGGCAACATCAACACAAAAAAACGGTGTGCAAGTGTTCGTTCTTTGAAATGGATCTGATGTTTTGGAGACAAATAGTGTCTCCAAAGCATCAGATCCATCCAATCGAACGGAGCTTACACAACCGTTATTCGTCTCAAGCTAAACAATAACCCCATTTAAGTATAGATCGATCAAAGTCGCCACATCAAAAGGCTGTTCCTCTGAATGACCAGATTCAGTAATATAAGGGGCTAGCAAAAGGAAAAAATGTTTCGCTGCCAGTTCCTGTGTGACGTTTTTTCGTAATAGTTGTTGATGATTGGCAAAAATCTTTTCAAAAGGTTCCCGATAATTCTTTTTCCATAAACAAAACAAATGATTTCTTGTTTCAGCTGAAAGATTGAGCTTCAAATCATGCAGCATCATAAACAAATCAATGAGATGGGTTTCGATAAGATATTCAGCCATCTTAGTCAACGTTTGTTGAAAATCATCGGCACCCGTTGCGGCGATCTTCCTCAAATCGTCCCCTACTGTTTTCAAATGTTGTTCCAGAACTGCCTGGTAAAGTTTTTCTTTGTCACTAAAGTAATGATAAAGATTGGGTTGGGTAATCCCGGCGTTCTTAGCAATTTCACGAGTAGACGTGCCGAGATAGCCTTTTGACATAAACAAATGATTGGCTTCATGTAAAATCTTTTTTTGCGTGTCTTTGTTATAGCGATGAACCACATACACACCTTCTTTTTATGCTTATTCTGTTTTTTCTTGAAAAACACCGTCTTCCATCATAAACACTTTATCACATTTGTCAATCAGGCGTGTATCATGGGTGACCATAATGATGGCTTTATTTTTTTCTTTCGATTCTTTCGCTAAAATATCTACGACTTCTCTTGCTTTTTCTGAATCTAAACTGGCTGTTGGTTCATCTGCTAAAATAATGGACGGATCGTTGTAAAGCGCTCTAGCAATGGCGACTCTTTGCCGTTCTCCTCCTGATAATTCTTCTGGATATTTGTTGACCAATTCGGCAACACCTAACTGTTCAAATAGTTCATTCGCTTCTTTCTGACGATTCTCATGTTTGACTTTATCCACTAATATCAATTGCTTTTTGACCGATAAAAATGGAACCAAATTAGACGCTTGTAAAATAAATCCGATTTCCTTAAAACGTAATTTTACCCGCTGATTCTCAGGTTGAGCACTAAATTCTTGCCCATTAATCAAAACAGACCCTTTACTAGGCGTTTGTAAGCCACCTGCAATGGTCAAGAAAGTACTTTTTCCTGAACCAGAAGGACCGATGATCGCAACAAATTCGCCTTTATCTACACTAACATTGGTTTTTTTCAGTGCGTGGACGATTTGATCACCATCTTTGAAATTCTTTTCGACATCTTTAAATTCGATTGCTTTCATTTTTTTCATCTCCTAACCAATTGCCTTCAACGGATCGATTTTTACAATTGCTCGTACCGAAAACAGCGCACCTAAAATGGCGACCACTAACATCAAAACACTGATAACTCCGAAAAATAACCAATTACTTTGAAAAGGTACGGTATCTGGTAAAAGGAACGAGGTCCCCACTGTTCCCAACAAACCAAGACCGATCCCAAAGAATGAGAGTAAGAAAGTTTGGGCCACTACTGAGCGAGCGATAAACCCTCCTGTCATTCCTTGCGCCTTCAAAACACCAAAAATATTGATTTTTTGCATGGTCAACACATAAATGAAAATTCCGATTACAATCGCTGCAATCACGATCAAAAAGCCGATCATAAAACCAAAAGTGAGTACTTGCGCACTATAGCCAGGTAATTCATTGATAAATTTAGAAATGCTGATTTTTTCAAGATCATTTGGTAAATCATCTATCTGTCCTCTAACAACCACCGCGTTGATTCGAGCATTCTCACTTGTATCTGTTTTTTCAAAACGAATTTCTTGGTAAGCATCAAGTGTTGTATATAAAACTGGCGATACATTGAACTTCGCATTTTCGGTAAATCCAGTTAATCGAAAGGTTTTGTCACTACCAGAAAGTTTAACTGTATCGCCAATTCCTAGACCATACTCTTCTTTTAAGCTAATATCACCCACTGCTTCATCGTTCCCAACAAAGGCCTTACCTTCAACAATATTAGGCATGATAAATTGATCTGGATCAATACCAAAAAAACTCACATTGATTTTTCCTGCCTCATCGTTGTCTTTACTGGTTACGACCCCTGGTGTTTGTGCTAAGTAAGCCACCTTATCCCCTTTTACTTCTTGCGCTGTCTTTTTCGTGATCATTGACATCCCTAGGTTCGTATTGGCATCTTTTGACAGTACAATATAGTCTGCCTCCCACTTATCGACAGCCGTTCGGTTATCTTGTGCCAGTCCATACGCTAAACCGGTTAAAAAAAAGACCAAATATGCAATTAAAAACATCACCCCAGCAACCAACGCATAGCGTAATTTTGAATGTATGATTTCATTTAATGCTAAAAACATCTAACTCCTCCTTTAAAAGTTTATCAAACAATAATACAAGTTTATCACTTGATAAATTTTTAGAGGAATAATCTGCTCACAAAAAAACGGTAAGGCTAAATAAGTTTGCCTTACCGTTTGATTATCGCTATAAAACTGGTTAATATCTTGTTGAAATATTCTTTCCTAAAATAAGCACGATCATTCAAAAATGCTATCCAAAGTCACTATCTGTTCAAGCTATTTTGCTACTTAATCCCTATTGATAAACCGATTTTTTGTCTTAACACATGAAACGATTTTCTCTCAATTTTGCGTTTTTGATGTCTTCAACAGTTTGAGTTCCAGCTAATTGCATGACCATTTCAAGTTCTGTTTTGAAAAAATCAAATACTTGTTTGATTCCTGTACTTCCACCTAAAGAAAGTCCATAAATGGCTGGTCTACCAATGGCAACTAAATCAGCTCCTGAAGCAATCGCTTTAAAGACATGTTGCCCTCGTCTAACACCGCTATCAAATACGATCGGTACACGTTTATCCACAGCTTCAGCTACATAGCGTAATGAATCAAAAGAAGCTGGACCACCATCTAACTGTCTACCACCATGATTGGAGACCCAAATCCCTTGTGCACCAGCATCAAGAGAACGATACACATCATCTTCTGATTGTACCCCTTTGACATAAACTGGCAACTCTGAATGGGTCGTAATAAATTCGATATCTTTTGGACTTAATTTTTGTTTAGACGATTTATAGACTGCATCCATCGTTTGACCGACTCCCGATTGGTAAGCTTGAACGATTGGCATAGGCAACGGAAAAGTAAAACCATTTCGCCGATCTGTTTCACGATTTCCGCCAACTGTTGCATCAGCTGTTAAAACAACCGCCTTTGCTCTGTTTCTTTTTGCCATTTCCAAGATATCCAAGTTGATCCCATCGT
Organism: Enterococcus sp. AZ078; assembly: GCF_051714985.1. Lineage (NCBI taxonomy): Bacteria > Bacillati > Bacillota > Bacilli > Lactobacillales > Enterococcaceae > Enterococcus > Enterococcus sp. AZ078. The sequence continues at coordinate 2,232,323 of NZ_JBIOSW010000001.1, forward strand.
CCTTACTCATATAAAACTGAAACCATTGAGGAGCTTCAGGACCACCAGCTGCTCTAATTTCTTCCAAGGTACAAGAAGCGTAAGAACTAGCTGTATAGATCGTTCCAAATTCTGATACTCCTTTAGCCGAAGCTTTTTCAGCTTGTTCATGGGCTAATCCATGCGCTGCTACTGGTGCCATAATGATTGGTGCGGCTAATGTTTCATCAGAAAAATAGGTCGTTGTATCAGGTAATTCCACATCTTTCAAAACATGAGGGATAACCAGTTGATGATTAAAGGCCTTTTGATTTTCTCGATAAGTAAACAAATCCCCTGCACCACTACTGATATAGCCATATCCACCACTAGGGATTACTTGAGTAGCTGCTAATTCCAGATCTTCCATATTGATGAAATCAATCATCCCTTCATGTGTACCAGCTTGATAAACTTTTTCCATAATAAAGCCTTCTTTCTCTCGAATTAAGAACCATGAATTTTATGATAGCGTTTGCATTATTATCGTACCTCTCAAAAATGATACAGGCAAATAATCTGTTTGAACTCTAGCAGTAAAGTAGTAGTAAAATAATAGAGAGAGTTTCTAGGAAAGCTTCAATATTATGGTTGAAAAGAAGAGACTAAGCCAAAACCTGCCTCAGCCTCTTCTAGTATCTCTAAAAACAGGCTTACTTCTATCCTCTGGAAATCGCCCTAGAAGAAAAAGGTATAGATTGTCAGAGGGAACTCTTGCTTCATTTGTGATGCTTATTTTTCTGGAATATAAGCTTCTCCTTGAGCGAATAGCACTGCTTCTCCACCAATCATGATCCTCTCCCCTCGTAACTCACAATCAAGGTAGCCACCTCTTGGTGAAAGCTGATGGGCAATCATTTTTTTCTTACTTAATTTATTCGCCCAATAAGGAATAAGATTGGCATGAGCAGAACCGCAAACGGGATCTTCATTGATCGTTAATTTCGGGAAAAATGTACGAGAAACAAAATCTTCCTTCTGACCACGTGCGGTCACGATCACGCCAACTCCCAAATCAAAATTTTTAATAGCTGAAAAGTTTGGTTGCAACTGTTTTACGGTTTCTTCATCTGCAAGTTCAAAAAATAAATCTCGCGCTAAATAAGCAGCTTTGATTTTTGCACCGATCGCTTTTTCGTATTCTGGTAAAATCGCTACTTTTTTAGGCATGATACTTGGAAAATCCATATAGTAAGTTTCTTGTTGTTTTGTCACAAGAAGTTCGCCACTTTGACTAGTAAATTTGATTGTTTCTTCCTCTACCCCATAATAATTGAACAAAACAAACGCTGTTGCTAAAGTAGCATGTCCACATAAGTCGATTTCACGATCCGGAGTAAACCAACGTAACTCATAGTGTTCCTCCTTTTTGACAGTAAATGCTGTTTCAGATAAGTTATTCTCAATAGCAATTTTTTGCATCACTGCATCTGGTAACCACTTCTCTAAAACATAGACTGCTGCTGGATTCCCTTTAAACACTTCTTGTGTGAATGCATCAACAACATAATAACTTAACTTCATTTTATTCAGACTCCTTAACTTTTTGATAAATATATTCTGCACAACATAGATCTTCAATCGCTAAGCCAACGGCATCAAAAATCGTGATTGTTTCTTGTTGGTCTTTTAGTAATCTTTTTCCTGAAACCAATTCACTTAACGAGCCTGAGATCGCTGATTCTGATAATTCTCCTTCAGCAATCGGAATCAGTAGATCGCCACTTTCTTTCATTGCAGCTTCATAATCATCGACATAGATGGCACTGCTTTTCATCAACTCACTAGTGATTTCACGTGTATCTGGTGTAAACGTACCAATAGCATTGATATGCGTACCAGGAGTAAGCCATTCTTTTTTCAAAAACGCCTCTTTACTAGGTGTTAGCGTACAAATGATCTCAGCTTGTTCCACTGTTTCTGCGAGTGTTTCTCCACTTGAAAATTCAATTTCCGGGTATGCTGTTTGCATTTCCTCAATAAATTGTTGACTTCTTTCTTTACTCAAGTCATAGACAGATACTTTATTGATTGAACGTATAGCACAGATCGCATTCAAATGCGAGCTTGCTTGTTGTCCAGCCCCGATTAAAGCTAATGATGCCGCTTCTTTTTTCGCCAATATATCAGTGGCTAAAGCGGAAACTGCAGCGGTACGAATCCAAGTGACTGCATTCGCGTTGATTAGCGCTACAGGTACACCGTTTTTAGAATCAAATAATAGAATTTCCCCCAAATGTGAAGATAGTCCTTGTAAATGATTATCAGGAAATGCAGTAATGATTTTTGCACCAAAATAACGATCTTTACCAAGATAAGCAGGCATCATCGCAAAAACATTTTTGTTTTTACCATCTGGCAAAATCTCTACCATACGTGTATTTTGACTAATTTTTCCTTCGCCATAATCGCTAAAACACTGACGCATTACTTCAATTGCCTCTTGAAAATCTAATCGTGATACTGCTTCTTCAAAATCGATTTTTCTCATAAAAATCTCCCCTTCACATCCATATATTATCATTGAATTATATACATTCAACAGTATAATTGTATGGAATACAATTTTAGAGGTGAATAAAATGCCCATAAATTCTTATGAAGATTATCCGATCACTTGGCGACCTGATAAAACAAAATTAACACGCCCCATCTATAAATCTCTGATCCAACAGCTAGAAGAAGATATTCTTACAAGTAAGTTACAAAAAAATACCCAACTTCCTTCTCAGAGAGAATTAGCCGACTATTTAGATATCAATTTTACAACTGTCGGTCAGGCCTATAAATATGGTATTGAGAAAGGTCTCTTGTACACCAATATTGGAAGTGGTACGTTCGTTTCCCCTAATGCTTTTACTTCAATCACGATTTCAACTAATCAAGTAGCTGAGCATGTGATTGATTTTGGATTAGTTAGTTCTTTTGAAGACTGCAACCATCTTGTCCTGCCTTTTATCCATTCAGTCAGTCTCAACCCCAATATCGTGGGTTTATTGAATTATCGTGACCCTATGGGAACCAATTTTCAATTAAAGACGGCAGTCGAGTGGTTACAGACTCAAGGGGTTCAAACAACGATTCATCATACCGCAATCGTTTCTGGTGTTCAAAATGGTCTTGCTGTGACACTTGCCGCCTTTTTTTCTCCTGGAGATCGAATCGCTATTGATCGATATACCTATTCCAATTTTATTGAGTTAGCGCATTTGTATCACTTAGAAGTAGTTCCGATCGATTTCGACCAAGAAGGAATGAAACCTGAATTATTGCTACAAGAGTGTCATAAAAAGAAAATAAAAGGGATTTATCTGATGCCTTCTTGTAATAACCCCATCGGTTTTCAACTGTCTCTCCAACGGCGTAATGAATTGAAAGCTATTATTTCCAAAGAAAAGTTATTAGTTATTGAAGACGATATTCATTCTTTCTTAACAACCCATTTTCAACAACAAGTTTTGCCACCGTTTCAACAGCTGCTACCTGACCAAACCATTTACTTGTCAGGAATGACCAAATTCATTTGCTCAGGTCTTCGTGTAGCCTATCTTGTATTCCCAGAACGTTTAAGAGAACGAATTGAACGAGCAATCTTTAATATAAACGTCAAAACATCTGGTTTAGATGCAGAAATCATCACTCAAATCTTGCACTCACCAGAAACAGTTCAGAAAATCTTAACAACAAAATTAAAGCGAACAGCCGAAGCAAATGACTGCTTTGATGCGTATTTTGATTTACCTCGTCCTTCGAATCCTTATCCTTATTATCGAAATATTCCGATCCGAGCCGATATTTCTCCCTTAGATGTAGAACAACATTTTTTGAACAAAGGGATAAGAATCTATCACTCGAATCGCTTCACTAGTCAACAACAAGCTGATCCTTTTATCCGAATCGCCTTATCATCCAATCATTTGGAGATTTTAAAGAAAGGATTACGGATCATTAAAGAAGAAATCGATGCTTATTTATGATTTTTTAGTTTCTATTTTTAGGTATACTCAAAAAATCATTCAATCACTGGCAAACAAGAGAAGATCCATCACTCCTTTGATTTAGAACGTCTTCTCTTGTTATTGCGGTTCATCATTGAATCGATCATTTACTCGTAGTAAAAAAGTTTAGCACAACTTCATGCTCAACTTTTTTACTTCCTTAAGTAAGCCATTCGAATTGATTCGCCGTTCTTTCGATCACTTGGATAGCTGTCTTGACCCATGTTCCTTTAGAAACGTGACTTAAATGACTTGCATAACTTGTAGTCAGCTGTTTCAACATTTGTTTCTTCTGTTGAAGTGTTTGTTTGGTCAAGTTTTTTCTATTTTGCGATGTGGCATGACTTGGTGTTGCAACAATAAGCCGAATGAGTTGTTTTTCCAATGTTTTTTGTAATTCTTCAAACATGTTTTTCTCCCGTTTCGTTTTTATTAGTTGTTAGATTCTTTTTCTAATGCAGAGTACTTATCTATTAAGGGATATTCGATGCGACATTCGATCAGTCTTTTCTCTCTGCGAAAAATCCCTTCCGCCTCTTCTTTGCTATCATTTAACAGATGATAGAACTGTTTTCTGTGGGGGGAAACATCAAAAAATGAAAAATCATGGAACTGGTTTGCTAAGTGATTTAAGTAATGATCAAATTTACTTTTCTCGTTCTTTAGTTGGTCGAGTTGATTTTCTAATTGTTTTTTTTCTGAATATAACTGTTTTTCCATAGGTTGAGACTGTCCTTCACCTTTTTTCATCCATAACCCCTCCATTTTATGAAAGATATTGGGACAATGTTTTATCTGTCCTCACCTGTTCTTCAATGGTGGTTACTATCTGTTTCAGCAGCGTATCTAATTCATATTGGACCTTTTGCAATAGGGTTAGTTGTTGTTCATAGGTAGCCACTGGCTGACGGACTAGTGTGTACTCTGTCACCTGATTTTCTGCCAGAATAGCCATTTTTTCGGTATCATTCAAATGTTCACCCCAGCGGTTCGTATCCCGTTTCGTTTGGCTCCAAAGAAGATTAGCCTGTTCAATCTCCTTGTTTAGCCACTTGACCACTGTGTCTATCTCAGATTGAATCGCTTGTTTGTATCCCAAGGTAATCGTTCTCGCTTGCATCGCATCTAAAAAAATCTCTTGTGAAGAAGAAATTCCTTTACCGCTGTGACGAATTTGATGATGAATCTCAGCGAGCCGATCCAACTCTTTGCTTGTCTGATGTTTTGCTAATTGGATAATCCCTTTAGATTGTGTCACTAGATTCCCATCTTGATCAAATAAATAACCGCCCAACATATGCTGTTTGCCCAACTTCACTTTTTTAGATGTCACTTCAATTACTGTGCCCACTTGTTTTTTTGTCAGTGAATACCCGATTGGTACTAAATCTCTTGTGTCAATAAAATTGAAAATCTTTCCTTCATTCGTTAATTTATCTGCCGCTGCTTGTTGTCTGGGATTTAAAATACTGTAAATGTTGGGGCCTTGATAGAGATATACTCCCTCTAGCCGATCATGAAAAGCAGTCGGCAAATCTGAAATAGCATATTGTCCATTCATTGAACCTAAAGAATGGCCGTATACTGAAACTTTGGCATTGGGATACATTTGCATGGTTTCTTGTAATGTATGGGCAGCAGACTTTAATTGCGGCATCGCAGTTGCTCCTCCTGCATTGATCACTTGGACAGCCGTAGGAAGATTATTTACTCCCCAATCTCGCCATACATCTCCAGGATTTACCAGTATTTTATTGATCCCTATCGAGCCTTGATAAAGGATAGTTATCTGTTTCACTTCTTTTGGCTTTTGCACTTTTGGATTTCCGTCGGTAATGATAAAACTTTTTTCTCCACTTTTTTTGTTATCTATTATCTTTGATACATAACCATATGTTTGACGATTCACTGAAATTTTTTTGTTCACTTCGAGATTCATATAGCTTTGGCTTATCATTTTTATTCTCTCTTCATCAGTCATCCTCATGACTGATCCTCTCTCTCAATCAGCCTATCTAGTTTTTCTGAGAGAACTAATCCATCATTCACTAATTGGTTCCTGCGCTCATTGACTACCAATCCTAATGTTAACTCTTCATCTTGATTAATGATCAATTCAACGTTGATTCCTCCTAAACGATTAGGTTCAATACTTTCGTAATCAATTTCATACGAATGGACGATTCCTTCAGCTGCTAATGCTTTGGGATCTAACCGTTTTAACTCAGATTCGATCAGTTGCGCTACTCGGTCACTCTTAATCATATTGACCACTTCTTCATTAAGCTGCTTTTGTTTCATGTACACAATCCCTCCGATTATGATTACTGCTATCCCTAAAATTTTCATTAAACGATACAACATTTTTTGTTTTTTCATAAATCCTCTTCCTGTTTTCTATCTATTTGACCAACACGTTCGTCATTCTCTTTTCATAATAGAGATACGCAAGTACTTGAAGATTTTTGTCAGATAAACCCAATTTTTTTGTTGATCTGGTTTCTTTTACGATTCATGCTTTTGGTTTGATGAATTAGCCGAGTACACTCGTGACTTTCATCATGGGTAGTTCCTACTCAATTAGAAGAATGTAAACAAAAAAACATAGATCTGGAACAAACGTTGTTCCAGATCTATGTTTTTCTTATCGATTAAAGTAGGAAAAAAATTATTGTCTTCGTTCCTTAAGAAAATAGTTGCATCAAAAATCCTGAAATGATCAAGACGATTGCACCGCCTAAACGATTTCCCATTTGCGCAAAAGCAATTAGTTCCATTCGATTAGCCGCAGATAATACTGCTACGTTCCCTGTACCACCCATTGAGTTGTTACACAATCCAGCTGTAATGGTTGATTCAACTGGGTACAAACCGAATAAACGTCCCACGAATCCTGAAGTGAGCGAGATTGCTACAACACTTGTCAAACATAAAACAACGAATTGCCAAGTTAACGCTGAAGCTAAGACATTTAGATTCAATAGCGCAATCCCTATTCCTGCAAGGACAGCTGCTGTTAAATTCTTAACGATCAGATTATTGAACATAATTGCTGCATCCTCATAATAATCAGGTAAGAGATTTGTAATTTTACAAATCACGACAATGATAATCATGAAAGCATACGCATGGATTTTTGGCACAAAGTAGTTGCCGATTTGTCCTAAAATAAAGAATGTCAATGACACCATTAGACCTACACCTAATTGGGGGATCGATGGTTTCACATTCCGTGGTTTACCGTCACCAAGATCGCCTTTTGCCATAAGTTTGCCTTCACCATTCAATTTAGGCATTGATTTTCCTGCACGAGCAACCAAAGCTGCTCCAATGATGGCTAAGACATTAGTCATTGCTGTAGCTGGGAGTAATTGAGAAATAATAGAGGAAGCATTCGTTCCTAAGACGTTCGCATAAATCGTAGATAATGGAACTGCGCCAGCTCCAACTCCTCCAGCCATTGCTGGTAAAGAGATATACAGTACGGAACGTCCAAACCCATTACCAATTAACATTCCAACTAGACCAACAGCAAAAAACGAGACAATCATTGAAATAAGTGCTACTGGAATGAAACGTACCGATGCTTTCATTAGTAAATTACGATTCATCCCTAAAATACTCCCAGTGATTAAAGCTGCGATATAAAAATCTAAGAAACCCATGTTACTTACAAAATTTTCAGTAGCTTTCACCACGTATTCTGGTAATATACCAAAAGTCGCAATTGCAGCTGAGGCAAAGATCGCAAATACGGAACCTCCACCTAGATAACTTCTAACGATTGGGATTTTTGTACCAATAAAATGAAATAAATTCCCGAATATCACTAGAACAGCGATCGGACCAATCATATTCGTTGGTAATTTTCCAAGTGCCATTGCAACGATCAGGACTAATACCATAACAAAATAGATAGGAAGACTTACTCCAGTAATCTTAGTTGTCCAAAATCCTTCTTTTGTTTTTTCTTCAACTTTTGTAGTTGATTCTTCTCTTTGTGTCATTCATACAGATCCTTTCTGAATAAAAAAGCACGGTGAAAGGCTGAGGTACGTTGAAAAATAGTTCAATATCTGATTTTTATAGCTTCTTCATCAGGTGATTCCCATTTTTCACCTCGTTGCACCTAATCAGCTGCTTTCCTTTCACCGATTAACGTACTCTGTGTATGATTGTGCTCAACTAATTCTTCATTCACTTTGTTTTAGAAATTTGGTCAAGCTTATTTGTCTAACTCTTGGTATTCTGGTACCCATTTAGCAGATTCCACTGCTGCTTTGATATCAGTGATTTCTTCACGATTCAATTTTTGAGAAACAACAGATTTCGCTACTGTTTCTGCAATTGTTTGAGAAAATTCAGTGATCTTCGCAACTGGAGGTAAAATTGCTGCGCCTGGTTGTGTAACATCAACGATTCCACCTAATGCACGACTTGCTTGAGAAATGATCTCAGCATTCACACGTGTAGCCGTTGAAGCAATCAAACCAAGTCCTAACCCTGGATACATCAACGCATTGTTTGCTTGTCCGATTTGATAAGTTACTCCTTGGTATTCCACGTCTGCTGCCGGAATCCCAGTTCCTACTAATGCTTTCCCATCAGTCCATTCAATTAAATCTTTGGCTTTCGCTTCCGCTAATTTCGTTGGATTAGACAATGGCATGATGATTGGACGTGGTGTATGGCTTGCCATTTCCTTAACGATTTCTTCCGTAAACGCACCTGGTTGAGTCGATGTTCCAATCATGATTGTTGGATGAATTTCTTTTACGACCGCTTCTAAAGTTGTTAATTCAGCAGAATTAGTAAATTCAGATCGTTTTCGAGCAAAAGGAATTTGTCCTGGAGTCAAACCTTCTGTATCTTCAAATAATAACCCTTGTTTGTCTACTTGATAAAAGTGTTTTCGAGCTTCTTCTTCTGATACACCTTGACGAATCATTTCGTCTAATAGAATATTGGCAATACCTACGCCCGCAGTACCGGCTCCAAAAGTCAAAATAGTTTGGTCTTTCAATGATTCTCCAGAAATATTCAGTCCACCTAGTACACCAGCAAGAACAACAATCCCTGTTCCTTGGATATCATCATTGAAAGTAGTGATTTTATCTTCATATTTTTCTAAGATCGTTGCAGCATTTCCTCGTCCAAAATCTTCCCAATGTAGTAATAGTTCTGGGAAAAGATCCGTTGCTGCATCAACGAATTGATCGATAAATTCATAATATTTTTGTCCTGTCACACGACGATGGCGATTTCCTAAATACAATGGATTATTTAGTAATTCTTCATTATTTGTTCCTGCATCAATCGATACAGGTAATACTTGGGCAGGGTTGATTCCAGCAGCTGCTGTATAAACCATCAATTTACCGATCGCAATATCTACACCGTTGACTCCCCAGTCACCCATACCTAAGATTCCTTCTGCATCAGTCACCACGATCAAGCGAATGTCTCGACCGTCCGCAGCATTTTGTAAACTTGCTTTGATATTTTCTGGTTCATCAATTGAAAGAAACGCAGCATCTTGCGGTTTTAAGAAAATTTCATTGTATTGTTCGATTGAATCCGCAACGACTGGATCATAAACAACTGGCATAAACTCAACTAAATGTTGTCCCATTAATTTATAGAAAAGTGTCCGGTTTGTATTGAATAAATTCATTAAGAAGATTCGTTTTTCAAGTTCACTTTGTTTACTCAAATATTGTCCGTATGCTTGAATCGATTGTTCCTCTAACGTTTGGACTGTGCTTGGCAACATACCTGTAATCCCATATTTCGCACGTTCTTCTTTCGTAAAAGCTGTTCCTTTATTTAAAAATGGATTATTTAATAAGTTTAATCCTGTCAACATAGCTAATTCCTCCAAGGTTTTAGTAACAAGGGAAGTATAGGCGTGAGAAAAGAATATAGTCAAAACTAATACCTACCATAAATTTTATTTATATGTCACTTTTCCTTATAAACTATATTTTTATGAGCATTGCATTTGTATGACACTCTCGTTGAATACAATGACTCGCTTTCTGGCTTCATGACCAAATGAAGGAACGACCAACTACCGCGATTCACTTTCTTATTGTGTTGGTTAAAAAAATAAGATAAGATGAGAAAAATCTTTTGATTGGGGAAAACAAATGAAAGCATCTATCACAAGACAGCTACAACCTGATACCAAGCAAACGATCCGTGAATTGAAAGAACAGATCGAACAGCAGCGTCACTGCCAGTTTAAACTAGCTCCTGATTTTGCTGAACAAACGAACGACCAGATCCGCCATGTCCTTTGTTTTAAAGAAGAGACACTTATTGCCTATGCTTTTTTAAGTTTTTATGATGAGAGCGAACTAGAAGTGACAATGATCGTGCATGAAAATTTGGCTTGTTTACAACAACTACTTGATGAAATAATGCGATTCGCTCAAACCATCGGTCGAACAACGATTCTTTACATCACTGATCCACGTGACCTTTTTTTGAAAAATTACTTTGAGTCGAAAAAAGAATTGAACAAACAGTTTACTGAGTATCGGTTGATTCTTCAGCCAAACAAATTTAAACAGCTAGATTCTCCTTATCGACCACAAAAAGCTACTCTAAAGGAATCTTCCCTAATTGCCCAACTCCAATTAGGAGAAATTGGGGCAACGGTTCCTCCATTGTCATCTGAAGATTTAGAGAAAACAGTTGTTTTTCATAAAGAAAATCAACTGATTGCTTGTGCCCGAATCGAAGAGGATCTATCTTCCTATGGTATCTACGGCTTAGTCGTAGCACCGGCTTTTCGTGGTCAAGGGTTAGGTAAACTTTGCTTGAACCGTTTGATCCAAGAATTATTAATCAAAGAAGAAAAAGAAATTTATTTAGAAGTCGACGCAACCAATCAAATTGCATATGATTTATATGTAAACATGGGCTTTGAAAAGAAAAGTACATTTGATTACTATGTTTGCCAACTGACTAAATATTGAAAGCTGTCACTCCAAAGTATCACTAGAAATAAAACAGTTTTTCAGTTAAGAAATGCTCTATATAGAATGGCTTTATACGTTTTGATGTTGGTGAAGTTCACCAACATCTTTTCATTTTTCCCCCTTCATTTCCCTCATTTGATCCCTCCAGTAAAGAAAAACAATCAAATGTGTCCTCAATAAATATCCTATTCCATTCCTCACATCTAGTAAGTCCTAATTCAGTCGTTTTAAGAAATTGTTTTAGCATTCAAATTTCCCCTACTAGAAATGTGTCCTCCATTCTTATGAATCCAGTCGTTATACTAGTCACTTCTTATTTTTTTCGACCAACTATTATTCTCTAATAATAAAAACAAAGAACCCTATCAAAAAACTAAATCCCATCATTGACATTAGTACGAATTCGTATTATTATCATAAGTACGAATTAGGATTATAAAGGAGAGGTTCATAAATGGCTGAAAAACACACGAATCAACGAATTGGAAAAATAACTTCTACACTTGATGGTGTTTATTGGAAAATTTCAAAATTATCTGGTGTCAAAGAAAATTTATTTTGGCTCTTATATGTTTTAGACGATGGAGAATTCCATTCACAGAAACAAATCTGCGAGGATTGGTCATTTCCCAAAACAACAATCAATACGCTGATCAAAGAATGTGAATCAGATGGATACATTACTCTTAAAAATATTCCTGGGAAAAAACGTGAATTACAAATCTGTTTAACTGAAAAAGGTCTCCTCTATGCCCAAGAAGTATTAAAACCGGTATATGAGATTGAAAATAAAGCCCTTCAAGAAACTATGAAAATTGCACCAACTTTTATTGATGATTTTGAGAGATTTTCCAATGAACTCTTTTTCTCTTTAGAAGATTACTTAAAAAGGAGAAATGAATCATGAAAAAATTATTTTCCTTCTTAAAGTCATATTATAAAGAAACTATAGTAATGATCTTATGTGTTTTCATACAAGGATTTGGAACATTATATATCCCTACCCTCACTGCAGATATTGTGGATAATGGTATTCTTCAAGGGGATTTAGATTATATCTGGAAAATTGGTACGCTGATGATTTTGGTAGCACTTACTATCATGAGTTTTTCCATCTTTGGTACTTATCTTTCTTCAAAAATTTCTGCCTATCTAGGCCGTGACCTTCGAAATGCGTTATTTCAAAAAGCACAAAATCTATCAATAGATAAATTCAATGATTTCGGGCCAGCTTCAATGATCAGTAGAAATACCAGCGATGTAACAAAAATCCAAGAAGCTTTTTCTTCATCAGTTGAAATGCTCTTACCCGCTCCTTTCATGGCAATTGCTGGATTAGTTCTCACTTTTTCAAAAGATACTGGTTTAGCAATCAGCATCATGGGAATCATGGTGGTCATTCTTTTCTTAGCTTTTTTAATTAGCAAAAAAGCGATTCCTCTTCTAGCAAAACAGCAAACGCTTTTTGACAAGATGAATAAGAATATTAGGGAAAAAATTACTGGTGTCAGAGTCATTCGTGCCTTTAATCGTATGGATTATGAAAAGAGCCGTATGGATAAATCCTTTTTTGACTACAATAAAACAGCAGTTAGTATAAATAAACTATTTGCCATCCTCATGCCGATCATTACGCTTATCATGAATTTTTCTACATTGTTGATTGTCTATCTAGGAAATATCAGAGTAACCAATGGATCAATGCAATTAGGAGATATCATTGCCGTCATCGGATACTCTTCTATCATTCTTATGTCATTGATCATGGGACTTGCAGGAATCACTAGCCTTCCGAAAGCAAAAATAAGTGCAGATAGGATACTAGCTGTTTTAAATGTTGAGGAAGATGATTCCTCAGAGACTTCTATCAATGAAACTGCTGAAGTAACGGAAGTAATCAAATTTGATAAAGTGTCTTTCGGTTATGCAAATGCTGAAGAACCAGTGTTGGAAGACATTAGTTTTAGTGTAAAGAAAGGTCAAACTACAGCTATCGTTGGAAGTACAGGTTCTGGAAAATCAACAATCGCAAGTTTACTTATGGGGTTTTATCACTCTTATACAGGAACTATTTCCTATAAAGGGAAAAATATCAAAAATTTATCTAGTGCAGCCCTCCGAGAGGAAATTGGCTATGTGCCTCAAAAAGCTTTTTTATTCAGTGGCACGATTTTAGATAATCTTAAACATGGTAAGAAAGATGCAACAGATGAGGAAATCACTCATGCTTGTAAAATTGCTCAGGTCAATGATTACATTAACAGCTTAAATGATAGATTTGAAACATCAGTAGCACAAGGAGGAAATAATTTTTCTGGTGGACAAAAACAAAGACTAGCCATTGCACGTGCATTAATTAAAAAGCCTGAGTTATATGTATTTGATGATAGCTTTTCAGCCCTAGATTATAAGACGGATGCGAAACTTCGATCACTCTTGAAAAAGGAAACAAGAGAAGCCGCTATGATCATTGTAGCTCAGAGAATCAATACAATTATCGATGCCGACCAAATCATTGTTTTGGACGAAGGTAAAGTAGCAGGTATTGGCACCCATCAGACTTTATTAGAGACTTGCTTACCTTATAAACAAATCGTTGATTCTCAGTTTAGCAAGGAGGATATCGCATGAGTAACACGACCGTAAATGGAAATCCATCAAAAATAAAGAGTGTGAAAAAAACAACTTCTCGTCTGTACACTGATCTCATGGGACAAAAATGGAAACTACTATTAACTCTTATAGGTGTAGGGATTAGTTCGTTACTGAGTATAATTTATCCTTTGTTATTAGCTCAGGCTATCAATCTTATTGCCCAAGAAGTTCAATTACCTGTACAAACAAGTAACGCATTTACAATAGGCATACACTCAATGAATACGTTGCTGCTATTGCTAGTTGGTATTTTTTCCGCCAGAGCTTTGTTTAGTTATCTGCAACAATATGTCTTGGCAAGTGTTGCAGAAAATGTCACGCTTTCAATGAGAAAACGAATTAGTGAAAAACTGAATAGAGTGCCACTTCGATTTTATGATACACATAAAAAAGGAGATATATCCAGTCGTATCACTAGCGACCTTGAAAAAGTTTCGACAACCTTACAAGATGGAATTTCTCAACTGCTTTCTTCATTTGTAGCAATGATTGGTGCCTTGTTCATCATGTTTATGATTAGTCCTTTGCTGTCTTTGATTGTACTAGGCACTGTGTTCTTGAGTCTGGTAATTGCTTCAATGTTCACGAAAAAAACACAGGTTGCTCATGCTGAGAACCAGAAAGCTTTGGGAAACATGAATGCTCAGATCGAAGAAGCATTCACAGGAAATATAATTATTAAGGCGTTTAATGTCCAAGATGAAATGATTCAGAATACTGCGTCTTTAAATGAAGATCTGTGTCAGAAAGAAAAAAAAGCAAAGTTCATTACTTACGTCATCAATCCAATCATCCAATTTATGAACCATTTAGGCTATGTTGTAATCGCAATTGGCGGGGCAATTCTTGTTTTAAATGGAAGTATTTCAATTGGGTATATTCAAGCGTTTTTACAATATATTGAAAAAGTATCTGAATCAGTGTCTACATTTGCCTATATCTCTAATTCACTTCAAGGAGCTATTGCCGCTGCTGAGCGGATCTATCAAATAGAAGATGAAATAGAAGAAATTCCTGAAACGAACAAACGCATTAGCTTACCTAAAGTCAAAGGACAAATGCGTTTTGAAAATGTTCGTTTCGGCTACAAAGAAGACATGATGTTGATGGATAACATCAATATTGATGTTAAAGCGGGAAGTAAAGTGGCCATCGTTGGTCCTACAGGTGCTGGCAAAACAACATTAGTTAACTTAATCATGAGGTTTTATGAATTAAATGGAGGTAAGATTTCTATCGATAATGTCAATATAACGGAAATGACTCGTCAAGAATTGCGTTCGATCATTGGGATGGTTCTCCAAGATACTTGGCTATCCTCGGGTACTATTGCTGAAAATATTGCTTATGGAAAAAGAGATGCTCCAGAAACTGAGATTATCAAAGCCGCTAAAGCTGCACGAATCGATCATTTTATACGTACCCTTCCTGATGGTTATCAAACTATTTTGGATGATGAAACATCAAATATTTCTGTTGGACAAAAGCAATTACTAACTATAGCTAGAGCTATTCTTGCAGATCCAGCAATTCTAATTTTAGATGAAGCAACTTCTAGCGTAGATACACGTACGGAAGCTGAAATTCAAAAAGCAATGGATGCCCTGATGAAAAACCGTACAAGTTTTATCATCGCACATCGTCTTTCAACAATTCAAGATGCTGATCATATTCTGGTCATGGACAAAGGAACGATTATTGAACAAGGAAATCACGAAGAATTGATTCATCAAAATGGGTTCTATGCTGATTTATATAATAGCCAATTTGCAGCCTAATCTAAGTGCTTGGTATCAATGCTCTTTCGATGAATGAAGAAACTAAATTATTGCAAGTAACGTATGGAGGAAGGTATGAAGATTTCAACAAAAAATGCGCTAACAAATGAACAAATCAAAACAGTTATATACAAACAATTTAAACATTCTGAAGTTACGAGTATCAAGCAATTTAAGGAAGGAACGCTGAATACAGTCTACCTAATAAAAGGCACCCAAGAATTACGCAACGGAGTAGTATTAAAGACTGCACCTGACGAAAGTGCTGGTTTACCTTTGTTAGAAAAAGGCGGACTTTACACAGAAGTTTATGTTTATCAGTTGCTCCAAGATCATCATGTCCCTGTACCCAAAATGTATGCATATGATTTTTCAAGAAAAGTGATTCCTTATAATTACATTCTATTAGAGTGTGTTAAAGGAAAAACTTGGTCCAACTATTTTTCTAATTACTTGCTTTTAAATAAATCAAGACCTGAGTTGATGAAAAAACTCGGGAAAATCAATGCTAAATTACATGGGATTGAAGGCAAATGGTTTGGCTATATCAAAGAAGAACGTCATTATCGTTACACATCTTGGAGTGAAGCATTTACAGCTATGGTTAGCGATTTGTTAGAGGATGCGCGAAAGCACGGGTACAAAATTCCGTATACTGAAATCTTATCTGCTATAGAACAAAGAAAAGAACTGCTGGATGAAATTCAAACACCTAAGCTTGTTAATTATGATATGTGGACTGGAAACATATATTTGGCACCCAAAAAAGAAAAGTTGACTATCTCTGGTATTATTGATTTTGAACGATTCTTTTTCGGAGATCCATTAGCCACATTCCCTTCATTCATGTTAGATAGATTAGAAAAAGATCCAAATTTCATCTCAGGTTACAGTAAAGTGATAAATGATCATTTTACGTTTAGTCAAGAAGATAAGATTAGGCTTGTACTCTATGACATCTATACTCATTTGGTAGAAATAGCATGCACCTATCGCTATCCGAAAATTGTAGCGGAAATATACAGATACTATCTAAATTCAAAAATTAAAACCTTTTTAAAAAAATTGAGCAAAAATGAATATGTTATCAAATAAAGAGAATTCCAACTAACAAAAAGAATTAAAATAACTTAAAAAGATAAGTCTAGCCAATCTATCTTAATGAAATATTTCTTGAAACCAAAAAATTAGGATGAATATAAAGGGTGAGGAAGCTTATGAATAAAAAAATAAAATTTCGTTTTGAAAACAATCAGTCTAATGATAGTTCATATGAAAATAAACAAATAAAATGGAGTTCATTAAATAAGACCGCAAAAACTAACGGACAACTATTTTTCATAAGTGATATTGATAAGTTAGAAATGGACATACAAAAATTTGCCTATGTGATTGATAAAAAAATTGTTGAATCTGAAGAAAATGCTTTGACTTTTCTGAGCAACAATCCTGAACGAATCCCTTGGTATATCAAGAAGTTGAAAGAACAATACGAGAATTGGAAAAGTTCATCGAAATAAGGGCTTGCGAATACTCTAAGCAATTGAGAATTTCTCTTTTGCTTGGAGTATTTTATTTTTCAGAAGAAACACGATATCTAATTACCTGTTATACCTCAATTCTTCTATTGTATTAGATAACATAGGTTCATCAGTTGGCTGTTAACAAGAAAATAGACACCGATGGTTAACCTTAGCCAAGCGACTAAAAATAAAGCAATTAAAAAACTTGCAGCACATCTAAACATTTAATGAACTTTGTTTGAGTGTTTATAGACACAAAAAGAATAGGATACACTTCATATTCGATTACAACAAAAGTGTCCAGAAATCCGTTGTCTTCTGAACACCCTCTGTTTACCTTTATAAAATAAAACGAACTAAATCAATTTCCTTGTTTAGGATAGCTTACTATTTTTCTGGTTCAATGTATGGAACAATCGGTACTGTTACACCAACAGAACTGCCTCTAACAAAGGGTTTGTCTTTTAGTTCTGCTAAATTCTTTGCTTGTCCTGTAATCATTACTCCTAAGACTTCTAGGTCATCTACTTTCTTATTTTCGTTTTCCTTTAGAAAATTTACCATTGCTTTATTATTCACAGAAGAAACGTGTGATTCAAATGAGCTGAAAAAATAATCTTTATCTGCTTCTGCATCAATCAGCTGATTCTTTTCATCAAAACTTAACTGAAAACCATACGTTGGCATACCGGAACGTCCTTTGCTTTCGTCTCTCTCTTCAGAAAACAAATACAACCAGACAACATTGACATTTTCCGGAAACATTTTTTTCACTTCACTATAGCGATAGGGCCGATCAAAGGAAATCGCTACTTCTGCAAGTAAATCATCCGTGCTTTTTAAATCCGCTAATTCATTTTTCACCCCACCATAATAGTTTTCAATCGTCGGATTGTAGAATGTGGCGACTTTTTGTTTGGTTTGACGATTATATTCATATGAATTTTTAAGGGAATGATACCAAGATGTCATCCGTTCATTATTGTCCACTTCGTTGCCAAAAACATTGTACTTACTATGTAAACTACTCCAGGGTACAATGTAGCCATCAATGTTTTTCGATTGGTTAGTTACGACCTCCCCGCCCAAAATTGAGCTGTTAGCAATCACTTGTGAGTCAATTTGTGTATTTGGTGACGCAATTGTTTGGTAAGCAAATAACGACTGATCTAGCTCATGATAATTTTTCGTAGCGACTTTATCTAATATAAAAACCAAGATACCCGACATCGTAAGAAAAATTATGATTGAAACACAACTGACCATTATTATCTGCTTTCTTTTGGCTTTTTTGATACTCCTATTCAAATCCATCACTCATCCTCCCAGTTTGCCTTTAATTTTTTTCGTGCTCTGTATAATTGTTTTTTCACGGTTTCTACTTTTTGATTTAACATACTCGCGATGTCCTCATACGATAGTCGATAATAATACTTAAAAATCAGTAATTCTTGTTCTTGCCTTTTTAGCGAGTCGATAATCATCCATAAATTTTCTGATTCATTAGTTCCATTCGACTGCGAGTCAACATAGCGAAAAATAAGCTCTTTTTCACGCTTCTTTTTCCTGAATAGATCAATATAGTTATTGAAAGAAACTCTAAAAAACCAAGGACGTAAATTATCCTGTGTCATATAGATAAGAGAAGAAAATATAGTATCATAGGTTTTAGAAACAGCATCTTCTGCGTCTTCCAACGTACTCCCCTTTTCTATTAGCACTCTGATTACTTCTTGCCCTAATAAAAGTAATACTTCTTCAAATGTTCCCTCCTGTTTCATTTCATTTTCTCCTTTCATCTATACAACGCTTGAACATCTGAAAAAGTGGACAAGAATATTCACTTTATCTGTCATTTCATTCTTAGAAACAATGACAAGTCACATACTTCATCACAAAGAACCTCTTATTATTATATCGTACCCTACGAAGGGTTTTATATTCCTATCTAGAAATCAGATATTTTCTGCATACTTTATTCTTGATCATTCCTTAAAACAAAATACACTTAACTATTTTGACTCTATTATTTATGTGGCTGATGAAACCGAGTTGATTGTTCAGACTCAGATTTGATTTTACTCCACTCATCAGTCCTTCTTGACAAAGAGCCGATTTTTAATAACCATGGTCAAAGCAAAACACAAAAAAGCTGAACCCTTATCCATCAAGGGTTCAGCCGTCATTTGAAGACTATTCTTCTTCTTCAGCCATGAACGTGTTGAATACTTCTTCAATCATGTCCCATTCTGCATCAGTTTCGATTTGTTCTAGTTCGCCTTCTGTGCCATCTTCATTTTCGACATAAGCATAGGCTTGCAACTCAACATCTTCATCTTCTGGTACACCAGCTGGATAAAGCAATACGTAGTTACGGCCAAATTCTTCTTGTCCATCAACTGTTAATAAAATTTCATATAACGTTTCGTTTCCTTGATCATCTACTAAGGTGATATGCTCGTGCCCTTCGTGATCGTGGTCATGTGTGTGGTTATGTTCTGTCATAAGTCTCCCTCTTTTCATTGAAATTAAAATAATTTTTTTCCTGAACCGTCTAAATAATTTTGTAAAATCATGACAGCAGCTAATTTATCAATCACTTTTTTTCTTTTAGCTCTTGATGTATTGGCTTGCTCAACTAACATTCGTTCAGCTTGAACTGTGGTTAGTCGTTCATCTTGATATTCAACTGGTAACGAGAACAATTCTTTAATTTTTTCTCCATAAGCCATTGAGCTTTCTGCTCTTGGTCCAATTGTATTATTCATATTTTTAGGTAAGCCTACGACAAATCGGTCTACTTCATATTGATCGACTAGTTCTTTCAAACGGTCAAAGCCAAACTCTTCCGCCTCTTCATCAATACGAATGATCTCTACTCCTTGAGCGGTCCAACCAAATGGATCGCTAACAGCAATACCAACTGTTTTTGAGCCCACATCTAAGCCCATTACTCTCATATACTTACCCCATGGTTTGTTAGATAATCTTTAACAATTACTTCCATGATTTCATCGCGTTCGTGACGGCGTATCAAGTTTCTTGCATCACGATAACGAGGAATGTAGGCCGGGTCTCCAGAAAGCAAGTAGCCAACAATCTGATTAATTGGATTGTAGCCTTTTTCTTCTAAAGCCCGATAAACGATCGCTAATGTCTCACTTACTTCTTTTTTACGACTATCGTCAAAACCAAAACGTACGGTTTCATCTGTAAAACCCATGATTCTACACCTCTTTCCCGCAAGGTATTCATTTACCTTCTACACTTTTATTTTACTCGAATTACCTTAAAACTACAAATAAATCTTAAAAAACTTCCGGTTAAATTAATAAACAGACTTCTCATTACTTTAACATATTTGTGATCAAATGTTCAGTTACTTGATCGTATCTTAACCAAAGTATACGCTATATTTAAATAAATATAAGCTTTTTCGATAATTCTTCAAAAAGTTCATACTTTTTTCGTATACTATCGAATGTCATTAGCTATTTTTTTCTCGCCTGTCCAGTATCATAGTTGATTTCATAACCCTCTTGAACGTTATAAATAAACACATTAAATTTTATTTTTTTATCTTCAATACTTTCTGCTTCTAATTGCACTCCTCTGGCAACTAATTCATTCCCCTTAAAATGTGGAGTGACACGATAACGAACGTGATGATTGGTTTCTTTGATATAAGCGGCAATATCATTTTCATGGACTAGCATATACGGCGCATTTAATGAACGAGTACCTGTCATCAAATTTTTGATGTTGTTGTTTTGTCCAGTCAATTGATAACCAATCAAATGGCTACGATTATAAAGCCATTGGCCATCGCTTAATTTTTTTTGTTTCCAACCAGTTGGATCAATATACAACGGCTCGCGTTTTTCTTTGGGAAAAAGGTCTTTTCCCAATAACGCATTGGCCGCACCTACACGGTTCAATCGATCAATATTTGAATAGCTTTGCCATGTTCCTTTAGCTAAGCTCAAATCTTCTTCAGTGAAATCCGGACGATTCTGATTGATCTCAATTTCTTGATGCTTCCCATCATATTCTGGTACGTCTGCTACTTTTGACGCTTGTGGGGTTGAGTCAAATAACCCAGTAATTTGTTGAACGATATCTGAATTTTTTTGTGTTGATAGTCCTAGTGCCCCTGCTAAAACAGCAACAACCACACCCAGAATGGCTTTTGTTGATTTTTTCTGCATTTCTTTACTCCTTTTCTAAACAACTATTCTAAACTTTAACATACGTTCCCCTTTTTTAAAATATTTAAACTTATTTTATTCCATTTATTTCTACCTTTAATTCTCTATACTAATTAAAAATTGATCTCTTCTTAAAAAGAATACGTCATAAAAAATCATTGATCTTAAAACAGTATGTTTTCACTTAATCAAGCAAAAAATGCCTTGTGACTCAAAAACAAAAAACAGTATTGATCAAACAACATGTGATCAATACTGTTTCTCTTCATTCTTATCGTTCGTTTAAGCGGGTGACGGGAATCGAACCCGCGACATCAGCTTGGGAAGCTGGGATTTTACCACTAAACTACACCCGCATCTTACAAAAATCAGTATACGCCTCTTTCTTTTCATACTCAAGTATTTATTTATTTCTCTTTTATTTAGTCATTTGTAGTAAAATAAAAGCAACAAATGAACTATTGGAGAAAATATTATGACAGAAAAAGAGTTGGATTTATTACTTGATACTTGTTTATTAGCTGGCAAAATCATGATGGAAAGCAATGCTGAGATGTACCGAGTAGAAGACACAATGAGCCGAATCGCTCTTGCTTCTGGCAATTATCGCCTGGTCAGCTATGTTACTCAAACGGGTTTGTTTATTGGTCTTGACCGTACGTCAACCATTAGAATGGAACAAATCACCAATCGCTCCATTAATCTGGAAAAAGTTGTCAATGTCAATAATCTTTCTAGAAAATATGTTGCTGGTGAGTTAACTTTGAATGATCTCTACATTGCCTTACAAGCCATTGAAAAAGATCGGTCATTTTTCCCAGTATGGCTTCAAATTTTAAGTGCTGCGGTGATTAGCGGAACGATCATGGTATTATTTGGTGGAGAAATGAGTGATCTACCAATCACTTTGATGATCGGCGGTATCGGCTATGCGATTTACTTATATAGTTTAAAATTTTTTCGGATCAAATTTTTGTCAGAGTTCTTATCCTCCTTGTTAATTGGTCTTACAGCTATTCTCAGCGTTCGTGTCGGATTAGGTGCCAATCAGGATTTGATCATCATCGGTTGTGTCATGCCCCTTGTTCCTGGAGTACAGATTACAAATGCTATTCGGGATTTACTAGCTGGACACTATGTTTCTGGAGTTTCTCGTGGTACAGAGGCCATGATGACTGCCACAATGATCGGATTTGCGATTGCCTTTATCTTCCAACTTTTTTATTGAGAAAGGAACATGATGATGTGGAATCTATTTATTCAATTTTCTTTTAGCTTTTTAGCCACAGCGGCTTTTGCGATCATCACCAACGTTCCTAGACGTGCCTTGATTTGTTGCGGGCTCTCTGGTGCCTTTGGCTGGATGATCTATTGGGTATGTGTGGACTTAGGTGGTACGCCGGCTTTTGGTTCGTTACTGGGTTCTTTAGGTGTTGCATTTATCAGTGATCTTTTTTCTAAACGATTAAAAATGCCTGTAACCATCTTTAATATCCCTGGCATGGTACCACTAGTTCCTGGAGGTCTGGCTTATCAAGCAGTGAGAAATCTAGTAACTGGCTCGTATCAGGCAGCTGCAAGTTATACAGTTCAAGCGATCATGATTGCTGGTGCTATTGCTTTAGGACTCGTTTTATCAGAGGTCTTCAACCACAATATCCGAAACTTCAAATTAAAACGAGAAGCCATTTTTTTGAAACGAAAAAAAAGAACAACTAAAAACATTCATAAATGAAAAAGTAACGGCGAAAATAATCGTGCCATGAATAAAAAACCAAAGTATCTACAAAATAGGCAAGCTACAAGCTATTTTCAAGCACTTTGGTTTTTTATTGTCACATCAGTTGTTTTTGTCACTAATCATTTTAGTCTTTGCTTTAAAATGACCGATACACATATTGATTTTTAGGTGCCTCGATTTTGGTTAGAGTATTGACCTCTACAACTGGAATGTCCCGTTTGAAGGGTTCATAGTAGTCAGATTGGATGGTGCCTTCTACTTTATACCACTCATCATTTTTGACATTCGTTCCTTCCGGCATATGTGTCAATAGACCGAATACACCTGAGTCAGCAACGCAATGGATGATTCCAAAACGGAATAAGAAATTATCTTCTTTCTCCCCATCTGGCGTTTTATACACAAAGCCTTCATAAGAGATTTTTTTCCCAATAAATTCACTTGGGTAATTATAAATCAATTCCATGACTTCCAAGTAATTCTCATCAGTGATCTTAATAAGCTGTTTGTCATCATATTTTTCTTTTAATTTTTTCATCTGATCCAAATAGTCAGACTTGTTAAAATAAATGCTCGTATCAGGCTTTAAATATTGTGTCTGCATTTCAGGGTCTCCAACCGACTCCTTACTTATTGGAAAATTGAATCCTTTTGCTTCCACAATCGTCGTATCTAAACTGACTGTCGGAAATAAAGTACCGACAATAACAGGTAAAGCCAACAGAACATAAGCGATCACTCGTTGTGAGGGTTTGGTTAACCCGTGATCGTGATCATGATCGTGGTGATGGTGTACTTCTTCATCTACCTGTTTTTTCCCTTTTACTGAATCACTCTTGACCCAAATATACAATTGGACCAATGCAAGTAAAGCAGATAAAATCATCGATAAAATAGCCAAATAACGATAATGAACATTGATGTACTGATCTAATTTCCCAGATACTTGTAAATACATCATTAGCTCAAAATAACCAGATAATATCAAAAATCGTATCATACTGCTCCTCCTAGATAAATAATGTAAAACCAATCACACTAACGGCTATCAAACCAATGAGCATCAAAATAAAGCGACCATTAAAATAGCGTTTCATCATCAAAAGGTTTTTGATATCCACCATTGGTCCAAATACTAAGAATGCCACCACAGGAGCTGTACCAAAAAGGCTGAGTAAGGAGGACCCGATGAACGCATCTGCTTCCGAGCATAGGGACATCGTAAAAGCTAGAAGAAGCATGATAATAATTGCTAGTAGTTTGGTTGAGCCCAGTGTCAACATGACACGAGTTGGCAAGTAAGTTTGCATACTAGCGGCAATCAGACCACCGACAATCAGATACCGACCCGTATCAAAAAATTCATCGATTGAATGTGTGAGGACATGACCTGTTTGCTGACTAAGTTGCTTGATTCTCCCAATTTTGACCTCCTCGTGTTTATTGGTACCATGGGTGTGGTCATGATGATGGTTGTGATGATGGTTATGATCGATTGTTTGTTGGATCTTCGTTTTCAATACACTTTCTTTTTGAAAATAAGCGAGCCAGATACCAATGATCAACGCTACCACAAAGCTTCCAACCATTCGCCAACCGGCCATTTCCCAAGAGTTCCCAAATGCAATAAAAGTAGAAAAAATGACGATTGGATTGATAATAGGTGCTGTTAACATAAATGCAAAAGCGGTATGCACAGGAACTCCTTTTTTGACAAACTGATGAACGATCGGTACGATCCCACATTCACAGGATGGAAAGAAAAATCCTAAAACAGAACCAGTCAAAATGGATAAAAAGCGATTATCTGGTAACCAGCGTTTGACTCGCTCAGGTGTTAAAAAGACTTGTAGTGCCCCAGAGATGAGACAGCCTAATAGTACAAATGGTAAAGCTTCAATAACGATTGATAGAAAAATCGTACTCATCTGCAATACCGAATTTGGTATAAAAGAAAACATTTTTTCGCTCCTTACTATAAACATCATTTGCCAGAATAATATACGCTTTTCGCTAAAAAAAAACAAGGTTACTTCTATTTCTTACCTAACTCTTATCTTTTATTTGATAAAAATAAGACAAGTTAGTTGACTTTTTTTCTTATTGTGATTAAATTGGTTCACGAAATTAGGTTGAGACAAAAGTGTTTATCATCAAGAAATAAGAAGGAATTTCCGAAAATTGACAAGAAACACAAAAACTAGTTTTTGATGTTGATTGTTACCTACTTGGTGCTTCTCAAATTTTTGGTAAATTTCGGCAAATTTTCCGAAGATGCTACTTTTGTCTCACCGTGAACAAGAGGTCGTGAAAAGAGTGTTTTGACCTGAGCGTTAAGGATGAAAATCTCGAAACAGCCCCCCATGTTTTGAGATTTTTTGACTTATCGCCGAAGGTCAGCTCTTTGAACACCGTTTATTCGTTTTTAGAGATACTAGAAGAGACTGAGACAAGTTTTGTCCCAGTCTCGCTGTTTTGATTAGGAAGGACGTTTTTTATATGAAAAAAACCACGAATCTATCAGAAGTACATCAGTCATTAGCACAAGATGAAACGGTAGTTCTTTACTTATCTATGCCAAATTGCAGCGTATGTCATGCTGTTCTTCCTCGTTTGAAGAAATTATTGGATCAGTATGATTTTCCTAGTTTTCATTTAGATGCTGTGGAAACACCTGAAGTAGCTAGCGCCTTTCAAATATTGACTGCTCCTGTTATTTTGATCTACCATAAAAATAAAGAAGTCGAACGACAAGCACGCTTTATCAATTTTGCGAAACTAGAAACGTTGCTGGATCAGTTAAATAACTCTGATGAAACGATCAGCTATGAAGAATTGTTTCAGTAATCGTTGTCTTAACCTATACTATAGCCATATGAAGACAATTAATGCGCGCTAACCTTTAGATAGGATAAAATACCTCTTAGGTTTACTTAGGTTTGCTTAAGTTCCCTTCATCTTACTATGGGCGAAATTTTGGAAATTCGTTCTAGTATTTTTTTCACTATGGTTTATTTAGCTATGTAGTTGACATTACGTAAAAACACCATAGAGGTTGAACTTCATTCAATCTCCATGGTGTTTTAATATTTGAAATCTGCGGGTAACATTGCACCGCACTAATTTCATAGTACTTCTCGCACTCGCTCTAGATTTTGAGATTTCGTGTATATTGATCTGGATTTCTCACTTGCAAACTCTCAACAACTAGCTGATTACGTCGATTCAAGTGTCCTGTAACAGCAATGTTATATTTTCTTTCTTCCATCATCATCAACTTATCCGCAATCTCGACATTTGCAACAATACAATTAAGTGGCTGATGAATGGTTTCCAATGTAAACCGAACAAGCAATGGTTGCGTCTTTATCACTCTGATCTTATCAAGTAAACCTACATATGTTTTCACATTGATCACCTCGATAATCGTTAGAAAAAGTCTCAAATCAGTTAAATTTTCATTGAAATCAAATGGTCATTACCAAGAAAGAAACGTTCTTTCCTATGCAATTCGGACATAACTTTCTTTCAAAAAATATCTTTTTCGATACAACTAGTCCAAGTCGTGAAATTGTCGATATACTTCTTGCTTTTTGAGTCCGTTTTTCACAGCAACAGCTTTAATGGCTGCATTTGTTTTTTCCCCAAGAGCAATCAACTGTTCGACTTGTTCTTTCAATGATCCTTCAATTTGTGTTTGTGGCTCTTCACTTCCAGTATTTCCTTCAACCAATAAACAGCATTCTCCCTTTACAGGGTGTTCTTCAATGTAGTCTAATAACTCTTCAATGCTTCCACGTAAATATTCTTCATGGATTTTTGTTAATTCTCGACACAAAACAACTTGACGGTTACCAAAAACAGTCAACATATTCGTTAAAGTTGCACTGATCCGATAAGGAGATTCGTAAAAAATCAATGTAGCTGTGTATTCTTTCAATGTTTCTAACGTTGTTTGTTGTTCTTTTTTCTTTCTTCCTAAAAAACCATAAAATAAAAATGGCTGAGGTAACAAGCCTGAAGCAATCAACGCAGTCATCCCAGCAGTTGGTCCTGGAATAGCGACTACTGGAATCCCCGCTTGGATGCAAGCAAGTACCAGCTCATGTCCTGGATCGCTAATAGAAGGCATCCCAGCATCACTTACCTGTGCAATCGAGCGCCCAACCGTCAACTCTGCGATCAATTGCGGAATTCGTTCCTTATAGTTGTGTTCATGTAAACTTTTTTGCGGTGTCTGAATCTCAAAATGATTCAGTAATTTTTGGGTATTTCGTGTATCCTCACTGGCAATCAAGTCTACTTCTTGTAATATCCGTACACTACGATAAGTCATATCTTCTAAATTGCCAATCGGAGTCGGTACTAAATAAAGCGAGCCAGTTTCATGATGTCCTTTAAAACTTTTTTGATTAAGCATGATTTATTCTCCTGTGTAAGAGGTCGTGAAAGAAGCGGTTAACTCCGAGCAAATAAGAGAGGATTTTTTAAAATAGCTTCCCATATTTTAGAAAATCATCGCTTATTGCTGAGGAGTTGCTTCTTGAACGCCGTGTAAAGGTCGTGAAAAGCATGGGCTGCTTCAAGAATTAAGAACGAAAAATTGAAAATAGCTTTTCATATTTTTAATTTTTTGAGCTTAATTCCGCAGAAGCAATGCTTTGAACGCCGTGTAAGAGGTCGTGAAAACATCGGGTAGCTCCGATGACAATAAGAAAGAATTTTTTGAAACAGCTTCTCATGTTTTGAAAAATTCAGGCTTATTTCAAGGAGCTGATGTTTGAACGCCGTGGATAAGGTCGTGAAAAGAGCGGTTTGACCTGAGAAATAGTGAAGAAAACTGAAAAATAGCTTCTCATATTTTGCAGTTTTTTGAACTATTATCAAAGGTCAGCTCTTTGAACGCCATATAAGAGGTCGTGAACAACACGGCCTCCTTTAAGAATTAAGGGCGAAACATTGAAAAATAGCATTTCTTATTTTTTATTTTCGGACTTAATTCCGTAGAAGTGATACTGTGAGTGCCGTTTATTGATCGCTAAAAATAAGCAATATCAGGCTTGTTTCAAATCTCTTTGTTTACCGTCCGCTTTCTCGATAGATGACTTCTAAACAAAAGGCACAAGGTTCGTCATTCTCACGTCTTGAGCCATAGAGATCATAACAAACATGAAAGCCTTCTTCATAAATCTTTTCTAAGTTCATACGAGATTTTGAAAGTTCTTGTTTCACATTATCTGCTGGTGTTTGTACTTGATTTAATTCCCGTAAATGCTCTCTTAAACGTTGATTTTCCATTTCCAACGTTGTATTTTTTTCAACGATCTCATGTAATGCTTGCTTCATTTCCACCAATTCAGTTAATGTATTTCTTAGCTCTGATTCTAATTGGTTCAAGCCATCATATAATGATCTCTTATCCATTTATCTCACCTACCTGGATGAAGTTTTTCAATTCATCCCATTCATATTCGATTGGATTTTCCCGACCTGTTAATCGAACATTTACTAGTCGATTAAGTAAGTTCAAGCCGACAACTTTCCCTTTACCATCAGGAGTGTTAACCACTGTTCCAAAATCTGGAAGTGCTTTTTTTGCTAATTCATATTCTTCATTTTCATATTGCAAGCAACACATCAAACGTCCACACAACCCAGATATCTTAGTCGGGTTTAAGGACAAATTTTGATTTTTTGCCATTTTGATTGAAACTGGGACAAAATCTCCTAAAAAAGAAGCACAGCATAAAGGCCGTCCACATGGGCCAATTCCACCTAGCAATTTTGCTTCATCTCGTACTCCGATTTGTTGAAGTTCAATCCTAGTACGAAACACGGCAGCTAAGTCTTTGACTAATTCCCGAAAATCAATTCGTCCATCTGCTGTGAATGAAAAGATGAGTTTACTACGATCTAACGTATATTCTACATGAATGATCTTCATTTCTAACCCATGTTTTTTGACTTTTTCTTTCGCAATCAGCCTAGCTTGTTCTGCATCTTCTTTATTTTTTTGTTCTTTTTCGAGTTCTGCTTGTGTCGCTTTATGCAAAATTGAACTGATTTGCTCAGGCAATTCTTCCGGATCAAGTTCTGCTTTAGGAATGGCGACAGTTGCAATATGTAAGTTTTTTTGAGTTTCAACGATTACTTTCTCGTTGTATTCATACGTTAATTGACCAGGTTTAAAATAATAGATAGGACCTGCTTCTTTATAACGGACACCTACTACTTCGACCATTTCCATCCCCCTTGACCCTCATTTTTCCTGCTGTCTCAGCCAGTAATTGTTTGTAAAACAAACTGTTCCGCTACTGCTTGGAAGCTGACATTGCTTCTTAATTTCTGTTCCGCTAATAAAATACGCTCAATCGTCTGATTAATACGTGTTACTTTTCTAAGATTTTCTGCTATTAAAGCTTGTTGTAAAGCTTCTTGATAATAAAACATTAAGATCGATAAACCAGTAAATTGTTGCGATTTTTCTTTAAAAGTCTTTATTAACTTTTTTTGAACATAAATGAATGCTTGTGTATCATTTTTTTGCAAATACACAAACCACTGTTGAATCGAATCCTTAGCATCATTAAACCATTCATTTTGCGATATTTCAACTGCTTTTGTGAAACTGTTCGTCAAGAAAGTCAAAAGTTTCGCTTTTTCTAAAGGAATCTGTGCTTGTTGTAATTTATAAATCAACGCATCTTTAGCCAGCTCCTGAAAATGCAAGATTTGGCAGCGTGATTGAATCGTTGGTAGGATTCGCCCAATCGAATCTGTTTCTAAGATCGCTAGAAAATCGCCTGGTGGTTCTTCTAAAAACTTAAGCAAACTATTTGCTGCACTTGCATTCATCTTTTCTGCTTCTTGAATAAGGAAAACTTTCTTCCGAGATTCATAACCACTACGACTAAATTCGGTTTGCAAACGTCTAATTTGATCGACTTTGATCGTTTGCCCTTCTGGTACGATCGTTAAAACGTCTGGATGTTCTTGGTTTTGGATTCGTTGACAATTATTGCATACTCCACAAGGAAGTTGTTCCTGCAGATTCGTACAAAACAGGTGTTGTGCTAACCAAATCCCCATTTCGTGTTTTCCCGTTCCTTTTTCGCCTTCAAAAAGATAAGCATGAGCGAGGCGCCCATGCTCAAAACTTCGTTGAAGCTGTTGATACACGATAGGTTGCATTTGATCCAGCGTAAATTCTTGATCCATGGCGCCTCCTAAAATTGATGAAATCCTTCAACTGGTAACACAAAGACGGTTGCTCCACCGACTTCAACTTCTACTGGATAAGGAACTCCACCGTCCATAGAGATATCCAACGTGACAGGTGTTGAAACAAATTGTTTTCTTGATTCACAAGTTTTTTTGATGATTTCTAATGCTTCTTCTACACGTTCGTCTTCAATCCCAACAATAAATGTACTGTTGCCAGCTTTCAAAAAGCCACCAGTTGAAGATAATTTTGTTGCACGGATATTGGCATCAATCAATTCATTGGATAAACGATTACTGTCTTTGTCTTGAATAATTGCTAAAATAATTTTCATATACAGTCACCTTCCTAGTTTTCAAAAAATTGTGGGTATTGTTCAACAATGGCTCTGTAACTTGTTTGAAGTACCTCTTCAAAGCTCTTTCTTGCATCAATTTTATAAATACGTTCAGGATTCTCTTCAGCTATTTTTAAATACGCATGACGTACTCGTTGATGAAATTCCAATCCTTCTGAATCTAATCGATCGATTTGACCTCTTCGGTTCTCTTTAATGCGATGCAATCCAGTATCTGAATCAATATCGAGATAAAGGGTAAAGTCAGGTGTCGTACCTTCTGTAGCAAATTCATTCAAGCGGGCAATCTCAGAAACACCAATTCTACGTCCCGCCCCTTGATAAGCCAATGAGCTGTCTACAAATCGATCACATAAAACAATGCTTCCTTCTGATAAAGCAGGTAGGACTTTCTCGACCAAATGCTGTCTTCTAGCCGCAGCATATAGCAAAGCTTCTGTCCGTTCATCCATCCGATCATTTTTAGGATCAAGGATAACTGCCCGAATCTCTTCGGCAATCGGGATCCCACCTGGTTCTCTTGTTTGAATGATCTTTGTTTTTGCTACTTTTTTCAAAAGAGGGAATAACTCATTTAGAATACTGGTTTTCCCAGCTCCATCTGGTCCCTCGATCGTAATAAATAGTCCGTTCACATTTTTGCCCCCATCTCTTGCGTTACTTCTTTATTGTAGCCGAAATTCTTTTTTATAGAAAATTTATAACTCGCGTCTGCCTTCTACCGCTTTTAACAGGGTCACTTCATCAGCATATTCGATATCCGAACCAACGGATAAGCCGTGGGCCAATCGAGTGACTTTGATACCAGCCGGTTTGATCAATCGTGAAAGATACATGGCAGTAGCTTCTCCTTCAGTGGTTGCATTTGTTGCAATGATCACTTCTTTCACTTGATCATCATGTAGGCGTTCAAGTAACGAAGAAATGTTGATATCTTCAGGTCCAGTCCCTTCCATTGGAGAAAGAACCCCATGTAGAACATGATAAAGCCCACGATATTCCCGCATTTTTTCTAACGCCATCACGTCTTTTGGTTCTTCGACAACTAAGATAACTCCCCGGTCTCTTGAAGGATCTTTACAAATCTCACATGGGTCTTCTTCTGTGATGTTGCCGCAAACACTACAAAAATGAAGATCTCGCTTGACACTTAACAACGATTTAGCAAATTCATTCACGATTTCATCTTTCATATCGATCGTGTAGAAAGCTAATCTTGTGGCTGTTTTCTGACCGATCCCTGGCAGTCTCATGTAACTATCGATCAATTTAGCAATTGGTTCTGGATATTGCATTTTCATTACCCCTTTAGGAAAAATTAGAAGGGTAACCCCTTAGTGTATTTTCCCATTGTTTTTTCAGATTCTGCATCGATTTTTGTCAAAGCATCATTGACAGCCATCATCAACAGGTCTTGCAACATTTCTGTATCTTCAGGATCCACGACACCTTCACTGATTTGGATGTCTTTCATCCGACGATCACCTGTAAAAATAACTTTTACTAACTCATTGGTTGCTACACCAGTAAATTCTGTTTCGTTCAATTGTTCTTGTGCTTGAACCATCTCTTTTTGCATTTTTTGGACTTGTTTCATCATCCCTTGCATGTTTCCCATTCCGCGCATCATAATTGATCATTCTCCTTTTTTTATTTAATCATCAATGATTGTCACAACATCTGTGCCAAAGATTTCTTCGGCTTTCGTGACGATCGTTTCTTCACTTGGTGCTTGTTGAGGGATCAGTTCGATCTCTTCATCTGAATCTTCCGGAGCAAAAGAATCATCATTACTCCCGTCTTTTGCTTGGACTAAATAGTCTTTGCGGATCGTTGGCCAGCTTTCTCTCGTGATATAGACTGAATCTGGTGCATAGTCTTTGATCATTCGACTTAAATTATTATGGATCGCCAACTGTAATTCTTCGTCGTTGGCAGCTCGTTGACAAACGATCTCGTAATCAAACGCAATGACTAACCCAGTAGGACTAGCCGCAACTGGTTCACTTGCTTTAAGCATCGCTCGTTGTGTCACAGACAAACTCATCAACAAATCGTCCCAGACTTCTTTGACTTCATTCAAATGCTTTCTGGTTGCTTCTCTTAGAACCTGATACACTCGTTCAGTTGGTATCCGATACGTACTTGCTTGTTTCTTTTGAACAGGAGCTTGTGTTTGCTTGGCAGTAGTTGAAGGGGTTCCCCCATTCGTTTTGATCTCGTTGATCGTTTTTTTCAGCTCTTTGATCTCTGCTTGTAGCTGATTAATTAACTGACTGTCTACTTCACTTGCTTGGTTACTACTTGAAGGAGCAGCTGAACCAGAAGCTTGAGCTAGCTTGACGGTTGCTACTTCCAGATAGATCGTAGCACTATTAGTAAAACGAATCTCATTTTGTGTTTCACTCAAAATATGGATCATCTGAAAAAGTCGAGGTGCAGGTACTTCTTTTGCTAGTTCGACAAATGGTTCTCGAAGTGAAGTTGTTCGTTCTGCTACGAGATTTGGTGCTTGTTGGTACATCAGTAAGTCACGACAATACTGTAAAAGATCTTCTAAAAAGCGCCGTGCTTCCTTACCAGCAGCTAAGATATCTGTTAATGATTCTAACGCTTTGGGCACTTCATTATTCACACAAGCGCCTAAAAATTCATCCATCATCTCGTTGGTTAGACTACCGGTAACTTGCATCGCATCATCCACAGTTACGATCCCATTACTAAAAGAAATCGCTTGGTCCATGATACTTAGCGCATCACGCATCCCGCCTTCTGCTGCTCGAGCAATAACCCCTAGTGCTGGTTCTTCATATTGTACGTCTGATTGCTTTAAAATGTATGCCAAATGCTCAACGATATCTGCTGCATTGATTCGTTTGAAATCAAAGCGTTGTGTTCTGGAAATGATCGTTGCTGGTATCTTATGTGGCTCGGTTGTTGCTAAAATAAAAATAACATTTTCTTTAGGTTCTTCTAAAGTTTTCAACAATGCATTGAACGCTCCGGTAGAAAGCATATGCACTTCATCTATGATATAGATTTTATAAGTTGCTTTTGTCGGTGCGTAGTTCGCTCGATCTCGAATAAAACGTATTTCTTCGACTCCGTTATTACTTGCTGCGTCGATTTCAATCACGTCTTCTTGTGTTCCCGCTGTAATCGACTGACACATTTCACAATGATTACAAGGTTCTCCATCTTGACTATTCGGACAGTTGATAGCTTTTGCAAAAATTTTAGCTGCACTCGTTTTACCAGTTCCTCGTGGTCCTGTAAATAGATAAGCATGAGAAGTTTTATGGGAAACGATAGCATTTTTCAACGTCTGTGTCACCGCTTTTTGCCCGACAATGTCTTCGAAACGCTGTGAACGCCAGACACGATAGAGTGCTTGATATGCCATGAAGATCCCCCTTTTTTGAAAAATTCACTATCTTTTATTATACGTGATTTTACTAAAAAAAACTACTATAGTTATGAGAAGAATCATGATTTGTCGTTTGTAGTTACTTGTGCATTCCCCGATTCTTTCAAATAAATACTCACAAACAGCTTTCTCGATCTTCCTTGTTTTTTGCAACTGAAAGAAAATCAGCTAAACAGCTAATATCCATCTTCCGTCTGAGAGTTTTTCATTGCTCCTATGGTATAATAGAGTCATTCATTTAACAATCAACATTCATAAAGGGAGGAATTTTTTATGGGTCTTATCAAAGCAGCAACAAGCATGATCGGCGGTGGATTAGCAGATCAATGGATCGAAGTAATCGAACCAGCGGATATGAGCGATACAACAGTTATGACAAAAGGTGTGAAAGTACGTAAAGATGATAAACGTGGCTCCAATCGTAAAGGAACAGAGGATGTTCTAACTGACGGAACCGTTGTCCATGTCTATCCGAATATGATGATGCTCCTTGTAGATGGTGGTAAAATCATTGATTATACTGCTGAAGAAGGCTACTATACGATCAAAAATGACTCTGCTCCTTCCATGTTCAATGGTTCATTGAAAGGTGCGATCGCAGAAACTTTTGAACGTTTTAAATTCGGTGGCGTGACACCTCAAAAGCAACAAGTCTTTTATATCAATCTTCAAGAAATCAAAGGAATCAAGTTTGGTACCAGTGCGCCACTGAACTATTTTGACAATTTTTACAATGCTGAATTGTTCTTACGAGCTCATGGTACTTATTCGATCCATATTACTGATCCAATTTTGTTTTATACCAACGCTATTCCTAAAAACAAAACGCAAGTAGAAATCTCAGATATTAATGAGCAGTATCTGGCAGAATTTTTAACAGCTCTTCAAGCTGCAATCAACCAAATGTCTGCTGATGGTCAGCGCATTTCTTATGTTCCATCAAAAAGCTTAGAATTAAGTAAATACATGGGCAATGTTTTAGATGAATCTTGGAATGAATTACGTGGTATGGAAATCGTTTCTGTCGCAGTAGCAAGTATTTCTTACACAGATGATTCAGTGAAATTGATCAATATGCGTAATGAAGGTGCGATGTTGGGAGATCCAAGTGTTCGTGAAGGCTATGTTCAAGGTTCGATTGCTCGTGGGATGGAAGCTGCTGGTAAAAATGATGCCGGCGCGATGACTGGCTTTATGGGCATGGGAATGGGAATGAATGCTAATGGTTCTTACCTTTCACAAGCAGCACAAAATAACCAGGAACAAATCAAACAACAAGCTGAAAAACAAAACCAACAAACTGCTCAAGGGAGCAATGATACTTGGACATGTCCAGTCTGCGGAACTGAAAATACTGGAAAATTCTGTTCTAACTGTGGGGCAGCCAAGCCAGTTGCAAATGTCCAACCAAAGTTACAAATGAAATGTAGTGAATGTAACGAAGTGGTCGATCTTTCAAATGGTATCCCTAAGTTTTGTCCAAATTGTGGAAAACCATTCAAAGGAATCCCACTCGACTAAGTTTTAGAAAGGTGTGGATAGAATGGACGTTCTTACACATAAATGCCCAAACTGTGGGGGTCCTCTCACGTTTGATCCAAAAGATCAAAAATTCCACTGTGACTATTGTTTAAATGTTTACACTGAGGAAGAAGTCAGTCAGTACGAACAAGAACAAAAAGCAGCCCGAGGGATTCACTCAGAAGATCAACCGCCTTCCCAACAAGATTCTGAAAAAGATTTTACTTTTACTGCAGATGAACAGTTGGAGCAGATGGATGAAGCAGAACGAAAAGCGTTTGAAGAAGCTGGTGGTTTTTCTGATCCTAGCGATCAAGCAACACCAACTGAATCAGTGGAAGAAGAAACAGAAGCAACGATGGAACTATTTCTTTGTCCAAGCTGTGGGGCAGAGATCGTGACCGATGCAACAACGGCTGCTACTTACTGCTACTATTGTCACAATCCAGTTGTTTTATCCGGACGGTTAAGTGGAAAATTACTGCCAAATAAAGTCTTACCATTTGCAGTCGAAAAAGAAGAGGCGGTCGAAAAATTCTTAGCTTGGACAAAGAAAAAATGGTTTGTACCCAAAGAATTTTTCAACAAAGACCAAATCGACAAACTAACTGGCGTTTATTTTCCTTATTGGACAACGGATGCAACCGTTGACGGCTCTATGCAAGCGACCGGAACAGTGATTCGTATTTGGCGAGTGGGTGACATCGAGTATACAGAAACCAAACAGTTTGCTGTTCATCGAGAAGGCTCACTTTCCTTTAAAGAACTAGTAAAAAATGCATTGTCCAAGAATACCCAACAAAAAATGGTGGAAGCAGTCCAACCGTTTCCTTTGAACAAGGCAATTGACTTCAAAAGTCAGTATCTGGCAGGGTTTCAAGCAGAAAAACGAGATATCGAATATGAAGCAATCAAATCACAAGTGCAAGATGAACTGCAAGATTACTCCGAGAAATTGTTACGTGACACCGCAAATGGTTATACCACATTGACCAATGTTCGGACTTCGACAGATATCACTAGTGAGAATAATGAATATGTTCTTTTACCGGTATGGTTAGTCACTTATCGCAGTAGTGATGCCAATAAGAAAGTCTATTATTACGCCATGAATGGTCAAACAGGTAAAGTCAGCGGTGTTTTACCCATCAGTCATAAAAAACTGGGCTTGACGGCTTTTGGAATCTTTGCTGTATTGGCGATCCTCTTTATGATTGGAGGATACTTGATATGAAAAAAAGAATTTTACTTTTCTTTCTAGTCCTATTCGGTTTCTTTTGGAGTTCTTCCGTTGACGCTGCTACACCCGCAGTGAACGATGAAGCTGGTTTGTTCACGCAAGAGCAGATCCAATCTTTAGAGCAACAAATCCAGCCTATCAATGAGAAGATCAAAGGACAAATCTTTATCGTAACGACGACTTCCAACTCAGACGAACCTCGAACGTTTGCAGATGATTACTTAAGAAATGCAATCGGTAATGATCAAAATGGGTCCGTTCTATTGTTAGATATGGGGCAACGTGAGATTTACATTTCAACTTCTGGTAATATGATCGATTATCTTGATGATGCTCGGATCAATGACACGTTAGATGATGTCTACGACCAAATGACGAATTCGGCTTATTTTGCAGCAGCACAAGCCTATTTGACTAAAACTTCAGAATATGTAGAAGCTGGAGTTCCTGGAGGACATTATCAAATTGATGAAGAGACTGGTAAGATCACGCGGTATAAAGTGTTGACGACGACTGAAATAGTGATTTCTATCATCTTAGCCCTGGCATTGAGCCTCGTATTCTACTTTGTAACAGTTTCGAGGTATCAGTTGAAATCAGGAACTTATAAATACCCATTTAGAGAAAAATCAAACGTAAAATTAACGGATAAAACAGATCGCTTAACCAACTCCTTTGTCACTACACGCAGGATTCCAAAAAGCCCACCTCCTGGCAGCGGCGGTGGCGGAAGTACGACTCATTCCAGCGGTGGCGGGACTTTCGGTGGTGGTGGTCGAAGCTTTTAAAGCACCACAATAGGAACAATCATCCATAAATTAAGATGCTTCCTTCATGCATTGTCGTCAGCTAAAGCTGATACAACTACATGAAGGAAGCATCTTATGTTTTCCACTGATTCTGTTTAAAAGATAATATTGTCTTCCAATAAATCCATATTGGTGATAATGATCCGATGATCTTTAACGGTGATTATCCCATTTTCTTTCAGTTGTTTTAAGATCCTACTCACACTGCTAGCGGTAGAGATTCCGCAAAACTTGGCGATTTCTTCATTAGTGATGACAAAATCGATCATCATGCCTTCCTCGGTCCGAACCCCAAATAAATCATATAACTCGTAAAGTTGCGTACATACAGCACCTAATTTCCCATTTAAAAGCATTTGTTGCATTTTTTTCATGGAATACAGCAAACGATACCGATAATACTCTTTTACATAGTGTTGCATCTTTGGATCTTCGTTGATATGTTCCCAAAATTTCACTCGATTGATTCGATAAAATTCTGCATATTCAGATTCAATCCGAATATTGTACGGCGAATCAATAAACTGCGAATATTCATCTTTTAAAAGTGAAACAATCTCTAGATCTTTAATATACCTCAAGTTGAACTCACGACCATCATTTGAGATGACACTTGCTTTGACCGTGCCTTCTTTTAAAATATACGTGTAACAATCCTCCACTCCTTCAAAAGTTAGATACTTATGATATCTTTTTCGTACAATTGGAAATTGATTTTTCTCTAAATATTCCTTTAGCACTCTGCTGTCCAATCATGCTCCCCCATCCAAACATTTATCTAAAAAAATAATACAAGATTTCTAAGTATTTTAAAGCCCAAAGGTATTTTACTAATGATATTAACATTTGTTAAGTACCATTTTAAATTATGTCTGTGATTTTTTTCTTCTTTTCGTTTCGTTATACTGCGAATGTAAAAAAAAATGAAAGAATTGAGGAAAAAAATATGAACTACTGGATGAAAACAATTATTAATCGACTTGAAACAGCTTATCAAACAAGATTTGACATGAAAGCTTCTTTGGTTTTCTTAAATGATGCTTACCAAAATTCGATTGAATTGATCAAAGCAGTCGATGAAAAACCATCGAATGAATTAGAAGAATTTTTAGAATTATTTATGACGACTCGAGACTTGTTCATTCGTCAATTGGTCGATCGCTATCCATCAAATTACCACGATGTTGAAGTACAAATCCAAAAATTAAAAGCTTATTCAGATTAAGGGGTAAACACAAAGCAAATGGAAAAAAAATTATTCAATAAACATTTTATCGGAATCACTCTTATTAATTTCATTGTCTATTTAATTTATTATTTACTGATGGTCATTATTGCCGTTATTGCTCAAGATGATTTACATGCTAGTATGAGCCAAGCAGGTTTTGCTTCTGGTATCTACATCATAGGTACACTTTTGGCTCGTTTATTTATGGGTAAACAACTTGAATT
The DNA here is from genome assembly GCF_051714985.1 of Enterococcus sp. AZ078. Taxonomy (NCBI): domain Bacteria; kingdom Bacillati; phylum Bacillota; class Bacilli; order Lactobacillales; family Enterococcaceae; genus Enterococcus; species Enterococcus sp. AZ078. The sequence continues at coordinate 2,271,259 of NZ_JBIOSW010000001.1, forward strand.
ATTTGGGCGCAAGTTTACTTTGCGTGGTGGAGCGATTTTTTATTTACTCTCTACTTTAGCCTATCTTTTCACCCCAACGATCGGCGTATTATATCTGGTACGTTTTTTAAATGGGTTTGGCTACGGGACCGTTTCGACAGCAACCAATGCGATCGTCACTGCCTATATTCCTGAATCAAAAAAAGGAGAAGGGATCAATTATTATGGTTTAAGTACTAGTTTAGCTGCTGCTATCGGACCCTTTTTAGGAATGATCTTGCTTAATCTGACTGATTTTCATTTTATTATTTGGTTTTCTATCGTTTTAGTTTTTCTTGTAACGATTGCCTGTCTGATGTTCCCAGTCAAAAACATTGATTTATCTGATACTCAAAGAAAATCACTACAATCTTGGAGTATCCATGGATTCATTGAGAAAAAAGCATTGTTCATTACAGGAATCGCCTTTTTAATGGGTCTTTCTTATTCAAGTGTTTTGTCCTTCTTGTCTTCTTATACGAAAGTCATTCATTTAGTCGCTGCAGGCTCCTTTTTCTTTGTGGTCTATGCGTTAGTTATCACCTTCACTCGCCCATTGACGGGACGTATTTTTGATGCTAAAGGCGAACAGTATGTCATGTATCCTAGCTATTTGTTCTTGACTGCTGGCTTGTTTCTACTAAGTGCGACAACGAACAGCATCACATTACTTATTTCAGGCGCACTCGTTGGTTTAGGTTACGGGACTTTCATGTCAAACGGACAAGCAGTTTGTTTGAAAATCGTCAAAGAACACCGTATCAGTATCGCTCTTTCAACTTACTTCATCGGATTAGATCTAGGTCTAGGTGTTGGCCCCTACTTGATGGGAATATTGAAATCTTATACGTCATTTAGAGGATTATACATTGTTTCTGGTATCATTCCTTTGATCTGTACAGTTCTCTATATCGTTTATAATAAAAAAAAGAGCCACTCAGCAAAACTTGAATGGAATTAGTGATGAACTGAAACTGATTCAAGGAACGAATAAAAGGTGTTGAAGTATTCACCTCTAGCAAAATATTGGCCGAAGAGGGACTGAGACAAAAGTTGTCTCAGTCCCTTCTAGTATCTCTAAAAACGAATAAACGGTGATACAAAAGTAGCATCTTCGGAAATAAGCCGAAATTTACCAAAAATTTGAGAAGCAATTTTCGGAAATTCCTTCTTATTTCTTGATGCTGAACACTTTTGTCTCAACCTCTCTTCGGCTTATTTTCATGATTAGATACTTCTGTCAAAACTCCTTTTTGTTCAGAAACAATCACTCAACTTTTATTCTGCTAACCCATAAACTTCTAGTTCATAAAGACGGACAGCTGTATCTGCGCCTTGAGTTGGTTGATCGATGATGACTCTCACAAATCGGGCAGTCGTTGCTGCAAAGGTATTTAGCGTTGAACCTTGCGTATTATTAGTTGTTCGCGAAACTTCTTGGAAATTTTCTCCGTCTGCACTTACTTCTATAGTATAAGCTTTGGTATTCATGCCTACACTTTCTCCTCCTGCAGAAGCGTGAGCCATGCGCACTTCACTGATCAATTTAGCTGTTCCTAAATCAACCGTGATGGTATGTGGCGCACTCCCTACAGCACACCATTTTGTTCCAAGATCACCATCGACAGCAAACTTTGGTGCCTCTGATTCATTCACATATGAAGAGGCTTCTGCTTTGGCACCTTTAGATAATAAACTCAGACCAGCTTGGGCATTCTTGGTAACCGTAACGATCCCTTTCATTTCAGTTGTCGTTTCTCCTGCTTCATTGATCGCTGTCAATTCTACATCGTAGCTTCCTTCTTTTGAATAAGTGACACGAGGCTGTTCTTCCGTACTTGACTCTACATCAGCACCTTTGAATGTCCACTTTAAACTTTGGGTATTTCGTGAAGAGGTGTTCGTAAAAGTGATCGGTTCTCCTGGCGCTACCAAAGTTTTTGAGACAGTAAAGGAAGCACGCGGTAACTGAACAGGTGGCCAGTCAAAACTGATTGGTCTGGAAGGTTCACCCTTGTTGCCATAGATATCAACTGGCACAACTTCGATAGCTGTAGCTGTTGCATTTTGACGTTCTAAGCCATTGATAAAATAATTCTCAGCAGGTGTGGCTCCGATAAAGACACGTGTTCCATCGTCTAAAACTCGGTAAATTTCATAGTGTTTGATGCGATCTGCTTGTAGACTAGTCCAAGATAGTCTGATCCCGGCAAACATTGCTTCTTCGTCAAATGACAAATCATCGAATGTAACATCATTGACTGCTGTTGGACTCAGCACTTTTTTAGGTGTCGCAGAAATTTGACCTAAGAATAACTCATAATTCTCATTTGCTTTTGCTGAGGTTACCTCATAGGCAATCGACGTTACTTCTTTTCCAGTTGCTTTATTCAAAGGATAAGAAACCGTTGTCCAGTCATTTCCTATTTTTTTATTGCCATTAAACGTTTCAAATGTACCATCAGCAAAACCTAACACTAGTTTCAACGTGGTTCGATCAGATGCTTTGGCTGTCGTCGTAAATGACATGTTTTTCTCGACTTTGACTTTTGTTTGATACAGTTTGATCTTACTTGTTACTTTTTCCGCAAGTTTTCCTTTAAAAGCCAAGGAACTCCCACCATTAAAAGCAGTAGTATAGTCCACACTACCAGCTAATTTATTGCCAGCTCCTTCTTCGATAATATAGCGGTAAGTCGGCATGATATCTTGGAGACTTCGATTATTCCATTCATTTGTTGAAACTTGTTGCCCATTGCTAAAATAGCTGTAACCATTTCCAACATTGAAATTGGTGATAAAAGGCCATTGCGTAATAGCGGTTTGTTCAACCGAAAAAGTAGAGATTCCAGGCCAACTTGTGCCGGTTGGTAGTGTACTTTTAGTAGGATCCCCTTGTTCATTGATCCAGAATTTTTCTTCTTTTTGTTGGTAGTCCATTGGGTCATTGGAAGAAGAATAGGTCCAACTTGGGACGTAAAGCCCTAGTGAAGTATAGGGTATTCCCTTCTTATCCGTAAACAAATCCCATCTGACCGGTGTATCGTACCCTTTTTCTTGGACATCGATTCCCGCAAATAAATCATAGGGATCAATGGCTAAACTTTCTGCTTTTTCTTTTGATTTACGCAATAGATCTTGGCCTACTAAGCTAGAGGTATTCCACCAAAAATTCAAAAACATGCTATCTGCTACTGGATTCAAATCAGCATCCACTAAATAATCTTGGTTTTGATCAGTCAACGCATTCTGCCAATCCATTTTCCCATCACTTGTCATGGAATCATACCACATAACCTCTAACGCTCCAGCTGATTTTTGTTTAAATTCCACAATCAGTTCTTTCATTAAATCAGCGTGCTTTTTCGTTAGATTGGTTTCTGTCTCTTGATTGATGAACCATCCATCAAACCCATATCTTTGTGCGACTTCGATCATCTTGTCCACGATTGGAAAATGACCTTGATCATCTTTTTCTAAAAAAGTATTCAACCATTCGATTTTTCCGCCATGGGCCCCTTGTGGAAAAAAGATCGTGCCTAAAACAGGCACACCATTTTTATGCGCCGCATCGGTAACATCTGGGCTTGGCGGAACAATGATACCTTCGCCAGCTGAGCCTCCCCAATAAACCAATTGATCAATATATTGCCAATTCGAAAAAACATTTGCATCAAACTGATTGCTCCCTCTTGGTGCATTTCCACTAGTGCTATTATTCATGATCGAAAGTGCGACAACCTTCATCTTTTCGTTTTGGGTAGTATTCGATTTTAATAAGTGCGATTTCTCCACTCGTGTGGCTAAAGGCTCAACACTAACATTGTATTTCGCATCTGTATCCTGATCAAACGTCCATTTAAGCAATTCATCAGGGAACCAGTAAGAGGACTCCGGTTGATTATCCATCGAAACCCTTACCTCGGGATTTGTGGCATCTACTTGTGCATACACGACCGGTTCTTTCAGAGCAATTCCCATCATCACCGTTACCAACAATCCAGCTAAAGTACCTTCTAACTTCTTCATTACTTCCTCCTATGATTTGTTCTTATCTAATCGCTTGCTGCAACTGTTCACTCGTTACTCCTTTCTCAATTATTATCTCCCACAATTTATGATAGCGCTTACCAAAAAGGGTGTACATGAACAAACTATAGCTTTCTTGATACAAATTATAGGTGTTATCAATGAATGAATTTTATGAGAACATACACTTTTATTGATCTTTCTGATTAATAAAAACACTCTGTGTGGTGTTCATGGATTTTTTTCAATTGTTCGTTCGTTAATTTCTGACTGGTCACTAAATAATCGATTTCATGACTAGCAATTGCTTGATGAATGAAGCGTTGTTCTAATTTATCCTGTGTAGCTAACACCATCAAATGATTGGCTTGTTTACGAAACGCTCTTTTTACTAACGCTTCTCCTTCATGCGTTTCCGTCACGCCTTGATTAAAATCAAATCCTCGACAGCTGATGATTGCAAGGTCAGCAGCATAAGTCAAAATATCATTATACGCTTTTGCTCCGTTGATCGTTGCTCGTTTTTGAACGATTTTACCACCGACGATCGATACTTTTGCTGAAGTAAATTCACTTAGCATCGCAGCAGTAATGACCCCATTCGTAATGATTTGCAGCCCCTCAAATCGACCTAAATTTCGAACTAAATGCAAACTAGTTGTACTAGAGTCTAAAAATAAAACCATATCATCTTTGATCAAATTAGCTGCAATATCCGCAATATAACGTTTTTCACTTTCTTCCTCTAAATGGGTGATTTTCATCATATATGGTACATCGATTTTCTGATTATCTACTAACATAGCCCCACCACGGACTCTTCGGATCAGACCACTTTGTTCTAATACAACAAGATCTCGTTTCACTGTCGCTTCACTGTAATTTACTAAATCGATCAATTCAGTAATCCTGGCAAATTGGTTGATTTTCAAATGATTGACAATCGTTTGTTGTCGCTCTTCTACGTCACTTAACATCTTCCCCATTCCTTTCTCATTCGCTTTATTTTACCATAAACAAAGATGCCTCCACCTACATCCAAAAACAGAATCGAGCGGTTAGAATGAAAATGCTTCGCTATAGGACATCAGCCGAAACAACTAAAGTTAGCGATTCATTGGCTTATTCCTAGAAATACTGAGCATTTTTTCATGACCACTCGATTTCGATTTCATTGGAGACTGAGCCAAAACTTGTCTCGGTCTCTTCTAGTATCTCTAAAACGAATAAACGGTGAGAAATTCGTCTTATTTATAACACTTGGCTTGATCGATCGTGTTTAAGATCGTCATTTTATGTTTCACTACTTCCTGTACTTTTTGATTCGCATAAGGGTAGATCATATTCGGTTCATACATTTCCGGGTTTTCATTTAAGATTTCTCTTAAAGCATCGAAAAAGACACTTTTAAGATCCGAACTAAGGTTGACCTTAGCTACACCATATTTAACTGCTTCGCTTACTTCTTTATCCGGATTTCCTGAACCACCATGCAAAACAAACGGCAAATCGATGGTCTCATTCAATTCTTTCAATAACTCGATATTCAGTTTTGGTGTTTTATCTTTAGGATATAAGCCATGTGCTGTTCCAATAGCGATAGCTAATGTATCAATATTCGTTTCTGCAACAAACTGTTTTGCTTGTTCAGGATCTGTGTAAATAATATTAGCTGCCCCACCTTCTGCTGACCCATTATTCCCAATCGTACCAATTTCTGCTTCGACTGACACATCTACCTCGTGAGCTAGAGCCACCACTTCTTTAGTTATCTTTATATTTTCATCAAACGATTGTAAGGAGGCATCAATCATGACCGAGGTATAGCCATTGCGGATGGCACGTAACACATCACTTACTTTACCGCCATGGTCAAGATGGATGACTACAGGTACTTTACTTTTATGCGCATAAGCTCGAACAGCAGCAACAAATTCATCATTTAAGTAAGCAATCTCATCGGGATGGATCTCTAAAATCACTGGTGCATTTAACCGTTCTACTTCTTCCATGATTGCCTTTAACATATCATAACTACAAATATTAAAAGCAGGAACCGCAAATTGATTGTCTTTAGCTACTTTCAATAACTCTTTCATTGTATATAACATTATACTTCCACCTCATTTATTATTTTTTCTTGCTTCACTATTTTTTCTTCATTTCCGACTTGTTCTTCGCTTGATTTCTTTAATAATCCAAGTGAAAGAGCCGTAACTACTGTCCCAGCACCAATCGCTAGCAAATACATGGGTAGGTGATTGATCACGTTAGGTATCAGCATGACCCAAATCCCACCATGAGGAGCAATGGATGTGACACCGGCAGCCATTGAGATACCCGCTGCAGTAGCAGAGCCAAGAATCAAGCTCGGAATGACTCGAATCGGATCTGAAACTGCGAAGGGAATCGCTCCTTCTGTAATATAAGAAGCACCAAGCACCCAACAGGATTGACCAGAAGTCCGTTCTTCTTTCGTAAATTTTTTCTTGAACAACAGTGTGGCTAAAGCGATCCCCAGTGGTGGGGTCATTCCAGCTGCCATACATGCTGCGATCGGTGCATTGACTCCGGCAGACATCAAACCAATGGAAAAAGTTGAAATCGATTTATTGATCGGCCCTCCCATATCAGCTGCCATCATCACGCCGATGATCAAGCCAAACATTAATCCGGAAGTATTACCTAAACTATTCAACCAATTGGTTAATACTTCTAATAACCACGAAATGGGTTGTTCTATTACAAAAACCATTGCTAAACCAATGATCAAGATAGATATTAACGGAACGACGATCAATTGATACATCGCTAAGATACCTTTTTTTACAGGAATTTTATTTGCCAGAAAATCTGTCACATACCCTGCTAACAGCCCCCCGATCATTCCTCCAAGAAATCCAGAACCACCAGTAGATGCCAGTAGCCCTGCCACGATCCCAGGTGCAAAGCCAGCTTTCCCCGCGATAGAGGTCGCAATCCCTGCCCCTAAAGCTGGCACCATCATGGCAAAAGCGGTGTCTCCACCAATTCTAGAAAATGCGGCAGCTAGGACATTATAGTCAGCTGATTTAGGATCCGCTGCAGTGATCCCAAAAGCAAAACTTAATGCGATAATAATTCCGCCTGCAATCACAAACGGTAACATATAGTTCACACCACTCATAAAATGGTTATAAAGTGTGGCTTTTTGTTTCGTGACTTTTGTTTGTTCAACTGATTGAGCAATTTCTAACGTATTGATCCCTTTTAATGCTTCATCAATTACCAATTCTGGTTCTTTAATTGCTCGACTCGTTGAAACTTTTTTGATTCTTTTACCCGTAAAACGTTGCATATCAATTTCTTTATCAACTGCTAGAATAATCGCATCTGCTTCAGCAATCTCTTTTGTAGTTAACCTATTTTCCGTTTTGATTCCTTGCGTTTCAAACTTTGCATCATGGCCTAGTTTTTTAGCAGTCCCTTCTAATTTCTCAGCGGACATATACGTATGCGCAATTCCCGTAGGACATGCGGTTACACCAATTATTTTCATCGTTATTCTCCCCTATCTGCTTATTCAATAACGGTCTCAGTTGATGCGTGTGACATTATTCGATGATTCATTTAACAGATTGCTTTTTCTTCATTTTTTAAAACGGTCATAATTTCTGAGGCTGAATTTGCTTCTTTGATTTGTTTTCTAAAGTTTGGATCAATTAATCGCCTTGACAACGCACTGAGAATCTCAAGATGACTGTCAGCAGCGTTTGCAGGAACCACGATTGCAAAAGTATATGCAATTGGCTCCCCATCTAAGCCAAGATATTCTGTAATCTGGCTGCTACGAACAAAACAAATGGTTGGTGTAATGACAGCCTTGCTTTTAGCATGTGGGATACCAAATCCAGCTTCAATCCCTGTAGGCACTTCCTCTTCTCTTTTGAATAATGCTTTGATTATTTTTTTTGCACTTTTTACTCTATGTGTGGTTTCAAGTGTAGTACCGATACATTCAAATAATGATTTTTTTGATCGAATTGAGTCATCGAAAAGAATCAATTCTTCTGAAATCAGTTGACTAATCTCCACTCCATATAGCCTCCTTTCACTATTTGTTAACGCTTTCTAATAACTGTGGCAAGTATAGCATCCCTAATTCAGCCATTCAATGCTTTGAACGAATAACGAAAAATGGATCAAAATTTTAAAAAATCAGTCAAAAAAATGATCGATAGCGTTCATCAAAATTAGAGATTCATGTGTTTCAGGCGTTCCTTATATAAATAAAACACAACGTATTTTGACCGTTACAATCAAAATACGTTGTGTTTATTGATGATCAATCAATTCTTTCCCAGTCAATCGTTTCTCCAGGAACTTTATCGGTATTCCACCATTTTGCACGATATTTTACACCTTTATACATGACAATATCCCCAGCAACATACACTTTATCTTTATCCCAAGTTTCAATTGAAGGATCTTCCGTGTTGCCATTGTTATTATCATCATCGGTAATATTTCCTACATCACCTTTCATTTCATCACGATATTCCCAGATTTTCTTCGTTAATTTTGGTAGTCTTGCTAATTCTTTTTTAGTATCAGCAGTAACTTCGATAGCCCATTTTTCAAAAAATGGCGTTAGATTTTTGTTACTGATCTTTGAAGCAGATAAGATAAAATGTTGTCGCTTGTCTTGTTCTGTCCATAGCTGTGGACTTTCTTCACGATATAACTGATGTAGTTTAGGATAGAAGTCGCTGCCAAATGCTAATTCCAGCTGCCAAAACATTCCTAGTCGAACAAATTCATCTTGTTTATCAAAATTTTTCGATTGACTTCGATTCAAATAATTGAAAATATCCGTATATACGCGATCTTCTTCTAAACGACTACGCTGTCCTAATGCTTTTTGTACCCGCATCGAAAAGATATTCACGGTCACTTCGGTCATATCCTCCCAACCCATATCATCAATTTGATAGGTATGACCTAATTCATGCCAAATCCCCCACTGTGAGGAACCGTCTGGATCTAACAAGACTCTCATTCCATCTGCATAATTAAAACCAGTATGTTGTTCATACGCGTACATATAATCTTCTCTGGCACTCGTTTCACGCATATGTTGAACTAAGCCAGTTGGTTGACGATGGATTGTAGCGCTATTATCTAGCCCGGCTGTTTGATCGTGAAGATCAATTACTTTTTCTTTCGTTGTTAAAATTTTAGTTGGGTCCTTCACATAATTAATTGTTTTGTCGGATCCTGTAACCAAAACTCGATCACTGACCAATTCATAAGCAGGTGCATTTGGATGATTTCTTACCTCATTCTGCCAATCTTTATTGGTCATTTTTCCTAGAATAAAACGTGGAATTGTTATACCACCACGTATTTCAATTCTCGTTTTTTGTTGCGTGATGCGAGTGGATTCATTTTGGATATGGATCACACCTTCTTGGGTACCGGAAATGACGTTTCTTCCTCTATTTAGTCGTTTCCCTTTCGTTGCCCCTTCGAGATAATCTTTCAGACTAGCCCTGGTAATCGTATACGTCGGTAGTTGTTGCGCCGTTTCATCTACATAAATTTCGATCGTATCATTTTTACGTTTATAGATCCCTGTAGATTGATTGCTACTAGGACCAAACCAATTACCTATTTCTTCCCGATAACTCTCAACATCCTCACTTTGATAAGCATTCAAAACCGTTGAAACGTTTTCATTACTTCGCTCTGAAAGAACGACTTCCGTCCCAATAGTCGGTTCATTTACTGTTGCCTCAACATTTAGGTCATTTGATAAAATAACCATACTGAACAGTAAAGACCCCAAGATCATTGCTTTCTTCTTACTCATATTAGCACCCCTTAATGTTATTTTTTCTTTATAATATAACATTAACATGCATTATTTTATAAATGTTGTCGTTTTTTTTCAACAGAAGGAAATAATGAAAATCAGACTTTTAAATAATATGGTATGATAAATTTTTAGTGACCATTTTTTGATTATCAGAAACAGAAAACACAAAAAAACAGACTACCTTTATCAGATAGTCTGCTAAACATCGTATGAACAATGTTTTGATTATTCTGCAGCGTTTGCGTCTTTGAGACCGTATTTTTTGTTGAAACGGTCCACACGTCCGTCTGCTTGTGTGAATTTTTGACGTCCAGTATAGAATGGATGTGAGTCAGAAGTAACTTCGACACGGATGACTGGGTATGTATTACCGTCTTCCCATTCAACTGTTTCTTGTGAAGTTTTTGTTGAACCTGACAAGAATTTAAAGCCAGTTGTTGAATCCAAGAACACTACTGGATGGTAATCTGGATGGATGTTTTCTTTCATGCGTTTTCGCTCCTTTGCCCTGACCCATTTGCTGAACCAGAGTTGATTTGTCGATATACAACAGTAACATCTTAACATGTTTCTAACAACGTTGCAATTATCTTTTTAGATTTCTTGTCTGATTTTTTTTACCGAATGAGACATCTTGGAATTCTTTGAAAAATTGTTGATTGTTTTTGGTTTTTCTTAAAAAACGGATCAATTGTTCGGTGTATTCCAATGAATCGCCGACCATATTCTTTCGTAACTTCCAAATTTCTTCTAATTGATCTTCTGGCATTAGAAGTTCTTCTTTTCTCGTACCAGATTTCTTGATATCAATGGCAGGGAAGATACGACGCTCAGATAGTTCACGAGACAGTTGAAGTTCTAAATTCCCTGTTCCTTTAAACTCTTCATAGATCACATCATCCATTCGGCTACCCGTATCGACTAAGGCAGTTGCTAAGATCGTCAAGCTTCCACCTTCTTCGATATTTCTAGCTGCTCCGAAGAATTTTTTTGGTTTATATAGTGCGGCTGGATCGATTCCCCCGCTCAATGTACGACCACTTGGCGGTACGACTAAATTGTAAGCTCTAGCTAATCGGGTAATACTGTCCATCAAGATCACGACATCTCGTTTATCTTCGACTAAACGCATCGCTCTTTCCAGAACCAACTCAGATACCCTTGTATGATTTTGTGGTTGTAAATCGAAAGTAGATGAAACGACATCTCCTTTGACACTGCGTTCCAAATCCGTGACTTCTTCTGGGCGTTCATCGATCAGAAGAACGATCAGTTCTACTTCTGGATGATTTTCAGTGATTCCATTGGCGATTTCCTTTAACACAGAAGTTTTTCCGGCTTTAGGAGGTGCTACGATCAAGCCACGTTGACCAAAACCTACTGGTGAGAAGATATCGATCATTCTTGTTGCTAGTCTTTGAGAGGTTGTTTCTAACCTAAGCTGTTCTTGAGGATACAGAGGTGTCAAAGCTGGAAAATGCGGACGTTCTTTGGCTTCTTCTGGGTCTTTTCCATTTACACTTTCCACGTGCATCAACCCATAATAACGTTCTGACTCTTTAGGTGGGCGAGCCTTTCCTGCTACTTTATCTCCATTTCGCAAACTAAACCGTCTTATTTGTGAAGCAGAGATATAGATATCTTCTACACTTGGCCCATAATTGATTGGTCGTAAAAATCCATACCCATCTTGTCCAACGATATCTAAGATTCCTTCCATATAATAAAACCCTTGTTTTTCTGCTTGCGCCCGAATCACAGCTAAAGATAATTCTTTTTTATTCATTTTGCTATAATAAGGAATCTTAAATTCTTTTGCGTAACTGTAGACCTCTTTTAATGTCTTATTTTCCAGTTCCGCCATCGTTAAATAATCACTCATTCAGCTTCCACTTCCTCCACCATTTGGATTTCAGCACCTAATGCCGTCAATTTTTCAATAATATGATCATAACCACGTAAAATATATTCTACGTTATAAATAGTAGTTGTTCCTTCAGCCATGAGACCTGCAATCACTAAACAAGCACCTGCTCGAAGGTCAGAAGCGACTACCTCTGTTCCATGAAGTTTATTTGGTCCATTTGTAATGATCAAATTCCCTTCCACTGATATATCAGCACCCATACGTGCTAATTCAGGCACATGATTCACACGTTTAGCATAGATCGTATCTGTGATTTCAGCTGTTCCTTTGGTCATTAATAAGAGGGGAGTCAATGGTTGTTGTAAGTCTGTTGCAAACCCAGGATATGGATAAGTCATCACATTCACCGCTTTTAACTCTTTAGACGGAAACACTTCAATCTCATCTTCTCTAATTGTCATGTTTACGCCCATTTCTTGAAGTTTAGCAATAAAACTTTCTAAATGTTCGTAAATCACATTTTTGATCTTAACACCATTTCCTGCTGCTGCAGCAAGCGCTAGATAAGTTCCTGCTTCGATTCGATCAGGGATCATGAAATGGCGACAACCATGGAGTTTGTCTACACCTTCGATTCGGATTACATCCGTCCCTGCTCCTCGCACTTTGGCACCCATATTATTTAACAAAGTAGCAACATCGATGATCTCTGGTTCACGAGCGGCATTTTCGATTACTGTCTGACCTTTCGCTTTAATAGCCGCCAACATCACATTAATCGTTGCACCGACTGAAACGACATCCATGAAAATCCGATTTCCCTGTAATCCCTCTTGGTCGGTACGTAAATACATCGCACCATGTTCATTATTGACTGAAGCACCTAATGCTTCGAAACCCTTGACATGTAAATCAATTGGTCGCGGTCCTAGATAGCAACCACCTGGCAAACCAACCACTGCCTCACCAAATTTTCCAAGCAGTGCCCCCATAAAATAATAGGAAGCTCGTAGACTATTGATCTTACCACTTGGCATGGGCACAGAGACGATACCGCGGGGATCAATTTCTAAAATATTTTGTGAAAAATGGATTTTTGCTCCCATGATTTCTAAAATTTCGATTAGTGAATGAACATCCTGAATATCAGGTACGCCTTCTAAAATAACCGGAGAATCTGCTAAAATCGCTGCAGGAATCAAAGCCACTGCACTATTTTTAGCCCCACTGATCGTTACTTCACCAGTTAACGGACGATTTCCTTCAATTATGATTTTTTTCATTGATTTCCACCTTGTTATTGTTCAATTTTATTACACATGCTTGTATTTTATCATAGATGAAATAAAGAAACGAGTTCCCATTCTTTTTTATTTCCTCAAAAATCAAAGGTTTATTCTGAAAAAAGATGGACGGATGTTTATCAAAGTGAACGATTATCAATTTGCGAAAAAAAAACCGCAAAACAGGTTGAACCTGTTTCACGGCATTCTTAATCGATTAATTAAGCTTTGTTAGCTGAACCGAACCAATCAATGTGTTCTTCTGCATCTTTAATGATTGCAGCTTTACCTGGTGCTAACAATTTACGAGGGTCAAAACCTTTTCCTTCTTTATCTTTGCCAGCTTCGATATATTCACGAGTAGCTTTAGCAAATGATAATTGGAATTCAGTATTTACGTTTACTTTAGAAACACCCATTGAAATTGCTTTTTGGATTTGTTCTTGAGGAATACCTGATCCACCATGTAATACTAAAGGCATATCTGGACCTACAGCATCAGCGATTGCTTGTAAATGATCAAATGCTAAACCATTCCAGTTTTCTGGATATTGACCATGGATGTTACCGATACCACATGCTAGGTAGTCGATTCCTGTAGCAACCATTTGTTTGCATTCTTCGATATCTGCTAATTCACCGTTACCGATGATTCCATCTTCTTCTCCGCCGATTGAACCAACTTCACATTCAACAGAAATTCCTTTAGCGTGAGCTTTTTCTACAACTTCTTTCGCTAATTTCAAGTTTTCTTCAAATGGTAAGTGAGAACCGTCAAACATAACTGAAGTATAGCCTACTTCGATACATTCCATAGCTGCATCATAGTCACCATGGTCTAAGTGGATGGCAACAGGAACAGTGATGTTCATTGATTCAACTAAGTCACAAATAATATCTTTAGCAACTTTGTAGCCGCCCATGTATTTAGCCGCACCCATTGAAGTTTGGATAAGTACTGGTGCTTGTTTTGCTTCAGCTGCTTCAAGGATTGCTTGAGTCCATTCTAAGTTATTTGTATTGAATCCGCCGACAGCGTAACCGCCTTTACGAGCAGCTTTTAAAAATTCAGCTCCTGATACTACTGGCATAATAAATTCCTCCTAAGTTTTGTAAAACTAAATTTGTTAAGACTATCCTTAACCAACGAACCTATTTTACCAAACATTTTCAGAGTTTTCTACTAAAATCAATGAAAATGAAAATTTTCAAGAACTTTTTTGCAAAAAATAAGGTTTTCAGTTGGCTGATTTAGTCAAAAATGGCTAGTTTATCGTTTTTTATTGTTCAAACAATAACAATTTATTTATAACTGTTTTCTCTAAATTCATCTGAAACATTAAAAGCGTATTTGTCCCGCTTATTTTCCTTCACGTTCAGACAAAGCAGCTCCGACAAATCCTTTGATCAATTTTTGTGGGCGATTTGGTCTTGAGATCAATTCTGGATGGAATTGACAACCAACAAAGAATTTTTTCTCTGTTAATTCCACGATTTCCACTAAACGATTATCAGGAGAAACACCTGAGAATACTAATCCTTTTTCTTCAAATAATTGACGGTATTTATTGTTGAATTCATAACGATGACGGTGACGTTCTTGTACTACATCGGCTCCGTCATAAGCTTCGGCTGTTTTCGTTCCTTTTTTAATTTTACATGGGTAAAGACCTAGACGTAACGTTCCACCTAAGTTTTCGATATTTTCTTGGTCTGCCATCAAATCAATGATATTGTTCGTTGTTTCTGGTGTAGTTTCTGCTGAAGCAGCATCTTCCAAACCAACCACATTACGAGCAAACTCAACACACGCCATTTGCATGCCTAAACAAATCCCTAAGAAAGGCACATCATTTTCACGAGCATAACGGATCGCTTCAATTTTTCCTTCGACCCCACGATCGCCAAAGCCACCAGGTACTAAGATACCATCTGCATCTTTCAAATATTCTGCTACATTTTCTTTGGTTAGATCTTGGGCCTTGATCCAGTCAAGTTCGATATCCGCATCAAAAGCAAAGCCTGAATGTTTCAACGCTTCAACAACTGAAATATAAGCATCTGGTAATTCAACATATTTACCTACTAAAGCAATTCGGACTTTTTTCTTCAGATTCAATACTTTTTCTTCTAATTGTTTCCATTCTTCCATATCAGCTTCTGGCGTTTCTAGTTTCAAATGTTCACAAACGATGCGATCCATGCCTTGTTTTTGTAAAAGCAACGGAATAGAGTAAAGAGTGTCCACATCTGGTGATTCAATGACCGCTTCGGGTTCTACGTCACAAAATTGTGCTAATTTATTTTTCACATTTTGTGAAACAGGTTGCTCTGTTCGAACCACCAAGATATTAGGTTGGATTCCTAAACCACGTAATTCTTTTACACTATGTTGAGTTGGTTTAGTTTTCATTTCTCCCGCAGCTTTTAGATAAGGAATCAATGTGGTGTGGATATACATCACGTTATCAGCACCAACATCCGCCTTCATTTGGCGTAGTGCTTCTAAAAATGGTAAAGATTCGATATCGCCGACTGTTCCGCCAACTTCAGTGATGATCACGTCTGAATCAGTCATTTTTGCTGCACGCATGATTTTCTCTTTGATTTCATTTGTGATATGAGGGATGACTTGAACAGTTGCTCCTAAGTATTCCCCTTTTCGTTCTTTACGAAGTACTTCTGAATAAATTTTCCCTGTAGTAACATTGGAGTATTTGTTCAAATTGATATCGATAAAACGTTCATAATGGCCTAGATCCAAATCAGTTTCTGCTCCGTCGTCTGTTACAAAAACTTCTCCGTGTTGGTACGGACTCATCGTTCCCGGGTCTACGTTGATGTAGGGATCAAATTTTTGGATGGTTACTTTTAAGCCACGATTTTTCAACAAACGACCTAAAGAAGCTGCAACGATTCCTTTACCAATCGATGAAACTACGCCGCCCGTTACAAAAATGTATTTTGTCATAAGTTCAAAAACTCCTTCTTCTTTTATCTGCAGGAAAAGTCCCAGAAAATGAACAAAGCTCCCTATTCTAGTTAGAATAGGGAGCAAAATTTCTGTGAACTTCTGACCCTTTAAAAGGGTGCCCAATGAGTATACTACAAGCAAATTTGAAGAAAGTCAAGCCTCTAATTTAACGTTGCAGATGTCGTTAGTCATAAGAATAATCCAACGTCATTGATAAATGAAAACAGGTAGTTCACTCTCTAATAAAAAACTGCACGAAAAATAGTACACTCATTCTTTTAGTAAGAACGATTAGCCATACGACTTCTTTACTCATTCACTAGACTATCTTTGATGATCTCTAGAAGATTTTTGTCCTTTTTTTTCAGATATGTTTGTACTTCTCGTTCTTGCAGCATTGAATTTTTCTGTCCTATTTTTTAACGGTGACAATTTTTCTACATCTAATTGTTTCCAGTTTTCTTGTCTTCTTTTCTTAAAATCCTCCACTTTTTTCATTACCTGTTCCTGTTGTTCAGGGGTCAAATTAGAAAATTCAGCTTGAAAATCTAATTTATCTTCAGCTTTAGTTCCCACCTTGCCTACACTTTCTTTAACCAACTCTCTAAATTCTCTTTTATATAATTCAAGGTTTGAAAGTTCCTGTGGATTGCCATGCACAAGATCTGTTTGTGGATGCTGTAACATATTGAATTCAGCATAGTTAGTCAGCAGTTCTACAGCATGGCGGTTAACCTGCCAACGTTCATTTACGTTTTCCACGCTCAAACCGAGATTATGTATAATTTCCCTATATTCATTCTGCCTAAGAGGCAAAACACGTCTTGAAGTACCTTCTATTGTTATACTATGTCGTGTATCTAAATTCGCTTCTAATATAGATACAACCTCGTGTTGTGCAAGTGGAATAACTGGGTCATTCATTTGCTCACGAAGTACTGAAGTGATATCCTGTATCAGGGTAACAGGACGGCGTATTCTCAACTCCTCTATTTTTATTGAAAGTCCAACATCCCTACTTGCTTTCATACCCTCAATTCTTTTCTTTTGAGATTCTTTAATTTCATTACGAGTATCAGGATTGAGGTCAAACAAGTCCACGAAAGAACCAATATCATTAGGTTTCATCTTAAACGTTTCTATTACAAATCCTATATCCTCACTTAAATCAGCCTCATTAACTTTGTAAGGTAACTCTGAATACATTTTTTTAAGACTTTCTGCAACCTCTGTGAATGTCCTTGAAGAATCTGTCATCGACTGTTGCACCATTTCGTTAATTTTTTGCTTTCGTTCTTTTTTTAAAAACTTGATTTTACGTCGAGGTTCTTGTTCAATCTCCGTTTTTCTAAGTGTTTCACGAAAATTTTCTTTATTTGCTAGTTCTAGCTTATCAATAGTTGAATTTATTTCATCTGGTGTAAAATAGTTTTTTTCAAAGAAGATGTATAATGCCTCACTTATCTCAGACTCGTCTATCGGTCGAATAGCATTAATTTCCGGATCATGAATCAATTGATTGATAGATACAACAACTGTATCTATCCTCTTTGAGCGATCAGAGAATGAATGGACTTCCTCACTTTGTTTGTTTAAATTTCTATGAACAGCTCTAAGTTTTTCTTCTCTTAATAAATATTTTTTTTTCACTTGATGTTTTTCCATTGAATTAATTTGTGATTTTCTAACCTGTTCACGCATATGATCATTTAGATTAAGACGATCTACTACGTAATTGATTTCATCTTTAGAATAAGTACGTAGGTCTAATACAAATATATTTTCTTCATCTTCCTCTAATCCTTCATTCATATCTTTGATTATTTGATCTAATTCAACTTTATTCATAAATTTATGCCTCCTTTATAATATAATAATAAGGCAATAACTTTAATTTGAGCATACCTAATTTTCCCCCCAGAAGAAATAGGTATGCTCAAATTAAAAAAATTCAATTATTTATCATCATATACAATCTTCAATGAACTCATTTTTTACTTGTGCGTATCAACCAGGAGTGCAATAATCACTGTAAAACAAGAATATTCTTAGAAAAATTCTACACAAAAAAAATGAAAAAAATTTTTTTATACTATAGAATAGGTGTGTTATTCATATTTTGCAAATAATTTTCTTTCCATTAAAATTTTAAAAAAAATTTCAATCAGAAATAGCTGTATACTACTCGTAGAGAATGATTTCATTACACAATCCAACCAGTTATTTGTGATTCAGAATAACTTAACATCATCCGTTTCTCATTCTCGTACTCCTGAAGTGTATTCTTCAGGAGTTTTTTGTTGTCCCACCACATAAGTTACTCACCAAACAATGCGCGAACAAAATAAGCCAAAATTTCCTAAAATAAGTCTTCAGCGACTAAGAAATCAGTTAAAACAAACTGTCTTTCTTTTCAGTCGTACTCATTTTTCGTAAAATTTTGGCTTATTGTCCTGTTTATCAAGCATAAGAAGGTTGTGAATCAGAGGTTGTGAATCAGAGGTCGTGAAAACATCGGTCAGCTCCGATGACAATAAGAAAGAATTTTTCAAAACAGCTTCTCATGTTTTGAAAAATTCAGACTTACTTCAAGGAGCTAATGCTTAAAAACCATTCACTCGTTTTTAAAGTGAAGTGAGATTGATATCTTCAACTCCAATTATTCGTATTCTAATGGGGAAGCGATAATCAATATAATTCCAAGTATTGTTCTCTTTCCCATTCTGAAACAGTTTGTCTAAAGGCTGCCCATTCTAAGCGTTTTGCTTCGACAAAGTTCGAAAAGATATGTTGTCCCAATGCATCGATCATCACTTTGTCTTTTCTTAATTCTTTGATTGCATTATGGATCGTTGAAGGAAGATCTTGAATGTGGGCTTCTTCTCGTTCTTCTTCGTTCATCACATAAATATTTCGGTCCACCGCTGCTGGTGGTGTGATTTCATTACGGACACCATCTAATCCAGCTTGTAATAAAACAGCCATTGCTAAATATGGGTTAGCAGATGGATCAACTGAACGCAATTCCAAACGTGTGGATAAGCCACGTGATTCTGGAACACGGACTAATGGTGAACGATTACGACCGCTCCATGCCACATATACTGGTGCTTCATAGCCAGGAACTAAACGTTTATATGAGTTGACGGTAGGATTGCAAACCGCTGTATAGGCACGAGCATGTTTCAATAGCCCACCTAGGAAATGATACGCTGTTTGGCTAAGTTCTAAATCGCCATCTTTGTCATAAAAGACATTTCCTTCATCATTGAACAAGGACATATTACAGTGCATCCCCGAACCATTGATCCCGAATAATGGTTTAGGCATGAACGTTGCGTGTAACCCATGTTTACGAGCAATTGTTTTAACGACTAGTTTGAATGTTTGAATATTGTCACAAGCATCCACAACGTCTGCATATTTAAAATCAATCTCATGTTGCCCAGGAGCTACTTCGTGGTGAGAAGCTTCTACTTCAAACCCAAGGCTTTCTAATTCTAAAACAATATCACGACGACAGTTCTCACCTAAATCTGTTGGTGCAAAATCAAAATATCCACCTTTATCGTTTAACGTGGTCGTGATTCCACCATCTTCATCTAACTTAAATAAGAAGAATTCTGGTTCTGGACCTAAGTTGAAAGAGGTAAATCCAAGGTTGCGCATATCTTTTAATGCACGTTTCAAATTCCCGCGTGGATCACCTGCAAAAGGTGTGCCATCTGGGTTATAGATATCACAAATCAAACGAGCTACTTTGCCATGATCACTTTCCCAAGGGAAGATCATCCATGTTGAAAGATCAGGATACAAATACATATCGCTTTCTTCAATCCGAACAAAACCTTCGATCGAAGAACCATCAAACATCATTTTGTTTTCAAGTACTTTATCGATTTGACTAACGGGTACTTCGACATTTTTGATCGTTCCTAAGATATCTGTGAACATTAATCTTAAAAATCGAACGTTCTCTTCTTCAATGATTCGTTTAATTTCATCACCAGTTATTTGTTTCTTTACCATGGTATCCCTCTTTCTTTTTCTTTATATTATTCAGTCAAAGAATTGTCGTTGCATTCCTTGCGACTGATAATGCCCAGTTTTACTTAGCCCACCTTGCGCCAATATCTCATCACGAAAAATTTGTCGAACGTCATGATCAGTTAGCGGTTTTTTGCTCTTTTCTTCCTGTTTTTTGGCTTGAGCCATTTCGTAAACTCGTTTGATACCAGCCATATTTAATCCATCAGAAAGATAATCTTTGATCTCTAACAACAAGTCAATATCGTTTAATGAATACATTCGACGATTTCCTTCGCTTCTTTCAGGATGAACAAAATCTTGTTCTTCATAATAACGAATTTGTCGTGCGGATAAATCAGTCAGTTTCATTACTGTACCAATTGGAAATACAGACATTGAACGGCGCAATTCCTTTTCTCCCATCAGACGTCCCCTTTCGTTTAACAAGTTGGGTAAAGTATACCAATCAAAAAAACTACTGTCAACCGCTTATGTCAGGTTTTCTAACATGAGAGTTGGTTTTTTTTACAAAAAAACTTGAGCAACGATTCATTGCTCAAGTTTTCTAACTTTTAATAAAAGAGAAAATACATAGGTCACTCTGATAAGAAAGAGACAACGACCATTTAACTATTCAGCCATTTAGAAGTTGACTTTGCAAATCCTTTTACTTCATATCCATTTTTTTCTTCTACAAAATGCTCTTTCAAAACGAGCGTTTGTCTTCGTAAAGCACTTAACGTTTGCCCATCCTGACTGGGTACAAAGAGCGTGTATGGCACCATCAATTCCAACAACTGCTGTTTGATCGCTTGTACTAGCTTTTCTTTCCCATCGGTACTTTGCGCCGATATCAATACATTTGGAAAGAGTGAGGGAATAAATAAGGCTGGATCAATTTGATCCGCTTTGTTATAGACTGTTAATACAGGCATCTCTTCCATCTTTAGTTCCGCCATCAACTGTAATACAGTCTGCTCCTGCAAAATACGATCTGGCGAACTTGCATCAACTACATGTAACAATAGATCCATTGATTGACTTTCTTCCAATGTTGAATGGAACGCATCAATTAATTGTGTCGGAAGATCTTGAATAAATCCAACCGTATCAGTAACAGTAATCTCAAATCCTTCTGCAAATCGCCATTTCTTTGTTAAGGGATCCAAAGTAGCAAATAACTGATCTTTAGAATACGTATCCGCTTGCGTAAGCAAATTAAGAATGGTTGACTTCCCCGCATTGGTATACCCAATCAAACCAATTTGAAAGATTTCACTAGACTGTCTTTTTTGGCGATTTCTCGCTCGATGGGCTTCTACAGCCTTCAACTCACGTTTTACCCCTAATATTTTATTACGGATATGACGTCGATCCGTTTCCAATTTGGTTTCCCCAGGTCCTCTCGTTCCAATTCCACCACCTAATCGAGACAATGACTTTCCTTGTCCAGCTAAGCGTGGTAAAAGGTATTCTAATTGAGCTAGCTCTACTTGCAACTTTCCTTCTTTCGAACGGGCTCTCATGGCAAAAATATCTAAAATCAACTGGACTCGGTCAATGATAGGGATTCCTACTGCTTCTGAGACTAGCTGACTCTGCCGAGGGGTCATTTCATGGTTAAAGATAATCAGATCCGCTTCATGAGCATCCGCTTGTTGGATCAATTCTTGTAATTTACCTTTACCGATAATGGTTTGACGATCGACTTGCGGTCGTTTTTGCGTCAATGTAAATACAACTTCCCCAGAAGCTGTATTGGTCAGCTTGCTTAATTCTGCCATCGACTCTGTGAAGTATCGTTGATTCTGTTCTGTCTCAACGCCTACGATGATCACTTTTTCTTTTTTATTTGTCATCTTTTTCCTCCAACCACGTTCTGATCAATTGATCAATTTGCTCCATACTACTGGACTCTGCTAATAAGTCAAACCAATGTGCATCAAGACGATTACGAAACCATGTTAATTGTCGCTTTGCATACCGTCTCGAGTTCATCTTCAACTGCTCCACAACGTTTTCTAAAGATTCTTCTCCCTTAAAATACGGATAAAATTCTTTGTATCCAATACCTTGACTCGCTTGGACTTCACCAAGTTCATACACAAAACGTGCTTCTTCTAATAAGCCTTCCTCTAACATACTATCTACACGTTGATTGATGCGCTGGTATAACAAGGATCTCTCGGTATTAAGACCAATCATACAATAATCATAAAGACGTGCGGGTTCCTCTTGCGGTGTTGTGATACTGTAGCCAGTCACTTCAAATACTTCTAAAGCTCGAATCACTTTTCGTTGGTTGTTCCAATGAATTTTTTCCGCTGCTAGCGGATCTTTTGTTTTCAAGTACTCCCAAAGTTCTTTTTTACTGAGTGTTTCAGCTAATTCTTCATATTTTTTTCGTACTGCTGTGACGCTTTCCTCTTTTGCACCCAATTGAAAATCATAAAGCAAAGATTGAATATACAACCCTGTTCCGCCAACGATCATCGGCAAATGGCCACGTTCTGTGATTTCTGTGATCAATTTTCGTCCAGCTTTTTGAAAATCTGCTACGGAATAAGTTTCATTAGGTTCGATGATATCAATCAAATGATGGGGAATACTTTCCATTTCTGACGTCTTTATTTTAGCTGTTCCGATATCTAATTTCTTGTAAACTTGCAGTGAATCCCCACTAATAATTTCACCGTTAAATTTTTTAGCCAATTCCACGCTAAGCGCTGTTTTCCCTACCGCTGTAGGTCCAACGATTACTAATACTTTTTCCATTATCATCCTACTTTTTCATTGTTTGTTTTATCCAAAATGCTTTTTGGGGAAAGTCTGTGATTATTGCATCTAGTTGTTGATCGAAACATCGTGTCATCTGCTGGTCGTCGTTGATGGTCCAGCATCTGATCGATTTGGGGAATGTCTCCATGGATGGCAAATGCTCCAAGTACCAGTCACCTCTAGGATGAATCCCTTCTATCCAAGGAGTATCTTCAGCTAACTGTACTTTCTTTTGTGACGTACTTAAAAGAAGATCCAGCTGTGCCTGAGGATCAATTTTTACTACTCGTTCCAATGTATGAAAGTTAAAACTGCAGTACGCATGTCGAAAAGGCCATTCCACTGCTTTTAATTGTTGAACTACTTTTTCTTCGATGCCAGCATACTCATATTTATCTGTTTTAATCTCGATCATTACCGTTCCACGATAATTCATTTCCCAAAAAAGATGCAAGACCTCTTTCAAAGTTGGCACTTTTGTTGCCTGAAACTCTGTATTGAACCACTTTCCTGCATTCAACTTTTTTATCTCTGTTAATGTTTTTTCCCGTACCAATCCTTTGCCATCCGTCGTCCGATCCACTTCCTCATCATGAATCACCACGATCTGCTCATCTTTCGTCAAATGAACATCTAGTTCAATCCCATCTGCACCTATTCGAACAGCTTCGGCAAACGCAGGCAATGTATTCTCTGGATGGGTACCACTACTTCCACGATGCGCAAAAATCTGAACCATTTCATCACCACTTTCAGTCTCTTTGATTGTACCATAGGAAAAAGGCTGTGAAAAAGTCGTAATACTTCGAATGTCTAAGAATGAGGTTGACTTGTCATTCTAAAAAATGAGTAAACGGTATTCAATAAAGAACTACTCAGCAATAAGCGATGATTTTCTAAAATATGAAAAGCTATAAAAAAGTCCTCTCTCATTCATAGTGTTCCCTCTATCGAAAATAAGCCGAAAAAACCAAAAATATAAGGAACTACTTTTGGATTCTTCGGCTTATTTCTAAAAGCTAGACAATTCTGTCACAACCTTGACTTTACAAATTATAAAAGTTTTTTGATCCTCTTCGATCTCAACTCAAAAAACAATTAGCTCCACACATTATCATTTGAGAAAAAGCCAATGGGTTGTCGCGTGACACTTTTTAATTGCGCTTTTTTTTCATTGATCATTTCCGTCAGATTATCCGTGAAGTTTTCTAAGATCACACGTCCACCTTTATAAGCATAACCGCCTATTTTCATCGTTTCGTCAGGAGAAAGAACGACTTTACGGTGCGCAATGTTTTTAAACAATTCTTCTAAGATGTAATTTGGAAGATAAAAATTATTTTGTGCAGCAAATGACTGTAAATAAGCAAAATCATCAATAGTGATATAACAATCATCAAATGCATCAAAGCTGACATATTCATCTAACAGTGTTGCTCTTTTTTGCAAGATTTCATTGATTTTTTTATTTAGTTGATTCAAAGTCTCAATCTCTTTGACTTTTAATTCTAACTCCCGTCTTCGTTGCTCTTTGTTTTCAAGATGGCGCATCTGAACAACCATCCCGATATATACTAAAATAGCTCCTAATAAAACGCCAATTAAGCCTACGATGCCAACTACCAATTAGTGTTCCTCCTTGCTGTATTCTTCTATTTCATCATAACATAAACGTGCAAGCACAGACTATTTTCTAAAATTTTTTTATTTGACCTTTATTGACCAAGAATGTATACTACTTTTTAGGTAGAAGAAATGAATTTGTGTTACACTATTTGTAAAGAACTTAAGGAGGAACCAAATTATGAATTTAATCCCTACAGTTATTGAGCAATCCTCTCGTGGCGAACGAGCTTATGATATTTATTCACGCTTATTAAAAGACCGCATTATCATGTTAAGTGGTCAAGTGACTGATGATCTTGCAAACTCGATTATTGCCCAATTGCTTTTCCTAGATGCACAAGATTCTGAAAAAGACATTTATCTTTATATCAACTCTCCTGGCGGTTCTGTTACTGCTGGAATGGCGATTTATGATACGATGAATTTTGTTAAAGCAGATGTCCAAACCATTGTGATGGGTATGGCTGCTTCTATGGGTAGTTTCTTACTGACAGCAGGTAAAAAAGGCAAACGTTTTGCTTTACCAAATGCTGAAATCATGATCCATCAACCACTTGGCGGCGCACAAGGTCAAGCGACAGAAATCGAAATCGCAGCTCGTCACATTTTACAAACACGAGAACGCTTGAACAAAATTTTAGCAGAACGTACTGGTCAACCTCTTGAAGTGATCGAAAAAGATACCGACCGTGATAATTACATGACTGCTGAACAAGCGAAAGCATACGGTTTGATTGATGAAGTGATGGAAAACAGTGCTGGATTAAACTAATATCATTTGTAAACTAAAAGGACGATGGGACTGCTCGATTGAGCGGCTCATCGTCCTTTTTTCAGTTGGAACGAAAGCTCGGTTTTTCAATGCTGTTCTTTAAACTTTCCTTCGTTATATTGTTCTCCAAGTTCAACGTAATGTTGAATATTTTGGCGATTCTTTTCAATCTCTTCTTCCGTTAAAGGACGAATGACTTTAGCTGGCCGACCAAACGCTAATACGTTGGGCGGAATGACCTTGCCTTCGGTCACTAAAGAACCAGCACCAATCAAACTATTTTCACCGATCACTGCATGGTTCAAAATAGTTGATCCCATACCAATCAACGCGCCCTTTTCGATGGTGCAACCATGAAGCATACATTGATGTCCTACCGTTACATTTTCAGCAATTTCAACTGGTGCATCATGGTCCACATGAATAACAGTACCATCTTGAATATTCGTTCTTGCTCCAACTTTAACCGTATTGCTATCCCCACGAATCACCGCTTGATACCAAACTGTGACCGATTCTGCGAGCTCTACATCGCCAACAACAGTTGCATTCGGTGCAATAAATTTTTGACTCATTTTTACACATCTCCTTTTTTGGCTTATTTCCAATTATAGCAGAAGATGGATTTCTCCTTCAAAAAGACTGGCAGCTATTATTTCATAGTCCCTTCAAGCACGCCTACTCTCTAGGGACTGAGACAAAAGTTGTCTCAGTCTCTTCTAGTATCTCTAAAAACGAATAAACGGCGTTCAAGAAGCAACTCCTCAACAATAAGCCTGAATTTTTCAAAACATGAGAAGCTGTTTAAAAAATTCTTTCTTATTGTCATCAGAGCTACCCGATGTTTTCACGACCTCTGATTCACGGTGATACAAAAGTAGCATCTTCGGAAAATTTGCCGAAATTTACCAAAAATTTGAGAAGCACCAAGTAGGTAACAATCAACATCAAAAACTAGTTTTTGTGTTTCTTGTCAATTTTCGGAAATTCCTTCTTATTTCTTGATGCTGAACACTTTTGTCTCAACCTCTCGTTTTTACACAAATAAAGAGCTCAGAACAATCTTTCGTGTTCCAAGCTCTTTCCTTTTATCTATATGCTATCTAAACTGGTAGCTAAATTTTATCCATTTACTTTAGAAATATTGATTGAGCCGATATAGCCAGCTTTATAGTTTTCCACATTGATTAGTGGGCTTGTTTCTCCTTTATTTACTTTAAAAGTAGTTGTAAGTCGATAGTATCCTTTTTCTTCTAAAACCCCATCTCTCATCAATGTGGTGTTAAGGAGTTCACGACTATCTTTAGACGAAGTATCTTCCTTCAATGCCACTTTTACATAATGGTCACTCAACATATCGACCACTGGTTTCACATAAACGGTTACTCGATAAGTTGCATTTTCTTCTAAAGCTTCACTACCGTTAAAGATTTTATATACACTAGCATGCTGATCAGCAAAGAAAGTATAGTCACCTACTAAAGCATTCACAGGGTCTTTCACTAGTTCAATGTCATCTCCTGAGAACATTTTCCATCCAGCAGTTTGTCCGTCAGGCCAAGTATCATTGATTTTCACCGTTACATTAATCGTTTTTCTAGCCACTTCATTTACACTATTTTTCACTTCATAAGTGACTTGGTATTTTCCAGGAATAGAGGAATCAACGTTGTTTTCTACCACTTTGATTTTGTCTGTGATGTCTCCGTCAACACGATCATAAGCACTTAGATTGATTCGTTTGTCAAATGGATCAAATAACTCATCGTGCAAAATTTCAATATCATTTGCATGTAACTCTGGTTTTTCAAAAACAGCTGCAAATTGATTGATTCTGACAGTATGCGTATTGAAGTGTTCTCCTGTTGCAGCTCCAATCGTAAAAGTATATTTCTTTGATTTATCGATGTTTGGATTTTTCAATTCCCAATGTTGCCCATCATAATCTGCAGTAATAAGTTGTTGCTTGCTATTCCATTTTAACGTTAATTTTTTAAAAGTATTTGGCGTGAATTTAATTTGTTGCATAGGAGCTAAAGCGGTTAAAAATCCGCTGTTGGCATCTGTTGAAACAAAGCCTCCATGAGCACCAACCATTTGAGCATGGTTGAAAGAAGTATCCGCATCATCTCTATCTGGCGCTTTAGAATAGGTATCCAATTCAAATCCAATTCCCTTTTTCAGGCCTCTGATACCTAGACCACCACCATTAGCTCCAATGTCGCCAATTGCTCCTTGGTGGAAAGCCACACCTACCCCATCAGCACCATTTACATTATCACCTAAATTGACATCCATATCCAACAAGAAATCATAGTTCATATCAAGGGAGACGATTCCAGATATTGTTCCTTTTTGAAATTGTTTCGATTGAGTAAGACGAGCTGTATGGGAATCAAGTTGGACGGCACTTCCATTAAATGCGACGATGTCTTTCAAATCAAAATTATTTTGATCCACATTTTGGGAGATAGCAATATTTTTATTGACTAAAACATTACTAGTTTCTGCATTTACTGACAATCCAACAACACTTACCCCAATTAATCCAATAGTTCCTGCACATACTTTTTTATAAAAGGTCTTTTTGTTCATAATAAATAACGCTCCCATTCATATAGTTATTTTTTATACACTATCCTTTTCCGTTCTATCTGCATTTCACCATCTCTTTTCATTCTTTTAGTAAACAATTACGCGTAAAATTCATTTACTAGCAAGCATCCAGTAGTAGAAGCATTTTTGAATGCTATTTCGCCTCCCTTGATCTTTTTTCTACTACAAAATTATCGTAACGCTCAGATCCTATTATTTTTATTTTGTATAGTAGTCCAACAAATAAAAAAAGAGGTGAGACAAAAATGTTTCGCATCAAGAAATAAGAAGGGATTTCTGAAAATTAACAAGAAGCATAAACACTCGTTTTTTGCTGTTGATCGTTACCTACTTGGTGCTTCTTATTTCTTGATGCTACTTTTATCTCACTGTTTATTCGATTTTTAGAGATACTAAAAGAGACTGAGGAAAGTTTTTCCTCAGTCTCTCTCTTCTAAAATTCTTTCTTATTGTCATCGGAGCTGTTCGCTTCTTTCACAACCTCTTGGTTTAATCGGTATCAAGCATCAGCAACATCTTCAGCAAATTGGCTATTGTACAGTTTTTCATAGAATCCGCCTTGAGCTAACAGCCCTTCATGCGTTCCTTTTTCGATAATTTGTCCTTGATCCATCACTAAGATCAAATCCGCATCACGAATCGTTGAAAGGCGATGAGCAATAACGAAACTTGTTCGTCCTTCCATTACACGATCCATTGCTTTTTGGATCAATGCTTCTAAACGAGTATCGACAGAACTAGTAGCTTCATCAAGTATCAAGATTTTAGGATCAGAAACCACGGCTCTGGCAATAGTCAATAATTGCTTTTGCCCTAACGAAACATTGTCACCTTCAGCGTTGATTTCCATTTCGTACCCATCAGGCATTGTCCGAATAAAATGATCAACGTTAGCTGTTTTTGCTGCATCAACGACTTCATAATCCGTCGCATCTAATTTACCAAAACGAATATTATCAGCAATTGTCCCTTCATAGAGCCAAGCATCTTGAAGAACCATCCCGAATAATGAGCGGACATCACTACGACTCATCGTTTTAGTATCAATACCATCGATTTTTATTGCCCCATGACTCACATCATAAAAACGCATCAATAAATTAATCAGAGTGGTTTTCCCTGCACCGGTTGGCCCGACTACCGCAACAGTTTGACCAGCTTTTACTTCAAAGTTCAAATCTTGAATCAACGGTTTTTTAGGGTCATAAGCAAAATCAACATGTTCAAATGAAACATTTCCTGCTACTGTTTCTGGTAAAGTGACATCCACTTTATTTTCTTTTTCTTCTGGTTCATCTAAAATCTCAAAGACACATCTGGTAGCCGCAGATGCACTTTGCAATACAGAAGATAACTGTGTGATATTCCCCATTGGCTGGCTGATTTGCCAAATATATTGGATAAATGCTTGTAATTGCCCCACAACGATGACACCCGTAATGACGTAAAAACTTCCCAATACAGCCATACCGATATAAGTAGCATATGCGGTCAACTGAACTAAGGGCATCATCAATCCAGATATAAAGGCTGCTCTAAATCCATAATGTTTCAATCGATGATTGACTTGTTTGAATCCTTCAAACGTTTTTTGCTCACGTCCATAAACTTTTAACACACTAAAACCAGTCATATTTTCTTGGACATAACCATTTAAATCCCCTAACGAATTTTGCATTTCTTGGAAATATTTTTGCGAAGCATTGATCACACGTTTTGAAATCCAGATAGATGCAGGAATCATGATCATCGAGATCAACGCCATCAATGGCTGGATATAAAACATCATCGCTGCTGCCAGTGTGATCCCTAAAATAGCATTCACCACACCGATAAACGCTTGCTGTAACGCTCCACTGACTGCGTCTACGTCATTCGTCACCCGAGATAAGATATTTCCTTGTTGATTTTTATCAAAATAAGAAACAGGCAATCGATTGATTTTTTCTTCAATATCTCTTCGCAAATCTTGCATTGCACTTTGCACGACATTCGTCATCAAAACACCTGAAAGTAATTGCGAAACACAATAACCAACGCCCACGATCGTGATCCAAATCAAACAATTGAAAATATAAGAAAAATTAATCGCTTCGTTGTTTGCAATATTGTGACTGATCTCAGTAGTTGGCAATCCGACAACGTAGGGTAAAGCAACGTTGAAAATCACCGTCAAAACAGTAAACAACAGCACAAAGAAAAATGTTAACTGATAAGGTTTGATGTATCGAGCTAATCGTTTTAAGGAAGATAATGTTTGTTTCATGCTAATTCCTCCTTCGATAATTGCGAAGCTGCGATATCATAATAGATTGGACAGTTTTCTAATAATTCACGGTGTGTCCCGATACCTACGACTTCTCCCTCATTCAAGACGATGATTTTATCAGCATGCATGATCGTACCCACTCGCTGCGCCACGATTAACACCGTTGATTCGGTCGTTTCTTTTTTCAAGCGAGCCCGAAGTTTTGCATCCGTTTGATAATCAAGTGCCGAGAAGCTGTCATCAAAAATATAGATTTCCGGACGTCGAATAATAGCTCTGGCAATCGCTAAACGCTGCTTTTGTCCTCCAGAGAAATTAGCTCCACCTTCGGAAAGAAGTTCATCATACCCATCCGTTTTCTTCGAAATGAAGTCCGTTGCTTGTGCGATTTCAGCTGCTCGCTCCATCTCCTCTTGCGTAGCATCTTCTTTTCCATATCTTAAATTATCTGCGATCGTCCCAGTAAATAACAATGCTTTTTGAGGAATAAAGCCAATTTTATCTCTTAATTTACTCAAGCGATAGTCCCTGACATCTACGCCATCAATAAGGATTTCCCCATCACTTACATCGTAAAATCGAGGAATCAATTGAATCAACGTTGACTTCCCGCTACCTGTACTACCGATGAATGCGACTGTCTCTCCTGGTGAAGCAGTAAAACTCACATTACGGATCACGGGTTCTTGTGAATGTCCAGGGTAAGCAAATGTCACATTCTTAAACTCAATATATCCTTTGGTTTTTGTTTCAGATACACCATTTGGATCTTCTTTGATCGACGGTGAGGCATCTAATGCTTCTTGGATACGCCCTGCTGAAACAGCTGCCCGTGGATACATCATAAAGACACTTGCAAACAGCATGAAGGAGAATAATGCATGGAAAATATATTCAATAAATGCAATCAGATCCCCCACTTGAAGAGAACCAGCATCGATTTGAACCGCTCCGCTCCAAATAATCAAGACCATTACAATGTTAAACAGGAAGTAGAATCCAGGCTGTGCAACAGCCATTAAACGAAACAAGCTTTTCGAGCTTTTTGTATAGTTATCATTAACTTTCGCAAATCGTTTTTCTTCAAATTTTTCATTAACGAATGCCCGGATAACACGTAATCCTGAAAGATTTTCACGTAAAATACTATTGATCTTATCCAAATTTTTCTGTTGTTTTTTTGATAACGGTTCAGAAAATTTCGCAATCGCAACCACTGAAAGTAGTAAAAACGGTAGAGCTCCGATCACATAATAACTCAATGAAACACTGGTCCGCATAACCATATAAAGACTGACAACAAACATCATCGGTGTCATAAATCCGATCCGTAAGATATTTTGTAAGAACAGCATAATTTGATAAGCGTCGTTTGTCGTACGCGTGATCA
The DNA here is from genome assembly GCF_051714985.1 of Enterococcus sp. AZ078. Lineage (NCBI taxonomy): Bacteria > Bacillati > Bacillota > Bacilli > Lactobacillales > Enterococcaceae > Enterococcus > Enterococcus sp. AZ078. The sequence continues at coordinate 2,302,767 of NZ_JBIOSW010000001.1, forward strand.
ACGAAGCAACCCCTAATGTTTCATATTCTTGGTGAGAATAACTCTGGATTTTCTTGAATAGATCGTCACGAATATCCGCAACGATGTTCGTCGTGATCCGTGAACCAAAATAGCCTAATAGAATATTCATAATGATCCCAACCACAGTAATCACGACCATCAAGATCCCTTGTTGTTTTACATAACCAAAATCGTTGTTACGAATCCCGACATCAATCATACGAGCTAAAATCGTTGGTAAGCCTAACTCAATTAAAATAAAACCAAATACGCAGATGAAATTTAATAACAAATATTTCTTATAGCGCATGGTATAGTGCCACATCAACTTCAAACTCTCATCTCCTTTTAATTAGAATAAATTTAGCTATTAATAAAAATAATAGCACACTCCTATAGTATATAGAACACTTCTCTCATCAAAAATTTTTTTTATTACATTTAAATGATAAAAAACATTTTTCCTTTCCACCTTGTTGATTTCTATACTTATCCACTTTTTTATGCTAAAATAGCAATTAACTATTGTATGAATTTATACAGAAGGTACGGTTGAAAAAATTTCCGAACAGAGAAGCAAAACGAGGCTTGTCTCTTTGATTAGAATCGCTCATTTTAATCAAAGCATATCAAAAAACAGGTGGCTTGACCCCTCGTTTTGTGTTGTCTAAAAAATCAACTAGCTAAATTACTGCGACATGCAGATAAAGGAGACATAAACATGATTTACAAAGTATATTATCAAGAATCAAAAATCCGTAATCCTAAACGGGAAGAAACAAAATCACTTTACATTGAAGCAAATAGTGATGTTGACGCACGTCAACAAGTGGAAGAAAATACCCCATACAACATTGAATTCGTTCAACTTCTAGAAGGCAGTCATCTAGAATACGAAAAAGAAAATGCTGAATTCACATTAGTGGAGTTTTAAAATGAAACTTTCCATCAAAAATAATGAGACAGGCGTCTTTGCTATTGGTGGATTAGGTGAAATCGGGAAAAACACGTATGGGGTACAATTCCAAGATGAGATTATCATCATTGATGCTGGAATCAAGTTTCCAGAAGATGATCTGCTTGGGATTGACTACGTAATTCCTGACTACAACTATATCGTTCAAAATATACACAAAGTGAAAGCACTGGTGATCACGCATGGACACGAAGACCATATCGGTGGCATTCCTTATTTGTTGAAACAAGCGAATATCCCTATTTATGCTGGGCCATTAGCGCTTGCACTGATTACCAATAAGTTGGATGAACATGGATTGCTTAGAGATGCACAATTGCATGAAATCAATGAAGATACCGTGATTCGTTTCAGAAAAACATCGGTCAGCTTTTTTAGAACAACCCATAGTATCCCTGATGCGTTGGGTGTCGTTGTAAAAACACCTTCTGGTAATATCGTTGCAACAGGTGACTTTAAATTTGATTTCACCCCAGTCGGTGAACCTGCTAACCTGCACAAAATGGCACGGATCGGTGAAGAAGGCGTACTCTGCTTGCTATCAGACAGTACAAATGCTGAGATCCCAACATTTACAAAATCAGAAAAAACGATTGGTCTTTCGATCCTAAAGATTTTTGAGAAAATCGAAGGTCGGATCATTTTTGCCAGCTTCGCTTCAAACATCTTCCGTCTACAACAAGCAGCAGATGCAGCGGTTGCTACCGGCAGAAAAATTGCTGTTTTTGGACGCAGTATGGAAAATGCGATCGTTAACGGCCAACGTTTAGGCTATATCAAAGTCCCAGAAGGAACCTTCGTTGATGCACATGAAATCAATCGATTACCTGCGAATGAAACGATGATCTTATGTACTGGTTCTCAAGGTGAACCGATGGCTGCTTTAAGTCGTATTGCTAATGGTACCCATCGCCAAATCCAGATCCAACCAGATGATACCGTCATTTTCTCAAGCTCACCAATTCCTGGGAATACTACCAGCGTCAACCATTTGATCAATTTATTATCTGAAGCTGGTGCAGAAGTCATTCATGGGAAAATCAACAATATCCATACTTCTGGACACGGTGGTCAAGAAGAACAAAAGCTGATGCTTCGTTTGATGAAGCCTAAATACTTTGTTCCAGTCCACGGAGAATTCAGAATGTTGAAGATCCATGCTTCCCTTGCTCAAGATACTGGTGTACCTGCTGAAAATTGCTTTATTATGGAAAATGGAGATGTGTTGGCTTTGACTAGCGAAACCGCTCGTCCAGCCGGACATTTTATTGCCGGTGACGTCTATATCGACGGTAGCGGGATCGGTGACATTGGAAATGTTGTTTTGAGAGACCGTCATTTGTTATCTGAAGAAGGACTAGTTCTGGCAGTTGCTACTGTCGACATCAAAAAGAAAGAAATTTTAGCGGGACCTGATATTTTATCACGTGGCTTTGTTTATATGCGTGAATCAGGTGAGATGATCAATGAGGCGCAACGCATCCTTTTCCATGCATTGCGTGAAGTGTTAAATGCTCCTGATTGCTCTGAACATAAACTGAAAGAAGCCATGACAGGCGCTTTACAACCTTTCTTATTTGAACGAACAGAAAGACATCCAATGATCCTTCCAATGGTCATGACACCTGATGAAGAAAAATAAATGAAAAACTTATAATGGCTACATGCGCCGACTACCTACATAGATGGGTAAAGTTCGGCGCAGTTGTCCATTATAAGTTTTTTTGTAACAAAAAAGAGCGTAATCACTTACGCTCTTAACATGTTTAAATAGGTGAACAACACTTATTTAGTTTACTCGCTCTACTTAAGCTTTTTCAACATTAGCAGCTTGTGGGCCACGATCTGATTCTTCAACATCAAAAGTCACTGCTTGACCTTCTTCTAAAGTTTTGAATCCGTCACCTTGGATAGCTGAAAAGTGAACAAAAACATCGCTTCCGTCTTCACGTGAAATAAAACCAAATCCTTTTTCAGCGTTGAACCATTTAACTGTTCCGTTTTCCATTAATAATACCCTCCTCGTGCCTAAGCACTTAATTGATTGTAACATTGCTCGCGTACGATAGAGGTGCAACAGATGTTTCAACTTCTATTCCCAAACAAAATTACAATACAATTGTACACTTGGTTCTTTTTTTTTGCAAGAAAGCTACTTCCACTTATTCAATTTATTCCTCTTCCATCAATCCCTCCTCTCTCAGACTAAAATACTGTTTGCATCCAATGATCAAATGATCTAAGACATCGATTCCCATCATCTCCCCACATTTTTGAACTCTTTTAGTAAAAAGCAAGTCTTGTTTAGATGGAAGAACATTCCCCGATGGATGATTATGAACTAAAATAATTCTCGCTGCAGAATATCGAACAGCATAATGGAACACTTCTCTTGGATGTGCGATCGTTTGATCCAGGGAACCAATAAATAGCGTTTTTTTCAACAATACTTGATTCTTAGTATCCAAATAAATACAAATCAAATGTTCTTGTTTGTGATCCTTTAATTCTATGATCAATTGATGCGCTAATTCATAGCTGGCATGGATCGTGGGTTGTACCGCTACATGCTGTGTTTGGATTCTTTTTCCTAGCTCGATCAGTGCTTTGATTTCAAGAGCCTTAACCTGACCAATTCCTCGTATTTTTTCCAGCTCCGACAGCGTTGCCTGTCTTAACAGTGCAAGTCCACCAAATGTTTTCAACAAATTACCTGCTAGTTCCAAGACATTATAGGGATGCTGTCCCGTGCGTAATAAAATAGCAAGTAATTCTTGATCAGAGAGTGCTTTCTCTCCGTAAAGCAACATTCGCTCCCTTGGAAGTGAGGTTGCTGGCACAGCATCCAGCAAATTTTTTTCCATAAAATCCCCCCTTTCTTCTTCTCACTAATAAGATACGAAAAAAGGGGGGAGCTATTTTTATTTTTTTAGATATCCTGGTACTTCGTGCAGAGAAGATAAAACTGCTAACGTTTTTTGTTGCAAGTCTTCTGAAGGAGCCAGCAAATCTGGGATCATGATCACTGGGATCTCCGCACTTGCAGCTGCAAGTATCCCATTTTTAGAATCTTCTAGAACTAATGTTTCCTGTTTTTTTGTTCCTAAATATTCATGGGCTAGTAAAAAAATTTCTGGATCGGGCTTAGCACGTTTGACATTTTCTGCCGAAACAATCGTTTCAAAATAGTTTGTCAGTTGGTTCTTTTCCAATAATAGCTCAATAATATGACGTTGGTTACTAGAAGCGACAACTTTAGGTATTCGGTGTTCTTCTAAAAAATCCAGTAATTCGATTACTCCTGGTTTTAATTGCACTGCACCTAAAGAAAACCGTCTGATCGTTTCTTCATAAGCATCATTAATGAATTTTTGGACATTGTTTTTCCCAAAACTTGCAAAGATCTGATGATAATTTGCCCAAACCTCTTCATCTGATACACCTAGATATTTCAAATACAATTCTTTGTCGTAAGGAAAGCCCATTTGATCAGCAACCATTTGCGAGGCTTCATAGTAGACGATTTCTGTGTCAAAGAGTAACCCATCCATGTCAAAAATGACAGCTTTATAATTCATTTTTTCCTCCTAACTGTAACAATAGTGTTCGTACTTCGGAAATAAAGTAAAGGGAACCTGTAACCACTAAGACATCTTCATTGGTCATTTTTTCTAATATTTCAGCTAAACCAAATTGCCATAATGAAACAAGTGAAACTGTTTCATCTACAAGATCAGTCACGGTGCTTAAATCCAATGCTTTCGGGTGTTCAAACGTCGTTAAATACAAATGCGCATTAGGAACTGCTTTTAATTGGGTTAGCATTGCTTCTACATCTTTTGTACTTAGTGCAGAAAATAAAATATTGATCCGATAATCTTTGAACTCTTTCTTCAAATTTTGAACCAAACGGCTGACTGCATGTGTATTATGAGCGCCATCTAAAATAACAAAAGGTTCTTCACTTAATTTTTCCATTCGTCCAGGCCAGTGCGCTTTTTTCAGCCCTTTGCGAATTTCTTTTTCACTAAATGGTATTCCTGTCATCTTGCAGTAAACTTGGTATAGTTCAATTGCCATACCAGCATTTTCTGTCTGATGTTGTCCAATCATGCCAATCGTAAGCGAGGTCATTTTTCCATGCTCATTATGAAATGAAAATACTTCTCCCCATTGCTCAGCTGGATGTTGATAAGTAACTTGATAGTTTTCGCCAAAAATATGAAGGGGGGCATTTCTTAGTCTAGCCTGTATTTTGATTACTTCTAAAGCTCTTTCTTCGATATTTCCCGTAACGACAGGAACCCCTTGCTTGATTATTCCTGCTTTTTGGGCAGCAATTTCTTCAATTGTTTCTCCTAAAATATCCGTATGATCCAAGCCAATCGTGGTGATTCCTGTAAGTAATGGTACGGCAACATTTGTTGAGTCTAGTAAACCGCCTAACCCAACTTCAATAATAGCAACGTCGACTTTTTGACACAAAAAATAATCAAATGCCATTGCTGTCAGCGTTTCAAACTCAGTGATTCCGGCAACTGCTTCAAATCGATCCAAATGTTCAACAAGTGGTCGGTATTTTTGTACAAGCTTGATTAAGTCTTGATCTGGAATTTCTTGTCCATTGATCGAGATTCGTTCATTAAAAGATTCAATATACGGAGAAGTAAATGTCCCCACTGTCAGACCTGCTTCTTCTAGTAGACATCTCAGATACGTAACCGTCGAACCTTTTCCGTTGGTTCCTGCGATATGAATCGTTTTCACCTGTTTTTCTGGATGCCCGACTATCTCTAATAATGCCTCCACTCGATCTAGTCCCGGACGAGAGCCAAATGGCAAGCGGCTATGGATCCAGGCGATTGCTTCTTCTATTTTCATCAACGTTTCCCCCATTCCATATTTATTATAGCAAAAAGCAAGCGGAAACACAGAAAAAGACGTAGTATATGTAAAAGAAGAAGAGATACTGAATAGCCAATTCTGATTCTACTTATTTGTGCTGACGTCTTGCTTTTTACTTAAAAAAAGAGCGGAAATGTTTTTCAACTACTTTCCGCTCTCTTTTGCATTTGTACGATTGTTCGAATGTCAGATTACTGGATTGTTCTTAAGCTGCGGATTCTTTCTGTAACTGCTGCTTGTTTGTCCAAATAATCTTTTTCTTTTGCCCGCTCTGCTTCAACCACTTCTGCTGGCGCATTGGCAACAAAGCGTTCATTGCCTAATTTTCCTTGTACTCGTTTCACTTCATCTGTCCATTTCGCTAGTTCTTTTTCTAACCGTTTGATTTCTTCTTCGATATTGATCAAACCTGCTAATGGTAAGAAAATTTCTGCCCCTGTCAATACAGCTGACATTGCTAGATCAGGCGCAACGATTTCACTTGAGATCGTTAGCTCTTCTGGATTACAGAAACGCTCGATATAGCTGGTATTTTCTGTTAAGAATTGACCGATTTTCGGATCATTGATCTTAATCATTAATGTAATTGGTTTTGATAATGGTGTATTCACTTCAGAACGAATATTACGTACGGAACGAATTAGTTCTTTGAGTACTTCCATCCCTTTTGAAGCTGTTTCATCATTAAATTCCGGATGAACCACCGGATAATCAGCAACTACTAAAGAAGTACCTTGATGTGGGATGTGTTGCCAAATTTCTTCAGTAACAAATGGCATAATTGGATGCAATAGACGCAAAATTTGATCTAACGTATGCACCAAAATACTTTGTGTTGTTTGTTTTGAGACAGCATCATCACCATACAAGACTTCTTTACTCATCTCGATATACCAGTCACAAAAATCATCCCAAATAAAGTTATACAACTGACGCCCAGCTTCCCCAAATTCAAAATGATCAAAGAGTTCAGTAACCTTAGCGATCGTTTCATTTAGACGTGTCAAGATCCAGCGGTCTGCCACAGTTTTCTCGCCAGTTAGCGCAATATCTTCAACTGTCATGCCTTCACTGTTCATAATAACAAAACGTGAAGCATTCCAAATTTTATTAATGAAATTCCAAGCTGCATCCATTTTTTCATAGCTGAAACGGACATCTTGACCAGGTGCTGAACCGTTTGATAAGAACCAACGTAAGGCATCAGCGCCATATTTTTCAATCACTTCCATTGGGTCAATGCCGTTTCCAAGAGATTTACTCATCTTACGTCCTTGCTCGTCCCGAATCAACCCATGAATCAAAACATTTTCAAACGGACGACGATCTGTAAATTCTAAGCTTTGGAAAATCATTCGACTAACCCAGAAGAAGATAATGTCGTAGCCAGTTACTAATGTGCTTGTTGGGAAATAGCGTTGATAATCAGCACTATTTTCATCTGGCCATCCCATCGTTGAAAAAGGCCATAACGCTGAACTAAACCAAGTATCTAATACATCTGGATCTTGTACCCACTCTTCACTATTTTCTGGAGCTTCCATCCCTACATACATTTCACCCGTTTCTTTATGGTACCAAGCCGGGATTTGGTGTCCCCACCACAATTGACGAGAGATAACCCAATCGTGAACATTTTCCATCCAACGTAAAAATGTTTGATTAAAACGTGGTGGGAAAAATTCAACTGCATCATCAGTCTCTTGATTTTTCATTGCTTTCTCAGCTAATGGAGCCATTTTAACAAACCATTGTGTGGACAAGCGTGGTTCAATGACTACTCCCGTACGTTCTGAATGCCCAACATTATGGATCATTTTTTCAATTTTGATCAATCGTCCGATTTCCTTCAAATCAGAGACAATCGCTTTACGTGCTTCGAAACGATCCATACCTGCATATTTTCCAGCTAAGTCATTCATCGTTCCATTTTCGTTCATCACATTTACACGTGGCAGATCATGACGGTTACCTACCTCAAAGTCATTTGGATCATGCGCAGGTGTAATTTTCACTACGCCTGTTCCAAATTCCATATCAACATACGTATCTGCAATAATCGGAATTTCTTTATTTACTAATGGTAAAATTACTTTTTTGCCGATCAACGCTTGATAACGCTCGTCTTCTGGGTGTACAGCAATCGCTGTGTCACCCAACATAGTTTCTGGACGAGTCGTTGCAATTTCCACTACACCCGAACCATCAGCCAGTTCATAGCTCATGTGGTAGAAAGCACCTTCAATCTCTTTGTGGATCACTTCGATATCCGATAAAGCAGTGCGTGCTTGTGGGTCCCAGTTAATGATGTATTCACCACGGTAAATCAAGCCTTTTTCATAAAGTGTCACGAATACTTTACGAACAGCTTCTGACAAGCCATCGTCTAGTGTAAAACGTTCACGACTATAATCGAGAGATAAGCCCATTTTTGCCCATTGTTCACGGATATGGCTTGCATACTCTTCTTTCCATTCCCATACTTGATCCACAAATTTTTCACGTCCTAAGTCATAACGCGAAATTCCTTGTTGACGAAGCTTTTCTTCTACTTTTGCCTGTGTAGCGATCCCAGCATGGTCCATCCCAGGTAACCACAAGGTATCAAAGCCTTGCATCCGTTTTTGACGAATCAGCATGTCTTGTAAAGTCGTATCCCAGGCATGTCCTAAGTGAAGTTTTCCTGTGACATTTGGTGGGGGGATTACGATTGAATAGGGTTTTGCTTTCTGATCGCCACTTGGTTTGAACAAATCTTGTTCCAACCATTTTTCATAACGGCCAGCTTCAACTTCTTGCGGATTGTATTTTGTTGATAGATTTTTTTCTTCCGTCATACTGATGTCCTCCTTAAAAATAAAAAAAGTCCTAAAATACTTTCGTATTTTAGGACGTATTGATTTACGCGGTACCACCTAATTTGTAGCAGTTTCCTACTACCTCTCATGTGAGTTAACGATCACGACTCGTTTATCTCTAGGTTTTATCGGTTTGCTGTACACGATAAAGGGTTCAAGATAAAAACTCCCAAGCTACCTTCACTAGTCTCTCCTAAGAACGTCCCACCATCTCGTTCTCTCTCTAAAAGGCTGTAACTAGTTACTCCTCTTGATCAACGTCATGCCTCATTTTACAATGGTTCAATTTTAAAGTCAATAAAAGACGGTAAGAATCGTATTTCCCCAAATAGTACCTCTTTAGGCTTATGATTCGCCTATTATAAAGAATTGACTAAACAATAAGCAGTAGTGACAATGTTTGCTTATTCAGAACGTGACTGTTCAAATTAATTTTTTAACTCTCTTACAGAAGACTGATTTTTTCCTGCTTCCTTCATCTCATTTAGATTATTAGCCTTATTTGTAGACTGATTCATTCGCTCCTCTAGTGTTTGAATTTTTATTACAGGGTGACTATTAGCCGTTTGAGGTGATTTATTTGTTAGAGATTGATCCCTGATTTCCTTGGGAATTGGTGTTGGTTGAATACCAGCGGACTTCTCTTGATTTAGACTATCAGCCACATTTGTAGACTGATTCATTTGCTCCTCGAATGTTTGATTTTTTATTACAAGGGGCGTTTTGGTTTGTTTATCTGTTAGAGAGTGATTACTGATTCCGAGAGGTGTTAATGTTGGTTCAATACCTTCAGACTTTTCTTTAGGTTGTTCCTTTTTTCTCTCTGGTTCCTTTACTGAATTACTTATTAGAGACTGATTACTTGTTCCCTGAGGCATTGGAGTTGGTTCAACATCTATATTCAGTTCTTTAAGTTGCTTCATTTCCTGTCTATGTGAGTGTAATTTCTCGAAACTCTCAACTAGTCTTTTAATTTTCCATCGATTCTGTTGGTATTCTGAGTCTTTATTAAGATACCCTGCCGTGTATTTAGGATTTATATTTTTAAATACACCAGATGAATATACCAAGAAAGACAAAACAACCTGGGAACAACAATGCTCATCCTTGATTAGTAATTCTTCAATCTGTCGATTCACATCAGACACTAATAGGTTTTTCGGACTTACGTAAGTATTTATAAACTGCTTAATCTTATCGCTTTCCTGTTGCCACCACTCCCTTTCGAATGGAGTCAGCACCTTATTAAGATTTTTAAAATATTTATTATTGTTACTCTCAACTTCATTAATCGTTACCTTCTTAAGATCAACAGAAACTAAAGGAATTTGTTTGCTACACTCGTCAATGACACTTTTTAATTTGGGATATGTATGTATAAAATGTTGTATCTCTTTTTTTTGATTAAGGATATTTGAAAATTGCTCCTCTATACTAAGTCGATCATCTCTAAATTCGTACACCTCAATCACACTATATTTCATTTGTTTTTTAATTTCTTCTTTTTTATTATTTAAATCTTTTTGAAACGTCTCAATTACTTTATTGACTCTGACTTGTTTTGTATTTTTTTTATTTTTTATCTTCAATAAACTATTTTTAATCTTATTTATTACAACTTGGGATTCACTTTGCCGCTTTTTTTCATCCATTGATAAACATTTTTCCGTCCAATTGATGACATCCGATTCAGTAAAATTAATATTTTGTGAACGAAGTGCTTCTTTAATTGATTGAAGGAGAGACTCAGCTTGTGAAAGGTCCTTGGTTTCCTTTAATAGTCCTTCTCCGTCATCCCCAAACCTTTTTTTTAAATCAGTTACATCACTTGAATTTCCCCATTCTCTACTCATTACAGAATAAATGACTGTTGATAAAGTCTCTCCCTCCTTTTTTTGCTGGAGTGCTTCTTCGATTTTTGGAAGTATTTCTTTTTTTGTCTGATAATCTTGTAATAGATTTAATGCTTTTTCCCTATCCGAACGATTCGAACAATCAATTCCTTCTTCACTTAGTGTATGATTAATCGTTTCCAGTATTATAGGAAAAAGGTAATCTACTTTTTGTTTTTTTAAATCTTTTCTTACTTCCCCCACTATATCAAGACCTTTTATTTTATCAATAGGGGCAAGTATTATAGTTTGTGCTTTTTCTCCCATTTCCATGCTTATTGCGGATATTCTTAAGATCACTTCTTTTTCATTCAAAATTTTGTTTGTTTGAATCTTATCCTCTTCATTTAAATAAGTGCTTAATTGATTATTGACTTGTTCAAAGTTTTTTTCCGTCCAGTTTGGGTAATTAACTTTTAACTGAAGCATAATCGTTGCGATCTGCTCGGGTTTTAATTGTTTGAGATAGTCATTGTTCGCCAGTTTATTATCAATTGATCGAAGTCCATTCATGTGTCGCTGATTTTCGATTTCACTCAGATCTTTTTTCATCATTTCCGATAAGGAACTATTTTTTTTTGCTTCTGTCTCCTTTAATTCTTCTTTAAATGCCTGAACTGTTTCAAATTTGTGCCATTGATTTTCACCAAAAACAAGTCTCCCTAAATAGGATAACTGTTTTTTTGACTCTGGAGAATTCAATAATCTATAGAATCTATCAAATCGGTCTATTTTTGCCCCACTATTCAATAAATCTTCTAATTGATCCCCTAAATCTGATCGATTTTCTTTTTTTAGTTTTTCGATGATACTTTTTTTATAAAATTCTAAACGGTCCGTTTCTTTGAAGGAAGTATTGACATGTTGCCTAACAGACTCTTTTACTAATGTGGACTGAGACTCAACATAAATTTGTGTCATCACCTCAACTGTTCCTTGTTCTTCTCCTCTTAATATTTCATCATATTTTACAGCCAACTCTGGGGTTACTTCTTTAGCAATCAAATAAACGAGCTCTTGATCAAGGATTCTTTTTTTTGTGATTATGGTACTTTCTTCTAAATTTATTTTTTTAAAATATGGAATGCTATTACCAATAAACGGCGAATCACTATGATTTGTAGCTATAGAAATATATGTTTTTTTTTCAGCTTCTGATAAATTCTTTCTTTGGAGAAGTTTAGAAATTATTTTATCATCTCTCAAAAAGTCAAAAAACCATTTATACTCATTATTCTTAGAAGATCTATTCATCGTTTCAAAAAATCCATCAATTACGATTTCTCTACATCCTTCTTCATAATCTAGCTCCATATTGACTAATTGTTGGTATTTTACACTGCCCTCGTTTAATAGTTCAAATGTACGAGCTAAAATATCCTCTTTGACTTTAGCTGAGTCCATGCCATATTGTAATTCTATACATATCTCTTTAATTTTTTTCTCGATTTCATCTGTCGATAATTTTATTTTATTAATACTAAACAAAACATTCTCATGAAAAAATTTATCACCATCCACAGATAAACTATTAGTTAAAGATGTTAATAAGTTGAGCTGTTCTGTCAGATTTCTAGTTGGAACCATTAGAAGATCAAAAAGATGAATCTGATTTATTACATTATCAGAATTTTGTTGAAAATAGAGACAAGATTCCACGATCTCTCTCGTTATTACTCTCTCTTGTTTCAGCATCATTATCAGCTCATCAAGAGTTTCAAATCTGTTAATTGCCGTCCCCCCTCTTAATGTATCCAGTAATTGCTGATAGTCTGCAGTTATTTTGTAAGGGAATTTATTCAACACTGCTTTCATTTGGTGGTATCCTTCACTTGTTTTGTCCGAAAACCGTTCCATTTCCATAAGAATTGTATTTTTTACCTTCTCTTGATTCATTTTTACCATCCTTTACATTTTTTTGTTATAGCATCCGTGGCTTGTCTGTTTTGCTAGACATTCATATCTAGCCTGAATCATAAGAATTAAGGATTGTTCCTTTTATGTACATTCAATCAAATCTTAAACTTCATTAGTATTTTTTACTCCAACTTGTTTCATAACCGCCTCCTTCAGATTAACTTTTTTCTTACAACAGTGATTCTATCCATTGCATTCATCTTTATTACTGTCATTCACTCCTAAAAAAAGGTTTCTTCTTTCAAAAAAACCAGTTATTTTATAATCCCTGCATACGATGATACAATGAACTGAAAGCTATTATATCAGTATTATGATTGTAAACAAACAAAAATAGATATAAACATGCGTTATAAAAAAACGCTTAGAAACATTGGCTCTAAGCGCTAAAACTATGGATTGTCATAAAAAAACTTCTGAATATTTCTCGTTAAAAAATATAAGCGTTTGCAATTCTGTCGTCAAATCAATGTATTGAATATTCACATGCTTGGGTACGATCACTCGGTCAGGAGCAAAGTTTAAGATCGCTGATACGCCACCTTTCACAATTTCATCGATTGCTGACTGGGAGTGTTTACTTGGAACCGTTGAAATCGCAACTGTTACTTTTTCTTTTTTGACGATTTCGCCAAACTGTTCGATTGGATAAATAAATTGACCATCGATTTCTTGGTTGACGATTTTAGGGTCATTGTCAAATACACAGACGATATTCAAATTTTCATTTCTTCTAAAATTATTGTGCTTTAAAGCTTTCCCTAGATTCCCATACCCAACTAAGGCAATTCGTTTTTCCTCTTCCGTCTTTAAGATCCGATCAAATACTTCGATCAGATAAGGCACTTCATAACCATAGCCACTGCGCCCCAACTCCCCTAAATATGAAAAATCTCTACGGATCGACGCAGAAGGTACTTGGGTGATTTGACTAAATTCATTTGATTTAATCCGCTTCACACCTGAATCATTGAGCATTTTTAAATAACGTAAATATAAAGGTAGTCTTTTAGCTGTTGCTTTTGGTAAAATCGCTATTTTTTCTCCCATCTTCAAACTCCTTTGTTAATTTCTTCACATAGTCAGTTTATCATTTATCCTCTCTTAGAGCAACAGTAGGGAACATAAAAAAGAGTCTGGGATTGATCCCAGACTCTTAAATAAGTGTAAGAACAAATAAAAAGTAATGTTTTTAAAGTATGTTTTATTAAACATAAAAAAACGGTTCAATCTACTTTCTTATTCTTGTCAAAGCTCACGATAATTTCAAGACTCTTATAACAAATCAGCAAATTCTTCTACTTGTTCAGCTTCGGTAGCTGTATGGATCGTTTCCATTTTTAAACCAGAAAGAGCTCGTTCGATCATTTCTTCGATTGGTAAACGTTCTTCGTATTGATGAACTTTATCAAGTCGTGGTCGGGTCTTTGGTTGAGGTGGGGCAAAAATCGTACAGCAATCTTCAAATGGTTGGACTGAAAGCTCAAAGGTATCGATTTGTTCAGCTACTTCAATGATTTCTAATTTATCCATCGTAGCAACTGGACGAATGATAGGCGTATTCGTTACTTCATTGATAGCAACCATGCTTTGTAAGGTCTGGGAAGCTACTTGTCCTAAAGACTCCCCATTAAGGATAATCAACCCATGGCGTAATCGGCGGATCTCATCCGTTAATCGCAGCATCATCCGTCGAGTAATCGTCATCCAGTACCCTTGCGGAATGTTTTTCTTGATTTCTTCTTGGATCTCAGTAAACGGTACCTCGATAAACTCGATTTTACCGACATAAGGAGTCAATTTTGCTGTTAAATCTTTTGCTTTTTGTAATGCCTGCTCACTCGTGTAAGGTGGACTAGCAAAGTGGACCGCTTCAATTTCGACACCACGCTTCATGGCAAAATAACCAGCCACAGGTGAATCGATCCCACCAGACAACATCAACATGCCTTTACCACTCGTTCCCACTGGCAATCCGCCTGCTCCTTTAATCGTTTCATAGGATAGGTAAGCAGCATCTCGACGGATTTCTACCCGTAGTGGAATATCTGGTTTACGCATTTGTGCTTCTATATCAGGGAAGATATCTACCACCGCATTTCCTAACGTTTGATTTAATTCATTACTTGTTAATTCAAAGTCGTGGTCACTACGTTTCGCAATAATTTTAAAGGTTTCTTTTCCTGTATAGACTTCTTTCATGATAGCTTGAACTGCATCTTTTAACTTTTGAACATCTTTTTCGATTCGAATACTTGGTGAGAAATTTTGGATACCGAAAATTTTAGCCAATTTAGGTATAACTAACGCACTATCAGCACCATTTAACAGTAGGTGCATCCGGTCACGATCAGCATGGATCTTGATTTCGGGAAAATCACTCAATGCTTGACGAACATTTTGAGCAAGTTGCATAATAAAACTTTTACGGTTTTTTCCTTTTGTTGACAGTTCACCATAGCGGACCATGATTTCACTATATTTCACAAAAACACTCCTTATTGATTAATTGATGGTTGAAAATTTCTTATATAATTGTTTAAAAATGATCATAAATTGTTCTACTTCTGCCATAGAATTACTTTCATCTAAACTAATGCGAACAGCTGACGTAGCTAAATCATCAGGCACATGCATGGCATGCAACGTGCTACTTGCAAGGTGTTTACGAGAAGAACAAGCACTAGTTGTAGAAATAAATATTTGTTTTTCTTCTAACGCATGAACAAGGACTTCTCCTCGAATCCCTTTGAGTGAAAAACATAAGATATGTGGTGCATAATCTTCTCCCTCTGAAAAAATAGTCACTTTTTCATAGACTTTCAAAGCGTTGATCAATGCCTCTTTTAAATGTTTGGTGTGATCTGGCTTTTGAAGTTTTCGATCCAGTGCAATTCGTAAGGCTTTCGCCATTGCGACAATCGCAGGAACATTTTCTGTTCCACTTCGTTGATTTTTTTCTTGGCCACCACCATTAAGAAGCGGTGCTAAACGTCGTCCCTTCTTCCAATAAATAAAACCTATACCACGTGGTCCATGAAATTTATGAGCTGAAAACGTCGCAAAATCAACTCTTTCGGTCAGCCATTCAGATAAAGAAACTTTTCCGATTGCTTGCACAGCATCCACATGAAAATGGATTTTAGGGTATTCTTTTAGCAACTCACTGATTTCTAAAATTGGTTGGATTGATCCAATTTCGTTATTGACTGCCATGATTGAAACCAATACCGTGTCTTTACGAATTAGTTTCTTCAATTCATCAACAATGACAAATCCTTGATTATTTACTGGCGCTATACTAACTTCTACCCCTAGAGATTTAAGTTGTTCAGCTGTTTCACTTACAGCAGGATGTTCTATCCCAGAGATGATCATGTGGTTTCCATATTCACGTTTTTCAATCATCGTCCCTTTAAGTACCCAATTATCGCCTTCTGTCCCACCAGAAGTAAAATAAATTTCATCTGGAGTAACAGTGATCAGCTCAGCAATTTGTTTTCTAGCTTGTTGTAACAAACGGTTTGCTTGATTGCCTAAATCATGCAAACTTGACGGATTCCCAATAATCCGCTGACTTGTCTTTATATAGGCATCTAAACTTTGCGGAAAGATTGGGGTTGTCGCACTATTATCAAAATATATCATAAGAAACCCCTCTTTTTTGAAATTCTTTACTATTATAACGGTTGTCCCAATTGCTTTCAAGAGGAGGTTGTTTTTTCAGAAAGTTTCGTGTAATTGAACACGAAAAAAGACAACACTTGGTGGATTGACCAGTGTTGCCTTTTTAGTTAGTTTTATTAAACTAAATCAGGATTCTTAAAATAAAAATCTTCAATTCGCTTGAAAGCACCAGGTTCAACACGTTCGAGTGCTGTACCGATCTCGTCCAAAGCTTCTTGATAATGATGTTCCTTATTGAATAAGTAATAACTTTTATCAATTGCTTCTCTGATTTCTTCATGTGTGTGGCGATAACGATTTGCATACTGTAGCATTTGTTCTGTCAGTGCTGCAGCATCCACTAAATCATGCGTTTTCTTATCAAGTAAGTCTAAATCTTCTTCACATAACGTAACTAAGCGATTGACTTCTTCCATATTGACTCTGATTTTATTTAGCACGATACTTAGCTCTTCAATCCGATCAGTTGCCACAAAGAAAAATTCTAAATAATCATTTGGTAGACCAGGCAAACGTTGTTGTTCCACAAAACGTTTCAAATTACGCAATTTAAATTCGAAAGTATCGATTTTTTCTTGCGCTTCTTTTTCACCTTTTCTTAACTCGTGTAGTGAGTCATCGATTTCAACTTGTTGGTTTTCGATATCTTCTAAAACTTTGAATACTTTTTTATAGAAAGTCCGTACTTCAGAATATGGTAGCAAGTGTTGCTGGATTTGTGGTTTCATCTGTTCGTTTTGACGTTCAATTTCTTCCACTTCTGTTTGGAATCCGCGTACTCGACCAATTTCATTATGATTCAACGCATAACTTTGAGCAGTATGATCTAACTCAATCAATAATTGACGATTGTTTTTTGTGGCATGTTTGATGTATTGTTCAATGGTTGCTTGATTGGTTGTGACATAATTTTGGGCTTCCATTTCCCGCTCTAGAATGTCGTAGAGCGAATCAATCATACTAGCAGTTTCACGATTCTCGAATTCAACCGTTTCAACTTCTGTTTTTTCAAGATTTGCTAATGAACTTTCAATACGATGGCTTACTTTTTCAATCTCACCAACAAGATCTTCTTCTGGGAAAACATATTGTTCCTGCATCAATTTTTCATAAGTTTGCTGGATTTCTTCCAGTTGTTCTGGGAAAGTAGTGTTCAAATCTTCAAATAGCGGCGGAACTTTTTTCATCAAAGCTTCAACTTCATACGTATGTTTTTCTGCTTTATCCAAAACTTCTCGAGCTTCAACAGGATCACCTGAAGTATTCAATGCAACAAATTGCGTGAATTCATTTTCGATCATCTTGACTTGCTTTTGTAATTCAGGAAACGCAGGACCGTATTCTTGCTCATCTTCTCTGATTGTTTCTTTCAGTTCTTCATAGACATCCAAAGCTTGCTGAACCGCTAGTGAATTACGTTCTTCTGTTTCACGTAACTCTTTTAGTCCATCACGAATCTCAGAAACTTTCTTTTCCATTTGGTCCATGGTTTTTTCTGCTTCGATCACAGCTTTTTTACCTTTTAAAAATCGGAAACTCTCATTAAGATTTTCTACTTCAAAAATTTGACTTTCTAACTCAGCAAACGAGGAAGTGGATATGTCATTCCATTTTTGACTCCATTCACGAAAGGTATTTTGGCTTTGCCCCACCAGATGCATTTTTTTAACATCATCGACTTCTTCAATCACAGGCAAGTCGAATAATTCTTCCTTGCGCTTTTCCAAGGCGTCCAATCGATCTTGGTTTTTTTTCTTCATATAGTAACTAACCAAAAAGACGACTAGGGCGACTATAATGATTGCTATGACGATTCCGATGATAACATTATTTCCCATTTAAGGTACCTCCGTTTTCAATATGCATCTATTTTTTATGCTTAGTTAAATAATTTGTGTGCATAAAACAATAAATACGTCTTCCGTGCAAAAGACATCTATTGTAAATTATAACACACAATTTTTAAGCATTCACTAACTTCATCGAAAATCTTTTATTCCTACCTAGAAAATAGCATAACCAGTATGAAACGCCGGTTTATTTTGGTTTGTTTCGTCTATTCAAGACTGTTTCTTTCGAGTCGCTTGGGCGATTTGCCGTTGAATTTCTTTGGCGATCTTAGGTTCAGGGGCACACTGCTCTTCCCAGTTATCAGGTTTTAATACCTTATTCGTGACCGGATGATAATGTGGTTTACCATCTGGGAATAATTTCCCCATGTTTGCTTGGTGAACGATCTCAAATATCTTCGTAGGATCAACACCCAATAATGAAAAAGAACCATAAGTAAAATATAAAAGATCGGTTAAAGCATCGACTTGCTCGATCAAAGGTGCTTGTCCCCATTCTTTTTTAGTCAACATTTTTTGTTCTGCTTTCTCTAATGCTTCGTGAAGAGCTGTTACTCCTTCGTGTAATTGTTCCTGATCTCCCTGACAATTGGCCGCAATCAATTCGACTAATTCTTCGATTTTAAATTCTGCACGATAAATGGCTGCTTGTTTCGAAAATGCAGTCGGTACATCAGGTGAACGAGGGTCAAAAATTTCATGAAACTCCTCTACTTGTTGAAAGGGTGTTTTCTCAGACATCTTTTTCTACCTTCTTTTCTTACTTCTCTTAACATTTTTACTGAAGTCTAGTCTATCAACTATTTTAGTAAATCAAACCATAATGCTTCAGTCCTTGATAAATTCCGTCTTTTTCATTGGTATCCGTCACATAATCAGCAGCTTGCTTAACTTCTTTTTGAGCATTCCCCATAGCAACCCCGATTCCGACACCTTCCAGCATCTCAATGTCGTTATAATGATCACCAAATGCCATGATCTCGGTCATTTCGATCCCCATGTCTTTGGCAAAGGCTGCAATTCCTGAAAGCTTTGAGCCACCTTTTGGAATGATATCAACGGTATACGCATTGGACCGTTGAAAGCTGCACTCCGGAAACCGCTCTTCTAATTTTTCTTGTTCTGATTCCTGACTCAATAAAATGCATTGGTAAATTGGCTCATCAAGAATCTCCAGTGCTTCATATCGCTTTTTCTGCCGATGTGGGCTAAACATTTGCAGTCCTTTTTTCATCAATCGAACGGGAAATTTTTTTGGTAATAAACTAACTAAACGTTTGATTAAAATCGACTGTCCTAATAGCATCGTGGTCGAACCAGCTAGTTGATCTCTTCCACCAAAAATGATCTGGCGATGGTTCTTATCAGCATATTCCACGATCTTACTTAAAACGACTTGATCAAATGGTTGATCTACAATCGTTCGTTCGGCAGTAAATACCAATTGTCCATTATAGACAACATACATATCTAATTCCAATTCATCAATCACTTCTTTGATTTTAACTGGACTCCGCCCAGTTGCTACACCACACAATATCCCATTTTTTCTAGCATAGCTAATCGCACGTTTAGTCGAAGCAAGTGCTTTTGAACGGTCGTTGACTAATGTGCCATCAATATCAAAAAAAATTGCTTTGATCATTCAACGCTCCCTCTCTAAAATAAATCCATTTGTTGTGGGTTTAAGCCTTCCGGTTTTATTTTTAATATTTTTTGTAAAGCTAACGCATTTTCTGCAGCATCTCCACCAGAATTGTTGTTAAAGATAATTCCGATTTCTTTCGTTTTTGAGCTAACAGAGTCAATAGCAGTTGCTAGTTCACTCAGTTCCTGCTCAGAATAGCGATAAAGAGTTCTTTTTTTACGCCAATCTTTATCATTGGCCTGCCAACCTTGAGCATTTCTTCCGTGAAACCTGAAAAGAGCAAAGTCTGGATTCGTGATGAATGGGTCAAAAGGAACTGTTGTGTTTAACAACTGTGGTTCATCAATTACTGCCAAAGAAAATTCTGCTCGAGTCATGAAGCTTCTCGTGCGCTCAACGAATTCCTCACTGTACCACGAAAAGTCCCGAAGTTCGATTGCTACCGGATAGCCAGCAAACCATTTTCGAAGCTTACGTAGGTATTGTACACTTTCCTTGGTGCATTTAAAGGAAGCTGGAAATTGGACTAAAAAACAAAAAAGCTTGTTCGCATCACTCATTGGTTTCATTACTTCCAGAAATTTAGCAATCATTTCTTCTTCTGTTTGATAATATTTTTCCCAGTCTCCTTGACCACTAATCCCTTGATACGCCTTAACAACAAAACGAAAATCATTTGGAACCTCTTGCACCCATTTTTCTACCGAAGTTCGTCTTGGGATTCCATAGTAAGCTGTATCAAGCTCCACTAATGGCAAATATCTAGCATACTCATAAAGTGTGTTATTCTTTTTTCCAGTCAATTTATCATGTTCTTTAAATGAGGTTAATCCGATTCGTATCATTTCAAGCCACCTTTGCTTTTCCATCCAAAAATCAACTATGTATAGTGAGATTTACTACTCATTGCTCAATGCCACGGATAGCAAAACTCTTTCATATAGTATACAATAAGCGTTAAAGCCTATGCAAAATTATATGTAAGGAAGTCCGAAAAAAAATGAAAAAAATTCTAATTTTACACACTGGCGGAACGATTGCCATGAGAGAAAATCTTTTAACTGGTGGAGTGAGTCCTGATGTTGTGAATCCTTTGCTAGATGCTGAAATTGAAATTCCAGAAGATGTTGATTTAGTAATAGAAGATATCTTTAATCTTCCTTCACCTCATATCATGCCTAAACATATGTTAATTTTAAAAAATCGGATTAATGAAGCCTATCATTTGGGGTTTGACGGTGTTGTAATCACTCATGGAACAGATACGTTAGAAGAAACCGCCTTTTTCTTAGACACGACGATTGGAGATAAACTGCCGATCGTACTAACTGGCGCTATGCGATCTAGCAACGAATTAGGGAGCGATGGGCTGTACAATTTCGAGAGTGCTATTCGAGTCGCTAGTTGTAAGGAAGCAAATGGAAAAGGTGTATTGGTCGTAATGAACGATGAGATCCACTCCGCGCGTTACGTGACCAAAACCCACACAACAAATGTTGCCACTTTTCGTACACCCACATTAGGTCCAATTGGTCTAGTAACAAAACATCGGATCTTATTTATGCAAGAATTACTAGAAACTACACGCTTAGATATCACTTCAGTCAATGGTACGATCCCAATCGTTAAGGCTTATGCGGGGATGCAAGGTGATCTATTAGAAGCTATCGCCCATACCAAAGTAGATGGCCTAGTGATCGAAGCTTTAGGAGCTGGCAATTTACCACCACAAGCTGTAACAGCTTTGAAAAAATTATTAGTACAAAAAATCCCAGTGGTCTTAGTTTCCCGGTGTTTTAATGGGATAGCAGAACCTGTTTATGACTACGAGGGTGGCGGAAAAGAACTAGCAAACATGGGGATTATTTTTTGTAATAGCATCAATAGCCAAAAAGCTCGCATCAAACTACTAATTGCCTTGAATCACGGGTTAAAAGATCAATCATTGATTTCGTTTATTACTCAATAAGTTATAGCTAAATCACATACAAAAATTCCTGACATTAAAATTCCGTTCTAAAAAAATCCAGTGTTCGTTTAGCAATTGAACCAATTTTGCGCATTCTTTTTTCAATCATGGAAGGTTATCGATCCTTACCTATTACTGGATATCCAAAAGTCTTATTTCCATGTTAGAATGTCCAAAAGTATGAACACCTAAAGAATTCTTTATTATTCAGCACTTCGGCAATCAATCAAAAAAGAGGTTGAGACAAAAGTGTTCAGCATCAAGAAATAAGAAGGAATTTCCGAAAATTGCTTCTCAAATTTTTGGTAAATTTCGGCTTATTTCCGAAGATGCTACTTTTGTCTCACCGTTTATTCGTTTTTAGAGATACTAGAAGAGACTGAGACAACTTTTGTCTCAGTCCCTTTTTTCCCTTGTTGTTCCTGCTTATTTCCCAGAGCTAGACACTTCTGCGACAACCTCTTTCCGATTGGAACATCGTTTGCTATTAGCAGTTTATTTATTTTTCCAAGTGATATTTGCTTCACAATAGAGTTGTTCTTGCATTCTGATTTCATGTCTTGTTTTCACACCATGTTCCATCTCTACTTGTTCATAATGACTTTCAATTTCATTGCCATATTCCACTTCTTTGTCAAAACGGATCAAAACTTTTTCTGGTACATGTGTCGTCAAGAAATCATAGCCTAAGACATCAATAATCCAGTTGAAATACATGGCATTGTTCACATGTTGGTTACTATCGATATCATAGAAACGCACGCGATAAGGTAACATCGTGCCCGATTCAATCTTTTCTATTTTTTCTTGCCGTTTGATTTTTTTGATTTTTTCGCTTTCAAACGGCGCAATAATTTCTTCATTGACGCTACTCATTTTCCGATTCACAAAATCCATTAATACAAAAACTGATTCTATTTTCACCAGTTCTGTGCCTTCTTCATCATGAATCCAAAAATTACGATAACAAAAGAATTTATTGTACTCCATGGCTTGTGTTGTTATAGAAATCGTCTCTCCTACTTTTGGCAAACGAGTGATTGTCATTGAATAATTGGTAATGACCCAAGTCAGTCCAAAACTATTGACAAATTTACTGCCACGATCAAGCGCATCACTTTGATCTTCCGATGTCTTGATCACGATTCCTAACATTGATGGAAATGTCATGGTCTGATTAATGTCACATTCATAATATGAAACTTCATGTTTTTTTGTATATCTCTTTGCCAAAAAAACACCCTCCTCTTATCTTTTCGCTAATAATTGATCCACTTGTGAACCATAACTTTCCCCAAACATATTTAGATGGGCTAACAAATAATATAACTGGTAAATCGGCAATCGTTTTTCCCAATTTTTTTCCAAAGGATAGACCATTTGATAACTTTGTAAAAACTCTGGACGAAACCCACCAAATAGCTGGCTCATAGCTATGTCCTGCTCACGATCACCGTAAGAAACGGCTGGATCAACGAAGACTGGTTCTCCTTGCTGATCAAAGAACACATTACCACTCCACAAGTCGCCATGCAAGAGGCTAGGGACAATCTTTTTATCACTAAAGTTTTCTAACACGTATTGCTTAAAAGAAATAAATGTTTCTTGGCGGTTTTGATTCCAATGGTTGTTTTTTTGTGCCAAAGCAATTTGACTTTCTAGACGATTTTTGAAGAAGAAAAGCCACCAATCTTCTTCCACATGATTGAATTGCGGAACGGTCCCTAAATAGTTATCCTTTCGATACCCAAATTGAGGAGCGGTTACCTTGTGCAATTTCGCCAAAGAAACGGCTAGATCTTTTTGATTTCCTTTGCCAGGTTCGATCCATTCCATCAAAAGATAGGCACCATCTTTTTGTTCACCCAGCATGTAAGTTTCAGGTACTCGAACGTAGGGAGCTAGTTCTTTTAACCCATCCACTTCCGCTTCAAAAAAAGACTTTCCAATATTAGGATGAAGCTTTAAGAAATATGATTTATTTTGCTCTTCAATTCGATACGTTTGATTAACGTCCCCACCAGTGATAGGTATCACTTTGCCTTCTAATTGGATTTCTGCTAACACCGACTGAATATTCATCTCTACTCCTCCTTACATGCTTTTCCAACCTATTTGTTAGCTATCATTATATCACAAAGAATCTAAAACAAAGAAAATGAGTCTAGTAACTCTTTGTTCAACAGTAAAAGTCCATTGCTCATATTTATAGACAAAAAAAGAGAGGCTTCTTTCAAAATTAGCAACCCTACTAATTTCGAAGACTAACCTCGTCTTTCTTTCAATCCCTCATTTACTTTCTTTTTCAGTAATCTGAGACACCAATTCGTCTATTTTCTTCATACTTTGAGTAGAATCAGTTTTTTAAGCCAATGCGCCCATTGGATCCCAAGGAGCTAAAACGATTGGTTCTTCATTGAAGGCTTGGAGTTGCTCTTTCGACAACAAATCTTTGCGAACAACGATTTGATACGTGTATTCGTTCATCCAATCGTCACTCATTACAAAAAATCCTTTATTGCCAACTTTTTCTCCCCAGCTATTTTCGACTTTCCATTTCGTTGATTTCCCATCAACAAGATCGACTCCCGTCAATACCATCGCGTGGGTCATTAAGCTTTCACCATAATCTAAACGTTGTGCTTTAGTCATCGTAAAATCTACATCGAATAAGTCATCCATGTCGTAAACATCCAGTGCCATGACCCCACTATCTCTAGTTGAAGATTGTCCGACATCACAACCAAACCAAACAGACTCTCCTTGTTCCAGTTGGGCAATAGCCAACTGTTTAAACGTTGACATATCTACGTTCAAATAACGAACTTCTTTCCCGCCAACCACATTACCTAACATTTCTACAGTGTAAGAACGATCAAAAGGTTTGTCTTTTGTCGGTGCATTGATGATACTAACGTAATCATCTAGTTTTACACCAATATATTTATCATAAAAGAGTTGAGGTGTAAGCTGTTGGTCAATATGATAATTGTTTTCTTCGTCACGGTATTCAAAATCAAATTCTTTTGGTGGTGTTCCTAAGGAGATGGCTAAAAATTGATAGATTCCTTCTAGCATTTCCTCTTTTTTTGCTTGAATCGCTTCAGCAGTTTCACCACCGGCAATCATTTCACGTAAGACCGTCGCATCTTTACGCAACAATTTATTCAAGTAATTATTTAAATCTCGTGAATTTGAACTATTTGCACTTTCTGGCATAACAGATTTAGGAACTACACCATATTTCTGGAAGAGGGAAACGATCATATCCCATTGTCCGCCATCTTGTTGTGGGGTTGTTAATAAAAAGGCTACTTTTCGGCTATCTAAGGCATCATTCCCTGTTGCGATAATATTTTCATAAAAATAATTAGCTTTTTCATATTTGTCCCAGAAAAACGTATAGTTTTGTGATAATTCAAATTCTTTCAAATGGAATTGATTGAGCAATTTATGTCGGAAAGTATTTAATGCTGCAAACATCCAGCAACGACCAGATTGTTTCTGATTTGAAACCTTTCCCGTTGATAAATCAATTGAAAAAACCGGTGTATTAGACACATGGGCAGCCACATTTTCAGCAGAAGCGGTGATCCCATTTTTTACTACCGCTCTTTGTAGAGCTTGTTGCTTGTTGTTTTCTTCAAAACCTTTTGCAAATTTTTTCGTCATTTCAGGTGTAATAGCTTTCATCCAATCATCCTTCCAATCAAAAATATATCTTTAATTCTACCCTTAAGTGGTTTGAAATACAACGACTCACTTTTAATCGTTACAACAAATCGACTGAATCCCCCTCACGACAACCCTTTTTTGTTATTCTCAAAAGTTTTTGAGAATAACAAAAAAACCACAGCTTAGAGGCTGTGGTTGAAGTACTCCGGCAGTAGGACTCGAACCTACGACATCATGATTAACAGTCATGCGCTACTACCAACTGAGCTATGCCGGAATCAAGTACATGTATATAATATCAATTTATCTTAAATAACGCAATACTTTTTTTACATATTTTTTTGTTTTTTCACAAAAATCACTGCCCAAAATTTGTTATTTATACAATTTAGAATGATCATCCTATGAAACCAAATTTTTTTTGTTTTAGATATTGACAAAATTGATTATTTTCGTTATTCTATTACTTGTATTAAGAAATCATGCCGCTTTAGCTCAGTTGGTAGAGCGCTTCCATGGTAAGGAAGAGGTCGCCGGTTCAAGCCCGGCAAGTGGCTTACTTAGATAACGTAACCTGTTGTTTTAACAATAAGGTTACGTTGTTTTTTTATCTTCATTTTTTTAAATACTATATGATTTTATAGCTAACAAAACTAAGCTGTAATGAATAGATAGTTGTAAATAAACGTAAAGGACTAGAGCCTTAGATATAAATCTTACGTTTACTCTAATAACGAGTAAACAGTGTTCAATCAACCACTCCTTGCAATAAGCCTGAATTTTTCATAATATGAGAAGCTGTTTCAAGATCCCCATCCTTATTGGCCCTGCAATTACTCATCGCAGTTTCTACTTAGTGAGCGCTCAGATCAGAACGCTCTTTTCGCATCCTCTGATCTACGATGTTCCAAGTAGTATCGAAAATAAGCTGGAGAATCCAAAAAATAAGAAGAACTATTTTTGGATTCTCCAGCTTATTTCTCAGTGCTAAACACTGCTGTCACAACTGCATGTCTTTAAGGGCGTAAATCAACTAGAGGGACTTGGTTATCCAAAGTTCCACTAGGGGATTCAAGTTTAAAACTATTTAAACGGGGGTCTAAAGTTAACGTCATCGTTTCATCCATGTACATTTTTGAATAGTCTTTGATATAAATGGCTCCCATATCACTGTCAATCTTCATTGGATAGTCTGTTTTCTCTTGTTTGCTAGCTAATAACAATAGACGGAAGCTCGTATCTAACGAACACACACCCATCTTAGAATACTTACCCACACCATCATCTAGGTCAAGAATGATGGGGGCACCTTCTTGGATATACTTTTCTAATCTTTCCTGCGCTTTTTCAGAGATTTTTAAATACATATTACCTTCCACCTCCAACTCTCATTACCTTACGATGCTAGCACGTTTCTTTCTATGAAGCGAACCATCTGCTCAGTTCCCGCCTAAACTATTCCTTTTGTTAAAAGTTATCTTTTGAAATACCAGTCTAATCGCATCCATTAAGAAAAAACTATTGTTCAATCGCACTGATAAATTAACTAGTCTTATACTGTGACCAAAATATATAAAGACAAAAAAACACGATAGAAATTCTATCGTGTCTAAATACTCCGGCAGTAGGACTCGAACCTACGACATCATGATTAACAGTCATGCGCTACTACCAACTGAGCTATGCCGGAATCACCTTGTTCGTTTTTTACAACGAACACACACATAAGATAAACTTATGGGGTTTATATAAACCGCGTGGCGACGTCCTACTCTCACAAGGGGCAACCCCTCACTACAATCGGCGCTAAGAAGCTTAACTTCTGTGTTCGGCATGGTTACAGGTGTATCCTTCTCG